>CAWBIC010000007.1:0-19179 GCA_963788765.1 uncultured Alphaproteobacteria bacterium | reverse complement strand
TCGAGACGCGGCACGTGAAGGCGGCCCTGTCGGCGATGACGGTGAAGACCGACCGACGCGATGCTCGCGGCATTGCCCAGCTGTTGAGGCTCGGCTGGTACCGGCCCGTGCACGCGAAGTCGGTTGGCGCCCAGGAGGTGCGTGCGCTGCTGACGGCGCGCAAGCTGATGCAATCGAAGCTGCTCGACGTCGAGTGCAGCATTCGTGGTGTGCTGCGCGGCTTCGAACTCAAGGTTGGTCCGATCAGCCGCGGCCGCTTCGCAATGCGCGTGGGCGAGCTGGTTGAAGGCCAGCCGATCCTCGAGCACCATCATCGACGCGATGCTTGGCGCCAAATCTGCACTCGAGGCCGAGTTCAAGCGCCTCCATCGAACGCTGCTCTCGCTTGTTCGTGATGATCCTGTCTGCCGTCAGCTGATGAGCGTGCCGGGTGTCGGAGCGATCGTTGCGATCACCTTCAAGAGCGGCGTCGATGATCCCTCACGCTTCAAGCACTCGCGCGATGTCGGTCCTCACTTCGGCCTAACTCCGAAGAAGTATCAGTCGGGCGAGCTCGATGTGACCGGCTCAATCACGAAGGTCGGAGACCGCATGGTGCGCACGGCACTCTACGAAGCGGCGAGCGTGATGCTCACGCGCACCGTTCGCTTCTCAGGGCTCAAGGCATGGGGGATGGCGGTTGCCAAGCGACGCGGGACGAGGAAGGCGCGCGTCGCTCTCGCGCGCAAGCTTGGCGTCATCCTGCATCGCATGTGGATCGACGGCAGCAACTTCCGCTGGCCCAATGAAGTGACTGCGATCGCATAAGGTAGGAGAGCTCAGGAGATCGGGCAGGCTGGGAAGTCTGCGCCACCGAGGTCCCGTCGCTGGGACGGCGAAGTTGGTGAAGCCGGAATGTCGGCTGTAGCTGTGGACATGCTCCACAGACTACGATGGAAAGATGGGCTCACCGCTTCCTCTGACGGTATGATGTGGCAGCTCAAGCTGACCACGGACAGAAGCAAGTAACCAGCGGCAGGACAACCGGGGCGGCTTGACACAATGGCCCATTACAGAAGCAGACACTAGACTGTCGGCGCAGAGCCCACCTGGATTGGCCTGCACATCGCCATTTTGGATGCCATTCTTCGTCCCTCTATGGTGGCTGAATCAAAGGCGGCATCGTTCAGCAAGCCGGTGTGCTTGATCCGATCCAATGTGTTTGTGGCGATTAGGCGCATGAGGGCGTCCTGGTGAACGGCGCGGGCAAGAACGATTCGATCCTGCGCTTCTTCTGCACCATCATAGGGACGTGACGGTCCGCTAAGGCTCGGAGGATTCCCCAGTCCGCCCATTCGACCTTTGCATCGTCGTATATGTCGATCGCCGACATCGCGATCCGCGAATAGAGTATCGCCTGGCCATGAGGGACGTGAGTGATCGCCTGCGAAGCGACCATCGCGTCATATGTGTCGATCTGCCAGGGACGAGCTTCGACCTGCGGAATGGGACCGACATTGGGTAGGCGGTGGTCAACCGACGAGTGATCGATCAGCTGCCGGAGCTCCGCGGATCTGGCAGTAAGGCATGGCGCGTATGCGTCGAGCTCGGCCGTGTAAGTAACGAACCGTCGGAAATTGTCTGTCAGCGCCTCCTCGCCATGCCGAACCTGCGCCCGATCGTGCACAAACTCGGCAAATTGCTCCGCGCTGAGCGCGATCAAAACGCCGACGACGATGATTCCGATTTCGCCGACCAAGGCTCGCCAACCGTGTAGCGGTTTGGGCAAATGGATGTGCATGGCAAATGGCCCCCGAGGCCGAGGAGCGTAACAGAAGAGCTAATGTCTGCAATCGCTCGACAAGCTGCCATCTCCCCAATTGCAGGAATGGGTCGAAAGCTGTTGGGGTGGACGGCTCCCAGCGGCATCGCAATGTGCCAAGGTGAGGTCGTTGTAGGACTCACAAAAGGAAGCCGTCCGTGACAGACATTATCCGCATTGGCCTCGACACGTCAAAGAGCCTTTTTCAGTTGCACGGCGTCAATGCCGCAGAGCAGCCGGTGCTTCGTAAGCAGCTGCGCCGCGGCGAGATGATCAAGTTCTTCGAGAAATTGCCTCCGGTGATTGTCGCGCTCGAGGCCTGCGGTGCCTCCCATCATTGGGCGCGCCTGCTGAGCTCCTTCGGGCATGAGGTGAAGCTGATCGCGCCGCAGCTGGCCAAGCCTTACGTCAAACGCGGCAAGAACGATGCGGCCGATGCCGAAGCGCTATGCGAGGCCGCAAGCCGCCCGACGATGCGCTTCGTGCCGATGAAGTCCGCAGATCAGCAGGCTGCGCTGATGCTGGTGGGAGTACGCACCCGATTGATAAAACGGCGGACGCAGCTCGCGAATGCCATCCGAGGTTTTGCCGCCGAGTTCGGGGTGACCGCGGCGAAGGGCATGTGTCGGATCGAGCCTCTGCTTGAGCGGATCGCGATCGATGAAGCGGTTCCCAAACTGGCGCGGGACCTCTTTGCGCTTCAGGCCCGGGAATACGCTCAGCTCGAACGCGAAATTGAGGCAGTCGAACTCAAGCTCATGGAGTGGCACCGAAGTGATGAGTGCAGCCAGCGCCTGGCCCAGATACCCGGCGTCGGGCCGATCGGCGCATCCATGCTGATGATGAAAACGCCCGATCCACACCAATTTAAATCGGGGCGAGACTTTGCCGCCTGGATGGGCCTGACGCCGAAGGACCACTCGACCGCCGGCAAGACGCGGCTGGGAGGGATTACGCGGGCCGGTGACGAGCTGTTGCGCAGCACATTGGTGGTTGGAGCGACCGCGGTGATACAGCAGGTTCGGCGCACCCAGGGCAGGAACGCTTCGCCGTGGCTTCTAAAGTTGCTCGAGCGGAAAACGCCCAAGCTTGCGGCGGTCGCGCTGGCCAACAAGATCGCGCGGATTGCGTGGAAGCTGATGGTGAGCGGCGAACGGTATCGCCGGCCTGTCGAGCAAGCGATCCCGGCTCTCGCAGCATAAGCAATTGGCCAGCCACGAGCGCACGACCAACGCTATCGTGGCTGAGCTGATGTGGAGATCTTGCAGGAAATGAGCAGATGGTGTGATCGATCGATCCAAGGCGCGAGACAATCCGTTAATGGCAATGGCTGATTAGAGGCCGCATTCCTGTTGGGAACTCGAGCTGCGGAAACCATCTTGGCCAGCGTTCATATGCGAGCGCACCAACAGGCCGCACATATGCACGCAAACGATCCGATCAAAATATCTGCTTACGCCTCTTGCAAGAGGGAGCCGTCCACATATGCCATTAGCCAGCAGCCCATTGCCCCGATAACAACATCTGTTACCCTGGCCTGGCCGGGGGGCCAGTCCGCATGCATTTCCACCTTCCCAAGCCGCTGCATGGCTGGCGCGAGTTCGTCGGTGAGGTCGGCATCATCGTCGTCGGCGTGCCGCTGATCGACGACCCGAGTCTCCATCTCTCGGCCGACGTGAGCTTCTGCAAACCGCTCTTGGAGAAATCGGGCTAAGTCTGCTTTCCACCCGAAGCATACAGCCCGGGCTAGAAAGTGAAGCGCAGCCCCGCATCGAGGTTATGCCCCCGCATTGTTTCGATGAAACGCTGGCCGCGCATATCGTCTCCATGGATCGTGCCGGCATCGAACCAGCGATATTGGGCGGTCAGCGCCAGGCGCCTTGCCATTGGCACTGAAACGCCCACCATCAACTGCCACGCGAAATGACCGACGCTGTCGTCGATCAGCGTCCGAGGCGGCTCGGTCGGAAACGGCGCCCTCGGACCGATCGTGACGACGTGCACGCGGGCGATGCCGGCGCCGGCGCCGACATAGGGGCGCACGGGTCCGTCCAGGAAGTCGTAATAACCGTTGGCCATGTAGCGCATTGCCGCAAACTCGCCCGTCTGCGGGATTGTGTTGGCGAGCGAGGCAGGTGATGTGACAGTGTAACTGTGCGGATCGCTCTCGGTTCGGCCGATCTCCGCCTCGATCCTGAAACGGCGGAAGGCTCGGCCGACCTCGGCTTGCCAGCCGAATCCCATATCGACGTTGTTGATGACCTTCAGCGTACTGCCGGGCATCGGCGCGTTCGCCACGGTCTGACGCGGACTATTGAGGAACGATGCCGTCGCCCCTCCGCCGACGTACCAGCCTTCTTGTGCCTGTGCTCGTGCCGTCGCCGGGAGTGCGATCACCGAGGCAAATAATGTAAATCGCCTCACTTGTGTCTTCGTCATGGCTTTCCTCCAGCCCTCCTACTTCGGAGTTGATGCGATCGAGCCGGGGCGGACCGGCCCCGTGGGGTCTTCGCCGTGCCTTTTTCCTAGTGTCTTTCGGCCAGCTCCGTGGTGTTCGAAACGATCTCGAGATCACGCCGCTCGTTGGTGAGCCGCTCGGCAGTGTCCGCCTTCGCCACCCGTTCAGATTCGGCGACGGTCGGCGGGTCGCCGTAGGACAGTTTGAGGGTCACCCGGTCGATGTTGCCCTTTGTTGAGGGAACCGGCCCAAGCCATCCCAAATAGGAGACGAGGCGGGTCGCTGCTCGATCAAAGATAGCGTGTCCCGATGATTTGGAGAGCACGATATCTGTTGGCACGCCGTTTTGCCCAATTTGAAAGCTGACGAAAACGTCACCTGTAGCGCCATTTTCGTCTCCTTTCGGGTAGGTGTGAAGGAAATCGACTCGATTGCGCAGCCGCTGTTCCCATTTCGCATAACGAGTTGAAACGTCATCCCGTGCGTATAGCGGCGCTGCGAGGCTCAGTGCCGCGCTGCCGACGGCAGCGACGAGAAGCGCGCGACCAGGCTTGATGGAATTCCGTGTCATGATCTCTTTTCCTTTCGCTTTCTTGGGCCCGCGCCGTTGGTTGCGTTGGGCGCTGCTTCGGGAGAAGATGCGATGCGAACAGGCTAAGAGGCTTGATGAAGAGCCGATTTTCTTCGGATGATTTACCGATGGAAGGCAGTTCGGACGGATTTCGGGCGGCGCGAGCGGTCGATCTCGCGCACATTCGCCCGTTTCATATTGGTTCGGCGGAAGTTCGCCCTGCGAGTTGCGAGGTGGCTTGCGGCAGCCTCCGCGAATTGCTCGAGCCGAGGGTGATGCAGGTGCTGGTCACACTTGCAGGCGCGCGCGGAGCGATCCTGAGCCGCGACGATTTAATCGCCGCCTGCTGGGACGGGCGGGCGGTCAGCGACGACGCGATCAATCGCGTCCTGTCACGGCTGCGTGCTTTGGCGCGCAAGTTCGAGGCATTTCAGATCGAGACCGTCGTCAAAGTCGGTTACCGTCTTGTCGGCGAGGTGGAGGGATTGCCTGCAGGGCTGTCGATTTGGGCGCAGGTCGAGGAGTTGCCAGGCCGAGCCCTCGGCCGGCGCGGGCTGATCGCGGGAAGTGCGGCGGCGGTGTTGATCGGCGCGGCGGGATTTCTGTCATGGCGCCCGTGGCAGCATCGCCCGCCGCGCGAGGCGGTGGATTTATTCCGACGAGGTGAGATGGCGCAGCGCGAGGGAATGCTGGACCAGACGCGGCAGGCTATCTCGTTCTTCGAGCAGGCGGTGAAGATCGATCCGTCCTATGCCGAGGCATGGGGCGCGCTTTCGCTGTCCTATGATCACTTGCTGGAAGGATCGAGCGACCCGGAAACAGTGAGTTTGCCGGCCCGTATCCGTTCGGCGGCCCGGCGCGCGCTGCAACTCGACCCCGACAATGCTGACGCGCAGCTCGCGTTGGTCAGCATTCCACCGACTTATCGCCACTGGGTTAGCAAGGAATCGGCATTGCGGCGCCTGGCCGAGCGCTTTCCGCGACACTGGCTGGTGCAAGGCCGGATGGCCGTGCTGCTTTACCAGGTCGGGCGGCTGAACGACGGATTTGAATTCCATAAGAAGGCGCTCGCCATCGATCCGATGCTGCCGATTGCTTACGCGACTCTCGCGCAGGCGATGGCGAGCGCCGGCCGGCTGCAGGAAGCGCAGGCGCTGCTCGATCAGGCGCACGAGCGTTGGCCTGCGCATCCCATACTCTGGCAAATCCATTATGATTATCTGCTCTTCAGCGGTCGCCCTGAATCCGCCGCAGCTTTCATCATGGACCCGGATTTATTGCCGTCTGGCTTCGGCCCAGCGGAGGTCAACCCGCGGCTCAGCTTGGCCCGTGCGGTCGAGACCCGGCAACTCGCCGATATCGAGACGAGCATCGATGACTACCGACGGATGGCGCAGACGGACGTGGCCAATATCCCCTACTCCGCAGCGATTTTCTCGCTGCTGGGCCGGCTCGATCTGACGTTCGGCAGCCTGGAGCGCTACTATTTCAACTCCGGGCGGTTCGGAGCGCCTTCTGCGCCGATCGGACCATACACGCGGCGTTCTACCGATTTCCTGTTTGCACCTGCCATGGCGCCGGCTCGATCCGATCCACGTTTCACTGACCTGGTGAGGAGGATCGGGCTTGAGGCCTACTGGATTCAAACTGGCAGCACCCCAGATTATCGCCGCCAAACACCGATCTGATCAACAGCGGCGGTCCGGAAGTACTTACCGCCATCTCTTTGAAAATGCTTCGTCGGCGGATTGGCGCAATCTTCGGAAGGCATTTGACGGGATCGTGGACAACAATGTCTCGCTGAAGACCAACCTCCGGAGCGACACTGAAGGCCAGTGGCTCACGCCGTTCAAACCTTTTCCAAGGCCGCGCACCGCGTCGCTGCGCGCATTGGCGCATACCGTGCATTCGCTGCCATATGTGCAGCAGCTCTGCCGCCCCATTCTTGCACCCAGCGCTGGAGCTTCCATGACGTCCGCCACGCATTCGGCGCGCAACGGCTAACGGCAGATTTCCACCCAAACCTGCCGTCCAGCTTCGCGTCATTGCGAACATTGGGTCAGCTCCGTAATTGCTTGATTGGCACGAAGCATCGAGAGTCGGCCACCAGGTTTTGACGGAGGGTAGGCCATGGAACGCGGCTACCGCAGCCTGAGCTACTTCTTCCTGCTCCTGATACCGATCTTCTTCGCTGGTTTTTGGATCCCGTACTTTTCTGAGATTCCAAAATTCGATCCGTCGATCACGCCAATCGATCACGTCCATGCGGTCCTGCTGTTCAGCTTTCTCGCGCTGCTCATTTGCCAACCATTTTTCGTTCGGCGCGGCGGCTTCGAAGTTCATCGCGCGTTGGGGCGGATCTCGTATTTCCTAATGCCCGCGGTCGTGCTGTCGGCGATGGCCGTGGTCTGGAAGGAATATGAGGCGAACGTCGAACAGGGCGCTACTGCCGTGACGGCTCGCAAGGCCGAGTTCCTCTCCGTGGCTCAGTTGACGCTTTTAGTAGTGCTCTACTGTCTAGCGGTTTTCAGCATTCACCGGAGAAATGTGCCAGCACACATGCGTTCCATCGTGTGCATCGTGCTCGTGTTGTTGCCCGCGGGTCTCGCGCGGACATTCGGTTATTGGTTCGACCTTCGTCAGTCTCTTTCGCAAACCATTTGCCTGACGGTCATCGATCTGGTGCTTATTTCGCTGATCCTTATGGACCGATTCCGCAATCGACCCTCGTTCCCCTACATCCTTGTCCTGGCGAGCTATGTGGTCATCGAGGCTGTCTGGTTCACGCTTGGAAGGCCAACCTAACGTGTAACCCGTATGTCCGCCTTCCACCCGAACTTGCCGCGACAGCATCGGACCTATTGCGGTCGTTCCCGGCTCGACTAACCTAACCACGTGGACCGGGCGTTTCTCCTACAGCACGTGCGTTTCGACGACGACGAGCCGGCAGACGTAAAAGTCATCGGTGTCTATTCGTCGAAGGCGGCTGCCCAAGCGGCGATCGAACGGTTGAAGGAGCAGCCCGGCTTCCGGGACTATCCAGACTTTTTCGCTATCGACGAATATGACCTCGATACTGATCATTGGGCGGAGGGGTTTGTCGGCGGCACCAGAAGGGTCGATCTGCCTTGGTGGGGCTGTGTTGGTCCGCTCTATCTGCTCGGCGCAATAATCTACGCTGCGGTCAGAGGGCGGTGGATCGACCTACCGTTCATCGTGGGATATGGCCTGTTCTTCTTCGGCGTTACGGAGTTCGCTCGACGGAGAGCAGCCCGGATCGACTACAGTCGGCGCTAACGGCAACTTTCCACGGTGGTCTCTTCGCCATCGCTTCACCTCACCACTCCAATGGTAAAGTGTTGCGACGATCAGCTGAGACCACCGTGGAAGGCTGCCACTAGGGATTTCAGTGCTAAGCCGTGGCCGGATGCAATTCCTCAGCGATGTAAACTCTGAACGCATCAGTCATAGTGCGCGAGGCGTCCGGAGGAACTTTCTGCATCAAGGAGTGAACGTAATCCCGGTAGTCTCCGCCCATTCCATCGCGGGCCATCTTCCAGACCGCGCGATACGGTGGATATGCAACTAGCCGCTCCAAGGTGGCGACATCGGAGGCCCAGCTGCTCGCGTCCAGCGTCTTCGCTTGGAACTGCATGAAGCAATCTTCATAGGACCAGAAAACTGCCGCGGTAAAACCGTAGAAGGACCAGATTTTGGCGTCACTCATGCCGGCACAGTTGGCGTTCGCCTCGGCTAATGTTTCGCTCATTCCGGGGTTAGCCATCGTCAACAGGATTTCGACGTTCCTGCCTGTGCGCGCCTGCTGCATCAACGACCGCTGGTTGCGGTTGGCCTGACGGAGTTGAAGGGCGAGGAATATGAACGACAGAAAGACCGCGATGCCGGAGACGAGAGAGCCAACAGCCGCCAGATCGGAAAGTGACATAGATGCTCCCCCCTCAAGAGCCACGCCGTTCCTGACGCAGGTTTGAGCCTAAGCTGAAGTGTCCGCAATGGGGTGGAAAGATACCGTAATGGGCCGCGCCTCCAGATCGACTGGAGGAGTGGCTGTCCCCCGGTCATGATGGAACGGGGTTTCAGGTGTGGTGCCAGAGGCCCCGCTAGCCTGATGGAGGACAGCCGTGGAGCATTATGCCGGATTGGACGTCTCGCTGGAACTGACGAGCGTGTGCATCGTGGATGCGCAGGGTGGCATTGTTCGTGAGACGAAGGTGCCGAGCGAACCTGAGGCGCTGGTTCGCTACTTCACAAACCTGAGCCTTTCGATCAGCCGGATTGCGCTCGAGGCTGGCCCCTTGTCGCAGTGGATCCATGCTGGCCTGGTTGCTGCCGGCTTCGAGGCGGTACTCCTCGAGACGCGGCACGTGAAGGCGGCCCTGTCGGCGATGACGGTGAAGACCGACCGACGCGATGCTCGCGGCATTGCCCAGCTGTTGAGGCTCGGCTGGTACCGGCCCGTGCACGCGAAGTCGGTTGGCGCCCAGGAGGTGCGTGCGCTGCTGACGGCGCGCAAGCTGATGCAATCGAAGCTGCTCGACGTCGAGTGCAGCATTCGTGGTGTGCTGCGCGGCTTCGGACTCAAGGTTGGTCCGATCAGCCGCGGCCGCTTCGCAATGCGCGTGGGCGAGCTGGTTGAAGGCCAACCGATCCTCGAGACCATCATCGACGCGATGCTTGGCGCCAGATCTGCACTCGAGGCCGAGTTCAAGCGCCTCCATCGAACGCTGCTCTCGCTTGTTCGTGATGATCCTGTCTGCCGTCAGCTGATGAGCGTGCCGGGTGTCGGAGCGATCGTTGCGATCACCTTCAAGAGCGGCGTCGATGATCCCTCACGCTTCAAGCACTCGCGCGATGTCGGTCCTCACTTCGGCCTAACTCCGAAGAAGTATCAGTCGGGCGAGCTCGATGTGACCGGCTCAATCACGAAGGTCGGAGACCGCATGGTGCGCACGGCACTCTACGAAGCGGCGAGCGTGATGCTCACGCGCACCGTTCGCTTCTCAGGGCTCAAGGCATGGGGGATGGCGGTTGCCAAGCGACGCGGGACGAGGAAGGCGCGCGTCGCTCTCGCGCGCAAGCTTGGCGTCATCCTGCATCGCATGTGGATCGACGGCAGCAACTTCCGCTGGCCCAATGAAGTGACTGCGATCGCATAAGGTAGGAGAGCTCAGGAGATCGGGCAGGCTGGGAAGTCTGCGCCACCGAGGTCCCGTCGCTGGGACGGCGAAGTTGGTGAAGCCGGAATGTCGGCTGTAGCTGTGGACATGCTCCACAGACTACGATGGAAAGATGGGCTCACCGCTTCCTCTGACGGTATGATGTGGCAGCTCAAGCTGACCACGGACAGAAGCAAGTAACCAGCGGCAGGACAACCGGGGCGGCTTGACACAATGGCCCATTACAGAAGCTGACATTGAGTGCTCAAGAAAGTTTTATGGATTGACCTCGTACCGGCCAACCATGCCGGCAAGCATGTGATCACTGATGTGACAGTGAAAGAGCCAGGTGCCAGGCGCATCAGGGGTCATGTCGGCAGTGATCATCTGAGCAGAAATGATCGACAACACGTCGGTGCGTTGGCCGGCCACCATCACAGTGTTGCCATGCCAGTGAGGGCTGTGCGCGTTGTTGAAGTCGCCAAGCGTCGTCACGTACCACCGGACGTGGTCGCCCTTCTTCATTACCATCAGCGGCATGTTGCCGTAGATGTATCCGTTGATCGACCACTTGACGTTGGTCGCGACGAACCCCGTGCCTGCGACGGTACCGGCCATCCCGGTCGCCGTGAGCGGGCCAAATTCGCTGCGATTGATGCCCTTCGGGTCAGTGGTATGTTCGCGGATATTATCGTCGAGGTACCAGCTCTCGTTCTCGTTGATTGCGATGAAGAAAGCGACAAATTCCTTGTCGACGTCCTTCGGTGTACCGTCGGGCCGAGCCATGCCTCGGCGGGTGATCACGAATCCGCCGAATAGACCGGACGCAACATCGCGCAGCTCATCGCAATGCGAATGATAGAGCCAAAAAACTGAGCTGGGATCGCGTGGGCCTGGGCCGGCGCGCTCGGGAACTCGCCAAGTGTAGGTATGAGTGGCACCCGGAGGGACGCAGCCGTCCGATTTGTCGGCACCGGTTGTGGAATCATTGTAATCAGCGCCCTCAGAGTCCTTCGCGTAAAGAACGCCGTGAGGATGCATGCCGAATGGGTGCGTCGCGTTGTTCTTGAAGACGACTCTGATGGTGTCGCCCACCTCGGCGTGCAGAATGGGCCCGACGAGGCCAAGATACCTTTGCGGAAGCGGACGCGACTTGAGAGCTTTGAAGGTGGCATCGGTGTACTCGCGGTAGACGGCTTTCTTGTTGATGCTGCCGATCTGGTGCGGGCCGGACTGAGTGAAGCCCTTGGCGACTTCATCGAAGGGCATTCCCATTGCCTCATCGCGACCGGACGGAGTGTAGTTCCACTCGACCTCGTCAGCAGCGACATAATAGGTCCTGATCTTGCCGCCGTGTGAGGTTTCAGCGGCGCAAAGGCTCTGCCCCCAGATGAGTGCAGCAATGAATAAAATCGCGATTGATGCGCGACTGAGTATTGTCCGCCGATCCATTTTGCCCCCCCCCGGGAAATTCGCTTGAACAAACTCAACCGGATGACCTTGATCAGGCGGTGGGTTGCGATTTACTGCGAGACCAGATCAACGTGCCCGCCATATCGATTCCACGGCATCATGGCCAATGTTTGCTTGCGGTCGAAACCACCACCCGACGAAGGCAGCTTTGGGTCGGACCGAGACGACAGGAACGGGTGGAAAGATACCGTAATGGGCCGCGCCTCCAGATCGACTGGAGGAGTGGCTGTCCCCCGGTCATGATGGAACGGGGTTTCAGGTGTGGTGCCAGAGGCCCCGCTAGCCTGATGGAGGACAGCCGTGGAGCATTATGCCGGATTGGACGTCTCGCTGGAACTGACGAGCGTGTGCATCGTGGATGCGCAGGGTGGCATTGTTCGTGAGACGAAGGTGCCGAGCGAACCTGAGGCGCTGGTTCGCTACTTCACAAACCTGAGCCTTTCGATCAGCCGGATTGCGCTCGAGGCTGGCCCCTTGTCGCAGTGGATCCATGCTGGCCTGGTTGCTGCCGGCTTCGAGGCGGTACTCCTCGAGACGCGGCACGTGAAGGCGGCCCTGTCGGCGATGACGGTGAAGACCGACCGACGCGATGCTCGCGGCATTGCCCAGCTGTTGAGGCTCGGCTGGTACCGGCCCGTGCACGCGAAGTCGGTTGGCGCCCAGGAGGTGCGTGCGCTGCTGACGGCGCGCAAGCTGATGCAATCGAAGCTGCTCGACGTCGAGTGCAGCATTCGTGGTGTGCTGCGCGGCTTCGGACTCAAGGTTGGTCCGATCAGCCGCGGCCGCTTCGCAATGCGCGTGGGCGAGCTGGTTGAAGGCCAACCGATCCTCGAGACCATCATCGACGCGATGCTTGGCGCCAGATCTGCACTCGAGGCCGAGTTCAAGCGCCTCCATCGAACGCTGCTCTCGCTTGTTCGTGATGATCCTGTCTGCCGGCAGCTCAAGCTGACCACGGACAGAAGCAAGTAACCAGCGGCAGGACAACCGGGGCGGCTTGACACAATGGCCCATTACAGAAGTCTGCGCCACCGAGGTCCCGTCGCTGGGACGGCGAAGTTGGTGAAGCCGGAATGTCGGCTGTAGCTGTGGACATGCTCCACAGACTACGATGGAAAGATGGGTTCACCGCTTCCTCTGACGGTATGATGTGGCAGCTCAAGCTGACCACGGACAGAAGCAAGTAACCAGCGGCAGGACAACCGGGGCGGCTTGACACAATGGCCCATTACAGAAGCAGACATTGCGACGACCGCTGCATTCGGAACGCGCGCGATCCAATTACCTGTTATCGTGACCTCCAGCCAATCGGGGGGAATAGGTGCAACCGTTCGACTACGTCACGGTCCTGCTGTCGATCGTCATCTCGCTGGCGCTCGCACATCTGCTGACCGGCATCGCCCACATGATCCAGGATGGCGTTCGCACCTTCTCCATCCCTCTCGGGCAGTGGATCCTGTTCTCGCTGTTCCTGTGCATCGACTATTGGTTTTACGTTTGGCACCTGCACCGTGAGAGCTCGTGGTCGCTGGCCTACGTCGGCTTGTTGCTCGGCCAGGCGTCGATGATCTTCGTGGCGGCTCGGCTCATTGTCCCCGGCGTCAGTAACGGTTCCCCCGTCGACATGACGGCGTTCTTCGAACGAACCCGACGCAAGTATATGGCCGTCGTGTTCGCCGTCGCGGCGAGCAACGAGTTGATCAACCTCTCGCTGCCGGGGTTTGGCTCCATTCAAGTCGCGTTGCTGGTGGCGGTGTGGCTCTTCCTGTTCGCCGTCGGCTGGGTCTTTGCCTCGGTGCGCGTCCAGCTCGCCATCGCCGCCGCCAATGTGATGCTCACCGGATACTATGCAGTGACGTTTGTTCCGTCGCTTTGAGCCGCTAGTGTCCTGTCTGGATGGCTCCCGCATTGCAAGCGACGATATGACTGGTCGGTAGCCCGACCAGGCCGGCGAGCAAAATCTAGTCTCTGCGGTTCGATTCCGAATCTGTCTGTGGCCGCGAGCTTCGCGAACTGCACTCCGAATTACAATCATCCTATTGTGGCCGGAAGCGGAATTTCTGCTTCGGAAAGAAACGGGCAAGAAACTGCCGAACCTGGCGGAAGGAAAGAGATCAGCGAAAGGCGTTCCTAACGGGCTCATCCGTGATACGAAGAACCACACAACGGGGGGAGACAGGAAATGGCGACATTCGTCCTGGTGCACGGCGCCTGGCACGGGAGCTGGTGTTGGGCACGAGTCAGGCACGGGCTTGCCGCTGAGGGCCATCAGGTGTTCACGCCGACGCTTACCGGCGTGGGCGAGCGGAGCCACCTGCTGTCGCGCGACATCGACCTCCAGGTGCACGTCGACGACGTCGTCAATCTGCTCCGTTGGGAGGAGCTCGATAACGTGATCCTCTGCGGCCATTCCTATGGCGGCTGCGTGATCAGCGGTGCCGCGGACGCGGTGCCCGATCAGATCGCGGCCCTGGCCTATCTCGACGCGTTCCTGCTCGAGGAGGGTGAGGGGCTCCACGACCTGCTTCCGGACGAGCATCGCGAGTTGCAGCTCGCCCTGGCCGACGAACATGGCGAGGGCTGGCGCGTGCCGCCGATCCCGGCCGAGGTCTTCAACGTCAACGCGCGGGATCGCGAGTGGGTGGACCGGCAATGCACGCCGCAACCGCTGGCCACGTTCCAGCAGAAGCTCCGGCTGAGCGGCGGCCCCGCCAGAATCGCGCGCAACCATTTCATCTTTGCGTCGGGCTGGGAGGCCACTCCGTTCGCCGTCTCCTGTCGGCGCGCGCAGGCGCGCGGCTGGACGACGAGCGAGATCGCCTGCGGCCACGACGTCATGCTCGACGATCCCGAAGCGCTCGTCTCGGAGCTGCTCGCCGTGGCAGACGGTGTCGGCGCCGCGGAAAGCCTGATCCGCATCGAGGCGCCGCTCCGCCCGGCTTGAGAGTGGCAGCTGAGCCGGCGTCACTGGATGCACGGGTTCACTAGGATCGGGATGCACGTCAAGCTGGGGGATCGGCACGCGCACTACGCGGCGGGCTCTCGCCTTTCCGCGAACGGTCGCGTGCACATTCCCGACCCATAATTCGGTGGGAAAAGCATAAAGGATCGTCGCGACGCCTGCTGAACGTCACTCTCGCGACTTTGGCGCGATCGGCTCAACATCCGATGTGGGGCGGAAAGCAGACGTAAGCACGTCAAGGACCGCTATCGGCAAAATCGGGATACGAGTATTTGAGCCAACGCTGAATTGCATTCTCAAATAAGGATATCACCATCGAGACCATGAAAGCTGCTGTTTTCGTCGAGCCCGGCAAGATTGCGCTCACCGAAAAGCCGGTACCCGACGTTGGGGCAACCGACGCCCTTGTCCGGATCACGACGACCACGATCTGCGGAACCGATGTTCACATTCTCAAAGGCGAGTACGCCGTCGCTAGGGGCCTCACAGTGGGTCACGAGCCTGTAGGAGTGATTGCGAAGCTGGGATCCGCGGTCGGCGGCTACACAGAAGGCCAGCGCGTAATAACTGGGGCGATTACCCCAAGCGGGCAAAGCTACGCATCGCTTTGCGGATGCCTCTCTCAGGATGGCCCAGAAAATGCGAACGGCTTCGCGCCACTTGGCGGCTGGCGGTTGGGCAACACGATCGACGGGTGCCAGGCTGAATACGTACTGGTGCCAAACGCCATCGCGAATCTAACGCCGATCCCGGACCAGCTGACAGATGAACAGGTTTTGATGTGCCCTGACATCATGTCTACGGGATTTGCTGGCGCAGAGAGTGGGAACGTGAAGATCGGCGATACTGTTGCGGTGTTCGCCCTGGGCCCTATTGGATTATGCGCGGTGGCGGGCGCCAAGCTAAAAGGGGCGACGAAGATCATCGGCGTGGATACCGTTCCGGCGAGACTGGAAGCTGCCAGGAAGCTGGGGTGCGATCATGTCATTGACTTCGAGGCGGAGGATCCTGTTGCCGAAATTATGCGCATTTCGGGCGGACGTGGCGTCGATGTCGCTATCGAGGCTCTTGGCACCCAAAACACGTTTCAATCGGCTCTGCGCGTACTGCGGCCTGGCGGCACGCTCTCGAGCCTTGGGGTGTATTCAGGAGATCTCATTATACCTTCCGACGCCTTCCACGCAGGCCTGGGGGACAACAAGATCGTCACTACGCTTTGCCCCGGCGGAAAGGAACGGATGCGGCGCTTGATGAGTGTAATCGCATCCGGCCGAGTTGATCTCAGTGGGATGATAACCCATCGCTTCTCGCTCGACCGCATAGAGGAAGCATACGAGCTTTTCTCAAGCCAGCGAGACGGAGTTTTGAAGGTCGCCATTACACCCTGAAGTGAAGAAGCAAGAGTGCCCGCTTTTCGCTGGTTCTCGGTCAATGACAGGCGGGTGGTGGAAGGTGGCACGTTCGGCGACGCCGAGTGGCGCCGCCTAAGCTGGCTCGGTCGTCTTCCCGTCCCATTCCTCGTGGGTCGCCATGGCGTCTGCGCGAGTTCGTTCAACTAGCCCGTCCAAATGCTCTGGCGGACCGTAGATTGTGTAAAGTCGGAGCGGGCCCCGGCCGGTGTTGCGAACGTTGTGCCTAGCGCCTGCGGGAACGATCACCGCGAAATTGTCGCTGACTCGGTTTTCGGCTGCCGTCGATGTAAACCGCGCCTTCGCCCTCCTCGAAGCGGAAGAACTGGTCGCGATCGGCATGGACCTCCTCGCCGATCTCCTCGCCGGGCTGGAGTGTCATCAGCACCAGCTGAATATGCCCGCCGGTGTAGAGCACGCGGCGGAAAGCATCGTTCTCGATGGTGCTCTTCTCAATATCGTCGCAATAGCCGCGCACGTTCAGCCTCCTTTGCTCACGTCTTTCGTCGCCGACAAGGTCCATTCGTCTTTATCATGCGTTCCTTCGACCACACGGCCGCTTTCATCGATAGTCAGCTGCTCGCGGTGTCCCGGTCCCTGGGTGAAATCGAGCACCGAGATATACTTGCATTTGGCGCGCATGAACGCGGCCTCTTTGGCGTCGGGGATATTGAATCCGGCGAGATTGGCGTGTCGCTGCATCAGGAGGCGCCACGCGTCATCGCGCCCGGCCGGGTCGGTGATTTCGCGCGCCTGCGCACCCGCATACACCGCCTGAAGCTGGCTCATATCACGGGGTTCTTCCGTCACCGCGATCGAAATGCGATCGTTCTTCTGGATATTTCGCGAACTTCTGGCTGGCGCGAAAGATCAGAAAAATGATGTCAAAGCCCTGGTTGGCGTAACCAACGACAGTCGTCTGCGGCCAGCCGTCCGGACGGACGGTCGAGATCGCCATGATACGATGCTTGTTCAGGATCGAGATCGCCGGTTGTTCCACTGTGATCTCCATTAAGCAGGCGGATGGCGCGCAGACTTACGTAACGATCCGCTATAGCTGCCAGCGATGACGCGCGCCACGATCAGCAGATTTGTGTTCCTTGCAGGGTTGGCGCTCGCCACCCCGGTCGCCGCGCAGCAGGTCGACCTTAGCCCCGGATCCGTCGTCGAGACGGTGACTCGCTTAAGCCCGGTCAGTACGTTTGGGCGCCGCAGGCCGCGCCTGAAGGCCCGATGCTGCTGATCGTCAACCTGTCGACCCAGCGCGCGCTTTTGTTCCGCAATGGCGTGCCCATCGGCGCATCGACGGTCTCGACGGGCAAGCCCGGTCACCAAACTCCGACCGGCGTGTTCACCGTGCTTCAGAAGCAGGTCGAGCATTATTCGTCGAAGTACGACAGCGCCCCGATGCCTTACATGCAGCGGCTGACCTGGTATGGCGTGGCGCTGCATGCCGGCAACCTGCCCGGCTATCCGGCGTCGCACGGCTGCATTCGTCTGCCCAAAGGCTTTGCTAAGTTGCTCTACAGCGCGACGAGGCTCGGAATGACGGTCGTGATAAGCGAAGGCAAGGCGACGCCGCGCATCGCGCCCGGCCCCCAGATTCTCGCATCCGAGCCTCGTGATAAGACAGGGAGCCCCGGCGCTTATGAGTGGAGTCCGGGTAGGTCCTCGGAGGGGCCTTTATCGATCGTGGTCAGCGCCGCGGACCGCAAGGCGGTGGTATTGAGGAACGGCATCGAGATTGGATCAGCTGCCGTGACCGTCGATGGACCAGTCAGCGGGACTTGGGCTTATAGCCTCAGAGATGTGGATGCGTCGGGCCAGCACTGGATCCGGGTGCCGTTACGCTGCAAAGGGCGAGGCCGGTGAGGTGGTCCCGCCCGAAGAATGGCAACGCTTTCACGCCCCTGACACTCGTTCAAGCGAGCGATCGGCGAAATCGTCCGGCCTGGCACGACCGTTGTGATCACTTCGGATTCACTCGTGAGCGGCGCTGTAGCGGCGCCGGTGACTGTGATCGACGCGGGTGCGGGGCCCAGGAAACAGAGGTGAAAGGATGAGCCAGGAAAGAGAAAGCCGTCGGCATCCTCGACCAGAATCGGATCATGGCGATCTCAACCGTTCGCCCGGACGGCTGGCCTCAATGCACGCTCGTTGGCTACGCCAATGAAGACATTCTGATCTACTTCATCGTCTCTCGGCAAAGCCAGAAACTCGCCAATATCCAAAAGGATGACCGAGTTTCGCTCGTTATCGGGCGAGACTTTCATGACCCTTCGACGATCAAGGCGCTGTCTATCGCCGCCCATGCATCCGAAATCAGCGACGCAAAGCAGCGGCCGAAATTCGTGTGCACGGTTTCGAAAGTGGACCGCAAATAGTGCGAAGCTAGGGCGAGCTAGTCGCAGCGCTTTACCAAACGGTCGCGCTGCCACAGTTCGATCTTTCGCCCGTCGCGCTCCAAGCTCCGAACAAGTGGCGACCCGTATAGCTTGGTGCGTGACGCAAGAAGACGATGTCACATCGTGTTCGATGCGGTTCGGTTTGCGAAACTAATCGCAAGCACAGCGTATCCTGTCTCGGCCTTTAGGCGTCACGTCCTTCCGCTGAGCATATCCAAACGCACCGCCCTCGTCGGGGGCAAAACAGGCCTGCTATGCGCGCCAGCCTCGTGGCGCGGGAGAATTCCATGCCAATTAAGCGCGCTACCCAATTATCGCGGACCAGCTTAGACTTCGCTTTCACGTGGCTGGACAGACCAGCTATCGGGCAGTGTCGGCTGGTAGACTATAGATATGATCGGCGAAAATGTCTGGAAAGCTCTTTTTTCTGCCTTTGTCCTTGTCGCGACCGTTGTAGCTGCAACGGCCGTCCAGGCTCAAAAACCAGCACCTCCCAACGCTCCCGCGGGCAGCGGATTTCCACAATACACGAACGAGGCGGACGCGGTGAAGCAGTGCGGAAACGACAAGGTCGTGTGGGGTAGCGGCGCGAATAAGGGAGAGTCTTTATTTTGCCCGGCGCTGGCCCATACAACGGCGCTGGCCCGGCTGGCCCGGTAAAAATCGGCGGATTTTATGCATGTGCCGCCGTCGTCACGAAGGCGGGAATGACCATTGAACCGGGGAAATGAACTCTTAGTTTTTTGCGAACTCGAGTTCGAGCCGCAGCTGCTGGAGTTCTACAACACCGAGCGGGCGGTCCACGGCCAGCTCGAAGGAGGTCCGGCGTCCCATCTACCGTGAGGCAACAAAGCAGCCAAGCTTGGCTTAACTCCGCCGCACAAGAACAACACCGATGAGTACGAACACGAAGCCAGCGGCGC
>CAWBIC010000006.1:0-663034 GCA_963788765.1 uncultured Alphaproteobacteria bacterium | reverse complement strand
CCCTACCGATCATCGGGACTTTGTTCCGTTCGACTGGCTTCCAGCATGAGGACACCGAGCTGGTGATCCTCGTGACCCCGCACTTGGTGCGACCGGTACCGGAAGGAGCGCTCAAGCTTCCCACCGACCGGGTCGGGCCACCGAATCGAGGCCGACTTGCTGCTGAACGGGCGGACCGACACGGGCGTGCCGCCGGCGGCGAGGCCGTTCGTGGTGCCAGTGAATCCGCCACCGCCGCCGCCGCCTAGCGCCCGTTGGCGGAGGAATGGCGGACGCTAAGAAACCTGTCGGATTTGAGAAGGACTATGGCCATGTCCTCTAGGCGTTATTGGTTCGTTGCGATCGCCTCTGCCGCTCTTGCGGCGTGCAACACTGCCCAGACCCATATCGGCGACGAGGACCCGGGTTTTGGCGAAGCGGCGAAATACAACGCTGCGATGCAGACCATCAATCCGGCACCCGTTTACGCAGCGAATTCGACCCAACCGGGAAGTAACGGCGAGGTCGGAGCTGCCGCAGTCAAGCGATACCGCACCGATAAGGTGAAGCAGATCGAGACGATGCACACCACCAGCGGTGGGCAGCGGCAGTGGCGGTGGCAGCGGGATGAGCGGCGGCCCGCAGTAAGGAATGCAACAGCATGATGCGGTACGGTGAGAAGGCTGGGGAGGGATATTAACGGCGCGGTTGCCGCGCTTTACGCTCTGACCCTTCCTGCGTTGATAGCTGTCGCGGGCGTAGGATTTGACTACTCGCGCTCTGGCAGGGATGGACTCTGAACTCCAGAACGCCGCCGACCAGGCAGCGTTAGCCGGAGTTACTCAGCTTGACGGCAAGGATGGCGCATGTGCGCGCGCCGCTGCCGCAGCGAATACCCTTGTTTTGAACAAGACGCTGCTTTCGAATGACGGACAGGGGCTAACGATTGCAGTCCCGGTCGCGACAGATTGCAAGGGTAACAGCGTCATTAAATTCTGGAGAGTGTCGATTTAAACGGCGTCGGCGTTACTGCCGCGACCGGCAACACCGATGCGAACTACGTCGAGATCGTATTGGGCGACCGCGCCGCCCATTATGCCTTCACGCCCATAGCTGGAGCGTTGATGGGTCACTTCACGCTGCTGCGACTGCGGGACTTTACTCCGCAGTCTGTAAGGCTGTCGTCATGTTTGTGTGCAATCCTAGTAACGACCCGGATTTCATTGTGAACAACTACATTGGCGTTGGCATGGAGCTTGGGACTACTAAGCTCTCCCCCGGCAACTGGGGTTTTATTGGCAATTCTCCCAACAATAACGAACGCGCGGACGTGTTAGGTTGGAACGCAGCGCCTACGGGTTGCGTCGCGGTAGACGACCAGGAGCTGCCGGTTAACACAGGCAACAATACCAATGGCAAGGTGGTGGACGCATTCAATACGCGTTTCGATATGGGCTCGTGTCCTGGCAATGGAAGTTGTTCGGCATCGACAAATGCCACGAAGGATCTAGTAAACTCCAGTTCCGGCTGTTCGACTACATGGGGGGAGGCTGTCAAACCGTATGCCCCGGCGGCGGGGACGCTCAATCCGCTGCTATCTAATGGCAGCCAAGACCCAACAGCGATGGGATACCCGCGCGACATTTGCCAAGCCTCGGGAGGCAATTGCCGGGTGCGCGGTCCGGCGGGTGTACCTGCCACCGTTGGCGACGGGGTTTGGGACATCGATGCTTACTTTCGCGTGAACTACGGCGGCATTGACCACGCTGGTTGGATGGCTGCGACCGGGCTTCCTGCAAAAGCTCTACGCTACGACGTGTACCGATGGGAATCTGCGCACCCTACGGCATCCCTGAACGGACATTCACCCATGAGCACGCGCTCCTTTGCTTAGCGTGACCAAAGGCAAGACGACGACGTTTTATGCGCATAGCGGTGCGCAGTGCTTGATTCCCTCGATTACACCAAGCTTGGGTTCGGTGGACCGACGATTGGTCAGCCTTGCGGTGGTCGCCAAATCAGACTGTGCTAATGCCAATGGCAACCATCCGGCTCCAGTGCAAAGCTGGATCGACGTATTTCTGGTCGAGCCAATCGCATCGCGGACCCTGACATACGCGAATGGCGGCGGGACGGATGGCAAATCAATATACGTCGAAGTCGTCCGAGGCACCCCCGAAGGTGGGCAGGCACAAAGTCCGGTGCGCCGCGACGTGCCCTATTTGCTGCGATGACAATTACGGGTCCTCGATTCGTCTGGCGACACTGGGGGAACGGCTGCAGCTGAAATGGCGCTGTTGGCGCCGCTTCTGCTCATGTTGATGTTCGTCTGTTTTGAAGGCGGATATTTCCTGTGGAACGAACACAAGGTCGTCAAAGGCGTGCGCGACGGCGCACGCTATGCTGGTCGGCTTAGCTTCGGCGACTTCAACTGCGGCGCGGGCACGATCGATGGTACCGCAGCAACGAATATCAGCAATCTGACCAGAACGGGGCAGTTGGCGGGCGGCGGCACTCCGTTGGTTGCGGGCTGGTCCAACAGCGACGTGATCGTATCGGTCGCGTGCCAAAAAAGGGACGGCATTTACGACGCGAATTCCGGGAATGCGCCCGTCGTGACCGTGAGGGCGCAGGTGCCTTATCCTTCGTCGCCGCTCACGTCGATCGCGGGGGCATTGGGCTTTAGTGTCGGAACCATCCACCTGAACGCCGAGGCTCAAAGCTCGGTGATGGGACTGTGAGGGTGCTGCGGAACCTCTTGCCGCGATGGCGGCGGTGCAAGTGCCGCCGAATTCGCTATGGTCCTCCCGTTGTTCCTTCTATTTTTGCTCGGAACGATCGACGCAGGTCGCTACATCTGGGTGGTCAACCAGGGCGAAAAGGCGACCCAGATCGGCGCGCGATGGGCCGTCGCAACCCACGATGATTTCCGGCGGTGACGATACCAACAGCGGACTGGCGTATTATGACTTCGCTGCCGACGGCGTGCCGGCTGGAGACGTGGTTGGCGTTGCCAATTTCCCGGGCGTGCTTGCCAAGCATCAGGCGCCAATCCGACGTGCACATGCAAGAGCGGCGGATCATGCCGCTTCACGCAACGGCCTCGAAAACTGCCTGGTCATCGCTCGTCGCGAGAATGCAGTCGATCGATCCCGACTTAACTCAGGCGAATGTTCAGGTCGATTACGACAACGATGGACTCGGATTTGCTGGTGATCCGAATGGTCCGAGTGTGTCACCGCTGGTGACCGTGAGCCCCGTAACGCGCGGTTTCAACCGATGGTTCTGCTCTTGTTCAACAGCAGCTTGCCGATTCCGGCCGCCAGCTACTCGCTCACGTCTGAAGACGGGCGAGGGGCACCGATAACTGAGGCGCCGCATGTGTCCGTGATCAAACCCAACGAAACAGCGATGAACTGGAAGCCCAGCAAGCGTGAAAAGGCCGTCCACCTCTATCTGAGCGGTGCCGACGGCGACGCTGCCGAACTCGCGGCTGCGCACGTGGCCGGCTTGCCCGTCTGCCTTAGCGTCCTGCCGACGACCGACTGGATCAACCCGGAGGAGATCGAAGGCGCCGCAGCTGCGGTCATCCAGGTCGACACGGACAGCCCTGCCTCGGTCAAACGCTTCCAGAAGCTAGCCGCGTCAGTAGAGACACCGCTCATCGCTGCCGCATACGATCCGCCGCTCGCGCTCGTTCGTACGCTGATCCACGCCGGTGCGCGGGACGTCGTCGCCTTGCCGCTCAGCTTCGAGGACGTCCAGAGCGCGCTCGAGCCCGTAGCCGAGCAGATGAACCGCCGTTCGGAAGCGGCTACCACGACCAGGGCGAAGCTGGTCAGCGTCATCAAGAGCGTCGGCGGTGTCGGCGCTACGTCACTTCTTACGCAAGTCGCCATCCGCTTCGCCGAGAATGAGGCCGCAGCGGGACGCGAAACCTGCCTCGTCGATCTCGACGTGCAATTCGGCGATGTCGCCTTTCAGCTCGGCCTTCGCCCCAAGCTTTCGATTGCAGAGTTGCTCGATGCTGGGGCTCGGCTCGACGGCGATCTAATTCGCGCGACTGCGATCGAGCATCCCAGCGGGCTCAAGGTCATCGCCGCGCCGAAAGACATGATGCCGATGGAGGGCATGAACAGCGACCACGTGTTGCGGATCGTCGACTTAGCTGCCCACGAGTTCGGCAGCGTCTTCATAGATCTTCCGACCAACTGGACGAACTGGTCACTATCGCTCGTCGCTAGATCCGACCTTGTCGTGCTGGTCACTGAGCTAACGGTCGCCGGGCTGCATCGCGCGCGGCGGCAGCTCGATCTTTTCCAATCGCAGGATCTTGGAAGCCTCGACGTGCGTGTTGTTGTCAATCGCTACGAGAAGGCGATGGCCCGGACCGTGAGCCTTTCTGATGCATCCAAGGCGCTCGGGCGAGACGTCAGCTACACCGTCGCGAACGATTTCGCGCTGATGCGCGGAGCGATCGATCGCGGTGTTCCGATCAGCCAGATCAAGCGCAAGACGGCACTCGGCAAAGACCTGGACACCCTCGACGCGGGAATTGCGGCAGTCCTGAGGTTGGAGAGATGAATATGTGGCAGATCCGTAAACCGCACATGGCTGAGCTTGTCGACCTTGAAGCGGAGCACCAGCGTGCCCTAGACGAGCATCGGCTCGTCACGGTCGGTGACGCCGGCGCCTTCGCGAAGCGCAACAAGCACACCGAGCTCAAGGTCGAGCTACACCAGCGACTGATCGACCTTATCAATCTCCCGGCGCTCGAGAAGATGTCGCGGGCCCAGATCGAAGACGAAGTAGGCGACATCGTCGCTGAAGAGCTCGCCAAGCAGAATGAGGCGCTCAACCAGGCAGAACGCAGGCAGCTGGTCGGCGATGTGCTCGACGAGCTCCTCGGCCTGGGGCCGCTCGAGCCTCTGCTCAAGGACCCAACGATCACCGACATCTTAGTCAACGGTCACGATCAGGTATTCGTCGAGCGCTTCGGCATACTGGAACCTACGGTCGCGCGCTTCAAGGACGAAAAGCATCTTCTTCGGATCATCCAGAAGATCGTTTCTGCGGTTGGCCGCCGCATCGATGAATCTTCACCGATGGTCGACGCGCGCCTCGCCGACGGGAGCCGCGTAAACGCCGTCGTCCCGCCGCTCGCAATCGATGGATCGCTTCTATCGATCCGCAAGTTTGCGCGGGTGCCGATCAGCATGGAACGGCTCGTCGAGATTGGAAGCATTCCGGTCCAGGTCGCGGAAGTCCTGAAGGCGATCGTCGGCGCCCGCCTCAATGTGCTGATCTCCGGAGGAACAGGTTCGGGCAAGACGACGTTGCTCAACGCCATGTCGGCGTTCGTGGATGGGCGCGAAAGTATCGTCACCATTGAGGATTCGGCCGAACTTCAGCTCCAGCAGCAGCACGTCGTTCGCCTTGAAACGCGGCCGGCCAACATCGAGGGCAGGGGCGAGGTAGCGCAACGCGACCTTGTCAAGAACGCACTCCGCATGAGGCCCGACCGCATAATCCTCGGCGAGGTCCGTGCAGGCGAAGCCTTCGACATGTTGCAAGCAATGAACACCGGTCACGACGGCTCGATGACGACCGTGCATGCGAACACAGCACGCGACGCCTTATCGCGTGTCGAACAGATGATCGGCATGAGTGGAATCGACATTCCAGCACGGTCTTCGAGGGCCCAGATCGGAACCGCGATCCACGTGGTCCTGCAGGTGGCGAGGCTCGCTGACGGCCGCCGGAAGCTCATCAGCGTCGCCGAGCTTACGGGAATGGAAGGCGACGTAATCACGATGCAGGAGATCTTTCGGTTCCGCCAGACTGGCGTCAGCGCCGACGGGATCACCCAGGGCCGGTTCGAAGCGACGGGCATACGCCCGCGTTTCCTCGATCAGATGATGACTCACGGCATATCGCTTTCGGCTGACATTTTCCGACCCGATGCGAGGTTCGAAGCATGAACCCGATCTGGATTTCGGACGCTCGTCCTTGTCTGCGTTTTCGGTGCCGTGGTTCTTGCCGCCGAGACGCTAATCGGCACCATGGCAAACTCTCGCAGCGAGGGAAGGGCGATCAACCTGCGTCTCAGCCTGATAGGCCGGGGCCGAACAACGGCGGAGACGCTCGGCATACTTCGCCGTGTCGGTTCAACAGTGCCACAGGGCCTTCCATCGCCCCTGAACGAACTCGCAGTCAGGTTCGAGCGAATGCTGATGCAGGCGCAGCTCAGAATCGCGACCGGTCCGCTGATGCTGTTCGTGCTTCTCGCGCCCTTCGTGATCTTCTTCGCCTTATTGCTCCTTATGTCCGCCTGGTGGGGCATGGGCATCAGCTTCGGTCGGCTCATCATCAGCGCGACCTTCGCGGTGCTGCTCGGCGCACTGCTTCCGCTGATGGCGATCAACTTCAAGGCGACAAGAATGCGCAAGCGGATCGAGGAGCAGTTTCCGGTCGCGCTCGACGTGTTCGTGCGCGGCCTTCGTGCCGGCCACCCGATCGCGGCGGCACTCGAGCTGCTAACCCTCGAGATGCCCGACCCGATCGGGTCGCAATTCGGAATCGCAGTCGATGAGGTCACCTATGGCGCCGAGCTCCGCGACGCGCTCCAGAGCATGGCCGAGCGCTGGGATCTGGAGGACATGCGAATGTTCGTGGTGTCGCTGTCGATCCAAAACGAGACGGGCGGCAACCTCGCCGAAATCCTCGAAAATCTCTCGCGGGTAATTCGCGAACGCCATTCGATGCTATTGAAGGTGCGCGCGCTTTCGAGCGAAGGGCGGATGACCGCCGTCATGCTAACAGTTCTGCCGGTGCTTTCCTTCGCGGCGTTGTTCATGTTCAACCCGAAATTCTACATGGATGTCGCGAACGATCCCATGTTCGTGCCGGGGTTCGTCGGCCTCATCCTGCTGTACGTGATCGGCTTCGTGTGGATTCGCCGGCTCGTCGATTTGAAGGTCTGAACAATGATCGAGCTTGTCGCCCAGAACAATGTCCTAAGACTGCTTCTACTCGTGTCGCTGTTCGCGATCGTCGCTGCTGCTGGCTATTTCATCGCGCAGGCGTTCGCCGCTCGGCAGATGTCGAGGCATAGGCTGCTGGAAGCGGGGGGGACGTCGACTAGCGCTCCCGTGCAGGGATCGCTTCGCGCCGAGCGCGTCGAAAGCGCATGGCTGAAGCTCGTGAACTCCATCGAGAGCCGGGGCTTGAGCCTGGTCGACACGAAGGACGCGGCGCTCCGCCAGAGGCTAGTTGCCGCCGGCTACATGGCGCCGCACGCACCGCGGGTCTACACGCTGGTTCGGCTGGTGCTGGTGATCGCCTTGCCGGCCTTTGCGCTCGCTCTGATATGGCTCGGAGGGTCGAGCCCGAGCCTCTTCAAACTTTACGTCATATTGATTGTGGCTGCAGTCCTTGGCCTCTACCTCCCGAGCTTGTTCATCCGGGCGAAGGCGGACCGGCGTCAGCAGGCGCTGATTAACGCTTTTCCCGACGCACTCGACCTGATGCTCGTGTGCGTTGAGGCCGGGCTCGGGCTTGAGGCGGCATTTTCACGCGTCGGCATGGAAATGACGAGCTCGCACCCATTGCTCGCGGAGCAATTCGGCGCGGTCGTGCTCGAACTTCGTGCTGGCCGCAGTCACGAGGACGCGCTTCGGCGGATGGCGGATCGCGCGGGCGCCGATGACATCCGTGCATTTGCAACTCTTCTCATCCAGTCGACGAAGCTCGGCTCTTCAATTGCGCAGACGCTGCGCACTTATTCTTCCGAAATGCGGGAGAAACGGCGCCTGAGAGCCGAGGAGAAAGCGCACCGTTTGCCGGTTCTGATCTCCATTCCACTGGTCGCGTGCATGTTGCCGGTCATGATCGGCGTGTTGATGCTCCCGGCAGCGATCCGCGTGGTTCGCGCGGTGATGCCGGCACTTCACGGAGGTTGAAAATGAACGGGGGGCTCAAAGCTGCGCTGCTGGTTTCGGGTGTTACGCTCGCCGGCTGCACGACGACTACGCAGGAAGTTAAGGTGAGACCGCTCGATCCGGCCGCTGCAATCCGGAACAAGGGCGACGAAGTCGCGGTCGCGCGGGGGCAGCTTGCGCTCGGCAACGTAGGTCTTGCGCTCGAAGCTTTCCACATCGCGCAGAGAGCTCAGCCATACGACCCTGCGCCCGCCGCCGGAATTGGCGATTGTTACGCGGCGATGGGTCGCTACGACATTGCGGAATCGAGCTATGAAGTCGCGCTTTCGCTCGCGCCGCGCGATCATGCGCTACTGCTCGGTCTTGCTTCCATCGTCGAGCGGGCGGGCGATCTTCGTCGCGCGTCCGATATCCGAGCCGAGGCGGACCGGTTTCAGAAAACTCAGCAGCTTATGGCATCACAGGCTGCCGCGCCCGTGCCTGCGCCCGCCGCGAGGGAAGCTGAGGCGCCGCACATCGCACTGACGGGATCAATTACGGTCGAGCTTCCGCCCGCGCGCCCGGTAGACAAAGTGACCGTCGCAGCGCTGCGCGTCGCTGTGCCGATGATAGTGGATGACGAGCATTTGGCTGCATCGGAACCGCCAGCATTGCCGAATCCAGAGCGGCCGCCTCAGCCTCCCTCGCGCGACATGGCGATCGCAATCGAGGCAACTTCGCCACGCCTGGAGCGGCTTTCCTCCGGAGAGATTGCGCTGGTCACGACCACAAATACAGCGTGGGCTCCGAAGGCTCCCGAAAGAACCTCGGTCGCGGCGGCTTTTCGGTCGCTTCCGAAGGCTCCGGACCCGACTGGAGTTGCGACGGCTGTTCTCGAGCCTTCGCCGATTCCGGAGAGATACAAGATCGCAAAAGTCTCCAGCGGCCCAATGAAACTTTCAGACCGGCCGCAGGTCGCTACCACCCTTCGATGGATTCCGCTTTTCCCGTCGACCGGCAAAGCGAGTGTGCAGGTCCTGAACGCCGCCGGGAGGCAGGGGATCGCGGCATCCGCGCGCAAGATCCTCAGCGGACGAGGCTGGCGATCGGTGGCGATCGGCAATGCGTCCCTGTACCGCCATGCGAGCGTGGTGCTTTATCCTAGGAGTCGCGCCGCCCTCGGGCGGAGCCTCGCGGCTCAGTTCGGAGTGAAGGCGCGCATGATCAGGACCGACAGGGTCGTCCTCTTGCTCGGTCACGATCTCGCTGCCCGGATCGCGAGTCAGCGCAGGTCATGATTTTCGCTGTCGCGGCGGCAGCGAGCTTGGCGACCCAGCAGCCCGCTGCTGCTGCCGATCCCGCGATCCTCAAAGATGCGTCCCATGCAATCGATGCAGGGCGGCTTAAGGAGGCGAAGCTCATTATCGCCCGCGCCGTCTCGGAGGGGGCGAGGGGCGCGCCGATCGAGCGCTTGACGGCAGACTTGGCATTCGCATCCGAAGACTATCTCCAGGCCTGGAGTCTCTACGAGCATCTAATTGCCTCCCCAGAAAAGCAACCAGGAGACTGTGAGAAAGGCGCAATAGCCGCTCTGCAGCTCGGCAGGTTTGGTGACGCGCAGCCGCTCGTCGACTGCGCTGCGGCCTCGGCAAACCCGACCTGGCGCACATGGAACGCGCGCGGCGTGCTTGCGGATTTCAAACATGACTGGCCCATGGCCGACGAAGCCTATGCTCGAGCTGCAGAGCTCGCACCTCGCGAAGCGCGGGTTGCGAACAATCAGGGCTGGTCGAAGCTCGTTCGCGGTGATTGGGCCGCGGCGATCCCGTTGTTCGAGCGCGCCGCGATGCTGGACGGCAAGTCCGGTCGAATTGCGAACAACCTGGAGCTGGCGAGGGCAGCGCTCGCATCCGATCTGCCGGAGCGGCGCGCAGGAGAGACCAATCAGGACTGGGCAGTGCGGCTAAATGACGCTGGGGTTGCTGCTGAGTTGCTGGGTGACCGAATCCGTGCGGTCGCAGCGTTCACCCAGGCTCTCGATGCCGACCCGGTGTGGTATGATCGAGCGTCCAATAATCTTGCTACGCTAGGCGCAAATTGAATCTAATCGCCGGTGCCCCGTTGTGGCTCGACCTCCTTCTTGGATTTGCGATGGTCGCTGCGGGGATCGAGGATGCCGCGCGATTGCGGATTTCCAACCTCACCAGCCTTGCGATCCTCGCCGGGGCAGTTGCAGCCGCCGTAATCGTCGGGCCATCATGGAGCCTTTGGCAGAATCTCGTAGTGCTGATCGCCATCCTCGCGCTGGGGACGGGCGCTTTTGCCGCCGGTTGGCTGGGAGGTGGGGACGTCAAGCTGCTCGCTGCCGCCGGTCTGTGGCTCGACTTGCGTGCTGCTATCGGGTTCGTGGCACTGGTCTTCATGGCCGGCGGGCTGCTGGCGATCTGTTACCTTGTGGCACGGCCGTTTCGTCGCAAGGAAATCGACAAGAAGGACCGCCGCATACCTTATGGCATCGCGGTTGCAGTGGGCGCCCTGACGATGATCCTGATCAGCCGCCAAGCGCCGAGCGCGCGCGATCGCGCTTTCTCAACGCTGACCGCCGCGCATCGGAGTTGACGAGCCGCGGGCGACAATGGCTAATAGTCGATGGATGCCCCGCGTGGATTCGAACCACGATTGACGGAGTCAGAGTTCGTAGTCTTACCATTAGACGACGGGGCAGCTTGGCAAGCGGCGGGATAGAAAGCGGCTTTTGCCGTGTCAACGCCGCTGGTCGCTACCCTCCGGACTTGCCCAAACCCATATAATTGTGATTAAAACCAGACCAAGTCAGCCGCTCATTATCGTGCGGTGAAGGATAGAAACGGTGTCATGGCGCAGGATGTCGCCAGTGCGCCGGCCCTGCGGCAGGTATTTCGCGAGCAGGGCGGGCCGTCGGATCAGGGTTCCCCGCCGCGGGAGCCGCACCGTCACACATATGGAGCGATCGATCTCGGCACGAACAATTGCCGATTGCTGATCGCGCGCCCGACCAGCGGCGGGTTTACGGTCATCGATGCCTTCTCGCGAATTGTCCGGCTCGGCGAGGGCCTGTCGCGGACCGGCGCTCTATCCGATGAGGCAATGAGTCGGGCCGTAGGCGCGCTCTCCGTCTGCGGCGACAAGCTGAGGCGCCGCAATGTTTCCCTGTCTCGATCGGTTGCGACCGAGGCTTGCCGGCGCGCGACCAATGGGCGCGAATTTGCCGAGCGCGTACGCGACAAGACCGGCATCGCTCTCGACATTATCGAACCGGTGGAGGAAGCGCGGCTCGCCGTCCTCGGCTGCCACAAATTACTCGAGCCCGGCGACGGTCCGGCACTCATCTTCGATATCGGGGGAGGATCGACCGAGCTTGTCCTGATCGATCAGGAAGATGGGACACCGAAGATCCGCGCATGGTGGAGCGCGCCGTGGGGCGTGGTGTCGTTGACGGAGAGCGAAGGAAAGGAAGCGCTCGAAGGGCCGGATCGGCTTAGGGCTTACATGCGCATGCGTGAACGCGCGCGGCGCGCCTTCGCCAATTTCGCTCTGATGCTTCCGCAGAAGCGCGAGGGGATTCGCCTGCTCGGCACAAGCGGCACGGTGACGACCCTTGCAAGCGTGCATCTGGCATTGCCTTTCTATGACCGGCGCGCGGTCGACGGGCTCCATGTGCCGATCGAGGCAATGCAGAAAATCAGCGGGATGATCGCGGGCATGGATTATGAAGAAAGGTCAGCTCTTCCCTGCATCGGCAACGAGCGCGCGGACCTCGTCGTCGCCGGGTGCGCGATCCTCGAAGCGATCATGGAAATCTGGCCAGCCAAGAACCTCGGCATCGCTGATCGCGGAATTCGCGAAGGCATTCTCCGTTCGCTGATGGCGCGCGATGGCTGGAAATTGTGAAGCGCGTAAGGACTGCCAAGGGCCGCAAAGTCTCGTCGACGCGCTGGCTCGAACGTCAACTCAATGATCCTTACGTAAGGCGCGCCAAGGCGGAAAATTACCGCAGCCGTGCCGCGTACAAGCTGCTCGAGCTCGACGAGCGGTTCGGGCTTCTAAAGGATGTGAAGGCGGTGGTCGACCTCGGCATCGCTCCGGGGGGTTGGAGCCAGTTCGTTCGGCGCAAGTCGCCGCAGTCGAGAATTGTCGGCATCGACCTGCTTCCGACGGACCCGATCGAGGGCGTCACAATCCTGGAGATGGATTTCATGGATGGCGCTGGTCCGGACCGGCTGAAAGAAGCGCTCGGCGGCCCCGCCGACCTCGTCATGTCAGATATGGCGGCGAACACGGTCGGTCACCAGCAGACCGACCATTTACGGACCATGACGCTGGTCGAAGCGGGTCTGGAATTTGCCCGCGAAGTGCTTCGACCTGGCGGCGCCTATGTCGCCAAAGTGCTTGCCGGCGGTGCCGATAGCCAGCTGATTGCGCAGCTGAAGCGCAGCTTTTCGACCGTGAAGCACGCCAAACCTCCCGCGAGCCGCAAGGATTTGAGCGAATGGTACGTGGTGGCGCAGGGCTTCAAAGGACCGCCAGGCTAGCGGCCGCCCAACTTTCGGAAATGATAGTGCCCGTTCACCGGCGTCGCCTGATAATTCTGGCCGGAAGTGCAGCTCACCTTGAAGACCCCGGGCGCGGCGCCCTCAACGCCGGTGATGGAATCGACGACTCCGCACGAATAGCCGATCTTTTCTATCGTATGCGCGATCGTTCCCTTTGGCAGAGGCATCGATGCCGTGACTGCTCCCGGGGCTGGAGACTGTGCGGACAGTTGGTCGGCAGGCGCCTGCACCCCGTCGCTCAACGGAATCGCGGCGGGATGACTGCTATCTGCCATTTGCCCCGACGGAGCGACGCGTTGGTCTGGAGCGACAATCTGCGGGCGCGGGGCCGTCACCTTGGCATGGACGTGGGGCTGCGGGTGCCGTCGCAACTGCGGTTGCAACAGCTCCGCTTCGGGGACGGGTGCGGCCACCTCGTTCGTCTGCACTGCAGGGAGCGCCATGGTGACAGCGGTTTGCGGCTGCTGGGGGCCATCAGAACCGCCTTGGACCCAAAATCCTGCGGTCGTGCCGACGATCCCGGCAACCGCTGCCAGGCCTAATAATGCCAGTGCCGGCCGCTTCCATTCGAGCGTTCGGACTTCGTCATTTAAAGCTCTTTCCTCGCGTGCATCGCGGACTGCGAGTAGCTCCGCAACGTGGCGCTCGAGCGTGGCGTCGACGTCGTCCCGGCGGTCCGCAACGGGTCTTGCGGAAGTCGCCGCAGCTGCCGGGATAGCCGGCTCGCGCAGCGACGACGCGATGAAGGAAGCGATCTTGGGTTCTGCACCTTTTTCCAACCGGTCTTGCAAGCTCGGCTGCCGAGGTGGAGCAGGGGGATTATCCCCAGCAACCTGCTTCGCCAGTTCGCTCCATGCCGACCCCATCAATCCGCTTTTGGTCGGCACCCTCGAAGCTGCAGTCCATTGGCGCGGTTGCGGCTCCGACGTCAGGCCCAGGGAGCGATCGTAATCGCTACGCTTGGCGGGATTTCGAAGTACCTCGAAGGCGACTCCGATCTGGGCGGCTCGGGCTAGCGATCGCGCGCCGAACATGTTCATCGCCCGGGCGAAAGCTCCAGCGATCTCCCGATCGCTCGCCGCCGGCGAGAGGCCCAACGTGTCATAGTGATTGGGAACTAATTTAACCGAGCTGACCATTCGTGCCCCCATCCCCATGGCGCGACTCTTAAGTATCGGACGATGTTATCTTTTTAAGCTGGAATCCAGCTCGGCTCGGCGGGGAATCCAGCCGTTTCGTCGGGAACATGACCGCACTTGCGCAGCACAAGGCGAATTAAACGAAAGGAAGCAGGCCTCAGCTCTTCTTTTGCCGCGCCGCGTCGATCGCCTGTTTGAGCGCATCGTAGCCGACCGCGCCATTCATCACTCGGTCTCCGATCACGAAGAGCGGTGTGCCAGTCGCGCCCAGTTGTCCAGCTAGCTGGAAATTGCGCTTCAGCTCGGCTTCGATGTCGATGTCCGGCTGTGGCTTCGTCGAGACTGCCGCAGCTTTGGCCGCGGCCGCTATCGTGTCCGGTGCGGGCCTGCCGGCATCCCACAGGGCATCATGAAACTTGGCGAATTGGCCGAGCTTGGATGCTTCGAGCGAAAGCCGCGCCGCGGTCACGCTGTCGGGCCCAAGGATCGGCAGTTCGCGATAGACGACTCGCAAGCCCTTGTCCTCCTGGAGCAAACGGTCGACCGTCGGGTTGCTCGCCTTGCAATAGGGGCAGGCATAATCGAAAAACTCGACCATGGTGACGTCCGGCTTTGCGGAACCTCGCCAGGAGCTTCCGAACGGAGTCTCGATGGCCGCTCGATTGGCCGAGAGGACCGGCACATATTGCGCGTCGCGAAGGGCATCCACGGCGTCGGACAGGATCTTGGGATCGGCCAGCAAGCCCTGCCGGACGATCCGGCTGCTGAGGACGTTCGGAAGAGCGAAAAAGAGAATCGCTGCAGTCAGCAGCGATCCGATTATCCCTCCCGCCAGCGCCGCTCCGAAGGTCCCTCGGTTCCGAGGCGTGCCATCTTTTTGGTTCACTGGTCTTTCGGGTCCCGGTATTTCTTGTCTTTCTTCGCCAGTTCGGCGCGCGACACCATGGCAATATCTTGGGCACGAAGATAGTCCGGCGTTCCCGGCGGGATTCCCTTCATCGCCATCTGTGCGTTTGCCAGCGCGACCTTGTTTTTGCCTTCGAGATTGCTGCGTTCGGCGGTGGCGAGCAGGGCACGCCCCTGATCGCCTTCATGGTCGTAGATGATTCCGAGCTGAAGCCAGGCGAACGGATCCTCATTGTCTTTGTTTACCGCGACTTTCAGGATCTGCTTGGCTTCTTCGAAATTCTTGGGATCGTCGGTTGCAACCAGCGCGTGGCCGAGCATCGCAGCGATCATCGGCGCGTCCCCCGATCCCTTAGTGGCTTTCCTGAGCGGCGGGATCGCATCCATCGGCTTGCCGTCCTCGAGAAGGATCTGGCCTTTGAGTTCGAGGAAGTAGGGATCGCTCGGATCTGCAGCGAGAAGCGCGTCAGCTTCGCCTTCCGCCTTTTGGGGGTAGCCGCCGAGGTGATAAGCATAAGCGCGCGCATAATGCGCCGGGATGCTCTGGTCGCTCTCGGGATAGCGGAGCACGGCCTGCTTGGGATTTACGTAGCCAAGAAGCTTGGCCTTGACCCGTTCGAAGCGCACCTCGAGCTGTGGATCGATGGGTTTGTTCCATGCTGGGTCCGATTGCAGCTTTTGCTGGAGCGCCTGAATTCGCTCCTGTGAAAGCGGGTGATCGCGATCGAAGCTGTCTTTCGAATAAATCGCGAGGCGGTATTCGAGGTTCTGAAGCTTTCCAAAGAAATCCAGCATGCCCTTTCCACTAATTCCGGCTTTGGAAAGCAGGCGAGAGCCGGTTGCATCGGCGGTAGCTTCCTGGCCGCGCGTGAAGGCCATCATGTCGCTCATCGCCGCTTGTTGCCCCGCCATCATGATGCCCAGTCCAGCGTCGCCCGCGCCAGCGGCGATTGCAGCGACCCCCAGGACAAGCGAAAGAATGCTGATGCCGGTGGCCTGCTTGGCGCCCTGACCGCTGCGGATCGCGTCGCCGGCGATGACGTGACCGAGCTCGTGCGCGACCACGCCCTGGACCTGGTTCACATTGTCGGCAGCATCGATCAGCCCGGACTGAAGATAGACGGTCTGACCTTGCGAAACGAAGGCATTGATCTCGGGATCGTTCAGAAGGACGACCTTGACGCTGTTCGGGTCAAGACCCGCCGCCTGGACAAGCGGCAGCGACATATCGTGGAACAATTGCTCCGTTTCCGTGTCGCGAAGGACCTGCGGACCCGAGCTGTCATCCTGCGCGGCCGCCGGTTGCGAGCTCGCCGTCGCGAGGATCAGCGCCAGCATGAGCAGGCGCGCGATGCGGGCAATCGGCGACGTCATCGCTCGCCGATTACCACTTCTCCCGCTGAACCGGCGATTAAATCCGCCTTCGGTCAATTACCCGAAGGTTCGCTGCCACCACCCGCGACGCGGCTCGCCTTCGTCTGCGGTCGTGTCGTTGTTCGCAGGCGGAAGGCTTACTTGCTCGTCAAGGCCGCCTGCCGGTGCAGATTCGAGCTCGGACGCCTTGGCCCGGCGCTTGCGTCCTGGCTTGGCCGGCGGGGCGGCCTGCTCCACCAGTTCGGCCGGCGGTGCCTCGACACGGGCAGGGTCTTCCGCGGCGGCTTCGGGCTCGGCAGCCTTCTTCGAGCGGCGCCGTTTCGGCTTGGGTTGCTCTTCGCTGACTGGCTGCATTTCAGTGATCGGCGGTTCCTCGCTTTGAGGACGCTCGACCATCGGCGCCTTGTCGGGTTCGGTCTGGGGCGACTCCTGTGCCGCGGGCTCACTAGTCTTGCCGCCGCGTCTCCGCCTCCGCCGCTTGCCCGATTCCGGCTCTTCGGCGATGGCCTCGGCTTGCTGCGTCGGTTGCTCCTCTCTTTCACCTAGAGCTCATCTGTTCCCTCGGGCTGAAGGGCAGCCTCGGTCTCACCGCCCTCGCGGCGTCCGCGGCCACGGCCGCCGCGGCGCCGGCGACGCCGCCGCCGGGCCTGCCGGTCGCCTTCGCTGCCTTCGCTGTCTTCGCGATCTTCGCGATCTTCGCTCGCGATCTCAGCCTCTTCCTCGTCGTCCTCGAGTGAAATTTCGAGCGTTTCCTCGTCTAGCTCTTCCTCGATAGCTATTTCGACCGGGTGGACGACAACGGGGGGCGGACCGGAGCTGTCGACGGTCATCCGCGCGCCTTCGAAGCCCTCGTCGATCAGGATGTCGATCGAAACTCCGTAGCGCTGCTCGATATCGGCAAGCTCGCCGCGCTTCTTGTTGAGCACATAGACGGCTGCCTCCTTGCCCGCGCGGAGGCAAATACGCTCGCCGCGACCGCGCGCCGACTCATCCTCGATAATCCTCAGCGCCGACAGGCCAGCCGATGCAGCTGTGCGCATCAAACCGGTGCCTTCGCAATGCGGGCAGGGCTTGGTCGAGGCCTCGAGAACTCCGGTCCGGAGCCGCTGCCGGCTCATCTCCATCAGACCAAAGCTGGAGATCCGGCCGACCTGGATTCGAGCGCGATCGTTCTTCAGCGCTTCCTTCATCGCCTTCTCGACTTTCCGGACATGGTTCGAATGCTCCATGTCGATGAAGTCGATGACGATGAGCCCCGCCATGTCGCGAAGGCGAAGCTGGCGCGCGATCTCCTGAGCAGCCTCCAGGTTGGTGTTGTAGGCAGTTTGCTCGATATTGTGCTCTCGGGTCGACCTCCCCGAGTTAATGTCGATCGAAACCAGCGCCTCGGTCGGGTTGATGACGAGATAGCCGCCCGACTTCAGCTGGACGATCGGCTGGTACATGGCGCTGAGCTGGTCTTCGACTCCGGAGCGCTGGAACAGCGGGGTCGTATCTGTGTGCACCTTCACGCGGCGAACGTGGCTCGGCATCAGGAGCTTCATGAACCCCTTGGCGGCCTTGTAGCCTTCCTCGCCCTCGACAATCACTTCCTCGATCTCGCGATTGTAGAGATCGCGGATCGCGCGTTTGATGAGATCGCTGTCGCGATAGATGAGAGCCGGCGCGGTGCTTCCGAGCGTCCGCTCCCGGATCTCGTCCCAGAGGCGCGCGAGATAGTCGAAGTCGCGCTTGATCTCGGTCTTGGTGCGCTGGAGCCCGGCGGTGCGGACGATCAGCCCCATCGTCTTGGGCAGGTTCAGGTCCGACATGATCGATTTCAGGCGCTTGCGATCGGCGCCGTTCGAGATCTTGCGCGAGATACCTCCGCCATGGCTGGTGTTGGGCATCAGCACGCAATAGCGGCCCGCGAGGCTAAGATAGGTGGTCAGCGCCGCGCCTTTGTTGCCGCGCTCTTCCTTTACGACCTGCACCAAAAGAACCTGGCGCCGCTGGATCACGTCCTGGATCTTGTAGCGGCGGCGCAGAGCCTGCCGTTTCTTGCGCAGTTCGTCAGCCGCCGATTCATCGACTGGCGAGCGCGAAGAGCCGGTTCCTGCCTCGCTGGCAGTGTCCGTTGCCGTTGCTGTCGCATCGGCAATATCGAGTTCGTCGTGATCTCTTCGTCGTCAACCAGTTCCGAGGTTTCGGATGCTTCGAGCTCGGCGTTGCGGAGCCGTTCCTCCTCGGCCGCATGCTCGGCTTCTTCGCGAAGCAGCGCTTCGCGGTCGGCCTTCGGGATCTGATAATAATCGGGGTGGATTTCGCTGAAGGCCAGGAAGCCGTGGCGATTGCCACCATAATCGACGAACGCCGCCTGAAGCGACGGTTCGACCCTAGTGACCTTGGCTAGATAGATATTGCCTTTGAGCTGTTTGTGCTCAGCGGATTCGAAGTCAAACTCCTCGATCCGGTTTCCTTTGACGACCGCTACCCGGGTCTCCTCCGGGTGGCGCGCATCGATAAGCATGCGCATGGACATTGAAATTTCTCCAGGCGCGCGGGTTCAGCGTTCGAACGCTCCTGCGCGCGACAATTAAGGCCCCGCCGGCCGCGTACTGACGGCCTGCGATGGCAAGATGACTGAAAAGCGTGTCTGCTCGACGAGCCATCCCGCGGTCGTTCGCGGGGAGCGCCGCTTCACCGAAGAGCGGATGAAGGGCGGTTTGTGGCGTCATTCAAGCTTCAACCTCGTGGAGCCGCGGCCCGTCGCACCGTCCGCTGCTTGATTTCTCCGACGGACGCCGGAGAAGTGAAACCGAGTTAGCATCGCCGAGTCTGCGCCGCAACACTTGCTCGCAGCCAATGAAGAAATGCTATGGCGGCGGGCGATGCTCGAGAAAGCTTCGACCCTGGTCATGTTCGGCGCGACGGGCGACCTTGCCCGCCGGATGCTCATTCCCTCGCTTTACGGACTCGATTCGGACGGCCTTCTCCCCGCTGAGCTCAGGATCATCGGCACGGCTCGGACCGAGCTTGACGACGCTGCCTTCCGAGAACGCGCGAACGATGCCTTGAAAGAATATCTGCCCTCCGGCTTCTATTCCGAAGAAATCGCCCAGCGCTTCCTCGCCAGGCTTCATTACGTCCCGCTCGACATTAACGATCAATCGCACTTTCGAGATCTTGCCGCGAAAGTTGGCGACCCCTGCCACGGGGTCGCGATCTTCCTCTCGACCGCACCGTCCTTGTTCAAGCCGACGATCGACGGCCTCGAAGCGGCAGGGCTGGCCTGTCCGACCGTGCGCATGGCGCTTGAAAAGCCGCTCGGAACCGACCTTGAATTAAGTCGCGAGATCAACGACGCCGTCGCCGGCGCATTTCCCGAAAATCGCACGTTCCGGATCGACCATTACCTCGGCAAGGAGACGGTCCAGAACCTCCTCGCGCTCCGCTTTGCGAATTTCTTTTTCGAGCCCCTGTGGAACGCTGCACATATCGAGCACGTCCAGATCACGGTCGCCGAGACGATTGGGGTCGAGGGCCGCGGGGATTATTATGATCAGTCGGGCGCCCTTAGGGATATGGTGCAGAACCATATGCTCCAGCTGCTCGCGCTCGTCGCCATGGAGCCTCCGACCGATTTCGACGCTACGTCGGTCCGCGACGAGAAGGTCAAGGTCATTCGAGCGCTTCGGCCGATCACGGCAACGGACGTCGAGCACAACACGGTCACCGGTCAGTACGCGCGCGGTGCGATCGATGGCGAGTCAGTGCCCGGCTACTCCGAGGAAATCGGGCGCGAGAGCACGACCGAGACCTTCGTGGCCTTGAAAGCCTATATCGACAATTGGCGCTGGAAGGGTGTGCCCTTCTACCTTCGGACCGGCAAGCGGATGCCAATGCGCGACACGGAAATCTTCATCCAGTTCAAGGACGTGCCCTATTCGATTTTCGCTTCACGGGGAGCGACGACCAAGCCGAACAAACTGATCATCGGCGTCCAGCCTGAAGAAAGCATCGAGCTTCGTTTGATGGCCAAAACTCCCGGGCTCGACCGGCAGGGCGTTCGGCTGCGGGAAATCCCGCTCGACATCGGCCTTGCCAATGCGTTCAGCGAGTATCGGCGCCGAATCGCTTACGAGCGCCTCCTTCTCGACCTGATCGAAGGCGACCCGACCCTGTTCATCCGGCGCGACGAGGTCGAAGCGCAATGGTCCTGGATCGACCAAATCCGCTCGGTCTGGGCCGAAAAAGCCATTATTCCGCGGCCCTACGCGGCGGGAACCTGGGGGCCTTCAGCAGCGATCGCCCTCACGGAACGTGATGGCGTCAGCTGGCACGAATGAGGCCAGTTAAATTTTGTTAACCATGTTCGCGTGATATATACATGCGGGTCAATGGGTTGGGGCGCATGAAACGGGCATTGCGGAATGAAGGTGCGATCGTGGGCACGGCGTTTGCCGCGCTTGACGGCGGGCGTATTCCTGTTCGTCATGTTCGATCGCAGCGGAGCAGAGGCTCAATCGACCGTAACCGTGAACCTTCCGGCACCGGTCACCGACAAGATTTATGGCGTGCCCGAGGCTCGGGGGCGCCCCATCGTGGTCATCGATCCGGGCCATGGCGGCCACGATCCTGGTGCGACCAGCGTTTCCGGGCAGGTGAGTGAAAAGGATCTCACTCTGGCGCTCGCTACCGAGCTTCGGGACGATCTTGTGAAACGCGGACGAGTTCGGGTCGCGATGACCCGCAACGACGATCGATATCTGACGCTAGAGGAGCGTGCGGACGTTGCCCGCAGGCTCGATGCGGCGATCTTCGTGTCGCTGCACATGGACCATGCTCCAAACCCGCTGGCGCGCGGAGCCACCGTCTACTCGGTATCCGACGTCGCCTCGGATGCTGAAGCTGCACGTGTAGCGGCCTCGGAAAACGCAGGCCCTAACGACACTGTCTCGGACGGCTCCGTCAGAGGCATTCTGTCGGACCTCGCAATGCAGCAGCAAATGAGCGCGTCGGCTGATCTTGCGGCGAGGCTCGTCAGCAAGTCATCAGGCCGGTTTGAGCTTCGGCCGAACCCGCACCGTTTCGCGGATTTTCATGTGCTGCGCCGTTCCGACACCCCCGCGGTGTTGTTCGAGGCGGGCTATATCAGCAACGCCGATGACGAAGTGCTTCTGCGTTCGCCCGAGCAGCGCTCCAAGATTGCCCTGGCACTTGCGGAGGCGATCGAAACCGACGTCGCGGCCCAAAACCGGCATTAACCGGCTTTCCGCACCAGTCCCGAACGGCTAGACGCTCGTCCGGATGAAATTCGAGCGTCTGACCTCTCCCGACTGGAAGCTTCCCGACCTCGTGGCGTTCAACGAGCGAGTGCACAATTGGGTCGATCCCTTATGGGCTCGACGCTGGGTGCGCTGGATCGGCTGGGCCTGTGCGGCGCTGTTCGTGCTCGTCGCCGCAATGTGGATCTACTTCGCGGCCGGTCTTCCCTCAGCCCAGACCCTGCTCGCCTATCAACCGCCACTTCCCACAAACGTCCGGGGCTTCGACGGAGACCCTGTCCAGACTTTCGCTCGCGAACGCCGGGTCGACCTGTCGTACGACGAAATCCCGCCGCTGGTGGTCCACGCGTTCATCTCGGCGGAGGACAAGGAATTCTTCCACCACCACGGCATCGACCCTTCCGGATTCGTCAAGGCCGTCTTTAACTACACGGTGCACTTCGGCCGCGGCGGGCGCGTCGCTGGCGGCTCAACGATCACTCAGCAAGTTGCCAAATATCTGCTTCGCGACAGCAGCTACAATGTTGGCCGAAAAGCGCGCGAGGCGATCCTCGCCTTCCGCCTGGAGGACACGCTAAGCAAGGAGCAGATCCTCGAACTCTATCTCAATTCGATCTTCCTCGGGCGGAACGCGTACGGCGTGCAGGCCGCCGCTCGCGCCTATTTCGACAAGGACGTCGATGAGCTGACGCTTCCCGAAGCCGCCTATCTCGCAATCCTTCCCAAGGCGCCTTCTAATTACGACCCAGTGCGCGCGACCCAGAAAGCTCTCGACCGCCGCAACTACGTGCTTCGTGAGATGTACCGTAACGGCTACCTCACGGAGGCTCAGTGGAACGGCGCAGCGTCAAGTCCGCTGGGAACGATCCGCTACGGAAGCAATGAGAAGTTCCGCCAGCAGGGCGGCTATTTCATGGAGGAGGTCCGGCGCGAGCTGATCCGCCAGTTCGGCGAGGATTCCAAGGACGGCGCGAACAGTCTCTATAGCGGTGGCCTTTGGGTTCGCTCCTCGATGGACCCGAAAATGCAGGACCCAGCGGCGCAGGCGCTCCGTGACGGGCTGGTCAAGTTCGGCGGCGGAGGCGGCGGCTGGAAAGATCTCGGAATGAAGATCGACGTGTCCGGCGATTGGGCCGCCCAGCTCGATCGCGCACCCGTCGGCACGGGCTACCCCGACTGGCTAAAGGCAGTGGTCCTATCGACGAACAATGGCGCAGCGACGATCGGATTTACGAACGGGTCCACCGGAACGCTTCCGGCTTCCGGGGCATCGATGCCTGTCCGCGGCGTTGGTGGAAGTGCTTTCGATGCGCTGAAACCTGGCATGATCATCATCGTCAAAGAGGGCGATGGCGGCGGTTACGCAGCTAAAGACAGTTCCTGCGATCTCCGGTGCGATGCTTGTCGAAGAGGTTCACACCGGAAGAGTGATGGCCATGCAAGGGGGGTTCGACGTTCTGGGCTCGGCGTACAATCGCGCGACCCAGGCGCTCCGCCAGCCGGGATCCGCATTCAAGCCGATCGTATATGTGACTGCGCTTCAGAATGGCTTCACGCCCGCGACGATTGAGCTCGACGCGCCATATTGCGTCGACCAGGGACCCGGACTCCCGCAGAAGTGCTTCGTCAATTTCGATCACCGGTCTGCGGGTCCACACACCTTGCGCTGGGGACTTGAACAATCACGCAACCTGATGACCGTTCGCGCCGCTGCCAATATCGGAATGCCGAAAATCATCGACACCGCTCGCAAGCTCGGCGTTGGAGATTATCCAAACTATCTCTCGATCGCGCTGGGCGCTGGCGACACCACCGTCCTTCGCCTGACGAACGCCTATGCGATCCTCGCGAACCAAGGTCGATCGGTGAAGCCGACGACGATCGACTATGTCGAGGATCGCAACGGCAAGGTAATTTATCGGACCGACAACCGCTGTGCCCTGATGGGGAATTGCAACTCCGCCGACTGGGACGGCGGTCCGATGCCGCGGCCGCCGGCCCGTACCAGGCAGCTCGTCGATCCGATGGCCGCGTTCCAGATGGTTCATGTCATGGAAGGCGTGATCATCAGGGGCACAGCGACGGTGCTCCACGACCTTAACCGACCGCTGTTCGGGAAGACTGGAACGACCAACGGCCCGACCAATGTCTGGTTTGTCGGCGGCACGCCCGACATCGTTGCTGGAGTCTATCTCGGCTATGACAATCCGCGCCCGATGGGCGGCTGGGCCCAGGGCGGCCGAATTTCGGCGCCGATCTGGAAGGAATGGGCGCTGACGGCACTCAAAGACCAGCCCAAGGTGCCGTTCGTCGCTCCGCCGGGGATCCGCTGGATGCGAATCGATCGCGCGAGCGGCAAGCCGGTATTCGGATCCTTCCCGATGTCGGAAGACCCAAAATCGGAAGTGATCTGGGAAGCGTTTCAACCGCAGACGGAAGCGGTCCACAGCAGTCGCAGCACCTTCGGCGACCCATATAGCCCACAATATGTCCAGTTGTGGCAGCAGGCGGCGGCAGCTCAGCAGACCGCATCACAGGACCAGCCAGGCCCACAACAGGCGCCGCGGCCCACGGCGCCAGTAGCAACGCCGCCAAAGCAACAACCAAGCGGCTTGCCAACTCAGAACTCGCTCTAGTAGCGGTTCTCCCGAAAGGTTTTCGACGATGCGCGCCGAAGCGCAGGCCCATATCGATCAGATCAACGCCGCGACCTCGCTGCTGCGCCGGTTCCTCGATTGGGACCGCGCACTGAAGCGGCTGGACGAGCTCAACGCCAAGGTCGAGAACCCGACGCTGTGGGACAATCCCAAGGCGGCTCAGGATGTCATGCGCGAGCGCCGCCGTCTCGAAGAGGCGATCGGCGCGACCCGCACGCTCGAGCGGGAGCTCGCGGACACGTCTGAACTCATCGAACTTGCCGAAAGCGAAGGTGATGATTCGCTCGTCGAAGACGGCATTCGAAGCCTTGCCGAGCTTGCCGAGCGCGCCGACCGTGACAAAGTTGCTGCGCTGCTAGCTGGCGAGGCAGATGCCAACAACGCTTATGTAGAGATCAATGCTGGCGCGGGCGGGACCGAAAGCCAGGACTGGGCCGAGATGTTGCTGCGCATGTATACACGGTGGGCGGAGCGGCGCGGCTGCAAGGTCGAGATGATTGATCACCATTCTGGCGAACAGGCGGGTATCAAGTCGGCAACGATCCTGATCAAGGGCGAGAACGCCTACGGCAATGTAAAGACTGAAAGCGGCGTTCACCGTCTCGTCCGGATTAGTCCCTTTGACGCAAATGCTCGGCGCCACACGAGCTTCTCGAGCGTGTGGGTTTATCCAGAGGTCGATGACGACATCGATATCCAGATCAACGAAGCTGAGCTTCGGATCGATACGTATCGCGCCTCGGGCGCGGGCGGCCAGCACGTCAACACGACCGACAGCGCGGTTCGCATCACCCACATTCCAACCGGGATCGTGGCTGCCTGCCAGAATGAGCGCTCCCAGCACAAGAATCGCGCATCGGCGCTCAAGCAGCTGAAAGCGCGTTTGTACGAGGCCGAGCTTCAGAAGCGGGAGGCCGAGGCAAATGCCGCCAATGCGGCCAAGACCGACATTGGCTGGGGCCATCAGATCCGGTCCTACGTGCTCCAGCCGTACCAGCTGGTGAAAGACTTGAGAACGGGAGTCACCTCGACCGCGCCCGGTGACGTGCTCGACGGGGACCTCGATCGGTTCATGGCAGCTGCATTGTCGCAAAGGGTGACCGGCGAAACGGTCGAGGTCGAGGATGTGGAATAAGGCAGCCGTACTAGCGTCGCTTCTGCTGCTGTCCTGCCGCGCTCAGCCGAGTGAGCCGCATTTCCCGAGCGCTCATCGTGACGTCGCTCCGATCGTCAGCGATACCTTCTCGACCGAGGATGCCCGTGACCGGCTGGGAGAAGCCGAGCAAGTGATGCAGCTTGCCGGAATTCGGCCTGGGATGTGGGTCGCGGACGTGGGCGCCGGGGAGGGTTATTACACCGTCCGCCTCGCGCGTGTCGTCAGCGCCAAGGGGCGGGTCCTTGCCGAGGACATCGTGCCCGAAGTCACCGAGCAACTTACCGACCGAGTCCAGCGCGAGCGGCTTGACAATGTGGCGGTGCGGCTTGGCTCGCCCGAGGATCCGAAGCTGCCCGCACACACTTTTGATCGGGTTTTCCTCGTCCATATGTATCATGAGGTAGCATCGCCCTACGCTTTCCTCTGGAACATGCGCGAAGGACTGAAGCCGGGCGGGCTGGTCGTCGTCGTCGATGCGAAAAGGCCGGTGGAACGCCACGGCATGCCGCCTTTGCAGCTCAAGTGCGAGCTCGCGGCGCTCAACCTTCAGCCGGTCAAATACAAGGTGCTAAGTGGGAACGAATCCTACTTCATGGCCTTCCGTGCGGTCGGGCCTCGGCCCGCGCCGCAAGCAATCAAGCCCTGTGCGACCTAAGTCTAGCTCGTCCGGTTACAGTCGGTTAAACAGCGCCAACCGCGTGGATCGCTCCTGTCACCAGGCGCTCCCCCATGAAGAGCCACCAATGTCGCTCTTGCGCCGCGCTTCGGAATGCTTATATCGGCTTTATCCGAAAATAGACGGCTCCGCCGCACGGTGACGTGCGCCCGGGGCTTTTCCCGTCCTCTCCGGGACAGGGTCCGAGTTGGCGCACGGACCGAACGCATTGGGGAGGGTCGCGGGGCAGCGCTCCATACACAAGCCGGCTGCGAGCCGGCAAATCAAGCGGAGCGCGGGGACCCCTGCGTTCTCGCATAGCGCAGGGAAGCACATGGCCACCAAAGCGATCGACGCACCTCGCAACTCCATCAGCGGGGCCAGGACCAAGCAGCGGCAAATCCGCAAGATCTTCGGCAACATTCACGAGATTTCCGAGATGCCGAACCTCATCGAGGTTCAGCGGGAGAGCTATGAGCAATTCCTCCGCTCGGACCCCAAGACAGGCTATGTCTCGGGTCTCGAAAAGACCCTGCGTTCGGTGTTCCCGATCGGGGACTTCGCCGGCACGGCGCACCTCGATTTCGATCATTACGAGCTCGAGGATCCGAAATATGACACCGACGAGTGCCGCCAGCGCGGCCTCACTTACGCTGCCCCGATGCGCGTCACCCTGCGGCTGACTACGTTCGAGATCGATCCCGAGACCGAGGCCAAGTCGGTGATCGATATCAAGGAGCAGGATGTCTACATGGGCGACATGCCGCTCATGACGATGAACGGCACCTTCATCATCAACGGCACCGAGCGCGTCATCGTCAGCCAGATGCACCGCTCGCCCGGCGTCCTGTTCGACCATGATCGGGGCAAGACCCATGCCAGCGGCAAATATCTCTTCGCCGCGCGCGTCATCCCCTATCGCGGCAGCTGGCTCGACTTCGAGTTCGATGCCAAGGACATCGTCAATGTCCGTATCGACCGCAAGCGCAAGCTGCCGGTCACTGCGCTTCTCCACTCGCTCGGCATGACGAGCGAGGAAATCCTCAACACTTTCTACAACCGGGTCGGTTATACGCGCGGCAAGAACGGTTGGCAGATCCCCTATGTCGCCGACGGCTGGCGCGGCCAGAAGCCGACTCACGAGGTCGTCGATGCCGACACCGGCGAGATTATCTTCAAGGCGAACGAGAAGATCACGCCGCGCCGCGCCAATCAGGCGGCGAAGGACGGCGTCAAGAACGTGATCATCCCGACCGAGGAAATTTTCGGCCGCTATTCGGCGTTTGACCTCATCAATGAGAAGACAGGGGAAATCTACATCGAGGCGGGCGACGAAGTCAGCGAGGAAAATCTCGCGAAGCTCGACGCGGCCGGGGTCAAGAAGCTCGATCTGCTCGACATCGATTTCGTCAATACGGGTCCGTGGATCCGAAACACGCTGAAGGCCGACAAGAGCGAGGATGGCGACAGTGCGCTTGCCGATATCTATCGGGTTATGCGCCCTGGCGAGCCGCCGACGCGCGAGACCGCAGATGCGCTTTTCTACGGTTTGTTCTTCGACAGCGAGCGCTACGACCTCTCCGCGGTCGGCCGAGTTAAGCTCAACATGCGCCTCGGTCTTGACGTCGAGGACACCGTCACGACGCTCCGCAAGGAAGATATCCTCGCGGTCGTCCAGGAGCTGGTGAACCTCAAGGACGGGAAGGGCGAGATCGACGACATCGACAACCTCGCCAACCGGCGTGTCCGCTCGGTCGGTGAGCTTCTCGAGAATCAGTATCGAGTCGGCCTCTTGCGCATGGAGCGCGCGGTCAAGGAGCGCATGAGCAGCGTCGACGTGTCGACGGTCATGCCGAACGACCTCATCAACGCGAAGCCGGCGGTTGCCGCGGTCCGCGAGTTCTTCGGGTCGTCGCAGCTGTCGCAGTTCATGGACCAGACCAATCCGCTGTCGGAAGTCACCCATAAGCGCCGCGTGTCGGCGCTTGGCCCGGGCGGCCTCACCCGGGAGCGCGCGGGCTTCGAAGTCCGCGACGTCCACCCGACCCATTATGGCCGGATCTGTCCGATCGAGACTCCGGAAGGGCCAAACATCGGTCTCATCAACAGCCTTGCAAGCTTCAGCCGCGTCAACAAATACGGCTTCATCGAAACTCCGTACCGTAAGGTTGTCGACGGGAAGGTGACGACCGAGGTTGTCTACCTGTCCGCGATGGAAGAGGCGAAGCACACGATCGCCCAGGCGAACGCCGAGCTCGACGCCAAGGGCGGCTTTGCCGAGGAGATCATCTCAGCACGCCGCAACGGCGAGTTCCTGATGGCTCCGCGCGACCAGATCACGCTGATGGACGTCAGCCCGAAGCAGCTCGTTTCGGTTGCTGCCTCGCTCATTCCGTTTCTCGAGAATGATGACGCCAACCGCGCGCTCATGGGTTCGAACATGCAGCGCCAGGCGGTTCCGCTTCTCCGCGCCGAGGCGCCGCTGGTCGGCACCGGCATGGAGGAGACTGTCGCTCGCGATTCCGGCGCCGCGATCGCCGCCCGCCGTTCGGGCGTGGTCGACCAGGTCGACGCAGCCCGTATCGTGATCCGCGTTACCGGCGACCTCAGGGCCGGTGAATCGGGGGTCGACATCTACACGTTGATGAAGTTCCAGCGCTCGAATCAGAACACCTGCATCAACCAGCGCCCGCTGGTGAAGGTCGGCGACACGGTCGATGCGGGCGAGATCATCGCCGATGGTCCATCGACCGAATATGGCGAGCTCGCGCTCGGCCGGAACGTTCTCGTCGCGTTCATGCCGTGGAACGGGTACAATTACGAGGACTTCGATCCTCATCTCCGAGCGGATCGTGAAGGACGATGTCTTCACCTCGATCCACATCGAAGAGTTCGAGGTCATGGCCCGCGACACCAAGCTCGGGCCTGAGGACATCACGCGCGATATCCCGAACGTCGGCGAGGAAGCGCTCCGCAACCTCGACGAGGCGGGCATCGTCTACATCGGCGCCGAGGTCGAGCCGGGCGATATCCTGGTCGGCAAGATTACGCCGAAGGGCGAAAGCCCGATGACGCCGGAGGAGAAACTCCTCCGCGCAATCTTTGGCGAGAAAGCGTCCGACGTCCGCGACACCTCGCTTCGTTTGCCGCCGGGCGTTTCCGGCACGATCGTTGAGGTTCGTGTCTTCAACCGGCACGGAATCGACATCGACGACCGTACCCGCGCGATCCAGACCGAGGAGAAGGAGCGGCTAAAGAAGGACGCCGACGACGAGCGCGCGATCCTCAACCGAGCAACCTTCTCGCGACTTAAGGAAATGCTGAACGGACAGGTCGCAACGGCAGCGCCCAAGGGCATCAAGAAGGGCTCGACCCTCGATGAAACAACGCTCGAAGGTGCGGAGCGCCACGAATGGTGGAAGATTGCGGTCAAGGACGACAAGCGCCAGGCCGACCTCGAAGCCCTGAACGGCCAGTACGACGAGGCGGCCAACACGATCCAGCACCGATTTCAGGATCGCGTCGGCAAGCTTGAGGCCGGTGACGAGCTGCCGCCGGGCGTGCTCAAGATGGTCAAGGTCTTTGTCGCTGTGAAGCGCAAGCTGCAGACGGGCGACAAGATGGCCGGCCGTCACGGCAACAAGGAAATCATCAGCCGCGTTTTGCCGATCGAGGACATGCCGTTCCTCGAGGACGGAACTCACGCCGACATGGTGCTGAACCCCCTGGGTGTGCCGAGCCGAATGAACGTTGGCCAGATCTTCGAGACTCACCTCGGCTGGGCCGCTCGCGGCCTTGGAAACCAAATCCAGCAGATGCTCGACGGAATCCATGAACGCGGCAAGGACGTTGCAGGCAAGGACGTCAAGGCGATCCGCGCCAAGCTCAAGGAAGTCTATGGCGACGGCTATGCCAAGGACATCGACGCCCGCGACGATGAGGGCGTGATGGAGCTTGCTTCCAATCTGACCGCGGGCATCCCGATGGGCACTCCGGTGTTCGACGGCGCTCGCGAGCCCGACGTCAGCGCGATGTTGGAGAAGGCGGGTCTCGACACGTCGGGACAGGTCACCCTGTTCGATGGCCGCACCGGCGAGCCGTTCGACCGCAAGGTGACCGTGGGCTACATGTACATGCTGAAGCTCCACCACCTGGTGGACGACAAGATCCATGCCCGCTCAATCGGACCCTACAGCCTTGTCACCCAGCAGCCGCTGGGCGGTAAGGCGCAGTTCGGCGGCCAGCGCTTCGGTGAGATGGAGGTGTGGGCGCTGCAGGCTTACGGCGCGGCCTACACGCTTCAGGAAATGCTGACGGTGAAGTCCGATGACGTGATCGGGCGAACCAAGGTCTACGAGGCGATTGTCAAGGGTGACGACACGTTCGAGGCCGGAATTCCGGAGAGCTTCAACGTGCTCGTCAAGGAGATGCGCTCGCTCGGCCTCAACGTCGAGCTGGACAGCGTCGAGGATCCTAACGCTGAGCCGCCGACCGCTCTCGCCGCCGAATAACCAAACAACCCAGCCCCTTCCCAAGCGCGGAAGGGGTCAGGAGCAAAACATGAACGAACTGACGAACTTCGCGAACCCGATCGCCAAGCCGGAGACTTTCGACGAGATCAGGATCGGCATCGCTTCGCCCGACAAGATCCGCAGCTGGTCCTTCGGCGAGATCAAGAAGCCGGAAACCATCAATTACCGCACGTTCAAGCCCGAACGTGACGGCCTCTTCTGCGCGCGCATCTTCGGTCCGATCAAGGATTACGAATGCTTGTGCGGCAAGTACAAGCGTATGAAATATAAGGGAATCGTGTGCGAAAAGTGCGGCGTCGAGGTTACCGTCTCGAAGGTCCGCCGTGAGCGCATGGGCCATATCGAGCTGGCCGCCCCGGTCGCTCACATCTGGTTCCTGAAGAGCTTGCCGAGCCGTATCGGGCTCCTCCTCGACATGCAGCTCAAGCAACTCGAGCGAATCCTCTATTTCGAGAGCTACGTCGTGATCGAGCCGGGCCTGACCGCGCTCGAGAAGTATCAGCTTCTGACCGAGGACGAGCTTCTCTCGGCCCAGGATGAATATGGCGAGGACGCGTTCTCGGCCGGTATCGGCGCCGAAGCCGTCAAGCAGATGCTGATTGACCTCGACCTCTCGGGTGAGAAGGAAGCGCTGCTTAAGGAGCTCGCCGAGACGAAGTCGGAGCTGAAGCCCAAGAAGATCATCAAGCGCCTCAAGGTCGTCGAGAGCTTCCTTGAGTTCGGTAACCGGCCGGAGTGGATGATCATGGAAGTCATTCCGGTCATTCCTCCGGAACTTCGCCCACTGGTTCCCTTGGACGGCGGTCGCTTCGCGACGTCGGACCTTAACGACCTTTATCGCCGCGTGATCAACCGGAACAACCGCCTGAAGCGACTGATGGAGCTGCGCGCTCCCGACATCATTGTCCGCAACGAGAAGCGAATGCTCCAGGAAGCGGTCGACGCTCTGTTCGACAACGGCCGCCGCGGCCGGACGATCACCGGCGCCAACAAGCGTCCGCTCAAGTCGCTCTCCGACATGCTCAAGGGCAAGCAGGGGCGGTTCCGCCAAAACCTGCTCGGCAAGCGCGTCGACTATTCGGGCCGTTCGGTCATCGTCACCGGTCCGGAGCTAAAGCTCCACCAATGCGGTCTTCCCAAGAAGATGGCTTTGGAGCTGTTCAAGCCGTTCATCTACTCGCGCCTCGACGCCAAGGGTCTCTCGATGACCCTGAAGCAGGCGAAGAAGTGGGTCGAGAAGGAGCGCAAGGAGGTCTGGGACATCCTCGACGAGGTCATCCGCGAGCATCCTGTGCTTCTGAACCGTGCGCCGACACTTCACCGTCTTGGAATTCAGGCATTCGAGCCGGTGCTGATCGAGGGCAAGGCGATCCAGCTTCATCCTCTGGTCTGTGCCGCGTTCAACGCCGACTTCGACGGTGACCAGATGGCCGTGCACGTTCCGCTGAGCCTCGAGGCCCAGCTGGAGGCGCGCGTGCTGATGATGTCCACCAACAACATCCTCTCTCCCGCCAATGGAAAACCGATCATCGTGCCTTCGCAGGACATGGTCCTTGGTCTCTACTACCTCAGCCTCGAGAAAGAGGATGAGCCGGGTCAGGGCATGCTTCTCAGCGACATGGCCGAGGTCCACCAGGCGCTCGCAGCCGGTGCGGTCACGCTTCATTCGAAGATCATTAGCCGCGTGCCCCAGACGGACGAGCAGGGCGAGACCTACATGAAGCGCTTCGAGACGACCGCAGGGCGCATGCTGCTCGCCGAGACTCTCCCGAAAAGTCACAAGGTGCCCTTCGAGACGGTCAACAAGGTCCTGACAAAGAAGGAGATCGGCGACGTCATCGACATCGTCTATCGCCACACCGGGCAGAAGGAGACGGTGCTGTTCGCCGACGCGATCATGCAGCTCGGCTTCCGGCACGCATTCGCAGCGGGCATCTCGTTCGGCAAGGACGATATGGTCATTCCGAAAGCGAAGGAGAATCTGGTCGAAGAGACCCGCTCGCTCGTGAAGGATTACGAGCAGCAGTATCAGGACGGCCTGATTACTCAGCAGGAAAAGTACAACAAGGTGATCGACGCCTGGTCGCGTTGCGGTGACCAGGTTGCATCTGCGATGATGAAGGAGATCCAGGCCACTCCGAAGCGTCCGGACGGACGTCAGGCGGACCTCAACTCCATTTACATGATGGCGCATTCAGGAGCCCGCGGCTCGCAGGCCCAGATTAAGCAGCTCGCCGGCATGCGCGGTCTCATGGCCAAGCCGTCGGGCGAAATCATCGAAACGCCGATCATTTCGAACTTCAAGGAGGGCCTGACCGTCCTTGAGTATTTCAATTCGACGCACGGCGCCCGCAAGGGCCTTGCTGATACGGCGCTCAAGACGGCGAACTCGGGCTACCTGACCCGCCGTCTTGTCGACGTCAGCCAGGATGCCGTCATCATCGAAGAGGATTGCGGCACCGACCGAGCGCTCGAGATGCGAGCGATCGTCCAGGGCGGAGCGACCATCGCATCGCTCGCGGACCGCGTGCTCGGCCGAACTACCGCCGAAGACGTTGTCGATCCGAAGTCGGGCGAGATCGTCATCGCCGAGGGTGAGTTGCTCGACGAGGCGATGGTTGCCCAGATCGAGGCAATCGGGCTCCAGGGCGTGAAGATCCGCTCCCCGCTGGTCTGCGCATCGAAGCAGGGCGTTTGCGGTAAGTGCTATGGACGTGACCTCGCTCGGGGCACGCCGGTGAATATCGGCGAGGCGGTCGGGGTCATTGCCGCCCAGTCGATCGGTGAGCCGGGCACTCAGCTGACGATGCGGACGTTCCACATTGGTGGCGCGGCTCAGCTCAACGAGCAGTCGAACCTCGAATCGCCGGTCGACGGAACGATCGAGCTTCGCGACATGCCGACGATCGTCGACCCGCGCGGTCGGCACTTGTCGCTGTCGCGCTCGGGCGAAATCGCGATCGTCGACATGGACGGTCGTGAGCTTTCAACCCACCGAGTACCATATGGAGCGCATCTCCTTTGCGAGACCGGCCATATCGTCAGCCGTGGCGATCGCGTCGCCGAGTGGGACCCGTCGTTCAGCCCGGTCATCACCGAGAAGGCCGGAATGGTGAAATACCAGGACCTGATCGAGAACCGGACGATGACCGAGCAGCTCGACGAGTCGACCGGCATCACTCAGCGAGTGGTCACCGACGACACGGGCAGCAAGTCGAAGAAGGAAGCCTTGCACCCACGCCTGACGCTCACCGGCGACAAGGCCAAGGAAGCGGGCGTCTACCGGCTGGCATCGGGCGCGATCGTCGCGGTCGAAGACGGACAGCATGCCCTTGCTGGAGAAGTATTGGCGCGAATGCCTCGGGAAGCTGCGCGCACGCGCGACATCACGGGCGGTCTGCCGCGCGTCGCCGAGCTGTTCGAAGCCCGCAAGCCGAAGGAAAATGCGATCATCGCGAAGGTCTCCGGGAAGGTCACCTTCATGCGCGACTACAAGGCCAAGCGAAAGATCGCGATCGTTCCCGAGGACGGTTCGGAGCCGGTCGAATATCTGGTTCCGAAGTCCAAGATGATCGAGGTCCAGGAAGGCGACTTTGTTAAGCGCGGCGACAACCTCGTCGGCGGCTCACCTGACCCGCATGACATCCTCGAGGTTCTCGGCGTCGAGGCGCTTGCTGAATATCTCGTAAGCGAGATTCAGGAGGTCTATCGACTGCAGGGCGTGAAGATCAACGACAAGCACATCGAGGTGATCGTTCGCCAGATGCTGCAGAAGGTCGAGATCACCGACGGTGGCGACACCACGCTTCTCGCAGGCGAACAGGTCGACCGGCAGGAAATGGACGAGACCAACGCGAGGCTCGAGAAGAAGCAGAAGAAAGCGGAAGGCAAGCCTGTGCTGCTCGGCATCACCAAGGCGAGCCTGCAGACCCGCAGCTTCATTTCCGCAGCCTCATTCCAGGAGACCACGCGAGTCCTCACCGAGGCCGCAGTCCAGGGCAAGGTCGACACGCTCGAGGGCCTCAAGGAAAATGTGATCGTCGGCCGCCTGATTCCGGCAGGTACGGGTGCGGGCATGAACCGTCTGCGCGTTGCTGCCACGTCGCGGGACACCGCACTTCGTGCGGCACAACGGCGGATGCAGGAGGCGCTCATCGCTCCGAATTCGGCAGAGGAACTTCGCGCAGCGGAACTCGCACGCACGCCGCGTGACGATACGGCCGGCATCGGCCAGGATCCACTCGCCGAAGTCGCTCCGAGCGGCCACGGCCTCGATGCCGATGCGGGCGACTATCTGACCGGGCAGTAATTCGCTTCCGGATCGAAGGTGAAGTCGGATCGCCGCCTCGGCGGCGGCCCGATCTCTCTATCAGAAGTAGCTTTCGGGATTTGCTCATCGCCAGACCCGAAATCCTGGCCAGCGGAACGGCGTTCCGACAGTCCATTGGGCCGGCTCCAACAAGAAAGCCCGCCGGAGGCAGATCCTCCGGCGGGCTCCTCTACGCTACCAGCTGCTTTTAGCATTGGCTGCCATGCATCGCATTTTCCGTACAATTCGCTGCTGAGCCGACGTCAGTGGCCGCGCCGCGAACCGTGTTGCACGCTGCAATGGCGAGGCAAGCGCCAACAAGCGCGACCGCCACCAGCTTATAAATCATCATCGTTCCTCCGTTGGATATGCGAAACGACAATAAATCACCCAAACAGCTGTCTGTCTACTGAACCCTAATGGCAGCCGCCGCCGTTCATCGTATTCTCGGTGCAGTTCGCGACCGAGTTTACGTCCTTGGCAGCGCCGCGGACGGTGTTGCAGGCGGCGATCGTAAGCGCGACGCCAAGCAAGACCACAGTCGTCACTTTCTGGAGCATTATTGTTTTCTCCCTTCTGACGAGGCTTCGTAACGCGGGGTCGCCGGAACGGCTCCATTCCGCTAGCGTTATTTTTTTGATGCTCGAGTGGAGTGCTTGGATGCGCAAGGCGGGATCAATCGGGATTTTGCTGCTGGCAGGCTGCGTCGGTAGCAGCGAACCGAAAGTCCGACCTCTTCGGCCGCTGGAAATCGCCACGGCGCCATATCAGGAGGTGGATAGTGCAGCGGTGGAAGGCAGCCTGATGTACGAAGGGGGATGCCTGCTTTTCCATGACGAGAACACGCGCGCGCTGCTAATGCCGGTTTGGCCGGTTGGAAGCAGCTTCAATGGCACCGCCTTATTGTTCCACAAGCCGGGCAAATCGGATCAATGGGTTGCGATTAGTCAGGAGATCCTGATGTCCGGACAATCGCAGCCGTGGACGGCGTATGGCGCTCCGGCCTACCAGGGGTTCCAGCGGCAGTGCGGCGGCTACGCCCCTTTCTTCGTCAGCTCGCTGAGGCCCGCCGACTAATTCGGCGAAGGGCCCGCATTCGATCGGTTGAGGAAGCTCTTTACCGGCTCCTAGACCGCCACGGGCGCCGCGATATGCGGGTGCGGGTCGTAATTTTCGAAGACGAAATCTTCGGACTCGTAGTTGAAGAGATCCTGGCCGCGGTCCTTGACGACCAGCTGGGGAAGCGGCCGAGGCTCGCGTGTCAGTTGCAGCCGCGCCTGCTCGAGGTGGTTGGAGTAGAGGTGGCAGTCACCACCCGTCCAAACGAACACGCCGGGCTCCAAGCCACACTCCCGCGCGAGCATATGCGCGAGGAGGGCATAAGAAGCGATGTTGAAGGGCACGCCTAGAAAGATGTCCGCACTGCGCTGGTAGAGCTGCAAATTGAGCCTGCCCGCTGCGACCTGCGTTTGGAACAGGCAATGGCACGGGGCGAGGGCCATCTTCGAGATTTCGCCCGGGTTCCAGGCAGTGACGATTTGTCGTCGCGAATGGGGATCACGCCGGATCAGATCGACCAGGTTCGCGATCTGGTCAAAGTGACGGCTGTCAGCCGTCTCCCAGTCGCGCCATTGCTTTCCGTAAACCGGGCCGAGGTCTCCATCCTTGTCGGCCCATTCATCCCAGATGCGGACCTTGCGATCATTCAGCCAGCCGACGTTGGTGTCGCCGCGCAGAAACCACAATAGTTCGACGATGATCGACCTCAGGTGCAGCTTCTTGGTGGTGAGAAGCGGAAAACCATCGGCAAGATCGAATCGCATCTGGGCGCCGAACCATGAGAGCGTGCCGGTGCCGGTCCGGTCCTTCTGTTCGACTCCGCGGTCGAGGATCAATTGCATGAGGTCGAGATATTGCCGCATGAACCCCACTCTAATCGTGCCCACGACGAACTGGAAGCGGTAGGGTGGTAGGGCAGCCTTGGGGAGCTCGAGCGATGACCGCGGTGATTAGATCCGAAGCGCAATCCTGCGACCAATTTCTCACGGTCGCCGATGGCCTCCGGCTGCATTATCGCGACTATCCCTCAAAGGCGAACAAGCCGCCGCTTCTTTGTCTCCACGGACTTACTCGCAACGCGCGAGATTTTGCCGAGTTTTCCGAACGTTATGCGCCGGCCCGACGTGTCGTTGCGCTGGATTTTCGAGGGCGGGGCCTGAGCGACTACGATCCGCTTTCGGCGCGATATAATCCATTGACCTACGCTGGGGACGTAATCCAGCTCCTTGACGCTCTGAAGATTCCGGAGGCGGTGTTCGTTGGAACTTCGCTTGGCGGGCTCGTCACGATGCTTGTTGCAGCAACGACGCCGCAACGGATCAGCGGCGCAATCCTCAACGACGTCGGACCGGAGGTCGATCCCGACGGCATTGAGCGGATCCTCTCCTATGTCGGGAAGGACTTGCGATTCACGAGCTGGGACGAGGCAGCCTACGCGATCGCCGCCAACCAGAGGGGCGCCTTCAGACGCTTTACGCATGACGATTGGGTGAGGATGGCGAAGCGCAACTGCCGCGAGGAGAATGGCGAGATCCGCTTCGATTATGACATGGCGATCGCGGAGCCGTTCAAGACTGCGGGCCCGGCTTCGAAGGTCGACCTGTGGCCATTGTTCGCCGCCCTCGGGCAGAAGCCGCTCCTTGTCGTACGGGGCGAGCAGAGCGATCTCTTAACGGCCGCAACGGTGGCGAAGATGAAGCAGCTCGCGCCCGGAATGAACCTCGCGACCATTGAAGGCGTCGGCCATGCGCCCGAGCTCAACGAGCCCCAAGCGGTCGAGGCAATCGACCAGTTCCTCGCCGATCTCGAGCGCTGATCCTGTGTCTGCAGCACATAATAAGAGGGCGGTCCCGAACGGGACCGCCCTCTTGCATCTCTTTGGCTTTGAAGAAGCTTATTTCAGCTCGACGGTACCGCCGGCATCCTCGATCTGCTTCTTGATTTTCTCGGCCTCGTCCTTGTTGACGCCTTCCTTGACGGCCTTGGGAGCGCCTTCGACCAGCGCCTTCGCCTCGCCGAGGCCAAGACCGGTGATCGCGCGGACTTCCTTGATCACGTTGATCTTCTTGCCACCGTCGCCGGTGAGGATCACGTCGAACTCGGTCTTCTCTTCAACCGGAGCCGCCGCGGCGGCGCCGGCGGCCGGGCCAGCAACTGCGACCGCAGCTGCGGCCGAGACGCCCCACTTCTCTTCGAGCGCCTTGGCGAGATCCGCGGCCTCGAGGACGGTCAATTCGGAAAGCTGGTCGACCAGCTTAGCAATGTCAGCCATTTTGTTACTCCTTGGTGGGCCTTGGCCCGTGTTGTCGTGCGTTGATGAAAAAGACTTCGCTTACGCGGCTTGAGCCGCATAGGCGCCGAAGACCCGGGCTAGCTGCGCGCCAGGCTCGTTGATCGTGCGGGCGATCTTGCTCGCAGGTGCCTGAATAAGGCCCACGAGAATCGCGCGCAGCTCGTCGAGCGAGGGAAGCGCGGCAAGCGCCTTGATCCCGTTCACGTCGAGGACCGTGTCACCCATCGCACCACCGACGATCTCGAGCTTGTCGGTCGTCTTGGCGAAATCGACCGCGACCTTGGCGGCCGCGACGGGGTCTTCGGACGTTGCAAGTGCGGTCGGGCCTTTCAGAAGGTCGCCGATCGGCTTGTAACGTGTATCCTCGAGCGCAATCAGGGCAAGCCGGTTCTTCGCAACTTTGAACTGGGCGCCTGCGTCGCGCATCTTCAGGCGCAGGTCCGTGGACTGCGCGACCGTAAGGCCGAGATTGCGGGTGATGACCACCACGCTCGTCTCATTGAAGACCTGCTTCAGCTCGGCGACCAGATCGGCTTTTTGCGAACGATCCATGCCAACTCCAAAAATTCGTCCGGATTGCTCCGAACGAGCTTCAACAAAAGCCCGAGGCGAACCTCGAGCGACTCTTGTCCGTGGGGCTTGGATCGCGAACGTTGATTACAACGCACGACGGGGCGCTCGTGAGCGCTCCGAATGATTCCTGTCCCCGTCTAGGCTGCAGATTAAGCCGATGGCCTCGAAAGGCTAAGGGCGGCAGCTGTCTCGGACGGCTGCGGAAGCCGAAGCTTTCCGCGAACGCGCGCCTATAGCGGATTGTCCAGCCTAATCAACCGCGTTCGGTTTGCGAAGGCGCCGGCACGCCAGCCGGCGCGGGAGCACCATGAGCATGAGCGATCAGCCATGCCTTCGTTTCCGACTTCACCCTCGGTTCAATGGCCAGCCGCACTCGAATGCGGTTGATAGCTTGGTCGATCGGTTTGCGATCAGTCGCGGGGATGTTCGCGTTCGCATAGGCCTCTAGCTTGGCGACCGTCGATTCATTATGGCTACCGGACGCAATGCGCCCGATGAATCGCGACTTCGCCGATAGATCCACGAACTTCTGAACATCCGACCAGTGGGCGAGCACGAAATCGAGCGCCAGGTCAGGATGGCGGCCTGCGACGGCGCCGATCATCCCCGCGCTGACGGTCTTGCCTGGCTCATCGGTGATTGCAAGATCGAGCGCGCGCTGCGCCAGTTGCTCGTCTTTTGCAACGCCTAGCAGCGAATAGAGGTTCTGTCGCTCGGTAGCGCTCGGCGCGTTGCGCGCCAGGACGTGGAGCTTCTCCCAGGTGGTAGCGTCGGCGTTCGCGGCAATGATTCCGAGCCACGTCTGCTTAAGACCGCCGGGCATGGCATTCGGATTGGTCGCCAATGCTTCGAATAGGCGCTGGGCCTCGGCATTGACTTGCCGGTCACCCACATAACCGAGGCTCTGGATCAGCTGGGGCCTCAACGTCGCGATGGTCGGCTGCTCGCCCCCGGCGGGCGTCAATCCTATTTGCGCAAGGACCGGCGCGTAACGTTGCTCGAGGAGCGCTGCAATCTGTTGCTGGGCGGCAGTATCTCCGTCGAAATCACGGTAGAGTCCCGTCCAATATCCAACGCCGAGCGATTGCAGCTCGGGCCGCGCCGACGTCGGAATTGCGGCAGCGAGGTCAAGGCCGATTCCCATCGGCTGATAGCCTGCCTCGGAAAGCGCGAGCTGGTCATCGACCAACCCATATTCGTCGAGCGGATCGATGCGGGTGAAGTTCGAACGAAGCTGATCAGTTGCTGCGGCCGGGTAGAGCGTGCGATAATATCCGCTCTGGCCCGCATTCACCAGCAGCGGCCCGCATCCGGGCACAGTCACTTGCGTTTCGCGCCCCGAAGTCACCGCCGTGACCGGCTGGCTGCCTATCGTCTCGATGCGGACGGGGACGCGCCAATTAAGCGGGCTGAAGGAGCCGGATTTCCGGTCGGCTGAAAACTCGTCCTGGATCAGCGTGACGTGGCTTTGCCCCGCGCCGCATGAGACTGCTCCGACGCGGATCAGCGGAACGCCGGGTTGGAGCGTGAAATCGTGCGCGATTTGCGTGAGACCCTTGGCGCCTGCTGCTTCCACGGCCCGCCACAGATCGTCAGTGCGCGTATTCTGATATTGGTGAGCGCGGATATAGGCCTGGATGCCATGCTGCCAGGTTTCCGAGCCGGCAAAGCCCTCGAGCATGTTGAGGACAGATTTGCCCTTCGAATACGTGATCGCGTCGAAGGCCTGATTGGCCTGCTCAACTGTGCGAACGTGCTGGACGATCGGGTGTGTGGTGGTGAGCGAGTCCTGGCCCATCGCGCCTTCGCGCGCGCCGACAGCTCCAAATTCCGCGCCCCACTCGGGATGGAAATGCTCCGTCGCCTTGCTCGCCATCCAGCTCGCGAAGCCCTCGTTCAGCCAAAGATCATCCCACCAGGCCATCGTCACGAGGTCACCGAACCATTGATGCGCCATCTCGTGCGCTTCGACTCCGAAAATCGCCTGGCGCTCGCGCTCTGTGGTCACAGCCGGGTCGTCGAGAAGAACTCGCTCGAACGTAAAGATCGAGCCCCAATTCTCCATCGCGCTGAAGAATTGCGATTGTCCGGGGCCAGCGACATTGTCGAGCTTCGGGAGCGGGAAGGGAGTTCCGAAATATTGGTTGTAATAAGGAAGGATCTGGGCCTCGGCGTCGAGCGCGGTGCGCGCTTTGGATTTATTGCCAAGGCCCATGACAATGCCGGTTTCGGTGTTGCCCGCCATCTTGGTAATTCGGCCGAACTCGCCGGCGCCGAAGAACAGCAGGTATGACGACATGGTGGGAGTTGTCCGAAAGGTGACTTCCTTGAGGCCGTTGCCGACGTCGCGGCTGGCGGCGGCAGGCATGTTGCTGACCGCCATTTCGCCCGCTGGAACGCGTGCCGTCAGGTCGAACGTGGCCTTGTAATCAGGCTCGTCCCAGCTGGGGAAGAAGCGTCGCGCATCAGCCGGCTCGAATTGCGTGAAGATCGCACGTTTCTGAGCGCCCGCAGGGTTCTTGTAGTCGAGCGCGAAAAGACCGTTGGCCTGGGTATTGATCTTGCCCGAATAATCGATGTTCAGTCGATATTGTCCAGGAGCGATCGTCCGGCCGAATTCAAAGGTCGCGATCTGCGCGTCCTCGTCAGTCGAGACCTTGGCAACCAGCGGCGCGCCGTTGCCGCTTAGCGTCACCTTCGCAAAGCTCAGATTGGCCGCGTTGAGAACCAGGTTCGTTGTCGGCTTTACGACCTCGAGGTTGATCGCCACCGCTCCGTCGAACGTCAAGGCATCTGCGTGTGGAGTGATACTGATCGCATAATGGTGCGGGATTGCAGTGCGCGGAAGCTGCGTCGGGACGTTGAGGTCAATTGTATCGGCCTGGGGCGCGGCCGCGACAGCGACGCCAGCGATGGCGCAGACGGCTGAGGCCGAGGCAAGCAATGCGAAAAGCGGGCGCATCTAAGGTTCCTTGAAATTCTCGGGCGAACCTCCGCGCTAACGTTTACAGAAGTCATTGTTAAGTTGGTTGGTGGATCGCTGCAGGCCGTCCGTCGAAAACTGAAGTTTCCACGGAACAAAAAATCCCGGGCGAAGCATCGGCCCGCCCGGGATCATTTGAGCCGCTTCGAATGAAGCGGCAAAGCCGCGGTAATTACTGCCCGCGCTCAGGCGCCGGTGGTGGCGGGGGCGGCGGTGGCGGGGGCGCCGGACAGGCATCCGTCGCCAGTATCACCGAACCGTCCGGGCAGGTTTGAGTCGCTGGTGGGGGCGGCGGCGGTGGGGGCGGCGGGGGAGGTGGCGGCGGTGGCGGTGGCGGCGGCGGAGCAGCGAAATTATAGACGAGGCTCGCCAGAATGCTGTGCGACGTGAAGCGGCCACTCACGTCGGCGCGAAATTGCGCGCCGGCGCCCGTATATCCTAGCTGGTCGCCGTTGAAGTCGAATCCGTGGGGATGGAAATACCGGTATTTCAGTCCGACATCGATATTCTCGCTGATCGGCATGTAGACGCCCGCGAGCAACTGCCAGGCGAGGCCGTTATCGCGGTCGTCGAATTCCACCGGTGCTGTACTTCACTCCCGCCAAGCCAACTCCTGCTCCGAGGTATCCGCCGATGCCCGACTGCCCGCCTAAATCGACGAGGCCGTTGATCATGCCCGACAGGGCGGTCACGTGGCCGCCGATATCCAGCCCGGATGCGGTGACCGGCACGCCAGTCGTAGTGCTGATTGCAGCAAGAAGAGCGGGATCGAAATTGTCGACACGGTCGAGCGACGCATGTTTCCAGGCGACTTCGCCCTCTAGGCGGAACATGCCGAAGTCGTAACCTGCGATAGCATCGACATCGACGCCGGTCTTGTGGTGCAGCGTGAAAGCGTTGCTGACAGATCCGACGGTTACACCGGTGAAGGTCCGAACGTTGACATCGACGTCGGTGTTCCGGGGGAACAAGGCACCCCCTTCGATGCCGATGTACGGCGAGTTGTCGCGCGCCGCGACTGGTGTTGCGATGACCAGCGCTGCTGCGCCCGCTAGCAGGTATTTGCGCATGCGAGTTTACCCCCTTTCGCAATCCGGTTCCGGTTGTCCCAACTGCTTCCTCATCGAGAGGTTGCGTGGGACAACAGCCTGGTCGTCATTTGCCCAGACTTGTTGCGTTGGTGCAACTTCATCTTGAGCGTCCGAGTTGCCGATTGCGAAGATAGTTGCGCTTCAGCAACATCCTTTCAAGCAACAAAGACCCGGACGAAGCGGCTTGCTTCGCCCGGGTCTTCTCGCTCCGGTCTTCGTCCGGTCAGATGTTACTGGCCGCGTTCACCGCGCTCGGTCGGAGCCGGCGGCGGCGGCGGCGGCGGCGGCGGGGCCGGGCAGGCCGCGTCAGCCGAGATCACCGAGCCGTCCGGGCAAGTCTGCGTCGCAGGCGGCGGCGGGGGCGGAGGCGGCGGCGGAGGAGGAGGAGGCGGCGGAGCAGCCGCTGCGCCGAAGCTGTAGACGAGGCTCGCGAGCAGGCTGTGCGAGGTGAACCGACTGTCCTCGTCGAAGGTCACGGTGCCCGCCGAGCAGGAGAGCGCTCCGCACGAAGCTCCGGTCGGGACTGCGAACGCGAAATCGCGCGTTCCATTGTTGCGGCCGGCATGGAAGTAACGGTATTTCAGGCCGATATCGAGGCCGCTACTGATCGGCATATAAACGCCGGCGAGCAGCTGCCAGGCGAGCTTGCCGCTGCTGCTTCCGAACTGCTTCACGTTCGCGTAGCCTGCACCAGCGCCTGCATAGCCGCCGATGCTGCCGTTCCCACCGAAATCGACGAGCCCGTTGAGCATCGCCGAATAGACGCTGGTTGAGCCGCTTAGGTCGAAGTTGTTGGTGGTCGTATAGGTGGTGCCAGCGCCGTTGTTCAAAGCGGAGATGAAGGTGTCGCTGACACTGACGTCCCTGTTCTTTGCGCGCTTGTAGCCAAGTTCGCCCTCAAGCCGGAACATGCCGAAGTCGTAGCCGCCGATCAAATCGACGTCCCAGCCCATTTTGTAGCGCTGGCTTGCGACGCTCGTCCGACTGAGGTCGGCTGTCGCCGGGTCGGTGAAATCGATGGTTCCGAAGATCGTCTGCGACTTCGGCCACATGACGCCGCCCTCGATCCCGACATAAGGAGAATTGTCGGTCGTGGCGGCTGCCGGGACCGCCGTTACGAGCGCGACCGCACCCGCAAGCAAATATTTGCGCATGGAATTTACCTTTGTGGTTGAACTGCCGGGTCCCGAACATGCGCGCTTAGTGGATGGTTTCATGAAATCGCGGAAACAGCTGCAACGCGCGAAAAACTGTTGCCTTGACGACACAGGCCATCCGGTGCTGCATTGCGGCAAAGTGCTTGCGATCAAAGAAAAATGGCCGGAAAGCGCTGTTTCTTAGCGCCGCCCGGCCACACCGAAATCGGAATTTTGACGCAAATTCACTTGCGTTGCCTGAGGTTCAGGCTCCAGCGATCTCCTCAAGCGCAACCTTGAGGCCCGGCCCCATGGTCGAGCTGAGCGATACCTTCTCCACGAACTTGCCCTTCGCACCCGACGGCTTGTTCTTGATGATCGCGTCCATGAACGCGGTGAAATTCTCCTTGAGGTCTTCCTCGGAGAAGCTGGCCTTGCCGATTCCGGCATGGACGATGCCTGCCTTCTCGACTCGGAACTCGACTTGCCCCGACTTCGCGTCATTCACTGCCTTGGCGACGTCCATCGTCACGGTTCCGAGCTTCGGATTCGGCATCAGGCCCTTGGGGCCAAGCACCTTGCCGAGGCGGCCGACGATGCCCATCATGTCAGGAGTCGCGATCACTCGATCGAAATCGATCTGGCCGCCTTAAATCGTCTCCATTAAATCCTCGGCTCCGACCACGTCAGCGCCAGCGGCAGTGGCTTCATCGGCCTTCCCGCCCTTCGCGAACACGGCGACCCGGACAGTCTTTCCGGTGCCCTTGGGGAGATTGACGACGCCGCGGACCATCTGGTCGGCGTGGCGAGGATCCACGCCAAGGTTGAGCGCGACCTCGACGGTTTCGTCGAACTTCGCGGTCGCGTTGGTTTTCACGAGACTGAGCGCCTCATCGACTCCGTAGAACTTCTCGCGGTCGACCGCGGTGAACGCCTTCTGCTTCTTGGTGAGCTTCGCCATTGCTTAGCCCTCCACAACGTTGAGGCCCATTGCTCGGGCGGAGCCTTCGATGATCTTCGCCGCGGCATCGAGGTCGTTGGCATTCAGGTCCTTCATCTTCACCTCGGCGATGTCGCGAAGCTGCGAGCGGCGGATGGTGCCGGCCGTCGACTTGCCTGTCTCGGACGAACCCTTCTGGATCTTCGCTGCTTTCTTCAAAAGGAAGGAAGCGGGCGGAGTCTTGGTGGTGAAGGAGAAGCTGCGGTCGGCGTAGACGGTGATCACCGTCGGGATCGGAGCGCCCTTCTCGAGTTCCTGCGTCGCCGCGTTGAACGACTTGCAGAACTCCATGATGTTGACGCCGCGCTGGCCGAGCGCCGGTCCGATCGGAGGGGCGGGGTTCGCTGTGCCCGCGGGCACCTGCAGCTTGATATAGCCGGTAATCTTTTTTGCCATGATCTCACTCTATTGTGTCCGCCGAGCCAAAGGGCCCGGAGGAGGTCTCAAGTTTAGCGGTCCGAGCGATTACCCGAAGGCATCTCCCGCAGACATTTCCAATTGGATTGGAAGGCGGCGCCACTACACGAAGTGTGACGAGGTCGCAACTTCTGCTAACAGCAGTAGACGGGGAAGGTGCGAACAGGAGTCCTGTCGCATGAAGCTTCTACTCATGTCCCTCGCAGCATTGCTTGCAACTCCGGCCGCGACGCAGGCAAAACCCCTGAAGTGGATGGACGGTCCGCCGGGGCTTCCGAGCGGTGCGAAGTTCGCCGTTGTCTCGGGCGATCCGGGCAAGGAAGGCATGTTCACCATCCGAGCGAGGCTGCCAGCCAATTACGCGGTCCCTCCGCACCACCACTCGACCGACGAGAAGGTCAGCGTGAAATCCGGAGGGCCGCTGTCCTACGGAATGGGCGACAAGCTCGACCGCGACCACGCAGCGCCGATGGAGAAGGGCTATCACGTAACGCTCGGGGCCAACATGAACCACTGGGTGTTCAACACCGAGCCGACCGAGATCGAGGTCAGCGCAATGGGGCCCTTCGCGATCACCTACGCCGACCCGAAGGACGATCCCAGGAAATAGCGGAGTTGTGGCTGCCGGGGCTAAGTGAGGTTAGTGGGAAAGAGAAAGGGGTCGCCGCTTACGCTATTTGACCCTTTCCACCTGCTCGAATTCGAGTTCGACCGGAGTCGCGCGGCCGAAGATCGAGACGCTGACTTTCACCCGGCCGCGGTCGAAGTCGAGTTCTTCGACGACTCCGTTGAAGCTTGCAAAGGGGCCGTCGAGGACCTTGACGCTGTCGCCGATTTCATAATCGACGTTGATCTTCTGCTTGGGCGCTGACGCGGCTTCCTGCTCGTTCGAGAGCATGCGCGCGGCCTGGGCATCGGGGATCGGCTGAGGCTTGCCGCCTGGGCCGAGGAATCCGGTGACCTTGGGCGTGTTCTTGACGAGGTGATAGACCTGATCGTTCATCTCGAGCTTGGCGAGGACGTAGCCGGGCATGAACTTGCGCTCGGCCTGGACCTTCTTGCCGCGCTTGATCTCGGTCACGGTCTCGGTCGGGACCTCGATCTGCTCGACGAAGCGGTCGAGGCCCATGCGGGTCGCTTCGCTGTTGATCAAGTCGCGGACTTTGTTCTCGAAGCCGGAATAAGCGTGGATGATGTACCAGCGGGACATGTTCGTTTCTCTTGTGACTTAGCTAAGGAAGCTCAGCAGGTGCCGAACGACCGTCGAAAAAAAGGCGTCGACGCCGAAGAAGAAAGTCGAAAGCAATAGCGTCATGATCAGCACCATGATGGCGGTCGCAACCGTCTCCTTGCGGGTCGGCCAGACGACCTTGGCGGTCTCGGCGCGGACCTGACGGATGAATTCGCCGGGGGAGACTTTCGCCACTTCGCTGCTGCTTCTTCTCGAGTTGCGGATAGAAAAGCGCCCCGCGGACCTCAAGGCCGGCGGGGCTGGCGGTCACTTAGCGGGCCGCCGCCGACTCTTCAAGCTTGCACGAGGAAGCACCCGCTTCCCCAAATTCGATTTTCGGGGCGCCTGGCAGGAGTGGAGGGACTCGAACCCACGGCCCTCGGTTTTGGAGACCGATGCTCTACCAACTGAGCTACACTCCTAGGCCAGACGCGCGAGGTAGCTACGCCGACCTACGCGCGCAAGGCTAGTTCACGACCGGCAAGCCGATCCATGTGCCATCGCTCCCCGTGAACACTTTCTGAATCGCGGCGCGATAGTCGCTCGCCTTTGCAAAGAAGATATTGGCGACGAAGGTCTGCGGGTTGCGGTCGTACAAGGGAAACCAGCTCGACTGGATCTGGACCATCAGGCGGTGGCCGGGCTCGACGACATAATCCACATTGGGGAGCGCGAACTCATAGGTCAGCGGTGCATTCGGCGTGAGCGGCTGCGGGTGCTCAGGATCGGTTCGATAGCGCCCGCGCAGCACGTCCATCGCGATTCCGAACTCGTAGCCGCCCATCTCCGGCTTTTGCGGATATTTGGCGGGATAGACGTCTATCAGCTTCACCACCCAGTCGCTGTCGGTGCCGCTGGTTGAGGCCAGGAGATGGACCAGCGGACTGCCGGTGAGGCTGAGCGGGTGAGCGAGCGGCGCGGTTTCGTAGGTAAGAACGTCGGGGCGCGCCTCGGAAAAGCGCTGGTCGTCCTCGAGCCAGTAGCGCCACGTCGATCCCGACGCCCAGGGCGAAATGTTGGGCCGCTGGCGGTAAGTCACTGGCTTCGCCGGGTCGGACACATAGGTGTCTGACGCGCTCGTGGGGGGAGCGGTGAAGCCGAGGCTCTTGCCGGGTTCCAGATAGAGCCGAGTGAGTCCCGTCGTGCAGCCGCGCGAGCAGGACGTCGGCCAGTCGGAAAGACGGTGCCATTGGTCCGGCCCCACTTTGAACGCGGTCACGCGTGCGATGTTCGACGGCGGACCGCCTTTGAGATGCTCGTTCAGGAACGGGAGGAGCAGGTTGTGCCGGAACCATTCGGCCGTATCGAAACCCCAGTCGAGCGGGCCGAGCGTATTTGCCGCTCCATTGGCTTCGCCATGATGCCATGGGCCAAGAACGAGGTGCGCGTTGCCATTATCGCTCCCCTTGACTGCATTGAATACGGCCGGCGCGCCGTAGATGTCTTCCTGGTCCCACTCGCTGTCGACGAGGAGGGTGGGGACGGCAAGAGGCTTGCCTGCAAGGATCCCGGCGACCGATTGGTCCTTCCAGAATTCGTCATAGGCGGGGTGTTGGCTGAGGCGCCGCCAGAAGGGGAGCTGGTCCATCCCCATAGCTTCGGCATAGGCCCCCGCCGAACCGTAGCGGAGGTACGTGGAATAATCGTCGTAGCCGGTGCTGAACCAAGCCTCGTCCGAGCTCCTGGTCGCGGTCTGGCCGTAGATGTAGCTGATCATTTCCTGCCGAAACGCGCCGTTGTGGAACCAGTCGTCGCCTTTCCACACATCGACCATCGGGTTGATCGGAACGCTCGCCTTCAGCGCAGGGTGCGGATTGACGAGGCTCATCAAAGCCGTGAAGCCGTCGTAGCTGGTGCCGATGGTGCCGACGCGCCCGTTGTTCTCGGGCACGTTCTTCACCAGCCAGTCAATCGTGTCGTAAGCATCGGTCGAATGGTCGACCGCGGTCGGATTGAGCGGGCCGCGGACGGGCCGGTTCATCACATAATCGCCACCCGATTTATATTTACCGCGCACGTCTTCAAAAGCGACGATGTAGCCGGCCCGGACGAGCTCGGCAGAGAGCGGCGAGAGAATGTCCTCGGGGAGAGGGCCGAAGGCGCCACGGGAGGTGGCCTTGTCCGCCGAATATGGAGTGCGATCGAGCATGATCGGGAATTTTCCAGCGCCTCTTGGAACGATGAGAACGGCGTAGAGCTTCACGCCGTCACGCATCGGGATCATGACTTCGCGGCGAAGATATTCGAAACCACCCCGTGGTGGGCTGAAGCGCTGCGGAATGTCATCGCCCTTCAGGACAGCTGGGCCGGACGGGCGGAAAGATTTCGGGATATCGCCGCCGGGCTGGACCGCGGCGCTGACATGTGTTTCGGCTGAGAGCGGGGCGGCGAAAGCAAGCGCTGCGATTACGAACGCAAATCCCTTCAAGGCTACGCAACTCCTCTTCGCAAAAGTACATTGCATCGCCGGGCAGCGCCGACAAGCGCCTTCAGGAATTGCGCGGCCACCCAGCTTTCAGGTGCCGCTCACACCAATCCACAATTCGCGCAGCTGAATCGAGGTAAGCGGGATATCCGCGCAAACTGTGACCGTCCTTCGGATAGATGGCGATTGCAGTTTCAACTCCCGCCTCCAGGAGCGCGCCGTAAAGCTCAACGGCCTGACCGGTCGGAGTATTCTTGTCTCGGCTTCCGCCGAGAACAAGCGTCGGCGTTCTTGCTCCCTCGGCGAAGAATACCGGGCTGCGAGAAAAATATTGGCCGCCTGGCTGGCGTGGCGATCCCTCGAGCATGGCTTCGTCCCACGCCGGGATTTGGGTTGCGAAGTGCTGGCTATACCAGTTGGCAACTGGCGAGATGGGCACTGCAGCAGCGAAGCGATCGGTTTGCGTGACGAGCCAAGCGCTCATGAACCCGCCGTAGCTGGTGCCCGTCACTGCAATTCTCGCCGGATCGACAATTCCTCGCGCAACGAGGCTATCGATCCCGGCAAGATAGTCGTGCGTATCCTCGCCAGCCATGTCGCGGTGAACCTTGCGAGCGAAATCCTGGCCCCGGCCCCCGGAACCGCGCGGATTGGGCAGGAAAAGCGCATAACCCAAACCGACCATGACAGGGCCTGCCCGAAGGCCCGCGGCATAGCGATTGCGGTGCGCCCAAACCGGGCCGCCATGGATGTCCACCAGAAGCGGAAGGTCGCCTGGCTCAGCCTCGGGCAGGACCAGCCAGCCGCCGATCTCCAGGCCGTCCCGGCCACGCCAGCGATGATAGGTCATCGAGCCCGCTATTTGCGGCGCTGGGGATGGCGTAAAATCGGCGAGCACTTCCGCTTCGCCATCGGCGAGCCGAGCAATTGCCGGCGCTCGCGAATAGCCCTCGATGATGGCGCAAGCTCCTCCTCCGGGGAGGGGAGCGGCTTTGGGATACCAGCCGCTGATGGTGAACTCGCATGAGGACCAATGTTCCCGTCGCTCGCAGGTCGAGACATCAATCTCTCCAACCACGGTTTGATCCTCGCGCAGTCCAGCGAAAAGAATCGTGCGGTCGTCTCGCCAGTTGGCATCGGTGACCTCGACGCCGCCAACGTCCAGCATGCGCACTCCTTCGGACGTGCCCAATGTGATCGAGCCGCAGACAATTCCGCGATCGCTGCAAAAGGCCTCGATCGCCGACCAGTGATTGCCGTCAGGGGATCCTGCCGGCGATCCAATCTGCTCCGCCGCCTTGTACCGCGATCGCTCGGTTCCAGTCGCATCCATCACCCGAAGCGTCGCTCCATACCAGCTACCCTCGCTGTGATGATCGCTCGCGACGACGATGAACCCATTATTGCCGAGCCATGCGGCCTCCCACACATTGACCGGTGGAGAGGTCAGTGCGCAGAGCTCGCTTTGGCCGTCAGACCAGCGATAAAGCCGTCGCCACAAATTCTGATCGTCAGATGAGGACACATCGGGCAGCCAGCCCGGCCCGGTTGGCACGCCGCTCAAGGCATAGCCTCCCTCAGCGCCCGACACGTCTGCCCCGAGGTCGGCCCCGAGAATCATCAGGCTGTGGCCGTCAGGGGACCATTCCAGCCCCTCCACCCGTGCCTCGATCGAGAGCAGGGCCAGTTGCTCGCCGGTCGCCGAAACTATGGCAACTTGCTCGCCCTCACCGCCGTCAGCCGCAACGAACGCTCCACGTCCATCCCTCGAACTTCGGTACAAGCGACCACGTGCGATACGATGGACGCGGCCATCCGCCAGGTTGAGCCTGCAGATCGCCGCGGACGGACCCTGTTCGAGAGAGCCTTCGAAGGACTGGCCCGTAAAGTGGACGGTTCGTCCATCGGCAGCGAGATGGATGTCGTGTGCCGAACAGACATGGCCCTCGCCGGGGCGAAACATTGCTCGGTAGAAGGCATCAACTCGTCGCGCAGCATCGGTGCTGCTCATATCTCGCTCGATCATTGTGCCGACCATCCGCCTCTATCGGAACCGTGCCTGCGATCGCCGTTTCGCGATCGGATCGCTTTGTAAATCGCGGGCTCAAGTCCGCCAATGGGTTCGACGCGACAACCTCTGCCCGCGCGCTTTCCGACTGGCGCGCCGACCACTCGAGAAGCGTGCGGCTATTGGCCTGATCTCGTTGCTTGTCTACGCATTCCAGTGACCGCATTCACAGGAACCCTTGGCGTTCAGGCGGATTGCAGACTGCTCGACATAATGGAGACAAAATGGTCGACCACGATGCTTTCGACACCGCGACCCGGATCGCGGCGGGCGATGACAAGACAAATTACGACAAGGTCGCCATCACGCTCCACTGGCTGACGGCGCTTCTCGTCATCGTCCAGTTCGCGCTGGCAATGACCTGGGACTATTTCTCGCACGACACAAGCGAAGCGATGCAAAGCATTCACGTCTCGCTCGGCATGCTCCTCACGGTCGTGGTGATTGCAAGGATCGCATGGCGCCTGATGCCGGGGCACCAGCGTCCGGCGATCGTCAGCGGCTGGGTGAAGGCGGCGTCAAAGGCGGTTCATTATCTCCTCTACCTGCTGCTGGTGGTGCAGGCCGGCCTCGGCTTCGCCTTTAGGTGGGCTCAGGGGCACCCGGTGAGCTTCTTCGGTCTGTTCGCGATCGCTAGCCCTTATGGCGCGGCCGAAAAAGCGACGCGGCATACTCTGCACGGCCTGCACGAGAAGGTCGGCTGGGCGATCATCATCCTCGCCTTCGGCCACGCGCTCGCGGCGCTTTATCATCATTATGGGCTGCACGACCGGGTGCTCGGGCGGATGTTCCCGCCGGCGCGTCGATCGGAGCGTGCCACGGGCTGAGCACAGCGCGGCGACTGACGAATGCGGTTGGCGTAAACGAGGCGTGAGCGCCGCTCCGCTCCCGCGAGCTGCGGATCGTTATTCCATGAAGCTTCGGACGAAATCGCTCGCGGGTTCGCTCCGGATCTGGAGCGGGGCCGCGAATTGCTCGATCCGTCCCTGGTTGAGTAGCGCTACTCGGTCCGCAAGGGCGAATGCTTCTTCCTGGTCATGAGTGACGAAGATCGAGGTGAGGCCGAGCTCGTCGTGGATCTGGCGAAGAGCTCCTCGGAGCTCTCGGCGGACCTTTGCGTCCAAGGCACCGAACGGCTCGTCCAGAAGCAGGATTTGGGGCTGGCGGGCGAGGGCCCGGGCGAGCGCGACGCGCTGGCGCTGGCCGCCAGAGAGCTGATTTGGATAGCGCTTGCCGAGGCCGGGAAGTTGGACGAGCTCGAGGAGTCCCTCGACCCGAGCGCCAATCTCCCGCTTCGATGGCCGACCGCGGCGCATCACGTCGAGACCGAAGGCGATATTCTGAGCGACCGTCATGTGGCCGAACAGGGCATAATGCTGGAACACGAAGCCGATTCCGCGAGAAGCGGGCTTGTCGTTGGTGACGTCGCGCTTTCCAAACGAGATTCTGCCGCTTTCAGGGACTTCGAGGCCGGCGAGGATTCTCAGTAGCGTCGTCTTGCCCGAGCCCGACGGACCGAGCAGCGCGACGAACTCGCGGTCGCGCATCGTCAAAGAGACGTCATTTAGCGCCGGATAGGTCGAGTAGCTCTTGGAGATGCGCTCCGCCCGGATGGACATGTCAGTGCTGGTCGCGGAATTCGGCCCCGTATCGCCATTCGAGCGCGGATTTGAGAGCGAGGGTGACGAGGGCCAGAAGAGCGAGGAGCGAGGCGACGGCAAAGGCGGCGACAAAGTCGTAGTCATTGTAGAGTGCCTCCACTTGGAGCGGCATGGTGTTGGTCTCGCCGCGGATGTGACCGGAAACGACGCTGACTGCGCCAAACTCACCCATTGCCCGGGCGTTGCATAAGAGCACGCCGTAGAGCAGCCCGAAGCGAATGTTGGGGAGGGTGACTCGCCAGAAGGCCTGCCACCCCGAAGCGCCGAGGGTGAGCGCGGCTTCCTCATCGGCTCGGCCCTGGCTCGTCATGAGAGGGATCAGCTGCCGGGCGACGAACGGGAAGGTGACGAACAGGGTCGCAAGGACGAGACCCGGAAGCGCGAAGATGATGCGGATATCGTGGTCTTCCAACCACGTGCCGAACCAACCTTGGGCGCCGAAGAGCAGCACGAAGACGAGGCCGGCTACAACCGGGGATACGGAGAAGGGCAGCTCGATCAGCGCCACCAGCGCCGCTTTCCCCCGAAAGTCGAACTTGGCGATCGCCCAGGCGGCGGCGATCCCGAAGATTGTGTTCAGCGGCACGGAGATCGCGGCGACGATCAACGTGAGCCAGATCGAAGCGCGAGCGTCGGGTTCGGTGATCGCCGCCAGCCACATCTCCCAGCCCTTATGCAACGCTTCGAACAGCACCGCGCCCAGGGGCAGGAGAAGCATCAGCGCGACATAAGCGATCGCCGTGACGATCAGCAGGGCCTTGGCTGCCGGCGGCTCGCGCAGACCCGCGGCGGTCATGCGACCCTCCGCTGCTGCCAATGCTGCAACAGGTTGAGGAGCAGGAGCAACGCGAAGGAGATAACGAGCATCACGCAGGCGATCGCGGCAGCACCGGCGTAATTATACTCCTCGAGCTGCGTGATGATCAGGAGCGGCGCGATCTCCGACTTGAAGGGGACGTTGCCAGCAATGAAGATGACCGAGCCGTACTCGCCGGCGCCGCGCGCGAATGCGAGTGCGAATCCGGTCGCGAGCGCAGGTCCGATTGACGGCAGGATCACTCGGAAAAATGTCTGGAGCCGAGTGGCTCCAAGCGTCAACGCAGCTTCCTCCACCTCACTCGAGACTTCAGCAAGGACCGGCTCGACGGTGCGAACGACGAAGGGCAACCCGATGAAGATGAGCGCGACGACCACGCCCGCTGGCCTATAGGCGATGGGGAGGCCCGCCGGTTCGAGGACGCGTCCAATGATCCCGGTGTTGGCGTAGAGTGCGGTAAGCGCAATTCCAGCGACCGCGGTCGGGAGGGCGAAGGGCAGGTCGATCAGCGCGCCGAAGAGGCGGCGACCGGGAAACGCGTAGCGGACCAGCACCCAGGCGACGAGAAGGCCGAAGATGCAGTTGACGGCTGCGGCGAGCGCGGCTGCACCGAACGACAGGCGATAGGCCGCGAGAGCTCTGGGCGAGAAGGCGGCGCTCCAGAATGTGTGCCATCCCTCGCTCGCACTTTTCACAAACACCGCGGACATCGGTACGAGCACGATCAGCGAGAGCCACAGGATCGTGATGCCCAGCGACAAGCCGAACCCAGGGAGTGGAGAGGAGCGGCCGGGGAATGCCCTGGGCATCACGAACTCATCAGAAGTCGAGGTGCAGACGCGTTGCGAAAGCGTCGCCTCTCGTCCTCGATCCGACCGGGTCGAGCGGTGTGTTGTCGCCCCAGAAGCGGACCCAGTTGAACATCAGCTTGGCGTAGGGATTGAAATACCAGTTAAGGCCGGCGGTGACGCTTGTCGCTTCGTTCCCGGCGCGCGCGGGCACGGGCGTGTCCGTCAAGTTGATGTGATCGTATCGAAGCGCGACCTCAAAAGCGCCAAGCCCGCCGTTCCCCAGCTCGTGGAACGGCCTGATGCGGTCGAAATTGCCGGCCTTGAAGGGCCGGGTCTCCCCGGTGAGCATATAGGCCGCGTATCCGTAGTAGCCGGTAAACGAATTATTAACCACATTGAACCGGTCGAGCCAGAGCTTGCCGGCCTCGCCTGCGACGGTGAGTGACCCGAATACGCCAGCCGCCTCCGCGCCGACGTAATGCATCGAGCTTACGTTCGTGATCACGCCCGTGTCGGCGATGTTGCCGTTATCGATTCGGATGTTCGGACGGTCATTGAGACGCACGGCATCGGGGATGTCGCCGGACTTGAGGCGATCGCGGTAGAAGCCTGACACACCAAGGTGGATGATCTTGCCGGTGTCGAACACCGGCTCCCATGTCGCCCGGCCGTTGACGCCCCAGCTTTCGCCGGGCGCCGCCCCACTGCCGCGGCTGATGCTTTCATTGTCGCCGAAGACGCCGCCGGCGATGTTGATATTCTCTTTGGGTGCATAGGCCGCTGAAACGCCGATGCGCCGCTCTGCGCCCGCATTTCCAAACGCGTTGGTGAACATCCCCCGCTCGATGAACATGTTGTAGTTGTCGCTGTTGTTGCTCTCGAGCCCGAACGGCGCCTTGTGCTGGCCGATCGTAAGGACGGTCTTGGGGATCTTGGTGTACTGGAGGTAGGCATCGGTGATGTTCACCGCGTTTCCGGCGAAATCGACCTCGGCGCGATAATTGAACCATTTGAAGGCGGTGCCTTCGAAGCCGAGGCGGAGGCGGCGGAAGGCGGTTCCGTCGTTGTATTGGTATCCGCCGTCGCGTGAGCTGAAGACCGCGGCATCGGCGTCGATTACACCGCGCGGCTTGAAGGTGAAGCTGCCGTTCGGATCTGAGATGGTGGGCGCCCAGCCGAACTGCGCATTTTTTGCAGCGCGGGTTTCGACGGTTTCGAGCCGGCCTTCGTTGAGCTCCGCTGCTTGCTTCAGCTGGGCATTTTCCTGCTCGAGTTGGTTCACTCGGGCCTCGAGTGCATTCAGTCGGTCGAGGATCGCGTCGCCGGTGGGCTTGGGGGCCGTATGCGCGGGCTGATCGTCCGCCGGAATGATCGTGTCGAGCGGGGTGGGTAACGGCATCGCCTGCTGGGCGAAGGCGGGGGTGGCGAGCGCGAGCATGCAGGTGCCGGAAAGAAGCCGGATACGCATTTGGTTTTCCCTTATTGCTGGATGATCAGCGCTTGGCGGCTTCGTATTCCTGGTCGAACAGGCCGCCATCGTTGAAGTGAAGCGCCTGAGCTTTCGTCCAACCTCCAAAGTTCCGGTCGATCGTGAACAGCTTCACGTTCGGAAACTGGGATTTGTATCTGGCGGCAATCGCAAGGTTGCGCGGCCGGAAGTAGTTCCGGGCGATGATGTCCTGCGCTTCTGGCGAATAGAGAAACTTGAGATAGGCCTCGGCCACCTGCCGAGTGCCGTGCTTGTCGACGACCTTGTCGACGACCGCCACGGGCGGCTCGGCGAGGATCGAGAATGATGGCACGATTATGTCGAATTTTCCGCGACCGAGCTTGTTTGTCGCGAGCAGGGCTTCGTTCTCCCACGCAATGAGGACGTCGCCCTGGCCCCGTTCGACGAAGGTCGAGGTCGAACCTCGAGCCCCGCTGTCGAGGACGGGGACGTTGCGGAACAGCTTGGCCATGAAGAGCTTCGCCTTTTCCGGAGAGCCGTATTTCTTCTGCGCAAAGCCCCAGGCAGCGAGATAATTCCAGCGCGCGCCGCCGCTCGTCTTCGGGTTGGGGGTGATGACCTTGACGTCCGGCCGGATGAGGTCGTCCCAGTCCTTGATGTTCTTCGGGTTGCCGTGTCGGACAAGAAGGACGATGGTCGAATAATAAGGCGTGCTGTTGTTCGGTAGTCGCGCCTGCCAGTTGCCGGAGATCAGGCCCCGCTTGGCGATCTCGTCAACGTCATAAGCCAAAGCGAGCGTTACAACATCGGCGGGAAGGCCATCGATGACTGCACGGGCCTGCTTGCCCGATCCGCCATGGCTTTGCTTGATGGTGATCGGCTGCTTGGTCGACGCCTGCCAGCGCCGCGCGAAGGCGGCGTTGATCTGTTGGTAGAGTTCACGTGTGGGGTCGTAAGAGGCGTTGAGAATCACATCCGGCGCGGCGGGAGCGGGGGATGGAATTAACGATAGCGAAAGGGCGAGCGATAGAGCGAAGCTGCGGACCAGCGGCATTGACCGAACTCCCTGTTGAGGTCGCCTTCAGTCTCTAATCTCTAGTTCTCTAGTAGGGAATAGGGGTATACCTTCGGCTCGTCCCGAAATTCCGGCAGCTGGTCGCCGCGTTTTCGCCCGTTAGATGAGGTCAATCGGAAGTTTGAGATAGGAAGTGCCGTTGGCTTCCGGTTCCGGAAGGCGGCCCGCTCGCATGTTGACCTGCACCGCGGCGAGGAGAAGCTTTGGTGTCGAGAGCGTCGAGTCACGCTTGGTGCGCATCTCGACGAACGCATCCTCGCTCACTCCGTCGCGCAGATGGAGGTTCGAGCGCTCCGAACCGATCGTCGTCTCCCACGCGTAAGACGTTCGGCCTGGCGCCTTGTAATCGTGGCACAGGAAAGCGCGGGTTTCGTCCGGAAGCTCCATCAGCCGCTGGATCGAGCGATACAGTTGGCGAGCATCTCCCCCAGGGAAATCGCAGCGCGCCGTGCCGTAGTCCGGCATGAACATCGTATCGCCGACGAACAGGGCATCGCCGATCAAATAAGCCATGTCTGCTGGCGTATGCCCAGGGACATGAAGCGCGATGGCGGGGATGCTGCCGATTTCGAACGGATCGCAGTCGTCGAACAGCCGATCGAATTGCGACCCGTCACGGGCAAAACAGGCGCCTTCGTTGAAGATTGGCGCGAAACTCGCCTGAACAGCCTTGATCTCGCGGCCGATGGCGGTCTGTCCACCGAGTTTCTGCTGAAGGTAGGGCGCTGCGGAAAGGTGATCAGCGTGGGCATGGGTCTCGAGCAGCCATTCGACGGTCAGTCTCTCGGCCTGGACATAGTCGACGACCTTCTGAGCGCCTGCAACGGACGTTCGGCCGGATGCCGGATCGAAATCCATCACGCTGTCGATCACAGCGGCCTTTCGGCTCTCCGGATCGTGAACCACGTGGGTCGCGGTGAAGGTCACCTCGTCGAAAAAGCTCTTGACCACGGGCAGCGGGACGTCGCCGTGGCGCGCACGCTCAATAATTTGGCCAGCCTCTGCGGTAGCAGCGTCCGAGGCCATTCGCCCTCCTTGCCAGGTGTAAAGCATACGATAGCCGTCCATTGACAGCCAACAATTCCCGCGTCGTCCAGTTGAGCCATTCTTGCGTAGCTATCCGAATGATGATTGGCTCCGCATTTGGAGGAGAGGAATATGAAGCGAACATCTATCTGCTTGGCGATAGTGGGCGCGGCGGCGCTTGCGCTTGGCGGTTGCGGCAAGGTGGGCTCCGGCAAAGGAGCATCCGACCCGGATAGCGTCAAGCAGACGATCAAAGCCGACGACAAAAAGTGGAACCAGGACTTCAAATCGAAGGACACCGAGCGTCTCGCCAGCCATTATGCGGATGACGCCTACATGGTCGTTCCAGGCCTTCCGCCTGCAGATGGTTCGACGCCGATCCGCCAGGTCTATGCGACAGGTTCGACCGATCCTGCATTCGAAGTGGAGTTCGCGAGCGACAAGCTCGACGTCTCGTCCGGCGGTGACATGGCCTACGCTCGCGGGCACTTCACGGAAAAATATACCGACAAGAAGACCGGCAAGGTTATGACGACCAACGGTCCATATCTCGCCGTCTACAAGAAGCAGGATGACGGGGACTGGAAAGTCGTCGAGGACTTTGTTGTCGCCGGTCCGGACGCCACGAAGGTGGTGCCACCTGAGAAGCCTGCGACGCGCGCCAGCATGGTATCGTCGGGGTTCTGATCGTCTTTTCCAGGCGCGAGCGTGGCCGCGCCCGGGAATGAGGCAAGAGCGATCGCCTATTCGGTCTGGACCAGGACTTGCTCCTGTTCCTGCTCGCGACCTGGGTGGGGCACCCGACGCAAATAAGGAAGGTCGCTGGTCCAGCCGCCCGGGAACTGCGTTCGAGCGTCTTCGTCCGACACGCTCGGCACGATGATGCAGTCCTCGCCGTATTTCCAGTTCACCGGAGTTGCCACTTTGTGCTTGGCGGTGAGTTGCAGCGAGTTGAGCAGTCGAAGGACCTCGTCGAAGTTCCGGCCGCTCGACATTGGGTATATCAGCATCGCCTTGATGAGCTTGTCGGGCCCGATCATGTAGACCGTTCGGACGGTCTGGTTGGTCGCCGCGGTGCGTCCCTCCGAAGAGCCCGGCTCCTCGTAGGGAAGCATGTCGTAGAGCTTCGAGACTTTGAGGTCATGGTCGGCGATGATCGGATAGTCGACCTTCGCGCCGCCATAGCTCTCGACGTCCTTGAGCCAGCGGCCATGGTCGTCGACCGGATCGACCGATAGGCCGATGATCTTGGTATTCCGCTTGGAGAACTCGGGCGCGAGCTTGGCGAGATAGCCGAGCTCTGTCGTGCAGACTGGCGTGAAGTCCTTGGGGTGCGAGAACAATATGCCCCAGCCGTCGCTCAACCAGTCATGGAATCGGATTCGGCCCTGCGTGCTGTCGGCGTCGAAATCTGGCGCCTTGGAATTGATTCGCAATGTCATGAACGTGCCTCCCCGTGGGATGAAACGGGACGCTTACTATCGACCGCGCCGATAACAGAAACGGCAGTGAGTTGATACGCCGATCAGGCCGTTTCCACTTCTTCGAACGCCGGTTCGGCATGATCCTTCCGATCTAGCCAATCGGGGACTGGCAGCCCTTTCGAGCGGAGGAATTCAGCATTGAACAGCCTCGATTGGTAGCGCGTGCCATAGTCGGCGAGAATGCTGACGATCGTCTTGCCCGGACCCAGCTCATGAGCGAGGCGGATCGCGCCCGCGACGTTCACCCCTGACGAGGGGCCAACGCACAATCCTTCATGCTCAAGCAGGCTGAAGCAGGCGGAGACCGATTCCGAATCAGGAACCTGGAATGCGTAATCGGGCTCGAACCCCTCGAGGTTGGCGGTGATTTGCCCTTGGCCAATGCCTTCAGTGATCGAGCTTCCCTCCGCCTTGAGCTCTCCGGTCGTGAAATAGCTGAAAAGCGCTGCTCCTGGCGGATCGGCGAGACCGATCGCGACACTAGGATTGCGCTCGCGCAGCGCCTCCGCGACGCCTGCCAGTGTTCCGCCAGTGCCGACCGCGCAGATGAATCCATCGACCTTGCCGCCGGTCTGCTCCCAGATTTCGGGGCCCGTCGTTTCGACATGCGCCAGGCGGTTCGCGATATTGTCGAACTGATTGGCCCAGACGGCGCCGTTCGCCTCTTCGAGCGCGAGCTTCTTGGCCATTCGGCCCGAGACCTTCACGTAATTGTTCGGATTGCGGTATGGAACCGCAGGGACCTCGACAAGGTCGGCGCCGAGCGCGCGCAGCGTGTCCTTCTTCTCCCGCGACTGCGTTTCGGGGATGACGATGACGGTTCGCAGACCAAGTGCGTTGGCAACCATCGCGAGGCCAATTCCGGTGTTGCCGGCGGTGCCTTCGACCACCACTCCGCCGGGCTTGAGCGCGCCTCGGCGCATCGCATCCCTGATGATGTAGAGTGCGGCGCGGTCCTTCACCGACTGGCCCGGATTTAGGAACTCGCACTTGCCAAGGATTGTGCAGCCAGTTGCTTGAGACGCCTGCCGCAGCTTTACGAGCGGCGTGTTGCCGATCAGCTCCAGGGCGTCCCTGAACAATTGCATCGAAGCGCCCTAGCACGATGGTCGATCGAGGTCAGCGTTCTAGGCGATCTTCACGTCATCCACGGATTGCCATTTTTCCCCGTTGCGCACGAGGATCACGCCGCAGCTTTTGCAATGAGTCTTAACCTGTTGGTCAAGCAGATCGAGCTGTGATCGGCGCGAAGGCCGATGATGTCCCAAGCGGCACAAGATCCTCACCACGAACCCCCAGCTCCGCGAATTGCGCGTAACATGAATACAGTACCGCATTGCACAATGGCGCGGAAGTTGGTGCGCTCGAGGTTCTCAGGCGGCGATGTCGTAAGGCTGGATTTCACCTGACAGATAGAGGTTGCGCGCCTTGGTTCGCGACAGCTTCCCCGAGCTGGTCCGCGGAAGCGTTCGTGGAGGAACGAGTTCGACGACCGGGGTGATGCCGGTGATCGCGCGCACTCGCTCGCGGATCTCGTCGCGCAGGCGCCCGCGTTCCGCATTATCGGAGACCCGGCAGTGGACGAGGACTGCGGGTGTTTCTTCGCCCGACGGACCGGTGATCGCAAAGGCGGCAATATCGCCGGACTTGAATCCGGGCAGCTGCTCGACCGCCCACTCGATATCCTGCGGCCAGTGGTTGCGCCCGTTAATGATGATCATGTCCTTGGCGCGGCCGACGATGAAGATGTAACCCTTCGACATGTAGCCCATATCACCGGTGTCGAGCCAACCGTTCTCGCTCAAGCAGGCGCGGGTCGATTCCTCGTCGCGGAAGTAGCTGTGCATGACGCTCGTGCCGCAAACGAATACCCTCCCGATGCCCCGGTCAGGAAGGATTTCGCCACTCTCGCCTCGGATCTCGATCTCCATGCCGGTTACCGGGCGGCCGCAATTGACGATGGCTCGGTAACGCTTTGGACGGCCCTCGTCGCCATCTGCACCCCCGCCGGAAAGCTCGTTTTCCTCAACCAGTTCGAGCCGGATGCCTTCGCTCGGCGGCATCAGCGACACCGCGAGGGTTGCCTCGGCGAGCCCGTAGCTCGGGCAGAAGGCGCTCGCCTCGAACCCGGCCGGGGCGAAACAGTCCACAAAGGATTGCATCACGTCCGGGCGAATCATGTCTGCGCCATTGCCGGCGATACGCCAGCGCGACAGGTCGAAGCGATCCTTTGCGCGCGTCTGGCTGCTCATCCTGCGCGAGCAGATGTCGTAACCGAAAGTCGGCGAATAGCTGACCGTCGTCCCGGGATTGCGGGTGATCATCTCGAGCCAGGCAAGCGGGCGCCGGGCGAAGTCCTCGGTCTTCAGATAGTCGACCGGCAGCTGAAGCGCGACCGGCGACAGGAAGCAGCCGACGAGACCCATGTCATGGTACCACGGAAGCCACGAAACGCAGCGGTCGCTGTCCTCGATCTTGAGGCCGATGCCATGCGCGTAAAGGTTGTCCAGGAGCGCTCGGTGAGTGACCGCGACGCCGTGCGGGAAACGCGTCGATCCGCTTGAATATTGGAGGTAAGCGATGTCGTCCGAAGTCGCGGCCGGAAGCTCTGAACCGTGAGGCTCAATGCACTCCAGAGTTTGCCATGCGCGCGCCGTGACAGCGGCCTTGCCGGCAGCGGCGCTGCAAAAGTCAGACAGCTGATCCGGAAACAGAAATAGCGACCCGGCGCAGCTCTTCAGCTGGACAGCGAGCTGATCGACATAAGCATCGCGGCCGCCGAAGCTGGTCGGCAACGGCAGGGGCACCGGCCAAGCGCCGGCATAGACCGCACCGAAGAAGCAAGCTGCAAATTCGGGCCCGGTTTCGGCCACCATTGCGATACGATCACCAGTCCCAATGCCGAGCGTGAGGAGACGGCGGGCGTGGTCGAGTGCATCCTCGCGAAGCTCGGCATAGGTATAGGTAAGCGCGAGCGATCCGCGAGCGTCGTGGAAATTCAGCCCGCGCCGACCCGTCGCCGCATAGTCGAGCGCCTTCCCGATCGTTTCGAAATCGGCAAGCCGTCGCGGAAGCGTGTCGAGAGTGGGTGTGGCGCCCGGGGGGGTAAGCTCGTTTTTTACAGAGGCGTTGCGATCGAGCACGCCGTCCCTTCCTAAGTTGTTTATCTTCTCAGCCCGCGCGCCTCTCCGCCGCCGGCCATTTCCTGATGCGAGGCGAGTGTGGCACAAAAACGGCGCAATGGCACATTCAAGGCCTTCTCGCCGGCGGCCTCCACTGGACCGGAAAGGTTTGGAGGAGATGGCCATGCGCTATGTCGGGCGCTACGCAACCAGCCGCTCGAAGCTCGTTGCTCATCTGAAACGCAAGCTGCGCGAACGGGGATGGCAAGAGGATGGTGAGCCGGATCTTGACGCGCTGGCGACGCGCTTTTGCGAACTCGGCTATGTCAACGACGCCGCTTATGCGCTTTCGAAATCGCTTTCGCTTGCGAGCCGTGGCTACGGCAAACGCCGCCTCAATGAGACCCTGCGCCTCGCCGGAATCGGCGAAGAGGAGGCCGCGGGCGCCTACGACCTTGCCGACCGCCGGGCCGTCGAGGCGGCGCTCCACTATGCTGAGCGCCGGAAGATCGGTCCATTCGGTCCGCCGGCCGCTGACAGTAAGCAGCGCGATAAGGGGATCGCCGCCATGGTCCGCGCCGGTCACACATTCGCGCTCGCACGGACCATCGTCGAATGGCCGCGAGATATCGCCGTCGACAGCAATGAAATAGCCGACCGGGCAGGTCTCGACCTTAGCTAAAGTCGGTTTCCCGACACAGCGGCAAGTGTTAGTGTGATCCTCATGGTAAGTGCGTTTGTGAGTCTTGCGGGGGAGGTATCGGCCATCGCCGAGTTGCTGATCGATCCGCCGGAGGCCGAGCTTCCGCCGGTCTCGGGTCGAGTAAAATGGTTCGATGCCACGCGTGGCTTCGGGTTTCTTGTCAGCGAGGAGCTCGACGGCGACGTGCTTCTCCATTTTAGCGTCCTCAGGGAGCATGGACGGCGCAGCCTGCCAGAAGGCGCGCTCGTCGAATGCGTTCCTGTCAGGCTCGAGCGCGGCCTTCAGGCGAAGCGGATCATCTCGATCGATCTCAGCTCAGCCTTGCCCCAGCAGTCGCGCTCGTCCATGCCGCCGGCTGAGCGGGCCGATCGCAGGGCGCTTGCGGATGCGGCCGGTGAATTCGAGCCGGTGGAGGTAAAATGGTTCAACCGCGTTCGCGGCTATGGCTTCGTGAAGCGTCCCGAGGAACTGGGCGGTCAGGACGTGTTTGTGCACATGGAAACGGTACGGACCGCGCACCTGCCGGAGCTGGAGCCGGGACAAAGGCTGGAGGCGCGGATCGCGCCAAGTTCCAAAGGCCTCACGGCGATAGAGCTGCGCGGCTTCGGCGAGCTGGCGGACTAGCTCTTGCGGCCGCGGCATTCGCCGCGTGCAGCCCGCAGGCGCCGGCACAGAATGTCCCGGCCGAGCAAGGCGCGCCCCAAACAGGTCTCCAGACCGTGCGCCTGACGATCAACTCGGCGACCGGTGCGCACCATTTTACGGTACAGGTCGCGGCCACTCCGGATGAGCAGGAGCATGGTCTCATGTTCTACCGCTCGCTTGCGCCGGACCAGGGCATGATCTTCCCCTATGATCCGCCGGCGCCGGTCTCGTTCTGGATGAGAAACACGCTCATCCCGTTGGACATGGTCTTCATTCGCGCCGACGGAACGATTGCCCGGATTGCGCTTGCGAAAGCGCTGGATGAAACCCCGGTCCCGGCCGGTGAGCCGGTCGCCCTGGTCCTCGAGATTCGCGGTGGTCGTGCAGCTGAGCTTGGCATCCGCTCCGGGGACCGCGTGAGTTGGCCGCACTAACCTTGCACTCCTGCGCTCAACACGGCACAGGCACGCACCCATGGGTTTCTGGTCAAGAACATTCACCTGGTGGAACGGCGCGACGTGGGGCACGGCGCTGTGGACGCGCCGCTTCGGCAACGAGGTCGGCAAGGACGAGGCCGGCAACGTCTATTACCATGACAAAAAAAGGCCGTGGCGGCGCTGGGTAATCTACGACGGAGCCAATGACGGAAGCCGGGTTCCTCCAGCCTGGCAGCTTTGGCTCAGGGGAACGATTGACGATCTGCCCGACAGAGCTCTGCCGCCGATCCGCAAGTTCCAGACGACGCCAACTCCCAATCTCACCGGCACGATGGCGGCATTCCGCCCAGACGGAGCGCTTGGAAGCGGCAGGATCCGTCCAGCTTCGACTGGCGATTACGAGCCGTGGATTCCCGAATAAGCGTGCAAAAGATCGCCGCCGCATCGCTCGTGCTCGCGCTCGCGCTCGCTTCGTGCGGGAAAGGCACGCAGCAGCAAAATGGTTCCGTGCCCCAATCGAAGAGAGGCCCGGCCACCGCGGCGGGCCAGGGCGGCGTCACTCCAATGGCACAGCGCATTGCGGTCCTCGGGATCCTCAACAAGCGCAACGCAATCGTGCAGAACGTCACCCTTCGCCCCGGGCAATCGGCACGTTGGAAGGACGTTATCGTCCGCCTCCAGGCTTGCGAAAGCACAGCGCCATGGGAGGAGGAAAAGCTGACCGGGGCGTTCGTCCAGGTAGATCTGCAGCGCCCCGACAAGAGCTGGAACCGAATCTTTTCGGGCTGGCTCTACAAGGAATCGCCCTCGCTCAACGTCGTCGAAAATCCGGTTTATGACGTCTGGCCCAAGAGCTGCGCGATGGCATACCCTGCCGGCCCGGCTGCGCCTGCGGCGCCTTCAAGTTCGAGCAACCTGTCGAGCGCAAGAAAGTCTGGAGGTCCTTCCAGCAGGCCTGTGCCTGTTCCCACTCCACCGGCGGCGCCGGCTGCGCCGGCGCCGAGCGCAACGGAGAGCAACGCGACGTAGGTTTCGCGCGGAATGCTGATCGCTCCAAGCGAGGCGAGATGCTCAGTCATGAACTGGCAATCGAGGAGTGTGAAATTACCGACTTTCAGCCTCGCCACGAGGCAAGCCAGCGCCACCTTTGATGCGTCGGTGCGCCGACTGAACATGCTTTCGCCAAAGAAAGCGCGTCCAAGTTTGACCCCGTACAGGCCGCCGACCAGCTCCTTGGAGTCCCAGACCTCGATCGAATGGGCGTGCCCCGACCGATGGAGCGTGAGCATGGCCTGTTCTAGCTGCGCGTTGATCCAGGTTTGCTCCCGATCAGCGCAGGCGGCGATCACGCCGGCGAAGTCTTGGTCGTGGGTAACACTGAACGTGCCCGAGCGAAGAGCCCGTCGGAGCGAACGCGAGGCATGGAAACTTTCTAGCGGAATGATCGCGCGGCTCTTCGGCTCGACCCAGAAGAGCTCGTCGGCATCGCGGCTGTCCGCCATCGGGAAAATCCCCGTCGCATATCCCTGAAGAAGCAGACGCGGGTCGAGGCGACTCATCGGTACAATTTATCCTCCCGAAGATTTTGTGGGGAGGGATGATCAATCAGAGAATTTCTCGAACCCGATCCTGCGGACGGCACAGGCGAACGCCGTTTGCGGTTTCGACAAGCGGCCGCTCTATCAATATTGGGTGCTTGACCATCGCGTCGAGTATCTGATCGTTTGAGGCATCCGAGCGCGTGAGACCGAGCTCGTCCGCGAGCGGCTCTTTGGCTCGAAGCCCTTCACGCGCGCTCATCCCGGCGGCTCGGTAGAGGCGCTGCAACTCTTCGCGCGACGGTGGGTTATTGAGATATTCGTGAATCCACACATCGCATCCCGAGTCGCGCAGAATTTCGAGCGTCTTTCGGGATGTCCCACATTTCGGGTTGTGATAAATCGTCGCTTTCATAATTCCATTTTCTATAATAAATCCAGAGTTTTGAATACCGATTTAATATAATTTTGAAGCTTCCTTCGGCGGTTATCGTCCCGCGTGCGGAACGATGCGGCGCAACCGTCGTTCCTGCGGTTGTAACATGCACCGCCATGCTGCGGTCGTGCTGCGTGCGGCGCATGTTCAGACAGCTCACACACAACGGGAGAAAGAGCGATGCGTAAATCTATTTTTGCCCTTGCGCTTGCAAGTACTGCCGCGCTCGGCGCGTGCACCGCAAATCCGCACACGAATGCCGATATCGCCACTGGAGCGGCTGTTGGCGCAGCTGGCGGCGCAGTCGTCGGAGCGGTTGCTCCGGGGATCAGCACGATCGCCGGAGCGGCGATTGGCGCAGCGATCGGCGGCCTCGCCGGCGCGGTCTGGGCCGACAACAACAATGACGGCTATGTCGACGGCTATGTCTACAATGGCCAATATTATGCCGGTCCGCCGGCTGGCTACGACGACACCACTCACGCGGTCGTGACGGGCGCTCTTGGCGGCGCAGCTCTCGGCGCGGTCGCCGGTGCGGTCCTTCCGGGCGTAAGCGTTCCGGTCGGCGCGGTGATCGGTGCTGCGGTCGGCGGTCTCGGTGGCGCAATTTGGGCCGACCGCAATAATGACGGCGTGGTGGACGGATACGTCTATAACGGGCAATATTATGCCGGTGGACCGGCCGCTGCTCCGGCTCCGGCTCCGGCTCTGGCTCCGGAACCAGCTCCGGCTCCCGCCCCAATGGCGCCGGCTGCCACCGGTGAGCGTGGCTAAGCCGGGTCCCAGCCGGACATTCCCGGCGGGAATAGGGAGACGAAGTGATCAGTTTGCGTAACAGGTGCACCGGCCGTTGGCCGGTGCACTCTTATAAGAAGCGGGGTGGGCTGGTCGCGGGGCTGATGCTCGGCGCCTGCGCCGCTCTTGCGCCCACAACGGCGAGCGCGGAGACGGCCGTGGGTACGCCGGCCGTGAGCACGCCGGTCGTGAGAACGCCGGTCGTGCAATCTGCGGTCGGGCAGAGTGTCGCCGATTTCTACAAGGCCCGCAAAGACGCTCCTTTATGGTTGTCGCCGGAGGCGGGCAATTCGGCCCAGAAGCTGGTCGCGCTGCTGAACAGCTCCGGCGTCGATGGCCTAAACCCCAACAAATATTACACTTCGGACCTCCAGGAGGAGATCGAGCGCGCGCAGGCAAAGCGCAAGCGCAAGGATATCGAGCGGGCTGATCAGGCGCTCTCGAACGCCTTCGTCGCTTATGTCGACGACCTTCGGCAGGACCCCGGCGTCGGGATTACGTGGGTCGACCCGAGCCTCAAGCCGACGCCCCCGTCGCCGCTAGCGGCGCTGATCGAGGCAGCTGAAACGCCATCGCTCGCCAATTATGTCGTCAATATGGGATGGATGCATCCCTTTTACGGCGAGCTTCGTGACGCAATCCTGCAGCACAAATACAGCGATGACCACCAGCGCGAAATCCTTGAGCTCAACCTCAGGCGCGCCCGGATTCTTCCGGCAAGCAAGGACCGCTATGTCCTCGTCAACGCCGCTCAGCAGCGGCTCTTCATGTACGAGGGCGGCAAGCCCGTCGACAACATGGTCGTGGTCGTGGGCAAGACCAAATGGCCGACGCCGATGCTCGGCGCCTACATCCGCTTTGCAGCTCTTAACCCTTATTGGTACGTTCCGCCCGATCTCGCGGGCGAAGATGTCGGGCAATATGTCGTCAAATATGGCCTCAAGTATCTCGACGATTATGGCTACCAAGTGGTGTCCGACTGGAGCCGGAACCCGACCATCATCGACCCCAAGACGGTCGACTGGAAGGGCGTTGTCAACGGCACCGTCCAGGTGAACATCCGGCAGAACCCCGGACCCAAGAACTTCATGGGCCGGATCAAGTTCATGTTCCCGAACGAGTTTGGCGTTTACCTCCACGACAATCCGCGACGGGAGTTATTCCAGCAGTCTGTGCGCTATTTCAGTGGGGGCTGCGTAAGGCTCGAGGACGCGTGGCGGCTTAGCCGATGGCTGTTCCATCGCGAGCTGACGTGGGAAGGACATGCTGCCGAGGAGCCGGTGATGCTCGACCAGCCCGTGCCGGTTTATATCACCTACATGACCGCGGTGCCGGACGGCCAGTCGATCGCTTATTACGACGACGCCTACGGACGCGATAAGGCCAAGCTGGCGGACAACGCCGCGATAGGAGGCGCCGCGAGCTCGGCTAAACGCTAAGGGTCTCAGCGCGGGGCCCAGTTCGGGACCCAGGTGACATCCTGCGCGACCGGCCGGCCGGACGGGTCGGTCGCAGGGCTAAAGCGGATGTATTGCAGGGTCAGCTGGCACATCAGGGAATCCGCGGCTCTATTGCCGCTGCTGCGAACGACGCGGCAGTTCGAGACCGATCCGTCCGGATTGACCCGGATGGAGATGGCGACGTTGCCGAAGGGGAGACCGGTTTCGGCGAAGCGACGATATTCGCGGTTTGGGATCTTGGTGAGCTTGAGCGCCGGCATGTAGGTCCCGGTCCCGCCACCACCTGAACCATTGCCGGTTCCGCCAGCGCCGCTGCCGCTACCCGCAACTGCAGCACCGGTCGAATTGGCGTTGCCGGAACCCGCGATCTTTGCGGCGGGAACCGGCGAGAGTGCGGGAATGACGGGTGGGGGAGCAACTACAGGGGTCGGCTGCGCCTTTTTCGCGGGAGCCCCAGCGGCTTCCTTCACCCTTTGCGGCCTTGGCTTGAGTTTCGGCGGAGTTGGGACTGGCAGCGGAGGCGGAATGTTTTCGAGGCTGAAGGTTTTGAGATGGTCGACCGCCTCAGTGACCAACTTCACGTTGAGGCCGGTCAGGATCACGAATGCGAGAGCGGCGTGCACCGCGACGACGCCGACGATGGCCTTTGCCCGGTCTTGCTGGCCGGCCGCTCCCTGGTAGCTTGACACTGCGCTACGTCCTCAACCTAACTAACGCATGTCCGCCGCCGAAGTTTGCGTCTCTATCCTCGAGCAGATCGCGCGTCGGCCATGAAATCGGCGTTTTTCCGCTCGGGTCCGAGCGCGGTCCAGATCGCGATGACGACCGCCATTGCGCCGCCGAAGATCGCGAGCGCAAGGCCGTAATTATTGCCGTGGCTCTCGGCGATTCCCGCCTGGATCGGCGCATTTTTCGACATGACCAGGTTGCCGAGCTGGTAGGCGAAGCCGGGGAACAGCGCCCGCGCCGCCGGCGGTGAAAGCTCGTTGAGATGAACCGGCACGATCCCCCAGGCGCCCTGGACCGCGACCTGCATCAAAAACGCTCCTGTGCCGAGCAGCAGCGGCGTCGCCGTAAACGCCCACAACGGGACAACGGGCAGGGCGAGCAGGCTCGCGATGATGATCGTTCGTTTCCTGCCCAGCGTCTCGGACCAGATGCCAAAGCCGATCCCGCCGACGATGGCGCCGACGTTCATGATCGCGGTCAGCGCACCCGTCAGGTGCGTATCGAAATGATGTTGCTCCTGCAGGAAGGCGGGATAGAGATCCTGCGTGCCGTGGCTGAACGCGTTGAACGCCGCCATCAGCACGATCATGTAGAGCGCGGTCTTCCAATAGCGCAAAAGCTCGCCGATCGGGTTCACGCGCTTGGTCTTGCGCGTCGCTTCGAACACCGGGCTTTCCTTCACGTGCACCCGAATCAGAAGGACGAGGAAGGCGGGGGCGACCCCAATCATGAACATGCCGCGCCAGCCGATCGTGTCGAACAGCAGGAAATAGACGAGGCTGGCAATGAAATAGCCCGACGGATATCCGCTCTGGAGCAAGCCCGAGACCGGCCCGCGAAGCCGCGCCGGGATCGTTTCCATGACCAGGCTCGCACCGAGACCCCATTCGCCGCCCATTGCGATCCCGAAGAGGAATCGCAGCACCAGAAGGCTGGTGAGCGTCGGCGCGAAACCCGAGGCGAACTCAAACACCGAAAAGAGGATTATGTCGGCCATCAGCACCGGCCGGCGCCCAAACTTCTCAGCTAGCCAGCCGAAGCAGAAGGCGCCGATCGGTCTTGCAGCAAGCGTCAGGAAGACTGCTTGGGTGACCGTCTTCACGTCGGTCCCGAATTCCTTGGCTATCGCTCCGAACATGAAAGTCAGAAGGAAGTAATCGAAGGCGTCGAGCGTCCAGCCGAGATAGCTCGCCCAGATCGCGTTCCGCTGGGACGGTTCGAGCATTTTCAGGTCGGCGATCAGGCTCATTTGGCGGCTCACCCTTCGAGCCCATCTACTGCCCGCGCATCGGCGCCGCGGCAAGGTCGGTGACGGGGGCACGGGAAGGGTTTCAACCGTAACGGAGCAGCAACGATCGCGAGGGCAACTAAAGAGCTGGAACTGATGGCGGCGAGTTGGCAGGATGCGCTCGTGCCTGTCACCACCGTCGCCATGCTTACCGCAGGAGGCCTCGCGCCTTGCCTGTCCTCCGCCGTCGGCGGTCTGATCGAGCAATATACTAAGGTCGCACCGGACGTCCGGATCATTGCCTATCTCAACGGCTACGCCGGTTTGCTTACCGGTAGATCTGTTGAAGTGACCGATGAGGTGCGGGCACTCGCCGGACGATTGCATGCATTTGGCGGCAGCCCAATTGGCAACAGCCGGGTCAAGCTCACCAATGTCGAGGATTGCGTCAAGCGAGGTCTGGTCCGGTCCGGGCAAAATCCACTGCACGTGGCTGCCGAGCAGCTAAGTCGCGATGGAGTTGACGTCCTGCACACCATCGGTGGCGACGATACCAACACCACTGCCGCCGACCTCGCAGCCTATCTCAACAGCAACGATTACCAGCTCACCGTGGTCGGGCTGCCAAAGACCATCGATAACGACTTGGCACCCATCCGGCAGTCGCTCGGCGCTTGGACCGCCGCCGAACAGGGCGCCCTCTATGCCCGCAACATCATCGCCGAGCATTCGGCAAGCCCCCGAATGCTCATCGTCCACGAGGTGATGGGACGCAACAGCGGATGGCTCACCGCGGCCACCGCGCTCGCACACCACCGGTGGGTGAAGGGCGCTCGCTTCGCCGAGTGGCTGGAGAACTCCGCCTCCCGTTGGGACGTCCACGGCGTCGTCGTGCCGGAGCGGCCATTCGACATCGCTGAAGAGTCCAGGCGGCTGCGAAGGGTGATGGACCAGCAGGACTGCGTCAACCTCTTCATCTGCGAGGGCGCGGGCTTGGATGAGATTGTAGCTGCCATGGAGAAAGAGGGTCGGCACTTGCCGCGCGATCCGTTCGGCCACGTCCAGCTCGACAAGCTCAACTCCGGCCAATGGTTCGCCGATCGCTTCGCTGCCGAACTCGGAGCCGAAAAGGTGCTCGTCCAGAAGAGCGGGTATTTCTCGCGCTCGGCGGCCGCCAACGACGCCGATCTCGAGCTGATTAGGGCTTGCACGACTTACGCGGTGGACGCGGCGTTGCGAGGCGACTCCGGGGTGGTTGGCGAGGACGAAGAACGGGATGGCGAGCTGCGGGCGATCGAGTTCGAGAGGATCGCGGGTGGCAAGCCGTTCGACACGGCGGCCCCGTGGTTTACCGAATTGCTGCGCGAGATAGGCCAAACCTGATTGGCTTGGCGCCCGCATGAGCAGTGAAATCCGGCAACGTCCGCGAAAGATTACAACGGTGTAATCTCGTGCAACAAATCGTCCTGGGACGCTTTTTTTGAGTGCGGCCTTATTAACCGGAGGAAAACCCATGCAGTTTCTCACCGCATCGCTGCTAGGTGTCGCATTGATCGGATCCCCGCTTCTGGCGCAGCAGGCGCCGCCGGGCACCCAGCAGCAGCCGGCCACTCCCGATCAAGCGCAGCCCTCAACATCTCCGCCAGAGCAGGGCATGAACATGCACCACGCGCATGCGGCGATGAGTTGTCACACGGTTCATCATTCGAGCTACCATCATCACGCGATGCGCTGCTCATGCCCAACCACGCACATGCGGATGCATCATCACGCGGCGACGCATCACGCCATGAAGACCAAAACTACCAGTACAAAGAGCTGAGGCAGGGAAGTAGAGCTTCAGTCTGGAGAGCGCGCCAGCCACTGTTCGAGCCACTTGATCGAATAATCGCCGGCGAGGAATTCCTCATCGCGGACCAGTTTCTGGTGAAGCGGGATGGTCGTCTTCATTCCCTCGACGACGAACTCCTCGAGCGCGCGGCGAAGGCGCCGGATACAGCTGTCGCGGTTGGAGCCATAGACGATCAGCTTGCCAATCATGCTGTCGTAATAAGGCGGAACCCTGTAGCCGGTATAGAGACCGCTATCGACACGGACGTGCATGCCGCCGGGCGCAACGTAATTCTTCACCAGGCCGGGCGACGGCGCAAAGGTCTCGGGGTCCTCGGCGTTGATGCGGCATTCGATCGCGTGGCCGTGGAGCTTCACCTGCTCCTGTGAGCAGCTCAGTCCTTCTCCAGCCGCGACTCGGATCTGCTCGCGAACCAGGTCGATGCCGCTGATCATCTCGGTGACCGGATGCTCGACCTGGAGCCGAGTGTTCATCTCAATGAAGTAGAACTCGCCGTCCTCGAAGAGGAATTCGATGGTACCCGCGCCGCGATAGCCCATCTCGCTCATCGCCTTGCGGACGGTCTCGCCCATGCGGGCCCGCTCTTGCGGCGTGATCACGGGGGAGGGCGCTTCCTCGAGTATTTTCTGGTGACGACGCTGAAGCGAACAGTCGCGCTCGCCAAGGTGAATAGCCCCGCCATTCCCGTCGCCAAACACCTGGAACTCGATGTGCCTGGGATCGCCGAGGTATTTTTCCATGTAGACGGTGTCGTCGCCGAACGCGGAGCGGGCTTCGGACGCCGCCTGGCTCATCAGGCTTTCTAGCTGGTCCTCCGACGGGACCACCTTCATCCCGCGGCCGCCGCCGCCGGAGGCGGCCTTGATAAGGACCGGATAGCCGATCTCCTCGGCGAGCGCCTTCGCCTGGGCAACGCTGGTAAGCGATCCCGTGGAGCCGGGAACAAGCGGCAGGCCGAGCTTCGCGGCGGTGCGCTTGGCCTCGATTTTGTCGCCCATCGTCCGGATATGCTCGGGCTTTGGGCCGACCCAGATTATGTTGTGGGATTCGACGATCTCGGCGAACTGCGCGTTCTCCGAAAGGAAGCCATAGCCAGGATGGATCGCGTCGGCGTGGACGATCTCGGCGGCAGAGATAATGTTGGGGATGTTAAGGTAAGATTTGGTCGCGGGCGGGGGACCGATGCAGACCGTCTCGTCGGCGAGCCGGACGTGCATCGCGTCGGCATCGGCAGTTGAATGGACAGCGACGGTGCGAATGCCCATCTCGTGGCAGGCGCGATGGATTTGGAGCGCGATCTCGCCACGATTGGCGATCAGCAGCTTTTCGATTTTCGCCACTGACGGCCTCAGCTGATGATCGCGAGCGGCTGATCGAACTCGACGGGCTGGGCGTCGGCGACCATAATTTTCGCGATCACTCCGGCCGCAGGCGCGGTGATCGGGTTCATGACCTTCATCGCCTCGACGATGCACAAGGTGTCGCCCGCTCGTACGGTGTCACCGACTTCGACGAACGGCTTGGAGCCCGGCTCGGGCGCGAGGAAGACGGTGCCGACCATCGGCGACTTCACCGTTTCGCCCGCAATCTCCTCGGCTGCGCCGGCTGCGAGGTCTTCCTTGCCGTGCATTGGCGGCGCGGACAGGGCAGGGGCGGCGGGCGGCTGGGGCGCTCCAGCCGTCGCAGCACCAAACACCATCGCTTGCTCGCGGCTGACCTTGATCCGGCGTTCGCCATCCTGGACTTCGATTTCGGTCAGTTCATTTTCGGTGAGGAGCTGGGCCAGTTCGCTCACGAGCATCGGGTCGATCCGCATATCGCCATTTTTAACAGGCTTCGGCGGCTGGGCCATTTACGCTTCCCTCTATTGAATTTGGCTCTTCGCCGGCGACGCGCCCGCTCCCTTGCAGAGGTGCGCCGCCGCGTCCAGAGCGACGATATATCCGAGCGGACCCAGACCGATGATCGACCCGCGTGCGACCTGGCCGAGCAGGCTTGTTCGGCGGAAGCCCTCGCGTGCGTAAATGTTGGTGAGGTGAACTTCGATTACGGGGATCGGGAGTGCTGCCACCGCGTCGCGCACCGCCACGGACGTATGCGAATAAGCGCCGGCGTTGATGATTACCGCGGAGGCCTTGGCGAGCGCCTCGTGGAGCCAGTCGACAAGAACGCCCTCGTGGTTCGATTGGCGGATGTCGAGCTTGAGCTTGAGCTCCTTCGCCCGCTGCTCGAGCATTTCGCCGATGTCGGCGAGCGTCTGGGTGCCGTAGATGCGCGGTTCGCGCGTGCCCAGAAGATTGAGGTTGGGTCCGTTGAGGACGAAAATCGTATCGGTCATTTGCGGGGCGGGGTGGAGCCTCCTATCTCCCTTTGTCAATGAGTCTCGACGGGACCCTCTCTGTCCGAATCAACAGCGAGCACAGGCGAGTGCCGGGCGGGACGAGCGTCGCCGAAATGGTCAACCTGCTCGGCCTCGATCCGCTGCGCGTTGCGGTTGAGCGCAATCTTGAGGTGATCCCGCGCTCGACGCTTGAGCAGGTCTGTGTCGAGGACGGCGATGATTATGAAATCGTCCATTTCGTTGGAGGAGGCTGAATGAACGCGCCCCAAGCCGTGAAAGCCGACACCTGGACCGTCGCCGGGAGGAGCTTCGCCTCGCGCCTGATCGTTGGCACCGGCAAGTACAAGAGCTTTGTCGAGAATGCGGCGGCGGTGGAAGCGGCGGGCGCCGAGATCGTCACCGTTGCGGTTCGGCGAGTGAACATCTCCGATCCGACCCAGCCGAAGCTGACTGACTTCATTGACCCCAAGAAGGTCACCTACCTCCCGAACACCGCCGGCTGTTTCACCGCCGACGATGCGATCCGGACGCTCAGGCTCGCGCGCGAGGCGGGCAGCTGGAACCTCGTGAAACTTGAAGTCCTGGGCGAGGCGAAGACGCTTTACCCGGACATGCGGGAGACGCTGCGGGCCACCGAGGTCTTGGTCAAAGAGGGCTTCGAGCCGATGGTCTATTGCGTCGACGACCCAATCGCCGCGAGGCAGCTCGAGGAAGCCGGCGCTGTAGCCATCATGCCTTTGGGAGCGCCGATCGGCTCGGGGCTAGGCATCCAGAACCGCGTAACGATCCGCCTGATCGTCGAAGGCGCGAGCGTGCCGGTTCTGGTTGATGCTGGGGTAGGAACGGCGAGCGATGCAGCGGTCGCGATGGAGCTCGGTTGCGACGGGGTACTGATGAACACTGCGATTGCCGAGGCCAAGGACCCGGTGTTGATGGCGCGGGCGATGAAGGCGGCGGTCGAAGCTGGACGGCTGTCCTATCTCGCCGGCCGCATGCAGAAGCGCCGCTACGCCGATCCCAGCAGCCCGCTGGCGGGACTTATCTAGTCGCAGTGACGATGTGCGCCGACATGGGCGCGTCGATTCCGTCTGGTCCTTCGAACTGCCTGAGCGCTTGCTCGACAAGTGGAAAAACGCGCTCGAGGGATCCGGGCTCGCGCTCGGCGAGCTCTGTTCCCATCGGGGTTCCGTAACAAAAAGCCGAAGCCGCATCGTGCGCGGAGGGGCTTCGGCTCCTCAGTTCAACGGTCTCGATCTCGACAATATCGAAGTGGGCGTCGTGCAGGTCGGTCTCGATTCTCGACGTGTCGGAATAGCCGAACGGCCCTTCGTTCATGAATAGCGGCGGATCGTCCGGGAACGCATCGACCAGCACTTGCTGGGTCGCCGCACTAAGAGTGTTGCGCTCGATCGCGTCCCAGATCGCAAGCAGGTAATGGCCGCCCTTGCTGAGCACGCGACGAGCTTCTGAATGGCCGCGGACCCTGTCGGGGAAGAACATCGATCCAAACTGACAGACGACCAGGTCGAAGCTGCCGTCCTCGAATGGAAGCAGCTGAGCGTCGGCCTCCACGAACCGCACGCGGTCCGATCCGATGCGCGCCGCGTTCACGTCGAGCATTGGCTGGTTGAGGTCGCTCGCAACCAGTTCTGCATCCATCAAGGCTTTACACAGAGCCCTCGTCACTGCGCCGGTTCCCGCCGCTGTCTCGAGCACTCGACGAGGTTGGAATAAGCTAGCCCGTCGCGCCACCACTTTCGCGTAGGGGCTGAAGATCAAAGGCACCATCAGTGCCTCATATTTCTCCGGCACCGAGCCTGTGAATCGCAGCTCCTGGTCTTTCATCGGAACGGCGTCCTCAATTCGTGGGTTTCGTAGAAGTCCGGGAGATCGGCCGTGGACACCATGCCAGACTACTGCTCCGAGCGCGAGGCGATGGTCGAGCGGCAGCTGCGTCAGCGAGGAATCGCGGACCAGCTGATCCTCGACGCGTTTCTCAAAGTGCCGCGCGAAGCGTTCGTTGCTCCTGAGTTCGCGCATCTTGCTTATGGTGACCACCCACTTCCGATCGAGGCAGGGCAGACGATTTCCCAACCCTATATCGTCGCGATGATGATCGATGCCGCCCAAGTCCGCCTTCGCGACAAGGTTCTCGAAGTCGGCTCCGGCTCCGGCTACGCTGCTGCGGTTATGAGCGGGATCGCGGGAAAGGTGATCGGGATCGAGAGGCAGCACGACCTTGTCGTCGCTTCTCGCGAGCGCCTCCGAAGCCTTAGCATCGACAATGTCGAGATCGTCGAGGGCGACGGCACCATTGGCTGTCCAGGGCACGGACTGTTCGACGCAATTCTGGCCGCTGCGAGCGGGAGTCACGTGCCGCAGGCGCTCATCGACCAACTGGCGACCGGCGGCAGCATCATCATGCCGGTAGGATCGCCGGGCTGGGTTCAGGAGCTGGTGAAGGTGACGAAGCGAGCCGATGGGTCGCTCGAGCGGCAGAACCTCGGCGGTGTCCGATTCGTTCCCCTCATCGGGGAAGAGGGTTGGAAAGATGCTTGATACGGAACTGGAAACCCTTCCTCGGCTGATCTCTGAAGCCGCCGAGCCGCTGCCCGAAATCGACGACGAGTTCTTCGGCGCCTTCTTCGAGCGCTATGCGGATGCGCGCGTCATCTGCCTCGGCGAAGCAAGCCACGGAACGAGCGAGTTCTATCGCGCCCGGGCCGCGATTTCGCGTCGGCTGATCGAGCACCATGGCTTCAACATCGTCGCGGTGGAGGGGGATTGGCCCGATTGCGCGACGATCGATCGCTACGTCCGTCATCGCCCCGCGCGCGACATCGATTTTGAAGCCTTCGAGCGTTTCCCGATGTGGATGTGGCGCAACCGGGAGGTGGATTCCTTCATCGCTTGGATGCGCGGTCATAATGCGGTCCGCACCAAGGAGCGGATGTGCGGCTTTTACGGACTGGATCTGTATAATCTTGGCGCTTCGATGGCCGCGGTGATCGGCTTTCTCGACAAGAAGGATCCGGAACTCGGACGCCTTGCACATGTCAGATATGGCTGTCTTGAGCCTTGGGCTGATAACCCGCAGATCTACGGCCGCCATTCGCTGATTGAAGACTATGCTCGCTGCGAGGTCGGCGTCATCCAGATGCTCGAGGACCTCTTGAAGAGGCAGGTCGATTGTTTCGGCGAAGAATGCGAGGACTGGCTGGACGCTTCTGCGAACGCGCAGTTAGTGAAGGATGCCGAGGCCTATTACCGGATCATTTATCATGGCTCCGTGCAGAGCTGGAATTTGCGCGACAGCCACATGTTCGACACGCTCACCATGATCATGCAGGCCAAGGGGCCAAGCTCGAAGGCGATCGTGTGGGCGCATAACAGCCACATCGGCGATGCCAAATTCACGGACATGGGAATGAACCGCGGTGAGCTGAACATCGGCCAATTGGTCAAGGAGAAATGGGACACCCGCGCGTGGCTGATCGGATTTGGCACCCATAGCGGTAATGTTGCGGCTGCCGATGACTGGGGCGAGCCGATGCGGATCAAGCGCGTGCGGCCGTCTCTACCCGGGAGCCACGAGCGGATGGCACACGACAGCGAGGCGCCGCGCTTCCTTCTCGACCTTCGCGACGGCGAGGTCGGGAGCGAGCTTCGCGACAACCTTGAGGAAGCGCGGCTTGAGCAATTCATCGGTGTAATCTACCGCCCCGACACCGAGCGCTGGAGCCACTATAGCGAGGCGATCCTGCCGAGGCAGTTCGATGGCTATGTCTGGTTCGACGAGACTGAGGCCATTACCCCGCTTCCGGGAAGGCTCAAGCCCGGCGAGCACGTGGAGGTCGAAGAGACGTATCCGTTCGGACTCTGACAAGCCAAAGGCTGGACCGATCCGGGGGCCTGCGCGTATGGAGCCTTCAATCTCGCTGTTGGGGAGAGACTCGGTGGCGCATCGCGGGGGGTTTCAGAAGGGCAGTTTCAGCAGCCATTTCGACGATCTGATCGCGCAATTCCCGGCAGAGGCGGCGACCCGGCGAAATCCTGAGCCGAACCCTCGCTCGCGCGAGCTGCAGCAGAAAATCGACATCCATGCGCGGCTTTTCGAATGCGCCTGGCAGGTGGATCGCGAGCGCTAGCCCTGCGCTTTCTCGCGAAGCTTTGAAATCGTCGTCGCGTTGCTGATCTGTTCGATGTTGGTCTTGCAATGGAGCAGACGGATGCCCTTCTGCTTCATCGACTTTTCGAAAGCTGGCGCGAAGTCCTCGGTTCTTTCAATCGTCTCCGCCCAGCCGCCAAACGCTCGAGCAAGCGTGACAAAGTCGGGGTTCTTGAGCTCGGTCGCGCTGATCCGCTCAGGATATTCGCGCTCCTGGTGCATCCGGATGGTTCCGTAAGCGCTGTTGTCGACGAGGATTATCACTAAATCCACGTCATATTGTGACGCAGTCGCCAGCTCCTGTCCGTTCATCAGGAAGTCACCGTCGCCCGCAACGCAGACCACTGGCCGATCCCTGTACCGGATCGCGGCCGCAACTGCGGCGGGTAGCCCGTATCCCATGGTCCCGCTTGTCGGCGCGAGCTGGGTCGGCAAAGTCCCGTAGCGCCAGTAGCGGTGCCACCAGCCAGAGAAATTGCCCGCGCCGTTGCAGATGATCGTATTGTGCGGGAGCTTATCCCGCATCTCAGCAACGCACCGGCCAAGGTCGAGCGCAACTCCGTCACGGGGCTGAGGTTCGTTCCACTCGAGCCATTCCCTGCGCGCGTCCTCGCCGCAGGAGAAGCGGACCAAATCGGGATCAAGCCACTCGTCTATCATCTCTGCGAACTCGCCCATGTCTGAGCAGATCGGAAGGTCGGCGTGATAGACCCGGCCGAGCTCGTTGGGATCGGGATGGACGTGGACGAGCGTCTGCCCGGGATGGTCAGGAGTGATGAGCGTGTAGCCGTCGGTGGTCGCCTCGCCGAGCCGTGGGCCGACCGCGAGGATCAAATCGGCATCTCGGATCCGCTGCTGCAGCTTTGGGTTCGGTCCGTAGCCAAGCTGGCCTGCGTACACACCGCAACTGTTGTCGATCGCGTCCTGCCGGCGGAATGCGGCAGCGACGGGTATTCCGTGCCGGAAGGCGAAATTGGCGAAATGATGCGCAGCGCGCGGGCTCCAATCGGCGCCGCCGACGATGGCGACGGGCGAAACGGCTTCCTTCAAGAGCTCGAACATCGCCTGCACCGCGCCAGGATCGGGTTCCTCGGCAACGGCCGGGACGCAAGGACGATCTGCGGCTTCGACCTCGTCGCGAAGCATGTCCTCGGGAACGGCAAGCACGACAGGGCCGGGGCGGCCAGCGGTCGCAACACGGTAAGCGCGATAGACGAACTCGGGGATCCGCCGGGCATCCTCGATTCGCGCCGCCCACTTGGCGATCGGAGCGAAGAAAGCGGGGAAGTCGATTTCCTGGAAAGCCTCGCGCCCGAGGTCGTCGCGGGCGACGTCCCCGATGAACAGGATCATCGGAGTGGAATCCTGGAACGCCACGTGAACCCCGGCGCTCGCGTTGGTGGCGCCCGGACCCCGGGTGACGAATGCGATTCCGGGTCGGCCCGTCATCTTGCCGTCGGCGTCGGCCATGTAGGAGACGCCGCCCTCCTGACGGCACACGATCGTGTCGATCTGTGGAGTGTCGTAGAGCGCATCGAGAACGGCGAGAAAGCTTTCGCCCGGAACCGTGAAGATCCGGTCGCAGCCCTGGATCTTCAGCTGGTCGACGAGGATTTGGCCACCCGTCCTGGCGCCGCTGCGCTTGGTCATTGCGCGGCCTCTAACGGCGAGCCTCGAACGCGTCACCCCCGTGCCATTGCTGTTCGCTCGACATGTGATAGCTATACGGGGGAAGGACGGAGGTCGCAGATGAAGCTGGCTTTCGGGATACTGGTTTTCATCTGGCTGCTGTGCGGCCTCATCGGGGCGTGGTGGCTCGACGAACTCGACAGCCAGCACCTCGAGCAAATCGCCAAGGGGCCGTTTACGCTGGCGCAGGCGTTCAACGACGATCCGGTGACATATCCCGGTCCGAGTTGATCCCTTCTCTTAGTTAATTGCGAGCCCGCCGCCGCGTTGGAAGCATGGCGTGGCCCGTGAAGGGGCGCCGCTGGTCGCGTATGGAGAAAACGGACGATGCCACGGCGAGGCAGGACCTGCGCCGCCGCCTGATCGGGAATGTCGGCAGTTCTCCGCGCCGGTCCAAGCTGGCACAGATCGCGCTGGGCGCGGGTGCCGCGTTGATTGCGGTGGCGCTGCGCTATGAAATTCCGCTCGATCCGACGCAACTCCCGACGCTCACCGTGGTCATCGCGCTCGCAATCGTCACGACCTTTGTCGGGATTTTCTCAGGAGTGACGACCGCGGTCGTCGGTGGCCTTCTGTCGTGGTACCTGTTCGTCACCCCCCTTTCATGGAGCCTTCGGCACGGGGCGTGGATCCCGATCATCGGCTACGTTGTCATCGCCGCAGTGATCATCACCACCTCCTATCTCTTCCGGTCCAGCGAACGGCGGCACCACGAGCGGGAGATGGCGGCGCTGAGAAGCGAAGCGGAGACGGCCAATTTGTTCGCTCGCGAGATGGCGCACCGATTGAAGAATGCGCTGACTATCGTCCAGTCCATCGCCTTCCAGACGCTGGGTGTGGAAGCTGCGGACGGTGGCAAGTTCGCCGGCCGGTTGAAAGCGCTCGCCGATGCGAACGAATTGCTCACCGAACATGTGGAGATGCCGACCGCGAAGGTGAAGAACGTGATCGAGGCGGCGCTGAACCCGTTTGATGATCACAGGGACCGTTTCCGGCTTGATTGTGTCGATTGGCCGATCCCCGCGCAACAGGTCGTGTCGCTGGCGCTCGCGATCCACGAGCTTGCGACCAACGCTTCGAAATATGGCGCGTTGGCGGCACCCGACGGATGGGTCGGGATCGACGTCAAAGACGTCGGAAACCGGCTGGAGTTAATTTGGGCCGAGCATGATGGGCCCCCGGTCCGACAACCCGAACGGCAGGGTTTTGGCACCAAGCTCCTTCGGCGCGCCGGAATGAAGACCAGCTTGAACTTCGAGCCGGACGGGGTTCGCTGCAAGATCGGCATCCGCAAGGCCTGACGGCGCCGATTGCGCAGCTCATTCAGTCGAAGCTTGGCTCTTGAGCAAGTGAGACCCGCCGCGACCTAACTGTTGCCCCAGTCGGTACGGCGAGCCTCGCGTAATTCATAACCGACCCGCGAAGCGCAGTGAAGCGGCTCGTCTTGGGGTTCAAACAGCATTAGTCTCAGATTGGTGCAACGCTCGACGACGATCCTGCTTTTGAGTTGTCTCGCGTTCGCGATCGTGGCCGCGGTGACCCGGACGATCTTGGTGTCGGTCCACTCGCGGTTGCAGATCGCGGCCTTCTGCGTTGCAGCAATGCTGTTCCAGTTGGCGGTGCCTTACTTGTTCGGTCGATCGCCGGGCAAGGCGGCGCGGTTCGCGTTTGTCTGGAATGCCGCCGCTGCCACCATCGCGATCCTCGTCACGCGCACGATCCTCGAGGGGCTGCCCGATAAATTGCAGTCGGTCCTGAGCGCGATCCGGGCTTAGAGCCATATTCTCAGCAATTTAAACTATTTCAAACGCGCAGGTTAACGTGTGCTCTTAACCTAAATCAGCAAGTTTCGTATGTTCAGGTAAGCGAAAATTTAATAAAAATCACATCCGAGACTCGCGCTCGCTGGCGCGGCGCGTGTTTCCGGCTCGGTTGCGCGGTTGCCCCCGCGGCCGAGCCGTTTTTTTTCGCCTCTCGGCTTTGGCAATCGAGCCAACCGAGCGTGGCGGTCAAGGTCGCGGCAATTCTTATCATTTCTCTCGCAGCCGCACTGTTCTTGGAGCCCTACCGGGAGCGGACAAGCAACTCCACGAGCGCGTTGGACCTGAGCTTCATTGTTTCTGTCACTGGGTCTCAGGCATCAATCTCTTCCTCATCCACCGCTGATGCCCGGCTCTGGATGAACTCGAACCTCGGGGCCGGATCTCGCCCCATCAGCCGCTCGACCAGATCCTTCACCGGCTGCCGGTCCTCATAGGCCTCGGGCAGAGTTACCTTCAGCATCGAGCGCGTCGCCGGGTCCATCGTCGTTTCTTTGAGCTGCCCGGGGTTCATCTCGCCGAGGCCCTTGAATCGGCTGACCTCGACCTTCTTGCCCTTGAACTCCTCGCGCTCGAGCTCGGCGCGGTGAGCGTCGTCGCGCGCGTACAGGGTATGAGGTCCCGCGGTCAGGCGGTAAAGCGGTGGCTGAGCGATGAAGAGGTGGCCTCGGCGCACCAGCTCGGGCATTTCCTGGAAGAAAAAGGTCATCAGCAAAGTGGCGATGTGGGCGCCGTCAACGTCAGCATCGGTCATGATGATGATCCGCTCGTAGCGCAGCGCCTCCTCGCTGAACTTGTCGCGGGCGCCACAACCCAATGCGAGGTTGAGGTCCGCAATCTCCTGATTGGCGCGGATTTTGTCGGCGGTGGCGCTGGCGACGTTGAGGATCTTGCCCCGGATTGGGAGAATCGCCTGGGTCTTGCGATCTCGGGCCTGTTTGGCCGAGCCGCCGGCGCTGTCGCCCTCGACGATGAAGAGCTCGGTGCCTTGCGAATCGTCATTGGCGCAGTCGGTGAGCTTGCCGGGGAGGCGAAGCTTCCTTGCTGAGGTCGCAGTCTTGCGTTGGACCTCGCGCTCGGCGCGGCGGCGGAGGCGCTCATCCATCCTCTCCATGATCTGGCCGAGGAGCGCTCGGCCACGGTCCATATTGTCGGCAAGATAATGGTCGAAATGGTCGCGGACGGCCGCCTCGACGAAGCGCGCCGCTTCGAGGCTGGTCAGACGGTCCTTGGTCTGGCTCTGAAAATGCGGGTTCCGAATGAAGACGCTGAGCATCAATTCGACGCCGTTCATGACGTCGTCAGGTGTGATGTCCTTGGCCTTCTTGTTGCCGACCAGGTCGCCGAAGCTTCGGATGCCCTTGCTGAGCGCGGCTCGCAGTCCTGCTTCGTGGGTGCCACCATCGGGAGTTGGGATGGTGTTGCAATAATAGCTTTGCGCTCCTTCAGAGAAGAGAGGCCAGGCGACCGCCCATTCGGCGCTGCCCTGACCGTCGGGAAAGTCCTGCCGGCCAGTGAAGGGTTGGTTGGTGACCGTCGGCCTGTCGCCGAGCTGCTCGGCGAGATGGTCGGCGAGGCCGCCTGGGAATTGGAAGACGGCGTGTTCGGGGACGTCGGCGCTGGCGAGGGCCGGGTCGCACCGCCAGCGAATTTCGACGCCCGCAAACAGATATGCCTTGGATCTCGCCAGCCGGTAGAGCCGATCGGGCGAGAAGGCGGCGTCGGCGCCGAAAATCTCCAGGTCCGGCGTGAAGGTGATGGTCGTTCCGCGACGGTTTGGGGCCGCACCCACTTCCTCGAGCGTCGAGGTTGCAACTCCCCGCGCAAAAGTTTGACGGTACAACTTCTTCTCGCGCGCAACTTCGACGATCGTCTCGGTCGACAGCGCGTTGACGACGCTAACTCCCACGCCGTGAAGTCCGCCGGAGGTCGAATAGGCCTTTCCCTCGAACTTGCCGCCCGAGTGGAGCGTGGTCATGATGACCTCAAGGGCCGACTTGCCGGGGTATTTTGGGTGCGGGTCGACGGGCACTCCGCGACCGTTGTCGATGACGGTCAATCGGTTGCCCTGCTCGAGCGTGACCTCGATCCGGCTGGCGTGACCGGCAACGGCCTCGTCCATACTGTTGTCGATGACCTCTGCGGCGAGGTGGTGCAGAGCGCGCGCGTCGGTACCCCCGATATACATGCCGGGGCGGCGGCGAACGGGCTCGAGCCCTTCCAGCACCTCGATCGCAGACGCATCGTAATTGTCGGACGGAGTGGCGGAGGAAGACGAAAAGAGGTCGGACATTTGAACGAACGCTATAAAGCGCGGATTCGAGGCGTGCCAAGCTTGGCGCCGATCGTTTTCCACAGGCTTCGTGGCTGCCCTTCGCGGCCGCTGTCCGTCAGTCACCATTTGGGCCGTGGCGGAAATCCCAACGCATTGGAAAAGCCGCCTGGCCGGCCATTTTCTCGCAGCTCTTGAAATGGCCAACGGCCGTTCCAAATCATGCCTTGCGGGCGCCAGATGGGCCCGCGACGGGGCGGCCATGCTCCCAACACGCACATGTCCGCCCCGCCAGTCGCTCAAATTGGAGGACATTTATATGCGCAGTGCTTTCGATTTCGCGCCCTTCCGGCGCTCCACAGTCGGCTTCGACCGGCTGTTCGACATGCTTGAAAACAACAATCTGGGACAGTCCCAGGAGAATTATCCGCCCTTCGACCTGATCAAGAAGGGCGATAACGATTATTGCATCCAGCTCGCAGTTGCCGGGTTCAAGTCGGACGAGATCGACATCACGGCCCAGCAGAACGTGCTTGTGGTCACCGGCCGCAAGTCCGACGAGGCCGAGGAGAAAGGCGGCGACTTCATCTATCGCGGGATCGCCAACCGCTCGTTCGAACGCCGTTTCGCGCTTGCTGACCACATTCAGGTCAAGGGCGCGGACCTCAAGGACGGAATGCTTGCGATCGAGCTGGCGCGCGAGATTCCCGAGTCGATGAAGCCGAGGAAGATCGATATCGGCGGATCGGAGCGGCTGGCATCGAAGCAGACCGTCGACGCCGAGGCTGAGAAAGCTTAACGCCGCTCTTCACAAGACAATGCATCAACGGGCACAGCGTAGCTGGAGTTAAACTCCCTGCGCTGTGCCCATGTCGTAAAGATGCGAGAGCTGCCGGGCTTGGCTGATCGGTCCCGCCATTGCAGACGTCGGTTCACTCCCCTAGCCTGAACTGCTTGTAGCGTTTGCGCGGGCCCAAGACGGGTTAGCCTTCCTGTCCGACATCCCTCGTGCACAACTGCCGATATGGGGGGATCAAAACATGTCCGACAACAAGCCTGGAGCAGACGTCGACGTCACCAAAGAATGGCGTGCGACGCACGGCCAGGAGTCTGCCGCTAAAAGCCTCCGCCTGTTCGCAGCGCTTTCTTGGATCGTCGCCATCGGCGGTGAGGTCGCCGGGATCGTTTTGCTGTATAAGCACAAATTCGATCACGGAAACCTTCCGCTGCTGATCGGCATCCTCGTTGGGATCGCAATTTTCGCCATTGCCGGAAACCTCATGTGGAAGTCGGCGAACAAGCACGATCCGGCCCGGGAATCCGAGCCGTTCAAGTTCTTTGTCCAAAACCAGCTCGGGGCGATCATCACGCTGATCGCCTTCGTCCCGCTGGTTGTCCTGATCTTCATGGACAAGGACATGGATCCAAAGAACAAGAAGATTGCTGGCGGCGTCGGTGCCGTTCTGGCTGTGATCGCAACGCTGATCGGGGTCAGTTACCACCCACCGTCGGTCGAGCAGTACACCCAGGACATGAACAAGTGCGCGGGCGAAATCAAAGCCAGTCAGCCGACCACTGATTGTTCACCCGAGGTTGCAGCCCAGGCGCAGGACATCGCCAGGAACTCCAGCACGGTGGCGGAGGCAACGAAGGACGCTTCGCATCCGACCGGCCAGGATGTCGTTTACTGGATTGCTCCGGAGAACGGAGCCAAGACGTCTGCGACGCCGCATGTCTTCCACCTCTGCCAGGGCGTCAGTCCGCTGAACGGAAAGTCCGTCAATCACGGCTCCGTGTCGGAGGCCTATGCGGAGAATGCCACACGCATCACCAAGCAGATCCCGATGGAGCAGAAGCAGTGCGGGTTCACCAGTTCGAAGTGAACTCGACACGCTTTCGTCCCTGGACGTTCACCGGCAATGGCGAAAAGGCCTTCGTTTGCGCTTTAGCGAACCCGCGGTCCGCCAAAGGGCAGGGGCGGCGGCGGGCGGCGGTCGCGACGTGGGAGCTGGGCCTGGTAGGCAACGCCGCAATGGTTGACGCAATAGGGGAAGCCCGGATTGGCCGGTTGCCCGCAGAAATAGAAATCGGGCTCGCCCGGATGGCCCATCGGCCACTTGCAGATGCGATCGTTCAAGTCGAGGAGGCCGGTCTTGTCGGCGACCTCCGGGCTCGGCTTAGCGGGCACGAGGCGGCGCGGCGGCGCGGGCGGGATCGGCGCCTGCTGCTCGCCAGGACCCTGCCGGATGAAGCCACCCGGACCGATCGAGCGATACTGCATTTCCGGCGCGGACCGGTTCGGAGCCGCGGCCTGCGGCGCTTGCGTCGTGGCAGCGGATGAAGCTGCCGGCGTAGCAGCCTTGGTCGTTTCGGCTTTAGGCGCCGCGGCCTTGGGCGCAGGCGCGGCATGCGCCGAGGCGGCTGGCTTCTTCGCTTCCTTCTCTTCGCCCGGCTTGACCGGCGACGGGCGCTGCTCGAGGCCGAGACGATGGGCCTTTCCGATGACTGCGTTGCGACTAACTCCACCAAGCTCGTCGGCGATCTGGCTCGCGGTCGCGCCATCGTGCCACATCTTTTTCAAGCGCTCGATGCGCTCTTCGGTCCAGGACATTGCTTAAATTCGCTCCAATTCCTTGCGAGCCGCGACTTCAGTCGATACGCGCGGCGCCGTGAACGACCAGCCCATCGACACCCCGCAACCCTTATGGGTGCGCTTCGCGCCGGGCAATCCGGTGCTGAATGGAGTCAATTGGGGAGGCCTCAAGACCCTGTATATCAAGGAGGTGCGGCGTTTCTTCAAGGTCCAGATGCAGACGGTCTGGGCGCCTGCCGTGACGACCTTGCTCTATCTCGCGATCTTCACGGTCGCGATGGGCCGTTCGGGGCGCATGGTGATGGGTGTGCATTTCGCTGACTTCATCGCTCCTGGCCTTATCGTCATGGCGATGATGCAGAATGCCTTTGCCAATTCGAGTTTCTCGCTTCTGGTCGGCAAGATCCAGGGTAATATTGTCGACTATTTGATGCCGCCCTTGTCGACCGGCGAGCTGATCGCTGGCCTCGTCGGGGCGTCGGTGACGCGAGCCTTTCTGGTCGGGTTTGCGGTTTGGCTCGCGATGCTCCTGTGGCCGGGGGTCTCGGTTGAAATCCGGCATCCCGGACTGGTGTTCTGGTTCGGGCTCATGGGGGCATTCCTCTTGAGCTTCCTTGGACTTCTCACGTCGCTTTGGGCGGAGAAATTCGACCATGCGGCGGCGGTGACGAACTTCGTCGTAACTCCGCTCTCACTGCTCAGCGGCACTTTCTATTCGGTGAAACAACTCACCCCGTCATTCCAGACAATCAGCCACGCCAACCCCTTCTTCTACGTGATTTCCGGCTTTCGCGCGGGGTTCCTGGGAATGAGCGATTCCCCGCTCTGGGTTGGAGCTTTGGCAACGCTCGTGCTCAATGTCCTGCTGTGGGCGATTTGCTACGCTCTCCTGAAAAGCGGCTGGAAGATAAAGGCCTGAAGCGTGGGCTGAAGTAATATTCCGCTCGTTAAACAAGTTGAATGGCGACTGACGGAGGCGTTCAGTCCCGTCTCAATGGGGCGAGGCCATAAGGGAGAAGTCACCTGGCTCAAAGGAGAGCGAAATGCGTAAGTTTGTAATTCCGATCGTTGTCGCCGCGTCTGCGCTTGCGATGGCCGCCCCGGCGTCTGCTCAATGGGCGCCTCCGCACTACAATTATCAGCCCTACAGTTATGGCAACGGGTTTAGCGGCCATCGCTTCGCGAGCGACATGAGCGCTCGCGTGGAGCGCATTCGTCGCGACATTCGAGAAATGCAGCAGCGTCGAGTTCTGGGCTGGCGCGAGGCCCGCTCGCTCGAGAATCAGGCAGCCAATCTGCAGCAACGGATCTATTCCGCGTCGCGCAACGGCATCCAGCCGGGCGAAGCGCGCAGGCTCGAAAACCAGATCCGCAACCTCGAAAATCGCGTTTCGAGGGAAGCTACGGACAACAACAACCGTCCAGGCTATCGCCACCGCTAAGCCTCGGGGCGGATAATAAGAAGGAAGGGCGCCCGGACGATCGTCCGGGCGCCTTTTCTTTTGCACTTTGAGGACCGGATCGGACTTCGATGTTCGGCCATTCGACACGATTGGGCGAGCTATTGGACTTGGATCCTCTTGAAGCTCGGCATCAGCGCGCTCGCCCCCGACATCGAGCGCTGCCCTTTGCCCTTTCAATTGCTGCTGGCTATAGGCGCGCCAGCAGCCGTAGCGGCCGCCTCCGACCATCGCTCGAGGAGCTTGTTTCCACATGGCCATCACGCCGCTCATGCCCGTCTACCCGCGCTCGCCGGTGCGTCCGGTTCGCGGTGAAGGAGCTTATCTCTTCGGCGAAGAGGGCGAGCGGTATCTCGATTTTGCGTCGGGAATCGCGGTTAACCTGCTCGGTCATGGCCATCCCGTCCTGACAAAGGCGCTCCAGGAGCAAGCGGCCACATTGCTCCACGTATCGAACCTATATGGTTCGCCGCAGGGTGAGGCCTTCGCTCGGCGACTGGTCGATCTGACCTTTGCCGACACGGTCTTCTTCACAAATTCCGGCGCCGAAGCGGTCGAGTGCGCAATCAAGACCGCGCGCCGATATCATTTCGCCAAGGACAATGCGCGCAAACATAATCTGATCACCTTCTCGAATGCCTTCCACGGGCGGACGATGGCAACGATTAGCGCGACCGACCAGGCGAAGTTGCGCGATGGATTTGCCCCATTGCTGACCGGTTTCCAGGTGGTCGCGTTCAACGATCTCGACGCGGCGCTGGCGGCGATCGACGAGAATACTGCAGGGTTCCTGCTGGAGCCGATTCAGGGCGAGGGCGGCATCCGCCCAGCGACGCACGAGTTCGTCTCCGGGCTGCGCGGAGCGTGCGACGAGCATGATCTGATGTTGGTATTCGATGAGGTGCAGTGCGGCGTCGCTCGCACCGGTTATCTCTACGCCTACGAATATTACAACGTCGCGCCCGACATCATGGCCTCGGCCAAGGGAATTGGCGGCGGATTTCCGATGGGCGCGTGCCTCGCGAGCGAGAAGGCGGCTGCGGGTATGGTCATCGGCACCCATGGATCGACCTTCGGTGGCAACCCGTTCGCGATGGCGGCGGGCCAGGCCATATTCGACGTGGTCGCGAATGATGAATTTCTCGCCGAGGTGCGCCGGAAGGGCGAGCGCCTCCGCTCCGCGCTCGAGCAGATGATCCCCAATCACGATCATCTTTTCGAAAGCGTCCGCGGGCTCGGGCTGATGCTCGGAATCAAGATGAAAACCGACAGCCGGGCGTTCGTGACTTACCTTCGAACCAAAGGCCTCTTAACCGTCGCCGCCGGCGACAATGTCGTGCGCGTCCTTCCGCCGCTGACGATCGAAGAGAGCCACATTCGCGAGTTTGTCGATATGCTCTCGGCGGCCGCGGCTGAATATGAGGTGCCTGCGGCCGCCGCTTGAGCGGCGGTTGAGGAAGGTCAGGCTCCTGCCTATCTAGGCTCGATGCCGACAATTGAGCTTAATACCGACGTCGCTCTTGGCGTTGCAATTCCCTCGCGCAATGCACGCGGGCGGATCGCGCGGCTTGGATCGGTCGTCGACGCCGTGCTTGGCAGCCACAATTACCCTCCGATAGTCGAGACGTTTCTTGCCGAAGCGCTCACGCTGACGGCGCTTCTTGGAGCGCTGCTGAAGGAAGCGCAGGGCCAGTTGACGCTTCAGGCGCAGACCGAGGGCGGGGCGATCGATCTCCTCGTGTGCGACTATTTGGGCGGAGAGCTGCGCGGGTACGTCCGAAGCGATGCCGAAAAGCTGGCCTTGCTTCCGGCCGCGCCGTCGCTTCCGGAGCTGTTCGGCCAGGGCTATCTTGCGATCACCTTCGACCAACCGGTTTCCGAGGAGCGCTATCAGGGCATCGTTCCCCTCGAAGGCAAGAATCTCGGCGATGCGGCGCAGAGCTACTTCGCCCAGTCAGAGCAAATCCCGAGCCTCGTCCGACTCGCCGCTGAGAAGCGCGGCGGGCATTGGTTCGCCGGCGGGCTCCTGCTTCAACATTTGCCCGAAGGCGAGGAGGGTCGCGAGCGACTGCATACGCGTCTTGATCACCCCGATTGGCCGCACATCGCGATCCTTGGCGGATCGGTGAAGGCCGAAGAGCTGACGGATTCGAACCTGCCTCTCGATGACCTCATCTGGCGGCTGTTCCACGACGAGGACGAAGTGCGGACCCTTGCAGCGGTCAAGCTCAGCCGCGGCTGTCGCTGCGACCCCGCCTACGTCCGGTCGGTCATCGCGCGCTTTCCGCCGGACGAACGGGCAGCGATGGTCGGCGACGATGGGTTCATTACGGTTGACTGCGCGTTCTGCTCGTCGAGCTTCGCAATCCAGCCGGACGAGCTCAAGTCCTGAGTGTCGGCCGACGAGCATTTCTTTTTTCTCCTTTAGCGTCCCGTGCTAAATGGCGGACGATGCGGGCCTGGCTGATTCTCGGCGCTACGATCGCTGCCCCTGCGGCCGCCTTTGCGCCACTGCCGTCGGCGCTGGCGAAGGTCACGTCCGGATTGTGGGAGGTCACTCTACCGGGAACGCAGGCTCCGGTCCGTCAATGCGTCGTCGACGTCCTGGCTCTCGCCCAGTTCGAACATCGCAGCCGAAATTGCACGCACTCGGTGTTGTCCGATAAGGGGGACACCGTCACGGTCAGCTACAAATGCGGTGCGGCGGGCTTTGGACAGAGCGAAATGAGCGTTGTGACGCCGCGGTCCTTGAGGATCAGCACACAGGGAATATCGGACCAGCTCCCGTTCAATTACGTGCTTCAGGCGCATCGCGTCGGCGATTGCGAAAAGGTCCAGCGGTAATCCGCCATTAAGGCCCTGTTTAACCATTTCGCGCTACCGAGAGGGAGTGCCGGATTTGGCACGCTTTCCTCCCATCGGGCTTGTGCCCGATACCTGGGCCGCTGCTTCCCTCGGGATCGGCGGCCCTTCTTTTGCCTATTGCGGCATTTCGACGTGCCCGCCGAAGCCGAACCGCATCGCGGAGAGCAGCTTGTCGGCGAAGCTTTCGGAAATCCTGCTTCGGTAGCGAGCGAACAAAGCAGCGGCGAGTACGTGGGCCGGAACTGCTTCCTCCATCGCCGCATCGACCGTCCATTGTCCCTCGCCGCTATCGGCGACTCGTCCCGAGAATTGGGCGAGCGCTGGATCGCCAGCGAGTTCGAGCGCGCACAGGTCAAGCAGCCACGACGAGATCACCGAGCCTCTCCGCCACACCTCGGCGACGTCAGGAAGGTTGATTGAGAATCTTTGGTTCTCGGGAAGCTTGTCTGAGGCGCGCCCTTTGAGGACGTCGAAGCCCTCCGCATAGGCCTGCATCAAGCCATATTCGATTCCGTTGTGGACCATCTTCACGAAATGTCCGGCGCCCGCGGGACCTGCATGGATATACCCGCGCTCGGCGCGGCTGTCGCTCCCGGTCCTCCCGGGAGTGCGCGAGATCGTGCCGCATCCCGGGGCCAGCGTGTCGAAAATCGGATCGAGCATGTGCACCACCCGCTCGTCGCCGCCGATCATCATGCAATAGCCGCGTTCGAGTCCCCACACTCCGCCCGATGTTCCGACGTCCACATAATGGACGCCGTGGCCGGCACATTCGCTGTAGCGCCGAATATCGTCCTTGAAGAAGGTGTTGCCGCCGTCGATGATGACGTCGCCCGGTTGAACGAGGGCAGTCAGCTCGGCGACCGTCTCTTCAGTTGGGCCGCCGGCGGGAAGCATTACCCAGAAGATCCGCGGAGCTTCGAGCTTCGCGATGACTTCCTCAAGCGAAGCTGCGCCGATTGCGCCTTCCTCGGAGAGCTTGCGGACTGCTTGCGCATCGCGATCGAATCCGACGACCTCATGGCCACCGCGCATCAGCCGCCGCGAGATGTTTGCGCCCATCCGGCCAAGGCCAATCAATGCAATCCGCACGGCGATATTCTCCTCGAACGACAGACCCGCGGCGGGACTACCGCCCCTGAGGCTCGCTTTCCATCCACCGGATAGTTGGAATGATCAGTTGTTTGGCTGATCGGACCGATCGAGCAGGATCGGGTCGACGAACGCTAGCCCGACATGTCTCTTGTCTGTCCATTTCACGATGGCGGGCACAAGGATTCCGCCTTCAAACCGGACAAAGACTTTCGCTCCGGGCGAGAGGTCGGCGACTTGATCGCCCATGACTCCGCCCTCGGAAATGTTGTGAATGGCGAAATTCGTCGGCGACCCGTCGATCAGGAGCTTGAGCTTGCGCCGCTTGACCTCGACACGGGGGAAACGTCGCTCGTCTGGCGAGGCCGAAACAGTTCGCCGGGGGGCGGGCGTGCTCGCCTCCTGACGCGACGTCTCTGCGAGCGGGACCGCCGTTCCGCAGAAGCCGCATTCGGCACTGACCCGGCCGACATACCATTGCGAGCGGCCGCAGCCGGGACAGCGGTTCGCCTCGTTCGCGCGATACACAATATGATGTCCGCGCTTGGCGATATCCTTCGCGAAGGAGCCCGAGTTCACGCTCGTAGACAAGAACGTCCGACATTAGCCGAGCTCCATTTGTCGCCGGCGACAGACTATACTGCAAAGCTGCCAGCGACAAATCCAGCTTCATTATGATCGGACCAGCCGATTTCGGTCCGGCACCCAGCTTGCCCTATTTGTCCCTCTCAGCTAAGGGCGCGGCCGTCTGGCGGGCGGTAGTCCCCTCTGGACAGCCCGTCTCTTTGGCGAGCGCGTATGGTGCCCGGGCCACGACCGGCACCGGTACGCGCTCTTTCCATGCGGACTGTTGCCGGACGCTCTGAAAGGATGGGCTTTTCGGGGCAGGACATGACACCAGGTCCGCATGCGGAAGCCTCGCCATGGTGGCGCGGCGCGGCAAGCGAATTTGAACACACAGGAACAGTTTGCACATGGCGACAACCACATTCCCGACCCGCGACGATTTCGCGGCCCTCCTCAATGAAAGCCTTGGCGGAGAGAATGAGGCCTTTGAAGGCAAGGTGGTGAAGGGCAAGGTCACGGGGATCGAGAATGACATGGCCGTCATTGACGTCGGCCTTAAGAGCGAAGGCCGGGTTCCGCTGCGTGAGTTCGCAGCGCCGGGCCAGAAAGCTGATCTCAGCATCGGCGACGAGGTCGAGGTCTATGTCGACCGCGTCGAGAATTCGGCCGGCGAAGCGATGCTGTCGCGCGATCGCGCTCGCCGCGAAGCCGCCTGGGACAAGCTCGAGAAGGAATTCGAAGCCGGCAACCGCGTCGACGGAGTGATCTTCGGCCGCGTGAAGGGCGGCTTCACCGTCGACCTTGGCGGTGCCGTCGCCTTCCTTCCAGGTTCGCAGGTCGACATCCGCCCGGTCCGCGACGTTCAGCCTTTGATGGACCTTCCGCAGCCCTTCCAGATCCTGAAGATGGACCGTCGCCGGGGCAATATCGTCGTCTCCCGCAGAGCGATCCTCGAGGAAACTCGCGCCGAGCAGCGAAGCGGCCTCATCCAGTCCCTGCACGAGGGCCAGGTCATCGAGGGAGTGGTCAAGAACATCACCGACTATGGCGCTTTCGTCGACTTGGGCGGCATCGACGGCCTGCTCCACGTCACCGACATCAGTTACAAGCGCGTCAATCACCCGTCCGAGGTTTTGAACATCGGTGACACGGTGAAGGTGCAGATCATCCGGATCAATCGCGAGACGCAGCGCATCAGCCTCGGCATGAAGCAGCTCGAGAGCGATCCGTGGGAGGGCGCGTCCACAAAATATCCGATCGGCGGCACGTTCCGCGGTCGGGTGACCAACATCACCGAATATGGCGCCTTCGTCGAGCTAGAGCCGGGAATTGAGGGTCTGGTCCACGTCTCGGAGATGAGCTGGACCAAGAAGAACGTCCACCCGGGCAAGATCGTCAGCACGAGCCAGGAAGTTGACGTGAAAGTCCTGGAAGTCGACGAGGAGAAGCGCCGGATTTCGCTCGGGCTCAAGCAGGCCCAGCAGAATCCGTGGGAAGCTTTCGCCGCTTCGCATCCGGCCGGCTCGGTCGTCGAGGGCGAGGTCAAGAACGCGACCGAGTTCGGCTTGTTCATCGGTCTCGAGGGCGACGTCGACGGCATGGTCCATATGTCGGACATCGCCTGGGGCGTCTCCGGCGAAGAAGCACTCGCGCTTCATCGCAAGGGTGAGCTGGTGAAGGCGCAGGTTCTCGATGTCGACGTCGAGAAGGAGCGCATCAGCCTCGGCATGAAGCAGCTTGAAGGCGGTGGTACCGGAGCGGCTGTCGGCAGCGCGGGCGGAAGCTCCGCGGCGGGCGGCGTCAAGAAGGGCGACACGGTTACGGTCCAAGTCCGCGCAGTTCAGGATGCGGGTCTCGACGTTCAGGTCGGCGACGATGGGGCGGTCGGCTTCATCAAGCGCAGTGACCTCGGCCGCGACCGCGACGAGCAGCGTTCGGAACGCTTCCAGGTGGGCCAGAAGCTCGACGCGATGGTCACTGGCTTCGACCGTTCGAAGAAGCCCAACTTCTCGGTCAAGGCGCGCCAGATCGCCGAGGAGAAAGAAGCCGTGGCGCAATATGGCAGCTCCGACTCCGGGGCATCGCTGGGTGACATCCTCGGCGCCGCGTTGAAGGAAGCGCAAGCCAAGGGTGAGAAGACGGCCGAGGCCGATGGCGAGAAGCCGGCGAAGGCCGCGAAGGCGAGAAGGGCGAGAAAACGGCCGAGGCCGAGGGCGAGAAGCCGGCGAAGGCCGCGAAGGGCGAAGAGAAGACGAAGAACTAATCTCGATAAGGCGGGTCGTTTCCAGCAAGGGAAGGCCCGCCTTCATCGTCGGTAAATGCTTCTTGCGTGAGACCTTGTTTCCTGACAGCCTAAGGGCAATCGGCCTTTCGAGGGGCAAGGCCGACAAATCCAATGCGGGGTGCTGATGATCCGTTCCGAACTGGTGCAGAAGCTTTGCACCGACTTTCCCGATCTCACCCAGCGCGAGGTCGAAGGCGTCGTCACCGCTATCTTCGATTCTATTACCGACCAGCTCGCCAAAGGCGGCCGGGTCGAACTGCGCGGCTTCGGTGCCTTCTCGAGCCGTCAGCGCGATGGCCGAGTTGGGCGCAATCCGCGCACGGGCGAGTCCGTCTCGGTGGACGCCAAGCGCGTGCCATATTTCAAGCCGGGCAAGGAGATGCGCGAACGCTTAAACCTGAAGGAAGTGACCGCGGAATAATCCAGGCTGGCTCTACCGTCGCTTGGCTCGCGGAGCGGACGTGGCGGAACGGTAGACGCTGGGACTTAAAATCCTCTTCCCCTAAGGGAGTGCGGGTTCGAATCCCGCCGTCCGCACCATCGCGTTCCAAAAGCCGTCGGGAGACTGCCGAGCTTCGCGATCCGAGCACAGCGAGGGCGAACTCCACTCCAATTAGTCCAATCCGAACAGCAATTTCTTAAGCGTTGCTGCGTAAGCATCGATCGATGATCGGAAGGGGACCCAAGCCTGAAAGTTCGGGCCTCGCCAGTGCGCGGCGCGATGCGGTCGTGCTTTCCGTGCTCATCATCGCGGTCTTGTTGCTGATCTGGAACGGCAGCGCCTTCTTCAGCAACATCCGCGTCGAAGGCGAATTTGCGAGCGACGTGCGCCTGGCGAGCACGGCTTTGACGCTGAATGTCGCCTTGATCCTCTTCGGCTGGCGCAGATACGTCGACCTGCAGCACGAAGCCGAGGTTCGCGCGGAGCAGGAGCAGCGCGCAGCACTTCTCGCGACGACCGATTCTGCGACCGGGCTTTTCAACCGCAAGGGCTTTGCCGATCGCGTCGCCCAGCTTAAGACCGAAGCCGGCGCCCGGGCCGAAAACCTGGTCGTCATCTCCTTCCAGGTCCATCGTTTTAAATCCGTCAACGACCAGCACGGCTACGAGGCCGGGGAATGGCTGTTGAAGACGATCGCCACTTCGCTTCGCTGCGAGCTCGGCCAAGAGGCAATCATCGCCCGACTGAGCGGTGACGAATTCGCTTTGGCCATTGCTCTTGCACCAAGCGACTTGAATCGCGCCGAAGAGATTGCAGATTCTGGTGCTTCGAACGGTGTCTCGACCCGGTGCTGCTCGACGACCGCATCATCCAGGTCGGGGCTTTTGCCGGCATTGCGTCGGCGCCGGCGAAGGATGCGGGCATTCCCGACCTTCTCCGCCGAGCCGATATCGCCATGGACCATGCGCGTAGCGGTCGCGTGGCCAGGCCGGTTTGGTTTGACTCAGGAATGGAGCGGGCACTCGTCGCTCAAGGCGAGATCGAGCAAGGTATCCGTCACGGCCTGGAACACGATCAGTTCGTTCCCTATTTCGAGCCGCAGATCGACCTTGCGAGCGGCGAGATCGTCGGCTTCGAGGTTCTTGCACGTTGGAAACACCCGCTTTCCGGAGTGGTCGGTCCCGACGTCTTCATCCCGATCGCGGAGGAGATCGGGCTGATCGGCCGGCTCTCCGAGCAAGTAATCGGGGCTGCATTGCGCGAGACTGTGGAGTGGGATCCGCGTCTCAAAATTTCAGTCAACATTTCTCCCAGCCAACTCGCCGACGGCTGGTTCGCCGAACGCATCGTGCGCATGCTTGCCGAAACTGCCTTCCCGGCTGACCGGCTGGTGGTCGAAATTACCGAAAGCTCGCTGTTCGCCGATATGGATCTCGCCCGCGGGATCGTGAGCAGCCTCAAGAATCAGGGAGTCCGTCTCGCGCTCGACGATTTTGGAACCGGCTTTTCTTCGCTCGCGCACATAAGGTCGCTGCCCTTCGACATCATAAAGGTCGACCGCAGCTTCGTTGCAAACTTGGGCGTCAAGCGGGAAAGCGCAGCCATCATTCGAGCGGTGACGACGCTCGCTGCTGCGCTGTCGGTCCCGGTTTGCGTCGAGGGAATCGAGAACGAAACCGCGTTCAAGGCGGTGATGCGGCTCGGCTGCGCAATCGGCCAGGGTTGGTATTTTGGGAAACCAATGCCCGCCGCGCAGACGCGCGAGATTCTCGCGGCACGCCGTCGGTCGAGCGAGCCGACACTTTCCGCCGCCGCAAACGGCTGATCTCAGAACAGCTTGATCTGTGGTCGTCTGTCCCGCACCGGGACGGCGGGGCCGCGACACGTCATGGCGAGTTTGAACATGGTAAAATTCACGTTAAGGATTTGCCATGTCGTCCGTTCGCCCGAGACTGTCGCCCGAGATTGTCGGCCGTCGTCATGCCCGTATATGGCGCCGACGCTTAACGAAGGCGGGGCCGTTCGGACGGGGACCGGTCCGCGAAGATCTGGCGCCCGAAGCGCCCGGCGCGAAATTCAGTGATGACGTGAAGCTGTTCGCGACGACGTTCGCCGCCGGTTTTCTCGTCGTTTCAATCTTTATCGGCTAGTCCATTCTGCACCGGCCCTCGTCGCAGGCGAGGTGAAGCTTCCACCCCAACCAGGCTGAAATCAGGCACATCGCGGCGACCAGCAAGAGCTGGCCGACCGGGCCGATACCCAGGCTCGAGAGCGCGAAAGCCAGCATTGCACCTACAACCATCGCCCCTGAGTTGACGATGTTATTGGCAGCGACCGTTCGGGCAGTCTCAGTCTTCGGGACAGTGGTGGTGAGGAAGGCGTAGAGCGGGACGACAAACATTCCGCCGCTGATGGCGACACCGAGAAGGCACAGGATCATCGGCCAGGCGAGCGGATTGAAGAGAAAATTTTCAAGCGTCGTGAGGTCCGGTCCGTGCTTGCTCCAGGTCAGCGCGACGAAGTGGAGGAGGAGGACGAAGACGCCCATCGCGATCACCGAGGCCGGCGCATAACGGGCCGAGACTTCACTCTTGAGCATCCGGTTGATGGCGAGGGACCCGATCGCGATTCCAATCGAGAAAATGGCGATGAAGAGGCTTGCTACCTGTTCGTTCGCACCGAGGACGTTTTTCACTAGCGGCGGGAAGATGATGATGAGCACCGCGCCGATCGTCCAGAAGAAGCTGATCGCGAGGATGGCGAGGAACAGCCGGCGGATGTGCATGGTCGCGCTGACGAGTTCGATCGACGCATGGACAATGTGCCAGGTTATTGGAAGGCGCTCGGCGGCGGGCGGGGCGGGCGGGACCTGGCGGCCGGCAAGATAGCCGAGAAGTGCGAATACGAGGACCGCGAAGGCGGCCGACTGCGGCCGCGACGAGAGCATTCCAGCAAGAATTGTGCCGAGGAGGATTGCGATGTAGGTGCCGGCTTCCACGAGGCCTGTGCCGCCGAGCACCTCGTCGCGATGGAGATGCTGGGGCAGGATTGCATATTTGATTGGGCCGAAAAATGTCGAGTGAATACCCATCGCGAAGACCGCGGCGAGCATCAGCGGGATATTCGCGAACACGATCCCCGCGCCGCCGACGAGCATGATCCCGATCTCGGCGAACTTGATGATTCGGATCAGCCGGGCCTTGTCGTGGTCGTCCGCGAGTTGCCCTGACAGGGCCGATAGAAGGAAGAAGGGTAGAATGAACAGCGCCTGCGCGATGGCGCTGAACTGGAACTCTTTGTGCGGGTTCGAATAGAGTTGATAGGTCACGAACAGCACGACCGCCTGTTTGAACAGGCTGTCGTTGAACGCGCCGAGGAACTGTGTCGCGAACAAGGGAACGAAGCGCCGCGAGCGCAGCAGGTGGGCAACGTTCTGGATCAAAGCCGGGACGCGCTGGGTTTCATTGGACAGCGGGTGGCATAGCCAGCTTTGACGAGGCCGCCAAACCTTATAACGCGGAACCGAAAACAATGTTGTCGCTGCCGAACCTGCTGACCCTTTCGAGGATCCTGGCCGTGCCGATCCTCGTCTTCCTGCTGTGGCGGCCGGCTCCCCTCGACTATGCAATCACCTTCGCACTCTACTGCATCGTCGCGATCACCGATTATTTCGACGGCTATCTGGCCCGGGCATGGGGAAGCATCTCGCGGCTGGGGCAATTTCTCGACCCGATCGCCGACAAGATCATGGTAGCGGCGGTTCTCGTGATGCTGATCTCGAGCCGCAAGGCGAATCCAGTGCCGGAAATCGCCGGGCTGAACCTTATCCCGGCGCTGGTCATCCTGCTGCGCGAAATCATCGTCTCGGGCCTCAGGGAATATCTCGCCGGGCTTCAGGTCTCGGTTCCGGTCAGCGCGCTCGCAAAATGGAAAACGACTCTCCAGCTGACCGCGCTCGGGGCTCTGATCCTGGGAGGTGCCGTGCCGCATGAGCCGTGGGTCCACATGGTCGGACTCTTCTGCCTGTGGGCGGCAGCCGGGCTGACGCTCATAACCGGTTACGATTATCTTCGGGTCGGACTGCGCCACATGGACTGATCGATTCTGCTGTTCTCGCTGACCGAGTAATCTCGTTTCCGTCAATAAGTGTCGCCGAGTAGGCGTCTTGTCTGCAAATCGACATTCGGAGGGATTCTGATGGACGCGAAGACTGGAGAGATGGGCTGTCCGGTGGACAAGCCGACGACGGTGCGCTCGCTGCTTGGGCGAACCAATCGCGATTGGTGGCCCGAATCGCTTCCCGTCGATATTCTTCACTTGGGCGGCGTTAACCCCGACCCGATGGGCGCTGACTTTGATTATGCCGAAGCGTTCAACATGCTCGATTACAAGGCACTCAAGAGCGACCTCACGGCGCTGATGACCGAAAGCCAGCCTTGGTGGCCGGCCGATTACGGGCATTACGGACCATTCTTCATCCGCATGGCCTGGCATGCCGCGGGGACCTACCGCACCGGTGACGGCCGCGGCGGTGCGAACAGCGGCCAGCAACGCTTCGCCCCGCTCAATAGCTGGCCGGACAACGGCAATCTCGACAAGGCGCGGCGGCTGCTTTGGCCGATCAAGCAGAAATACGGGAAGACCATCAGCTGGGCCGACCTGTTCATCCTTGCCGGCAATGTCGGGATTGAGTTGATGGGCGGACCGATCTTCGGTTTTGGCGGTGGGCGCCCGGACGTCTACGAGCCCGAGCGCGACGTCTATTGGGGAGCCGAAGAGAAGTGGGTTGAGGCTTCAGAGACGCGCATTCAGCCGGAGCGCGAAATGGAACTCGAATTTCCGCTCGCCGCGATCCAGATGGGCCTGATTTACGTCAATCCAGAAGGCCCGGGCGGCAATCCCGATCCGCTTCAATCGGCGCGGGACATCAAGATCACCTTCGAGCGGATGGCGATGAACCACGAGGAGACGGTCGCGCTCACCGCCGGCGGCCACACCTTCGGCAAGGCCCATGGCGCGGGCGACCCCAGCCTGGTCGACGCTGCGCCGGAGGGCGCGGACATCGCGTTGCAGGGGCTCGGCTGGGCGAGTTCCTTCGAGAGCGGCATTGGTGAACATACGATCACCAGCGGCATTGAGGGATCGTGGGTGAACACACCGACGCAATGGTCGGAGAATTACTTCCGCCTGCTCCTCGACTATGATTATGAGCTGGTGCGATCTCCCGCCGGCGCGCAGCAGTGGAGGCCGGTCAATCAGAAGCCAGAGGACCTGGCGCCGGCCGCTCACGATCCGTCCAAGCGCGTTCCGACGATGATGACGACCGCCGACATGGCTCTTCGGGAGGACCCGGAATTTCGAAAGATTTCGGAGAAGTTCCGCAACGACCATCAGGCGTTCAAGGACGCGTTTGCTCGGGCATGGTTCAAGCTCACCCATCGCGATATGGGCCCGAAGATCCGGTATCTCGGTCCTGAGGTGCCGGCCGAGGATCTCATCTGGCAGGATCCGGTGCCGGCAGGAAACAGGCCCTCCGACAGCGATGTTGCGGCTTTCAAGGACAAGATCCTCGATTTGGAGTTCGGTGTCGGCCAGCTGATCAAGACGGCCTGGGCGTCGGCGTCGACATTTCGCAAATCGGACTTTCGCGGCGGCGCCAATGGTGCCCGGATCCGGCTCGCCCCCCAGAAGGGATGGGCGGTGAACGAACCCGAGGAGCTTGAGCGCATTCTCGCCAAGATCGATGGACTGCGTGGGTCCTTGTCGATGGCCGATGCGATCGTGTTGGCGGGGACTGCTGCGGTCGAAAAAGCGGCCCGGGACGCCGGCCACAAAGTTGAAGTGCCGTTCAGCGGCGGCCGCGGCGACGCGAACTCAGGAATGGACCGACGAGGAAAGCTTCGAGGTGATGGAGCCAGCAGCGGACGGCTTTCGTAACTACCTCAAAACCAAGCACAGCGTTCGGACCGAGGAGTTGCTGCTCGACCGGGCGCAATTGCTCGGTCTCTCCGCGCCGGAGATGACGGTGTTGCTAGGCGGGCTTCGGGTGCTCGGCGCCAACCACGAGGACCGCCCCCACGGCGTGTTCACGGCGCGCAAAGGGCAGCTGACCAACGACTTCTTCGTCAACCTGCTCGACAATGACACTTTTTGGGAGATGGTCGACGAGAGCGGCGACGAAGAGTTCATCGGCCGCGATCGTGGCGGCAGCCGGGAGAAGTGGCGCGCCACGCGCACCGATCTCATTTTCGGGTCGAACAGTCAGCTCCGTGCAACCGCCGAAGTCTACGCCGAGAGCGGAAACGAGGAGAAATTCGTCCGCGATTTCGTGAAGGCATGGACGAAGGTGATGAATGCCGACCGGTTCGACTTGCAGCGCCCGAAGGGCGCTCCCGCAGTCCACTCGCGGGAGCCGGAAATGGCGAAGTAAGAAGAGCTACGCGGCGCGAGGGGGGTGAGGGCTTAGGCCCACGTCCCCTCGAGCGCCTCCTCATTCCTGGGCTCTGAAATGACCGGCTCCAGATCGGGAATAAGGTCGCGTGCGAGCCGCCTCAGAGTTGCGGCGAGCAAGTGGAATTCGTTCTCGCGCGGGCTCGAACGGCGCCAGACCAAGGCGACGCGGCGGAAGCCATGGGCGGACTCCAGTCGTTTTGCATCCACCTTGGTGCCGTGGAGTATGCCGGTCTCGATCGCCATCCCCGGGACGAAGGTCAAACCGAGCCCATTGTCGACCATCTGCACGAGCGTGTGCAGCGATGTGCCCATCATCGAGGCGTTGGCGCGGATCTCGGGCCGGTTGCAGGCCGAGAGCGCATGATCCTTGAGGCAATGGCCATCCTCGAGCAGGAGCAGGCGGTTCTCGTCGATCTTCGCGGCCTCCACCGAGGCCCCGCGCGGCGCTTCGCCAGGCGGGAAGGCGACATAGAGGGGATCGTCGAACAGCAGTGCCGAATCCACCTCGCCGCAGTTAAACGGCAAAGCGAGCAGGACGCAATCGAGCTGCCCGCGGTGAAGCGCTTCGCAGGCAGCGCTGCTGGTTTCTTCACGCAGATAAAGCCGAAGGTCCGGCCACTCGCTTCTTAGTCTCGGGAGCATCGCAGGAAGGAGGAAGGGCGCGATCGTTGGAATGACGCCCATGCGAAGTTCGCCATGAAGCGGCTGTCCTTCGGCTCGCGCCAGCTGCGCAAGCTCTTCGGCCTCGCGGAGCACGCGGATCGCCTTGTCTGCCATTTTTTCTCCGAGCGCCGTGAAGCGAACCAGTCGCCGAGTGCGCTCGACAAGGGTCACCCCGAGATGGGCCTCGAGCTCGCGAAGGCCCGCAGACAGCGTCGACTGGGTGACGAAGCAGGCGGAAGCCGCCTTTCCAAAATGCTCATAGCGGCGGAGCGCAACTAGATATTGAAGTTGCTTCAGCGAAGGCAGGTGGACGGCCATCTAATCGAAAAATCCAATCAATCTGGTTGCTATAATGAAGTTGAACGATTGATTCCACCGTCCTATATGCTGCGATGCACAAACAATTCGCTGCATCGCAGCAGCAATGGAGAATCGCAGCATGCTTACAGTTGGGGACAAGCTTCCCGCACTCAATCTCCCGGTTCAGCAGGGCACGTCCGCGCTTCCAGCCGGCGAGACGATCGACCTTGGCGTGACCAATGGCCGATGGAAGGTGCTCTTCTATTGGCCCAAGGATTTCACCTTTGTCTGTCCGACCGAAATCGTCGGCTTTGACGAGCTCAAGGCCGATTTCGCCGATCGTGACGCCGATCTGATCGGCGCTTCGACCGATACCGCGCATGTTCACTTCGCATGGCGCCGCTCGGACGAGCAGCTCGACCAAGCGGATTTCCCGTGGATCGCCGACCACAAGAAGGAACTGGCCGAGGCACTTGGCATCCTCGACAGGCAAGAGGGCGTGGCGCTTCGAGCGACGTTCATCGTCGATCCAGATAACATCATCCAGCATGTCACTGTGAACGGGCTCAACGTCGGCCGGAATCCAGCTGAAGTGTTGCGAATGCTCGACGCGCTGCAGACGGATGAGCTGTGCCCGTGCAACTGGACGCCGGGTGAGCAGGTTCTGAAGCCGGCAGCTTAACCATTTCCTCCTCCCGGCGCCGGGAGGAGCTCGCGGCCGGTGCTCCCCTGACCGGCCGTGATCAAGGGGCGGGCTTCCCCAGGCCCGCCCCTTCTTTCTTCCAGAACAGGAGTTCTCATGTCGCTCAAGCAATTTGCTGAGACGCTGCCCGACTACGCTAAAGACATCCGCCTGAACCTCAGCTCGATCCTTTCGGACCAGTTGATTGGGTCAGAGCGCAAGAATGGGTTGCTGCTCGCGTGCGCTCATGGTTCAGGACACAGACCACTCGTCGAAGCTGCAGAGGCGGAGCTCACCGGCAAGCTGTCGGAGCAAGTCGCGAACGCGGCGCGCGGCGCAGCGGCGGTGATGGCGATGAACAATGTCTATTACCGCTTCGTCCACCTCGTCGCGAACCCGGATTATGAGAAAATGCCGGCTCGATTGAGGATGAATTTCATCGGGTCGCACGGCATTGCTAAAGAAGAATTCGAGCTGATGAGCCTGGCGGTGTCAGCCATGAACGGGTGCGGCATGTGCATCGACAGCCATGAGCGCGTTCTGCTCGAACATGGTGTCAAGACAGACGCGATCCAGTCAGCGGTCCGTATCGCTGCGGTGATGAAGGCGCTCGCAACCGTGCACGCAACGCTCTGGCACTGAGCTCTGACGCTCAGGCCATCAGGAGCCGGATTGACGATACGAGCAGGGTCAGGGCAAGGATCGGCCGAAGCACTGCATCCGACGAGCGCGTCGCCAGGACACTGCCGACGATGATCCCCGGGATCGAGCCGGACAGGAGCGCGAGCATCAGCGTGAGATCGACAGATCCCATCAGCCAGTGACCGATGCCGGCAATCAGGGTCAGCGGCACGGCGTGCGCGATGTCGGTCCCCGCGATCCGGGCCACGGGCAGCCTTGGATAGAGGATCAGCAACGCAGTCGTGCCGAGCGCGCCAGCGCCGACTGAGGTGATAGACACCAGTACGCCGAGCGCGACCCCGAGCAAGACGGTCCAATGTGTCACGCGGCGGTCTTCCATCGAATTGATATGGTGGCCGGCCCAGCGCAGGATCCATGGCCGGAAGAATACGGCAAAGCTCGTGACGAGGAGCGCACCCCCGAGCATGACGTTCAGGAGCAAGGCGCTAGACGCGCCGCTCACTCCAAAATAGGCCATGAGCGCAATCGTGACGATCGCTGCAGGAATGCTTCCGGAGGCGAGTGCGCCGACGATGCTCCAGTCGACGGTCTGACCCTTGTGATGAACGGCAGTCCCGACGGTCTTGGTGACCGAAGCATATAGAAGATCGGTTCCGACTGCCGTCGCTGGATGGAAACCGAACAGCAGCACGAGTAGCGGGGTCATGAGCGAGCCGCCGCCGACCCCCGTCAGGCCGACGAGCACGCCGACGAGAAACCCAGCCAGCGAGTAGAACGGGTTATAGGCGGAAAAGATTGTCGCCCCCCTAGCTCACACGGTCGAAATCGGCATGGAATTGCACGCGTTTCCCACAAGGAGGCGCTGCTTTGCCGAAGCGGCAAGCCTTGGCAAGGGCAAGCTAAAGTCTAGCCGATAACTGGGTTATTATTTGCGGTAGGTGGGGATTTGAAGCCACGGCCATTGCCCAGAACGCAACTGAACCCTAAATCATGCGGACTATGGCAAGGACCATCGTAGCTTGAGCTCGAGGCTTGTTGAATATCTCAATTCGGTCAAATCGCGCGATCCCGCTGCGCGTTCCCGATGGGACGTTCTATTCTATCCGGGGGTGTGGGCTCTCGGGTTTCATCGGATTGCGCATTGGCTGTGGGAGGGGAGGCTGTATTTTGTTGCCCGCCTGGTCAACCACTTGGCGCGCTTCCTGACCGCAATCGATATTCACCCCGGAGCGAAGATCGGCCGACACTTCTTTCTCGACCATGGCTTCAGCGTGATCGGTGAAACTGCAGAGATTGGGGACGACGTCACGATTTACCAGAATGTGACTCTCGGCGGCACGAATCCTTCTGGCGGCGCAAGCGGGAAGCGCCATCCAACGATCGGTTCGAGGGTTGTCATCGGCTCGGGCGCACAGGTCCTGGGACCGATCGACGTCGGCGAGGGCGCGAAAATCGGCGCGAATTCAGTCGTGACGAAGGACGTCTCTACCGGCTCGACCGTGGTTGGAATTCCGGCCAAGCCGGTTCCGGTGGGAGCAATTCACTACAGCTCGGGTTTCATTCCGTACGGAACGCCCTGCGGCGAGGATTGCGATCCGGTTCGCGTGCGAATCAACGATCTCGAGCACGAGCTGGAAGACCTTCGTGCCGAGTTGAAAGCCCTTAAGACAGCGCGCCAAATACAACCCGAGCCAAGGGCGAAGTCCGCTTGAGCGTCATCGCGCCGTTCCCGCCTCGCTGGGACCGGCGCCCAATTGCAACGTTCGATCGCAGGGAATTACAACGGATCTTTGATCTCTATGGGAGAATGGTCGCGGCGGGCCACTGGCGCGACTACGCGCTCCGGATCGATCCTGACGTTGCAATATTCGCAGCTTACCGACGGCACAGTGAGCGGCCCGAGATTCGCATAGAGAAACGCCCCGAGCTTCGATCGAAGCAGGGGGCGTTTGCACTTCTTGGAGACCATGGCGCGGTGCTCAAGCGGGGCCACGAGCTTGCGCCCGTCCTGGCCCCGCTTGAGCGCCGGCTCATGCGGCTTGTTGGGTGACCGGAGCCGGGCGATCGAGTTCAGGAAGACGCGCCTGAACGGCCGTCGGAAGCCGGGTCACAATCAGCCTTCGCGCCTGGTGCCAGTAGGCCGACAAGAGGAGAAGCGCCGAGCCGATGATGAGCGCCGTCAGGGCTACGTTCAGCTCCACCGCTCCGAACCGCTTGAACAGCTCCGTCAGCGCAAATAGCACGTAGGCAAGCGCCGAAACCAGCAGAGCGCGGCGATCGACCGACAGAGCTGTCAGCCCGAACAGAACGTAGAGCGCAACGACGAAAAGTCCTTCGCTAGTACCGATCGCTCCGCTGTTGACGCCCATGAGGGTGAAAATCGGGTGCGCGATCATCGGCGCGGCGAGGAGGTGCAGCCAGAAGGCGACGTCCGAGCGACGAGTGATCCGGGCGCGATCTGACGAATCCCACCACATAGCGAAGAGAAAGACGCCGATTCCGAGCAGCAGGACGAATCCGAGGATCAGGTTCTTGCCCGCCTCGCTGTCGCCCGGCTGGACGATGGCGATGACGATCGCCAGAAATAGGCCGGCCACTGCGGCTGCTCCTGCAGCGATGGTGATCGGGACGTTGAACCGAAGCCAATGAAGCCATGCCGCGACGGCCGCGATCGCTGCGCTGACGCCTCCGACCGTAGCCCCGAGAAGATCGTTGTTATTATTGTTAAATCGATCTGGACCGATGATCTGGACCAGGACGAAGGCTGACGTCACGAGAACGCCGCCGACGAATGCCAGCAGCAGCAGGATCGAAGGGAGGGCCATGCGTCGCCGCGCGGTGAAAAAGAGCGCCAGACCCCACGCGGTCGCTGCGATTGCTAATGGAGCGAGGAAGCTCGGACCGACGTCACCATTGTCCGAAATGTAAAGACCCGTTGACTGGCCGATGCTTTGGCCGATCCAGCCAACTGCGAACAACAGGATCGCGGCCGCGATCGAAACGAAAATGTCGTTGAAGCCGGTGATGAGCCGGAACTGCTCTTCGTCCGGAATTGCGGTTGACCGTTGCCGTTGGACGTGCGCGCGCAGCGCGTTTGCCGCGTCAGCTGTAATCACGCCTGCCTGCACCGCATCGTCGAGCTCTTGTTGGCTGTACATGCGCTTTTCTCCCGAAACCCAGCGGAAGAATATTGCAGGTGTCTTATAGTGTCAATACACCTTGAGGTTGCAGGACGAGCAGGGAAAGCGCATCCGCCACGCGACATGGACCAAATCTCGTCCGCTCAGAGGCGTGCCGACACGATCTTCGAGCTTCGTACGCCCGCATTGATCCTCGACAAGAGCAAGCTCGAAGCGAACGCGGCGCGGATGCGCGACAGAGCGCGCAACCTTGGAGTTACTCTCAGACCGCACGTCAAGACGTCGAAGTCCATCGACGTCCTCAGAATCCTCTCCGGCGGCACCGACATTCCAATTACCGTCTCGACGCTTGCCGAGGCGCAATATTTCTTTGCGCACAATATTCGTGACATCCTCTATGCGGTTGGAATAGCGCCGGTGAAGCTGCCCCAAGTCGCCGAGCTGATCCGCTCGGGATGCAGACTTCAAGTCATCCTCGACAGCCTCGAAGCTGCTGCAGCAGTTCAGGCCTTTGGGATCGCCGAAGGGGTCTCAATTCAGTCCCTCGTCGAGGTTGATACCGATGGCTGCCGTGCCGGGGTAGCTCCTGACAGTGAGATTCTGATCGAAATCGCGCGGCTGCTATCGGAGGGATCCGGCGCTCGAATAGCTGGGGTCATGACCCATGCCGGTGGTTCTTATTCGGCGCGCTGTCTCAGCGAGTTCGAGAGTATTGCCGAGTGCGAGCGCGCCGGAGCCGTCACCGCTGCCGAGCGCCTGCGCGCAGCGGGATTTCCAGTAGAGATCGTTAGCGTTGGTTCAACCCCGACGGTCCACTACGCCCGCACACTCGAGGGAGTTACCGAGGCTCGTGTCGGCGTCTATGCATTCGGAGACCTGGTCCAGGTCGAACTTGAAACTTGCGCGATCGACGACATCGCGATCTCTGTGCTTGCAAGTGTGATCGGCCACAACCGTGCGCATGGCCGGATCATCGTGGACGCCGGTTTTCTGGCCCTCAGCCGCGACCGGGGAACCGCCGATTTCCCGATCGACTGGGGCTATGGCGCCGTGTGCGATGTCGAGACGGGCGAGCTGATGAACAATGTCCGCGTGGGGTCGACCAACCAGGAGCACGGGATCATCACCGCAACCTCGGGCGAGCTCGACTGGTCACGCTTTCCAATCGGCGGAAGGGTGCGAATCCTGCCCAATCACGCCTGCGCGACTGCCGCTTCCTACAACCACTACCTCGTGACCGACGGGAGTGAGCATATCGTGGACGTGTGGGATCGGGTGAACGGCTGGTGAGTACTCAGCGGCATTTGAGGCATGCGCAAGAAAAAGGGCGGCACGAACGAGCCGCCCTTCTTGAAATTGCCTGTAGCCGACCGATCAGCGCGAGTAGAACTCGATCACGAGGTTCGGCTCCATCCGCACGGGATAGGGCACTTCGTCGAGCTTCGGAACGCGGGTGTAAGTGATTTTCGTGTTTCCGTCGGGCGCAACATAATCCGGCACGTCGCGCTCGGCTAGGCCCTGGGCCTCGATGACCAGAGCCATCTCCTGAGCCTTCGGCCCGAGCTCGACCACGTCACCGACCTCGACGCGACGACTGGCGATGTTGCACTTGATGCCGTTGACCCGGATGTGACCGTGACTGACCAGTTGGCGCGCGGCCCAGATCGTCGGCGCGAACTTGGCGCGATAAACGACCATGTCGAGCCGGCGCTCGAGCAATCCAATGAGGTTCTGCGACGCGTCGCCCTTCATCCGGCTCGCGTCGATGTAGTTCTTTTTGAACTGCTTCTCGGTGATGTCGCCGTAATAACCCTTGAGCTTCTGCTTGGCTCGCAGCTGGATGCCATAGTCGCTGATCTTGCTCTTCCGGCGCTGTCCATGCTGGCCGGGGCCGTATTCGCGGCGGTTCACCGGGCTCTTGGGACGTCCGAAGACGTTCTCGCCCATGCGGCGGTCGAGCTTGTATTTGGCGCTGGTGCGCTTCGTCACGTGTCATTCTCCAATTCGCGTTTCGCTTGTGCGCCCGGGACCGCACCGTCGAGCATTGCACTCGACGCGATCACCGCTTCACCGGGCATGCGGGATCAATTGCGAAGCGGGGGACTTAGGGAAGAGTTATGAAATAAGCAACCGCTCCGGACTTACTGTGGTGTGGGGCCGTGGCCCTCCGCTCTGCCCGGATCGAATGAGCTGCGGTCTTGCAGCGAGTGCAATTCATATTGTGTCTTCCGTTCGACATAGTCCCAGTCGGATTTCTTCATGCAAACGGGCTTGGGCCTCAGGTGTGTGCCGACATCGGACGTCTGATCGCGCTTGCACACAATTGGGTCGGCGTCTTTCGATAGCGGACTAGCCTCTGGCGGGGTCGCCATTGAGGCAAGGACGGCAACAAGAATGAGCATCACTGGCTGTCCTCAAGAAGGCTCCTTCCAATGCCACAATCCTATGCGAACGCCAACTTTGCCCCGATAAGGATAGCCGCCTGATAAGGCCCTGCGCGCGGCTGGCGGGACCGTCGAGCTGCTCGAGTTACCAGCTCGAGGATGGTAACGCGCGCTCCACAATGCTTACGAAAATCGGTGAATTGCTCGAAAAAAACATCGGACATTGAGCGGTCGGACCGCCCCCGACTCAACGTCGCCGGGGCGGGCCGACCAGCGCTCGGATGATGCCGCGTACCGCTTTCACCTCGCGTGACGACCAACCGGTCTTGGTGAAGATCGTTCGTAATGTGTTCCTGGTCGCCCGAGCGCGCGAAGGCGGGTTGAAATAACCTTTCTCTTCAAGCTCTTCGTTGAGATGGCGGATAAGCCCCTCGACCTCTTCGTGAGGAGCGGGTGACTCAATTTCCTTTGCGGGCGGCTGGGCAAGGCCGGCTCGCCTCGACCATTCATAGGCGAGCAGGATCACCGCCTGGGCAAGGTTCAAGGATGCGAACTCCGGATTGATCGGAACGGTGACGATCGCATTGGCGAGTGCGACCTCTTCGGTTTCGAGGCCGGATCGTTCGGCGCCGAAGAGGATTGCGCTTCGCTCGGCTGAAGCGTGGATGCGGTCGGCCATTCCGTCAGGGCCGAGCACCGGCATGACGAGATCGCGGCGGCGGACGGTCGAAGCAAAGACCTGGCTGCAATCAGCAATCGCTGCTTCGGCACTTGCGAACACCTGCGCCTGCTCGAGGATCGCGTCGGCTCCGCTCGCTGCGGGACCCGCGTCCGGGTTGGGCCATCCGTCGCGCGGAGCGACGAGCCGCATTTCGGTGAGGCCGAAGTTGAGCATTGCTCGCGCAGCCTTCCCGATATTCTGCCCCAGCTGAGGCCGGACCAGGACGATGACTGGCTTGGCGGGTTTCACAGGAGCTTGTCTTGACTTGTCGGCGCCGCTTCCTTTTCAACGCGTTCGGCGATTTCCGCGAAGTCGCCGGGGTCGCTGAAATCCTTGTAGATGCTCGCAAAGCGGATGTAGGCGACGTGGTCGAGCGACTTCAGGCCCGCCATCACCGCCTCGCCGATCCGGGTCGAAGTGACTTCATCACCGAGCGTTTCCATCTGGCGCTGGATGCCACTCACTAGGCGATCGATTTTCGCTGCATCGATTTCACGCTTGCGCGTTGCATGCCCTATCGCGCGCGCTAGCTTGTCGCGGTCGAACGGCTCGCGCTTGCCGTCTTTCTTGGCGACGGTGAGATCGCGTAGCTGCACTCGCTCGAACGTCGTGAAGCGAGCGCCGCAGGCCTCGCACTGGCGCCGACGGCGGATCGCTGCGCCGTCTTCGCTCGGCCGGCTGTCCTTAACTTGGCTGTCTTCGTGGGCGCAGAAGGGACAGCGCATTCTTACCCTTGGTAAATGGGGAAACGAGCGCAGAGCTCGCGCACGCGCTCGTTCACTTCGGCTTCGATGGTTCCGTTGTTCTCGAGCCCGTTCTTCGAGAGTCCGTCAAGCACGTCTGCGACCATGTCGCCAATGCTGCGGAACTCAGCTCCGCCAAAACCACGGGTAGTTCCAGCTGGCGAGCCGACACGGATGCCGCTGGTCTTCACCGGCGGCAGAGGATCAAACGGAACGCCGTTCTTGTTGCAGGTGATCCCGGCGCGCTCGAGGCTCTCGTCCGCATCCTTTCCGGTCAGCCCGAGTGGGCGCAGGTCAACCAGAGCAACGTGGGTGTCGGTGCCGCCGGCGACGAGGTCGGCGCCGCGCTCCTTGAGCCGTTTCGCGAGTGTCTTTGCATTGGCGATCACGGCCCTTGCATAGGCCTTGAACTCAGGCTGGAGCGCTTCCCCAAAAGCGACCGCCTTGGCTGCAATCACGTGCATCAGCGGCCCGCCCTGAAGGCCCGGGAACACCGCGGAATTGATTTTCTTTGCGATTGCCTCATCGTCGGTCAGCACCATGCCGCCGCGCGGACCGCGCAGGGTCTTGTGGGTAGTCGTTGTGACGACATGCGCGTGGCCAAAGGGCGAGGGATGCTCGCCTGCGGCCACCAGCCCGGCAAAATGCGCCATGTCGACCAGGAATAACGCGCCGACCTCGTCGCAGATCTGGCGGAAACGCGCGAAATTGAAATGACGCGGATAAGCTGAGCCGCCAGCGATGATCAGCTTGGGATGGTGCTCCTTGGCCAACCGCTCGAGCTCGTCGAAATCGACCAGGTGGTCGTCCGGCCGAACGCCGTACTGGACGGCATTGAACCATTTGCCCGATTGGGCCGGCGGCGCGCCGTGGGTGAGGTGGCCGCCGGCTGCGAGGCTGAGACCCATGATCGTGTCGCCGGGTTTCAGCAATGCCAGCATCACTGCGCCGTTCGCCTGCGCGCCCGAATGTGGCTGGACGTTGGCAAAGCCGCAACCGAACAGCTTCTTCGCCCGCTCGATCGCAAGCGTCTCGACGGCATCGGAAGGCGCGCAGCCCTGATAATAGCGGCGGCCGGGATACCCTTCGGCATATTTGTTCGTGAGGACGGAGCCCTGCGCCTCCAGCACCGCCTTGCTGACAATGTTCTCGGAAGCGATCAGTTCGATCTGAGTTTGCTCGCGGCGAAGCTCGTCGCGAATTGCGTCTTCGACCGCGGGATCACTCTCGCTCAGCCCGCTGACGAAGAAACCGTGGGGAACGCGATAGTTCTGATCCTGATCCTGATCGAGATCGACAACGGTGGCCATCAGCTGGAATCCTGCAATTCGTGGGAGAGCTGGTCGACTCTGCGCTGGTGGCGCCCGCCGGCGAAATCGGTTTCGAGAAAGGCACGGACGCAGGCTCTTGCCATGTCGCTGCCGATGAGACGGGCGCCGAGCGCAAGCACATTGGCGTCGTTGTGCTCGCGGGAAAGCTGCGCCGAGAGCGGATCGCTCACCCGAGCGCAGCGGCAGTGCGGATCGCGGTTCACCGCGATCGAGATACCGATCCCGGAGCCGCAGATAGCGATTCCCCGTTCGGCTTCGCCCGAAGCGACCGCCCGCGCGACGCGCGCACCATATTGAGGATAATCGACGCTTTCGGGTCCGTTCGTCCCGAGGTCGCTCACCTCATGGCCGCTCTCGCTGAGCCAGCGCGCGAGTTCATCCTTCAGGAGGTATCCGGCGTGGTCGGCGGCGAGTGCTATGCGCATGAGTCCAGAACTAGGGCACAAGCGCGGGATTCGCCAGTGCTAGGCGGCGGCGCGAAGTTCCTCGCGGCCGAGGATCTCGACGAGCGCGCTGGTCAGTTCGTCCATCATCTCGGCGCTATGCTTCGGGCCAGGCGTGAATCGCAGGCGCTCGCTGCCGCGGGGGACGGTCGGGAAATTGATTGGCTGGACGTAGAGGCCGTATTCCGAAAGCAGGATGTCGCTGATCCGCTTGGTCTTTACCGGGCAGCCGATGAGCAGCGGCACGATATGAGTTCTCGCTCGCCATCACCGGCAGGCCGGCGCCAGCGAACTTGGCCTTAAGCATCGCCGCTGCTTCCTGCTGCGCGCGGCGCTCCTCGCCGGACACCTTGAGGTGGCGGACGCTCGCAAGCGCCCCTGCAACCAGGACCGGCGAGAGACTGGTCGTAAAGATGAAGCCCGGCGCGTAGCTGCGGATGCAGTCGATGATCGTTCTGTCGGCGGCGATATAGCCGCCCATCACGCCATAGGCCTTTGCAAGGGTGCCTTCGACGATCGTCAACCGCTCGGCTACCCCATCTCGTTCCGAAATACCGCCGCCATGCTCGCCGTACATGCCGACAGCGTGGACCTCGTCGAGATAAGTCAGCGCGCTATACTTTTCAGCAAGGTCGCAAATCGCCGCGATGGGCGCGATATCGGCGTCCATAGAGTAAACGCTTTCGAAGGCGACAAGCTTGGGCGCCTCCCGATCCGCTGCCGCGAGCAATTCCTCGAGATGCTCGAGATCGTTGTGGCGGAAAACTCGCTTCTCGCAGCCTGAGCTCTTGATCCCTGCGATCATCGAGGCGTGGTTGAGCTCGTCCGAGAAGATAATGCAGCCCGGGAGCAGCTTGCCGAGCGTCGACAAAGCCGCCTCGTTGGAGACATAACCGGATGTGAAGATGAGCGCAGCTGCCTTGTCGTGAAGATCGGCCAGCTCTGCTTCGAGCTCATTATGATAATGCGTGTTGCCGCTGATGTTGCGGGTGCCGCCAGATCCGGCGCCGACTTCGCGAAGCGCAGTCTCCATCGCTTCCACAACGGCCGGGTGCTGACCCATGCAGAGATAGTCGTTCGAGCACCAGACGGTGATTGGCTTGGGGCCGTTTCCGCCGAAGCAATGAGCGTTCGGGAAGCTGCCTTTCGTGCGCAGTATATCGATGAACACGCGGTAGCGGCCCTCTTCATGAAGGCGCTCGATCGCGGATTTGAAAATGCGTTCGTAATCCAAGAAGCAAGCCTCGCTTAAGCGCGCCCTTAGCTCCCGGACCTCCCAGATTCCATTGCGAACGACTCGCAACAGGTCAAAGTGTCAGGATTTGACCAATGCCAAGATCGGTGAGGACCCCGTCGAGTGGACGCCGGAGGGGCGTGCCCGTGAAAATCAGGGTTCCTTTTGAAGGTGACGAAGGCCAGGGCTGGCCCTTCGTCATAAACGCGATGCGCCTGGCAATTCCGGATCCGCCGTCGACATAGGTTACGTCGGGAAAGGCCGTCCGAAGCTCGTCTTCGAGCAGCGGAAAATGCGTGCAGGCGAGGACGACGGTGTCGATCCGCGCGCCATTTGCAACGTCGAACATTGGCTGCGTCGCGGCGCGCACCGCCTCGACGCTGACATCGTCACCAGCGAGCTTGGCTTCGGCAAGCTCGACCAGCTCGGGCGAGCCGTGGCGCACGATCACGCAGTCGGACGCGAATTTCGATGCCAGCGCATCAACATATGGTTGGCGCACCGTCGCCTCGGTCCCCAGCACACCGATCACACGAGACTTGGAGATCTCGGCGGCGGGCTTGATCGCCGGAACTGTGCCGACGACGCTAAGGTCAAGCGCCGAGCGAACGTGATCGAGAGCGATGGTCGAAGCCGTGTTGCACGCAATCACCGCGAGGCGGGGATGGAAGCGCTCGACGAGGCGGCCGAGCAGCGCCGGAACGCGGCTCGCGATTTCCGCTTCGGTGCGCTGGCCATAAGGGAAGCCCGCGCTGTCGGCAGCGTAGACGATCGGCGCATTGGGCAGCAGCTTCCGCGTCGGTTTGAGCACCGACAGGCCGCCGACTCCGGAATCGAAGAAAAGGATGGGAGCATTGGGGTCCACAGGTGGGATCTGGCGCGGTCCGAGCGAAGGCGCAAGTTGCGCTGCGGTTCCGGTTTGCTACTCACGCCCCATGACCCGCGAGATGCTTTTCGTCCTGGCGCTCGGCTATCTGCTCGGGTCGATCCCGTTCGGGTTCGTTCTGACGCGTCTCGCCGGGAAAGGGGACGTCCGCAAGATCGGCTCGGGCAACATCGGTGCGACCAACGTGCTTCGGATGGGGAGCAAGTGGCTCGCAGCGGCGACATTGATTCTCGACTGCCTCAAGGCGACCGCGGCGATCCTCCTTGCCCAACTGCTGTTTGGACAAGTCACCGGGATCTACGCTGCCGCCGGCGCCATGATCGGGCATCTCTATCCCGCCTGGCTCGGCTTTCGCGGCGGGAAGGGAGTTGCGACCCTGCTCGGCGTCCTCATTGCGCTGCTGTGGCCCGCGGCGCTGGTCTATGCTGGCGTCTGGATTTTCCTGCTTGCGACGCTTCGAATTTCGTCGCTTGCCGGGATGACGGCGGCGATCACTGCGCCGATTTCAGCTTTGGCGCTTCATTCGTCCTACGTCCCAATGCTGCTCGGTTTCGCGGTGCTGGTGCTGTGGAAGCATCGCGAGAATATCCTTCGCCTGAAGAAAGGAACCGAGCCACGAATAGGTTCGAAGACGTCGCCGATCGCCTGAGCCCGTTACGAACGTCCGCCATCGCGCCGTTACGAAAGGCTCGAGGTCGGCGCTCGAGCCGGATCTCGGCGGACGGGTCAACTGGCACACCGGCAAAATCGCGAGCCTCAGAACCGCTTGACGGAGAGAATCGCCGCACCCCACCCTACGCGTATGCGTGAGGCTAATAAGTGAAGCTGGTCGTCGTCGAATCGCCTGCGAAGGCGAAAACCATCGAGAAATATCTCGGAAGCGGGCATCGCGTGCTCGCCTCGTTTGGGCACGTGCGGGACCTGCCGCCAAAGGACGGGTCGGTTGACCCCGAGCAAGGGTTCGAAATGCAATGGCAGGTCTCGCCCGACCGGTCGAAGCAACTGAAAGCCATCGCCGACGAAGCAAAGAAGGCCGAGACTCTGGTTCTGGCCACGGACCCCGATCGCGAAGGCGAGGCGATCAGCTGGCACGTCCAGGAGGTGCTTCGGCAGAAGAAGGTTCTTCCCAAACACGTTCAGCGAGTCACCTTCAACGCCATCACCAATTCCGCCGTGACCGAGGCCATGAAGAAGCCTCGAGAGCTCGATGAGGACCTGATCGACGCTTACAAAGCGCGACGTGCGCTCGACTATCTCGTCGGTTTCACCCTGTCGCCGATCCTGTGGCGCAAGCTTCCCGGCGCCAAGTCCGCAGGGCGTGTGCAATCGGTTGCACTGCGCCTGATCGTTGACCGCGAGCGCGAGATCGAGGTCTTCAAACCACAGGAATATTGGTCGGTCGTCGCCACATTCGAAATGGGCGGGCAGACCTTCACGTCACGGCTCGTCCAGCTCGACGAAAAAAAGATCGAACGGCTGACGATCGGAAACCACTCCGAAGCACATGCAGCGAAGTCCGCGGTGGAAGGTGGACTTTTCACAGTCTCGTTGGTCGAGACCAAGCCGTTCGCCAAGAATCCGCCGCCGCCGTTTACGACCTCGACTTTCCAGCAGGAAGCGGCCCGCAAGCTCGGCTTTTCAGCCAGCCACACCATGCGCGTGGCCCAGTCGCTCTACGAGGACGGGCTGATCACCTATATGCGGACCGACGGTGTCGACATGGCGAGCGAAGCGGTGAGCGCCGCACGGCGCGCGATCACCAGCCGCTACGATGCGGGCTTCGTGCCTGATCGGCCACGCCAATATCAATCCAAGATCAAGAATGCGCAGGAGGCGCACGAGGCGATCCGGCCGACGGACTTCGATCGCTCGAGGGCCGCGACAGGCGATCATGCGCGGCTCTATGAGCTGGTCTACAACCGCGCTCTGGCGAGCCAGATGGCCTCGGCCCGACTCGAGCGGACCACCGTCGAGCTGACCGATGGCGCAGGACGGGCGGTTCTTCGCGCATCCGGGCAGGTGGTGCTCTTCCCCGGCTATCTGGCGCTCTACGAGGAAGGGCTCGATGAGAAGTCCGATGACGATGAGGGAGCGCGGATGCCGGCGCTTCGCGAGGGCGACGCGCCGCTCAAGACCGGAGTTGAGACGACTTAGCATTTCACTCAGCCGCTGCCACGCTATTCCGAAGCGAGCCTGGTGAAGAGGCTAGAAGAGCTGGGGATCGGCCGGCCGTCGACTTATGCAGCGACGCTGCAGACTCTGAAGGACCGCGAATATGTGCGGGTCGAGAAAGGCCGCTTCATTCCCGAGGAGAGCGGGCGGCTGGTGACAGCGTTCCTGGAGCGGTTCTTCGAACGCTACGTCAGCTACGATTATACCGCCGAGCTCGAGGAAGAGCTGGATGACGTGTCCGGCGGCCGCCTCGACTGGCAGAAATTGCTCGACGACTTCTGGCGCGACTTCAAGCCGAAGGCCGGCGAAGTCATGGACCAAAAGCCGAGCGAGATCACCCAGGCGCTCGACGAGTTCCTCGAGCCCTGGCTCTATCCGCCGCGCGCGGATGGCAAGGATCCGAGGCTGTGCCCGCAATGCGGGAATGGGAGGCTGTCGCTGCGCGGCGGACGGTTCGGCGCTTTCGTTGCCTGCTCGAACTATCCCGAATGCAAATACACCCAAAAGTTTGGCCAGGGCGGAGACCAGGCGCAGAGCGAGGGACCGCAGGAACTGGGCGATGGAATCCTTCTGAAGTCGGGTCGTTTCGGGCCTTACGTCGAGCGCGGTGACAAGCGCGCTTCGATCCCCAAAGACGTGCCTGTCAGCGATGTGACTGCCGAGGTTGCAGAGCGACTGCTGTCGCTCCCGCGCGAAATCGGCGCACATCCGGAGACGGGCAAGCCGATCACGGCTTCGATCGGGCGCTATGGACCGTATCTCGCGCACGACGGCAAATTTGCAAAGCTCGTCTCGACCGCCGAGGTGTTCGAGACTGGAATGAATGCAGCGGTCGCGAAGCTTGCCGACGTGGCATCGGGCGGGGGACGTCAGCGCGGGGCCTCGCGCGAACCAATCGCAATGCTTGGGCCACATCCTCGAAACGGCGCCGAGATCAAGGTGATGGCCGGCCGCTACGGGCCGTACGCTACCGACGGGACAACCAATGCGACTCTTCCCGCGCGGCGCCGATCCGAAAGCGATCACGTTGGACGAAGCCGTTCGGCTGATTGATGAGCGTGCCGAAAAGGGGCCCACCAAGAAGGGCAGCCGAAAGACGGCCCGGAACAAGTCGAAGTGATTCAGATAGAACTACAATGGTTGCCTCATGGCAAGTGTTTGCAATTGCCAACTTATGCGACTCAAGGCGCGGCGGGACTAGATGTCGTCGCCGCTGAGGACATGACGCTCTCGCCGGGGCAGCGCCACGCCGTCGCGACCGGTTTCGCGATTGCTATCCCCGAGGGCTACGAGGTGCAGGTCCGGCCGCGTTCGGGCCTCGCGCTCAAGCACGGCGTCACCTGCCTCAACACTCCGGGTACGATAGACCATGATTACCGGGGCGAGGTGAAGGTCATTCTCGCCAATCTCGGCAGCGAACCTTTCGAGGTCCGAAGGGGCGAGCGCATCGCACAATTGGTTCCGGCGCCGGTGTTGAAAGCCGAGTTTCTTGAAGTCGAAGTCCTTGGCGAGACGAGCCGCGGTGCAGGGGGCTTCGGCTCGACGGGCCAGTGAGCCTCTCTGATCATGAGCTCGAGCGCTATGCCCGGCACATCGTTCTGCCGCAGGTCGGGGGTGTTGGGCAACGTAAACTGAAGGCCGCCAAGGTAACGGTGATCGGTGCCGGCGGGATCGGGAGCGCCGTCATTCCGGCGCTCGCCGGAGCCGGGATCGGTCGGATGACCATCATCGACGATGACATCGTGGAGGTCGCCAATCTTCACCGTCAGCCGCTCTATTCGGAGAAAGGCGAGGGCAAACCGAAGGCAGACCTCGCGGCCGAGTTCGTCCGAGGCCTCAACCATTGCGTGGAAGTCGTCGCGAGACGAGAGCGGATCGGCCCGAGCAACGCCGAGCAGCTCCTCGGCGGTCCCGACCTCGTCATCGACGGGAGCGACAATTTCGCAACCCGATTAGCGGTGAGCGATTTCATGCGTGGCCCTTGGGCTTCCGCTGCTCTCGGCAGCAGCGATGCAATTCCAGGGGCAGGTCGGTCTGTTCGGCTCGAAACCCTGCTACCGCTGCTTCGTCGGCGACGCTTTCGACTCCGATGATTGCGACAATTGCGCGGAATTGGGCGTATTCGGGGCGCTCACGGCAACAGTCGGGAGCTTCGCGGCATTGCTCGCGATCAACGCGATTGTCGGGGTCGGCGGGGACCAGATCGGCCAGCTTCACCTGTTCGACGGGGAAAAGCTCGACTGGCGCGCGATGCGGATTCCCGGCGACCCCCGCTGCCGCGCCTGCGGGTCAGTCTAGGGCCTCCGCTACCCGCGCGATCAGGCGTCGCGCGATCTCTTCCTTGGCGGCGTCGGGCCAATCCTCGACGCCTTCAGCGGTGACCAAGTGGACCTGATTGCGAGTGCCACCCATCACGTCGCCTGAAACATCGTTCGCGACGATCCAATCGGCCCGCTTCGAGCTTCGCTTCGCAATCGCCTGATCGACCACATTTTCCGTCTCAGCGGCAAAGCCGACGAGGAGGCGTGGCCGCTGTGGCGATGCGCCGACCTCGCCGAGGATGTCGCGCGTCGGAACGAAGTCGAGCCGGGGCGGGCCTGCGCTTTTCTTGAGCTTGGTCGAAGATGGCTCGATGCGCCAGTCGGCGACCGCCGCTACAAGAATTGCCGCGTCAGCGGGAAGTGCGTGGAAGACAGCGTTCGCCATCTGCTCGGCCGTTTCTACGTTGACGCGATCGACACCCGCCGGCGTTTCCAGGCATACCGGGCCGCTCACCAGCGTCACTCGCGCGCCAGCAGCGGCAGCAGCGGCGGCGATAGCGAAGCCCTGGCGGCCCGACGAGCGGTTGGCGAGGACTCGGACCGGATCGATCGGTTCGTGGGTGGGCCCCGCGCTGACGAGAATATGCTTGCCGGCGAGAGTCACTTGCCTGCGCGGATCGCGACCGGAAAGCCGCCAATCAGCGAATTGCCAATCGTCGTCACTCCTTTCGCCCGCTCGATGAGGTCGGACGGATCGCGTCCGTCAGCAAGGGTGCAGTCGATGCGCATTTGCGCACTCGTGGCGTGCGACGGCTGCCCTTCGAAATCGACTGAGACGCTGACCGAAAGATCGGCGATGGTGAGGTCCATATCGTCCGCCAGGGCCTGCATGTCGTTGCAGAAGCACCCGCCGATCGCGAGCGCGAGGAGTTCGCCGCCATTGAAGCCGAGACCCATGCCGCCGGCTCTACCTTCGGGCCGGTCGGCGATTACGCTGTGAGTGCCGGCACGCCCGACCGCGGCACGCGTGCCGGAAAGAGTTCGATATTCAATGGTCGTCTTTCCCATGCTCTTACCGACCGACGAAAGTCGGAGTGCGCTTTTCGAGAAATGCCGCGACGCCTTCGCGATAGTCCTTGGTGAAGCCGAGGCGGCGCATCGTGTCCGCCTGCCGCTCCAGTTCCTCGTCGAGGCTGTACTGCCAGCTCGACCGGATCATTTCCTTGATTGCGGCAAGGCCTAGCGGCGGAAGCGAGGCAAGTTTTTTTGCGACGGCGTCGACTTCGGCATCGAGATCGTCATCCTCGACAGCCTTCCAAATCAGACCCCATTCCGCTGCGCGTTCCGCCGGGAGCGGCTCGCCGGTCAGCGTGAGCCCAAGTGCGCGCGCTTGACCGACGAGGCGAGGCAAGGCCCAAGTTCCACCGCTGTCCGGGATCAGCCCGATCGCCGAGAAACTCTGAATGATTTTCGCCGATTTCGCCGCGACCACGATGTCGCAGGCAAGGGCGATATTGGCTCCAGCGCCGGCGGCGACGCCATTGACTCGAGCGATTACGGGCTGGGGAAGCGAGGTCAGCGTTCGGACGAGTGGATTCCAGCATTGCGTAACGGTTTCCCCAAGATCGACCGCTTCGCCCGGCGCAACCGCGCGGTCGTTGAGGTCTTGACCTGCGCAGAAGCCGCGCCCTGCTCCCGTCAGCACAACAACTCGCGCACCGCCGAGGTTCGCCAGAACATCGCGAAGTTCCGAATGCATTTGCGCGGTGAAGCTGTTGAGCCTTTCGGGACGGTTCAGGGTGATTTGGGCGATTGCGCCATCCGCCTTGAAGTCGATGGTCTCGTAAGCCATTGGGAGCGCCTAGCGAAAGAGGGGCGGTGGACGCAAACGAACTCGCGAACCGGGTCGCTCACGAGATGCTCGCCGGAGAAGGAACCGGGCCGGCCTGGGGGATTACCATCGAGGAAACGCGGGCGGGCTATGCCCGCATTTCGATGCTGGTGCGTGCTGATATGCTCAACAGCCACGGAATTCGCGCATGGCGGCATGATCTTCGCACTGGCCGACACGGCATTCGCCTATGTTTGCAACGGTGCCAATCGCGCCAGCGTCGCAGCTCAGGCCTCGATCGTCTTCCTCGACAAAGTGCGCGAGGGCGAGACCTTGTCCGCCGAAGCGACCGAAGTGGCGCTCGAGGGCCGCGCCGGAGTGACTCGGGTTGCAGTTCGCGCCGACGATGGCCGCACGATTGCGGAATTCACTGGCTATTCGCGCACGCTCGGCGGAGCCAATCGTCGACATTTGAACGTTGAGCGTCCCGGACTACATCGCTGCACATGTACACGACCGAGCTTCAGAAGACGGCGCAAGATCGAGAATCTCGAGGACCCGAAGCTCCTCGAGGCGTTCGAGGCGCGGGTTGCGGCGGACGATTTCATCGAGCCCAAGGACTGGATGCCCGAAGCCTATCGGCGGACGCTGACTCGGCAGATCAGCCAGCATGCGCACTCGCGAGATCGTCGGCATGCTCCCCGAGGGCAATTGGATCACCCGCGCGCCGTCGCTTCGGCGCAAGGCGATCCTGCTCGCCAAGGTGCAGGACGAGGCGGGGCACGGGCTTTACCTCTATTGTGCGGCGGAGACGCTGGGCACGAGCCGCGAGCAGATGGTCGAGGCGCTTCACTCGGGCAAAGCGAAATACACCACGATCTTCAATTATCCGACGCTGACCTGGGCCGACATCGGCGCGATCGGCTGGCTGGTCGACGGCGCCGCCATCATGAACCAGGTGCCGCTGCAGCGGACGTCATACGGGCCCTATGCCCGGGCGATGGTCCGGGTGTGCAAGGAGGAGAGTTTCCACCAGCGCCAGGGCTACGAGATCATGATCGCGCTTGCGAACGGCACGCCCGAGCAGAAGCGCATGGCGCAGGACGCGCTCAACCGCTGGTGGTGGCCGAGCCTGATGATGTTCGGACCGCCCGACGAGAATTCGCCGAACACCGCCCAGTCGATGCGCTGGCGGATCAAGCGCGAGACCAATGACGAGCTCCGCCAGAAGTTCGTCGACATCACCGTTCCGCAGGCCGACTTCCTGAAGCTCAACGTGCCGGACGCCGACCTCAAGTGGAACGAGGAGAAGGGCGGCTACGACTTCGGCGAGATCGACTGGGAGGAATTTTATTCGGTGGTGCGCGGCGAGGGTCCGGTCGCCAAGGAACGGATGAAGGCCCGCCGCGATGCCTGGGACAATGGCGCTTGGGTTCGCGAAGCCGCTTCGGCGCACGAGGCGAAGCGCCGCTCAAGGAAGGCGGCGTGAGCAGTGACTGGCCGCTCTGGGAAGTCTTCGTTCGTGCCAAGGGCGGTCTTTCGCATCGCCACGTTGGCAGCGTTCATGCTCCTGACGCGGAGCTCGCTCTTGCACACGCGAGGGATACGTACACGCGGCGGCTCGAAGGGGTGAGCCTGTGGGTTGTGCCATCGATGGAGATCGTCGCTAGCGACCCTGACCAGGCGGGCGAGCTGTTCGAGCCCGCGGAAAGCAAGATCTACCGCCACCCGACCTTCTACGACATCCCGGACGAGGTGAAGCACATCTGATGGCGACGATCGTCGTCGATCCCCGCACAGAATATCTCCTGCGCCTCGGCGACGACGCTTTGGTGCTGGGGCAGCGCGTCGGCGAATGGTGCGGGCACGGACCCGTGCTCGAGGTCGACATCAGCCTCGCCAACCTGGCGCTCGACCTGATCGGGCAGGCGACGCTGCTCCTGGGCGAAGCTGGCGACGGCGACCAGCTCGCGTTTCACCGCGACGTGCTCGATTTCAAGAACTGTCTTCTGGTCGAGCAGCCGAACGGCGATTTCGCGCAGACGATTGCAAGGCACCTGCTCTACACGACCTGGCAGCATTTGCTGCTTCAGCGGCTGAAGCGCTCGAAGCGACAAGTTCCTGAGCGAATTCGCGCACAAGGCGGTGAAGGAAGTCGCATATCACCGCGACATCGCTTCCGATTGGGCGATCCGACTCGGCGACGGAACCGAGGAAAGCAGCCGCCGGATGGCCGAAGGGCTCGATTGGAATTGGCGCTTCGTGCCCGAACTGTTCGAGGTCGATGAGGGCCTGAAGGCCGCGATCGATGCCGGCATCGCGCCCGACCCGCGCGAGTTCGAGGAGGAATATCGCGCAGCAATTGCCAGCGTTCTTGCGGAAGCGCAGCTCGAAGCACCCGCACGACCAACGTCCGATCCTGGGCGGTCGGCGCGGGCACCACAGTGAACATCTCGGGCATCTCCTCGCGGTCATGCAGTTCCTGCCGCGCACCTATCCCGACGCGATCTGGTAGGGATGGCCGAACATTTCCATGCGCTCCGCGTCGCTGAAGTCGTTCACGAGACGAACGAGGCCAATTCAATCCGCTTCGAGCTTCCGCCTGAGCTTCGCGACCGCTTCGCTTTCAGGGCGGGCCAGCACCTGACGCTTCGAGTGAACATCGACGGGGAGGAAGTCCGCCGCAATTATTCGCTCTGCACGTCACCCGACGAACAGGACTGGATGGTCACTGTCAAGCGCATCGGCGGGGGGCTGTTCTCCAATTGGGTCGGCGACACTCTGAAACCCGGCGACATGGTCGACGTGATGCCGCCACACGGCAGCTTCACGACCCAGTTCGACGCCAACGAGATCGCGCCATCTCGTGGGGATCGCGGGCGGCTCCGGGATCACCCCCGTCATGTCGCTGATCAAGACCGCCCTCAAATACGAGCCGAACAGTCGCTTCACCTTGCTCTACGGCAATCGCGACAGCAGCGCTGTGATCTTCCTCGAAACGCTCGCAGGACTGAAGGACAAGCATCTCGGCCGGCTCGAAATCTACCATTTCCTCGAGCCGGAAGAGCAGGACATCGAACTGTTCAACGGAATGCTCAACCGTGAGCGTCTGGAGGAGGCGATAACCGCGTTGGTGCCCGATGGGGCTGACGTGGATAGCTGGTTCATTTGCGGACCCGGTCCGATGATGGACGCGGCCGAGGGCGTTCTTCTCGATCGCAACATCCCGAAGGACCGGATCCACATCGAACGCTTCACCGCCGACCGGCCGCCCGAAGCCGTATCGCTCGAGATAGAGCAGCTGCGGAGCAAGGCGGAAGGAGTCACCGTTTCAGTTACGCTCGACGGCCGCACCCGGCGAGTGCCTTTCGCCGCTGGAAATATTCTTGACAGCGCGCGCGCATCGGGGCTGCCCGCGCCCTTCGCCTGCAAAGCGGGGGTATGCGCGACCTGCCGGGCAAAAGTGACCAAGGGCAAGGTCGAGATGGCGGTTCATTATGGTCTCACCGACGAAGAGGTCGCCGACGGCTACGTCCTCACCTGTCAGTCGGTGCCGCTCGGAGACGGGGTCGCAGTGGATTACGACGCATAAGTTAGCTAATCGCACTCCCATGCTGACGACCGCTGATACGAAGGCGAGAGGACTCGCCGATCTTCCGCCCGTTCAGAGCGATTCGCTCATCGCGCTGATTGGAATGGTCAACGCCGATCCACGTCCCGACAAGATCGACGTTGGAGTTGGCGTTTTCCGTGATGGCGCGGGCAATACCCCGATCCTGAAAGTCATCAAGGAAGCCGAGCTTCGACTTCACGGCACCCAGGAGAGTAAATCCTATCTTGGAAGCGCCGGCGACAAGCGCTTCGCTGAACTGCTTCGGCCGATACTGCTCGGCGAACACGCCGGGGACGACCGGATTGCCGGTGTCCAGACACCGGGCGGCTGCGGGGCGCTACGCCTCGGCTTCGACTTGCTGGCACGAGCGAATCCTCAGTCGCGGGTGTTTGTCGGCGGTCCGACTTGGCCCAACCATCCGCCAATCATCCGAGCGGTCGGCCTGCCGATCGCCGAATATCCTTATTATGAGCGCGGGCAGGGTGCGATCCGCTTCGAGGACATGATCGACGCGCTTCGCTCGGGCGAGCCGGGTGACGTCGCATTACTTCACGGCTGCTGCCACAATCCGACGGGGGCTGACCTCGACGAAGGCCAGTGGCGCAATGTTCGGGATGTCGTCGTCGAGCGCGGCCTGATCCCCTTCGTCGACATCGCCTACCAGGGCTTTGGGCGCGGCCTCGACGAGGACGCTTATGGCGCTCAGCTGATGCTGGAGAGCTGCGAGCAGGTTGTCATCGCGCAGAGCTGCGACAAGAATTTCAGTGTCTATCGCGACCGCGTCGGATCGCTGTGGATCAAGAGCCCTTCGCGCGAAACGACTGCGAACGCGATGGCCCTCGTCTTTCAGATCGCTCGCGAGATGTGGTCGATGCCGCCCGATCACGGCGCCGCGGCGGTTCGAATCGTGCTCGACGATCATGAGCTGAGTGAACGATGGTTGGTTGAGCTCGCCGCAATGCGGGATCGGATCAACGCGGTTCGTCAGCGCATCGCGGCGGAGGACCCGCGGCTAGCCTTCATCGGGCGGCAGTTCGGAATGTTCTCGATGCTTCCGTTGTCGAAGGAACAGGTTTTGAAACTGCGCACGGACGAGGCGATCTACATGGCGGATTCGGGTCGCTTCAATGTGGTCGGCATGGGTGACTTGCAGATCGACCGATTTATCACCGCCGTGATCGGGGCGATGGACTCCTGATCATGGCCGATCGCGATCCCGGCAAGGTGTCTTCGCAAGTGGACTGGCGCGAGGTCGCCAAAGTGGTGCTGACGAGCCGCGAGATGGACCGGATCGAGGAAGAGGAGCTCGTTCCAGCGAGGAAGGTTCTCTACCAGTTCAGCGCGCGCGGCCACGATATGGCGCAGGCTTTGCTCGGGCTTCAGCTCAAGGACGGTGACGGGGTTTTCGGTTATTATCGGTCGCGGCCGCTGCTCCTCGCCCTCGGTGTTCCGCTCGCCGATGCAATTGGCTCTGGGATGGGGCTAGCCGGAGGCTATTCCAACGGGCGCGATATTGGCGCCGTCTTCAACTATCCGAACCCGGGCGGAGCGCACGCATTGCCGATGTGCGGCGGGGTCGGAGCCCAATACACCCCGGCCGCGGGCTGGGCGCAGGCGATCGCCTACAAGAACCGCGTCCTGAAGGAAGGCCCGTTCGATTCGATTTCTGTCGTGCTCGGCGGCGATGCGAGCTGCGCCACCGGCGGGTTTTGGTCGGCGCTGACGATTGCAACTACACAGCAATTGCCTTTGCTGTTCTACGTCGAGGACAATGGCTATGGAATTTCGGTTCCGTCAGATTATCAGACGCCGGGCAAGGACATTGCTGCAAACCTCGCGAGCTTCACCGGCCTTACGATCCTTAGTGGTGATGGCACCGACCCCGCCGAAGCAGCGAAGCTTGTAGACCAGGCGGTCGGTCGTGTGCGCAAGGAACGCGCGCCGGTTCTCTTGCGGCTGACGGTTCCACGGCTCGAGGGACACAGCGCACAGGACACGCAGGCGTACAAGGCCGAGGAGGAGATCGCTGCCGAATGGAAGCGCGATCCGCTTCCAAAGCTCAAAAAGCAGTGCTCAAGGCTCCAGATTGGCGACGAGGCATGGGCCAGCCTCGAGCGCGAGACCGCATGGCAGGTGCAGGCCGCGGTGGCCGAGGCGGAAGCTCGGGGAGTGTCAGCGCCCGAAGAGGTTACGAGCAACGTCTTTTTCGAAGGCGAGAGGCAACAGGTCGGTGGGCTTTGGAACAGCGGCTATCAGGCGCCGCCGTCGATCGACGAACCCAAAGCCGTGGGCCAGCGTATCAACATGGTGACTGCGATCCGGCGCGTGCTCGATCAGGAGTTGGAAGCCAATCCGCGAGTGCTTGCATTTGGAGAGGATGTTGGGCCCAAGGGCGGCGTCCATGCGGTGACGCTCGGGCTCCAGGAGAAGTTCGGCCGCGAGCGGGTGTTCGACACGTCGCTGAACGAGGAGGGAATCGTTGGTCGGGCGGTCGGAATGGCGCTCGCGGGCTTGATGCCGGTGCCGGAAATCCAATTCCGCAAATATGCCGAACCTGCAACTGAGCAGATCCATGACGCGGGCACGATGCGATGGCGGACTCACAATCGCTTCGCAGCACCGATGGTGCTGCGCGTGCCCGGCGGCTTCTTCAAGTGCGGCGATCCGTGGCATTCAATGACCAACGAAGTCGAATTTGTGCATAATCCCGGTTGGAAGGTAGCGGTGCCGTCGAACGCGGAGGATGCGGTCGGACTTTTGCGTGGAAGCCTGCGCGGCAACGACCCGGTGCTGTTCTTCGAGCATCGCGCGATGCTCGACGACAGCTGGGCGCGTCGGCCGTGGCCTGGTGACGATTACGTTCTGCCGTTCGGGCGCGCGAAGAAAACGAGACAGGGCGAGAGGATCACAATCGTGACCTGGGGCGCGATGGTCCCGCGCTGCGAAGTTGCCGCGGACGGTTTCAGCGCCGATGTGATCGATCTGCGCACGCTGCAGCCCTGGGACAAGGAAATGGTGCTTGAAAGCGTCCGGACAACTCGCCGCTGCCTCATCGTCCATGAGGATTTGCGGACCGGCGGCTTCGGCGCTGAGATCGCGGCGGTCGTTGCCGATGAGGCCTTCCTCGACCTCGACGCGCCAGTCGCTCGAGTGACGATGCCGGATATCCCGAGCCCGCACCATCCCAAGCTGTTGGAAGCGGTGCTTCCGTCTCCGGCGAGCATCCGCGCGGAGATTGAGCGGCTGGTGGGGTTCTAGATTGATCGAGGTCCGGGTTCCCGACGAGCAAGAGGGCACGAAAGCGGTCGTCCGTGCGTGGTTGAAGGCCGTGGGTGACAGGGTCGCCGAGAATGACCCGCTGGTCGAGCTGGAGACGGACAAAGTTACTCAAGAGGTGCCCGCTCCGGCGGCCGGGGTGCTTGCGGAGATCGTTCTCGACACCGACGCAGACGCGGTTCCCGGGGCATTGCTGGCACGAATTGATACGGACGAATCCGCACGGCGCGAGCGGAGGCCGGAGGTTGAAGTCGAGGAGCATTCGGCTCCTGCGTCGGAGAATCCACCCGCGACTTCGTTCACGAGCGAGGACGTTGAAATGCGCCTCAGTCCCTCGGTCCGTCGCGCATGCCTACAGAACAGCATCGATCCTTCAAAAATTGAGGGAACCGGCCGTAACGGTCGCGTCACGCGCGAGGACATTGACCGGGCGGTTGCTTCGGCCAATTTGCTCGGCGTCCGCGAGACTGCCGCGGAGCAGCCTCGGCAGTTCAGCCCGCAGGACATCCCCCACGAGAGAATGCGGCTTACGATTGCCGAGAATATGGCGCGCGCACTTGCCGAGCAGCCGCACGTAACCGCCGTTTTCGAGGCCGACTTTTCCGCGATTACCGCGCACAAGAGTGCAATGGCAGAGCGCGGCGTAAAGCTCAGCTATACCGCCTTCATCGTCAAAGCTGCGGCCGAAGCCATGTCGGTCGCGCCCGCGATCAATGGGCGATGGGAAAGAGACAGAGTAGCGATCTCGCCGACGATCGACATCGGCGTCGGCACTGCGCTCGGCGAGAAAGGTCTGATCGTTCCGGTCGTGAAGGACTCGGGAAAGCTCAGCCTCGAACAGATCGGGGCCAAGCTTGACGACCTCACCCGCCGCGCTCGCGAAGGGAAGCTCGAGCGATCCGAAGTCTCGAACGGAAGCTTCACCATCTCCAATCACGGCGTTTCCGGCTCGCTGCTCGCCGCGCCGATCATCCTTCATCAGGGGCAGGCGGCGATCCTGGGTGTCGGCAAGCTCCAGAAACGGGTTGTAGTGCGAGAGATCGACCGCCAGGACGCGATTTGCGTCCGTCCGATGGCCTATGTCACCCTCACCATCGACCATCGCGTAGTGGACGGCCACCAGACCAACGCATGGCTGTCGCAATTCGTTGAAATTATTGAAGGCTGGCCAACAGCTTAGCGGTGACTTGGAACCGCAGTGCGAGGAGGCGCGCTGTCGCCTTTGTGAGCGAGCTTCCAGAACCAGCCGAAACGCAATTCGTCCGCCGGGCACTGATCGTCATCGGGCTCTCGGCGCTGACGCTGGTTGCATGGGAGGTCCGGACCGTTCTGCTCTTGTTGTTTGGAGCGGTGATGGTCGCGACGATCTTCCGGGCGATCTCGGACCTACTCGAGAAGCATTTGCGGTTGCCGGAGCGAATTGCTGTCCTCGTTTCCGTCTTGCTGATCGTCGGCGTGATCGCGGGCTTGATCTGGTCGATTGGTTCAAAAGTAGGCGATGAGAGCCATAATCTTGCTGCAACTTTGCCGCTCGCCGCGCACATGATCGATGACGCGCTCGCGAAGATGGGGCTCGGTCATCCGCTCAGTCAGTGGATGCAACATGCCCATTCGAGTGGACTGATTGGCTCGAATCTGGAGGGACTGCTGTCCTCGCTGACGCTTGGCGTCGCAAGCTTTCTCATCGTCTTTTTCGGCGGGATTTTCCTTGCCGCCCAGCCGCGCCTCTATGGGATTGGCCTCATCAAGCTCATTCCGCCTGCGCGGCGTCGGGTCGTCGCCGAGGCGATGGAGGAATCCGATCATGCGCTCCGGTTGTGGCTCAAGGGACAGCTGTGGGCGATGACCGCCATCTTCCTGATGACCTGGGCCGGCCTGTGGTTGCTGGGTGTGCCGTCGGCGCTCGCGCTCGCGCTCATTTCCGGCGCGCTCGAGTTCATTCCCTATGCCGGCGCGATCACGTCCTCAATCCCGGCGATCATGGTGGCGATGGTGCAAAGCCCCGAACTCGCGCTCTGGGTGGTGGGCCTTTATGTCGTCGTGCATCACGTTGAGGCCTATCTGATCCAACCGGTCATCCAGCAATTTGCGGTCGAGATCCCGGCGGTCATCACGCTTTTCTCCTTGCTCGTCTTCGGGCTCCTGTTCGGTTTTCTGGGGATTCTCCTCGCAGCGCCTCTCGCGGTGGTCAGCTACGTGCTGGTCAAACGCCTGTACGTGATCGAGGCGCTGGACACGCCGACGCCCATCCCGGGCGAAAACAAGGTCTAGCCTCGTTCAATAAGCAGCAGAGAGAACCGCACGTGACTCCGGCGTGATGCCGGTCGTGTTCGACTGGGTTCGATAGCGCCCGCGCCATCCACGAGCAGCTAGACCTCAAGCACCGTATATTGCTTGCCGAACAATGGTTTCAGAACGAATTGCGCGACATTGTAAACGGGCTTTCCGAGCGGCGTACGCCCCTCAAACGTACCGTGATGAGCGTGACCGTGAACCACGGCTTTCACATGGTCGAAGCGGTCGATCGGCTCGCATAATCGTTGAGATCCCAGATATTGATGGATTTCCGGCGGCTCTCCCTCGATTGTGCCGACGATCGGGGAATAATGCAGCACGGCGACACTTCGCTCGGTCCGCAAAGTCCGCAGCTGATTTTCGAGTTTGCGGGATTCGGAAAGCGCTTCGTCGACCATCGCCTTGACGATCGGCTCTCCGAACGGCGCGAGCTCGCCGCGCCCGAAACCGCCAAGAAATCCCTTCACACCGGCAAATCCGACGCCATCGATCTCCACGGCCTGTTCGTCGAGCACAGTCATTCCGGCATCGTGAAGGATTGAGCAGACCTTTTCCGGCTGCCCGCATTCATAATCATGATTGCCGAGCACTCCGATGACCGGGATCGTGCAGGCGCGGATGTCCGCGGCGAGGATCTCCGCCTCACGCACCTTGCCGAAATTGGTGAGGTCTCCGCACAGCACCAGCACGTCGGCTTCGTTCGAGATTTCGGTGAACAGCTCGCGATAAGGCGCGACGCTGTCCTCCCTCACATGGAGGTCGCCGATCGCCGCAACTCGGAGCTTTCCGTTGCTCGCCCTAGTCGCTGCCATATTGCTCTTCGAGGTTGCCGACCGCTTCGGAGAAACCCCACCGGTCGACATCAATTCCATAGTCACGGGGTGAAAAAATACGACCGCGGCAGACGCGCTTGCCTGGGGGCTTCACCATCATCTGGTCGTTCAGGCGAGCGAGCAGCTCTTCCATCAGCCAGCGGGGCACCAGGTGGCGCTCGCTCGGATAGACAAATCGGAAGTTAAGAAGCGCCATGAGGAGCACTTCCCAATACAGCTCCATGTGCGACAGGAGCATCTTCCAGTCGATTTGATCATGGCATTTGAGGATCATGTGCGCGACGTCGGCACCGTCGTAGCGGTGATGGTCGGCAACGAAAATCTTCGACCAGATGAATTGGGTCGGAGGCACCAGCCTGACCTTCGCACCGAACAGCTCCGTCTCCGGAGCATTGACGAACCAATCGTCAGTCACATGGGTCGTGACCGTCGGCATGTTTGTGATCAGGTCGACGAACAGCGTCCCGCGCGTAATCCGATTGAGCCAGCGTTCGTCCACCGTCTCGACGCTGAACCCGTGATCCCTGAAGTAGGAGAGCATCTTAAGAGTGTCGCCCGCCTTGGCGAACACGTCGACGTCCTTCGTCGGCCGGTCAATACCGGTGTAGCTGGCAAGCGCGTAAGTGCCGGAGACCAGAAACGGGATTTCCGAGCCCGCCATCAGCTGGAGCACTTGCGAATAAAAGGCTTCCGCCTCAGGCGGCGGCTGGATCAGCGGCCCTCTGGGCTTGTCTGCAACCTCGGAATCCATGTGCCGGCTCAAACGGGAACGAGGACGGAGCGGTTCCGTTGGCAAGCTTTTCTCGCCAGCGATTTGCACTTTTCGAGGCGTTGGCGAAGGGACCCCTTCAGCGGAGAACCTTTGTCGCGTTTCAGCTATTTCCCGCGCTGATCGCGATTGCTGAGCTCGACATTGTCGAGGCCTTACTCTCCTCGACGATCGGCGCCTGAGCCGACCCTTCGTCCTCCGCTTTCGACGGTTCGGGAGTCGCTGCGATCAAGGCGTTGAACAGGCCTTTGAGGTGATATGGGAGATGCGGCGGAACGATCAGCTGGGCGCCCCCAGATGCGCCGCCTTTGACGAGTGTGTAAGTACCTTGCGCAAGACGGATGGTCATCGCGTCGCGTGGCTCGCCCGCATATTGTCCGGTGAACGCGGATGGCTGTCCCAACTGTCCCGGCCAACGGTAGAAGATATGCTGCCCGATTGCTCGAACCTTGGCCAGGAGCGGCGCCCAGCGCGGCGTCACATAGTCGGCGTGATAATGTGTGGCTTCGCCGACGGACGGTTCCACATAGCCTGACAGGGCCGCGAGCGCGACAGCTTCAGCCTCGCGCCACGCGTTTGGCGTGGGTGCTCGGCTCAGCGCGCCGTTGCAGATGAAGCTGAACTGGCATGTGCCGGTGCCGGCGCCCTGGTAGACGACACCGCATACCGACTTCGGAAATGCCGGGTGACGGACTCTGTTGAGAACGACCTGTGCTACGGCCCTCTGGCCCTGAACGGATTCGCTGCTCGCTTCATAATAGACCGCCTGACTAAGGCAGGTGAGGGCGAGGCGCATGTCGGATTGCGAACCAGTGAGGACAAACGGTGCCGCGAGGTCGTCGAACGTATCACTGAACGGAAGCGCCGCGTTGATTACACGTGCCTGATCGCCGACAGCGCGCATATCGAATGCGGCGGCGCCGGTCGTCTCCTCGAGGAGCGTTGCTGGGTGCGCGCGCGGCAGTACGACCGTGATCGTCGCTGCGTTTGCCGGAGTGTCCATCCGTGCGAAGCCGAGCAAAGTCGCGAGCAGGGCGATGACGAGCAGGGCGCCAGGAAGGGCGTCACTTGGCATTAGCGCCAGCACTCGGCGCTGCGCGGCCGGAAACGAGAATCTGTGGATCACAACCAATTAACCTCGTCCGTTCAACGACGGTGTTAAGCGAAAGAAGTTAACGAGAGGTAGAAATGCAAGGAACCCGGCCTTTGGCACATGACCCGGATCGGGACTGCGCGATTAACCGTTCGCGGCAAGCGCTAACGTCCGGGGATCCGCTTTAAAACAGGAGGATAGGTTCAGGCGTGTTCGACGAGAGGAACGTAAATTCGCTCGTGATGCGCGGTCATTTCGCGGACGCGATCCTCGTAGCGCTCGGCCATCTCGAGATGGACGCGGCGCACACGCGGGTCCTTCGCATAGAGCGCTGCAGTCCGCTCTTCCGACGCTCGCCGAAGAAAATAGCTCAGGTCATTAATCAAGGTGCCCGCCCCTGACACCGCCACGGCCCCGCCCAATACAAGTCGCTAACGTCGAGTTATCCACAATTTAACAGGCTTGGCGAGGGGATTCCTTGATTTGCGTCAATTGATGCCGGGTCCCGATGGTACTTTCAGCCTCTCTTCGAGGATGCTAGCGATCGATGAGGAGGGGCGACCGATGAAACTGTACCTGCTCGCCGCACTTGCGTCATTCACGGCCTCGCCAGCTGCTGCTGCTCCGGTCCTTGCGCCTCCGGCGCAGCTGGCGCCCGAAGTCCAGACCTTCGTGCACGTGCCGGCGGGGCGGACCGCCATCACTCATTTGCGGATCATCGATGGGACGGGCGCGAACCCTGTCGAGAACGTCACCTTATTGCTTGACGGCTCGAAGATCGCCGCAATCCAGGGCGCCGGCGCCTCCATTCCGAACGGTTACCGAGTGATCGATGGAAGCGGCGAGACCGCGATGCCGGGCATCGTCGGCATGCACAACCACATGTTCTATATCGCTCGGCCGAACCTCGATTCGAGCGGCCATTCCGACGACCCACTCGTCGTTCCGCAAATGACGTTCAGCGCGCCGCGATTGTATCTGGCGAACGGCGTGACGACGATGCGTACGACGGGCAGCGTCGAGCCTTACGCGGACCTCAACGTCAAGCACGAGATCGACGAGGGGCAGATGGTCGGGCCGCACATGGATGTGACAGGCCCGTACCTCGAAGGATCGGGCAGCTACTTCATTCAAATGCATCAAATCACGTCGCCGGAGGATGCCCGGCGAACGGTCGCATTCTGGGCGGACGAGGGAGCGACCTCCTTCAAGGCGTACATGAACATCACCAGGGCCGAGCTCAAGGCTGCGATAGACGAGGCGCACCGGCGGCATCTCAAGATCACGGGCCATCTGTGCTCGGTGACTTATCCGGAGGCGGCGGCGCTCGGCATCGATGACCTTGAACACGGTTTCTTCGTCAACACGCAGCTCGATCCCGGCAAGCAGCCCGACAAATGCTCGGACGGGGAGGGCACTCCGACATTAGTCTCGATGACGCCCGGAAGCGCCCCGGCGGATGCGCTGATCAAGCTTCTAGTTGACCATCACGTCGCGGTGACGTCGACCTTGCCAGTGTTCGAGCAGAGCCTGGCGTTGCATGCGCCGCTCAATCCCAAGGCGATGGACGCGCTCAGCCCGGACGCGAAGGAATCCTACCTTTACCTTCGCAACCTCGCGGCAACGCGCGGTTCGTCGGACCGCGGAAAGGCCTTTGCGCGGGCGTACCAGAACGATCTCGGCTTGGAGCGGCAATTCGTCGCTTCAGGCGGGCTGCTGCTGGCGGGCCCGGACCCCACAGGGAATGGCGGCATCATCCCTGGATTTGGCGATCTTCGCGAGATTGAGCTTCTCGTCGATGCCGGCTTTTCGCCGGTCGAGGCTATTCGGATCGCAACTCTCAACGGAGCGACCTATCTCGGCCTCGAAGACCGGATCGGCACCATTGCGCCCGGAAAGGACGCGGACCTCTTCATTGTCGACGGCAATCCCGCAGCAAAGATCAGTGACGTTGAGAACGTCATCCTAGTGTTCAAGGACGGCGTCGGCTTCGATAGTTCGAAGCTGCTGAAATCGGTACGGGGCCGATACGGCGACTATTGATTGATAGCGGGCGCATTGCGCTTTCGTTGAGTTGCTGGGAAGAGAACTCGACGGCATGTTCGCTGACCTTCGCGCCGCCGATGAAATTCCCGGATTGGGACTGGAATCCCTGCCCGATGCGGTCCTCAGCGGCGGCCGTCCGACGGTGCTGAGGGGAGCAGTTCGCGAATGGCCGTTTGTTCGCGCCGCAATTCAATCGGATGAATTGGCGGCAAGATACATCAACCGCTTCTACACCGGCCGGGCGATCGACACGATCATCGCCCCGCCGTCCGAGCGTGGCCGGTTTTTCTACCAAAGGGACTCGAAGTCCATGAATTTCGAGCGGTCGTCGCAATCGTTGACCAATATCTTGCAGGGAGTCCTGCAGCAGCGCGAGGTCGAACATCCGTTCGGCATTGCCGTGCAGGCGATCGCTGCGCCGGAAATCCTGCCGGGCCTTCAGGAAGAAAATCCGAACTCGCTCATTGCATCGGGGATCCCAGCCCGCTTGTGGATCGGAAATCGGGTAACCATCGCACCGCATTTCGATGTCGCCGACAATCTCGCGTGTGTCGTCGCCGGCAGGCGAAGATTCTTCCTCTTTCCGCCCGACCAGACGCGCAACCTCTACCCTGGTCCCATAGACGTCACCCCAGCGGGGTACCAATCAGCATGGTGTCGCTCGATGAGCCCGAGCTGGAGCGGTTTCCCCGTTACCGTGAAGCTCTCGATGCGGCTTTCGTTGCCGAGTTAGAGCCTGGCGATGCGATTTATATCCCATACCTGTGGTGGCACGGCGTTCAGTCGTTGTCAGGTTTCAACGTGCTTGTGAATTACTGGTGGAATCGCGACGAAGCGGCCGCGCGCTTTCACAATGTCTCGCTTCTCCACCTCCTATACCGGTTGTTCCGCGGGATGCGCGCCGAGCACCGCGACGCGTGGCGCGCACTTTATGACCATTATGTCTTTGAAGCCGACGGCGACCCAATGGAGCCGCTGGCTCCTGCACACCGTGACTTCGACCTCGAGATCGATCGTCAGAAGGTGGCGAAACTCCGGCAGGCGATCGACGCTTTGCTCGACTGAGTCACCGAGCCGAGCGTTCGCTTAAGCAGTTTCCGAAAGGCGCGCGAGCGCCTCCGCATGGGTCGGGAAGTTCATCGCGCAGCCGCAAACGAAGCGATCGATACTGGCCATGTCGATAGGCGCGATGTCGGGGCCCGGCGGCTTCAGCTGCGATGAGCTTGGAAAATTGCCATAGCCGGCAAGCATGCAGTGCCATGAACTGGGCGGATAGATATCGGCGATGCCTTGCTCCGCGAGCTCGCGCTCGAGGTCGGCGGCGGTGAACCAGGCCGTGATGATGCCTTTGAGACTGTCCGAAAGCGCGGTCATCGACGAGGCGTCGCGCCAATAATCGGAATCGCTCCTCAAGGCCGTGCGATAATGACAGACGATATAGTCGCGAATGCCCTCATAGCGACGCGCAATGCCCGCATTGAATGCTTCGCGATCATCTGTCTCCCAAGCCTTGGTGAAAGCGCCGACGGTTGTGAGAAGGATGTGAAGCGCAGTAGCTTCCAGGGGCTCGAGAAAACCTTGGGCAAGACCGACCGCGAGGCAGTTCCGAACCCAGCTTCGTTCAACTCGTCCGCACTTCATTTGCAAGGTCCGGAACTCCGACTCTTCGCCAAGTCCAAGGTGCGCCTGAAGTTCCGCAGCGGCCGCGTCGTCATCCACATATCGTGAAGAATAGACATAGCCATTGCCGATCCGGTTCGTCAGTGGAATCTGCCAGATCCATCCTGCAGATGCTCCGGTCGAACGTGTGCACGCCTGGATTCCTCGCTCCGGGACCGGTGTCCTTGTGACGACGGCGCGATCGTTGAACAAGATTCTCCGCAAAGGATCGGTGCGGCTCGTCCAACGCTCCCTCGATGATTGAGGCACGAAAGCCGCTTGCGTCGACGAACACCTCGGCTTCGAAACGGCGACCGTCGTCCGCGAGGAGCGCACGAACATCGCCGTTTTCAGCCAAATCCACCGATGCAATTCGCGCGTCGACATGCCGGATCCCTCGGTTCGTCCCGACGTCGCGCAGGAAAGCGCCCACCAGATGCGCGTCGAAATGATAGCCATAGCTTGCAACGAACGGGAAGTTCGGGCGAGCGAGCGGAGCAAGGCCTTGTCGAGCGATCCGGGTCGGAATGAAGAATGGATCCGGGTGGGCGGGGACATCGCGCCCGCTCCGGCGAGCGCGCGTCGCATAGAAGAAGCGCGACTGGGTAAATTGGTCGAGGTCGGTTGGGAAGGGATGGAAATAGCGCTCGTGGCCGGGTCGATCCGACCAACCAGAGAATTCGATGCCGGCCTTGTAGGTGGCGTTGCAGCGCGGCATCCATTGGGATTCTGTCACCCCAGCTCGTCGAAGAAAGCTTTGAACTGCGGTGTGGAACCTTCACCGACCCCGATGATCCCGATTGCGGACGACTCGATCAACGTGACGGCGGTGCCTTCGCCGCCCCAGCGATGATGAAGGAGATTTGCAGCCATCCAGCCCGCGGTGCCGCCGCCGAGAACGACTATGCTCACCGGACTTTTCGCCATCAACCGAAGGGTAAGTGCGAATGAGCCGGTCATTGACTCCTTCGATCACGGCGGCCCAGGGGCCCGAGCCGATCGGCGCCGATTTCTCCTGGCAAATGATGGCCTCGCCAGGGTTGCCGGTCCACGTTATCGGCGCGCCCGATAGGTTGAACGAGCAACGAAGCCGTCGTCCACCTCCCGCGCGCTCGAATATCAGCAACGGCGCACGTGCCTCGCGGATGCCCATCGCGCCGTGGCGAAGCGCTGGATGCTGGTTGCGGACCTGCAGGCAGCGGCGCGTGAAGTTCAACAGTGATTGGCCGGCAGCCTCCTGCAGATCGACGGCGAGATCGGAATGGTTGGCGCCGAACGGTAGCCACGGCCGGGCGGAGGAAAAGCCTAGATATTCTGGCTTGCTCGACCAGGGCATCGGGGTTCGAGCGCCGTCGCGGCTCAGAGCTCTGGCCAATTCACGATCGCTTCGGGGTCCTGAAGCTGCTCGAACGGCACGTCGACCTGAGGAAGGCCCAATTCTTCGCCCTGATACAGGATGATTGACCCGCGAAGCGAACAGAGAAGAAGCATCTTGGCCCGGGCGACCAGATCCTGGTCCTGTTCTCGCGCCCAGCGGGAGATTGCGCGCGGTGCGTCGTGATTTTCAAATGCCCAGCTTGGCCAGCCTTCGCCCTCGGGCCACTCTTCCGAAACTCGGGCGACCAGCTCGGGAGTTAGCTCGTCGGCATAAAGGAAGTCGAATCCGTATGCACTGTTGAGCCGGCGATTGCCTTTGGTGAAGGCACGCATTTCGCAGAGCGAGTGCTCGCCGCCGACCTCGGCGAGCGTGAAGCGGTCACCGTAGCTGTCGGTGACTTCGCGAAATCGTTCGAGGAACTTCACGATGTCGGGGTGGGACTGGTTGTAGAGGTGCTCCTGAAAATCGAACGAGCGCGTTCTCTTGCCGCCATTTCGCGACGGCGGATTGTCCCGCAACTGAGGGTCATGCATTGCGAAATTGATCGCGTCGATTCTAAAGCCGTCGACTCCGCGGTTGAGCCAGAAGCGTGCGACGTCGAGAAGCGCGTCCTGCACCGCTGGACTGTGGACGTTGAGGTCCGGCTGCTCGGTCAGGAAATTATGCAGATAATATTGTCCGCGCCGCGAGTCCCATTGCCAGGCCGGCCCACCGAACACCGACTGCCAGTTGTTCGGGGGCGAGCCGTCGGTTTTCGCGTCCGCCCAAACGTACCAGTCGGATTTTCGCGTTCGTTCGGCTTGATCGGCTTTCCCTGAACCACGCGTGCTGGTCCGAGCTGTGCGAATAGACCTGGTCGATGATGATCTTCAGATTGAGGGTGTGCGCGCTTTCGACCAGCGCATCGAAATCGGCAAGCGTTCCAAAGAGGGGGTCGACGTCGCGGTAATCCGCAACGTCGTAGCCGAAGTCGCGCATCGGCGAAGTGAAGAACGGGGACAGCCAGATCCCGTCGACGCCGAGGCTCGCGACGTAGGGGAGTCGAGCCGTGATCCCGGGGAGATCGCCGATGCCGTTGCCGTCGCTGTCGACGAAGCTTCGTGGATAAATCTGGTAGATCGCTGCACCGCGCCACCACTCAGCCATCACGCTTGTGCGCTCCTCCTGTTTAGCTTCGTCAGCGAGCATCACACACCGCATAGCCGAGTGCGGGCAGCGCGACCGCGACGCTGCCCGGAGCCGATGCGACCGCGGGGCAGTCGCCGGCGAGCGTTTGGAATCGGGTCGAGCGCGTTTCCACCTGGACGTTCTGCCTGATCGGCGCGCTTGAGGTGTTGAAAAGGAGAAGCATTTCCCGTCCGGTACCGGGCTCGAAGCGGGATACGGCAAACAGTCCCGGCTTATCCTGTGAATAACGGATGAGTTGTAGACCGCGAGTCAAAGCTCGATGACTTGTTCGGATGCCCGCGAGCCGCTCGATTTCGCGATAGAGCGGATGCTGCGGATTGAAGTTTGCCTTCGCGTTGGTCGAGCTGGAGCCGAGCAGCCTGTCCTCATTGTAAGTCGCGACTCGCGAAGCGAACATGTCCTGCCGGGAATCCTGATCGCCGCCTTTCCCGACGAAGCCCTGCTCGTCGCCCGAGTAAATCGTCGGAACGCCGCGAAGAGTGAGCAACATTGCGTGTCCAAGCATGTCCCGGCGAAGGAGTTCGTCGTCGCTCAACTTTGGGGCGATCATTCGCATCAGCATCGGGAAGCGGCCGGCGTCGTGATTGCCGAGAAAAGTGGGCAGGCGAAGCGCCGCTTCCGCTCCGCCTTCATATAGGGGATCGGCGCGGAACAGCTTGGTGAGCTCGTCTGTGCCTGCGGTGCCGGAAACAACGTCCACCATCGCGCGTGTGAACGAGAAATCGAGCACGCTCGGAAGCTTGTCCACGCGCGTGTTCACGGCGGTGTGCGCTGGGTCCATGTCGCCCGTTGCAACCTCACCGAAGATGTGAAAGTTCGGGATGCCCTTTTTGCGTGCCCGAGCCAGCATCGCCGGTACGAAATGCTGCCAGAATTCGGCGTTCACATGCTGCGCTGTGTCGATGCGGAAGCCGTCGACGTGGTATTTGTCGATCCACGCGCCGTAGATGTCGATCATTCCCTGCACGACACGCGGATTTTCCGTGAAGACGTCATCGAGACCGAAGAAATCGCCCATCGTGCTGGACTCGCCCGCAAACGTACTGTTGCCGCGATTGTGATAGTAAATTGGATCGTTCAGCCATGCCGGCCGCTTGATGTCGCGCTCGGCCGGCGGGACCGTCACGGTGTAGGCGTAATTAGGATCGGTGAGCCTAGAGAAATTGGCTGCCGAGCCGTCGCGTTCGCCGTTGAACCCGGGGTTGATCGGTTTTCCGCCGATGCCTCCGCGGCGCTGATACGGATAATCCGCGACGCTGCGATACGGGCATTCGACACCGCTCTTGCACTGTTCGAGCTGGATTACGTCTGCAGTGTGGTTAACGACGATGTCCATGTAGAACTTCATGCCGCGCGCGTGGACGGCGTCGACCAGCGCCTTGAAGTCATCGTTGGTTCCAAAATGCGGATCGACCTCAGTGAAATCAGTGATCCAATAGCCATGGTAGCCGGCGCTCTCGTGCCCCGGCGGCCCTTGCACCGCCTTGTTCTTGAAGATTGGCGCGACCCAGACGGCGGTGGCGCCGAGGCCCTGGATATAGTCGAGCCTCTTGATCAGGCCTTTAAGGTCACCGCCGTTGTAGAAGCCTTTAGCTGTCGGGTCGTATCCGGTCGTCCGGCGGTCGCCCGAAAGGCCGCCGCGATCATTCGAGGGATCGCCGTTCTCGAACCGGTCGGGAAGGACGAAATAGATGACCTCGTCCTGGGGCAGGCGCGCGCGATAGTCGGCCGCACCGGCTGCCGCGGCGTGGACACTCGCCGCGGAAACAAAGAGCAGCGCCGATACGAGCAAATGCAACTTCATCCTTGGCATTCTTTCACTCGCTCTGCGACCATGGACGCCACGAACTGTCGGTGCATGGGCAGGCTTTCGGCCCTCAACTGATAGCTCCTGCTCAGGCTGTCGAGAAACGGTCCAATATCTTCGCCGGGGACATTGTCGGCGAGCGGCGACCAGCTTTTCGGAATAATGCCCTGGCCAATCATGACCTGTCCCCAGCTGTCGTCGAGGAACAGCTCGTCTTCCTCGCGCATGAACAGGCCCGCTTCGCGGAATAGTTCGATCTTTTCAGCAAGCGTGTCGGGGACTTCCATATGACGGCATCCGTCCCAGAAGGGTTCGCCCTCACGGCCATTGGCAAGATAGTGGAGGGTGATGAAGTCGCGCACGCGACCCCACTCGCTATCCGACAAGCGATTGAAGGTTTCGCGTGCCGAGGACATTTTGCCGAGGTCGCCGGGTAGAAGGTTGAGGAGCCTGGCGAGCGCTGATTGGACGAGGTGGATGCTCGTCGATTCCAGCGGCTCCATGAACCCGGCGGCTAGTCCGAGCGCGACGCAATTGTGCGACCAGAAACATTCGCGGCGGCCGCTGGTGAAGCGCAGCTGCCGGGGATCGGCGAGAGCCGCGCCGTCGAGATTGGCGAGCAGGATCGACGCAGCCTCGTCGTCCGACATGAGCTTGCTGCAGTACACGTGGCCGTTGCCAGTGCGATGCTGGAGCGGGATCCGCCACTGCCATCCGGCCGGCCGCGACATCGCTTGCGTGTAAGGCCTGAAGGCATCGCTCGATTCGCACGGCACTGCCAGCGCGGAATTGCACGGCAGCCAATTGCTCCAGTCGAGGTAGGGGACGCCCAAAGTCTTGCCGAGCAGCAGGCTGCGGAAACCCGTGCAGTCAATGAAGAAGGTTCCCGGTACTCGCCTTTCGCCATTAAGCGTTAGCGCGGTGATGTCGCCGCCTTCGCCGTTGCGCTCGACGTCATTGATCATGCCTTCGACTTGGCGGACGCCGCGCTTCTCCGCATAATCGCGTAGCATTTTCGCAAATAGCGACGCATCGAAATGATAAGCGTAGGCGAGCTCGGGGATTGTCTTCGTCGCGGCATTCTTCGACATCCTGCCGAGGCGAGCCGTCACGATGTTGAAGGCGTAATCGCCAAACTCCTTAGCGACACCCAGCGCACGCGCCTTCAGCCACAACTGACGGAAAGGGATCAGCCCGATGCCGCGCCCGGTGTAACCGAAGCTGTGGATGTAATGATGGCCCTCTCCAAGCCAGTCCGTGAACTCGATCCCGAGTTTGAACGTGGCGTCCGTCGCGCGAAGGAATTCGGCCTGGTCGAGGCCCAGGCCGATGATCAGGTTGTGAATTTGCGGGATCGTCGCCTCGCCGACCCCAATTGTGCCGATCTCTTCGGATTCGACCAGGGTGATCGTGGCCCGGTTATCGACAAAGCGGGCAAAGGTGGCTGCCGCTACCCAGCCTGCCGTTCCGCCGCCGGCAATGACGATATCAAGAGGCGAAGACTGATCCATCGAAGCGCACGCGATTAGGCCCCGCCGAAGGTCTCGGCGAGGCCCTCATCTGATCAGCTGCCGCGCTCAGGTGCAGGCGCCGGCGGAGGCGGCGGAGGCGGCGGAGCCGGGCAGGCGTCCGTTGCCAGGATCACCGATCCATCAGGGCAAGTCTGCGTTGCCGGAGGCGGTGGCGGCGGAGGCGGCGGCGGAGGCGGTGGAGGAGGCGGCGGCGGTGGCGGTGCAGCCTGGCCAAACTTGTAGGTCGCCCCAACAAGGAACCTGCGGCCATAAGTCTGATACTTCAACCACGAATTCGGCTCACTCGGGTCACCCAAGGTTGCAGACCGTTCGTCTGTGAAGTTCTGAGCTTGTGCAAACACCGACAAGCCGCTGAGGGCGGAGTTTGGCTGGAAGTCGTAGCCAACCTGCGCATCGAACACCGTTTCCGCGAGCACATACTGACGATCGAGACCGCCACTGAACAGCACGAAATCGCCGATGAAGCCGGAGCGGTAGCGCATGCTGCCGCGGATGCTGAAACCGCCCTTCTCATAGAAAGCGGTCAGGTTGGCGACCCACTTCGAATATCCCGGGATCGAGGAAGGATTCCCGTTAAAGTCCGTGATATGGGTTTTGGTATAGCCCGCACCGCCCGTGATTCCGAAGCCGTCCAGTGAGGGCGAGAAGATGTCGAACGGCAACGAACCGGCGAGTTCCGCGCCGTACATGTATCCGCCGTGCGTGTTAAGGCTGGTCGAGAAAAAGCCGATCGGAGTTGGCGGCACCGTCTGGTTGGGCGGAACCGGGAACGGTGAATAGTCGAAGTTCTGGTCGACGCCGCTCGCGATATAGGTGTCGATATGTTTGTAGAAGGTCTGGAGAGCGATATAGCCCTTCGACCCGAAATACTTCTCGATGTTGAAATCGATAGACTTGGCCTGATACGGGCGCAGGTGGGGGTTACCACCGCTACCATTGTAAATCTTAAGCTGGTTGTCGTAGCCGAAGCTGATGCTGTTATTGAGGTCGGTAAGGCGCGGCCTCATATATTCCTTCGAAGCGGCCAAACGCAGCACCAGCCCATTGTTCCAACGCAAGTTCAGATTGAGGCTGGGCAGCCACATCCAGTAACTGTCGTGTTGGGTAAGATATGCCGGACTGGCCGAAGTGAGATCGGTATGGACCCCTTGGAAGCCGATATTTCCGGTCAAGGTGGCCGCGCCCAGCTGCCCCGTCAGCGGCGCCATGATGTAAGGCGTCCAGACCTTCTCGGTCACATGATAGCCGCTGTTCGGTTGATTGTTCGGGACGTAAACAAGAACGCCGTTCGATTCGAGCGCCCGCGGATCCCACGAAAGTATGGGCAGAATCCACGGTCGAGGTTGAACGGCTGCTGCAACAGGTCGGCGGGGATCGCCACTTGAGAGGCGCCGTTAGGCGGCGCCAGGAATCCCTCGTCCTGGCTTAAGGTCTTGTCGTGATCGGTGTAATCGACACCGACCTTGATCGACTTGATGAAGCTGCCGATTTCGCGCTCGATCTCGCCATGGATCTCCTTGAGGTCGTCCTTGCTCTTGCGCAGTTTGTCATAGCCGGCCTGGACCGGCGAGTTGCTCCATCCTTCGACGTCGGTCAGGACCAGCGCCGGGTTCGCGGCGTCATAATTACTGTCAAACTCCGGACCATGATCGGTGACGTGGTACGAGACGATCGCGGTTGGACCGCTGGAGAGGTGCCCGTTGATGAGGCCCGCAGTGGTTTCGATATGATGTTCTGCGCGGTCGGTCTTGGACCAGCTCAAATCGGCCATCGCCTTCCAGCCATTGTGGCCATCCCACAGCGTGTTCCAGCCAAGCGCATATTGGTCTGACTTGTGGTCGGTCGCATAGTTTTCGATCACCGGGGTGCCGGCGATCGTGGCGCTGGTGACGAACCCGTTCTCGCTGGTGACGTTCGAGATCGAATCGTGACCGCAACCGCCGCCGCAGTTGAACGGCATCTCGAAACCTTTTTGGTCGATGTTGTCGACAAAGTGCGAATAGAGCCCGTCGAACGTCATCGTCAGATTGTCGCTGAGCCGCGCCTGCACGGTCGCGGTGGTCCCGAGGCGTTTGAGCTGATCCGATTCGAACCACGTCTTGACGCCGTTCATGCCGATTACACCACCTGGGTAGCCACCATAGCCCCAGGCATTCCAGTCGCGCGTCTGGTATGGCTCGTTGGTGTACGCCGCCGACAGCGCAATGCCCAAGGTGTCATGCGCGAACTGGTCGACGAAGGTGCCGAACACGCGGCCGCCCTTGTCCTTCGAATCGGGCTGGAGCTTCTGGTCGACATAGGTGCCGCGAACGCCAACCGCGATGACACGGTGGCCGTAGTCCAGCGGTCGGATCGTCCTGAGGTCGATTGAACCGACGAGGCCTCCGGCCGTGTGATCGGCTTCGGCCGTCTTGTAGACATCGACGCCAGCGAGGATTTCCGACGGATATTGGTCGAACTCGACTGCTCGGCTGTCGTTAGTGGTCGTCTGCTGACGGCCATTCAGAGTGGTTGTCGAAAAGTCCGGTCCGAAACCGCAAATCGAGATGATGTTCGCTCGACCGTTATTGCGCTGAGCCGCAACGCCCGGCAGCCGGGCGATCAACTCGCCGATGCTGTTGTCGGGCAACTTGCCGATATCTTCCGCAGTGACCAACTCGACGACGGTCTCGGAATTCTTCTTCTTCGCCGTCGAGCTGCGCAACGAAGCGCGGAAGCCGGTGACAACGATATTGTCTTGCGCGCTCTGATCCGTGTTCTGCGGATTGGCTGCGGTGTCGCTCGGCGGCGGGGTTGTCGGTTGCGCCGCCACTGAACTCGTCTCGCCAGTGATAGCAGGAGTTGCGGCCGCCGTTGTGGCGGTCGCGCTCGTGTCCTGGCCCCACGCTGGTGAGGCGGCGATCATCAACGCAAGTGGGCTTGCCGCGGCTGCGAGGCGCCAGCGCGTAGAAGTCCTGATCATCAACATTACCCCCTTCATTCCGGCACGTGTCCGGGCGTAGTTCAACGGGGGGTTCCCCCCCCCTCTTTCAAACACGGAGAGTATCAGAGGATTTCGGAAGCGAAACGGGGCGGGCCGCTATACATACGTATTCAAAGCGCTAAGACTTCGCCTTGATGACGCAGAGGCGGCCGACCTCCTTCGACATCGCGGCGATCGCGGGTGTGTCGCAACCCACCGTTTCACGCGCGCTTTCGGGTAGCCCGTCGGTGAGCGAAGAGACCCGGCGGCGGGTTCTCGCCGCTGCTGAGCAGCTCAATTACACCGTCGATAAGATGCATTGGCGCTTCGGAGACAGCGCGCAGGAACCCTCGCCCTTCTGTTCTTCGAAGAACTCCCGGACAATTCTGAGATCAACCCTTTCTATCTATCGCTACTAGGGCCGATGGTGCGCTGCTGCGCCGATCGCGGCTATGACCTGCTGATCTCGCTTCAGCAGCTCTCCTCCGATTGGCATGTCGATTATGAGGACAGCCGCAAAGCCGACGGTATCGTCCTGCTAGGGTACGGCGACTATCTTCAATATCGCCCGAGACTCGAACAGCTCGTAGAGCGCGGAACGCACTTCGTGCGCTGGGGATCTGCGGGTGGGGGAGAAATCGGCGCTACCGTCTCATGCGACAATGAGCAGGGCGGATTCGAAGCGACCACCCACCTTCTGCAGCAGGGTCGCAGCCGAATCGCTTTCATCGGCACGGGCGGCGCCGGTTTCCCCGAAGTGCAGGAGCGCTGGCGCGGTTATTGCCGGGCGCTTCGGGCTGGAGGGATAGAACCCGACGAGCGGCTACGAGCCGATGCTGCGCCGAGCGAAGGCGACGGCCGAACTGCGCTTTGCAAGCTGATTTCTGCGGGCGCGGAGTTCGACGCGATCTTTGCCGCTAGCGACGTCGCGGCCATCGGCGCGATGCACGCGCTTCAGCAAGCCGGACGAAGCGTGCCCGAAACAGCAGTAGTCGGGTTCGACGACATTCCCGCCGCCAGCCTTGCGAGCCCGCCGCTTACGACGGTGACCCAGGATTCGCACCGCGCGGCCGAAGCGCTGATCGACGCGCTTGTTCGGTCGATCGAAACGGGCGCGGCCGAGGACCACGTGCTTCCGGTCAGGCTGACGGTCCGCGAATCGAGCGTCCTCTAGTCTTTGATGACGATCGCCTCATAGGGCTTCAGCACATTGCGGGATTTGCCCGACAGCAGATCGAGTGCCCTATAATTTGCGGGTTGATTGGAAAGGTTGGCGACGATCCACAGCCGCTCGCCGCCGCCGCTCCGCTCGACCGTCAGAAGCTGAGGCCGTGTTTCAATCACTTTCTGGCTGCCCGTGGCAAGCGCAGGATGCGATCGTCTGAGTTCGAGCAATTTGCGATAATGTTCAAGGAGCGAACTCGGATCCCGCTCCTCCTCCCAAACCGAAATTGCGTCATTGTCTTTCGCGAAACGCTCGGTCCAATAGGTTTTTTGGCCTTTGTACCAATTGGCCTGGCCTGGAGCTTCCGTCCTTGCGCTCCACTCGAACGCTTCACGATCGCCAATGTCCTTCTCGTCCGACTTATATTCGGGACGAGGCGCGCCGCGCATGCCGAGCTCCTGACCGTAGTAGATCAATGGCGTCCCCTTGAGCAGCATCGCGAGAGTTGCGGCGGTGCGGAGCTTTTCGGGCGTAATGCCCGGATCAGACGCCACGCGCTGCATGTCATGGTTCTCGACAAAGACGAGTTCATTCTTGCCAGCCGGAATCGCCCTTTCGACTTGATCGATTGCAGCGACGATCTTCGCTTTGTCGAAGGTTCGGATTGCGCTCGCGAGAGGGAAAGCGAAGGCCGCGTCAACTCCGCCCCGACGAAGAAAGTCGCCGCCGTCGCCCCAGTCCCATTGCTCTGCGATGAGGTTCAGCTTCGGGTTGCGCGCCTTTAGTTGCGCAAACACCAGGCTTCCAGAAACTGTCGAACAGATTGACCAGGATGTGCTTGTTGTCGAGGTCGTCCATCATGTGGTCGAGACGGAGGCCATCAACTCCATCCGAGACATCGCCGTCGCCGTTCGGATCGACCCAGCGCATCAGGTAATCGGCGGCCCACTCGCGAAACTTCGGTGATTTCATGTTGACCGTCGTGATCCCGGTCTCCCCGCCGGGAAACCGCGGGGCGAGGGTGATCCCGAACGGCCCTTCCTCGGGCCTCGTGTTGTTTGGACCGTGGAAGATCAGGAGGTCGGAATAAGGCGAAGCCGGGTTCCCGAGTGCCGACTTGAACCACGGATGGTCGTAGGCGACGTACTGGAATTCCTCGTCGAGATAGAGCTTCATCCCGCGCTTGTGGATCGCTTCGACCAGACTTCGATAATTGTCCATCGTACCGAACTTGGGGTCGATTCCGTCGAAGCTGCTGGCAAAATAATTGTGATAGAAATCGGAAGGATAAAGCGGTGTCAGCAGGACCGACGTGACCCCTAGTCGCTGGAGGTATGGAAGGCTTTCCTCGATGCCCTTGAGGTCGCCTTGGCCGTCGCCATCGCTGTCGCGCATCGAGCGCGTGAAAATCTGATAAAAAACTTCATCCTCGAATTGTGCGGGCGAGGCTTCATTGGCGAGGGCCGATGTCCGGGGACTCGCCGCTGTGCCCGCAATTGGGGAGACGAGGCTTAACCCCAGAAGAAGCGCGACCAGCCGCTTCATGGTTCGAGCTTGGTGAAATCTGGTATCCTGTTCCATCGCATTGGCGCAACGCCCCCGTCATCGGGCGGTAGAAGCGGCGCGATTCGATTTCGAAGTGGATCCGGCCAGTCGAGGAATGTCTGCGGATGAGCGGCGCTCGCCAGAATGTCATCGCCGCGCATGAAGCCTTTGTAAGCAAGTGCGCGCATCTTCGGCGGCATCGTGCTCCAGTGCGGCATGAACCACAGCGTCAGAAGCGGTCGCTCCTCTTCGGTCTGATTTGCAAATGCTCCGTGAATTAGCCGGGCATCGCCGATCAGCACATCACCGGAGCGAATCGGGACGGCGACCTGGTCGGGATGGTCGGCATAGGCGGGGTCGGATGGATCGCGGAAGCCTTGCATCCCTTCGGAATGGGCCGTGTCGAGATGATGAAGCGTATGATCGTGGCGGTGCGATCCCGGGATCACTCTCAGGCAGCCGTTGTCGATGCTCGTGTCGGTAAGATAGATCATTGCGAACAATTGCTGGCCCCGTGGCTCATAAGAGCTGTCGTCATCCCATCCCCACCAGTCCTGGTGCCAGAATAGAGGGGGGCCGCCGCCGGGCTTCGAAATCAGGAAGCCGCCGGTGAATCGCGGATCGGTGGCGCCGCACAGGCGAAGCCGCTCGAGAAGTGCCGGAGAGGCGATGACATCCGCATATTCCGGATTATCGGCGAGGTGGATCAGCGAGCCGTTCGACTTCACCGCCGCGCGCGCATCCGCGCTTTCCCGAAACAAGGTCGCGTGTGCGCGAAGAAGCAGTGAATCCATGAAACTGGGGTCGAACACTGCGGGCAGTCGGATAAAGCCAGACCGGTCGAGTTCGTCGGCATGCGGAGCAGTTCGGAGCAATGTCGCCATTCCGACAAGATACTGAAGAAACCGCTCCGAGTCAGGGCATGAACTATACCCATTTTGTCAAAACTATTCTCGAACTGCTGCTGTTGCTGTTCGCATGGACTTGCGCCTAGCATCGAAAACTATCACCGATTTGCCCGATGCCGTTGCGTCCGATTTGTGAACCTGTGGGACTTCCGGTTAGCTCTTCGGTCATTGCTCAACGCGTCGAGATGGCTTCGGGGGGAGACTGAATGAATCGGCCGGAAGCGATAGAAAAACCGCGACAATCGATTGCCTCGCTGTGGAACATCTCGTTCGGCTTCCTGGGCATCCAGGTCGGCTTCGCGCTTCAGACCGCGAACATGAGCCGGATCTTCCAGTCGCTGGGGTCGAGCCTCGACGATTTACCGGTGCTGTGGATCGCTGCGCCGCTCACGGGCCTGCTGGTTCAGCCGATCGTCGGCCATTTGTCCGACCGCACTTGGCTCGGCAGAATGGGGCGCCGGCGGCCCTATTTCCTGGCCGGCGCATTGCTCGCTGCGCTGTCCCTTGTCCTGATGCCATTGTCGTCGTCACTTCTCATGGCGGCCGTGCTGCTGTGGATGCTTGACGCGAGCCTCAATGTGTCGATGGAGCCGTTCCGCGCCTTCGTCGGCGACATGCTGCGCGACGACCAGCACACTGCGGGGTACGCAGTGCAGACCGCTTTCATCGGCGTGGGCGCGGTTATCGGCTCGATCTTTCCGTGGTTGCTCGACAAGGCTGGCGCCTCGAACCTCGCTGTGGCGGGAATCCCGGACACTGTCCGTTACAGTTTCTGGTTCGGTGGCGCGGCGCTCTTGCTCGCAGTCCTCTGGACCGTCATCAGCACGCATGAATATTCGCCCGAGGAGATGGCCGCCTTTGGCCCGTCGGACGAGGATTCGGCTCAAGAGCAGACGGTTCATGCACTCGCCAACCGCAGCTTCGGCGCGAGCGTCCTGTGGATCGCGATTGGAATTTGCATTGTCTTTTCGGTCGTCGAATGGCGGTTCGAAAAAGAAGTCTACCTGCTCGGCGCGCTATTGATCGCCTTCGGGTTCGCCAATGCCGTCGGGATCGCGTTGGCGCGGCAAGGTCGCACCACGAACATGCTGGCGAACATCGTTGGTGATTTCTCCGGCATGCCGGATGTCATGAAGAGGCTGGCCGTGGCCCAATTCTTCAGCTGGTCGGCCTTGTTCATCATGTGGATCAACACGACGCCAGTGGTGGCGCGCAATTTCTACATGGCACCCGATCCCTTGAGCGCCGGCTACCAGGATGCGGGCAATTGGGTTGGAGTGCTCTTCGCGGTCTACAACGGGGTCGCTGCAATCGCTGCACTGGTGCTCCTGCCATGGCTCGCTCGAACGATCGGCAAGGCGCGGACCCACCTTATCTGTCTTCTCTGCGGCGCCGCAGGTTACGCCGGTTTCCTTGTGATCAAGGACCCGAAGATGCTCGTCATCGCTGAGGTCGGGATCGGCATTGCCTGGGCGTCGATCCTCGCGATGCCTTATGCAATTCTCGCCAGCTGCCTGCCGCAGCGAAAGCTCGGAATTGTATATGGGGCTTTTCAACATGTTCATTGTGATCCCCCAATTATTGGTGGCGACAGTGATGGGCTCGATCATGAAGGCGTTCTTCCCCGATCAACCAATTTGGACGATGCTCGCGGCAGCGATTGTCATGGCCATGGCCGCGCTCGCAATGGTCCGCGTAAAGACCTCAAACGCCTAGCTGGAGAACGCAGTTGAACAGATCCAGAGCGTTCGCGCGCCTTCTTTCGGTCATGCTCGCGGTGGCCCTGGGAGCTTACGCGGGGCCCGCGCCGGCAGAGACTGTGCAGATCAGGCACCTTCCCAACGGGCTCGAGGCCATTGGCGCGACCGGCTCGGTCCGGATCACCGCTTTGACAGATTTAATCCTGCGTGTCCGCGCGGCCAAAGGCAAAACTTTCCCCGAAGATGCTAGCTGGGCGGTGGCGGCGGCGGTTCGCCACCAAAGCGTGGCGGTCCGTTCGACCGCGCAGGGCTTTCGAACCGGGGCGCTGGAGGTGAAGCTTGACCCGGTGACACTGGGACTCGAGCTGCTCGACCTCAAACACAGGATCATCAGTCAAGACATCTCCGGCCGCCAGCGTTTCGAGGGTCGTGCGTTCGAGCTGCGCAAGGCGATGCCGCTCACCGAACATTATTTCGGGATGGGCGACAAAACCGGGCTCCTCGATCGAAGGGGGTATACGCTCGTAAACTGGAACACGGATTTCTACGGCTTCACCCCGTCGGCCGATCCGATCTACAAATCGATTCCGTTTTTCGTCGCCACCGGCGGGCCGGGCGGAAGCTATGGCCTGTTCCTCGACAACACCTTCCGAAGCACGTTCGATTTCGGGCACAGCATTGCCGATACGCTTCGGATTAGCGCCGTCGACGGGCCGATCGATTACTACCTGATCGGCGGCCCGACCGTGCCGGAGGTGGTGCGCCGATATTCCGATCTGACCGGTCGTGCTCCGATGACCCCGTTGTGGGCGCTCGGCTATCAGCAGTCGCGCTACAGCTACATGAGCGATGCCGAGGTCCGGCAGATCGCCGGGACGTTCCGGCGCGACCGCTTCCCGCTCGACGTGATCTGGCTCGACATCGACTATCAGGACCGCAACCGGCCCTTCACCGTCAACAAGTCCACTTTTCCCGACATGCGCGCGCTCGTTCGCGACATGGGCCAAACGGGGATCAAGCTGGTCCCGATCACCGACCTCCACGTGGCATATCTGCCGGCTCAAAATTATGCGCCTTACGACAGCGGCGCCGCTGGAAATCATTTTGTCCATGCCGCGGACGGAAAGGTCTACGTTGCTCCGGTCTGGCCGGGCCCCTCGGTCTTTCCCGACTTCACCCGCGCATCGACCCGGGCGTGGTGGGGTTCGCTTTACAAAGATTTCGTGGCCGACGGTTTTGCGGGGTTCTGGAATGACATGAACGAGCCGGCCGTATTCGACACGCCCGGGCATACAATGCCGAACAGCAACCTTCACCGCATCGAAGGCGATGATTTCGCGGACCGAACTGCAACGCATTCGGAAATCCACAATGTCTACGGCATGGAAAATACGCGCGGCACGTTCGAGGGGATGTTGACGCTTCGCCCCGGCGTTCGGCCATTCGTCATGACCAGGGCGTCCTATGCCGGCGGACAGCGCTATGCTGCAACTTGGACGGGCGACAATAGTTCGACCTGGGACCATTTGAGGCTTTCCGTCGAACAGCTGATCAACCTTGGCCTTTCAGGTTTTGCATACAGCGGATCGGATGTCGGCGGATTCACAGGCGGCCCCAGTCCGGAGCTGCTTACACGCTGGTTCGAAGTTGCGGCGTTTACGCCCGTGTTCCGTGACCATAGCGCGAAAGATACTCCGCGCGCCGAGCCTTGGGTCGACGGCCCCGAGCAACTCGCGATACGCAAGCGCTATGTCGAGGAGCGCTACAAGCTCCTACCATATCTCTATGCCTTGGCGGAAGAGAATAGCCGGACCGGCGATCCGATCATGAGGCCGGTTTTCTACGATTATCCGGAGACGCTGACCGATGGGTGCGACCGGTCGATCAGCTTTACGCTTGGCCGGAGCCTGCTCATCGCAGGACCGCCCAAACCCGAATCGCCAGCTCCGTTCGATATCTGCCTCCCTGCAGGGGGCTGGTATGACTATTGGACCGGGCTGCTGGTCGCACAGTCGAAGTTTACAGAGGCGCCGCAGCTCGACAAGCTGCCGGTATTCGTTCGCGCCGGCACGATCCTTCCTCGCCAGCCAATCGTGCAGAGCACCGCCGAAACGCCCCGCGGCCCGCTCAGCCTCGATGTCTATCCCGGACCCGATTGCCGCGGAGAGCTCTTCTTCGACGATGGAACGAGCATCGGCGGTGCGAACTTGCGACAGCAGATCACCTGTAGCGCCACTCCAACTGGAGTGACTCTTCAGTTCGGCAAGAGAATTCGGCGCCTATCACCCCTGGTGGACCCAGATCGCCGTTACCGTGCATGGCTGGCGAAGCGCCTCGGCGCGGTTGCAGAACGGCGCCCCGGCGAGCGCCGACCCGGTTCGCCAAACGTCGAGCTTCACTATACCGGATCAGGGCGGTCCGGGAGCGGTCACCCTTGAGACCAATTAGCTGCGACTCTTAAGCGGATTGGCGCACCCGACAGGATTCGAACCTGTGGCCTTTGCCTTCGGAGGGCAACGCTCTATCCAGCTGAGCTACGGGTGCGTGAGCGCCGACTTAGCGATCGCATCTTCGAGCGGCAAGATTGCCCTGCGGTCAGAGGTCGCAATTGCTCGAGCAATCGCTTGTCTTCATCGAGCTCGCTTCAGAAACGGACGCATCGCGTCATGGAGCTGGTGGCGCGCGGAGCCGACGATCATGCCGACGTGGCCAGAGGGAATGCCGACCCGAGCGCCTGACGGCGCGGTCACTGCCGGCGCGATGTGGTCGTGCTCAGCTGTGAAGTGGAGTGCGGGGGCGGATAGTTGATCGGTGACCTGGAGGCCGCCGACGCGCCACGCACCCGAGCCGGGCAGGTCGTTACCGAACAGCTCTTCGATCAATGCCCTCGCTGCCGGATAGGGGAGTGGCTCCCCTTCGTTCGCCCATTCCTCAAGCTCGATGAAGCGGCGCGCGTCGGCGCTCGCGGGATTGAGCTTTCCGAACTCGGCGAACTTGCGGACCGTGCGTGTCGGGTCGAGCGACCAGAAGGCGGCCTGGAGCACCTCCATTGGAAGCGCGCCGAGCTGTTTTGCCGCACTTTGCGAATGGCGCCACATGTCGGCAAGCGCATTGCACGAAGCCCGTGGATATTGCGCAAATTTCCACGGAGCGGCGAGCGTGACTACGCATTCAACCTCGATATGGTTCGCTGCGGCGATTGCCATCGTCCCGCCGAGGCAATAGCCGATCAGCGCTAGCGGTTCGGCGATTTCGCCGAGAAGAGGAAGCAGCAGGTCCTCGATGTGACCGGCGATGGAAAGATCGGACCGCGCATCGGCCTTGCCCCAGTCGAGAAGAAGCACGCGCCGGCCCATGTGTGCGATGGCAGCGGTCAGCGACACATGCTCGTCGAGGTCGAGGATTCGTGGCGGGTTGATCAGCGAAGGCACGAGCACGACGGGCGGACCGCTGCCGCCCTGATCGCGCAAGGCGGCGCCGCGAACCCGCGCGATTTCGGGCCCGGGCGCAGCGCGTTCGCGCCGAGGCGCCGAATTCGTAAGCGCGCAGGCCCGCAAGGGCCGCGGAAGCGAGCTCGGGGTCTCGTGTTGAAACCTCCCGAACCAGATCGAGGAACAAAGGCAACGGGCGCGGCGCGCGCGATGAGGCGCGGCCATGTTGCAGCGCACTATGCTCCGGTAGTAGAGACATGGCCCCAGAGTGTGGGAGTGAGTGATGGCGAAGTCCACCGGGAAGGTGACGATCAAGAAATACGCCAACCGGCGGCTCTATGACACCGAGAGCTCGGCCTACATCACTCTCGACCGTCTGGCGCAGATGGTGCGCGAGGGGCGCGAGTTCGAAGTCGTCGATGCCAAGACGGGCGATGACATTACGCGCCAGGTGCTTACCCAGATCATCGTGGATGAAGAAGCACGCGGCGCAACCATGTTGCCTCTGAACTTTCTCAAGCAACTGATCGGACTCTATGGCAATTCGATGCAGAATTTCGTGCCTTCGTATCTCGAGGCAGCAATGGAAGCGTTTCAGCGCAATCAGAGCGCAGTGAAAGATGCGCTCGGTGGAAACATGTTCGCCGACCTCGCAAAGCGCAACATGGCTGTATTCGAGGACGCCGCCCAGGCCTTTTCGGGCAAATCCAAAACGGAGCCCAAGCCAAGCACCAGCGATGTCGACCAGCTCAAAGCCGAGCTCGCTGCGCTACAAGCCAAAGTCGATCGCCTGAGCGACTGACGTCATGCTGTTGGTGATTGCTGCAGCGCTCGCGCTGAGCGCCGATCCGGCGCCGGGCGTAGCGGGAATGCCGGTGCAATCCACCCTCGAATATTCGATTCCGGTCGCCGGCGAGTGGGCCTACGCGCCGGGTGTTGACGGTAGCGAAGCGACCTTCAGCGATTCGAGCGGCCATGCGCAGCTGAGCATCCGTTGTACGCGTTCAACCCGGCAAATCATGCTTACCAAAACGACCTCGCGCGCTTCGCCATCGCTGTTTGTCTGGACGAGCTCGCTGAAGAAGAGCCTGCCAGCGATGTACAATTCGGCCACGGGCGAACTCAGCATCGAAATCGGCGCCGATGATTCGTTACTTGATGCGATTGCATCGAGTCGGGGACAAATCGGGTTCAGCAGCAATGGACTTCAAGCCCTTGTCGTACCGCCATGGGCTGTTGTTGCGCGGACGATCGAGGACTGCAGAGTCTAGGTGTCGCCTGCTTCGGGCGAAGCAATGAAGATTGCCGAATCTTCACGCCATTACAAGTCTTGCGCAAAACCCCAGGAAAACTCATCTTCTAGTCTGCTTCAACGCAGCGAAAGGAGGTGATCCGATGTCTCATGGTTCAGCAGGGAGGTCGGAAAGGGGTGTTCGTAGGCCCTAAGTGCTGACGAACGGCCACATCTCCGGCCGCTGACCATGTCGAAGGGCATCGCTGCGAGACGCGGCGGTGCCCTTTAACATTTCTCGAGCGACAATATGCACCGCGCGCGGGCTTGGCATTTGATTGCGATTGTCGCCGGCTTTGCAGATTGCCACTTCATTAGGGAACCGGAACGGCCTTAAAGTGTCTTTCCCGGCACACGGAGGGAGATAAGCCATGGCCAAACCCACACGTAAGAGTTCCTCGCGCTCCACGTCCTCGCGGTCGCGTTCATCTGCACCGCGTTCGAATTCATCTTCGTCGAGTTCAGGCGCAAACAAGAGCACGGTCGACAAGCTTACGAAAGCGGCGATGAGCAAGGAGATGCTTGCTGCTGGTCTCGCCGCGGCTGCCGCTGCAATCAGTGCCAGCCCCGCCGCGCGCAAGAAGATCCGCGACGCCGGACTCGATGCCGCCGACACCGCCTCGCAAGCGGCGAGCGCGATGGCCTCAAGCGCGACCAAGCTTGGTTCGATCATCGCGGAAGCGGTCGCGGACGCGGCGCAACGGATCATGTCCGGCAAATGGTCGATGGAAAGCTCAACGACCACCAGCAGGTCATCGTCTTCGGGAAGATCGAGCAGTGCGCGAAAAGCGCCGGCAAAGCGCGCGAAGCGCGCACCTTCTTCTCGAACTAGCGCCACACGAAAGACCGCTGCCGAGCCAGCTTCAGCTCGCGCGAAATCAGCGAGCGGTGGCGGAGCCGCGCGTCGGTGGCGCGAAAGTCTCCCCCGAAGCGCTCGACCGCGAAGCGCACCGTAGCGAAGCGGGCAAGCGCGGCTGCGCCGAAATCGCCGCGCACCACGGCAGCCAAGCCGCGCAGCGCGAGTTCGCGTTCGCGCACCACCCGTTCGCGCGGCGCTGGCTCGCGCGGACGGCGCGGCACCACGACCGGAGGCGGAACGACGGGAGGCGGCGAAGGCGGGAAGGCCTAAGCGGCGCGATCCTCGAACTGCAGGCGGGCCAGGCGCGCATATAACCCTCCGTGCGCGCTCAGGCTCGTGTGCGTTCCTTCCTCGACGATCGTGCCGCGGTCCATGACCACGATCCGATCCGCTGCTCGAACCGTCGCGAGGCGATGCGCGATGACGATCGTCGTTCGATCGGCCATCAGGCGGTCGAGCGCGTCCTGCACGAGCCGCTCGCTCTCCGCGTCGAGCGCCGAGGTTGCTTCGTCGAGCAGGAGCAAAGGAGCATCGCGAAGCAGCGCGCGAGCGATTGCAATGCGCTGGCGCTGGCCTCCCGACAGTCGCGCTCCGCCTTCGCCCATGTAGGTATCAAGGCCCTCCGGAAGCGCGCTGAGGAACTCTTCCGCATTCGCGTCGCGCGCGGCTTGCCAGAGCTGGTCCTCGTTCGCGTTCCAGTTTCCATAACGAAGATTGTCGCGCGCCGATGCCGCAAAGATCACCGTTTCCTGTGGCACCATCGCGATTCGTTGCCGGACGTCCGCTGGATCTGCATCCCTGAGATCGACGCCATCGAGCAGGACCTGTCCGCGTTGCGGATCGTAAAAACGTTCGGCGAGCTGAAAAATCGTCGTCTTGCCCGCGCCCGACGGTCCGACCAGCGCGAGCCGCTCGCGTGGGCGAACGTTCAACGAAAAATTGTTCAGCGCCGAAGTATCGAGCCGCGTCGGATAGTGGAAAGTGACTTTGTCGAACTCGAGCCCGCCGCCCGCGGGCTCGGGCAATCGCGCAGGATTCGCGGGTGAGCGGATCTCCGGTTCCGCATGAAGCAGCTCGCCGAGACGCTCCGACGCGCCGGCGGCGCGGAGCAGGTCGCCGTAGACCTCGGTGAGGTTTCCAAACGCGCCTGCGAGAAGACCGCCATATAGCACAAAGGCAGCGATTGTGCCGCCGGTCATCTTCCCAGCGGCGACCTGCGTCGCTCCTCCCCAGATCACCATCGTGATCGCTCCGAAGATGAGGAAGATAACGATCGCGGTCATCATCGCACGAACGAGGATTCGGTGCTTGGCGGTTGCGAACACTCGCTGCACAGCATCGGCGAAACGCGTGGCTTCGCGTCCTTGCTGGTTGAAAGCCTGAACGATCTTCATGGCACCAAGGACTTCGCTGGTTACGGTACCGACGTCGGCGATCCGGTCCTGGCTGCGCACCGAGATCGCACGCACGCGCCGGCCGAGGACTGCGGCGGGAACCACCACAACGATCGATCCAACAAGGATTGAAAGTGCAAGCTTCGGCGCCAGCGCGAACAGAATGACGATACATGCAATGCCGAGTATTGCATTTCGCAGCGCTACCGAAACCGTGGTCCCAACGACCTGTTCGATAATCGTCGTGTCGACCGTGATTTGCGACGTGATTTCGGCCGGGCGATTTTCCTCGAAGAAGCCGGGCGAAAGACGCAGAAGATTGCGGTGCACGGCAAGACGGATATCGGCGACAGTGCGCTCGCCGAGCCAGGAGACGCAATAATATCGGACGGCAGTTGCGAGCGCGAGCACCCCGACGAGAAGCAGCAGATATTCGAACCAGCGCGCAATGTCGCGCGTAGTTCCCGAACCGTGGGCGAAGCCTTTGTCGATGATCAGCTTGAACGCATAAGGAACGCCCGACGTCGCTCCGGCGGCGACCAAGAGCGCGAGCGCGGCGATGGCGATATGTCCGGGATAACGAAGCGCAAAACCCCATACCATTCGCAAGTTGCGAATTCGAGCGCCCCTTGGGACGACTGACGGGGTTTGCGGCCATGCCTCTACGTATCAGCGCTGTCGCAGTGGCTCAAATGAAGCTGCGTCATTCCGGCCGTAATCGGGCGTGGTGAGGGTCGCTTCTCGCAAGGTAGCTGCCCCGTAACTTGATCCAATCTACTAACCTCATCGAGGCACTTATCCCCACTTCCTTGCTGCGGCGCAACAATTCGCCTTGCAACCGGTTACACCTCTTGCCACATCCGTGAACGTTACGGGGTAGAATTGAGGTTTGATGCTCTACGACGCCTATGAAGTGCAGCGTTCGCTTCTCGCAGGTGCGAGCAAGCTTGCGGGCCTCGGTGCCGGATGGCTGAACAATCCCGCCAATCTTCTGGGCTACAGTGCAATGAGCCCGATGGTGGCCGCGAGCCTAGAGGTCTTCGCTCACGCCGCCGCTCCGCGCGGGAAACCCGAGTTCGGAATTCAAACCGTGAAGGTCGGCCGCAAACAGGTGCGCGTTGAAGAGCGGATTTTGGTTCGAAAACCGTTCGGGCAGCTCAAGCATTTCGCCCGTGAGGGGATCGATAAGGGGCCACGGCTCCTCATCGTCGCTCCGATGTCGGGCCATTACGCTACGCTGCTCCGGGGGACAGTCGAACGGCTTCTGTCGAGCTTCGACGTCTACATTACTGACTGGCGCGATGCGAAAAGCGTTCCGCTCTCGGAAGGCACCTTCGATCTCGACGATTACATTGATTATCTGATGGAGTTCCTCGGGCATATCGGCAAGAAGACCGGCGAGCGGCCGCACCTGCTCGCAGTATGCCAGCCCGCGGTGCCGGCTTTTGCAGCGACCGCCTTGATGAATGCCAGCAAGGCTCCTTGGCGGCCCAAGACGCTAACGATGATGGGCGGGCCCATCGACACGCGCAGAGCGCCGACGGCGATCAATACCTTGGCGACGAAGCGTCCGTTCGCGTGGTTCGAAAATAATGTGATCGCCACTGTGCCGATGATTTACCCAGGAGCCGGACGGAAGGTTTACCCGGGGTTTCTCAGCTCGCCGGCTTCATGACGATGAATCTCGGCTCGCATCTCGTCAGCCACTGGGAGATGTTCAAGCATCTCGTCGTCGGCGACGAAGAGGGGGCGGCGGCTACGCAGAATTTCTACGACGAATATCGCTCCGTCTGCGACATGACCGCGGAATTCTACCTTCAGACAGTCGACGCGGTGTTTCAGCGGCACCTGCTTCCCGATGGCGAGCTCCGGCATCGCGGGCGTGTCGTCGACCCCGCCGCGATCCGCTACACTTCGCTGCTCGCGATCGAAGGTGAGCGCGACGACATTTCCGGCATCGGGCAGACCAAGGCCGCACTCGACATTGCGACGAAACTTCCAGGCAAGAAGAAGCAGTATCTGCTCGCCAAGGATGTCGGCCACTACGGTATATTCAACGGTCGTAAATGGCGCGAACGGATCGCGCCCGTGGTCGAGAGGTTCATCTCAACCAACGATTAGCGAGCGCGGGCGAGACCGGCGCCGGGCGTGGCTCGTCGGAGGCGTTCGTTGCGAGAGCGAACGACGACGCGGAAACTAACGGCGGATTGCCTGCGGGCTTGCTAGGCGTCGTTAATCTTCACGCCGCCAAGCATTGCCAGCGCCACGAGGCTACTCGTCGCTGCGACCGCTCCAGACCCAATCATGGCGAGATGAAAGCCACTAAAGAGCGCCTGACCTTCCTTCGCCAGCACGGCGCCCAGGAGTGCGGTGGCGATAAGGCCCCCGGTGCGCGCGACCGCGCTGTTGAAGCCCGAGGCCATCGCGACATGCCGCTCCTCGACAGAACCGAGGACAGAGGCGGTGAGGGGTGCGACGGCGATCGTCATTCCAATCGCGAGCAACATGATGGTTGGGAATGTTCCCGCCCAATAGCTTGCGTCGGGCGTGATCAGCAGCGAGGCGAACATTCCCGCGCCGACGATCACCGGCCCGATCGCCAACGGGGTTCGAGGGCCGATTCGGGCGGCGAGGCTGCCCATCTTCGGCGACAAAGTGGTCATCAGGACCGGCAAGGGCAGCATCGCAAGTCCTGCTTGCACGGGCGAATATCCGCCACCGCTGATCAGCACATAGGGGATGAGCAACATCGCCGCTCCGAATGCGCCATAGAGGAGAAAGGTAAGCAGGTTGAGGCCCGAGAAGCACCGGCCCTTAAAGAGGTCCAGCGGCATCATCGCCCGGTCACCGCGCCAATGCTCGACCCACAGGAAGCCAAGAAGCATGGCAATGCCCAGAGCGAGGGTCGCGACGGCCTCATTACTGAAGTGCCGAGTTGCGGACCACAAGGTTAGCGCGTAGGTGAGGCCGCCCAATCCGCCAGTCGCTAGAACGGCGCCGGCGTAATCGGTGCGGCCTGCGCCAGTTTCGCTGCTTTCCTCGACGAAACGAAGCGCGAGGATGATCGCGCCAAGAGCGAGCGGCAGGTTGATGTAGAAGATCGCGGGCCAGCCGGCCGAGCTGACCAACCAGCCTCCGATCAGCGGCGCCACTGCGGCAGCCGCAGCACCTGCGGCGGCCCAAATCCCAACCGCGCGCCCGCGCTTTTCGTCAGAGTAAGCGACATTGAGGAGCGCGAGGCTGTTCGGGAGTAGCAGCGCCGCCCCGATTCCCTGAGCGGCTCGCGCAGCAAGCAGGAGCGCGAGGCTTGGAGCGAGCGCACAGGTCAACGATGCAACGCTGAACAGGCCAGTTCCGATGACGAGCAGCCGCCGTCGTCCGAAATGATCGCCGAGCGCTCCTCCCAGGAGCAGTAGCGCCGAGAGCGGAAGGAGATAGGCATTGACGACCCACTGCACTTGCTCTGCTCCGGCGCCATAGCCGGCGCGAATTGCTGGAAGCGCGATGCTGAGGACAGAGCCGTCGACGAAGCTGAGGCTAGAGGCGAGGATGCAGCAGACGAGCGTCCAGCGCGGACCGGAGCGACGCGGTGCCGCCCGCCTGCTATTGTCGAGTGCGCTCAATCGATGCGCTGCGTGATCGCTGCCTCGATCATTTTGCGCCACAGATCGACATCGCCGACCGCTGCCATTCGCTCATCCGGCTCGCGTGCGGTGTGGAGAACTGCGAGCGCTTGATTGACATGCTCGCGCCAGGTTCGATCCACTTCCGGACCGGCCGAGCCGTTGCTGCCTTCGGCATTGCTGCTGAGCTTTGACCCAGCCAGAACGCGCGCAATCCGTTCGACCAGCGGGCAATTGGATTCGGGCATCGTTGATCCTCCTGTCAGCGGTTAACCCACGTCCGCCATTTGGGTTCACGCCTTCGTGGAAGGACAATGTCCCATTCGGGCGAGGGACCGCTCAACCAAATGGTGGGCTTGAGCGGGCGTCAACGCGGCCAACTGCTTTAATGAGCGATGCTTTGCGATATCGCTGACCACCAACAAGCCGACAAAATAGCCAAACCGACGCGGAAGGTTTTTGGACAGGGGCTGGCCGCCGCCCATGAACAGCGGTCCATAATCCTTCGGGTCGCTCGAACCAAGAACCGTCTCAACGGCGCAAAGCGCTTCTTGGCGGTGCCCTTCGACGGCCGAACGAAGTGGCTCCGGAATCGTGAGCCCGAGCGCAGGATCCGGCGCACCAGGATTGAGCTTCGACGCTACAAAAGTGGCGAGGCCCTCTTCCCACAAGTTGCACCAGACTGGATCGCACTCGGGAAAGGTACGGTGGTGCATCAAATGGAACAGCTCGTGCTCGACGAACGGCTTCATCGGCTTATCTGCGTAGATCTCGTCGATCATGTCGGCTCCGAACATCAGGCGGTTGCCCTCGGCCAGATCCCGCGTTCCACCGTCGAACTCCCCGAAGCTGTCGACGAGATAGATGGGCGGATAGCCGTGCATGGGGCCGAACACGAATTCAAATTGCCGCTGCGCGGGCGCAACTAGCGAGCTGAACTGCCGGCTGACGCGCTGTATGCCAGCGCGGCGTCTCGGATAATCTTTGAGGCCGCCCAGCACCAAGGCGTGGTATTTTGAAGCATCGATATAGTCCTTGACGCGGTCCGCCTCGTAGAAGCCCGGAAGGACCTTCGCGAACGCTGCCTCAAATGCCTCGACCCGTTTGGTGTCCGGGAGATCTTTGGTCGCGTTCCATATTCGATCGAAGTCGCCGGTGGTGTCGACGAATTTGAGCGTGCCCTCGGCTGGTGCGGATGGAGGCGCGGCACCGACCAACCCGACCGCCATGCCGATTAGCGCGAGCAACTTCATCGGACGCTCTCTAGTGTATTACACGTGCAATACACATTTCAGAAGACTTCGAACAGCCCCGCCGCGCCCATCCCGCCCCCGACACACATGGTGACCACGATGTTCTTCACGCCGCGCCGCTTGGCCTCGATGAGCGCGTGGCCGACCAGCCGTGCGCCGCTCATGCCGTAAGGGTGCCCGATCGCGATCGCTCCCCCGTTCACGTTGAGGCGATCTTCGGGAATGTCGAGCTTGTCCTGGCAGTACAGGACTTGCACTGCGAAAGCCTCGTTCAATTCCCACAGGCCGATGTCATCCGTCTTCAGGCCGAAGCGGTCGAGGAGCTTGGGTACGGCGAAGACCGGACCAATGCCCATCTCGTCGGGTTCGGTGCCCGCGACGGCCATTCCGACGTAGCGGCCCAGCGGTTCGAGCCGACGCTTGGCTGCGAGCTCGCCACTCATAATCACGCAGGCCGATGCGCCGTCGCTGAGCTGGCTAGCATTACCGGCAGTAATGATCTTCTCGGGGCCACGGACAGGCTCAAGCTTGGCAAGGCCTTCAAGGGTCGTTTCCGGCCGATTGCCCTCGTCGCGCTCGAGCGTGACCTCGCGCATCGAAACCTCGCCGGTCTCTTTGTCTTTCACCGCCATCATCGCAGTTACGGCGATGATTTCGTCGGCGAATGCGCCGTTCCGCTGGGCCTCCGCGGTGCGCCGTTGCGAGCGGAGCGCATATTCGTCGCAGCGCTCGCGGCTGATGTCATAGCGCTTTCCGACAACCTCGGCAGTGTCGATCATCGGCATGTAGATGCCGTTGTGCATTGAGAGAAGCTCGGGATCCGACCCGAGGCGTATCTCGCCTGTCTGAACGAGGCTGATGCTTTCGACTCCGCCTGCGACGACGACATCCATGCGGTCGACGATTACCTGTTTTGCTCCAGTCGCGATGGCCATCAGCCCCGAGGCGCACTGCCGGTCGATCGACATTCCCGCGACGCTCGCCGGAAGCCCGGCACGAAGAGCCGCGGTGCGTCCGATGGTGGTCTGCACGCCCTGCTGGAGCGCCGCCCCGATGATCACGTCGTCAACTTCAGCCGGTTCGACTTCAGCACGCTCGATTGCGGCTCGGATCGGGTGCGCTGCAAGGGTCGGAGAGGGCGTCGCATTGAACGCGCCGCGATAGGCTCTTCCGATGCCCGTCCTGGCGGTGGAAACAATCACTGCATCGCGGGCCATTCTTGTCTCCTCAGGCGATCATCAGAGTCAGCCACACCGCGGTCAGCGCGGGCTTGTCCCAATGCTCGATTTCGACGCTCACGGTGTGACGCAATAGCCATTGCCCCGGCGCTTTCTCCTCGACCGAGTCAAGGACGAACCGAGCGCGCAAACGGCTACCTGAGCGCACCGGCGCGAGGAAGCGCACGCGATCCAACCCGTAATTGACCGCGAGCTTCATGCCTTCGGGAAATAGCATCGCCTCCGAGCCCATTCGGGAAAGTAGCGAGAGGCTCAGGAACCCATGCGCGATCGTCCCGCCAAACGCCGTCTTTGCGGCGGCGGTCGGATCGACGTGGATGAATTGCAGATCCTCGGTCGCCTCGGCAAAGGCGTCGATCCGAGCTTGGTCAACGATGATCCATTTCGAAATGCCGACTTCGTCGCCGATCCGACTTTTGATCTCCGTCAGGCTGGCTTGGTGCATGGCGATTGTGTAACCTCAAGCAGTCACGGAGCAAGTCTTGGGAGGCACCGACCATGATCTTCCATATTTCGATTGCCGCGGACGATCCGAAGCGAACGGCGACCATGCTCGCCGAGCTATGGCGCGGTGAGGCTTTCCCGTTTCCGATGGTTGGTAAAGGCAGCTGGGTCGCCCACGCTGGCGACGAACGCCGTTCCACGATCGAGGTCTACGGCCGCGACGTGGCCATTTACCCGACGGAACTCGCTGCTGAGGAAAGATACGAACCGGTCTCGAGGAACGGGCCGTTTCACGCCGCAGTCGCGACGCCGCTCAGCATCGAGGAAGTGGAGGAGATCGGCCGGCGCTACGGATGCCACACCTCGCTCTGCCATCGCGGACCGTGGTTCCGAGTGATCGAGTTCTGGGTCGACGATTGCCTGATGCTCGAGATGCTGACGCCCGAGATGCAGGAGGAATATCAGCGCTCGATCACGATAGAAAACTGGAAAGCGATGCTCCCCGCGGCGTTTAAGATCACTCCGGAAGGTGATCCGATCGAGGGCGCCAAGGCCGCCTAGAAAGGGAGCGGCGCCGGGGGCTGATCCGAAGCTCGGGCGAGCACCAGCTTGTGCGTTCCGAGCGTCTCGATGAGCGAGCGAAGGATCGCTGCGCGATCGGCAGCGAGCTTATCGTTATCGCGCGTCGAATTGTCGTAGACCAAGTCGAAAGCCAGGCCTCCGCCGCCGGCGCCCGACAGGGCGCAGCGGACCAGCCTGCAGCCTTTCTGAGCGGAGACCGCAGCATCGGCCGCGGCGGCGACAGCATCGATCGCAGCCGGTGAAGCCTCGCCAGATATCGCGAGATATAGCGTGATCCGCCGCGCCTTTGCCAAAGCGAGATTGTGGATCTCGCGCTCGAGCAGCTTGGTATTGGCCATGATCAGCTGCTCACCGGTGATCGAGCGAAGCCGCGTGGTTTTGAGGCCGATCCTCTCCACCGTGCCGGTGCTCTGGTCATAGCGGATAACGTCGCCCTTCTTGAACGGTTTGTCGAACAGGATCGATAGCGCTGCGAAAAGGTCGGCGAAGATCCCCTGCGCGGCGAGGCCGATGGCAATGCCGCCGACGCCGAGGCCGGCGACGAGCGCGGTGACATTCACGCCGAGATTGTCGAGGATCAGGATGCCGGCGATCGCGAATAGCGCAACGCTGACCAGCAGCCGGATGATCGCCATGGCATTGCCCAGCGTGCCGGCGCCTTGCTCTTCTGCGACCCGGCGGCCGATAATCCCCAGAATCAGCTCGCGCACCCAAATTGCGCCCTGGAGCGCGAAGGCGATGACGAAAAAGATGTCGATGAGCCGCGCAATCTTGGGCGGAAGATCGGCGTAGGTGGAGACCGAGTTCAGCCGCGGCGAGGATCATGAAGGCAAGGCTGGTGCGCGCGAGAACGCGACCGATGACGGTTCGCCAGCCCCAGCCCTCGGGATCATGGGCGAGAGTTCTTCGGCCTAGCTCGCGAATGATCAGCATGGCTGCGACAATTCCGAGCCCAACCAGCAGGCCCGTCAGCAGCCCGTCACGATTGACGTCGAACCAGTTCGAGAGCGTGTCCGGCCCCATTGTTGGCTGTCTTGGCGGTCAGCGCAGCTTCGATCAAGCTGCGGAGTGCCTGCCTTTTTCCTCGGGCGCTTTGCGCCGGCGCTTTTCGCCCCGGGCGAGAAATTCGAGAAGGCCGACCTCGGCGCTCGACAGCCGCTTGCGCCTTCTTGGGTGTTCCATGCCGGCGAGCGGGTCGTGCGGCGCCTCCTTCACTGCTTCGAGCAGCTTCGGGTGGACGTAGGACTTGCGACTGATCGCGGGCGTATTACCGAGGGCCTCAGCGACCGGTTCGACCACGGTCTTTACGGTGATTCGCGCATTTTCTGCCTTCTTCAGCATCTGGTCGCAGGCGATCACGCTCGCGCTCCAGGTGCGAAAATGCTTGGCAGTGAACTCACCGCCGGTCGCTCCCCTGATATAGTCGTTCACGTCGCTGGAGGTGACCGGCTTCGGCTCCCCGTCGCCGTTCACGAACTGGAACAGCATCTGGCCGGGCAGATCCTGGCAGCGTTTGCAGATGCGTTTGAGATTGGTGTCGGTAATTTTCACTTCGTGCACGATCCCATGCTTCCCCGCGAACCGCATCATCAGGCCATGGCCGGTGCGCTTGAGATGGCGGCGCCGCAAGGTTGTTGCGCCAAAGCTCTTGTTCTCCTTCGCATATTGCTCGTTGCCGATCCGGACATGCTCGGTGTCGAGGAGTTTGACGACAGCGGCGAGCACCGCCTCGCGGCAAAGGTCGCGGCGCTTCAGGTCGAACTCGACCTGGCGGCGCATTTTCGGGAGTGCTTTTCCGAATTCGAGGAGACCTTCATATTTGGCTCGTGTCGCGCTTGGCACGAAAATCGGCGTGATAGCGATATTGCTTGCGCCCGCGCGCATCGATTCCAGTTGCCTGCAAGTGGCCGTTCGGATCGGCGCAAAACCACGCATCCTCATAGGCCGGCGGAAGTGCGATCGAGTTCAGTCGATCGATCTCTTCGCGGTCCGAAATGCGCTTCCCATCCGCGTTGAAATAGGCCCAATAACGGCCCTTCCGCTGGCGGCTGATTCCCGGCTCCGTATCGCTGCTGTGCCGTAACAACGCCTTCACTCATCTCCTTGAGGGCGCTAAGCGAGCGAAGGTGGGGGCGAGTTCCTGAAGCTAGGAAAAAGGAGCCTTGCCGATGCAAATTTCCGACGCTCGTGTGTTGATCGTCGCGACTGACGGCTTCGAGGAATTGGAGCTCTTCGGACCGCGTCAAATCCTCCAGCAGCGGGGCGCCCAGGTCGTTCTCGCCTCCCTTAAGCGGGATCCGATCCAGGCAACCATTCACGACGATCCAGGCAAGATGATCCGGCCCGATCTGATGATCGACGAAGTGAATTGCGACGATTTTGATGGGCTGATCCTGCCTGGTGGAGTTCGCAATCCCGACCAACTGCGTATGCACTCCAACGTGATTGCATTGATCCGTCGCTTCGCTGCGGCGGACAAGCCCATCGGCGCCATCTGCCATGGCCCGTCGCTGCTCGTGGAAGCCGACCTGTTGCGCGGGAAGACCGCGACCAGCTGGCCCTCGATCCGAACGGATCTGAAGAACGCCGGAGCGAATGTCGTCGATGAAGCGGCCGTGACCGGCGGAAAGATCGTCACAAGCCGCAAGCCGGACGACGTCGAGGCGTTCACCAACGCGCTCATCGATTTGATCGAGGAAGAAGCGGCGGTTCGCGAGATCGTTGAGCCGAGCGAGCTTCCGGCTTAGATTTCGGCGGCCTCAACTCTCTGGCAACCTATTTGAATTATGGAATTCGCCATGCAGGCGAATTCCGTCACCAGGTTCGAGAAGATCGTCGACCAGGCAGCCTCGGTGCTGTTCGGCGTGGCGTGCGGTTACAGCGCATTCCTGTGTTTGTACGCGGGCGACCGCTTGGGGTCGTTGGTTACAGCAGCACTCGCCGGGGCGGTGGCCCTGATCACGTACCTCCTGAGCTTTAGATTCTTGAACGCCATTAAACCATCGGCACCGGCGGTTCCCGTTCGCGCCTTCCGGCTCCACGAGGTCGAACCGGCCGAGCCGGAGGAATTTCTTGAGCTCGATTCCGGCCAAGCCCCAGCCCTGCTGGCGGCGCCGCGAATGCCGGAGTCAGACGAGCTGCTTCTCACCGACCCTGTCGACCTACCGTGCTCGGATATGCCCGAGCAGGTCAAAACGCTGCTCACCGAGAGCTACGAGGCGAAGGACGCTGAAGCGCCACGATCGCCCGACGATCCGGAAATAGAGCGAGAGAAGGCGGGTGAGCCCGAGGAATTGGAGCGCTCGCAAGCGGCCGAGACGGAAGCTCCAGTCGTTGAGGAGGATTTGGTCCTCGATGATCTCGCCGACTTCGGTCCGAATTCGCGCGTGGTCCGCTTGTTCGATGCGGCCGCCATGCCCACGCCGGGCCAACTTGGCTCGCGGATTGACCAGCATCTCCAAGGAGAGCCCGCCCAAACTCAAAGCGCGGAGGCGGCACAAGCGCTGCAGGACGCGCTCGCGGAGCTACGTCGCGCGATCCCTAATCGTCTACGATAGTCAGCGCTTCGACCAGCAGTTAAGTCGTCGCTTCGCCGCCAATCGCGGCGTCGCGACGAAACCATGAGCGCACGCAGAACACGCCTTTGCGTCGCGTCGTGCGCGCTCCGTCAGGAAGGCGCGGTCTTGAATCACGCCGGCGACGCGCGCGGTCTTTAGCGCCGTCGCCTGCTGTCGATCAGCCACACGAGGACGGCGAGAACGGTGCCGATCGCAAGTCCGATCAGAACACCTTTCAAGGGATTCCCGATCGACAGTCCGAAAACAAAGCCGAGCAGCAGGAATAGGGTGAGGAAACATCCCCCGGCGAGAGAGCGGCTGGCTTGCATGCGCGCGCTCATGGCAGAGGGAATGCGCGAAGGCCATGACGAGCATTGGTCAAAAAATTGTTGACGATGTTTGTCGGCAGTCCTGAAACGCCCGAGCGCTATCTAAGACGTATGGACGCTCCCTTCATCAATAGCCGATTGGCGCTCGACGATGCTTCAGACCTGATTGAACGGTTTGGAACCTCGGCGATTTTCGAAGCGTCCGTGCGCGCCGAGCGGAGCCGGGATGATGGCAACTTGGCACGCTTCTGCCATTGGCGTCAGATCGAGCGAGTGATCGTCACGTTGACGAGCGACGAGGCTGTTGGGACGATCCACTAAACCCTTGATTTGACTGTCCCGGAACGCTCGTTCGAGACGCCGCTTCGGACTGGCGCGGTTCAGGAGCCGTCGGTAAGGCTGCTTCCCTGATGATAGGGCGGGGAAGAAGGAGTGGGGCCGCGCGGCTGCTTTGCGCGGCAGGTGCTGGCATGCTCTTTGCTGTTCCAGCCTTCGCGCAGGTTGTTCCCGCGCAGCAGCCGCCTCCCCCCCGAACCACTCAGGAGCTCGATCCCAACGCGCCGCTCGCGCCAATGCCCGATCTTGGAGTTGAATGGCCGCAGCTCGACGCAAAGTCCGCTGCACCCGCACCGCAGCCGACCACGCAGGCAGCCAAGAAGCTGAAGCCCCGGCGGGAGGCCGAGGCGACTGGAACGCTCCGCTACACCACGGGCGTGGAGGGGCTTCCGCCGCTCGGAAACGCTGAAGTCATATTGAAGCAGTTCCGGCAGCAATCTACGCTCGAAGCCGAGCGGAAGGATCCTGCAAACGCGGCGCAGATCGGCCGCCGCGCAAGCGCTGACGCGGACCTCCTTACGCAGCTGCTCCGTAGCCAGGGTTATTATGACGCTGCCGTCGAGCCTCGGACCGAGCGCTCGGGCGACGCGCTTCGAGTCATCCTTTCGGCCAATCCCGGTGTCCAATATCGTTTCACGTCCGTTGAGCTACCCGGGCTCGAGGCCGCGGGCCCCGACGCCGCGAAGCTGCGCAACGCCTTTGCGGTGAAGGCCGGCGATCCGGTCATTGCCGAAGACGTCATTGGCGGGGGCGAAGCGCTCATCCAGGCGCTTGGCGAGGACGGGTTCGCCCAAGCCAAGCTCGGTGACCAGGACGTCGAGGTCAATCACCAGACGCATCTCGCGTCGCTAACTCTCCGGTAACCCCGGGGCCGATCGCATTGTTCGGCGCGATCCATGTCAGTGGGCGGCCACCGTTCAACGCCCATCACGTGGGGATCATCGCTCGCTTCAAGCGCGGTGATCAGTTCAAGCGCTCGAAGATCGACGATTTGAGGCGCGCGCTAATCGCCACCACGCTTGTCGCAAATGCAGACATCAAGATCGTTCCCATGGACAACGGCCGCGTGGTTGATCTCGATGTTCGCCTCGAGCCGGCGCCGAAGCACACGATTGCCGGCGACATCGGCTACGGTACGGGCCAAGGTGCGCTAATTGAGGGGACCTGGACGGATCGCAATTTCTTCAATCCGGAGGGCGCGCTTACGCTCCGCGGCATCCTCGGAAGCAAGGAGCAACTCGGTGGCGTCGAGTTCCGGCGTTCGAATTTTCTTCAGCGCGATCAAACTTTCGACACACAGCTCACGGTCTCTCACCAGCAATTTGACGCTTATGAAGCCAAGACAGTCCTGCTCGCCGGCAACATCGAGCGGCAGAGCAACTTCATCTGGCAGAAGGTGTGGACGTGGAGCTACGGAGCGCAGCTTCTTGCGACCGACGAACGCGGCGTGTTTAGCCCGACGGGGCTGAAAGACACGCGCTCATTCTTCATCGCGGCGCTTCCGCTAACGCTTCGATACGACGGAAGCGATAGCCTCCTCGATCCAACTCGCGGATTTCGCCTTAGCGGGTGGATCAGTCCGGAATATTCCGGTCACGGCAACAGCCTAACCTATGCCCGCACGCAGATCGACGCGAGCGCATACCGCCCAGTTTCCGACGGGGTCGTCGTCGCTGGACGGCTCCGGCTCGGGACTATTTTGGGTGCCGATGACTATGATATCGCGCCGTCCCGCCGCTTCTACTCTGGCGGCGGCGGCTCGGTTCGGGGATACGGCTATCAGCAGCTCGGGCCCAAGGACATTGAGGGTGACCCCATTGGTGGCCGCGGTCTCGCCGAATTCGCTCTCGAAACCCGTATCCGGCTCAAGCGCTTCGGCGGCAATTTCGGGATCGTGCCCTTCTTCGACGGCGGTTCGCTTTCGACGCAGGCGCTTCCCGATTTCAAGCAGTGGCGGTTCGCAGTGGGCGCTGGAGTCCGTTATTATTCGATGTTCGGGCCCATCCGCATCGACGTCGGAGTTCCGCTCAACCGCCAAAAGGGTGATGGCCCGGTCGCCGTCACCGTCTCGCTCGGCCAGGCCTTTTGACGAACCTGGTCGCCGAACGCGAAACGCCGCGGGGACAGCGAGTTCGCCTGAGGTCCGATTGGCGCTGGCGGCTTCTTAACGAGCTCTTCGCCCTCTTTGTGGCGTTGCTGTTCCTCCTTGCGGCGTTGCTCGTTCTCCTCGACAGCGCGCCGGGCCATCGTTTCATCGTCGACCAACTCGGCAGGTTCGAGACAGCATCCGGGCTGCGGATCCAAGTCGGGAGGATCGATGGATCGCTCTTCGGCAAGTCGGACCTGCGCAACGTCAGCGTCGCCGACCAGCGGGGCGAGTTCCTGAAGTCGCCCGACATCCGGCTTGATTGGACCCCGGGCGCGTGGCTTTATCACAAGCTGAGCATCAGCAGCGTCACGGCGCAGCAGGTTACGCTGATCCGACTGCCAACGCTCAAACCGAGCTTGAAGAAGGGCCCAATCCTTCCGGGGTTCGATATCCACATCGGCGAGCTGCGCATTGAGCGGCTGAACGTTGGGCGACAAGTGAGCGGCAAGCCGCGCAGTGGGCGGTTGTGGGCCAAGGCGGACGTGCATTCCGGGCGCGCATTGATCGAGGTCCGGGCTCTGATCAACAATGGCGGCGACCGGGTCGCATTCCATCTCGACGCCGAGCCAGACCGCAACAAGTTCGATCTCGCAACGATCGCGGTCTCTCCGGCCGACGGGCTCCTGCCCGCGACTATCGGGACGAACCGAGCGATCAATCTACGCATAAGCGGGAAGGGGAGCTGGACGAGGTGGCGCGGCGCTGCGGCTCTCGACCTCTCCGGACGCCCCGCGGCCCGCTTCGCGCTAGGAGTGGATCGGGGTCAGTACCCGACTCGAAGGGCATGCGGCTCCTGCTCAATTTCTCCCTGGTAAGCTGCGTCGACTGCTGGTGCCGGGAGTGACAATCCGAGGCTTCGCGACGCTCAAGGATCGCATTCTCGATGGTCAGTTGACTGCAGCCTCGCCCCAACTTCGGGCGGTTGTAAAGGGCGCGGTCGATCTTGGGAAAAACCGCTATCGCGGCATCCTAGTCGGCTTCGACCTCCAAAATCCGCCCGCTCTGTTTCCCAACATGACCGGCAAGAATGTCCGAATGTTGTGGACGCTCGACGGGACCTTCGCGACGGCAGATTATTCCTATCGCCTGACTTCTGATTACGTGAAGTTCGACGAAACCGGCTTCAAGAACCTGCGTGCAGAGGGAAGGGGGAAGCTCTCGCCGTGGCCGATGCGCGTTCCGATCGTCCTTTCCGCGCGCGCTATTGCGGGAATAGGCGACGTTGCAGGCGCGATGCTTGCCAATCCCAAAATAGAAGGCTGGCTGACGCTGTCGCCCAAGCTTGTTCGGGGGGATGACCTAAAGCTCACGAGCGCGAAATGGACGGGCAAGCTCTCGATCATGATCGACCTGGTGACTGGTCGTTTCCAGGTACTGCTCTCGGGCGCGATGCAGCGCTACTTCGTTCCGGGGCTGGGCATCGTCGACGTGATGACGGACCTCCAGGTAGTGCCGGGCCCAGGAGGCAAGGGCTCGCGTGTCGTCGGCACGGCTAAGGCCTGGGTGCGCCGATTCGACAACAGTTTCTTTCGCGACCTCAGCGGCGGCCTTCCGTCTCTGACTACCAACCTCGAGCGCGGGAATGACGGAATCGTCCACTTCACGAACCTCCAATTCTATTCTCCCGAGCTTCGCCTCGGGGGGGCCGGCGAGCGGCTGAAAGACGGAACTTTCCACATCGTCGCTAACGGTCGGCAGGCGAAATATGGGCCGCTTCAGCTGGTGCTTGACGGTCATATCGAGCGGCCGCGCGTCGATCTGCTCCTGCAAAGCCCGAACGCCGCACTGGGCATCACCGCGATGCACCTGTTGCTCAATCCGACCGCAACGGGGTTCGAATATCGTGCACGCGGTGGATCAAAGCTCGGCCCGTTCACCAGCTTTGGTCAGATCCTGCTGCCGCACGGCTCGCCGACGGTCATCGCGATCGCCGCGCTCGATGCGGGCGGTGCGCATGCGAGCGGAAGCCTGAAATCGGACCCTGGCGGTTTCAACGGCCGGCTGACACTCGCCAATGGGACTCTTGCGGGCACACTCGATTTCTCGCCCGCTTCCGGCGCTCAGCGGATTGAAGCGCATTTGACCGCGTCGAGCGCAAATTTCCCGGGCGCCCTCGCCGCGCGATCCGGCCGCGTCGACGGAACCATCATAATCGCAAACGAGCGCACGACGATCGAGGGCGTCGTGGATGCGAAGGGCGTCGAGATCGGTAGCGTTAGCCTCGCGCGCCTCACGGCCAATGCCAAGCTTGTCAACGGCGCTGGCCAGGTGCGTGCCGCCTTTGCCGGACGACGCGGTGCCAATTTCGAGTTCGTCACCCTGGCGGATATCTCGCAAGACCGGATCAAGCTCACCGGCCAGGGAAATATCGACAGCCAAGCGCTCGTTTTAAATCAAGCTGCCGTCCTCACTCGCTCGGGAGATGGTTGGGCGCTCGCTCCGACAAGTCTCAGCTTTGCCGGTGGATCGGCGACGGTCTCAGGGCGAAGCGGATCGGCGCCCGAGGCTCATGCACAGCTCTCGGGAATGCCGCTTCAAATTCTCGACATCTTCTCGCCAAAACTCGACCTCGCCGGTTCGGCGTCCGGACGGGTCGATTATGCCTGGAAGTCGAACCGTAGTGGCCGGCTCGACCTCAAAGTTCACGGATTAAGCCGAGCGGGACTTGTGCTCGCGTCTCAACCGATCGACGTTGCCGTCGCGGCGATGGTCAACGGCAACCGAGCGGCCATTCGGGCCGTGGCTGCGAGCGATGGGGCCATCGTCGGCCGCGCCCAGGCGCGCTTTGCTCCGCTCGGCAACGGTCCGCTGATCGCGGAGCTCTTGAATGCTCCGCTTTTCGCACAGCTTCGGTATTCGGGACCAGCCGATGCCTTGTGGCGCCTCACCGGAAGCGAGATCATCGACATGACTGGACCGCTCGCGATTGGGGCCGACATCAGCGGCCGCCTGGCGGATCCGTTGATCCACGGCTCGTTGCGAAGCCAGAATGCGCGCCTCGAGAGTCCGGTCACAGGCATGGTCATTGATCAGCTTGCCGCCGACGCCCGTTTCTCCGGACCGCAGCTCATCTTCAGTCAGATCAGTGGCAAGACCACCGGCGGCGGGTCGATTACCGGCGGTGGATCGGTCACGTTCTCCGACGGCAATGCGCTGCTCGATCTGACATTCAACGCCGCCCAGGCGATGCTCCTTGACCGTGACGATGTCGCTGCCCGCGTGACAGGGCCACTGAAAATCCGCTCGAACTCGAACGGCGGCACGATTTCTGGCAATCTCAAGCTCAACAAGGGCCGGTTTCAGCTGGGTCACGCCAGCGCCGCGGCGGGCGTTCCGCAGCTCAACGTGCGCGAGACCGGTCTCGATGCAGAAGACGTGATCGAGCCCGCCGCCGTGCATCACTGGAACCTTCAACTGAAGGTTGCTGGGGGGAATCTCGCCGTCACAGGCCTTGGCATGAACAGCCGGTGGAGCACGGACCTGCAGATCGGCGGATATGCAGACGCTCCTCGGTTCACAGGACGCGCCGATCTCGTGCAGGGCGATTACGATTTCGCTGGCCGGGTTTTCCGGCTCGACCGCGGCGTGATCCGATTCCGAGGCGAGAGCCCGCCCGACCCGCTCCTCGACATCCACGCCGAAGCCGCGGTCGAAGGCATCGACGCCAGCGTGATCGTTCAAGGAACCGGCCTTAAGCCGGAAATCACCTTCGCAAGCTCGCCGCCGCTGCCCCAGGACGAGCTGCTTTCGCGAGTCCTGTTTGGAACCTCGATCACCAACCTTTCCGCACCCGAGGCGCTTCAGCTCGCCTCGGCGGTCGCAGCGCTCCGATCGGGCAAAGGCAGCCTCGACCCGATCAACGCGCTTCGCCGCGCGGTCGGCCTCGACCGGCTAAGGATCGTCCCTGCGGACGTCGCGACGGGCCAGAAGACCGCAATCGGTGCAGGCAAATACATCACTCGCAAATTGTACGTCGAGGTGGTGACGGACGGCGCAGGCTATTCGGCGACTCAGGTTGAATATCAGATGACCCGCTGGCTTTCCTTGCTCTCGACCGTATCGACGATCGGGCGGGCGAGCGCGACAGTGCGCGTCAGCAAGGATTATTGACCGCTGACCTTACCGCAGCAAAGCAGGTCGAGGCTCCGGATCTGAGAGGGGAGGCGAGATTGAAGAACTGGAATGTCCGTAAAGCGGTCGTTGCGCGCGAGGATATGCCCGAGGAGCACCGCCTTCGGCAGTCGCTCTCCTGGCCTCATCTCGTTGCGCTAGGCGTCGGAGCGATCGTCGGCACCGGCATTCTCACTCTCATTGGAGTTGGCGCCGGCAAGGCCGGTCCCGCGGTCATCCTATCCTTTGCGATCGCCGGACTAATCTGCGCCTGCGCAGCGCTCGCTTATGCCGAGGTCGCGACGATGATCCCGGCATCCGGATCGGCCTACACCTACTCCTATGTGGTTTTCGGCGAATTGATCGCGTGGATGATCGGGGTCGCGTTGATCCTGGAATATACTTTGGTGGTGAGCGCGGTTGCGGTTGGCTGGTCCGGTTATGCCGCGGGATTTCTGAAATCGATCGGACTCGGCCTGCCCGATGCACTCATCCAGGGCCCCGAGCTTGGCGGGATCATCAACCTCCCCGCTATTTTCATCATCTGGGTGGTTGCCGCTTTGCTGATCGCCGGCACTCGCGAAAGCGCGACGCTCAACGCCATTCTCGTCTTGATCAAAATGGCTGCGCTTGCGCTCTTCATCGCGGTTACTCTGCCGGTCTTCGATGCACGGCACTTCCACCCGTTCATGCCTTATGGGTTTCCGCGCAACGGTGCGTCAGGAAGCGAGGTCGGGGTCATGGCCGCGGCCGCCATCATCTTCTTCGCATTCTACGGCTTCGACGCGATCGCGACAGCGGCCGAGGAAGCTAGAATCCCAGCCGCGACCTCGCGATCGGGATCGTCGGCTCGATGCTGGTCTGCGTCCTCATCTACATGGTGGTGGCCGCGGCGGCGATCGGAGCGGTCGTTTACACAGGATTCGCAAATAGCCCCGAGCCCCTTGCGCTGATCTTGCGGGAGATTGGCAAGCCGTGGGCGGCGCGCGTCCTTGGTGCGGCTGCCGTGATTGCCCTGCCGACGGTGATCCTGGCGTTCTTTTTTGGGCAGAGCCGGATCTTCTTCACTGTTGCTCGCGACGGGTTGCTACCAATCAGCCTCGCGCGCGTGTCGCGGCGCGGAACGCCGGTTCGAATCACGATCTTCACGGCAGTCGTCACGTCCGCTTTCGCGGGGCTTATCCCGCTCGCTGCGATTGCGGCCCTCGCTAACGCTGGGACTCTCGCTGCGTTCGTTGCTGTTTGTTCAGCGATGCTCGTGCTTCGCCGTCGGGAGCCAGACCGGGAACGCAAGTTCCGTGCGCCTCTGGCCTCCCTTGTCGGAACCATCGGCATCCTCGGCTGCATCTATCTCTTCATCAGCCTTCCGAACCGTACGCAGATCTTCTTCGTCACGGCGCAGGTGATCGGCCTGTTCCTCTATGGGATCTATGGGAGCGGCGCTGCGGAACGGGCGCGCGAAGCCAGCTGATCAGCGCTTGAGGAAGCCGTCCAGCTCCTGGTTGATCTCGCGCATGTTCAGGCGCTGCCACTTCGGATCCCACGGTGAAGCGGATGTTCCGGCCTTGGTGAGATAGTCCGGCTGCACCCAGGTCGTCGAAGCGATTTCGGGGGTGGAACGGGCGAGCAGTGTAACGTCGAAAGCCGCGTGGAAGTGAATGCCAACCTGGTCGCCGACTGCCCAGCCCACCGTTCCGGAGACCGACAACCCGTCGCCGAGTTCCAGCACGGCCTCGGCCTCGACCGGGACTGGCGAACTGCATTGGACCATCGCTCCTGTCGCGGAGATATTCCTGATGCGAATCGGTTTTCGCTGACCGCGGCAGTGTAATGTGCCCGACCAGATCAAAGGGTGTCGCTTGGCGCGGCGAATCTCGTCGCTCTCGCGATCGGACGGTGCCGTGCTCGCGTTGGCGGAAGCCTTGCAGAAGTGGGCGCCGCCGTAAGTCCGACCGATGACTTCGCGAAGCAGGACCGCCTGGTCCTCCGCCGAGCAATCAAGTTGGGTTTCGTGCGCGAATTCCAGGCCGATTCGCCCGTTGTGGACCCAGCAAACGGCGCACTCGATCGTGCCGTGCTCGCCAAGATGGAGTTCGAGCAGATCGTGGACATTGGCCTCAAAGCTGGCGCCGATCATAGCGCCGCCGCCTGAGACGTTGACGAGCTCCACTTCGTATGCCGTGCCGGCGTGAGTGACGCGCGCTTGCTCCTCGAGGAGGCGGTGCCGATCGCCCTTGCGGCTGTTGCTCCGATTTCGCTCCTTCGGCCTTAGCGCCGCAGCGCGGGCTTCCTGAGAGACACGGTCGATTCTCGCTCGGATATTCATCAACGATCCCATTTAGCTCCGGCGGCGCGACCATAAGCGCGCACTAGTTACGAAATCGTGCATTTTTTACGGGAGCCGGTGATGCCGATGGAGGGATAGGGAAGGTGGGAGGGTTCCCTCCACCGGCGTCTCGAAAGTTGCAGCTTACCCTAAATTTAACTGGAATAATACATGTCGAATTCGACCGGGCTTGGGGTGGTCTCCCAGCGCATGACTTCTTCCCACTTGAGGTCGATGTAACTGTCGATCTGGTCGTCGCTGAAGACGTCCCCCCGGGTGAGAAACGAGCGATCGTTTTGAAGCGAGACCAGCGCCTCGCGAAGCGAGCCGCAAACCGTCGGGATATTGACCAATTCCTGCGGCGGGAGGTCGTAGAGATTCTTGTCCATCGGATCGCCCGGGTGGATCCGGTTCTGGATTCCGTCGAGACCGGCCATCATGATCGCCGAATAGGCAAGATATGGGTTCGCCATCGCGTCTGGGAAGCGGAATTCGACGCGCTTGGCCTTTTCCCCGGCGCCATAGGGGATTCGGCATGAGGCCGAGCGGTTGCGGCTCGAATAAGCGAGAAGCACCGGCGCCTCGAAGCCCGGGACGAGCCGCTTGTAGCTGTTGGTCGTCGGATTGGTGAAGGCGTTCAGGGCGCGGGCGTGCTTGATCACGCCGCCGATGAAATAGAGCGAGGTCTCGCTCAGCCCCGCATAGCCATTTCCGGCGAAGAGCGGCTTGCCGCCCTTCCAGATCGACATGTGGGTATGCATTCCCGAGCCGTTATCCTTGGCGATGGGCTTGGGCATGAAGGTCGCGGTCTTCCCGTAGGCGTGAGCGACCATGTGCACTACATATTTGTATATCTGCATGCGGTCGGCGGTTTCGACGAGTGCGCCGTAGGTCAACCCGAGCTCGTGCTGCGCGGCGGCGACCTCGTGGTGGTGCTTGTCCATCGGAAGCCCCATCTCGATCATTGTCGAGACCATCTCACCACGGATGTCCATCGCGCTGTCGACAGGAGCGACCGGGAAATAACCTCCCTTGGCGCGCGGACGGTGCGCCTGATTCCCGCCTTCATATTCGCGTCCGGTATTGGTCGGCAGCTCGATGTCATCAATGCGGTAATAGCTGGTCTGGTAGCCGTCTTCGAAGCGGACATCGTCGAACATGAAGAACTCGGCCTCAGGACCCACGAACACGGTGTCGCCGATGCCGGTCTGCTTGAGATAGGCCTCGGCGCGGGTCGCGGTCGAGCGCGGGTCGCGGCCGTACAGCTCTCCTGTCGAAGGCTCCACGACGTTGCAGAACAAAATCATCATCGGCGTCGCGCTGAACGGGTCGACGTAAACTGCGTCCAGATCTGGCTTCAGGATCATGTCCAATTCATTGATCGCCTTCCAGCCGGCGATCGAGCTTCCGTCGAACATGAAGCCATCGATGAGCTGGTCCTCGTCGATGAGACCCGACGCCATCGTGAGATGCTGCCACTTGCCCTTTGGATCGGTGAAACGGAGGTCGACCCAGTCGATCTCCTCATCCTTGATTCGCGAAAGGATGGTGCCTGCGTTGTTCGCCATGGGAATGTTGCCCTTGCTTTCTCACTCCAGCGAAGGCCGGAGTCCATGTTGGATGCGCCCGAACAAACGAAACTGGATGCCAGCAGCGCTGACATAACCCGCTCATCGATTCGAGTTTGGGCTTTCTGAATTCCTGACCCCGCGGCGAGAGTCAGGAGGGAAGCGAATATTTCACCGTTCGCGCAAAGCAGTATAGGTATCTGCCGCTATCTGTTCGGGGGGACCGTTCATGCTGATCGCACTTCTGGTGCCACTGGCGCTGGCGATCCTGGTTTATGCGTTCGTCCTGGTGCGAGCTGCCATTGCAAGGAAAGCCGTTCCAAACCGAGAGGCGCTTCTCATCGGCGCCATCGTGAACTTTTTCGACACGCTCGGGATTGGCTCCTTCGCCCCGACCGCGGCATGGCTAAAGTTCCGGGGTTTGGTTCCCGACCGACTCATTCCCCAAACGATGCTGACCGGGCTCACGCCGCCATCGATGGCCGAATCGATCATCTTTCTGATCCTCCTTGGCGTATCGGTCGATCCGGTACTGCTGGTTGGCTGCATCCTTGGCTTTCTGATGGGCGCGCTTGTCGGAGTTCCGCTGGTGACAAGAGCGCGGGTGTGGATCGTTCAGCTGGTGGTCGCGGTCGCGCTGATCCTCGCCGCGATCGCCTACGCGATGACGAACCTTCACCTTTTTCCAGGTGGGGGCACAGCCAGCAGCTTGCCGCTGACGCTTACGATTTCGGCGATCGCCGCCAATTTCTTCTTTGGGGTCCTCGTCAATTTCGGAGTCGGCAATTTCGCTCCTACGTTGGTGATGTTTAGCCTGATGGGTCTCGATCCGCGCTTCGCTTTCCCAATCATGGCCGGTGCCGCGGCGCTCAGCGGGACTGCGGCGAGCATCCGCCATATCCAAATCGGCCAGATCGACCTTCGGGTCGTGGTCGGGCTTGCAATTGGTGGAATACCGGCGGTCCTGATCGCGGCGTTGGTCGTGAAGTCGATGCCGTTGGAGCTTCTGCGCTGGCTCGTGATTGTCGTCGTTGTTTACGCTGCTGCGGTGATGCTTCGTAGCGCCCGCGCTGGCCGACACTCCGAAGTCATGACAGCCGAGGAGGCCGCCATCGCCTGACGTGGAACTGTTTCGGCAGCGGTTCAGTTCTTGCCGAAACATTTTCTACGGAGATTGTCATGCGTTCCATCCTGTTGCTTCTGATCGGAGTACCGGTCCCGATCATTCTCCTGCTCGCGTTTTGCACGCACCACTTGTGATGTGCGACCGGGGCCTGGCGCCATAGTTGCGCCGGGCGACGTGCCATGCGAGTTGCCGGCGGGATGCATTCGACCTCGATCACGATCGCCATCGTTATCGCGTTGGCGCTCATCCATTTCAGCTATGTCGACTTCCGCTTTAGATATCGCGACGGAATCCGCTGGTTCTGGCTGCTGAGCCCGGCGCCGCCGCTCATGTGGGCCGCTCGAGGGACCATTGCCGCAGCCCTTCTCGTCGCATTTTCAATTCCTCTAGTGGGTATCAGCGAAACCTACGCTTATGTCCTTGGCGGTTTAGTTCTCTTGCACATCATCTGCCTGATTTTGCTCGAGGTCTTGGAACCGCGCTGAGTTGGGGCGCACCGTTAGATGGCGTTTGTCCCGAAATTACATTTGGTCAGTTCAACTTTCGATATGTTGCTCGCCCTCTAGTCGTTCCCGATACTGCTGATGCGGGGCGAGATCGCTCCAGGATGCTCGGGATTCTGCTATGCTGCTTCTGTGCCGGATGGGTCGTCACGCGCCTTTACGGAGCAAGGCCTTGCTTGATATCAACGATTACCGGCAGGAATCCTACTGCAAGCGATGCGGCGCTCCGATGGAGCGCGAAAGCGGGGGCGGATGGCGCCTGCGGGACTCCAACTGAGGATGTTGGCTACGCGCGGACGTCAGCCCCTTCACAGACCCTGAACCGCTCGCTATCAGGCCCGCCATCGCGCTGGGCTTCAACCGGAGCGAGCCTGCTCACATGCCTTCCTGGCATTGCAGTCACATCGCGTCACAAAGGGGAATGATGGCCACCAAGGCACGATCCGCTGAGGTTCCACACACCGCAGGCTCGACTGACGGTGAAGATGGGCTGAGGCGCCGCGACTTCCTGAACGTCGCTGCAGTGAGCTTCGCCGGCGTCGGCGCGGTCGTCGCGATTGCGCCGCTGCTTGTGCAGATGTCGCCGTCCGCGGACGTGCTTGCTATGTCGACGACGGAAGTCGACATTTCCAAGGTTCAACCGGGCCAAGGCATCAAGGTCAGCTGGCGCAAGCAGCCGGTGTTCGTTCGCAATCTGACTCCTAAGGAGATCGCGGAAGCGAATGCCGTGAAGCTTTCGGATCTCCGCGATCCGCAGACCCTCGCCGAGCGGACCAAGCCCGGCAAGGAGAACTGGCTGATCACGCTCGGCGTCTGCACGCACCTCGGTTGCGTGCCGCTCGGAATAGGCGAAGGCGAGAATCGCGGACCGTTCGGCGGCTATTTCTGCCCTTGCCATGGTTCCCAGTACGATACTGCCGCGCGCATTCGCGCAGGCCCAGCGCCGAAGAACCTCCAGGTGCCGGACTATAAATTTGAATTGCCGACGACGGTCATGATCGGCGAAAAGGGGTAAGCAGAACCGATGAGCTTTTCCTGGGCAAAGCCGTACGAACCCAAGCGTCCCTTGATGCGCTGGATCGACGAGCGGCTGCCGCTTCCGCGGCTCGTCTACGGTGCGGTCGGCGGCGGATATCCGGTTCCGCGCAACCTCAATTACTGGTGGAACTTCGGCGTTGCCGCCGGGCTGTTCCTGACCATCCAGATTGTAACCGGCATCGTGCTTGCGATGCACTATACAGCGTCGGCCGACGGCGCGTTTAACTCCGTCAACCAGCTGATCATGCGCGACGTCAACGCGGGTTGGCTTCTTCGCTACGCCCACATGAACGGCGCGAGCTTCTTCTTCATCGTGGTCTACATCCACATCTTCAGGGGTCTTTATTACGGATCCTATAAGGCGCCGCGCGAACTGGTTTGGATGCTGGGTCTCGTCATCTACCTCTTGATGATGGCGACAGCATTCATGGGTTACGTCCTGCCGTGGGGCCAGATGAGCTATTGGGGTGCGCAGGTCATCACCGGATTCTTCTCGGCTTTCCCGTTAATCGGTGAGCCGATGCGGATCTGGCTGCTTGGCGGTTACGCTCCCGACCAGGCCGCGTTGTCGCGTTTCTTCTCGCTTCACTATCTGCTTCCGTTCGTGATCGCTGCGGTCGTGGTCCTGCACATTTGGGCGCTTCACATTCCGGGCTCCAGCAACCCGACCGGAGTCGATGTGAAGGACGAGCGCGATACGCTGCCCTTCCACCCCTTCTACACGGCGAAGGATGGCTGGTTCTCCGGAGCGATACTGGTCGCCTTCGCGCTCGTGACCTACTTCGCGCCCAACTACCTCGGGCATGCAGACAATTATATCCCGGCCAACCCGCTCGCGACTCCGGCGGAGATCGTGCCGGAATGGTATTTCTGGCCATTCTACGCAATCCTTCGCTCCTTCACGGTTGACTTCATCCTGCCGGCGAAACTGTGGGGCGTGCTGGCGATGTTCTTCTCGATCCTGCTGTTGTTCTTCCTTCCCTGGATCGACAAGTCGCCGGTTCGCTCGGGCTCCTACCGCCCTGTATTCAAGCGCTTCTTCTGGCTGCTTGTGATCGACGTGATTGTCCTTGGTTGGGCCGGTGGCGGAGCGCCTACGCCGATGCGCAACGTGATCAGCCAGTTCGCGGCTGCTTATTATTTCCTCCACTTCCTCGTGATCCTGCCGCTCGTTTCGGCTTTCGAGACGCCCAATCCGTTGCCGCGCTCGATCAGCGAATCCGTCCTTCATGGCGAGGAAGCGGAAGCAGCGCCTGCGGTTTCGAAGCCGCGGCGCACCAAGACAGCCACGGCCGTCGTCGAGTAGGGGGCAGGAGACAGATGCGGTTCATTCTCGGATTCATCGGCGCGGTTTTCGCCGGAGTCCTGCTTATCTCGCTGATCAGCGGAGTTGCGGCTTACGTCCAGAGCCCGCCGGCGCCGCTGGCAGCGGAAGAGTTTCATCTCGCGCCAAAGCATCTTGAGCTGGCGAGCGACGGCCCCTTTGGGAGGTTCAACAAGCAGCAGCTGCAGCGCGGCTTCCAGGTCTATTCCGAGGTTTGCTCGGCCTGCCACAGTCTGAAGCTGGTTTCTTTCCGTGATCTGAAGGACCTTGGCTACGACGACGCCGAGATCAAGAAGATCGCGTCCGACTGGAAGACGCAGGTCCCCTCGATCAATCCGGACACGGGCGAGGAAGCAACGCGCAAGGCGCTTCCATCAGACAACTTCCCGCCTCCCTTCGCGAACGAGACGGCCGCGCGCGCGGCCAACAATAACGCCCTGCCGCCCGACCTTTCACTGATGACCAAGGCGCGCGAGGGCGGTGCTGCTTACGTTTATTCGATCCTGACCGGTTTCCAGGCTCAGCCGGCCGAGCTTCTCAAGAAGTTCCCGGACGCGAAGACGCCACCGAACTTGCATTACAATCCTTATTTCGCGAACCTCAACATCGCGATGCCGCCTCCACTGACGACTGCTGGACAGGTCGAGTATCAAGATGGCACCAAACCGACCGTAGACCAGATGGCGACGGACGTGGCAGCTTTCCTGGTCTGGACCGCAGAGCCGAACCTGGACGCTCGGCGCGCGGCCGGTTTCGCGGTTGTGATCTTTCTGCTGCTCGGCACGGTGCTCGGCTACTTCGCCTATCACCAGCTGTGGTACGAGGCGAAGCGCACCGTTCGCCCGACCGGGCCCCTGAACCCTGAAAACCAGGGCAAGAGCCGCCGCGCGAAGTCGAAGGCGGGCATCGCTGGATGATCCCCTCCCGCCCGCGGCAGGGACAATTGTAGGAACGTAGCGAGGCGCAACTCGTTTTTACACCTGGTTCGAATTACATTCGGCAGGTGTGAAATGCGTATTCCCTATGTTTCTCTTCTGGCGGCGGGCGCGCTCTCGCTCGGTGGTTGCGCGGATTATTACGGCTACGGCGGAGGCCTTGGCTATAACGGCTATTATGGCGACTACGGCCCCGCCTACGGGAGTCCCTATTACGGCGGCGGCTATTCCAGCGGCTATGGATATGGATCCCCGTACTATGGCTGGTACGACGACGTCTATTATCCTGGCACTGGCGTCTACGTTTACGACACCTATCGCCGGCCTCACACGATGACGACGAGGCAACGTAGCTACTGGTCGTCGCGCTCACCCACGACGAGCGCGAATTCTAACTGGAGCGGCTTCAACCGCCGCGGCGGACGGCATCATTAACCAGTCGGCCGTCGCCGGATCAGCACGATCGAGGTGAAGGTCATGACTATTATGCCGTCCTGGTTCGTGACGGTCGTGTGCGTTCGGAACGATCCCATGTCCGGCTTGCTCCGCGAAGGCGTTTTCTCAACGATCTGGCCGTGAACGTGCAGCGTGTCTCCGGGATAGACAGGCTTCTTCCATCGCAGTTCGTCGATGCCGGGCGATCCAAGGCCCGCTTGTTCATGCGCGACCACGTAACGGGCGATGACCGCCATGGTCATCGAAGCCGTATGCCAGCCGCTAGCTGCGATTTTTCCGAAATGGGTCTTCGAAGCTTCTTCATCTGACAAATGGAAGGGTTGCGGGTCGTATTTTCGCGCGAATTCGACCATTTCCTCGCGTGTTACGGCGTATGAGCCGAATTCCGTCTCAGCGCCGACTTCCAGGTCCTCGAAGTAGATCATCGAGCGCTCACTCGAACATGGTGGAGCGGCTGTCCACCCTCCCTGGAAAAGCAGAACTGCCTAAGCCGGGAAGCTGGCCCAGGTGAGTGATGACGAAGGGAAGGGTGAGCATCAAGTTGAGGATGATTTTGCTCGCGGGGCTGCTGCGCCGGCCATCGCGCAGTCGAAGCGAACGGATCCGTCGCAAATCAGGACCCTGACAAATAGCGGGCGATGGAGAGCGGCCGATCCTTTGCTATGATGTGGTCATGAGCAGTTCGGCTCCTTACCGATACAATCCAGTCCTTATCGAGGCGGCGATGGCTCTCAACGAGAATCGCCTCGACGTCGCGGAGCGGATGCTGAAGCCGCACCTTAGGGAGGATCCATTCGATGCTGCGGCGATCCGGATGCTCGCCGAACTGGCCGCGCGGATCGGCCGAATGCGCGACTCAGAAAACCTTCTTCGGCGCGCGGTGGAGCTAGCGCCCGGCTGGATCGCTCCGAAAGCAAACCTCGCGTTGATTCTCGGAAGGACCGGGCGGCCGGCCGAAGCGCTCGCACTGCTCGAAGACGTGTTCGCGGCGGAGCCCGAAGACATTGGTCACCGCAATCTCAAGGCGGCCACCTTGGGGCGGGTCGGCGACTTCGACGAGGCCATCAAGATCTACGAAGGAGTGCTTGAACAGGCTCCAGAACAACCGCGTCTGTGGCTGAGTTACGGGCACATGCTGAAGACCGTGGGGCGGCAGGACGACGGCGTGGCGGCCTATCGCAAGGCGATTTCCCTCCGGCCGGAGCTCGGCGAGGCGTGGTGGAGCCTCGCCAATCTCAAGACCGTGAAGTTTGAAGAAGGCGATATCGCTGCGATGAGGAAGGCGCTTTTTGCTGCAGACCTCACAGAGGAAGACCGGTTCCACCTCGATTTCGCGCTCGGGAAGGCAATGCACGATGCGGGGGATGCCAAAGGAGCGTTCGGCTTTTACGAGCGCGCAAATTCGCTCAGGCTGAAATCGCAGCCCTACCGGGCTGGCGACATAAGCCGAACCGTCGACCGCTGCACCGCAGCCTTCAGCTCGGAAGCCTTTGCCGAGCGCCGCGGTGGCTGCGAAGCGCCAGACCCGATCTTCATCGTCGGAATGCCGCGTGCGGGATCGACCCTTGTCGAGCAGATTCTCTCATCGCACACGATGGTTGAGGGAACATCCGAGCTTCCCGATATCCCGCTCCTCGCACGCAAGCAGGGGAGTTATCCGGACCGAGTGCTTCAATTGAGCGAAGCGGAACGCAGCGCACTGGGCAAGCAATATCTGAAGCAAGCCGCGGTTCAGCGCCGTTCGGCGGCGCCATTCTTCATAGACAAGCTTCCAAACAATTGGCTCTACGTGCCCTTCATCCAGCTGATCTTGCCCAACGCCAAGATAATCGATGCCCGGCGGCATCCCATGGCCTGCTGCGTGTCCAATTTCCGGCAGCACTTCGCTCGTGGGCAGTCGTTCACTTACGATCTCCACGACGTCGGCGCTTATTATGCCGATTACGTCCGGCTGATGGCGCACGTCGACGCCATTCTTCCAGGCCGGGTTCACAGGATCATCTACGAAAGGTTGGTCGAGGACACCGAAACTGAGGTTCGAGGGCTGCTTGCATATTGTGGTCTGGAGTTCGAGCCGGCTTGCCTTGAATTCTACAAGACCGATCGCGCAGTCCGGACCGCGAGCTCAGAGCAGGTGCGCCAGCCGATCTATCGCGACGCAACCGAGGAATGGCGTGTGTACCGACGCCTTTCTGCAGCCCTTGAAGACCGCGCTGGGTGACGTTGTGCGCACGTGGGACGCAGTCGCCGCATAGCAACGCTCACCCAACAATCGTTTCCGACCCGGATTGACTTTACGCAAGTCCTCTGTCGTCATGCCGACCATTGGCCGAGGGGGGCTTTCGATGAACGGTCGCGCGATGCGGGCGAAGACACTCGCTCTGTTGGCGTCAACGGCAATGGCTGCGCCGGCTTGGGCTCAGAATGTGCAGCCGCAGAGCCAATCGCCGGCTCCGGGTACCAATGCGACCAACGTCACATCGCCACCGCAGCGCGTTCAACGAGCTGAGGACGGAGTTGCGCCGGACCAGACCGAGATCATCATCACTGCGCAGAAGCGCGAAGAGAATGTCCAGAACGTCCCGATCAACGTAATTGCAATCGGCACCCGCCGGCTTGATCAGCTGAACATCTCCAATTTCGAGGACTACACCAAGCAGCTGCCATCGGTGTCGTTCCTGACGACCCAGCCGGGGCAGACCACTGTTTACATGCGCGGAGTTTCAGCAGCCGGCGGAACGAACGCCGAGGGCAACCACTCGGGGCCTCTGCCGCAGGTCGGCACCTATCTCGACGAGCAGCCTGTCACGACCATCGGTGGAACGCTCGACGTCCACATTTACGACGTTGCGCGTATCGAGAGCCTCTCCGGCCCGCAGGGCACGCTATACGGTGCCTCGAGCGAAGCCGGAACGATCCGAATTATCACGAACAAGCCGAAGATGGATGTCGTCGAGGGGCGCGTCGACGGCGAGGTCAACAGCGTCGCGCACGGTGCGATGGGCGGCAAGCTCGAAGGAATGATCAATCTCCCGATCGCGAAGTCCATCGCCTTCCGGGGCGTTGGATTCTACGAACGAGACGCGGGCTACATCGACAACATCTTCGGTTCCCGGACCTATTACATTTACGATCCCAACACCCCGGACTCGACCGTCACCAACGCCGGTCTCGAACAAGAGAATTTCAATCACGTCGATGTTTATGGCGGCCGCGCGGCGCTTCAGGTGGATCTCAACGATAATTGGACCGCCACGCCGACGTTCATGTACCAGAAGACGAAGGCTGACGGGGTCTTCTTCTACGATCCCAGTCTGGGAGATTTGAAGATTGACCGCTTCCGCAAGGAACCGAGCCAGGACCGCTTCTGGCAGGCGGCGCTGACCGTTCAGGGCAAGATCTTCGATTTCGACGTCACTTACGCCGGAGCCTATATGGACCGGCCCAATTCCGGGGTGAACGATTACGCCGATTACACCGATGCCTACGACCGGCTTTACCAGGGTTACACTCCGCCCGGCCTCAGTTACTTCTATTATCTGGATTCTGCCGGGAATCCGCTGTCCAACCCGCAGCAATATATCGAATACACCAACCATTTCCGGAAGCTCAGCCAGGAACTCCGCGTTGCGTCACCCGCGGACAAGCCATTCCGGGTAATCGCAGGCGCTTTCTACCAGCGGCAGACCAACTTCATTCACCAGGACTACAAGGTCGACGGCCTAGCTCCGGAGCTTTCGGTCAATGGCCATCCCGGAACGCTGTGGCTGACGCAGCAAGAGCGCGTCGACAAGGATTACGCGATTTTTGGCGAAGCGAGCCTGGATATCCTGCCGAAGGTCACGCTCACCGGCGGCGGCCGGCTATTCAAATATGACAACAGTCTGATTGGATTTTTTGGCTTCGGACGGAACCCGGGTGTCGACCCGCTCGACGGACGGCCCTTCACCGCAAGCCCATTCAACGGAAACGGCAGCAGTCGGACTGGCGTTGCTGGTTGTTACCTTACGAGCGGGGAAACGCTTCGCCAGGCGTACCTCGATGGCGATCCGATCGGAGACTTCGTCATGCCGGTCGTGCCGGGCAGCCCCTGCACCAATCTCGGGGTGTTCGAAAACGGCAAAGTGGTTCCGAAACGCGCGAAGGGCAGCGGCTTTACCTATCGTGCCAACGCCCAGTGGAAGCCGCAGCCGAATCTCATGTTCTACGCGACCTGGTCCCGGGGCTTCCGGCCAGGTGGAATCAACCGCCGGGGCGACATCGAGCCCTACGATCCAGATTATCTGACCAACTACGAGATCGGCTGGAAGACTACGCTCGGGCGGTTCCGTTGGAATGGGGACATTTTCCATGAGAAATGGGACAAGTTCCAGTTCGCCTTCCTCGGCGCCAACAGCTTTACCGAGATCCACAATGCCAGGAACGCGATCATCAACGGGCTCGAGACCGACATCAGCTATGTCCAGGGTGGGCTGACCTTGAATGCGGCCGCCGCCTACACCGATGCGAAAACCCGCGGGAATATCTGCACGATCTCGAGTGACCCGGCTCCGGATTGCTCGAGCGTGATTGACATCGGCTATGATTTTCAGGACTTCATCGCCGCCCCAAGCGGCACGCGTCTCCCGCTCACCCCCAAGTTCAAGGCGACAGGCACTGCACGTTATAGCTGGCCGGTTGGATCCGACGTAAAGGCCCACGTACAGGGTTCGGTGACTTACCGCGGGAGTGCTCCTTCGTCGCTTCGAACGGCAATCCTGCTGTTTGGCAGTCTTCAGGTCGTGGATCCCAACGAGTTCCAGGGAAGGCTTCACGCAGCCACTTTGGTCGACCTTTACACTGGCCTCGATTGGCCGAAATGGAACATTGAGGCTTTCGTCGAAAATCTGTTCGACAAACGCATCGATCTCAGTCGCACTACAGCTTGTGGTAGCTGCACGCGCGCACTGGTCGTGCCGGGACGTCCGCGAACGATTGGTCTTCGCGCGGGCTATAAATTCTAGGCGGAAGGAAAGCAGTCATGAACCGCTCTAAACCGTTTACTTGGCTTGCGGCGGCGATCTTCGCGCTCGTCGCAATCGTTCACATCATCCGTCTTGTCACGCATTTCCAGGTCATTCTGGGCTCGCACAATGTGCCGATGTGGGTAAGTTATCTTGGCGTTGTCGTTCCCGCGCTATTGAGCTGGATGCTTTGCCGCGAGGCGAGGGGCGCTTCCCCGAACGAACCTTGATCGGGCCCTTTTAGACGTTGAAGCGGAAGAGCATGACGTCGCCATCCTGAACGACATATTCTTTCCCTTCGGAGCGTAGCTTGCCGGCGTCGCGCGCGCCGGCCTCTCCGCCGCAATGAATATAGTCGTCGAAGGCAATGGTTTCGGCCCGGATGAAGCCGCGTTCGAAGTCGGTATGGATCTCGCCTGCAGCTTCGGGCGCCTTGGCGCTACTGCGCACCGTCCAAGCACGCGATTCCTTGGGTCCGGCCGTATAGAAAGTGATGAGGCCAAGAAGCGCATAGGCCGCATGGATCATCCGGTTGAGGCCCGTCTCATGAAGGCCGAGATCGGACAGGAACGCCTCACGCTCATCGGCCGGCAGGGTTGCGATCTCGGCTTCGATCGCGGCGGAGATCACGACCGCCTGGGCACCCTCGGCGGCGGCTTTGTCGAAGACACGCTGCGACAGCGCATTGCCGTTCGCCGCATCACTCTCATCGACGTTGCATACGTAGAGGACGGGCTTGGCGGTGAGTAATTGTGCGCGCTCCAGCGCCTTCGCTTCCTCGACGTCCTTGGGCTGCGTCAATCGAGCAGGTTTCGAACCGCGAAGCAGCTCGAGCGCTGCGCCGAGGACCGAAATCTCGATCTTCGATTCCTTGTCACCCTGTTGCGCCTTCTTGACGAGATTCGGCACCCGTCGCTCGAGCGATTCCAGGTCGGCAATCATGAGCTCGGTCTCGACCGTCTCTGCGTCCGCGATCGGATCGACGCGGCCTTCGACGTGAGTTACGTCGCCGCCCTCGAAGCAGCGCAGCACGTGGACGATCGCGTCGACCTCACGAATGTTCGCGAGGAACTGATTGCCGAGGCCCTCGCCTTTGCTCGCGCCACGAACGAGGCCGGCGATGTCGACGAACTCGATCTGGGTCTCGATCTCGTTCGCGGACTTGGCGATTGCCGCAATTTTGTCGAGCCGCTCGTCAGGGACTGCGACGCGGCCGACATTCGGCTCGATCGTGCAAAACGGATAATTCGCAGCCTGTGCAGCAGCGGTCTCGGTCAAGGCATTGAAGAGCGTGGATTTGCCGACGTTCGGCAGGCCGACGATGCCGCAGCGGAAGCCCATGATGATCCTGATTGCTGAGGGAAGTGCGGGCCCTTTAGGCGAAGTTGAACGAAATGCTCAACCGCTCACCCTTGCCGGTTCCCGCAAGCACCTCGTGCCGGAGCCAGCTCTCCCACAGAAGTAGGAGGCCCGGACGGGGGTCGACGCTGACGAAGGTGTCGGGTCGCGGGGGTGCCGCCATCATTAGCGGCAAGCGCGGATCTTCGAAGCGGATCGCGCCCGAGCCCTTCGGAACCGCGACGTAAAAGGCGCCGGAAATGATGCTGAGCGGGTGGATGTGCGCGCTGTGGTGACCCGACCCGCGCAGAAGGTTGACCCACAGGCTGTCGAGGCGAGGCTTGCGCTGACGGGCGAAGGCGCACTCGTCCGCAAACTTCGCGGCGTGCCGGGTGAGGATCCGAGCCAGCTCGGCGAATGCGGGATCGCGCTTCGGCAGGTCGTTCAGTGATGAGTAGCTCGTGTAGCCGGCGTAGCCGTGGGCTTTCGACCAGTTTCGCCCTGCGCGATCGTCTTCGGCAAGAGCGTGGATCGAGCGCGACAGTCGCTCTATCAGCTCGGGCGAGCCCAGGTCGGCGGTGTAGAGCTTCGTCGCGAAGAGATCAGAATACATGCCGAAACCCTAGGGCGGCATCCCGTTCGACGGAAGCGTTACACCATCTGCCGATCCATCGAACCGACCCTGCTCTTCGCAGAAATGGCATGCTGGCGCGAACGCAACGCGTTCATCTGCGGCAGAAGACTTCTGTTCAGGGGATGATCGATGCTTTCGCGGTCGCCGCGCATGTCTTCTACGCTGATTGCGGCCGTCATAATGTGCACATCGAATGCGGCTTGGGCGCAGCAGCGATCCGACGACAATGCGGTGACCCAGGCCGAGGATGCGTTCGGTTTCGCCGTCGGGCGTGAGAAGTCTCGGCATCTACAATGCGGGCAATGCGCGCGGCTTCTCGCCAACGGCCGCGGGCAACGTTCGGATCGACGGCCTCTATTTCGATCCGCAGTATCAACTTCCCAGCACGCTGATCGATAATGTCAGCATCAAGGTCGGGTTGTCGGCGCAGGGTTACCCATTCGTCGCTCCTAGCGGCATCGTCGATTACGCGCTTATCCGGCCGGGCGATAAAGCCGGAGCGTCGATCATCACCAATTTCGACAGTTTCGGAACGCTTGGTACCGAGATTGACGGAACTTTGCCCGTGAGCTCGAAGCTGAGCCTTGGCTATGGCCTGAATGCGACGCGCGTCGAGTTTCCCGACGGAACGAACAATTTCAACCACACAGAAAGCCTGATCGCCCGATGGCGACCCGCGCACGGGATCGAGATCATGCCTTTCTGGTCGATCAATAACGACTATCACGACGAAGCCGGCACATTCTATGTGCCCGCAGGAGACTTTCTCCCCAAGCTCCCGAAACAGCGCCATAACGAAGGCGCGAAGTGGGCCGATTATCGCTACACCGGATTCAACGCAGGAGTTCTCGCATCCGCCACAATCTCCGAGAATTGGCTGCTTCGCGCAGGCGCTTTTCGTTCCGACAATGACGTCAAGCATTCATTCGCGAACCTCCTGGTCGACGAGCAGCCGGATGGAAGCGGTGATCGAGTGCTGTTTGCCGATCCGCCAACGAAGCAGCTATCGGACAGTGGCGAGATCAGGCTGACCCACAGCGTCCCTGACGGGCCGCGACTGCATGTCTTCCACTTGAGTGTGAGGGAGCGCGACGCTCGGCGCGAGTTTGGTGGCTCGGATTTCGTCGACTTCGGTCCCGGCCAAATCGGCGAGAGCGTTCATGCGCCCGAACCGGAATTTCACTTCACCGACACGAGCCACGACCATCTAACCCAGACCACGATCGGTGCCGCTTATGACGGCCGCTGGAAAGATGTTGGCGAAATCAGTTTCAGTGTTTCGCGTGCCTATTTCCGCAAGGCGACGTTCGTGCCCGGCGAGGCCGTTGCCGTCACGAAATCGACGCCTCTCCTCTACAACGCAACCGCAGCTGCAAATCTTGGAAAGACCACGACTGTCTATGCGGGTTACGCTCGTGGATTGGAGGAAACCGGCACTGCGCCGACGAACGCGGCGAACCGCAACGAGCCGCTGCCCGCGATACTGACTCAGCAAAAGGATGCCGGCGTCCGCTTCGCCATCACCGACAAGGTCAAGGCCGTGGCCGGCATATTCGACCTCACACGTCCATATTTCGGCTTCAATTCCGCGAACGTCTTCAAGCAGGTGGGAACAGTGGAAAGTCGAGGCGCCGAATTCTCCCTTTCTGGAAGCGTGACTGAGCGTCTCAATGTGGTCGCCGGCGGAGTGTTCCTAAAGCCGCTGGTGACGGCCGACGATGCAGCCGACGGGAGTATCGGCTCGAAGCCGGTCGGAATTCCGACGCACCTGGTGATCATGAACGCCAATTGGAAGACGCCGATTGCGAAAGGCCTCGAGCTCGATCTTGGGCTCGTCCATCGCGGAAGCGCCGCTGCAACCACCAGCAATGCCGTGTTCCTTCCTCCCCGAGCTCGGGTGGATGTCGGCGGTCACTATCATTTCAAGCTGGCGACAAAGGATGCCACCTTGCGGGTGCAGATGGTGAATGTTTTCGACAATCCAGGCTATGGGCTGGCCGGTTCCGGCGTCTATGTTTCCAACCCCGGCCGATACGTGCAGGGTTATTTGACCGTCGATCTTTAGGCCGTGGACAGGGCAGGGGTGGGCGCTCTAGCGTGGCCCGTAGCCGGGGAAGGGTCGAGTAGATGCGCCGCAATTTGTTTGCGTCTTGGCTGTCGTTGACCGTGCTTCCCGCGCTGAGCGCACAGGTACCGGCTGCTATCCCGGTTGCACGGACCGCCCACCACGAAAATCTCCTTCTCGAGGTCAAGGCGGATCCTCTTGCCGGCAAGATTGTCGCGACGTTTCCGAAACCCGACGCGACGGGAGTATCTGCGCGCTACATCTATCTCACTCAACTCGAAACGGGCCTCGGCTCGGCGCCGATCGGGCTCGATCGCGCTTCGGCAAGCGACGCGCGCATCCTTGTCTTCCGTCGTATCGGCAAGAAAGTCGCGGCGGAAGTCGAAAATAGCAGGTTCATCGCCTCCAGCGGCGATCCTGACGAACAGCACGCCGTCGACACTTCGTTTGCAACGTCGACTTTATGGATGAGCGACGTGCTGACCACGGCGAAGGACGGGTCCTATACGGTTGACCTTGCGGGCTTCCTCGCCCGCGACGACCTCGATATCGAGCGCTCGATCAAGAACGGCGGAGGCGGCGATTTCCGCTTTGTCCCCGAGCTCAGCGCCGCCGACCCGAATTTCGTGAAGGTCTTCCCGAAGAACGCGGAATTTGCAGCCAAGCTGACCTTCCGATCGGACGAACCAAAAGCGGAAGTGAGCAATATTGTCAGCGGGCATACTCTGACGCTCGTGCTACGCCACTCGTTGATCGCGCTTCCGGAGCCGGGTTATGTCGCTCGTTCCGATCCATACGGCTATACGATCGGTCTCCAGAAGGTGGACTTTTCAGCGCCGCTCGGTGCGCCGATCGTTAGCGATCTCGCGCGTCGTTTTCGCCTCGAGAAGGTCGATCCCTCACTGGCGCGCTCGCCGGTCAAGAAGCCGATCGTTTTCTACATCGACCGAAGCGCGCCCGAGCCGGTTCGAACCGCCCTTAAGGACGGAGTGAGCTGGTGGACTGCGGCGTTCGATGCAGCCGGGTTTGAAAATGCTTTCAAGGTTGGCCTGCTGCCAGCCGATGCCGACCCGCTCGACGTCCGATATAATGTCGTGAATTGGGTCGACCGCGCGACCCGAGGCTGGTCCTATGGGCAGCCGATCGCCGATCCTCGCACGGGTGAGATCATCAAGGGATCGGTTCTCCTCGGCTCGCTTCGGACGCGGCAGGACCTGATCATCTTCCAGGCGCTGGTCGGCGCGGGATTAACCGGCACCGGCGACCCCAACGACCCCGTCACAGCCGCGCTCGCGCGAATTCGCCAGCTCGGCGCGCATGAGGTCGGACACGCTCTCGGCCTCGCGCACAATTTCGCGGCGAGCACGCAGGGTCGTTATTCGGTCATGGATTATCCTTCGCCGCGCGTGACGCTCGACGCAAATGGAGCGCCGTCTCTGCGCGACGCCTACGGGGTGGGCGTGGGGCCCTGGGACAAATTCATGATCCGCTGGCTCTACGCGAAGACCGACGCCGAGGCGCGTCCCATCGAGGTGCAGGCGAAGGCCCAAGGACTGCGGTTCGTCGCCGACAATGACGCGCGGCCAACCAGTGCCGGTCAGCCGCTCGGTTCCCTGTGGGACGAAGGGCCCGACTCGATCGCGGAGCTTCGGCGGATCATGGATGTCCGGCGTGCAGCGATCGAGCGCTTCGGAACCAGTGCCTTGCCGGTCGGCGAGTCACTTGCGGACTTGCGGCGCGCCTTCGCGCCAATCTGGTTGATCGACCGATACCAGATTGAGGCCACTGCAAAGTCAGTTGGAGGGGTGAACTTTCCCTATGTCGTAAATGGCGAGAACGAAGTGGCGAAAGTCGTTCCCGGCGGCACCCAGTGGGCGGCGCTCTACGCCTTGCTCGACACTTTGACGCCGGCAGAGCTTACGGTCCCGGCGCGTCTCAATCCTATTCTTTCCAGCGGCTTTGGTGGAGATAACGATCGTCAGAGCGATATCGAGATCATCCCGACCGCAGGCGGTCCCGTCTTCGATCCGCTGAAAGCGACCGAAGTCGGCGCTATGCAGTCTCTGAACGCTTTGCTCGCCGCCGACCGGCTGAACCGCCTCGAAAGCCAGCATTCAGCGGACGCGAGCGTTCCTGCGCCGGGGCAATTGTTCGACCTGCTGCTCAATCGCACGCTTATCCAAGGAGCAACCGAAGTGGGCCGCCGGATTGCGACGATGAGCATATTCAGTCTCGCTCGTGTTCAGCACGACGTGGGCCTGTCGCCAACGGTCGCCTTGCAGCTTCAAGGGCGTCTCGGGCGCCTCGCCGACCTGCTCGGCCGGCAACGCGGCGATCAAGCTCAGGAGGACTGGGCTCGCGGGCTCGCTTCATTGCTCAAGGATCGCCAAGCGCTCGACAAGGCGCTCGCGGATCCGGCGCGCTTCCCGCAGGTCCCGCCCGGCATGCCAATCGGCATGGGCGATGACTTGTGAGTAGCTAGAATGACTTACCTCCGGAACTCCTGATATCTGAAGCAGGGGCTGGATGGCTGAAATATTCGTCTCCTACGCGCGCAAAGACGAAGCGCAGGCTAAAAAGATTGCCGAAGCGCTTTGCGCGCAGGGCCATCGCGCGTGGCGCGACGACGAGCTGCCGCCCCACCGTGCCTATGCCGAAGTCATCGAGGAGCGCCTGAACTCGGCCGACGCGGTCATCGTCCTGTGGTCGGAGGATGCGAAAAAATCGCAATGGGTGCGCGCCGAAGCTGACGATGCCCGCAATCGCGGAACATTGATTTAAGCGCGCCTTGACGGCACCATTCCGCCGATCCCGTTCAACCAGATCCAGTGCGCGGACCTCAGCCAATCCGATAACCTTGAGAAATCGCCCGGCTGGACGAAGCTTGTCGGGAGCATTCAATCCTTGTCTCGCACAGGAACGCCGGTCGACACCAAGCGCCCCCGGCGCCAGCAGATTTCAGTCTGCGTGCTTCCCTTCGAGAACATGAGCGGAGATTCCGAGCAGGAATATTTCAGCGATGGGATCAGCGAGGACATCACGACGGACTTGTCGAAAGTGTCCGCGCTGGACGTGGTCGCCCGCAATACCGCGTTTCAATTCAAGGGACAGCCGGTCGACGTCTGCGATATCGCCGGCAAGCTCGGCGTGTCCCACGTTCTTGAAGGCAGCGTCCGAAAGGCCGGCGACCGGGTCCGGATCACGGCCCAGCTCATTGATGGCTGCACCGGCGGTCACATCTGGGCCGATCGCTACGACCGCGAGCTCGATAATATCTTCGACATTCAGGATGAAATCTCGACCGCGATCGTCGGCGCGTTGAGGATCAAGCTGCTGCCTGAGGAAAAGAAGTCGATCGAGCAGCGCGGAACGACGAACGTAGAAGCTTATAAGATGTACCTACTTGCCAGGTGCTTTTGGGTCACCGGCAATTACGGCGATCCGCGTCGCGAGGAGCGGGTCATGCGCATTAGCGGCCGGGCGGTCGAGATCGATCCTTATTATGCGCAGGCGTGGGCCCTGATGGCCCTGGCGCAGTCGAGCCTGTTCTATGATTTCGGTCAGGGAGCCGATGACGGCTATGCTGCCGCGCACACGGCGTTGTCGATCGATGGTTCGATCGCGGAGGCCTATCTTCCAATGATCCGGCGGCTCGAGGAGCGTGGCCGCACATCGCAGGCCGACGAGCAGATGCAAAAGGCCCTCGAGCTCGGGGCCAATTCCTGGGAAGTGAACAAGGAAGCGGGGCGCCTGAGGCGGCTGCGCGCAGATATCAAGGGCGCAGCCGTTCATTACGAGAAGGCGGTCGCGCTCATGGAATCCGACTTCCATTCATGGGCACTGCTTTTGACCTTTCACCAGGCGCTGGGCGATCATGAGAAAGTCCTCCACGCGGCGCGGATGATGGTATCCGAGGCCGAAAAGGCGCTAAAGCAGGACCCAAGCAACGGCGCTGCCCTCGGTATCGTTGCCGGAGGTTTCGCGGCGCTCGGCGAACCCGAGAGAGCGCGAGAGTGGATCGACCGCGCAATCCTTATTGATCCAGAAAACCTCACGATGCGCTACAATTTCGCCTGCATTCTTGCAGCCCATCTGAACGATAAGGAAGGGTCGCTGAGACTGCTCGAGAGAATATTCGGTGCTTGCGGTGAAATGCAGCTCCGATTGGCGGAGACCGATCCCGACTTTAAAACCTTGCACGACGATCCGCGATTCCAGCTGATCCTGGAAAAGGCGAGCAAGCGCCTGAGAGGTGGCAAGACGTCGCCGGCTATTCCTGCTGCAACCTGAGCGCGATCTCGCTCATGAAACGCGGATCATCGCCGTCGGCGAGCCAGTCGGCTTCACCCGCGATCGCGGCGAGCATGTCGGACAACGGCTCCATCTCCGACTTTGCATAATTGCCTAGCACGTGCCGAGTAACGAGGTCCTTTCGACCGGGGCCAGGGTGACCGATTCCGATGCGCACACGGCGAAAGTCCGGTCCGAGCGCCGCGTCGATGGACCTCAAGCCGTTATGGCCGGCCAGTCCGCCCCCTACGCGGACCTTCACCTTGAACGGTGCAAGGTCGAGCTCGTCGTGGAAGACCGTGAGCGCGTCGACGTCGAGTTTGTAGAAGCGCAGAGCCTGCTGAACGGCGTCGCCGCTGTCGTTCATATAGGTCTGCGGCTTCACTAGCAGGATCTTGTCCTTGCCAACGCGCCCCTCCGTGACCAGGCTTCGGAACTTCCTTTGCCACGCACCGAAACGATGCGCTGCGGCAATGACGTCGGCGGCCATGAAGCCGACATTGTGCCGATGAAGCGAATATTCCGCGCCCGGATTTCCAAGGCCGACCCACAATTGCATCGGGGCTTCCTAACGCTAGCTCTGCTTAAAAAGAAACCGCCCGGCGATGAGGCCGGGCGGCTCTATAATTCGGTGAGAAGGAAGTGGCTTATTCGCCGCCTTCGCCTTCGCCCTCGGAGGCCTCGCCCTCGGGAGCTTCGCCTTCCTCGAGAGTCGGAACCTCGCCGGCCGCCGCAGCCTCTTCTTCCTCGGCCTTCATCGCCGACGGAGCGACAATCGTTGCAACCGTGAAGTCATCGTCCTGGTTCGCCGGCACAACGCCGTCTGGCAGGCTGACGTTGCTGATGTGGAGCGAATCGCCGATCTCGAGGCCATCCAGCCGAACGTGGATCTCGTTCGGGATATTCGCTGCGTCGCAGACGAGCTCCAGCTCGTGAACGACGACGTTTAGAACGCCGCCTCGCTTCAGGCCCGGCGAGGCGTCTTCGTTATCGAACCGCATTGGCACGGCAACGTGCACCTTGGTGTGCTCGCCGATGCGCAGGAAGTCGACGTGGATCGGCCGGCTCGTCACCGGGTGGAAATCGACCGCCTTTGGAAGGGTGCGTTGTTCCTTGCCCCTGAAGTCGATCATGACGACCGAGTTCATGAAGTGACCCGTCGAAAGCATCTTGGCGAGGAGCTTCTCCTCGACATGGATCGAAAGTGGGTCCTTCTTCTCGCCGTAAACCACGGCGGGTACCCGTCCATCGCGGCGCAATGCTCGGGAGGCTCCCTTGCCAGCCCGGTCGCGCGCTTCGGCGGGCAGCATCAGCTGTTCGCTCATTTCGCTATACTCCGATTGCTATAATACCCGCGCCACGCCTCCAGGGATGACCATGGCAGGGGAGGGCGCCCACTAGTGCAGGGCGCCGGCGAAAGCAAGTTTTGCGCGGAGTTAGTAGACCCGCTGGGAGTTTATGCCCTTCTGGGCGAGACGCACAAGGACGCTGTCCTTGCCCGCCAGATGGCCAGCGCCAACTGCAACGAAGACGGTGCCCGGCGTCTGAAGGCGAGCTGCAATCCAGTCGGCCCAACGGGTGTTTCGCTCCGTGAACATCATCCGGTAGGTTTCCGGAGCGGATGAATTGAGCTGGTCGAGCATGCGGACGAAAACGCTTTGATCGCCGCGCTTCCAGGCTGATTGCAGATCCGACATCGCCGTTGACAGGGACTGCATCGATTGACCCGGCTCGCCCCCTTTCGCTTTCGCCGGTAGCGCAGGAGAAGCGGCGGCGCGCAGGTGATTGAACATGTTCATCTGCAGTTGCAGAGTTTCGAGGCCCTGGACGGGCTTTCCCTCCGCCTCGGCAATGTGACGAAGGACCATGTCGGCGCCATTGTCGACCTGCATCCCCTCCGAACGGCTGGCGTTGATCGCCATTCGCGTGGTCGTGAGAAAGGCGGCAGAAGGCTTCGCCGAAGGAGCAGTAATTGCCTGGCGGATTTCTTGCGAGGCATTGGGTCCTTCGGGCAACAAGGTTTCCAGGACGAGTTCGTCGGACTGCTCGAAGGCGCTGCGAACTCCATTCTCGAGCCAGCGGGGATCGCCGTCGAGTGCATGGAAAGTGCCGAAAAGATAGATCGTCGTGTCCGCATCATGGATCACGAACATCGCTGGTTCCAAGGATTGAGAAGTCGCTACTGAAGGCGCAGGGACAATCGGCGTTGCGGCGGCTAGCGCAGCAGCTGCGAGCAAGTCGACCATCCATCACCCTCCCGAGGCGGACGGCACTGAGCGGAGTGATCGGCCAAATCGACGACGCAACTCACCGGCAGTGGAAAAACCACCGCTTTCCATCGACTTGACGCATCAGACCCCCCAGCCCGATACCATTCGATAATGGTCACCGACTGATTAAGAAATGTCTAGCGAAATCGGACAGAAGTTAACTTTTCCACGATCGATGAAGGCCATTGGCCTCCGAACTGTCGCTTATTGGACGCGTTGAACCTTGTAACCGTCCTTCTGGAGCATTGCGATCACCGAACCCTCGCCTGCAAGATGGCCTGCTCCGACAGCGACCATGATCATTCCGGGCTGCGCCATTCGCCGCTCGATCCATTGGCTCCAGTTCGCGTTGCGCACTGCCACGAGCGCATGAGCAAGCTCGCTTGAGCCGGACATGTCCTGATTGAACGCCCTGGCGATCATCGGAACGTCGCCCCGAGACCATGACGAAAGCATCGTGCCGAATTCCTTCGACATGGCGGCTGGACTTTCGAGCGCGCCTTCAAGGAAATTGCGTTGCGCCTTTTCGGATAGCTTGTCGAAGAAGCCGAGCTGCTGCTGAATCGTCTCGAACTCGTCGATCGACTTTTTGTCCCCGACGAACTCGCGCCGAAGAACGATTTCCGGACCTTCTTTGCCCTCCACTCCAAGCTGCAAGAATTGCAGGCTGAGCAGTTGAAACCCAACTGCCCAGGTTTTCACATGGTCGAGCTGCGCGGGCATTACATGAAGCTTTGCGAGAGCCGCTTCCAGCGCCGGGCGCTTCGCTGGCGGTACGCGATCGAGGATGGGCGGCAAGGCCGTCGGCGTGATTGCGAGCTGGGCGAACGCGGCGGCAAAGTCCTGAGGGTGTTCCGGATCAACGATCGTCTCGACCATCAGCGTCTGCGATCTTTTCACCGCATCGTCGAATTTAGCTGTACGCCATTGATATTGATCGGGAAGAAGATGGATCGTTCCAAACAGGTAAATCGTCGTGTCGGAATCGGAGATTTTCCAGAGCGCGGGATGAGCGATCTGCGGTGTCTTTGCAGAGGTCGGCGTGGCGACCAGGAGGCCAGCAAGCCCCAACGCGGCCGCAGCACGCCGCAAGAAAGTCATCAACATGAGTTCATTGCCTTTGCGAGAGCCGTTCGCACGAGCGGCTAGGCCCCGCAAGCTGAACCTCCACTTGCCCCGCTCGGAACCATCCGCCAAAGCCTCGCCAAGGACGGTACAACGGGGCATTTTGCTTGGGCCTTTCTTTCCAGGATCTGATTTTGACGCTCCACCGCTACTGGGGAGAGCGGGGCTGCCTCATCCTGCAGCCCTACGACATGGAGATGGGCGCGGGGACTTTCCATCCAGCGACAGTCCTTCGATCGCTGGGACCGCAGCCGTGGAAGGCGGCCTATGTCCAGCCGTGCCGCCGGCCAACAGATGGTCGCTATGGTGAGAACCCGAACCGGCTGGGGCATTATTACCAATATCAGGTAGTGCTGAAGCCGAGCCCCGGGGACCTGCAGGACCTTTATCTCGGGAGCCTCATCGAAATCGGGATCGACCCGCTCAAGCATGACATCCGCTTCGTCGAGGACGATTGGGAGAGTCCGACGCTCGGCGCTTGGGGCCTCGGCTGGGAGGTGTGGTGCGACGGGATGGAAGTGACCCAGTTCACTTATTTCCAGCAGGTTGGCGGGTTCGAATGTCGCCCGGTGACCGGTGAGCTGACCTACGGGCTCGAGCGTCTGGCGATGTATATTCAAGGCGTCGACAACGTCTTCGATCTGAAGTTCAACCAGGAAGGCGTGACCTACGGTGAGGTCTTTCTCGAGAATGAGCGCGAGATGTCAGCTTACAATTTCGAGGTCGCCGACACCGAAGCGCTGTTCGACCTGTTCCGACGGGCGGCTTCAGAGTGCGAACGCTGCCTTGATTCGAAGCTGCCGATCCCAGCTTACGAACAGGCAATAAAGGCGAGCCACATCTTCAACACGTTGCAGGCGCGGGGCGTGATCAGCGTCGCCGAGCGTCAGGCCTATGTCGGCAGAGTGCGAGACCTTGCAAAGGCGGCATGCGGCGCGTGGTTGGAGAAAACAGCGTGATCGTCTCCGAAGCGCCATGGGAACCGTTCGCCAAGGAATGGACCGGAAAATGCGAGCGAAGTCATCGTCTGGATGGAGTACGTAAGCCTCTCGAAGACCAGGCGACAAACCACTTGCACCCTCTGCCCGACGGTCCCCCTCCTTACTTTGGGGAAGCTTGCTGATGGCCGATTTCCTGCTCGAGCTCTTATCCGAGGAAATTCCGGCGCGGATGCAGGCCGGTGCTCGCAACGAACTTGCGCGGCTTTTCGCCGAATTTACCGATGAGGCCGGCCTGACGACCGGCGCGATCGACGTCCATTCGACGCCTCGGCGTCTGGTCCTGATCGTGCGCGACGTTGCCGACGGGACAGAAGCGGCGCGCGAGGAGACGAAGGGGCCGCGAATATCCGCGCCGCCCCAGGCTCTTGAAGGATTTCTGCGCAAGACGGGATTGACTCGCGAGCAGCTTGAGGAGCGCGACGGCGTTTATTTTGCAACGATCGAGCGGCCGGGCAGGGGAGCAGCGGAAATCCTCGCCGAGGCGGTTCGACTCATCATCGCCGACTTCAGCTGGCCCAAGTCCATGCGCTGGGCCTCGGGCTCATTGCGCTGGGTTCGGCCGCTCCACGGAATCGTCGCCATATTAGGCGAGGAGATCGTGCCGGTCGAAATCGACGAGATCGTCTCGGGCGCGACGACACTGGGACATCGCTTTCATCATCCCGGCACGATTACAGTGGGCGGCGCGGCCGACTATATGGAGAAGCTGCGAGCCTGCCACGTGATCGTCGACCAGGGGGAACGCGAGCGTATCGTGCGCGAAGGTGCCGAGGCGGCCGCAGCAAAGGCAGGACTGTCGCTGATGCCCGACGAGGGCCTGGTCATCGAGAACGCAGGCCTGAGCGAATGGCCCGTGCCGCTTCTCGGTGAGTTCGACGAGGATTTCCTCGATGTGCCGCGCGAGGTGATCGTGCTCACCATGCGCACCAACCAGAAATATTTCGCGTGCACGGCGTCGGACGGAGGCCTGGCGCCGGCATTCGTCTGCGTCGCGAATGTCGCAGCGAATGACGGTGGGGCGGCGATCGTCGAGGGGAACCGGCGCGTGCTAGCCGCGCGGCTCGCCGATGCGCGCTTTTTCTGGGAGCAAGACCTGAAGGTTATGCTCGAGCAGCAAGCGAATAAATTGTCCGGCATCATCTTCCATGAAAAGCTAGGGACGGTCGCTGAAAAAGTGGAGCGGGTCGCGAAGCTCGCTCACTGGCTGGTCGAAAGCGGCGTCGTCAAAGGAAATCCAGACGACGTGGAGAAGGCCGCGCGTCTTGCAAAGGCCGATCTCGTCACTGGCATGGTCGGCGAGTTCCCCGAGCTGCAGGGCGTAATCGGCGGCTATCTTGCGAAGGCCCAGGGCGAGTCCAGCGCGATCGCTGACGCAATCCGCGATCATTACAAGCCGGCGGGGCAGGGCGACGAGGTGCCCTCTGCTCCCACAACCATTGCCGTCGCTCTGGCGGACAAGCTCGACACGGTTTGCGCTTTCTTTGCGATCGACCAGAAGCCGACCGGCTCCAAGGATCCCTTCGCACTTCGACGGGCGGCGATTGCTTCGATCGAGCTGGTTGTCCGCAATCGGCTTCGACTCTCGCTGACCGAGGCAATTCGCGGGTCGCTTGCGATCCGCGCAGGTCAGACGAACGAAGCGGCGTTCGCTCATCGCCTGGATCGAACCGCGGCTGAAGTGCTCGACTTCTTTGCCGACCGACTGAAGGTCCAGCAACGCGAGGCCGGAGTCCGGCATGATCTTATCGACGCAATATTCTCGCTCGGGGAAGAGGATGATTTGGTTCGGCTGCTCGCTCGCGTGAGAGCATTGCAGAATTTTGTGGAAACGGGCGGTGGCGACGACCTCCTCATTGCTTACAAACGCGCCGCCAACATTCTGAAGAAGGAGAATTGGACGGGTCCACAGGTGATGAGCTCGCGCGAGGAGCAGGGGATTCCGCAAACCGGTGAGGAAGATCCGCTGGTCCTTGTCGAGGAACCCGGGCTCAAGGAGGCTATAGCTCAGATGGCATCAGGCGAAGCAGGCGCCGATCTGCCAGAGGAAAAATCGTTGATTGCGGCACTGGATGCCGCCGAGCCAAGAGCTTCGGCGGCGATCGGTGAGGAGGACTTCACCGCTGCGATGGCTGCACTGGCTTCGCTTCGGGAGCCGATCGACGATTTCTTCGATCATGTAACTGTGAACGATCGCGACTCGGCAAAGCGCGAGCACCGCCTGAACTTGCTGATGCGCTTTCGCGATGCCGTGAACCAGGTCGCGGATTTCTCGAGGATTGAAGGCTAGAGGGGACGGTCGTCCGGGCCGCGGTCCCTCGTAGCCGCGGCACGCAGGCTGTCGCGCTCTCGCCATTCCTTCTCTCGCTCGGCATGATCATGCTCGAGCGCCTCGCGGCGGTCGACCTCGCCCTGGTAGCGAGCTTTCCATTTGCGGCGCCCACCCGAGGTCAGGAAAATCCCGATCAGCAGGCCGAGGAGAAAGACGAGGGCACAGATTGCCCAGAGATTGGGGTCGGTCGTGATGTTCATTGCGCTTCCCAAACGTTGAAGGGACCGCGACGACTACGCTTCAGCGCGCCGCCGCGTTCCAAACTTGCCGCCCGAGCGAGCGGAGCTCAGGCCAAATCAACTGTGCAGGAAGCTGTCGTTGATCGAGCAGCTGGCGGGGCCGAGAATAACGATGAACAGCGTCGGCAAGATGAACAGGATCAGGGGCACCGTCATGATCGCGGGTAGGCGGGCCGCTTTCTCTTCGGCGCGCATCATCCGCTGGTGACGGAACTCGGCCGAAAGCACCCGAAGCGCCGATGCCAGAGGCGTGCCGTATTTTTCGGTCTGGATCATGGTCGTGACAACGCCGCGAACGGCCTCGAGATCGACGCGCTGAGCGAGATTCTCGAACGCTTGACGACGCTCGTTGAGGAAGCCCAATTCGATCGCGGTCAGGCCGAATTCGTCGCCAAGCTCAGGATAGGCCTTGCCGAGTTCTCTCGACACTCGCCCGAAGGCAGCATCGACGGTGAGACCGGCTTCGGCGCAAATGACGAGAAGATCGAGCGCGTCCGGCAGGCCCTTGCGGATTGCGGCGCTGCGCTTGTTGACCTTGTTCTTGAGCCAGACGTCCGGAGCCTTGTAGCTGCCGACAAGAAGGCCAGAAACCGTCATGTAACGGCGAAACACCGACCATTGTGGCTCAAACCCGAACACGTAGAGCAGCAGGACCGCGGTGACGCCGATCACCACCGGCAGAACGAAACGCGCGAAGATGATGAAGAAGGCGAGGTCCTTGGTACGAATGCCGGCCTGCATCAGTCGTTGCTGGGTCTTCTTGACCTGGTCGTCCTGAATCATTTTGAACTGAGTCAGGATCGAGCGCACCCGGTCGGCCGCCTGATTACGGTTGCGCAGAGTCTTGCGCTTGTTGGTCGAGGCGACGATTCCAGCCTTTAGCTGCTCGCGGCGCTCATTCAGCGCCTTGACTCGGCGGATCATCGGGTCCCGCACCGTGGTCGCGGCATAGATCGCAAGGAGCACGGCGAACGTCGCGACGGCGCTGAGCATCGTCGCAATCCAGATGATGTCGAAGCCGAGAATGTGCGGTCCGGTAGGAGCCTGCTGCATGTCGTCAGTTCCCTATCAGATCTCGAAGTTGACCATCTTGGCCATGATGAAGGCGCCGATGCCCATCCAGACCATGCCGCCGACGCCAGCGACCATGAGACGCTGGTCACTGAAAAAGCCGCTCATGTAGTGCGGATTGATCATCCACACGAGCGTGAACACCACGAACGGCAGCGAGCCGACAATGTAGGCCGAAGCCTTCGATTCCGAGCTCATCGCGCGAATCTTCGAGTTTCATCTGAGCGCGCTTGCGGAGCACGTCGGCGAGATTCGACAGTGTTTCGGCGAGATTACCGCCCGTCTCCCGCTGGATCGCAAGCGTGATGACGAAGAATTGGAACTCCGAGGTGCCGAGGCGATCGGCGGTTTCCTGAAGCGCTGCTTCCATCGTGCGGCCAATCTTCATCTTGTCGGCAACCATCCGGAACTCAACGCCCACGGGCCCAGGGATCTCACTGGCCACGATGCCGAGCGTTTCTGTGATCGGAAGGCCTGAGCGAAGGCCGCGCACCATCAGTTCGATCGCGTCAGGGAAGTTGTTCGTAAACTTGCTGACGCGCCGCTTGATCATCTTGCCGATGACGAAGTGCGGTCCGCCGACGCCAAAGAAGATGCCGAGCAGTAGCGAGAGAATGAACGGTGCTCCGCGAAACACCAGCGCGACGGTGATGAACGACACGAGTCCGAGGCAGATCGCTGAATATTTGGCGAGCGAGATCTCGCGGCCCGTCATCTCCAGCCGCTTGCGAAGCAATGCCGGTTTCGGGATCAAGGTGGAGGCGTAGCTCTCCCACTTGCTCGTCCGCTCGGCAAACAGCTTTCGGATCTGAGCCTGGGCGTTGCCGGCAAGCGCGTCACCGTGCCGCTCCTTGAGCATTTCGATGCGACGCTTGACGATCTTGCTGGCCGAGGGACCGCTTACGGCCATGTAGCCGAGGGCGATCGCTCCGACAGCGCCGATCATGAGTAGCCAAAAGAGCATTCGACTTCGCCTCTCAACCCTTCAAGGGGCGCTTGCCGCCCCGTCCGCCTTACGCCGCAGATTTATCTTTCGGCTTCGACAGCATCGCCTTCAGATTATCGACGAGCGACTTGGCCGCTGCCGGCGCTTTCGAGTCCGAAGGAGTGCCTTCACCGCTCGCATGGCTGAGAACCATGTTCGACAGACTTCCAAACGGTCCCGCCATCTTGCCGCTGGCGACTTCTGCCATCGGCTTGCCGAGCTTCGCTGCCTGAGCGGCGAGCTTGGCGTCGTAGGGGAAGACGATGTCGACTGGGCGCTCGATCGACTGTTCGAAGTCCTTGCGGCTGATTTCCAGCGCACCGCCCGACGGAACGCCATTGGCGACGACGATCACCTTTGTCTGGGGTGCGTTCGCCTTTAGCCATGCTAGCACGCGGATCGTGTCGCGCGTTGCTGCAAGCGTCAGTTCGGCGACCACGACCGCGACGTGCGCGTCATGGACCAGGTGCGGATGCTGGATCAGCATGTGCCGCGGCAGATCGAGAACGGTAGACTCGAACGCGTTACGCATTTCTTCCTGAAGAGCGAAGAATGCGCTTCCATCAGTGACCAAGGGTTGGTTGATCGGGGCCTCGGCCGAAAGCACCGACAAGCGCTCATTGGCGCGGACCATTGCGCGCTCGATGAACAGGCCGTCGATACGGCTCGGGTTCTCGATCGCGTCGGTCAGTCCGCGGCCCGGCTCGAGGTCGAGCGCAAGCGCGCCGGTGCCGAAGTGCACGTCGAGGTCGAGCAGCGACGTCGAGCGCTTGGCCTTCTCCCCGAGGAGCCACGCAAGCGAAGTTGCAAGGGTCGACGCGCCGACGCCGCCACGAACGCCGATCACGGCGCTCATGATGTGGGGCTTGTCGGCCTGAGCTTCGCCGCGCGGGCCAGAAAGCACCATCTGCGCATGTGCAAACGTGTCGCGCAGCTGGTCGACCGTGAATGGCTTTAAGAGGTAATCGTGGATTCCGCTGGCAACGAGGTCGCGATATAGGCGCACGTCATTGACGGTGCCGGCCGCGATCACGATCGTACCGGGCTCGCAGACCTCCGCCAGCGCGTTGATGTCGTTGAGCGGGTCCGCGGATTCGCTGAGGTCGACGAAAAGGATGTTCGGGCTAGCCGAAACTGACAGGGACTGCACCGCGTTGCGGAGGCCGCCCTTGTTGACCTTTTCTGGAGACCAGCCGTGCTCGACCGCAACCGGCCGCAGCATGTCTGCTGTGGCATCGTCGCAAACGAAGGCCGTGAAGGGATCACGAAGTCCCGCGCGTGATTGGAACGGGGCGTTCATCACTGACTATCCTTGCCTGTAGTGGTGGTCTCTTTCAGCGGACGCAGCGACTGGCCCGGCACGACTCCGGTGAGAGGCCAGTTGCGATACATCATGATCGCCTTGGTGCTCGTCGTCGCATCGACTGCAGAGCTGCCTTCGCGGCCGTGGATCAGATCCTCGGGATTGGCGACCATCGCAGCAATGTTCGAGTTCACGCCGCAGCCGTAGTTCGACATGTTGCGATTGTCGTAGTTCGGCTGGGCCGGAACGCTCCAGTTCGGGCAACCCGGGACTTCGGCGCGGCGGCGGCTGACCACCACACGCACGGTTCCTGGCTGGACTCCGCCGGAAGTGACGGGCGCGCCATCAGAAATGAGCATGCCGTATTGGCCGGCAACCTTGGCGACCTGGCGCCGCGCTGCATCCGAGTAGGGGCCGTCCACGTAGACCGAGTCCCCGTAACCGAGACCAAGTCCCTGGAACCAGCCGTTCAGCCGCTCGGGCTCGCCGGGAGCAAGTGCTCCATCGGGCGCAGCGGCGTCGAAAACATAGTCCGCGCTGGTCACGACGGGAACGTTGACCGAAGCAACGCCCCTGTCCGCCAGGTCCGGCGTATTGCAGGCCGCCACCGACGAGGCGAGTGCAATGAGAATGACTTTCGAACGCATCGTCCAATCCTTCCCTCTCAGACCGCGGATCACAGCTTGAACCCCGGACCGGCAACCGGTGCTGCCGATGCCGCCGTTGGAGCGGCCTCAACCGCTGTCGGCTGGACTGCGCCGCTCTTGCCCGTGTAACTCTGACCGAGGAAATTGCGCTGGATGTCGTTTGGCGCGCGGTATCCATCGATCGGTGTCGCCAGCTGACCGGAAACCGGCCGTACGAGATAGGGGGTCACGATGATGACCAGCTCAGTCTCGTTGCGCTGGAATTTTGTCGAACGGAACAACGCGCCCAGTACCGGGACGTCGCCGAGGAACGGCGCCTTCTCGATGTTGTTCGTGTTGCTGTTCTGAAGCAGGCCCGCAATCATGAACGACTGCCCGGAACCGAGCTCAACGGTTGTTTCCGCGCGGCGCGTAGTCAGCGCAGGAACGATATAGCCGTTGAGCGTAACGGAGCCGGCGTCGCTGAGCTGGCTGACTTCTGGCCGGACGCGCATCGAAATGCGGCCGTCGGCAAGGACGATCGGAGTGAACGCCAAACCTACGCCATATTGCTTGTACTCGATCGTGACTGCTCCCAACGACTGGGAGATCGGGATCGGGAACTCGCCGCCCGCGAGGAAGCTCGCGGTCTCGCCGGACAAAGCGGTGAGAGTCGGTTCAGCAAGAGTTGTGACGACGCCGTCGTTCTCGAGCAGGTCGAGGGTCCCGAGCATGTCGAGACCGAGGATCTTGCCGAACAGCCCGAGCGTCGTGCCGCCAGCAAGCTGATTAAAGCCGACGATCGTTCCGCCCGGAAACGCGCCGCTCCCGGGGTCAATCGACCCGCTGAGCTGACCCGTCACCGGATCCACCGTGCCTGGCTGCGTCGTGATGCTTCCCGGCGTTCCGCGACCGATATGGAACAGCGTGCCGCCGCTCTTGTCCTTGGACAGGAGATTGACGCCGAACTGCTTGACCAGCGAGCGATTCATCTCGGCCACGCGAACCTTCAGCATCACCTGAAGCGGAGTCGCGACCTTCAGTCGGCTCACCGGAACGATGCTGAGCGGTGCAGTAGCACTGCTGACATCGATGCCCGGGTTCAGCGCCGCTTTCACAAGCATTTCGGCCTGAGCAGCGTCGTCGGGCGAAGCAACCGTGCCGTTGATGACCGCGACTTGGCCAACATTTGTGACGGTGATGTCAGCGTCCGGCATCGCCTGGTGCAGGATCTCATTGATCGAGCTGATGTTTTGATTGACGTGAACGTTGGCGCCGTAGACCACCGAACCGTCAGCGGCGGTCGCAATTACCGTCGCTTCGCCGGCCTTCTTGCCGAACATGTTCATCTGGCGTGGTCCGTTGACGTAAACGTCGGCCACTTCCGGATTGGACGTCCACACGCTCGAGACCGAACGCGGTAGATTGACCATCTGACCTTCGCCAACCGAGAGAAGGACCTGGCTCGAAGGGCGATAGGTGCCCGACGTGTAGGCCTTCGGCTGGGCGCCGGCAGAGGCCGGCATTGCCACGGTCGTGATGCCCGCGGCCAGGACCGCAAGAGCGGTGCCAAGGCGCGCTCGGCGCGTGATTGCTTGAATGTTCATTTTAGCGAGCTCCCACCGGAACAACGGTGACATTGTTACCGCGAGCAACTCGGACCACAGGTCCGGCCGGCTGCGCGGCTGCAGCCATGGCTTTGGCCATTTGATCGCCGTCAGAGACTGGCTTTGCAGGAACGGTACGACGCTGGAACCGGGACACATCGCCGCCGGTCGTGAACGTCGTATTGTTGTCGACCGGGCGATCCGCGTAAGCGAGCAGCATCTGCTTTTCTTGGGCAGGGCTTGCGCTCGCGGGGATCTTGACGTCACCCGCTGCGACCGCACGCTCGAGGTCGGCGCTATTGTCGGCGATCGAGCGCAGCGAGAGCGAGAGTTGGCCAATGCTCTGCGCCACGGCGATCTTTTCCGCGATCCGCGGCGTGACCTCGAAGGTCACGTTTGAGAAGGTTTTCACCGCAGTCTTGCCGTCGGCGTCCTTATCGGTGAACCGCTGGTCGGTCGCGAGCACGCGGACGTTACGAACGATCGTCTCGGAGACCTTGAGCGGGGCGCCATCGCCGCCGCCGGCAACCTGCTGAGTCAGCACCAGGTCGACATGGTCGCCCGGGAAGACGAAGCCGGCGACGCCGGTCGTGTTGTTCACAGGAACGGTGACTGCGCGCATGCCCGAGCCAAGCGCCGCGGCGAGGAAGCCGCGGTCTTGAGGGCCGACGAGCGAGCCGCGCGTAACCGGCTGGCCTGCAGCAATCGCATAGCGCACGACGGTGCCAGCCAGGTTCTTCGAATCCGGCTGCTGGTCGACGTAATAGGCGCTCTGCATGAGCTCCTTCGGCCAGGGCTGGAAAGTAAGGCTGTCGGCATCGATGATGGTGCCAACTGGAAGCGCCTTCTTCGCAACCATGACCCTGGGCCCGACCGGAACGGCGGGTGCCGCAGCGGCGTGTTGCGCGCCGGCACCGGCGAACATGTTCCTGGCCATCACCGCAGTGATCACCGCAATGACCAGCGCTCCAACGAGCAGAGCGAGCTTCTTCACATCCATGGCGCGATCGCCTCCCCCAGACGGGTCTTCAAAACAGCCTCACACATCAGGCAAATTGGTTAAGAAACCGTTGGGTGAGAATCGCGAGACCGCCAAAAGCGATCGCCACCCCGTACGGAATTTCGGGTCGTCCTTCGCGCTTCCGCAAGCGATGCAGGACAAGGAAAACGAGCGTGACGAGCCCGCCAGCAAGCGAGGTCAGCACTAGGAATTCGAGCGTTGCATAAGGCGGGAACCAAAGCGCGAGCGCGGCCGCGAGCTTGACATCGCCCCCTCCCATCAGCCCCGCATAGAAAGCGCCTGCGAGCAGGAAAAAAACTGTTGCGGCAGCAGCAACGTGGGTTGCGATTCCCGGCCAGGGCGAAAGCGCGATCGACGCCCAATATGCTGGAGCGAGCAGCGCGACCGTGAGGTTGAGCCGATTCGAAATGGTGAATGTACGCACGTCGATCACCGCCGCGAGGACGAGGATCGCGGCGAGTGCCAAGAGCAACACGTCAGTAAACGTTGCGTTGAACATGATGTCACCACTAGACGGCGCGGCTTTCGAATTCGTAACCGGTCGATGAGATGACGGACTTCGACATCATTATCGTGGGCGGCGGGATCGCCGGCGCGAGCCTGGGCGCTGAGATTGCAGGCAAGCAGCGGACACTGATCGTCGAAGCAGAGGCCCAATGCGGCTATCATTCGACCGGTCGCTCGGCGGCTTTCTATCTGGAAAGCTACGGCGGTGACGAAGTCGCCAAGCTCACGCTCGCGTCCCGGGAGTTCCTCGCGGACCCGCCAAAAGACTTTTGCGAGCATGGTTTCCTCCGCGTGCGTGGAGACCTGCACATTTCTCGTGGAGATCTGCCCGAACTGCCGCCGAGCGTCGAAACGCGCGTCGTCGAGCGGCGCGAGTTGGAGCAGCTGATCCCCGGAATTCGGCCACAATGGCGCCGCGCATTGTTTGAACCGGGCTGCGCTGACATTGATGTCGCTTCACTCCACGCGTCTTATTTGCGGCGATTTCGGCGCTTGGGCGGACAGGTGGAGACCGAATCCAAACTCGTTCGTGCAGAGCGAAAGGGCGAGCGTTGGATGGTCGGCTTTGCGGACGGCACCACGCGCACATCGTCGGTTCTCGTCAATGCGGCAGGAGCCTGGGCCGACCTCGTCGCCGAGGCTGCTGGAGCGGCGCCGCTCCAAATTTCGCCTAAGCGACGCACCATGGTCCAACTACGAATATTACGCTCGGGCCTTCGCGACCTGCCTCTCGTCGACGGCGCTGACGGCACCTTCTACTTCAAAGGGGAAGGCGACAATTCGATCTGGCTGAGCCCGCACGACGAAATCGCGAGCGATCCTTGCGACGCTGCCCCCGAGGAAATCGACATCGCGATCGCAATCGACCGATTCGAGCAGGTTGTCGACTGGCCTGTCGCGCGCGTGGAGCGGAGCTGGGCGGGCCTGAGAAGCTTCGCCCCCGATCGATTACCGGTTTACGGCTACGATTCCGACGTCGCGGGATTTTTTTGGTGCGCAGGGCAGGGGGGATTTGGAATTCAGACCTCACCGGCGGCTGCGAAGCTGGCCGCCGCACTGCTTTTGCAAGAGGAACTGCAGGGTGATGTCGCGAACATCGATCCGGCGATGTTTTCGGCGGGTCGCTTCAGCCGGCGGTAAAGTTTGGGGAGATGCCTCGCGACATCTCCCCGCACCAACTGTCTAACAGGGGAATGAGAGAGTTGGTGACCCGACATAGGTAGGAGTGATTTCCGCAAGTCCAAGTGAACTCGGGTTAATCAGAGGCGATGGTGGCGCCTCTGGCCGTCGGCCTCGGCGCAGGCGAGCGCATCGACACGGTCATTTTCGGGATGTCCGCTGTGACCTTTGATCCAGCGCCAGTCGATCCGATGCCGCGCGGAAGCCTCGACAAGCTCCTGCCACAGCTCCGCATTCCTGACCGGTTTCTTTTCGGACGTGCGCCAGCCGTTCCTGAGCCAATTGTGGACCCAGCGAGTGATCCCGTCGCGGACATAGATGCTGTCGGTGTGAAGATTGACGCAGCAGGGCTTCTTTAGCGCCTGAAGTCCGCGAATTGCAGCGATAAGCTCCATTCGGTTATTCGTCGTCAGCGGTTCGCCGCCGGATAGCTCCTTTTCCTTATCGCCCATGCGAAAAAGTACTGCCCAGCCTCCAGGTCCGGGATTCCCACGGCAGGCGCCGTCCGTGAACATTTCTACGGCGGGCAAATCGCTCACGTCAGTCGACGAGCTCACGCGGGAGCTTGAAAATCATCCTCTCGGGGCTGTGGTCGGCGATCTCTTCGGTCACGTCGAACCGCTCCGCAAGCGCATCGATCACCTCGCGGACCAGCACTTCCGGCGCCGAGGCTCCGGCCGTCAATCCGACGGTCTGCGGCTCACCGAGCCATTCCCAATCGATGTCGGCGGACCGCTCGATCAGTCGGGCGGAGACGCCCATTCTGTCCGCTACTTCGGCGAGGCGAAGCGAGTTGCTGCTGTTGGGCGCTCCGATCACCAGCATTCGCTCGCACTCCTTCGCGATGGCCTTCACCGCGGCCTGCCGGTTCGAGGTCGCATAGCAAATATCCTCGCTACGCGGCGCGCGTATGTCCGGAAAGCGGCGTTTCAATGCGTCGACGATCGCCGCCGTATCATCGACCGATAGAGTGGTCTGCGTAAGAAAGGCGAGATTCGTCTCGCCTGGGACAGCAACGCGCTCTGCATCCTCGACCGTCTCGATCAATGTAATTGCGCCATCGAGGACCTGGCCGAAGGTCCCAATCACCTCCGGATGACCGGCATGGCCGATGAACAAGATGTGGCGGCCCTCTTCAATCAAACGCTCCGCTTGGCGGTGCACCTTGGAGACCAAGGGGCAGGTCGCATCGACGTAGGTCAGCGACCGGCTCTGCGCTTCGGCCGGCACCGATTTTGGAACGCCGTGCGCGGAGAAGACCACGGGGCGGTCGTCCGGCACTTCGTCGAGCTCGTCGACGAAGATCGCGCCAAGACCTCGAAGCCGTTCGACCACAAAGCGATTATGCACGATCTCGTGGCGAACGTAGATCGGTGCCCCGAATCGCTTCAGCGCGAGCTCGACAATCTGAATTGCGCGATCGACTCCGGCGCAGAAACCACGAGGCGCTGCGATCAGGATCCTAAGAGGAGGGCGGTTCAGCATTCGGACAGGCACATAAGGCTTCGCTTGCAGCCATAGAAGTGCCTTCCTATGAACGCGCTCAGTCGATTTCGCCCACGTAAGGACTTGCCCCAAGTGAAGCTCCGCCTTGCCGCCCTTGCTGCCGTGATCCTTCTCAGCGCCTGCCGGCACACCGGCGACATCACTTCGGAGAATGGTGGTGGCGTTTACGCAGTGCGCAGTGATTGCCCGATCGCTGGAATTCCCGCGGCAACCGGCGACGTCACCTTGTTCAATCCGCCAACGAGCCTTGCCTCCACGGCGATCGATGTAACAGCAACGATCACGGACCTCCGCTCCACTTGTCAGGATACCGGCAGCGATATCGTCTCGACCGCGACCTTCACAGTGGTTGGTCTGCGTCGCGATCCGGGGGCCGCGCGACAAGTGGTTCTTCCCTATTTTGACGTGGCCCTGCGCGGTGGCTCGGACATTGCCGCCAAGCAGGTGGGCCGGGCGGTTCTCAACTTCGATGCCGGTGATCTTCACTCCTGGGTGCGCATCCAAACGATGATTCGCGTCAATCGTTCTGCCGCTGCATTACCGCAAAAGGTTCGTGACATCCTGACCCGGCCTCGCAAAGCGGGCGAGGCCGAAGCTGCAGTCGATCCGATGACCGAGCCAGGCGTCGCGAAGGCCGTTGCTAACGCCACTTTCGAACACCTCATCGGCTTCGAGCTGACCCAGGACCAGATCAAATATAACGCGACTCGCTAACGCGTTGACTTAGCTGCCCGACGCGGCCAAGGCACGCCGCGTCGCCGGTGGCCTGATCGCTACCGGAAAGGCCGCACGGGAGAGTCTTCTCTGGGCGACAAGCCCGGAGAGGCGCCGAAGGAGCAACCGCCCCCGGAATCTCTCAGGCAAAAGGACCGCGCGCGCCTGACAGTCTGGAAAGTGCCCGTTTTCAAGGCGGGCCGCCGAAGGTGCAAAGCTCTCAGGCGCAAGAACAGACGGGGGCGGCAGCCGAGCAGCCTCAAGGCGCGCGGCTGTCGCACCCTTGGCCGGAGCGCTTTGGAATGAGCAGGGAAGTTCATAACGGCCCAACCGACGAGACGCAGGCGCGGGGCACGGCGTATAGCGGCGACCCGGACGGCGGGCTCGGAGGCGGGCCTCCGCGGCTCGAAAAGCTTCCGCTGGATCTGTGGCATCGCCAGCGCGGCGCCCGGATGGTGCCGTTCGCCGGCTATGAGATGCCGGTCCAGTATGAGGGAATCATCGCGGAGCATCTCTGGACGCGCGAAAATGCGGGCCTGTTCGACGTCAGCCATATGGGCCAGCTGCTGGTGCATGGGCGCGGCGCCGATGTGGCTCTCGAAAAGATGATGCCGGGGGATTTTCAGTCCGCCGCCGACATGAAGCCCAAATATTCGCTGCTGCTCAATGACGAGGGCGGGATCGTCGACGACCTGATGGCCACTCGGCGCGGCGAAGATTTCTACATTGTCGTCAACGGAGCGACCAAGCAAAGCGACATCGCCGACATGGAGCGGCGTCTCCCCGGCGACGTCGTCATCGATCATATGAAGCAACAGGCGCTGCTCGCGCTTCAGGGGCCGCGCTCCGCCGAGGCGCTGGAAACCATCGTCCGCGATGTGTCCAGCCTCGGCTTCATGCAGGGTGGCCCGTTCCGGTGGCAGGATAGCAGCCTTTGGATCAGCCGTTCCGGCTACACCGGTGAAGACGGCTTCGAGATCTCCGTGCCGGCAGTTGCCGCGGCCGATTTAGCGGACACGATCGCTGGGCACATCTTGGTCAAGCCGATTGGGCTTGGTGCGCGCGATTCGCTGCGGCTCGAAGCGGGGCTTCCGCTCTACGGTCACGACCTCGATGATCGCACCACGCCGGTAATGGCGGGGCTCACCTTCGCAATCAACAAGCGCCGCCGCATCGATGGCGGATTTGCCGGAGCGATGCGGATTCTCGCTGAGCTCGAGAATGGGCCGATCGAAAAGCGCGTGGGATTCGAGGTCGAAGGGCGGCAGCCGGTGCGTGAAGGTGCTCTGGTCCTCGACGGCGAAGGCAATGAGGTTGGCAGGATCACGAGCGGCGGGTTTTCGCCGTCGCTGAAGCGTCCGATCGCGATGGGCTATGTCGCGGCGCCCTTTGCCGACAACGGTACCGAGCTCAAGCTCGAGCAGCGCGGCAAATTGTTCGACGCAAGGGTCGCGGCAATGCCGTTTGTCGCGCACCGCTATCACCGCAAGGGAGCATCCGCATGAGTCTCTATTTCACCAAGGACCATGAGTGGATCCGAGTCGACGGCGACACGGCCACGATCGGCATTTCGGATCACGCGCAGGAGCAGCTCGGGGACATTGTCTTCGCCGAGGTACCGGATACCGGCAAGCATCTCGGCAAGGGTCAGGAAGCTGCCGTCGTCGAGTCGGTCAAAGCGGCGTCGGATGTCTATTCGCCGGTTTCGGGCGAGGTGGTCGACGGCAACAGCAAGGTGGCCGACGATCCGTCGATCGTGAACAGCGATCCCGAGGGCGATGGCTGGTTCTTCAAGCTGAAACTCGACAATCCCTCCGAGCTCGATGGGCTGATGGACGAAAGCGCCTATCGCGAATGGGTAAAGACGCTTTGAGCCAATCGGTCGCCTCGACGAGCAAGTGGAACGCGGACGATTATGCCCGCATCGGAGCGTTCGTTGCCGAACTGGGCGAGGCCGCGCTCGACTTGCTGGATGCGCAGCCAGGTGAGGTGATTCTCGATATCGGTTGCGGTGAAGGAACGCTGACACAGAAGATCGTCAAGCGGGGCGCGACTGTGCTTGGGATCGACAATTCGCCCGAAATGATTGCGGCGGCGCGCGCCAAAGGCGTGGACGCGCTTTTGCTCGCTGCGGAGGATATGCAGTTCTTCGCCGAGTTTGACGCGGCCTTCTCCAATGCGACGCTGCATTGGGTGCTCGAAAAGGCCCAGGCGGCGCGAGCGATCTTCCGCGCCCTGAATGCTGGTGGGCGCTTTGCCGGCGAGATGGGCGGCGATGGTAATCTTGCGCAACTTCGCGAGGCGCTCGATGAGGAGCTGGTCATCCGCGGTTACGTTCCGCCGGTCGAGGCGACGAATTGGTATGCATCGCCGGACGAGTTCGCCGCCGTTTATGAAGCGGCGGGTTTCGAGCAGATCGATGCGCGATTGATCGAGCGTCCGACCATAATCGGCCATGGCCTCGCCGAGTGGGTTACGACATTCCGCCGCGGCTGGCTCGACCGGGCCGAGGTCCCCGAGGAGGAGCGAGGTGAGATCGGCGCCGCGGTGGCTGATCGCGTCGGCTCGAACGTCGCCGATTACGTCCGTCTGCGCTTCATCATGTGGAAGCGGGCATGATCGCGGCTTTGCTCCTCCTCGTGCAGATCACGCCCGTTCCAGCGGAACCGATGCCGCTCGAGTCGACCATTTCGGCAGTCCAAGCGAATCCGAAGAAGTTCGACGGGCAGCTCGTGCGCTTGCACGGCTATGTGAACTCGTGCGGGAACGCGACCTGCATTATTAATGAACACCCGAAAACCGCTCCAGGGGGGGAGGGCCAGCAACTCTTCCTTGCCACGGACGCGAAGATCGACGCGGTAATTCGTCCGATCGTTCCGACCTACGTCGAATTCGACGCGCGCGTGGATGCGACCTGCCAGCAGACGGCATGTCCCGTCCTCACTCTCGTCACTCTTCGCGGCGTTGTCAGCCCCGAACCCCCGCCATTCGAGAAACCATAGATGCGTTATCTTCCCTTATCCGACGCCGACCGCAGCGCGATGCTGCGCGCAATCGGCGCTGGCTCAATCGACGAGCTTTTTCGTGACGTTCCGCAAGAGGCGCGGCTCAAGGGGCCGATCGACGGCCTTCCCCTGCATTCGGCCGAGCTGACGGTCGAACGACACATGACGGCGCTATCTCGCAAGAACATGGTTGCTTCCGACGTGCCCTTTTTCCTCGGCTGCGGTGCATACAAGCACCACATCCCCGCAAGCGTCGACCACATCATCCAGCGCGGCGAGTTCCTGACCAGCTACACACCCTATCAGCCCGAGATCGCGCAGGGCACGCTGCAGATGATGTTCGAGTTCCAGACGCAGGTCGCGCGGCTGTTCGGGTGCGAGGTCGCCAACGCATCGATGTACGACGGCTCGACGGCGATGTGGGAAGCAATCCTGATGGCGCACCGGATCACCCGCCGGAACAGGACGATCATCTCTTCGGGCGTTCACCCGCATTACGTCAATGTTGCCAAGACGCTCGCACAATTCAGCGAAGATTCGCTGGCCACCGCGCTGCCAGAGCTCCGTGCTGAGCCCGACAGCGAGCGTTTGATCGAAAAGATCGGACCCGAGACCAGCGCGGTCGTGGTGCAATATCCAGACATCCTGGGCAGGATCACCGACCTCGCTCCGATCGCTGAAGCGGCGCATTCGGCGGGCTCGTTGCTGATCGCCGTCGTGACGGCGCCGGTCGCGCTAGGGCTGATCAAGTCTCCAGGTGAGATGGGTGCGGATATCGTCGTTGGCGAGGGCCAGTCGATCGGGGTCGGGCTGCAGTTCGGCGGCCCTTACGTTGGCTTGTTCGCCTGTCGCGAAAAGCATGTCCGCCAGATGCCGGGCCGCCTCGCTGGTGAAACTGTGGATGCCGAGGGCAGGCGCGGGTTCGTCCTGACGCTGTCCACGCGCGAGCAGCATATCCGCCGAGAGAAGGCGACGTCGAACATCTGCACGAGCTCGGTTCTGTGCGCCCTCGCTTTCAGCGCGCACCTGACTTTGCTCGGAGAGAAGGGCCTGCGCCAGCTCGCTTCATTAAATCACGCGCGCGCGTGCGAGGCGGCGGACGCACTGTGTGCGATTCCGGGAGTTGAACTCGTCAATCACAGCTTCTTCAACGAATTCACGCTCAAGCTGCCGGTCGAGGCACGTCCGGCCGTCCATGCGCTCGTCGAACGGGGCGTTCTTGGCGGGGTTTCGCTCGGTCGACTCTATCCGGGCGCCGAAGCGCTTCAGAATGGGCTCGTCGTCGCGGTCACGGAAACTGCAACCGACGAGGATATTGCCGCGCTGGGAACTGCTTTGAAGGAGGTGGTCGAATGACCGTCAATCCTTCAGGCTGGCGGCCTTCGACGCCGTCGAACGAGCAAGGCGAAACCCGCACCGTCACTAGCAATCGCGCGCTCATGCTCGAAGAACCACTGATCTTCGAGTTCGGGAGCACCGAGCAGACTGGCGTCGATTTCGTCAAACTGCCCGAGCGTCCAACTCGCATTGGCGGCCTGGAGCGCAATCAGGAAATTGGGCTTCCTGGTCTCAGCGAACCCGAGACCGTGCGCCACTACACACGCCTGTCGCGGCAGAATTACGCGATCGACCTTGGTCTGTTCCCGCTCGGCTCATGCACGATGAAGCACAATCCGCGGTTGAACGAGAAGGTCGCTCGGCTTCCAGGCTTTGCCGACGTCCACCCGCTTCAGCCGCAAGAGACGGTTCAGGGTGCACTGCAGGTAATCAACGAGCTGGCGTTCTGGCTGCTCGACCTCACTGGCATGTACGGCGTCGCGATGAGCCCCAAGGCGGGCGCTCACGGCGAACTCTGCGGATTGCTCTGTATCCGGGCCGCCCTCGAAGCTCGCGGCGACAAGCGGCAAGTGGTGCTTGTGCCGGAGAGCGCTCACGGCACGAACCCGGCGACTGCCGCCTTCGCCGGCTACCGCGTCGAGAACATCCCGGCTAACGCCGCGGGACGCGTCGATCTCGAAGCGCTGAAGGCGCGCCTCGGTCCCGACGTCGCCGCAGTGATGATTACTAACCCTAACACCTGCGGATTGTTCGAACCGGACATGAAGGCGATCAGCGACGCGGTCCATGCCGCCGGCGCCTTTGTCTATTGTGATGGGGCCAATTTCAACGCGATCGTCGGCAAAGTCCGTCCCGGTGACCTTGGTATCGACGCGATGCACATCAACCTCCACAAGACGTTTTCAACTCCCCACGGCGGAGGAGGACCTGGATCCGGGCCGGTCGTGCTATCCGAAGCTTTGTCCCCGTTCGGTCCGCTGCCGTTCGTCGCGAAATATCCGGACGGAACTTTCAAGATCGTCGAGGAGGAGACTGCCGGGGAAGAGCATCCTAACACTTTTGGGCGGATGGTCGCCTTCCACGGCCAGATGGGCATGTTTACCCGCGCGCTCACCTATATCCTCAGCCATGGCGCGGACGGACTGAAGCAGGTTGCCGAGGACGCGGTCCTCAACGCCAATTATTTGTTGAGCAGCTTGGCGGACGTGCTCGACGCACCGTTTGCGAAGAGCGGTCCATGCATGCACGAGGCGATCTTTTCTGACAAAGGCTTCGCCAACGACGTCAACACGCTGGATCTTGCCAAGGCGCTTATCGACGAGGGCTTTCACCCGATGACCATGTATTTCCCCCTGGTCGTGCACGGAGCGATGCTCGTCGAACCGACCGAGACCGAATCGAAGGCCAGTCTAGACCAGTTCATCGCTGCGCTCCGTTCGATCGCAGAGCGCGCCAAGGCCGGCGATCAGACCCTCAAGACAGCACCGGTCTATGCGCCGCGACGGAGACTGGACGAAACTCTCGCAGCAAGGAAGCCGGTATTGACCTACAAGAAGTCGGAACCGGCGAAGTAGTATAAAAGGAGGGGATTGATGCAGGTTCAGGTTCATCCAGTTCAACAGAACTGGACAAGCTTCGCTATCCCGATCGGCATCATCGTGATTGTCATGGCTCTGAGGATGCGGCGCATGGGCAAGATGCGGCCCCTCAAGCTTGAAATTTGTGGGTCGTCCCAATTCTCTACCTCGCTGTTGCCGTTTTGATGTACTGGCAACTTCCCCCGACCGGCTGGGTCACGATCGCATGCGTTGCCGGTCTCCTCATCGGCTCAGCGGTGGGGTGGCAGCGCGGACAGATGATGCATATCCACGTCGATCCGCAGTCCCATGCGCTCAATCAAAAGGCGTCGCCTGCGGCGATGTTCTTCCTGATCGTGCTGGTCGTCGTGCGCGCTGGGGCGCGCTCCTTGCTGGGCCAAACGAGCGGCGTCAGCCCTGCGATGTTGACCGATCCGCTGATCGCGTTTGCGCTTGGGATGCTGACGCTCACTCGCGTCGAGATGTACCTTCGCGCCAAGCGCCTGCTGGAAGAGACGCGCGGCCGCGCGTGATGGCGGAGGAGCGCTTCTACGAAGACTTCCTGGCCGGGCAACGCCGATCGGCTCCTGCGGCAATTCGAAATCGGGAGCCGATCGCCGATGTGCTGGCTGAATGGCTGCCGCCTCGCGGCCTCGTCCTCGAGATCGCCAGCGGCACCGGAGAGCATGTTGTCCATTTCGCACAGCGCTTTCCAGCGCTGGAGTGGCAGCCGAGCGATATCCATATGGATTCGCTTGCCTCGATCGAAGCATGGCGCGCCAGCTCCAGGCTTGGCAATATTCTCGAACCGATCGTTCTGGATGCAGCGTCGGCGAACTGGCCGGTCAGCAGAATCGACGCGATGCTCAGTATCAACATGGTCCACATCAGCCCTTGGGCGTCCGCGCTTGGACTGGTCGACGAAGCGGCGCGCCTGCTTCCGCCGGGAGCGCCGCTGGTCCTCTATGGTCCGTGGCTCAAAGGCGATGGTCCGACAGCGTCGAGCAATCTGGATTTTGATGCGGACCTGAAGCACCGCAACGCTGACTGGGGACTGAGAAAGTCGAGGATTTCGCAACCGCGGCCGCTGAGCACGGCATCAGACTTATCGAGACGCGCGCCATGCCGGCCAACAATATGATGCTGCTCTTTCGACAGCGCTAGAAAAGGTCGCTGGATCAGCCCTTTGGACCAAGCGCCGGACGACTGATCAGCCCGCTGCTGCCCGCCGCCGCTGATCCTGCTGTTGGCCCTGGAGCCAGTCGACCAGTTCGGAAAGTACCAGAGCGCGGTTGAACGAGACGCCGTAGGCCTCTCCGTCGGTCCACTTAACAACTCCGGCGACCGGCGTCAGGCCAGGAAGTGTGACGACCACGTCCGCACCGACGGTAAGAGCGGTTCGGAAGTCGAGCCGTACGCCCCCCTGCGAGACATTTGTGACCCTGGTCCTTGCGACATTGCCGTCTTCGCGTATCCAGGAGGCGCAATCTACCTCGATCCGCGGAAGGCGCGGCCTTGGACCGTCACCCGGCGGTGCCAAAATGGAGAGGACGTCGATCGGCTGCTCGAACTCGATGCCGGTCAGATCTCCATCGTTCCACTTCGCGGTGCCGCGAACCGCCTCGCCTTGCTTAAGCTCGATCGAGACCGCGGCACCGACATGGATGTCTGAATAAGCGCGGATCATCATTCCACCGGCGGAAACATTTCGGATCAGGCAAAGCTCTCGTCGATCCTCGATCACGATCGCGCCGACGCGCAACAGCCGCACATAGCGGTCGCCACCACGCCGGTCCGGCTGCGTCGGGGCAGACGCAGCAAGCGAATAGATTGTGGTCTCTACGAATTGTTCTTCCACGTGCGGCTCCGACGAAGCACAAAAACTCAACTATTATTCCGCCAGGAGAAATCCGGGACGGCCCCACGTTAGCCGGAGTAGCAAGCAAGGCTTACCATATGGTTGCCGCGACGAACCGCATGCCCAAGGGTTGAATTTTTGTTCCTGCGGCGCGAGAGGCAAGGTCCGGGTGGGGAAGTGCATGCGGATGTCGACGCTTTGGCGGCGGCGCCCATGAAAAGATTCAAGGAGTTGCTCGAGAAATGGCTTTCCAGCTGCCCGACCTTCCCTATGCGAAGGACGCACTCGCACCGCACATGTCGGCCGAAACCCTGGAGTTTCACCACGGCAAGCATCACCGCGCTTACGTCAACAAGACCAATGAGCTGATCCAGGCAGACAGCAGTCTCTCCGGGGCCTCGCTTCTGCAAGTCGTGAAGGACGCGAAGCGCGCTGGCAACAACAAGCTGTTCAACAACAGCGCGCAGCTGTGGAATCACAGCTTCTTCTGGCAGTGTCTCGCGCCCGGCCATGGGCAGCAGCCTACGGGCAAGCTCGCCAAGCTGATCGAGGACGGCTTCGGCAACAGCGAGACAATGTTCCAGAAGCTTCACGAGGAAGCGGTCAACCACTTCGCCAGCGGTTGGGCCTGGCTCGTCCTGGATCGCGGTGCGCTGAGGATCACCTCGCTTCACGATGCCGATACGCCCGCAGTCCACGATGGCATGGTGCCGCTCTTCACGCTCGATGTGTGGGAGCACGCTTATTACATTGATTACCGGAACGAACGGCCGAAGTTCGCAACTGCTGTGCTCCAGAACATCGTGAACTGGGATTTTGTCGATGGAGAATCTCGACGGCAACGGCCTCGAGCGGGCGAACCAGCAGGGAGCAGAAGCCGCGGTTACTGCTTGAGCCGGTAGCCGGTGCGAAACATCCAGGCGATCACCGACATGCAGCCGATGATTATCGCCAGAGTGACGAGCACGCTGGACCAGACGGGCACATCCGCGACCGAGTAGAAGCTCCAGCGGAAGCCGCTGATCACGTGAACGATCGGGTTGAACATGGTGATCGTGCGAAAAGGATCGTGGAGCGTTTTGACGGAGTAGAACGCGCCGCCGAGGAAGGTCAGCGGAGTGATGATCAGCATCGGGATGATCTGCAGCTGTTCGAAATTCTTCGCCCACACGCCGATTGCGAAGCCGAACAGGCAGAAGCCCGCGCTGATGCCGACAAGGAACAGGACCATCGCCAATGGGTGATCGACGTGGACAGGCACGAAGAGCGTGGCAGTGGCGATCGTTACGAGTGCGAGGATGACGGATTTCGTGACCGCTGCTCCGACATAAGCGAGCACGGCTTCGAAGCTGGAGATCGGCGCTGAGAGTAATTCGTAGATTGTTCCAGTAAACTTCGGAAAATAAATGCCGAAACTTGCGTTGAATATCGACTGCATGAACACCGAGAGAAGCGTCAAACCCGGCACGATGAAAGCGCCGAAGCGGATTCCGTCCATGGTCGACATGCGGCTTCCGAGTGCGGACCCGAACACGACGAAATAGAGCGCCGTCGTGATGACCGGAGTGATCAGGCTCTGCCAGAGTGTCCGCTTCCAGCGCGCCATCTCGAACCGATAGATGGCAGAAATCCCGTGCAGGTTCACTTGGCGCCCCCATGGACCAGCTCCACGAAAATCTCCTCGAGGCTCGACTGGTGGGTCGAGAGATCCTTGTAGACGATGCCGATGTCGGTGAGGCGGCGCATCAGCGAAGCAATGCCGGTCCGCTCGGCATGGCTGTCGAACTGGTAGCGAAGCATGTGCCCATTATCGATGAGTTCCATGTTCCAGTCGGAAAGGTCGGCAGGAACCGAGGCGAGGGGCTCGGCGAGGACGATATCGAGCGTCTTCTTCCCCATCTTTGCCATCAGGTCGCGCTTCTCGTCGACAGCGATCAGCTCACCCTTGCTGATGACTCCGACGCGGTCGGCCATTTCCTCGGCTTCCTCGATGTAATGCGTGGTAAGGATGATCGTTGTTCCATCGGCGCGGAGTTTGCGGACCAGGTCCCACATGTCGCGGCGCAATTCGACGTCGACCCCGGCGGTGGGCTCGTCGAGGAACAGGATGGCAGGCTCGTGGCTGAGCGCCTTGGCGATCATCACGCGCCGTTTCATTCCGCCGGACAGGTGCATCATGATCGTCTTGCGCTTGTCGAGGAGCGATAGGCGCGTGAGCAGATCCTCGATGAAAGCATCATTGCGCGGCTTGCCGTAGAGCCCTCGGGAGAAGCTCACAGTGTTGTAGACCAGCTCAAAGGCTTCGGTCGTAAGTTCCTGCGGAACAAGGCCAATACGTTCTCGCGCGTAGCGATAATTCGATTGCCAGTTCTTGCCATCGACGAGCACTTCGCCTTCGCTTGGAGTGACAATTCCGCAGATGATGTTAATCAGGGTCGTCTTGCCGGCACCGTTGGGACCCAGCAGAGCGAAGATCTCGCCCCGGCGAATGTCGAGATCGATCGTCTTCAGGGCGTCAACCCCAGTTCCGTACGTCTTGCGCAGGCCGCGGATGGAGAGAATCGGATCGCTCATTCGACTGGGGCGTCCTTGAGTGCCGTGTCCTTTTTCTCCGGGTCGAGACCATGGCGAAGTAACATCGGCATGTTTGCAATGGCGAAGAGGAACGATACCAAGGTCACTCCCCAGACCTTCAGCGTCAGCCAGGTGTCGAAGTCGACGCTAGCCCTGAGTATTTCGTTCGCGATCGCAAGAACGACAAAGAACAAAGCCCAATTGCGGCTGAGCTTTAGCCAACCTTCTTCTGTGAGGCCGGGAAAAACGGGGCCGAACAGCCATCGAAGAAGCGGCTTTCGGCGCCACAGTCCCACGAGAAGCAGGCCCGCCAGCAGCACGTAATAGAAGGTCGGCTTCATCTCGATGAACTTAGGGTCGCGCAAGTAGAGAGTGATCGCGCCAAAGCTCAAGAATCAGGATCGTCGAGAGCCACAGCATCGGAGTGATCTTGCGGAAGGTGATCAAGGCAGCCACGGCAGAAATCACAATCGCGGCCATGAATGCGCCGGTGGCGACCAGCACCCCGTGCAGCCCCACTCCGGCAAGCTTGTAGGTGGCAAAGAAGACCACCAGCGGGCCGAAGTCGACCAGCAGCCGCATCGTCCCCTGTGGTTCGGACCGGGGGGTCATTCGGGCGGCAGGCCTGCAATCGCTCGAGCGACCTCGCGAGGGTCGAAGGGACGAAGGTCATCGGCCTTCTCGCCGACGCCGATCGCATGGATCGGAAGGCCGAACTTCTCGGCCGCTGCGACGAGGATGCCGCCGCGCGCTGTTCCATCGAGCTTGGTCATGATGAGTCCCGTCACTCCTGCGCTCTCGCGAAACACTTCGACTTGGGCAAGCGCGTTCTGCCCAGTCGTCGCGTCAAGGACGAGCAGAATGTCTTGCGGCGCCTGCGTATTGATGCGTCCGAGGACCCGGCGGATCTTGGACAGCTCCTCCATCAGGTGGCTCTTGTTGTGGAGCCGGCCAGCGGTATCGACGACTAGCACGTCTATGCCCTGAGCGGTCGCCTGTTTGACCCCGTCGAAGACTATACCCGCCGCATCGCCGCCTTCTCTGCCCGCAATCACCGATGCGCCGATGCGATCGCCCCAGATCCTCAGCTGATCGATCGCTGCCGCCCGAAACGTATCGCCGGCGGCCAGCAGGACGCCATAGTCCTGCTCCTTCAGCCAATGACCGAGCTTGCCAATTGTGGTTGTCTTGCCGGAGCCATTGACGCCGATTACCAGGATCACGTGTGGGCGTGGAAATCCCCATATTTCCAGCGGTTTAGCAACTTGAACTAAGATTTTTTCGATCTCCTCGGCAAGAATCGTGCGAAGGCCGCGCTCGTCGAGTTGCTCGAACTTCTGCTGGGCAATCGCTTCGCGGATTCGGTGCGAGGCTTCGGGGCCGAGGTCGGAGGCGATCAGTGCTTCCTCGATATCGTCGAGGGTCGCCGTATCGAGCGCGGCACGGCTGGTGATGCCGGTGAGGTTGTCGGCGACCCGCTCGGCGGTCTTCTGGAATCCGCCACGAAGGCGATCGAGCCAGCTCATGCCCAGACTGCCGTCAGCTCGCCGTCCTTGCGGCCAATGATCGTGGCTTGGCCAGTATCGCCGCGGAGAGCCCCTTCGATTGCAACTGGTGCGAAATTGTCCGCGTGCCCCTTGCCTCCGTTTTCGATCAGGACGGGCTGTTTCGTCCCGATGAGACTGTCGAGCCAGCGGGCGCGCCGCTCGGCCGCGGCCTTGCGCATTCGCGAAGCTCTCGCCTTCACAACCTCGCGTGGCAGCTGGGGCATGCGTGATGCAGGGGTGTCCGGTCGGGGGGAAAAAGGAAAAATATGCGCCGCGACGACGTCGCAACCATCCAGCAGTTGCAGACTGTTCAGTGACATTTCTTCGGTTTCGGTCGGAAATCCCGCGATGAGGTCCGCGCCGATGGTGGCGTCCGGCCGCGCGCTCTTGATGCGGCCGACGGTAGCAACCGCATCGGCGCGCGTATGGCGGCGCTTCATCCGCTTCAGGATCATGTCATCGCCGGCCTGGAGGGAGAGATGGAAGTGGGGCAGGAGCCTTGGTTCGCCCGCGATCAAGTCGAATAGCGGCTCATCGATTTCGATTCCATCAAGCGAGGACAGGCGCAGTCGGCTGAGCTGCGGCTGTGCGAGGAGCAGCCGTTCGCACAGCGTGCCGAGTCCGCCTTTGTAATCGGTGATGTCGACGCCGGTCAGAACGATCTCCCTCGCGCCCCGATCGATTTCGCGCGCGACGGCATCGCGGATCAATTCGAAGGATAGCGACCGGCTGGGCCCGCGAGCTTGCCAGATCGCGCAGAAAGTGCAGCGATGGTCGCATCCGGTCTGCACCGCGACGAAGCTTCGAACGTGACCCTGGAAGCCGGCTGGCGCCATGACGTCATTAGAGGCCAGGCTGTTGAGCTTGCTCTTATTTCCGACGACCCGGCTGACCTCGGGCATTGCCGCGAAGGAGGCCGGATCAAGCTCGGCTGCGCATCCGGTGACGAGGATTTTCGAAGATGGGGATCGCCGCCGCGCGCGGCGGATCGCCTGACGAGTTTGCCGGACGGCCTCGCCCGTCACTGCGCAGCTGTTGACCACCACCCAATTCTCATCCGGAGGCGCCGTCCGAGCGATCGTCTCGCTCTCAGCGAAGTTGAGCCGACAGCCCAGGGTGACCGTCTCGATGCTCACTGCAGGGCCTCGAGCTCGAGCTCGCCTTCAAACACGTGGGTTGTTCCGCCGCGCATTCGCACGGGCTCGCCGGGCGCCCATTGGATGATCAGGCTGCCCCCCGCCATTTCGACGGTGACCGGCGATTGGGCGCGCTTGGTCGCGATGGCAGCCACCGCGCTCGCGCAGGCACCGGTGCCGCATGCCAGCGTTTCGCCCGCGCCGCGTTCGAACGTCCGCAATTGCACGCGGTTGTGATCACAAGCTGCGACGCTGACGTTGATCCGTTCCGGAAAAACTGGGTCGTTCTCGATCCTTGGGCCGAGCTCGTCCAGTGGAACCGAACCCGCATCGGATACGAAGAAAACGACGTGAGGATTGCCGACATTGACGGCGAACGGCTTTTCCAGAGCACCCCAAGCCATCGGCAGCGCAGCGGTGTCCATCGGATAGGCGAGCGGAATGTCGTCCCAGGCGAAACGCGGCTCGCCAATTGAAATCTCCACTTCATCGTCGAGGACCTGCCCCACGAGGAGGCCACCCGCGGTCTCGATGCTCTTCACGCCGGTCAACTGCACCACGCAGCGCGTCGCATTTCCACAGCTCTCGACCTCGCCGCCGTCGCTGTTGCAAATCCGCATCCGAATGTCCGCGAAATCGCTGAGCTCGAGTACGATCAGCTGGTCGCATCCAATGCCAGTGCGGCGGTCGGCGATGGCGCGGGCAAGCGTTGGCGTGACCTCGAACGGCTCGTCGCGCGCGTCGACGATCACGAAATCATTGCCCAAACCATGCATCTTGTGGAAGTGCCGGCGCATCGGCCGCGTGACTTAGGGAGCGCACCGAGCTTAGTCCACCTGCGAGGGTCCAATGCAGAGAGCTGCCAACGATGTCATGCAATCAATTCTCTTCTCGGCGGTGCTCGACGGGCTCGCTGCCCTCAAGCGCGCTTCCGGCGGACTTCCGAACCAGCTTTTGCGCGACGTTCAGGCGATCCACCCAAACGTGACCTTCGCCGACCTCCCGAAAGAGCTTCAGGACGCAGATCGCCCAAAGCACCCGAGCAGCGTTCACCCAGCTGCTGAAAGAGGGCTATGCAGTCGGTCCGCGGCAGCAAATGCAGCAGTCGCGACCGATAGACCGGGTCCCCGAGCGCGACCGTCGCGGCCCGCCGCGCGGGTCCTCGCTTGGTCATCGCCGCGGCGGACGGCCGCCGAAGGGCGACGGACCAGACAGGCCGAGCGGCGGTCCAGGCGGCCCATCGCGCCCGCGCAAGCCGCCCAAGGGCAAGCCGAGACTGGGTTGAACTTCGGCTCTTGAGCGGGTAAGCGCCGCCGCGTCTACGGACATACATTGTTGCTGGCACCTAAGGGTGCACGCCGGCCGACGAGATTTCGTCCGCCGGCGTATTTTGCGTTTGGCATAGAGTTTCGAGGGAGCACCCCACGTGCACGGGGCAAAATCTGGTCAAAATTGGAGTGATTGAATGTTCGACACGTTGAGCGATCGGCTCGGCAGCGTATTCGACCGGCTTCGTGGACGCGGCGCGCTTACCGAAGGCGATGTGCGCTCGGCCATGCGCGAGGTGCGTGTCGCCTTGCTTGAGGCTGACGTCGCGCTTCCGGTTGCTCGCGACTTTGTCGAACAGCTCACTGAGAAGGCGGTCGGCCAGGAAGTCTTGCGATCGGTCACGCCGGGACAGATGGTCGTGAAATACGTCCATGACGCCCTCGTCGAGACGCTCGGCTCAGAAACTGCGGAGCTCAACCTTAACGTAACTCCACCAGCCGTCATCATGATGGTCGGCCTCCAGGGCTCGGGCAAGACGACCACCACCGCCAAGCTGGCCAAGCGGCTCAGCGAGCGCGACCGCAAGAAAGTCTTGATGGCGTCGCTCGACGTCGCTCGCCCAGCCGCGCAGGAGCAGCTCGCAATTCTCGGGCGCCAGACGAACACAGACACGCTCCCGATCGTCTCCGGCGAGCAGCCGGTCGAGATCGCCAAACGGGCGATCCAGGCGGCGAAGCTTCAGGGCTATGATGTGGTCCTGCTCGACACTGCGGGACGCCTGCACGTCGATGACCAGCTGATGGCAGAGATGAAGGCCGTCGAAGCTGCGTCGAACCCCGCCGAGACCTTGCTCGTTGTCGACAGCCTGACTGGCCAGGACGCAGTCAATGTCGCCAAGGGCTTTGCTGGCGAGGTCGACCTGTCGGGCGTGATCCTGACCCGAATGGACGGCGACGCACGTGGCGGCGCTGCACTTTCGATGCGCGCGGTCACCGGCAAGCCGATCAAGTTTGCCGGTGTCGGCGAGGCGCTCGACAAGCTCGAAGCCTTCCATCCCGACCGGGTCGCCGGGAGAATTCTCGGCATGGGCGACGTCGTCAGCCTGGTCGAGCGCGCCGCGGAGACAATCAAGGTCGAGGACGCTGAGAAGCTCGCGGCCAAGATGGCCAAGGGCAAGTTCGACCTCGACGATTTGTGGGCGCAGCTTCAACAGATGCAGCGCATGGGCGGCCTTGGCGCGCTCGCCGGCATGATGCCGGGCCTCAAGGGTATGAAGGGGGCGATGGACCAGGCCCAGAACAGCAAGGCTCTGGTCCATATGGAAGCGATGCTCTCCTCGATGACGGCCAAGGAGCGCGCCAAGCCCGAGATCATCAATGCGAAGCGCAAAATCCGCGTCGCCAAGGGTTCGGGAACCACGGTTCAAGAGATCAACAAGCTCCTGAAGATGCACCAGGAAATGTCGACCGCCATGAAGCGGCTCAAGAAGATGGGCGGGCTCGGAAAGCTCGCGGCGATGTTCAGTAAAGGCGGTTTGGAGGGCGCGCTCGGCGGATTAGGCCCTTCGGGGGCCCTTCCTCCCGGCGGAATGCCAGGGCTTGGGGCCGGGGGCGGTCTCCCCGGGCTCGGCGGCTCGTCACCGTTCAACCTGCCTCCAGGTTTCGACAAGTTTTCTAAGAAATAAAGTGATTTAAGGAAGGAAGTTCAATGGCAGTTGCAATTCGTCTATCACGCGGCGGCTCCAAGAAGCGGCCCTATTATCGGATCGTTGTGGCGGACAGCCGCAATGCTCGCGACGGCCGCTTCATCGAGAAGGTCGGCACCTACAATCCGCTCTTGGCGAAGGATTCTCCCGAGCGGGTGAAGCTCGACACCGACCGTATCCAGCATTGGCTCGGTGTCGGCGCCCGGCCTTCGGACCGCGTTCTTCGCTTCCTCGACGCCGCCGGGCTGCGCGAGCGTGCAGCGCGCAACAACCCGCAGAAGGCTGAGCCTGGCGAGAAGGCCAAGGAGCGGCTTGAGCAGCGTGCTGCAAAGGAAGCGGAGGCGGCCGAGGCCGCAGCCTCTCCGCCGGAAGAGGCTGAGCCAATTGTCGCCGACGAGGTCGAGAGCGCGACTGCCGAGCCAAGCGCGGAAGCCGAAACTGCGGCGGACGAGATGAGCGAGCAGGTTCCGCCGGTCGCAGAAGAAGAGACGGCTGCGCCCGATACCGAGGAAGCGCCCGCTGAAGAGGCTGGTGCTGAAGCGCCGCCCGAAGAAGCTGCAGCCGAGCAGGCCGACGCGACCGGCGAGGGCGACTCGGCCGAAGCTCCGGCAGAAGGTGCTGACGAAGTCGCTCCGCCGACGGAAGATTCTCCCCAGACTACTGACGCCGAGGCTGAGAGCAGCGATTCCAGCGGGGAGCCCGCTGAAGGCAACACTGAGGAAACTCAGGCCTGACCATGACCCTAAGCAGCGGCGAGCGTAGGATTGCGCTCGCCGCAGTCGCTGGCCCACACGGGGTCAAGGGCGAGCTTCGCCTGAAGCTGTTCAGTGAAGGCGTCGAGAGCCTGTCGCGTTGTGAGAGCGTCCATGTTGGAGGCGCCGAAAGGCGTCTCCTGTCGGTTCGAGACTGCGGCAAGACCGCGGTTGCGCGGCTTGAAGGGATTGCGGACCGTACCGCCGCAGACGCGCTGCGCGGCTCGCTTGTCGAGGTCGATCGATCTACTCTGCCGCCACTCGAAGAGGGTGAATATTATCACGCCGACCTGATCGGTCTGGCCGCAGTGAACTCCGCTGGGAAACGGGTGGGCACTGTCAGGGCGGTCGCAAATTACGGAGCCGGCGACTTGCTCGAGATCGAGAAGGACGGCGGCAAACGCTCGCTCATACCCTTCAAAGAGGGCGTCGCGGACCTGATCGAAGGCCGCATCGTGCTCGATCCCGAGTTTCTGGCCTAGTCGGCCGTCAATCAACTTCCGGTCTCAGCTTCCTGAAGCTCTCCGGGCGGAGCGCGCCAGCGCGGGGTGTTGACACAAAGGTCATTGCGGATTGCGGTCGCGGCAACCCCGCCTTGGCCCATCGCATGGCTGATCTGATCGAGGCCAATGACGACGTCGCCGGCAGCATAGAGCCCGGGGATGTTGGTTTTGAGATGCTGATCTACCACGATTGCCTGTTCGCTGGAAAGTTTCGCTCCGACCATCTCGGCGAGCTGGGTGTGCGTGTCCGAGCCCAGAGCTGGATAAATGGTGTCGAATGCATAATGCCCCTCGGCGGTATCAACGACGATGCAATCGTTCGAAATCGCGACCGCATTGGCCGGGCCATCGACGCAGTCGATACTCGCTTCCTGGAGCTTGCGCCGGTCGTCGAGCTTGAGCCTGTGAGCCTGATCCGGAGCAATGAAGGTGACGTCAGCAGTGAAGCTTCTGATGAAGAGGGCTTCAGCGACGCCGTGGCTATCGCTGCCGATGACTCCGACGCGCTTATCGGACACTTCGTAACCGTCGCAGATCGGGCAGTAGCGCACGAGGCCGCGCGAAAGCGCATCGTCGTGAAGCTCATCGTCCATCGGCGGACGGCGGTTAGTGACGCCGGTTGCGAGAAGCACGCTTCGCGCCGTCACTCGGCCCGAACCCCAGGTCGCGGTGAAACCATTCGTCTCCTCGTCGCGCTCCAGCTTGGTTACGAACTCGGTTTCGATCTTTGCGCCATATTTGCACGCCTGCTCACGCATTCGGCGCAGCAATTCGTTGCCCTCGATGCCGTCGGGAAACCCGGAGACGTTGCGGGTGCAGGGAATCCATGATGCGCGGCTCTTTCCTGCGTCGACGACCATGATATCGAGGTGGAAGCGCGCGAGGTAGATGGCGGCGGTCAGTCCAGCGGGTCCACCTCCTATGATCAGACAGTCGAGAATCGGCTCTTCCATTGGCAGCCCAATGGATTGTGATGGCCGCGGTTCCCGACTAGCTCGCCGCGAATGAATACAACGCTCATCCTAATCGGCTTTTCGCTCGCCGTATTGATGGGTGCGGGTCTGGCCTCGCTCTTCAGGACTGTGAAGCCGGAGTGGAGCGCGCGGCGGATCCAGTTCATCGCCGCCTCGATCCTGCCGGCAATTACACTCGTAATGACGCTTTTTGGAATGCTTTTCATTTGGGCCACCGACCACGGGGAGGGCGAGCGGATGGCCGATCTTGCGGTCGCGGGGTTGATGACGATCGGCGGAGGGTTCGTCGTCATCGCGCTTCTCGGCGGGCTCCTTGGCGCGACCCTGTCGGGACGAAGGCGCGGCTGATGGCGTTCGGTGCCTCCGTGCTGACTCTTTATCCGGACATGTTCCCAGGACCGCTCGGCGCGAGCCTGGCAGGAAGAGCACTCAAGGACGGTATCTGGAGCCTACAGACGAGGAACATTCGTGACTTCGCGACCGACAAGCATGGCAGTGTCGACGATACGCCGGCGGGCGGCGGAGCAGGGATGGTTCTTCGACCCGACGTGCTCGCCGCGGCGCTCGACAGCGTCGCGGACGGTCGCCCGATATTGGCGCTCACCCCGCGCGGAGCGCCGATCACGCAAGCCCGCGTTCGCGAGCTGTCGGTGGGCGAGGGCGTGATTTTGCTCTGCGGGAGGTTTGAGGGATTCGACGAACGCATCTTCGACGCGCGGCCTCTCGAACCCGTGTCCGTCGGTGACTATGTTCTGTCTGGCGGAGAGCTTGGCGCGATGGTCATCCTCGATGCTTGCGTGAGACTGCTTCCCGGGGTAATGGGCGCGGCCTCCAGCGGAGAGGAGGAGAGCTTCGAGACGGGGCTACTCGAATATCCGCACTATACCCGGCCTGTCCAATGGGAAGGGCGCACGATCCCCGAAGTGCTGCGGTCGGGGGATCATGCGAAGATCGCGGCGTGGCGACACGAACGCGCGATCGAAGATACACGGCTAAGGCGGCCGGACCTGATCGAGCGCCACGGGGGCGCATCGCAGGCACCGCCCTCTGGCGCGCGGCGACGAGATACGAAGGCTGATTTGAAATGAATCTGATCGAGACTCTCGAGCGCGAAGCTATCGAAGCGCTCACTGCGGACAAGAAAATCCCCGAATTCCGCCCTGGCGACACTCTTCGCGTGGGCGTGAAGGTCATCGAAGGCGAGCGCACCCGCGTCCAGGCGTTCGAGGGCGTCTGCATTGCTCGTGCCAACAAGGGCGTCGGCTCGAGCTTCACCGTCCGCAAGATAAGCTTCGGTGAGGGCGTCGAGCGCGTCTTCCCGCTTTATTCGCCGATCATCGAGAAGATCGAGGTTGTGCGCCGCGGCGATGTTCGCCGCGCAAAGCTCTATTACCTGCGTGGCCGTACCGGCAAGGCTGCCCGCATCGCAGAGCGCCGAGACATTCGCCGCGACGTCACCGCCGGAAACGCTTCGGAAGCCTGATCTTTCTCAAGCTTTCGCTCACCAAGAGCGGTTGTGACGCGAGGGGCTTGCCCTTCCAACGAATGCAGTCCTAACACGATGGGGCGCCCCGGCCGGGGCGCCCCATTTCGTTTCCGTGGGGGACCATCGTCGATGAACTCGTCCAGATTTCTCGCAGCAGCGAGCGCGTTCGCCATGTTGGCACCAATGACCGCCGCCACTGCCCAACAGCCGGTTCAGGTCTCGCCCGAAGGCGCAGAGGCTCACGATCGAGCGGGTTTTCGACAGTCCTTCCCTCAATGGCCCTGTCCCTCGTTCGGCGAAGCTCTCACCAGATGGTCGATACCTTGCTTTGCTTCGCAACCGGCCCAACGACCTTCAACGCTATGATCTCTGGGCGTTCGACCGGCAGACCGGCAAATGGTCGATGCTGGTCGATTCCGAAAAGCTCGGCAGTGGACAGGCCATGTCCGAGGCGGAGAAAATGCAGCGCGAGCGCAAGGGCACTGTCAGTTTGAAAGGGATCGTGACCTACGACTGGTCGCCCGACGGCAAGTCGATCCTCGTTCCGCTTGAGGGCCAGCTTTACCTCGCTGGGGTCGACGGCAGCGTCAGGCAAGTCAAAGGCACGGGTAAGGGCGACCCGCTGAACCCCGTTCTCAGCGAGACTGGAAAATACCTTTCGTTCGTCCGCGATAATCGCTTGTGGACGGGTCAAGTCGGCAGCGAGATCAAGCCGATCACTCCGAAGGAGGGCGATCTTGTCCATTGGGGCGAAGCGGAATTCGTCGCCCAGGAGGAACTGGACCGGCTGACCGGCTATTGGTGGTCGCCCAAGGACAATCGCATCGCGGTCGAGCGCTTTGACGAATCTCCGGTCGCGATCGTGACCCGGGCGGCCATTGGGGCAACGGGCACGAGCACCTACCAGCAACGCTATCCTGCCGCAGGCGGGCGCAATGTCGACGTGTCGCTTTACGTGATTGACCCGAACGGAGGACACAAGGTGAAAGCCGACCTCGGTTCGAACCGCGACATCTACTTGCTGCGCGTCGATTGGTCGCCGGATGGAAAGCGGCTTTATGTCCAGCGCGAAAATCGCGCTCAGACAGAGCTCGACATGCTTGTGGTCGATCCCGCGACGGGGAAGAGCAAGCTGTTCTTCAAGGAAACCGCGGCGCCGCGGCACTGGATCAATCTGACTGACAATTACAAGTTTCTCGACGATGGAAGTTTGGTCTGGTGGTCCGAGCGCGACGGCTTCGGGCACCTCTACCGTTTCGCCAACGGGCGTTGGACGCAGCTGACCAGCGGGCCCTGGGTGGTGAGGGATTTGGCTGGAGTTGACCAGCGCGCGCACCGGCTGTTCTTCGCCGGGACAAAGGACGACCTTCTCGCGCCTCAAGTCTATTCAATCGACTATCTTAACCCGGGCGCGCCACAGCGTTTAACGGAGCTCGCCTTTGCGAATGACGCCTCAATGGACAAGAAGGGGCAATCGCTCCTGATCAGCCGCTCGTCGCCAAGCCAGCCACCGCAGGTCTATCTCGCCGACGACGCTGGCAAGCTGCTCACGTGGGTCGAGCAGAACAAGCTCGACGCCAATCATCCGTACGCGCCGTACCTCGCCAGCCATCGACTTCGCGACCTACGGGACCATCAGGGGCTCGGACGGAACAACGCTCTACTGGAAGATGATCACGCCGCCGTTGCAACCTGGCAAACGCTATCCCGTTCTGTTCGAACATTACGGTGGGCCGCACTCGCAAACGGTATCGAAAAGCCTGGGGAGGCGCACTTGAGCAGGCGCTGGTCGATCAAGGCTATATCTATTTCGAGATCGACAATCGCGGGTCGGCCAATCGCGGCGTCGCGTTCGAAAGCGCGATCTATCGAGCGATGGGTTCGGTCGAGGTCCAGGACCAGAAGGCCGGCGCCGAATTCCTGAAGCGTCTTCCCTTCGTCGATCCGAGCAAGATCGCGATCGATGGCTGGTCATACGGTGGATACATGACTCTGAAGATGTTGGAAGCCGATCCACACCTTTACGCCGCGGGCATCGCTGGCGCTCCGGTGACGAAGTGGGAGCTATACGACACGTCGTACACGGAACGGTATATGGGCACGCCGCAGTCGGACGCCGAAGCTTACGCAAATTCAGATGCCATCGCGGACTCGGATCGGATTTCCGATCCCGTGCTGATCATCCACGGCATGTCGGACGACAATGTCTTCTTCGAGAACAGCTCGGAGCTGATCTCGAAGCTACAGCACGACGACGTACCGTTCGAGATGATGCTCTATCCGGGGAAACGCATCGGTCCGGATCGCCCAAGATGCTGGCGCACCGGTGGCATACGATCCTGAACTTCCTGCGCGAGCATGGGGTCGCAGCGCACTAGCAGGAACGTTGCTGGCTTAAGCGGCCCTTTGGCCTTTCGGGATCGAACTCGCGATCGATCAAGCGCGTATAGAGGTGCCAGGTCGAATAGCCGAGCCATGGCAGCACGAACGCCAGTCCGACGAAGAGCGGGAGGGAGCCGACCACCAGCAGCGCCCCGACAACGAGACCCCAGCGCAACATCTCGCCTTTGTTGGCATGAGCAGCGCGCCATGAGGTGGAGACCGCTTCCGCGGCGCTGATGTTGCAATCGACGAGCATCGGCAGCGACGCGACGCTGAGCGCCAGGACGACCCAGCCGAAGACCGCTCCGACGATCACTCCCGAGACGATCAGCCCCCAACCGCGAGGTGTCGTCAGGACCATTGTCAGGAATTCGCGGACCGAGGTCGGAGTGGCCCAGCCGAAGATGAGCGCGTAGAGAAGCCCTGCCGCAATCAGCCATCCGACGAAAATGACGAGCAGCAGGCCCGCGACCATGCCCATGTCGTCGACCGCCGGACGCTTTCGCACGTCAATGAAGTTGAACCAATGGACATCCTCGCCCTTCTCGCGTCGCCGCGCGAGCTCGTAGAAACCAAGGGCAGCGACTGGTCCGAGAAGCGCGACTCCAGCGACGACCGGACCGAAAAAAGGCATCAGCGGCGCGCTTGTAGTCATTACCACGGCGGCCAGACCGATCACCGTGTAGATCAGACCGGCGAAGACAAGATCTCCGCGAAGGTCGCCGAAATCCTCCCATCCTTGCCTGAGAGACCAGCGAAGATCTTCGTCAGTGATCGTTCGGACCGAAATTGGCCGGGTGCGCGCGGAACGCCGCGCGGACATAGTCTGGGTCGCCATGACGCCTCCTAAGAACAGGTGCCGTCCAGCGCAGATGGCGCCGGGCGCCATTCGTGGGCCTTAGCACAGTCCGGGCGAGCGTGTCAGAGCTTCATGGCCTTGAAGGTGATGGTTGCGTCCGGATTATATTGCGGCCTGGCGAATCGCGGCCTCGCAGAGAGCAGCTGCGCAGCGGAAGCAGGCAGCGAACTCGCGCGAGCCGACGATGAGGACGCGGATCGGCTTTGGTTGTTCCGTAGTGAGTTGCACAATAGCGCCATCGCAGCTCCGCCCCGAGCAACCGAGAGAATAAATGCCGTCCGCGTCCTGATCGATCGGTCGAACGAAGCTGGCGACGCCTGCGGATCTGATAGAGCATCCTCGGGCGCGAGGATTTCGATCTCGATCATTATTGTTTGCAGCAAGACGGACGGTCAGAGTTCGCTCATCGCCGTTATCGACTTCAGATAAGAGCCGGACGGCCGGAGCCATCGCTCCCGGGCGTGCCGCCGCGGATTTGATCCAGCGCAATGTGTCGCTGAGCGGCAGCTTGCCGCGCTTCCATCCGCTCCCGAATGCCTTTGGTAGCGGAGCCCCATCGTTCAGGATCGACCACCACGACTTATGGCTGCCGCATTGGCTGACGTGTTGAATGACGAAGCGTTGCTGGCGGTCCGCAGAATAGGCCGGCGCCGCTGCTGCGGCTGTCCAGCCAAGGAAGAACAAGAATTGCTGACGACACTTGTCGCGGCCCGCGGGCCGACCTCATCTATGAGAGGCTTGGCTTCGATCAGCGCTGGAACCAAGAGAAGCGCAGCCAATGGCGCAAACACCCAAATTGGGCCGTCGTTGAGCAACTCTTCGAGTAGCCCGAGCATCGCGCCCCAGGTGAGATACAGGATGATGATCGCAACGATGCTGCAGGCAAGCTCCGCCTGTCGCCACCATCGATTGGCGATCATGCCGAAGCCCACCACCGTAGGAGGAAAGAGGAAGAAGACGATCCCGCCGGGCGCGTAGAGGCCGATCACCGCACCGATTGCGAGGAACAGCAGCCAGAATATGGCTCGAAGCTGTCGTATCGACATGCTTCGTCCGATGATCGCGATAAGCCCTGTCCCGACGAGAAGAACGCAACCATAGGTCGCGAGGTGGATCCAGATCGGCTGCGCGCGCCAGAACATGCCCGGTCTTGCAACGCCGATGAGCGTGGGCGCAGCACACGCAACCAGTCCCGGAACCGACTATCGTTCCCAAGAACCACGGAGGTGCCTTGTCCGCCTCGGCCGCGCTTCAGCGTCGCGGCGGCGAATCCGATGAGGAGCAATGCCAGCAGGATGACCCCATCCGTCATTGGGAGACTGATCAAAGCGTTCGGTCGGCAATGTCCATGAAGATAAGGTTGCCGGACGTCCGCACGCGGACTGCCGTTCGCAAGGCGCTGGACGAGTGCAAGTGTCTGGTCGCCCATGTGCTGGAGCGTTGCCGGATCGAGCGAAGCAACATCGTCGCCTGGCGAATGATAGCGAGTCTCATTGCTGATCGGTGCGAGGTTGAAGGTCAGCCATCCTCTTTCGGAGAAGCTGTTGACGTCGGTATAGTTGGACATCAGCCGGTAGACGTCCGTCGAGAGTGAATTGGCAGCAGGATGCTTCACGGCGGAAGCGAACAACGCGATCGCCGCTGAGTTCGGGCGGCTTGTCTCGAACATGTTGACCGGGCCGCGGACGCCGCGGGCTTCGAGATTGATCAGAGCTGTCGACGCTTCGACTGAGCGGATCGTCAAGGAAAGCGCGGGCGCCGACGAGCCCGAGCTCCTCGCCCTCGTTGAACAGCAGGACCACTGGCCGCTTTAGCGGCTGGTTCTTGAGGATCGCGCCGATTTCCAGGAGAGTGGCGACGCCGATCTCCGTCGTCGGCGGCTCCCGGCCCGACGGGCACGCTGTCATAGTGCGCATTGAGGAGCAGGGCCTTGCCCGCTTTCGCGCCGAGCACCGCGACGACGTTTCGCACCCGCGCGCAGGCGACTCCGCGTTCCTTGAACAGCTCGTTGCAAGCGAACTCGTCGCGGACGATCGGATCGAGACCCATATGCTCGAGCGTTGCAACAAGTCGTGCGCGCACCTGATCGTTGGCCGCGCTGTCGGCGGGATGCGGTTGCTGATCGCCGAGAACGAACGCCAGTCGCGCCTTGGCGCGCGTCGCGTCGAACTCGCCCGGAACATTATTCCTTCGTAACGCTGGAGGTTGCTCAAGCATTGGCGCCAACGCCATTATGCCGAGCATGACAACGAAGAGAAATAAAAGCAGGACGACGGGTTTGCGCATTCACTCCCCTTGTGCGCGTGGAGCGGCGAGCCATATCGCCTTGCGCAGCGGCTTGCGATAGGTGCGGCGCGCAAGCTGGAGAGCAACACATGGGTTATCGGGTCGCGGTTGTTGGTGCGACGGGCAATGTTGGGCGAGAGCTTCTGAACATCCTTGCTGAGCGGCGATTTCCATTGGCGGAGGTGGCCGCGGTTGGCGTCCTCGCGCTCGACCGGAGCGACGATCGAGTTCGGCGAGAGCGGCAGAGACGCTGCGCGTCAGGAACCTCGAGCATTTCGACTTTAGCGGTTGGGACATGGCGCTGTTCGCAGCTGGCTCGGCGGTGTCGCAAATCTATGCGCCCAAGGCGGCGGCGGCGGGCTGCACGGTGATCGACAATAGCTCGCTGTTCCGGATGGATCCCGACGTTCCGCTGATCGTCCCCGAGGTGAACCCGGAGGCGATCGCTGGCTACGTCAAGAAGAACATCATCGCCAACCCCAATTGCTCGACCTCGCAGCTGGTGGTCGCGCTGAAGCCGCTTCACGATGCGGCGAGGATCAAGCGGGTGGTGGTCGCGACCTACCAGTCGGTCTCGGGCACTGGCAAAGCGGCAATGGACGAGCTGTTCGAGCAATCGCGCAACATCTTCGTCGGCGATTCAAACGACGCCCGTCATCTATCCCAAGCAGATCGCCTTCAACGTCATTCCGCAGATTGACGTCTTCCTCGACGACGGCTCGACCAAGGAAGAGTGGAAGATGGTGGTCGAAACCAAGAAGATCCTCGATCCAAGGATCAAGCTGACCGCGACCTGTGTCCGAGTGCCGGTGTTTGTCGGCCATTCGGAAGCGGTGAACATCGAGTTCGAAAATGAGATCAGCGCCGACGAACGCGCGCGAGATCCTGCGCGAGGCGCCCGGAGTGCTGGTTGTCGATAAGCATGAGGATGGTGGTTACGTAACGCCGGTCGAGTGCGTCGGTGACTATGCCACCTACGTCAGCCGGATCCGCGACGATCCGACACTCGAGAACGGCCTCAGCCTCTGGGTCGTGAGCGATAACCTGCGCAAGGGCGCGGCGCTGAACGCAGTCCAGATCGCCGAGCTGCTTGGCCGCAAGCACCTCCAAAAGGCGGCCTAGTGGCTGAGAAGATGACTGGCGGCTGCGCCTGCGGCCGGGTCCGCTATGCAGCTGCGGTCCACGACGCCGGCGCCTATCTTTGCCATTGCCGGATGTGCCAACGCGCGACCGGATCGATTTCGGTCGCGTTTAAGAATGTGAAGCAGGCGGACATCGAGTGGCAGCGAAAGCCAGACTGGTTCGAAAGCTCCCCGATCGCCGAGCGACCTTTTTGCCGTGAGTGCGGGACCTCGCTGGGTTTCCGCTTCAAGGACGGCAGTGAGATGATGGACCTTACGGTCGCAAGCTTCGATGATCCGTCGCGATTTGTTCCAAAGCATCACTTCGGCGCCGAGAACATTCATCGCCCTTGGCTTAGTACCGAAGGCCTGCCCGAGAAGCGCACCGAGGATTATCAAAAGCTCGTCGACAAGTGGGTGAAAGCGACCGGCAAGTTGCCGGGATGAGCGAACCTGAGACCCACTACTGGTCCGCATCGGACAGCGTCCGGCTCGCCTTTCATGAACTGGGCGAATGGCAGACCTGCCGTTCTCCTCCACGGCCTGTTTTCCGACGCGAACATGAACTGGATCAGGTTTGGTCATGCCGAGCGCATCGCTGCGGAAGGTTTTCGCGTCATCATGCCCGACCTTCGAGCGCATGGCCAAAGCGATCGCCCGCACGGCGAAGCATATTATCCCAAGGGGATACTTGCTCGGGACCTGCGCGAGCTCATCGCATTATTGCAGCTTGTCGACTTCGATCTGGGCGGCTTTTCGCTTGGCGCGCGGACGATTGTCGAAGGCGTAGGCGAGGGGCTTCGACCCCGGCGCGCCATGCTTGGTGGTGCTGGGCTCGATGGACTTCGCAACTGGAAGCGGCGCAAGACTTTCTTCGTCGAGGCGATCGCCATGTTCGACAAGGTTCAGCGCGGCGACCCGCACTGGCTGTCGATCCAGTTCATGAAGAGCCAGAAGGTGGACCGCATTGCCGCGGCGCAGCTTCTTCGAAAGCTTCGAAGACGCATTCATGAACTGGCTCGAGGCGTTCACGATGCCGACTCTCGTCGTCTGCGGAGATCAGGACGACGACAATGGATCAGCCGAGGATCTCGCCAACGTGCTGCCTGACGCGATATTTGAGGAAATTCCAGGGACACACATGAGCTCGGTCACCAAGCCTCAGCTCGGCGACGCGATCGCTAAGTTTCCTGGCTGCCTGAAGAAAAGGGCGCCCCGTGAGGAGCGCCCGTCCTTGCTTGGATCCGTCCGGCCTAAGCGGTCTTGCCGGTTTCCTTGAGGGTCAGTGCCTCTTCTGAAATCTGCGCTTGGCTACGGCGACCCTGGCCACGGCTGCCGGAACTTGCCATGAAGCCGTCGCCCGGATCCGTGCCGTCCGAAGCAAAGTTGCTTGTCGGAGACCGTGCCTTCGCGCCATTCGCTGATCTGGTCGGAGAGACTGCTGATCTGATCGGTGATCTGGTTGCGGCGTGACCACAAGAACACTCCGGCCGCAACTGCGCCGCCGACAGCCGCCGCTGTCGCTAGCGGGTTGTCGCGAGCAGTACTCATCATCCCGCTATATTGGTTGTGGCCTTCGGGATTGTTGTTCTGTCCGTTACGCCGCGGTTGCCGCGATTTCCGCCACGATTGCTTGTCGCCATTTTACGCTGCTCCTACTGATTTCTGACGACAACGCGCAACGCCATTGGGCGTTTCGAACCCTCGATGAAGAGAGCCAGATCGGCGACATTCGGTCAGGCGGTCGCCAGCTGGTCGAGCATGTTCTCCGCGCTCGATGCGCGATATTCGCCCGGCTCCTCGACGTTCAGTTGCTCGACGATGCCGTCGTTGATGATCATCGAATAGCGCTGCGAACGCTTGCCCATCCCGAACTTGCTGGCATCCATGGCAAGACCCGTCGCATCCGCGAATTGGCCGTTGCCGTCGGCGATCATTGTGATGTCCGAGCTCGCGTCACGCTGACCCCAGGCGGCCATCACGAATGGATCGTTGACCGAGATGCAGGCGATTTCATCGACACCCTGGCCTTTCAGTTCTCCGGCCTTCTCGACATAGGATGGAAGATGCCGCGCCGAGCAGGTCGGCGTGAACGCGCCCGGGACGGCGAAAAGCGCGACCCTCTTGCCGCCGAAGAACTCGCTGCTCGTCGTGGGTTTGGGACCGTCGGCAGTTGCGATGGTCAGCGGTACGTCGGGCAGGCGGTCGCCCACTTGGATGGTCATTCAATGTCTCCTTCGCGTCAGGCGAAGCGGCAGATAGGCTCGCTGGGTGACGTCCTCAAGTATTGCCCGGTGTGCGGCGCGGCCCCATTGTCGCGACTGATGGTTGAGCAGCCGACGTTTCTTTCCGGCAAGTTGCTTTTGGCAATGCCGGGCATGTCCGACCCGCGCTTCGAGCGCGCGGTCGTCGCAATTTGCATTCATGACGAGAACGGAGCCATCGGGATCGGGATCGGCCATAAGCGCGCCGGCATCGGCTTCCGCGCTTTGCTCCGCCAGCTCGATATCGACCCCGGTGAAGCGCCCGATTGCGCCCTTCATCACGGCGGACCGGTCGAGCCCGGGCGCGGTTTCGTCCTTCATTCCAAGGATTGGGGCGGCCAGGATACGATCCACGTCAACGGCGAATTGGGAGAGCTGTTCGCAATGACCGGCACCATCGACGTCCTGAAGGCGATTGCTGAAGGCAAAGGGCCATCGCAATGGATTGCGGCGCTTGGCTATGCGGGCTGGGACGAAGGCCAGCTTGATGGCGAGATGACCCGCCACGGGTGGTTCGCCGCGCGCGCCGATGCCGGCATCCTCTTCGATACACCGACCGATGAGCGCTGGGCCGCCGCGTTTAAAGCCGAAGGTATCGATCCGCGACTTCTGGCGAGCGAGACCGGCGCGGCCTGACACACATATAAAGCTTTCTTTATATGTACTGCTACGCTAGAGGCGTCGGGCTCTGTTGGGCCGGACTTCACCCCTAACCTTCGCTTTATCCTTGGAGATTTTCGACGTGGCGACGCAGGCTGACAACCGTTTTGACGACTTTGTCGTAAAGGACCTCGGCCTTGCCGATTTCGGACGCAAGGAAATCGAAATCGCCGAAACCGAAATGCCCGGGCTGATGGCACTGCGCGAAGAGTTCGGCGCGACGAAGCCGCTCAAAGGCGCCCGGATCACCGGCTCGCTTCACATGACGATCCAAACAGCGGTCCTGATCGAGACCCTGGTGGAACTCGGTGCGGAAGTGCGCTGGGCGAGCTGCAATATCTTTTCGACGCAGGACCACGCCGCCGCTGCCATTGCCGCCCGTCACATACCCGTTTTCGCGATCAAGGGCGAAACGCTCGAGGATTATTGGAACTACGTCTGCCGCATCTTCGATTGGGGCCGAGACACGACCTGCAACATGATCCTCGACGATGGCGGGGACGCCACGATGTTTGCGCTATGGGGACATCGAGTTGAGCAGGGCGAAGCGCTTTTCGCTCCCTCGAACGAGGAAGAGGAAATCTTTGCGGCAACCCTGAAGCGGTTCTTGGCCGAGCGTCCCGGCTACCTCACCAAGACGGTCGAGGCGATCAAGGGTGTGTCGGAAGAAACCACTACCGGCGTTCATCGGCTCTACGACCTCGCAAAGAACGCCAAGCTCCCGTTCCCGGCGATCAACGTCAACGATAGCGTGACCAAGTCAAAGTTCGACAACCTTTACGGCTGCAAGGAATCTCTGGTCGACGCGATCCGCCGTGCGACCGACGTCATGCTTGCAGGCAAGGTTGCCTGCGTTGCCGGCTACGGCGACGTCGGCAAGGGCTCAGCAGCTTCGCTACGCAACGGTGGCGCTCGAGTTCTCGTGACTGAGATTGATCCGATCTGCGCGCTCCAGGCAGCGATGGAGGGCTATGAGGTCGTAACCATGGAAGAGGCCACCAAACGCGCGGATATCTTCGTCACTGCGACCGGCAATATGGACGTGATCACACTCGACCACATGCGGGCGATGAAGAACATGGCGATCGTTTCCAACATCGGCCACTTCGACAGTGAAATCCAGATCGGTGCCCTCGCCAATATGAAGTGGACGGAGATCAAGCCGCAGGTCGATGAGGTTGAATTTCCCGACGGCAAGAAGATCATCGTCCTATCGAAGGGCAGGCTGGTGAATCTTGGCAACGGGACCGGGCATCCGAGCTTCGTCATGAGCTCGAGCTTCACCAACCAGGTGCTTGCGCAGATCGAGCTGTGGACCGGCGCCGACAAGTACAAGAACGAGGTTTATGTGCTTCCCAAGCACCTCGACGAGAAGGTCGCTCGGCTGCACCTCGACAAGCTGGGAGTGAAGCTTACCAAGCTTAACGAAAAGCAGGCGGCCTATATCGGTGTATCTGCGCAAGGGCCGTTCAAACCCGAGCATTATCGTTACTGATCAGGGACTGGCGAGAGGTCCCAGCGCCTCCCGCAAAGGCCCGAGCCATTCGGCATAGGGCCTCCATGTTCCGATTCCGCTCCGGTTGAGTGGGCGGCGGACTTGCTCGGCACTGGGAGTGCGCACAGACCGGCCCAATTCGTAGAAGCGGAGCAAGGCTTCGTCCCAATCCAGGCCAAGATATTCGCAGCACCTTTCCGAGTTCGCGCTCGGGCTGGTCGATCAATTCCTCGTACCTGATCGTGCACATCATTCCGGGCGCCGCCGAGCTCAGATGGTCCATTAATCGAGTGTAGTCCGCGCATAGGCGTCCCTGATGGCCGAGATCGAATGAGGCTGCGTGGGCGGCACCAAAATGATGGACATAATTGGAGAAACAACAGTCCATCCCATCGCGCCGGATCTCGACGAACCTCGCCTGCGGCAGGATCGCTCGAATGAACAGGATGTCGCTCCAATTAGACGGCATCTTGTCTATGAAGTGCGAAACGTTGGTCTGCCGGTGCGCGGCTGCCCGCCGCATATATTCGCTACCGAGCATGCGCTTCTCGTCGGAAGTGAGGCGCTCCAGATACTCGAAAACCTGCAGCGGGCCGCTGCGCATGTGCAATTCGAGCGAGGCGCGCATCAGTGCCCTGCTGTGAGGAAGTTCACCCGCAGCCTCGATTTGCGGATGACTGCCGAGGATTTGTTCGAGGAGAGTGGAGCCAGACCGCGGCAGGCTGATCAGGAAGATGGGTATCGCGCCTGGCGCGCTTTGCGGTGGAGAGAGCCGACCGGGCGGAGTCATTCGAATGAACTGATCAACCTCACGGGTAAGTTCGCCGGGATCATAGTTTATCACCGCTGAGCGCAGCCTGTTGCCTTCGCGATAGTGATGAAAGGCCCGTTCATATTTGCCTCGATCATGAAATCCACGGCCGAGCGCCATATGAATCGGAACGAGATTGAGAATATCGACTGCCGCTTCGGCTTGCTCCTCCAGCGTCCCGATATCCTTGTCGGTCAAAACGCTCGACTTGATGTCCGCAAGTCCCCACCAGGCTTCACCTCTGTCGGGCTCTCTGGCGACGATCTGCCGGAAGACCTCTATTGCTTTGTCGGTCTGCCCGGCGAAGCGGAGGGTGTGGCCATACATGATCCAATGATTTGATTGGCAGCGCGGATCTGCAGTCACGCGCTCGTGCACACTCAGGGACTCTTCGGTTCGACCCAGTCTATCGAGCAGATTGGCTCGGGTAGCTGTCAAATGGATGTCGTCATGATGTAGTTCGAGCTGTGTGAAGGCTTCCAGGGCTTCGTCGAGTCGATCGAGCCTCATGATGGTCGAGGCAAGATTCCGCTTAACTTCATAAGACCGGGCACCCAGCGAGATCGCTCGGCGGAGGAATTGTTCAGCCTGCGCAAGCGCTCCTGAGTCCATCGCGATTTCACCAAGTAACGCGAGGCCGCGCGGTTCGTCGCGGTGCTCACGCAAATGTTCGATCAGCACCATTGAGGCTTCGTCGTTCTTCTTTTCCCGAAAAAGTTCTTCAGCCCTAGTAAATCGAGGATAACCGGCAATCGTCGGACGAGACGCCCATCACGCGTAGCCGAGGAGCCGGCGAAGCCCTGGCGCTGCATAGTCGACAAGGCGCCGATGCCGCTCTGGCAGCTTTGCTGGCAGCTCTAAGGCGATGCCTGTCAGATTTTCGCGGGCGGTCCCGCTGCGGCGGCGGTCAGAACCCACGGTCACCCGCTCGCGCCAATTGGCTGGAACCGGTGAAATGCCGCAAGCGTCCAGGAGCGTTGCGAAATAGCTTTCCGAGGCCTCGCTCTCGAGGTCTTTGACGTGACTCACCAGATCTTCGTAGCGAACTGCATATACCGACAAAGAGCCGAGCCACGCGGCCACATTGAGATCGTACATGTCGGCGAGGCTAGGAGCCTTGCCGTGGATTCCGAAAATCATCAGCGAGAGCAGGTCGTCCGCGCTCAACCTGCCTTCTTTCAGATAGTCGACATTACCTTCGAACTCATTGGACAGGAAGAAACGAGCCCGGGCGAGGACCCAATTATATGGGTCCCGGTAGAGGAGGATCTTGCGGACCTGCGCAAGCTCGATGGCGGAACTGTCCGAGAAGAACAAATGCCCGTAACTGAAGAATGGATATTGCGGCTGAAATGCGTGCAGATGATCTTTGAGGTTTCCCCACTGGATGAACTGTTCGCGATATTGCTGATCGAGCGGCACGAACATCCGAATGATGTTCATGAGCAGATGCGACCCGCTTTTGGGAATGCTGTTGACGAACAAGGGCGCGGCAATCCGGTCGGGAGAAAAGCGCGTCGTCTCGACGTCGAGTGTATCGGATTTCAATTTTATGTTCGGCATCTGGACGCCGTGGTTACCGATGCGGGAGCGCAAAAAAAAGGGGCGGCTTTCGCCGCCCCCAGCTCGAATTGATCTGAAGTCCTAGAACTTTTTCGAAATGTTGAAGAAGACCCTCCGTCCCAGGAAATCGTACTGCGATGTGCCGACGACGGGGCCGATAAGCGACGGGAGACCGGCTCCGCCAATAGTGCTGACCTGTGGCGGGCGCGTGTCGAACACGTTTCGCACGCCGAGCGTCAGCTCCAGCTGATGCGCCGGCGATCCGAAGTCCTTCGTAATCGAGACGTTGTGATAGAAGTAAGCGGGGACGGTGACGTCCACGCAATAATCGCCCCAGATTATCGAAGTCTGGCAGAGCGAGCCGCCGTGCCGCTCCTTGAACTTCCGGTCGTTGGACGACTTGCCATAATATTCGATGCCGTAAAACAGCGTCCATCCGCCATTCGGCTTCCAGGTCGCATTGAGATCACCGACGAGCTTGGGATCACCAATGTCGCCATTGGTGCTTGTCGGCGGGCTGCCCGGCAGCAACGTGGTTATGTCCTTAAGCTGGTAGGTTGCACTGCCGAGAATGCTCAATGAGCCCCAGCGCCCCAGTCCCTGCTGGAACAAGGCGGTGAAATCGAAGCCTTTGTTTATCTGCGTGGCGATGTTGATGTAGGAGTCGCGCACGTTTCCGATCGCAAAGGGATCCGTTCCCGCAGAGCCGCGATCGAACAGGCTGCACAGCGGGTCATTCGGGAAACTCGGAAAATCATAGCATCCGAAGACGATGTTTTGAGCCCCGAGCTGCGAAACCTCGCCCTTCACCTTGATGTCGAAATAATCGACCGCAAGGCTCATGTGGGTCTGGGGCAGTGAGGGGAACCGCGGCGTCAGGATGATACTTCCGGTCAATGCCGTCGACGTTTCCGGGTTCAGGACCCCGATGCCGCCCGACGAGTGAACAGTGGCCGAAATCGAACCGCCGCCATAATTGGACGGAATGCCGGCTGCGGCGCAGTTGTTGGCAATGCGCTGGTCGATATTCCCCTGCGCCAGGTTGAACGCCCAATTGACGCACGGATCGATCGTGCGCGCGCTCGGGAAGCTCGTTTCGTCGGCCTTGAACTCTTCGAACAAAGCCGGCGCTCGGAACGAAGTGCCATAGGTGCCGCGGAACCGGAGCCAGTTGGTCACCGCCCAGTTGCCGCCAAGCTTATAGGTCCAATTGCCCTTGTTCTGGTCGGTGAGTCCATCTGGATCGCGAACGGCCTTCACTTTCGTGATTCGCGCGGCGCCGCTGAACGACAGATCGCGGAAGAACGGGACGTTCTTCAGCAGCGGGACCTCGATCTCACCAAATGCCTCGGTGGTGATCTCGTGCCCCGCCGTGATGCCCGACGAACTTGCTCCCCAGGCGTTCCCAGCGAGCGTTATTGCTCCTGGCGTATCATTGATTTCATCACGCCGGATTGTCGCGCCGAGGGCTACACCTACAGCGCCATAAGGCAGGTCGAAGAGATTGCCCGTAAGCGACGCCTCGCCCGAGACCTGTTTGTAGATGCGTCTTACCGGTTTCCCAGTCGAACAGATAATCCGCCTGCTCGCGGCGTGAACTTACCCAACAGGAAATTTGGATCGAGTCCACGGCAGGTCCATGCACTGCTTGCCGGAGACCGGGAGCGTCTGGCCGACGCACGAAGCCGTCTGGAAGCTGCTGAAGTCGATGGCGTCCTGAAGAATTTGCTCGTTGCTGTAGAGACCCTTGTTGTGGCTGTACTGGACGTAAGCGTCGTACGACCAGCCCTTCAGTAATCCGCCGAGGTCGCCGCGCAGGCCGGCGACGCCGCGCCAGTAATCAACCTTCTGTTTGCTGTCCGACCCGCGGTCCGTGACCGCAGTCGGGCTGAGGAGATTGCAGGCCTTGCCATCCTTTGCGCCCAATAAGATGCATTGTTCCCGGGATAGACACCTTGCCGTAGCAATCGACGAAACCACAATAGCTTCCGCCGCCGCTAACCCGAAGGTCCAGAACTGCCGCCATCCGTTCTGATAGGTTTGCGGCGGTTGGCGAGGAACTCGCCATAAGCTTCGACCGCGTCCGAGAATTGATACGATGCGTCTGCATAGAGCGTGTAACGCTTGGTTGCCGGGATGATCGTCTGCTCGTTCGCGAAGGGGTTGAAGTCGTTTTGGACCGCGTAGGACGCTCGGTCATAACCGGTCGGGATACCATCCTGGAGGAGCGCTGAAGCAATTGCCCGGAAGCGACCGCAGCCCGAATTGGCGGCAGTCCGAGTTGCTCGCCCGGATACTGGATATTGCATTAGGTTGACGGGACCGACGTAGGTCCCGTTTCCCGAGATGCAAATTGCCCTGCGCCACCGAGATAGTTATATTCGTAGTCGTACGTCCAGACCTGTCCGACCGGCAAGTCTTCGCAGTGGATACTTTCCGGTGCGGGGATCGATGAGGTCCGCGCGATTGTGCGTGCCGTTGCGAAAATGTAGGCGGGCGGGCAGAAAGGTAGCTTCGGTCGCCGCGCGCGAGTTCATTCTGCTTGTAATAATCAAGCGCGACCATGATGTGGCCGCGGTCGTTGGATTTCCCCCAGAGGACGCTGCCGCTGAATACCTCGCCACCCTTCTTGGTCGGCACATTCGCGAAGCCGTCGATCTCCAGGCCATTGAAATCCGTTTTCGTGATGAGGTTGACGACGCCGGCAACGGCATCCGAACCGTAGATCGATGAAGCGCCGGTTTTCAGGATGTCGACGCGCTCGACGATCGACTGCGGAAGGACGTTGAGGTCGAAGGACGAGACACCGCCGCGGGTACCCGCGGGGCCGGCTCGGCGGCCATTCAGAAGGACCAAGGTGCGGTTCGGACCCAGTCCGCGCAAGTCGATCGTCTCGGCGCCAGGGCCGCCGTTCGTCACGAAGTTGGACGAAAGCGCCGACGTGATCTGAGTCGAGCCAGCCGCAATCGGCGACGATTGCAGCATGTCGGCCGTATCGAGCTTACCGGATTCCTTGGCGATCACCGGGTCAATGCGCGCGACCGGATCGGGGCTCGTGAACTCCGGCTGGCGAATGCGCGTTCCGGTGACCACGATGTTACGCTGGTCGGAAGTGAGTGCTGCGTCACCGCCGCTGCTGGGCACCTGGGTCTTCGGCGGAGTTTGCGCTGCCGACTGCGGGTTCCGCGCGGGCGGCGTCTGATCGGTTGGAGGCGGAGCGGGCTGTTGGGCCGCCTTTGCCAATGCAGGTGTAGTGATAAGAAGCGCCGTGGCAGAAGCGCCAAGAAGCAGAGTGGCGCGGTTAAGAGCGCTCGCTCGATACTTTTGCATACAAATCCCCTGTTTAGCCCGCTGGCGAAAAGTTTCGCGCGCGAATCAAAACCGGCCAAACTTTCGCTGCACCGGTGAGTGCTGTCAAACGGCGAGGACGGTTCACGCGAACGAACTTTTCCATTGTTGCCAAAAGATGACACCTTGCTCGATCGCAGCTTTTCGCTGACGTAACCCTGTCGCCTCAAAGTCACATGGGTCAGCGGGAAGCCAGTTGGCATAACGACTTCGCGCCTTTCTTTTCGGCAATGCTTCGCCGTATGAAATGAACTCGGGGGGTGCGGGGCACTTTATGGGGCAACGAGCGTGATCATTGCGGCGCTTGCCCTCCTGTGGATAGCGATCGCCGGCGCGCTCTCGCTGCTGGCGGCGAGACGATTTCCGTCTCGCGCAATCGGTTCTCGATGCTGCGCGGGCCAATGCTAGACTGCTTGAGCTGACCCCCGCGCGCCCGCTGCTGGTCCGCGCTGACGGAAGGATCGAAGCCGACAGCCAGCTGGCGCGCGATCTCGGGCTAAGACCCAATGTGCAATCGCTCGCCGACCTCGCCGGCGACGGCAATGGAATAGATAATGATGACCTCGAAGGATTGCTCCTGGATATCGGGGAAGCAAAGCTTTCGCTGGGCCGAATCGCTCGTAAAGTGCGCGCTAGCGGGTCTGGACGAGTGTTTGAGGTCCGGGGCGGCCCGGCGCCTGCGCCTGAACGCGCCGGAACCCAGCTATTGTGGTTCTTCGATACCAGTGCGGGGGAAGAAGAGCGCTCCAGGCTCGACCTTCGCCTCCGCCAGACGGAAGCGGCGCTCAGCTCACTCACTCACCTAATCGAGGCTGCGCCATTTCCGATGTGGTTCCGGGGGCCGGATCTCAAACTCGGGCTCGTAAACAGCGCGTTTGTGACCGCTGTTGAAGCGCGCGATGCGCAGGACGTGATCGAGCGGTCCGCCGAGCTCATTGACGCGCAAGGCAAGGACAGCGGCGTCGCAACCGCTCGCGAGGCTCAGGAAGGCGGTCGGATCGTGTCCCGGATGCAGCCCGCGATCATCCACGGCGAGCGGCGAATGCTTCGAATTGTCAACGTGCCGCTCGCAACGGGTGCAGTCGCAGGATTTGCGGTGGACGTGCAGGATCTTGAAGAAGCGCGCGCGGAACTTGCACGATATCGAGACTCGCAGCGAGAGCTTGCCGACAGGATGACCGCAGGGACGGCGCAGTTCGAGCCGGACCGTACGCTGAGTTTCTTCAACAGGCCGTTCGCGGCAATGACCCAGCTCGACGCCGACTGGCTCGCGGAGAAGCCGGAGTTCGACCGAGTGATCGAACGCATGCGCGACAATCAGCGGCTTCCCGAAGCGCGCGACTTCCCGGCCTGGAAGGAAGAGCGGCGCAACTGGTTCACCAGCGCTGAAGAGGTGATTGAGGAGGAATGGATGCTGGCGGGCGGTGATCATATCCGGATCGTCGCTCAGCCACTTCCGGATGGCGGCCTGAGACTTTTCCTCGAGGACCGGACTGAACAGTTGCGGCTTGCTTCGGCACGCGACACGCTGCTTCGTGTTCGGGCAGCGACATTCGACAACCTGTTCGAAGCTATCAGCGTGTTCGCAAGGGACGGGCGGCTTTACCTTTGGAACCGCCGCTTTCTTGAGGATTGGGAGCTCGATGAGGAATGGCTTTCGACCCATCCACGGGTCGATGAGCTGGTTCCAGCGATGGCGCGCAAGCTCGTGAATCCGACAGGTGCGGCGCAGATTCGGGAGATGGTCAGGCAGACGACCACAGAGCGCCAATCGGCAAGCGGTCGAATTTCGATGACCGACGGTCGCTACTTCCAGTTCGCCGCGGTGCCGCTTCCGGACGGGAATGCCCTGTTCACGATGGTCGACGTCACTGATTCGAGCCGAATCGAAGCGGCGCTTCGCGAGCGGGCGAAAGCGCTCGAGGAGGCAGATCGGGTCAAGACCGATTTCGTGGCCAACATGAGCTATGAGCTGAGAACCCCGCTGACGTCGATCGGTGGGTTCGCTGAGCTCTTGAGCGGCGGCTATGCCGGGGACCTCAGCGCCAAGTCGAAGGACTATGTCGGCGCGATTCTCGAATTGGTCGATCGCTTGTCCAAGCTCATCGATGACGTGCTCGACCTCACTACCGGCGATTCGCACGGCGTCGCTCTGGAGAAGGAGCGCGTTGACGTTGCAGGACTATGCCGGGCCGCTGTGGATACCGCCAAGCTGCGAGCGGCCGAGAAAGGACAAAAGCTGGATGCCGATATCCTGCCGTCGGCGGGGCATGTGTTCGGAGATGCGCGGCGCCTTCGCGAATCCGTTGAGAACGTGCTTCAGAATGCCATCGCCTACACCGATCGCAAGGGCCGGATCAGGATTAGCGCCGACGGCGACAAGAAGCAGGCAGTGATCATCGTGACTGACAATGGACCTGGAATTGCGACCGCGGATTTGCCGCGTGTCTTCGACCGCTTCCATCGCCTGAACGAGAGCGGCTTTCGCGGCGAGGCAGCGCTCGGGCTGGGCTTGCCCCTCACTCGCCAGTTCATCGAGGCGCACGGGGGAACGGTCACGCTCGACTCCAAGCGCGGGAAAGGAACAGTCGTGACGCTCACGATCCCGCGCGGCTCGCGATGATCCTTGAGGATGTCGAGGCTACGACGCGGTTTGGCGCTGCGCTTGCGAGGATGGCAAGAGCAGGCGATGTGATTACGCTTTCGGGACCCCTGGGCGTCGGCAAGACGGCGCTCGCGCGCGGATTCATCGCGGCGCTCGGCCATGAGGGCGAAGTTCCCAGTCCCAGCTTTGCGATCGTGCAGCCGTACGATGAGCTCGATCCGCCGGTATGGCATGTCGATCTCTATCGCATCGAAGAGCGCTCGGAGATCGACGAGCTCGGGCTCGAATTCGGCAGCGGACGCGGCGCTAATGATAGAATGGCCCGAGCGAGCCGGACCATCGGCGTGGCGCGAAGCGCTCGCCTTGTCGCTCGACTTTGGACAGAAAAACGAGAGAATCTTGACAGCCGAGGTCCCTCAGTCATGGGAGGGACGATGGCCGCCCCGATGAAACCGCCCGCCCATGCCCCTGAATTCCTTGCCGCTTCCGGCTGGCAGGGCGCCAAGATCCTGCCGCTTGCGGGCGACGCTTCGTTCCGCCGCTACTTCCGCGTCGTCGACGGCGAGCGCAGCGCGGTCCTGATGGACGCGCCTCCGCCGAACGAGGATCCGCGGCCGTTCGTAGCGATCGCCGAATGGCTAGTTCGGCAGGGGCTGACTGCTCCAGAAATTCTTGCGCGGGATCTCGAGAGGGGGCTGCTCCTTTTGTCCGATTTTGGAAGCGCTCGGCTGCGCGAGGCCCTCGATTCGGACCCGGGGCGCGAGCGGGAGCTTTATGAGCTAGCGACCGACGTTCTCGTGCACCTCCACGACAGCCCGCCGATGGAAGGGTTGCCGCCCCACGGGCTCGATCAGTGGCTCGAAGAGCTCAGGCTGTTCACCGACTGGTATTGTCCGGCGGTAGGAGCGCACGTCGACGTCGTGGGATATGAGCGCGCCTGGCGCGAAGTGTTGGAACCGGTCGCCGAACGATGGTCTTGGTCCGGTGACGGTGCTCCGCGATTATCATGCCGAGAACATCATGCTGGTCGAAGGCCGCGATGGAGTTGCGCATTTTGGCCTGCTCGATTTCCAGGACGCGCTGGCGGGCCACCCGGCGTATGATCTCGCCTCGGTGCTTGAGGACGCACGGCGCGACGTGCCGACTGCGATCGAGCATTCGATGATCGAGCGTTACACCGCGGCGGGGGGTAATCGAGAAGTTTTTGATCGGGCCTATTGGGCTCTGGCGGCACAGCGCAACACGCGCATCCTCGGCGTCTTTACCCGCCTTTGGAAGCGCGACGACAAACCGCACTATCGGCAATTCCAGCCGCGAATGTGGGGCCTGCTCGAGCGCGACCTTGCACAATCGCACCTCGCGCCGGTTCGCGCGTGGTTCTCTTCCAACATCGCGCCCGAGCATCGGCGCGAGCCGTGGAGAGAAGCTGCTTGAGCCACACGAAACGCGCGCTTCGGCTTCGAGCTGAGGTACCCTGCGAGGTGCCGACGACTGCTATGATCATGGCGGCCGGACTGGGCAAGCGCATGCGTCCGCTCACCGCGACCCGGCCCAAGCCGCTGATCGAGGTCAATGGCAAGACACTTCTCGATCACGTGCTGGAGAAGCTACGCATCTCTGGCGTGAAGAAGGTGGTCGTCAATGTTCATTATCTCGCAGAAGCGCTCGAAGCTCATCTGACGAGCCGCAATCACGGGCTCGAGGTCGCCATTTCCGACGAGCGTGACCTGCTCCTGGAGACGGGTGGCGGGCTGGTGAAGGCAGCGCCACTGATCGACAGCGATCCCTTCATCGCGCTCAACAGCGACAACCTCTGGATCGACGGTCCCGCCGACACGCTGAAACTGCTGGCGTCGCACTGGGACGACAGCAAGATGGATGCGCTCCTTTTGCTCGTGCCCCAGGCGCGCGCTCTCAACCATCAGGGCATGGGCGATTTTCACATGGAACGCACGGGCCGGCTCCGCCGGCGCGACCGAAGCCATGTCGCTCCGTTCGTTTTCACAGGGATTCAGATTGTTTCGAAGCGCCTCCTTCGCGATCCGCCGAAGGGCCCTTTTTCGACCAATATCCTGTGGGATCGTGCAATCGAGGAAGGACGCTGCTTCGGCGCTGTCCACCAGGGACTGTGGTTCGACGTCGGCACTCCGCAATCCATCCAGCTGACGGAAACGGCGCTCGAGAATGCCTGACCCGGCGCGGGTCGCCGTCTTTACCATCCCCTCGCACCGCTCGTTCGCAGATGCGCTCGCCGAAGGGATCATCGCACGTTTCGCAAAGACCCGCTGAGCCTCCCGCATGGACGCATCCTGCTTCCCAATAACCGCGCGGTTCGTGCGGTCACCGAGGCTTTCGTTAGAGCGAGCGGGAGCGGGCTGCTGCTGCCTCGGCTGATCCCCGTTGGCGATCCCGAAATTGATGAACGTATCGGAGGCGCGCTGGAGCCGCTGGACCAGGGTCCGGTGCCGCCCGCAATCGATCACACCGATCGCTTGCTAAGGCTTGCATCGGTCGTAGGGTCGGGGGGTGCGGCAGAAGATGTGCGCATGGCTGCGGACCTTGCGCGGACCCTCGATGCGCTCCTTGTGGAGGAGATTGCTCCGGCTGAGCTCAGGAACGCCGTCACCGGTAGCACGGATCTCGCAAGGCACTGGGAGAAGTCGCTCGCAAAGCTCCAGTTGATATACGAAGTGTGGCCGGAGATTCTTCGCAACCAAGGTGCGATCGACCTTGCCGAGCGGCGCAATAGACTGCTCAACGCTCTGGCACAGCGATGGGAAAGCGACCCGCCGCCGGGTTTCACGGTCGCCGCCGGCATTACGACAGCGGCGCCCGCGGTGGTCGCGCTCGTTCGGCGCGTTGCGCATATGCCCGAAGGCATGGTCGTCCTTCCGGGCCTATGGCTCCGCGACACTTACCCCGAGGACGAATGGGAAGCGCTCGGCCCTGACGAAAATGGGCGGGGCGAAGCAACTCATCCGCAATTCCATTTGAAGCTGATGCTCGACCGGCTCGGAATCGGCCGTGGCGAGGTCAAGCGCTGGCGTTGGTCAGGACGCTCGCCTTCGCCGCCGGAACGCTCGCGGGCGGTCGCGAATGCCATGGCGGCACCGCGATTCTCGCACAAATGGGAAGTGCTTCGGCCGGCCGAACGGCGCCTCGGCGGAATTCGCGTGGCCGAGTTATCCGACGCGGCGTCGGAAGCGCAGGCGATCGCGCTCGCGCTTAGGCGATCGCTCGAGACGCCGGGCAAGACGGCCGCGCTCGTCACTCCGGATCGGTTGCTGGCGAGGCGCGTTGCAGCGCTTTTGAAGCGCTGGGGCATCGATGCCGATGACAGCGCTGGTAGGCCGCTATCCCAAACGGCAGCTGGAACTTTGCTCCTCAATATCGCGTCGGCGGCGGCCGAAGAGCTTGCGCCGGTGCCGCTTCTTGCGCTGCTCAAGCATCCGCTCGTCGGAGGGGAGGGCGAGGAGCGGGCGCAGTGGCTCGAGCATGTCCGCGCACTCGATCTTGCGCTGCGCGGACCGAGACCTCCTGCGGGCCTGCCGGGTCTCCATGCGCGGTTCGCCGAGAAGGAGCGGATGCGCGCCTGGAACGCCGTTAGCGACCACCTCGAGGGCCTCGGTTCGATACTTCGCGAGCCGCTTCCCCTGTCTCGTCTCGCGGCGCTCATTGGAGAGGGGGCGACGCGCCTTGCCGGCGATCGTGCTTGGAGCGGCGCCGAGGGACGAATGGCCGCGGAGCTGATTGCGGAACTGCAAACCTCAGATGCGGCCGCGCACTTGCGGGTCAGTGCTGAAGAGGCGGTTCCGATGCTCCGCCATTTGCTTGACGAACGTTCGGTTCGGCTACCCTATGGAGGGCATCCGCGAATCTTCATTTGGGGCTTGCTCGAAGCGCGGCTGCAGCGCGCGGATCTGCTCGTGCTCGGCGGCCTCAATGAAAATGTCTGGCCAGCTTTCAGCACGCCCGATCCGTGGCTTCCGCCCAAGGTTCGCGCCATGCTCGGGATGCCGACGCTGGAATTTCGGATCGGCCTTGCCGCGCACGATTTCGCGAGCGCGCTTGGAGCCCCCGAAGTGCTCATCACTCGCGCCCTTCGCGACAGTCGCTCGCCGACGGTCGCGTCGCGATTCCTGCTTCGGCTCGAGGCGATCAGTGGCGGACTGCCGCGAGACCACGTCCTCGAAAGGATTACGAGCGCGCTCGACGATCCAGGCCCACCCAGGCCGGTCGACCGGCCGGCGCCATCGCCGCCGAGTGATCAGCGACCGGATAAGATCTCCGTGACGTCAGCCGACCGGCTGAAGGCAGATCCCTTCGCCTTCTACGCAAGCTCGATCCTCAGGCTTCGACAGGAGGATCCCGTCGATGCGGACCACACTGCCCGCTGGAAAGGCGAAGCGGTTCACAAGGTCTTCGAGGAGTGGCAGCTGCACGACAATTGCAATCCGGAGAAGTTGCGAGAGCGGGCGGAAGCGCTGCTGAGCGGGGAGGCGATCCATCCGATGCTTCGGGCGCTGTGGGCGCCCCGGCTGCTGGAGGCGATCGACTGGATCGCGCAGATGGAGCGGTCGAACCAGGCCGACGGGCGGAGGCCGATAAAGGCGGAGATCAGTGGCGAAGCGTCGCTCTTTGGAATTGTCGTCAATGGGCGCGTCGATCGGATCGATCAGCTGCCCGATGGTGGTCTTGCAATCATCGATTACAAGACGGGGAAGCCGCCGTCCCAAAAAGCCGTCGACGAAGGCTTCGCGCTCCAGCTGGGCCTATTGGGTCTGATCGGTCGCGCTGGCGGCTTTGAAGGCGTGACCGGCGATCCCACGGTCTTCGAATATTGGTCACTGCAGCGGTACCGAGGCAATTTCGGCCGGCTGATGCGGCCCGACAAGGACATGGCGCCGGGCGAATTTCTCGTTCACGCCGAAAACAGCTTTGGCGAGGTCGCGCGGGATTATCTGAGCGGAAGCGAGCCGTTCACGGCCAAGCTCAATCCGGCCTACGCCCCTTACGGCGACTATGACCAGCTGATGCGGCTGGAAGAATGGTACGGCCGCAAATGATGAAGCTAACGTCTCGGCTTCTTCTTGACCTTGGACGCGTAAAGCAGCGCGGCGACGATGGCCGCGGACCCGATTCCGACCGCAACTCCCGCTTTCACGAGTTTCGCCCGCCGTTCCTCGCTCGCTTTGTCATGTTCGTCGCTCATCGAGCGATTTCTATGGCGTTCGGAGCCGCTTTGGAAGCCGTATGAGCGCGCGGTTCAAGACGCTTCCGGAACTTAAGGGCGAACAGGCGCTCGCCGTCGACCCGTTTGTCCATGCCGCGGTGTCAGCTTCGGCGGGGACCGGCAAGACTCAGGTGCTGACCGCACGGGTGCTTCGGCTGCTTCTGACAGGCGCTCGTCCGGAATCGATTCTCTGCCTCACCTTCACGAACGCTGCAGCGGCCGAGATGGCCAACCGCATCAGCACGCGCCTGGCGGCCTGGGTCCGGCTGAAGGATAAGGAGTTGGGCATCGATTTGCTGAATTTGGGCGAGGCGAACGATTTCAGAATGCGCCAGCGTGCCCGGCAGCTTTTCGCGCGTGTCCTCGATTGCCCCGGCGGCCTCAAGATCCAGACTATCCATGCATTCGCGCAATCGCTGCTCGCAGCGTTTCCCGCCGAAGCGGGGATTACACCGGGGTTCCAGCCAATCGAAGGCAGGGCCGAACAGGAACTAGTCCGGAGAACGCTCGCTGATTTGATGGCCGATGCCGAAGCTTGCGCGAACGAGCAACTGATCGGCGATGTCCAGCTGCTCAGCCGCAGGCTCGGCGAGGCCGGTGCAGTCGAATATTTGCAGGCCTGCGCGCGCAAGGCGGAAGCGATGCAGGCGCTCGGTCAGCCGGACTTGATCGAACCGCGCATCCGATCTTTGATGAACCTGCCGGAGGGGTCCGCCGAGGAATATATCGCGCAGCATTGCGGCGACGATCGCTTCGACTGCGACCTTCTTGAGGCTGTTGCGGACGCGAACCGGAAATGGGGCGCGCGGAGCGGAATCGGGCATGCCGACGTGATCGATGAATGGCTGACCCTGACCCCGATCGAGCGAGCGGCGAGGTTAGCTGAGTTGCGCAAGGTCGTGCTGACCGAGAAGGACACTTTGCGTGTGTCGTCCGGCCAGTCGAAGGCCGAACCGCATTACCAAGCACACGCAGGACGCCTCGCTACGCTCATCACGGAGCTGCTCACCATCCAGAACGGCGCTCGCCTCGCTGCGGATATCGCCGGCGGCCTCAGGGCAGGGCAGTCATTCGCGAGGGCATATACGCAAGCGAAGCGAGCCGCTGGGGTCGCTGACTTCAACGACCTGATCGACTGGACAAGGCATCTTTTGAACCAGCAAGGAATTGGCGACTGGGTGCGCTACAAGCTCGACCGTGAGGTCGACCATGTGCTTGTCGACGAGGCGCAGGATACGAATGCCGCGCAATGGGAAATTGTCGGGCAGCTTGTCGCGGAATATTTCAGCGGGTCGAGCGAAAGCGATGACCGGCATCGCACACTCTTCATGGTCGGCGACCTCAAGCAGGCCATCTATGGTTTCCAGGGTACCGATCCGAAGCGGTTCGAGCAGGCTCGCGAAGAATTTCGGGCGCGCGCGGAGGCGCTTCGGGACTCGGAAGACACGCTCGACCTGTTCAAACGCCGGACGCGTGAGTTTCGGGACCTTTCGATTTCGGCGAGTTTTCGCTCGTCACAGCCCGTGCTGGATGTTGTTGACGCGTTCATCGACCAGCTCGGCTACGGCGCACTCGCGCTCAGCGAAGCGCCGCCGCGCCATATCGCGCACGATCGGAACCGTTCCGGGCAAGTCGAGCTATGGCCGCCGTTTGCGCCTGAGTTCGAGGAGGAATCGGACGAAGGCGAAGAGCGATGGGTGTCCCTGCGCGCCCGTCAGTACGCGGATGCGCTTGCGGAGCGCATCCGCGATCTCGTTGACGAAGCGCCGTTTCTTCCCTCGAAAAGACGACGGCTGACAGCCGGCGACATCCTCATCCTGGTCCGAAGCCGCAGCGAGCTCGCTTCGCTAATCGTTGCTCGGCTCTTCTCGGCGGGCGTTCCTGTCGCCGGTCTCGATCGGCTGCACCTGCACGAGCCGCTCGCGGTCCAGGATTTGCTCGCCGCAATCAAATTTGCGGTCCAGCCGGGCGATGACCTCAGCCTCGCGTGCCTGCTGGTCTCGCCGCTGGTCGGATGGGACCAGGAGGAGTTGCGCGACCTCGCATACGGGCGAAAAGGCAAGCTCTGGCGCGAGCTTCGCGATCGGGCAGATGAGAAGCAAAGCTTCCGCTCGGCTCACGGGGCGCTGGCCGAGCTGCTGCTCATTGCCGATTTCACAACTCCTGCGGTATTCCTCGAGACCATCCTCTCGGGACCGATGAAGGGTCGGCGCAAGCTCTATTCCCGGCTTGGCCTGGCGGCTCGCGATCCGATCGACGAGCTGATGAACAGCGCGCTCGAATTCGAGCGCAGCGAGACCGCCTCGCTCGATCGGTTTCTGGCCTGGTTTTCCCGCGGCACGGTCGATGTGCAGCGCGACCCCGGGCAGACGGGTAATGAAGTGCGCGTCATGACCGTTCACGGCGCAAAGGGCCTCGAGGCCCCGGTCGTGATCCTCGCCGACGCCACAACCGATCCCGCTCGGCTCGGGCGGGCTCCAATCGCGCTCGAGCTGGACATGGGGTCTGGAGCGGTCACGCCGCTGCTCAGGCCAAGGAAGGAAGAGCGTGGACCGCCGTTCGAGGGGCCACTGCTCAAGGAAGAGGAACGCGACCTCGAGGAACATTGGCGATTGCTCTACGTCGCTATGACCCGCGCAGCCGACCGGCTGATCGTCACAGGTGTCGCGCCTAAGCCGAAGAGTGACGGATCGGAGGCCCGGCCCGCGAACAGCTGGCACGTCGTGGTCGAGCGGGCGATGGCTTCGCTCGAAGCGGTGCCGGCCATTCAGGGAAAATGGGGCAGGGGCCTCGTTTATGGCTCGACGCCCTCTGCCAAGGGTATGTCGCGGGGAACGAGGCCGGCGCGATCGCCGATCGCGGTGCCGAGCTGGGCAAGGTCAGCAGCACCACCTGAGGCTCGGCCGCCGCGACCGCTCGCTCCGTCAGCGATAGGTCTCGACGAGGAAAGCGCTCCACCCCCGAGCGAGGCAATGCGTGAAGCGGCGTTGCGCGGCACGTTGATCCACCAGCTGCTCGAGCGGCTTCCATCTGTCGCTCCGGATCGTCGAGCGGTGGCGGCCGACCGGTGGCTCGAACGGTCTGCGGGGTTCGGGATGCGGCCGCTCGGAAGGAGATTGTCGATGAGGTCAGCGGGATTATCGCCGACGATCGATTCTCATTGCTGTTCGGCGAAGCCGCGCTGGGCGAAGTGCCGCTTTCAGCGACCCTACCCGACGGCCGAGTGATCGCCGGCACCGTTGATCGCCTTCTGGTGGAAGACCATTGTATCTCCGTCATCGACTTCAAGACCGGCCGCGTGCCGGCAAGCGGCGCGGATATTTCCAAGGCGCACCGTGCGCAGATCCTTGCCTATGTCGAGGCGCTGCGAGTCATCTTCCCAAGCCGCAGGGTCCGTGCGGCACTCCTCTACACGAGCGGGCCGAAGTTGATTGAAGTCATGACTTGAGAGCCGGCTGGCGAACACCCATATGCTTGTTAACTTTTGAACTCTTCCAGGAGAATCCCGCGCATGGCCACCAAGACCGTGACCGATCAGAGTTTTGCCACCGAAGTCCTCGGCGCCGAAGGGCCTGTTCTCGTCGATTTCTGGGCCGAATGGTGCGGTCCGTGCCGGATGATTGCACCGGCGCTCGAAGAGATTGCCAGCGATCTCGGCGGCAAGGTCACGATCGCCAAGCTCAACATCGACGAGAACCCGGACATCCCCGGTCGCTATGGCGTTCGCGGGATCCCGACCATGCTCCTGTTCAAGGACGGCCAACCCGTCGCACAGAAGGTCGGCGCAGCTCCACGGAGCCAGATCCAGCAATGGCTGGAGAGCAATCTCGACGGTGCTTCACAGTCTGCGGCCGGCTAAGATCTGAGGGAAGTTTACCTAAGGGACTGAGATCCGAGGCCGCGCGTATTTGGCCTGAGGCTCTCGTGCCTTGGAAGTTGGTCCTTGGGCTCGAACCAGCCGATCCGGCTTCTCCAGAAGATGTGAAATCCAGGCGCTATGGCCTCGGGATCGTCCAGCGTCGCAATACTGAGATCGACTGTTTCCGGCTGGTGGTCGACCTTCATCAGGAAGGGCGTGCCGCACTCGCCGCAGAATTCGCGATGCCCGAAGCTGGATGAACTGATGCTGCGGAGTTTGTCCGCTCCCTTGGTCCAGACGAGGTCGCCGTCCGCAACGCTCCCGAAAACCATCGCTGGGGCGCCGCTGTTCAGCTGGCAGGTCCGACAATGGCAATATCCGCAATCGAACGGATCGCTCATAAGCTCGTAGCGCACCGCTCCGCAGAGGCATCCGCCCACTAGTCCCGCCATTTGTTCACGGTCCCTTTAATTGACTACGGCTAGGGCGCTCCTTACATCGCCCGCGACAGTTTCCCGAGAGCGACGGCGAGAGGTTTCGCCTTTTCTCAGGCGCCCGGGTTTTTAAGGGATTTCCATGATCGCCGGACTGGCAAAGAGCATCTTCGGATCAGCCAACGACCGCTATGTCCGCGGCCTTGGCAAATATGTCGACGCGGTCAACGCGCTCGAGTCCAATATTCAGGCGCTGAGCGACGACGAGCTGCGCGGCCAGACAGAGCTGTTCCGTCAGCGGCTCGCGGGCGGGGAAAAGATCGAAAATCTTCTTCCCGAAGCCTTTGCGACGGTTCGCGAGGCGGCGATCCGAACGCTTGGACAGCGTCACTATGACGTCCAGCTGATCGGCGGCATCGCGCTTCATCGCGGCGAGATCGCCGAGATGAAGACCGGTGAAGGCAAAACTCTCGTGGCAACGCTCGCGGTTTATCTGAACGCGCTCGAGGGCAAGGGCGTCCACGTCGTCACTGTCAACGATTATCTCGCCCGGCGCGACGCGGACTGGATGGGTCAGATCTATCGTTTCCTGGGGATGAGCGTCGGGGTCATCGTACCGAACCTTTCTGACGAAGAGCGCAGAGCCGCTTACAATTCGGATATCACCTACGCGACCAACAATGAGCTCGGCTTCGATTACCTGCGCGACAACATGAAATATTCGCGCCAGCAGATGGTCCAGAGACCGTTCAATTTCGCGATCGTCGACGAGGTGGATTCCATCCTGATCGACGAGGCCCGGACCCCGCTGATCATCTCGGGCCCGACCGACGACAAGTCGGAGCTTTACATCTCCGTCGACCGCATCGTGAAGACATTCCAGCCGTCCGACTATGAGCTGGACGAGAAGCAAAAGAGCGTCGTCCTTACCGAGGACGGCACTGAGAAGGCCGAGCGGATGCTCGAGGGAGGTGGGCTCATCGAAGGCCGCAACCTCTACGACATCGCCAACACGCAGGTCGTCCATCACTTGAACCAGGCTTTGAAAGCCAACATCATGTTCAAGAAGGACATCGACTATATCGTCAAGGACGAGAAGGTCGTGATCATCGACGAGTTCACCGGCCGGATGATGGAGGGGCGGCGCTGGTCCGATGGGCTTCACCAGGCGGTGGAAGCGAAGGAAAGCGTCAATATCGAGCCCGAGAACCAGACTCTCGCCTCGATCACCTTTCAGAATTACTTTCGGATGTACCCGAAGCTGTCGGGAATGACCGGAACGGCGATGACCGAGGCACCGGAATTCTTCGACATCTACAAGATGAACGTGGTCGCGATTCCGACCAATGTGGCGGTGCTGCGGATCGACGAGGACGACGTCTTCTACAAGTCGATGACCGAGAAGTTCGCGGCGATTACCCAGGAGCTCAAAGAGAAGCAGAAGCTTGGTCAGCCAGCGCTTGTCGGAACGATCTCGATCGAAAAGTCGGAAATGCTCTCGGAGTATCTGAACAAGGAGGGGGTCAAGCACTCGGTCCTCAATGCTCGCTTCCACGAGCAAGAAGCGCACATCGTTGCGCAGGCCGGTCGGATCGGCGCGGTGACGATCGCGACCAACATGGCGGGTCGCGGGACTGACATCCAGCTCGGTGGCAACCTCGAATTCCGGATGCAGGACGAGCATTCGGACATCGAGTTCGGAACGCCCGGATATGACGCTCAAGCAGAAAAGATCCGGGCCGAGATTATCGCTGAAAAACAGCAGGTCCTCGGGGTCGGTGGCTTGTACGTTCTCGGAACCGAGCGCCATGAGAGCCGGCGCATCGACAACCAGTTGCGCGGACGTTCCGGCCGCCAGGGCGATCCTGGCCTTTCAAAATTCTATCTCAGCCTCGATGACGACCTGCTGCGCATCTTCGGACCGCAGACGATGTTCTCACGACTGATGAACAAGAACCTCGAGGACGGCGAGGCGATCGTTAGCCCGTGGATCTCGAAGGCGATCGAAACGGCCCAGAAGAAGGTCGAGGCGCGCAATTACGACATCCGTAAGCAGGTCGTCGAATTCGACGACGTCATGAACGATCAGCGGAAGGTTATCTACGAGCAGCGCGCCGACATCATGGACGCGGAAAGCGTCAGCGATGTGATCACGGACATGCGCGCGGAGACGGTCGCCGCGATCGTCGCAGTGAGCTGTCCCGCGGGCACCTACCCGGAGCAGTGGAATATCGAGAATCTGAAGGAGAGCATCGAGGCGGTTCTGGGGTTGGAAGCGCCGGTCGACCATTGGCTTCAGGAAGATGCCGTCGATCCACAGATGATCCGCGAACGGTTGCAGCGGCTGGCCGATGATTCGATGGCGGCGAAGCTCGAAGGGGTTGAACTTGAGCGCTGGGGCGACGTCGAGAAGCAGATCCTGATCCAAACTCTCGACCACCATTGGAAGGATCACCTCGCCACGCTGGACGCGCTTCGGCAGGTCATCCACCTGCGCAGCTACGCGCAGAAGAAGCCGATCGATGAGTATAAGCAGGAAGCGTTTCTCCTGTTCGAGCGGTTGCTCGTCTCGATCCGTGAGGAAGTCACGCGTGTTCTCATGCGGGCCCAAGTGCAGCTCGAGCATTCGCCGCCGCCGGTTCTTCCGGATTTCATCACCCAGCATCTCGATCCGTTCTCGGGCGATGATGACACGGCTGACATCGATGCCGCGACGGGCGCGGTGCTTTCGAGCGTTCCGTTCATCAACATTCCCCAGCAACCGATGCCTCAGGCCGGGAGCCTGAGCAGTGTTACCGAAGCGCCGATCAGCCGAAATGCTCCGTGCCCGTGCGGCTCTGGCAAGAAGTACAAGCATTGTCACGGGCAGCTCGCGTAGCGCCCGCGACCATGGGGCCGATTGACCGAACTGAGCTGAGGCACGCGTATCGGCCCGACGAGGAAATCGTCGCCAAGGCGCGCATTGAACAGGCGCGCCTGAACTCGGTCGAGCTCGGTGAGGCGACCGCGACTGCACGCACGCTCGTGAAGGGCATGCGGGCGCACAAGCCGTCCGGTATCGACGCCTTCCTTCACGCTTATGACCTTGGCTCCGATGAGGGCATCGCAATGATGTGCCTTGCCGAGGCGCTGCTCCGGATTCCCGACGCACACACCGCCGATGAGCTGATCGCGGACAAGCTTGCGGGGCCCAATTGGTCGGAAAAGCTCGCGCGTTCGGAATCGGCCTTCGTCAACGCGGCAACTTTCTCGCTCTTGCTCACCGGAAAGGTCCTCGAAGGCGCTTCGGACCGGTCAGACAATTGGAAGGCCTCGCTTGGCCGCGCCGTCGCGCGGTTGGGCGAGCCCGTGGTCCGGGCCGGGGTGCGCGAGGCGATGAAGATCCTCGGACGCAATTTCGTGTTCGGCCGGACTATCGAGGAAGCGCTCCAGCGAGCGAAGCCGGAGCGGGCGCGCGGGATCAGCCACAGTTTCGACATGCTCGGCGAAGCGGCGAAAACCTACGCAGATGCCGAGCGCTATGCGCAGTCTTACCGAACGGCGCTGGACCGAATCGCCAAAGAGGCGAAGGGCGGCTTCCGCTCATCGCCGGGCATTTCGGTGAAGCTGACTGCGCTGCACCCCCGCTTCGAATATGCGAGTGCCGATGAAGCGCTCGCCAGGGTGATTCCCGTCGTTCGCGAGCTGGCGCTCAAGGCTTCGAAGGCTGACGTCCATTTCACTATCGACGCCGAAGAGGCGGACCGGCTCGAGCTCCAGATGGACGTGTTTGAAGCGCTGCTTGCCGACGACGAGCTATTCGCCAACGGATGGGGCGGCTTCGGGATCGCGATCCAGGGCTATCAGAAACGCGCCGCGCCCTTGTGCGACTGGGTTGTCGAGGCGGCGCGGGCGCACGGTCGCAGGCTCATGTGCCGCCTGGTCAAAGGCGCTTATTGGGATACCGAGATCAAGGCTGCGCAGGTCGGCGGTCTGAGCGATTACCCAGTATTCACCCGCAAGGTTGCGACCGACGTCTCTTATCTCGCCTGCGCGAAGACGCTGCTTGCGGCACATGATGTCATCTATCCTGCCTTCGCCACGCACAATGCGAACACGATCGGTCAGGTGAAGGCACTCGCACGCGATCGAGAATTCGAGTTTCAGCGCCTCCACGGAATGGGCGAAGAGCTATACGAGGAGCTGGGCAAGCTCGAGCGCCACCTCGGCGACAAGCCGACGCCGGTGCGCATCTATGCGCCCGTCGGAAGCCACAAGGAGCTGCTTGCCTATCTCGTTCGGCGGCTGCTCGAGAACGGAGCCAATTCGAGCTTCGTCAACCGCATCGCCGATGAGCAGGTTTCAATCGACGATCTAGTGCGCGATCCGGTGGCGGAGCTCGGAGCGCACGAGCCCAAGCGCAATCCGAAAATCATCCTTCCCCGCTGCGTTTTCGGCGCGGCTCGCCACAACAGCGCAGGCTGCGACCTGTCGGACCCACTCGTTCGATTGCCCTTGTTCGAGCGGCTGAAGGAGTTCGAAGGCCGGCGCTGGACCGCGAAGCCTACTCGCGGCAAGGGCAAGGCGAGGGCGATCACGAGCCCGAACGATCGCAGGATCGAGGTTGGCACCGTTCACGAAGCGGGCGCCGACGACGTCGACCGAATGGTCCGTGCTGCCCATGCGGCCCAGCTAGCCTGGGATTCGGCGGGTGGAGAAGCGCGTGCCCGACTGCTCGAGCGGACCGCCGATCTCTATGAGGAGAATCGCGAGCTATTATGGTCTCTGTGCATCCGTGAGGCGGGAAAGACGCTTCCGGACGCAATCCTCGAGGTTCGGGAGGCGGTGGATTTCCTCCGCTTCTACGCAGTGGAAGCGCGACGCCTGTTCACTCGGCCGCTTCTGCTTCCGGGGCCGACCGGCGAGCATAATGAGCTGCGCCTTCACGGGCGAGGAGTGTTCGCTTGCATTTCACCTTGGAATTTTCCGCTGGCAATCTTCAGCGGGCCCGTTGCTGCGGCCCTAGCTGCTGGAAACACGGTAATTGCCAAGCCGGCTGAACAGACGCCGCTGATTGGCGCCTTTGCGATTGAGCTGATGCACCGCGCGGGTATTCCAAAGAACGTTGTTCAGCTTGCTCCGGGCGACGGGCGCGTCGGCGCTGCGCTAACCGCGCACCCGCTGCTGGGAGGTGTGGCTTTCACCGGATCGACTGACACGGCGCGGCTCATCAACCGGACGCTCGCTGAGCGCGACGGCCCGATCATCCCTTTTATCGCCGAAACGGGCGGTCAAAATGCGATGATCGTCGACAGCTCAGCCCTGCCCGAGCAGGTCACGCGCGACGTCATCTCGTCGGCGTTCCAGAGCGCTGGTCAGCGCTGCTCCGCCTGCCGTGTGGTCTTCGTGCAGGACGATGTCGCCGATGGGATGGTCGCGATGATCGCGGGTGCGGCCGAGGCGCTGAAGATCGGCGATCCGCGCAACCTCGCGACCGACGTCGGCCCGGTGATCGACGAGGAGGCGAAAGCAGCCCTCGATCAGCATCTTCAGTGGCTCGATAAGAACGCCCAGCGCATCATCTGCCTTCCTCTTCCGGACGAAGCAGCTCAGGGCAGCTTCGTTGCTCCTGCAATGTATGAAGTTCGTTCTTTAAGAGAATTGAATCGCGAGAATTTCGGGCCGATCTTGCACGTGATCCGCTTCGATGGCGAAAAGCTCGACAAGGTCGTCGATGAGATCAATTCGGCCGGCTACGGCCTTACTCTGGGATTGCAGAGCAGGATCGACACTGTTCGCGACTATGTCGAGGAGCACGCGAGGGTTGGAAATTTCTACGTGAACCGCAACCAGATCGGCGCGGTCGTCGAAAGCCAGCCGTTCGGCGGCGAAGGCTTGAGCGGCACTGGCCCGAAGGCGGGCGGCCCGCACTATGTCGCTCGTTTCGCCACCGAGCGGGTAACGTGCATTGATACCACCGCCGCGGGCGGCAACGCGAGCCTCTTGGCGTCGATCGACGGCTGAGGATGGAGAAATGGCTCCCCGGGCCTGATTCGAACAGGCGACCGATCGATTAACAGTCGATTGCTCTACCGCTGAGCTACCGGGGAACGTCCCTGATGGGCAGAGCGGCTAGATAGCTGACGCTTCCCCAAAGGCAAGTAGTCACGTGGCAAATTGCTCCATCGCGATGCGCTCGTCGAGCGCATGCTCCGGATCAAACAGCAGTGTCAGCGAGCGATCGCGGTCCAGCCGAATCTCGACCTTGGCGACATCGCGCACCTCGGTCTGGTCGGCCACCGCAGAGACGGGGCGGTATTCCGCTTCGAGGATCGTAAGGCATACGCCAGTGTCGTCGGGCAGGATCGCTCCCGACCAGCGGCGCGGGCGGAACGGGCTGATCGGCGTCAGCGCGAGCATCTTCGCCTGGAGCGGCAGGATCGGGCCGCGCGCGGAGAGGTTATATGCGGTCGAGCCGGCCGGCGTAGCGACGAGGACACCGTCGCAAGCGAGCTCGGGCAAGGCGACGCGACCGTTCACCGAAATCTCGATCTTCGCCGTCTGGCGGGTTTCCCTAAGCAGCGAAACTTCGTTCATGGCCGCATGGGTGAAGGTCTGGCCACTGACGGTCGTGGCCCGCATCTCCAAGGGCGCCACGCGAATGCCCTTCGCGCCCTCGATACGCTCGGCGAGGCGGTCGATCCGCCAATCGTTCATCAGGAAGCCGACGGTTCCTCGGTTGATTCCGAACACGGGAACGCAGCGTCTTTCGCAATCGAGCATTTCGTGAAGGGTCTGGAGCATGAACCCGTCGCCGCCCAGGGCGACAAGTGTCTCCGCCTCATTGGCCGGTGCGAAGGTGAACTTGCGCCTCAGCAGGGCTTCGGCCGCTTTCGCGACATCGGTATGCGATGAAAGAAGTCCGATCCCGCGTCCCGAAAGATCAACGGTCGGATGCGCGTTCGATTGGGACGCGTCGGCGCTCAATCTTTCGCTCCTCATCCAGCCTGCAACCTGGCACAAGATAGGAGCATCCCAGGCTAAGGTCACTGTCCCGTTTCGGAGCGTCAATATTTCAGACGCTTCCGGCACCCAGGAACAGGCGCTAGCGCTCCATCCATGCTCACCGGGGACAGTCTAAAGAAGTGGGGACGGCGGGGTTCGGACGTTGCCCTGGCCCCGCCAGTCTCTCCGAGACGCGACGTCGTGCTGGAAGCAATGATCGCCCACGAGCGGGTGGAGCTTGCGTATCAACCTCTGATCGACGCGGCGAGCGGGGACATGGTTGGTGCAGAAGCGCTTGTCCGATCCGGTGTCGCTCGCGATGGCGGGGCCCTGTTCGCAAGAGCCAACGCCGCAGCTTTGGGCGAGCGGCTGTCGCGCGTAGTTCAGCGAAAGGTGCTTCAAGCTGTCGCGGTCTGGGAAGGACCGCTTCGGAACCTCTCGGTTTCGATCAACCTGCTTCCCGCAGACATCAGTCGCCCGGGCTATGAGCGCTGGCTTCTCGACGAGATTGACGCCGTTGGCATCGACCCGAAGCGCATCACGCTCGAGATTACCGAGACCGCCTTGCTGGCGGAACACGATGCAGTCGCGGCGCGATTGGCCATATTGCGTGAAGCGGGAATCGGGATTGCGATCGATGATTTCGGTACGGGCTATGCAAACCTCGGCTATCTTACCGCTCTGCCTCTCGACATGCTCAAGATAGACCGTGGCCTTGTTGCGAACATCGCCAAGCGCGAGCACGACCGGATCGTGGTCAAGGCTCTGATCCGCCTCGCCCGCGATCTCAATCTGAAGGTGGTGGCCGAAGGGGTCGAAACGGCCGACCAACTCGCGCTTCTCAAAGATTGGGGCTGCGACGTCTATCAGGGATTCCTGGCCTCGGCGGCATTGACCCAAGCCGAACTGATGCGGTTCGCAACGGCCGCTTAGGCTAAGCCGCAACCAGCTCTCTTTTGGCTCCGGCGGCAGCGACCCGAGCTAGGCCCCGGGACAACTGCACGGCGCCGTTGAGGCGCGCATCGGCCGTCAGCCAGTCGCGCGAGACTGCCATCTTGCTATCGGGCCTCAGCTTCGCTGCGCCCTTCAAGCGATCGATATAGTCGAGAAGCCCGCGAAGATCGGGAAATCCAGTCTTTGCGAAGGTGACCACCGCACCTTTCGGCCCGATGTCGAGCTTGGCGACCATCGCGTCTCGGCAATTGAGCTTTACCTCGACGATCTTCATCAAGTTCGCGGTTTCCTCTGGGAGCGTGCCGAAGCGGTCGATCAGCTCGGCCGCGAACGCGTCAATCGCCTGCCGGTCTTCAAGCTCGCCGAGTCGGCGGTACAGGCCCATCCGCAAATCGAGGTCGGGAACATAATTCTCGGGGATCATGATCGGCGCATCCACGCTGATCTGCGGCGAAAATTCTTCTTTCGAAGCGACGCCGCCCGCTTTCAACTCGACGATCGCGTCCTCGAGCATCGACTGGTAAAGCTCGAACCCGACTTCCTTGATGTGGCCGGACTGCTCGTCGCCCAGCAGGTTGCCGGCGCCGCGGGCGTCGAGGTCGTGACTGGCGAGCTGGAAGCCCGCTCCCAGATTATCGAGCTCGCTCAGCACCTGCAGCCGCTTTTGCGCCGCTTCGGTGATGATCCGGTTCGATGGCATTGTGAGATAAGCGTAAGCGCGAGACTTGGAGCGGCCGACGCGGCCGCGCAACTGGTAGAGCTGGGCGAGGCCAAAGCGATCCGAGCGATAGACGATGAGCGTGTTGGCGCTCGGGATATCGAGACCGCTTTCGACGATCGTCGTCGACAGAAGGAGATCGTATTTGCGGTCGTAGAATGCGCTCATGCGCTCTTCGACCTCGGTCGGGCTCATCTGCCCGTGTGCCGCGATGAACTTCACCTCGGGCACCTGGCTGCGCAACCATTCCTCGATGTCGGGCACATCGGCGACGCGGGGCACGACGAAGAAGCTCTGACCGCCTCGAAAATGCTCGCGAAGAAGCGCTTCGCGGAGCACGACGCCGTCGAAAGGAGTCACGTAGGTACGCACTGCGAGGCGGTCGACCGGCGGCGTCTGGATTACCGATAGTTCGCGAAGGCCGCTCATCGCCATCTGAAGCGTGCGCGGGATTGGCGTCGCAGTGAGGGTCAGCACGTGGACATCGGCCTTCAGCGCCTTCAGCCGCTCCTTGTGAGCGACCCCGAAGTGCTGCTCCTCGTCGACAATCACCAGGCCAAGACGCTTGAACTCGATGCTTTTCGCGAGGATTGCGTGCGTGCCGATAACGATATCGATCTTGCCTTCAGTGAGCCCTTGCTTGGTCCGCTTCGCCTCTGCCGTGGGCACCAGCCGTGACAACCGGCCGATATTGATTGGGAATCCGTGGAAGCGCTCGACGAAATTCGCATAGTGCTGGCGAGCAAGAAGTGTCGTCGGACAAATCAGCGCAACCTGCTTGCCCGACATCGCCATGACGAAGGCTGCGCGGAGCGCCACCTCGGTCTTGCCGAAGCCGACGTCACCGCACACCAGCCGGTCCATCGGCTTGCCGGCTTCGAGGTCCTGGAGAACGTCCGCGATCGCACGGTCCTGATCGTCGGTCTCTTCGTAAGGGAAGCGATTGACGAATTCGAGATAGCTCGAGTCCGCCTCGGCAACGACGCCAGCGCGAGTTGCGCGCATTGCAGCGACCTTGATGAGCTCGCCCGCGATCTCGCGGATCCGCTCCTTCATCCGTGACTTTCGACGCTGCCACGCTTCGCCGCCGAGGCTGTCTAGCGAAACGCCTTCGTTGTCGCTTCCATAGCGCGAGAGCAGTTCGATATTCTCAACCGGAACGTAAAGCTTGTCGCCACGCGCATATTCGAGCGCAACGCAATCGTGTGGAACCCTGCTAACCGGGATCTGGGTCAGGCCTTCGTAGCGGCCGATCCCATGGTCGGCGTGAACGACGAGGTCGCCGGGCGAGAGCGTCGCGAGCTCCTGGAGGAACGCCGCTGCAGCTTTCTGCTTGCGGCGACGCACGAGGCGGTCGCCGAGCATGTCCTGCTCGGTGAGAACAGCAACCTCGGGAGTCGTGAAGCCGTGGTCGAGTGGGAGCACGAGCAAAGCGGCCCGAGTCTTCGAGCCGAGGGCTTCCTGCCAGGTCTCGGTGAGTTTCCGGGCACTCAATCCGTGATCTTCGAGCAAGCCGCTCAGGCGCTCGCGAGCGCCGCGCGTGTAGCTTGCGAGCACGACCTTGTGACCGCTCCGGCTAAGTTCGCCGATATGCTTCGCAACTGCTTCGTAGACGTTCGCCTGCTGCGCCCGCTCGGGCGCGAAGTCGCGCGCCGGTTCCACGCCGAACTCGATGACTCGCTCGGAAGCGGGCTCGTGGAACGGCGAAGCGAGATGAATTGGCCGGTTGGCTTCTCCCGCTTCCCACTCCGTCTCAGAGAGATAGAGCGCGTGCGGCTCGAGCGGCCGGTAGCTTCCCGGCTCGCCCTCCATCGCGCGCACGCGATTCTGGTAATAATCCTCGATCGCCTCGCGACGGCCGCCGACCGCCTGGTCGGCTGCGGCGTCGCGGATAACAAGGTCGTTCTCCCCGAGATGGTCGAACAGGGTCTCGAGACGCTCCTCGAGCAGCGGGAGCCAATGCTCCATGCCCGACATGCGGCGTCCCTCGGAAAGTGCCTGGTAGAGTGGGTCCTGGGTCGCGGTAGCGCCAAACTTCTCCCGGTAGCGCGAGCGGAATCGTTTGATGCTGTCGGCGTCAAGCAAAGCTTCCGACGCGGGCATTAGCGTGAACGCTTTGGACTTGTCGGTCGAGCGCTGATCGGCAGGATCAAAACGGCGAAGGCTCTCGATCTCGTCGCCGAAGAAGTCGAGCCGAAGCGCCAGATGCTCGCCGGCGGGAAAGAGATCGATCAGCGACCCGCGCACGGAATATTCTCCGTGTTCGGCGACGGTATCGACGCGCTGATATCCAAGGGAGTTCAGCTGCTCGACGAGCCGCTCGCGCTCGATCCGCTCACCTTCGGCGATTTGGCGCGTGAGCTGGCGGATCCGAAAGGGCGTCAGCAACCGCTGTGTAGCTGCGCTTGCGGTAGCGACCAGCAGCTGCGACGTTTCGTGCTTGGCCTGAAGCGCGCTAAGCGTCGCCAGTCGCTCGGCCATGACCCGAAGAGCAGGGGAGGCACGGTCGTAGGGAAGACAATCCCAGCCCGGTAAAGTCAGCACCTCGACTTCGGGGGCGAACAGCGGGACGGTCTCCGCAAGCGCTCGCATTGCCGCTTCGTCCGCGACAACCACGACGGCACGTCCGCCAGCTCCGGTCCCGTGCGCCGCGCGAGCAAGATCGGCTGCGAGCCACGGCAGAAAGCCGGTCGGAACGCCAGCAAGAGTGAGCGGCTGCTTCGCGCGGAATACGCGCTGGAGAGGTTCGCTCATCGCGCGATCCGGATATAGTCGAGTTTCTTCAGAGCCGCGATCATGGGGCCTGCGAACCGCTCCGGCGGCTCCGCAGTTCCGTGCGCCCAGCTCATGATGTCGACGTCCTGTTCCTCCAGCAAGGCTTCGAACAATGCTCGCTCGCCGCAGTCCCATTCGCCATGGCGCGCGTCGAAGAAGCCGCCAATCAACAAGTCGGCTTCTTTCGTCCCACGATGATGCGAGCGCCAGGCCAGGCGCTTAAGGTCCGGATCCAAAAGCATGGTTCGCATGTAGTGAGAATGGTCTTTCATTGCGAGCGGCGAGACTTGCGCTAACAACCATTCATGCGTCCCGACATCCTCAACCCGCTGTTCACCGAGGTGAAGGCGCTCAAGGGCGTGGGGCCGCAGATCGCGAGGTTGCTCGAAAAGCTCGATATCGAACGGGCTGTCGACCTTCTATATCATCTGCCGACGGGCGCGATTGAGCGGATCCAGGCGTCAGGCGCGAGCGGGTCATTGCTCGGCCGCAACGTCATCCTTGAGCTGACCCCGTTCGACAACCGCGAACCAAGGTCCGGGCGCGGACCGACGCGCATTTTCACAAGGGATTCCGAGGGCAACACGATCAGCCTCGTCTATTTCAACAATCCCGGCTGGGCGAAGCGCTCGCTTCCCAAGGGTGAGACGCGGATCGTCTCGGGAAAGCTCGAGCAATATGGCGACGAATGGCAGATCATTCATCCCGAAGTGACGCCGCCGGGGAAAGAGCCATCGGTTCAACTCCGCGAGCCTATTTATCCGCTGACGGAGGGGCTGACGAACCGTCGCATGGGCGAGCTCGTGCGCGAGGCTCTGGAACCGGCGCCAGAGCTTCCCGAATGGATTGAGCCGAGCCTGCTGGCACGCGAAATGTGGGCCGGTTGGCGCGCGTCGCTCGCGGCTGCGCACCGCGATCCTCATACAGAATCGGCGCGCCGGCGCCTCGCTTATGACGAGATCTTCGCGAACCAGCTTGCGCTCATGCTTCTTCGGCAGTCTCAGCGGCGACACCGCACGACCGCGCTTCCCGGCACCGGCGGTCTGATCCGCAAGCTCGAGCTGCCCTACGCGATGACCAACGCTCAGCGCCGGGTCATCCGCGAGATCCGCGGCGACATGGCCCAGATGGTTCCGATGCTGAGGCTGCTTCAGGGCGACGTCGGTTCGGGAAAGACTCTGGTCGCGCTCGCAGCGATGCTGACCGCGGTCGAAAGCTGCGCTCAGGCGGCGCTTCTGGCGCCGACTGAGATTCTCGCCCGTCAGCATCATGCGACGCTGCTCGGCCAGCTCGACAAGCTCGGCGTCCGGGTCGCAATTCTGACCGGCCGAGAGAAGGGCAGGGCGAGAGAGAGCGTGCTGATGGGACTCGCCGACGGCACGATCGATATCCTCGTTGGAACCCATGCAATCTTCCAGGAGAAGGTCGCGTACAAGAACCTCGGGCTCGCTGTGATCGATGAGCAGCACCGCTTCGGGGTTTCACAGCGCCTCCTGCTCGCGTCAAAGGCGGAGCACCCGCCGCATTTGCTGGTCATGACGGCAACTCCGATTCCCCGGACTCTGACGCTTACTCAATACGGCGAGATGGACGTCAGCCGGATCGACGAGATGCCACCCGGTCGGACGCCCGTCGAAACACGAGTCGTCAGCGAGGAAAAGCTTGCCGATGTGGTCGACGGACTTGGGCGCCATATCGCCGGCGGGGGCCAGGCCTATTGGGTTTGTCCCTTAGTCGAGGAGAGCGAGAAGTCGGACGCCGCGGCCGCCGAAGAACGCGCGCGAACTCTCAAATTGCGCTTCGACGAGGACAGGATTGGGCTGGTCCACGGTCGGATGAAAGGGCCGGAAAAGAACTTTGTCATGACCCGCTTTGCCTCGGGTGAGCTCGCAGTCCTGGTCGCTACGACAGTGATCGAGGTCGGCGTCGACGTCCCCAACGCAACCTTGATGATCGTGGAGGGGGCGGAGCGCTTCGGGCTTGCTCAGCTCCACCAGCTCCGTGGGCGCGTCGGTCGAGGCTCGGGTAAGAGCACCTGCCTTCTCATCCGGGGACGAAATCTCACCAATGTTGGGCGCGCGCGACTTTCATTGATGCGCGAGACGAATGACGGATTTCGAATTGCTGAGGAAGACCTGCGTCTGCGCGGGCCGGGCGAAATCCTCGGTACTCGCCAATCGGGCGAGGAAGCGTTTCGGGTCGCGACACCGGAGGATGTAGAAATGCTCGCTCCGCTCGCGCAAAGCGATGCCGTCCTCCTTCTTGACCGCGACGGCGGTCTCAAAAGGGACCGCGGGATCGCGGCGAGGATTTGCCTCTATTTGTTCGAACGCGACCAGGCGGTGAGTCTGATCCGAAGCGGATGATCGTTCGGGTCGTGCGCCTCTCGAAGCTCGTCGCGAGCTAGCGCACAAGCAGCGCGTGTCGCTTCTTTCCAAGGCTGAGCTTTATTGGTTCGGCGCTGGCACTCAGGAGCAGCGCGGGGTCGTTCACTGTGACGTCGTCGAGCCGCACCGCGCCCTCGGCGATCTTCCGCTTCGCTTCCTTGTTCGACGGCGTGAAACCGAGCGCTGTCAACGCGTGGGCGATATTCATCCCGTCGCCGAGCGATAACGTTGGCAGGTCCTCGCCGATACCGCCTTCGCTGAATGTCTCCGCAGCAGTCCGAGCGGCAGCTTGCGCCGTTGCGCGGCCATGGAGCATCGCCGTGGCTTCTGTCGCGAGCATGATCTTGGCTTCGTTGATCTCGGCGCCGGGCAGCCCCTCGAGCCGGGCGATTTCATTGAGTGGTAAGTCGGTGAAGAGCTTTAGGAACCGGCCGACATCCAAATCCTGGGTGTTCCTCCAGAACTGCCAATAATCGTAGGCGCTGAGGAGCGTATGATCGAGCCAGACCGCGCCTTGCGCGGTCTTGCCCATCTTGGCCCCGTCGGAAGTCGTGATGAGCGGCGTCGTGACGCCATAGAGCTCGGCGCCATCGATGCGGCGAGCTAGCTCGATCCCGTTGACGATATTGCCCCACTGGTCGGAGCCGCCGAACTGGGCGCGGCAACCCGCGCGGCGCGATAGCTCCAGGAAATCATAGGCCTGGAGGATCATGTAGTTGAATTCGAGGAAGGTCAGTGGCTGCTCACGGTCGAGCCGCAATCGCACGCTGTCGAAGGTGAGCATGCGATTGATGGTGAAGTGCCGCCCAACTTCGCGCAGGAACGGGATGTAGGCAAGCGTGTCGAGCCACTCGGCATTGTTCACCATGACGGCGTCAGTGGGTCCGTCACCGAAGGTCAGGAATTGCTCGAACACCCGGCGGATTCCTGCGATATTCGCCTCGATCTGTTCGTCGGAAAGGAGCTGACGGCTTTCGTCCTTCCCCGATGGGTCGCCAACCTTGGTCGTCCCTCCGCCCATCAGGACGACCGGCCGGTGACCGGCCTGCTGAAGCCGCCGAAGCATCATGATCTGGACGAGGCTTCCAACGTGGAGGCTCGGCGCCGTCGCGTCGAAGCCGATGTAAGCGCTGATCACCTCCCGGTCCGCGAGCGCATCGAATGCCACCGGATCGGTCAATTGGTGGATGTAGCCGCGCTCGTCGAGGAGGCGCATCAGCAAGGAGCAGAACACCGTCATGTGAAGCCGCTTAGCGTCATGCTCCGCGCGCTGCTACTAGAGCCTCATGCAATATATTCTGGTGCCGCATCCTTCGAGCCCGCGGCACATTCAAGACTTGAAGTTATGGGCAACGGTCGAGCACGCTGCCGCTCTGGCAGCGATCGCGACCACGAACATCTGGTATGGGGTGGGCGCGCCGGCCGAACGCTTTGAACTACCGGAGGCCGGACCGAGCCGAGCCGACGAGCTTTGGAAAACCACCTGCTTTGAAGCTTTTCTCCGGCCCCTTGGGGAACGGTCCTATCGCGAGTGGAACTTCGCACCATCGGGAGCATGGGCGGCGTATGATTTCACCTCGACGCGCTCCGGTATGACCAACGCCGAAGTCGCTGATCCCGTATATCCGAATGGAGGACAATTTCACCTGGTGGGGGCTGGGGGCATCGATTGCGGTGACCGCCGATACGAAATGGGAGCTGGGACTGTCGGTGGTCCTCGAAGAGAAGGACGGGACCAAATCCTATTGGGCACTCGCCCATCCCGATCCCGAAAAGCCCGATTTCCACGACCCCGGTTGCTTCATCGCGCACCTGCCTTAAGCAACGCCAATGACCCTTTTCGGTATCGATCGCCTTCTCGCCGACCCGGAGCTGCGTCGCTCGCTCGAGGGCAAGCGCGTTGCACTTCTCGCTCACCCGGCGTCAGTTACGAAAGATCTCGCGCACAGTCTCGACGCCGTGGCTGCTTCGGGATTGAAGGTGTCGGCGGTCTTCGGACCCCAGCATGGAGTCCGTGGCGACCTCCAGGACAATATGATGGAGTCACCGGACTTCACCGATCCGACCTATGGCATCCCCGTGTTCAGCCTCTACGGCGAGCTTCGGCGTCCGAGTGGCCAGTCGATGGGCTACGTTCGACACCATTCTTATCGATCTGCAGGATCTCGGATGCCGCATCTATACTTATGTCACGACGCTTCTCTACGTGCTCGAGGCCGCTGCTGAGCACGGCAAGAGTGTGTGGGTTTTAGACCGGCCAAATCCGGCGGGACGTCCAGTCGAGGGAATGACGCTGCGGCCCGGCTGGGAAAGTTTCGTGGGCGCCGGACCGATCCCGATGCGCCATGGGCTCACGCTCGGCGAGCTCGGCAAATGGTTCGTCGATCATCACGGCCTCGACGTCGATTATCGCGTGATCGAGATGGAAGGGTGGAAGCCCGACGAGAGACCGGGCTACGGCTGGCCGCCCGAGCGGGTGTGGATCAACGCGAGCCCAAATGCCGCAAATCTCAACATGGCCCGCGCCTATGCCGGCACAGTGATGCTCGAAGGAACCACGCTGAGCGAGGGCAGGGGCACGACCCGTCCGCTCGAGCTTTTTGGCGCTCCCGACCTTGAGCCACTGAAGATCATGGCGGAGATGGAACGGCTCGCTCCCGAGTGGCTCGCCGGCTGCAAGCTTCGCGACGTCACTTTCCAACCGACGTTTCACAAACACGTCGGTGAAATGTGCCGCGGCCTGTTCATCCACGCGGAGGGGACGTTCTACGGCTATGAAGCATTCAAGCCGTGGCGCCTCCAATCGCTCGCGTTCAAGGCGATCCGCCAACTCTATCCCGAATATATGCTGTGGCGCGACTTCCCCTACGAATATGTTTTCGACCGGCTCGCGATCGACGTTATCAACGGCTCGGAGCTGCTGCGCCAATGGGTCGACGATCCGCAATCGGCGCCCGGCGATCTCGATGCCATCACGATTCCCGATGAGCGCGCCTGGGAAAGAGACCGCAAGCCTTACCTGATTTACTGAGCAGCGGACGGGAATAGCCAGCGGCGCATATTGACAATTCAGGAGAGAAGCCGCCGGCTGTTTCTCTTGGTTGGGCATCCCTGTTGGCTTGTCCGAGGGTTCATCTGGAGGAGCTCTCGATGTCGGGGGCCGGGCTTGGTTAACGAAGAAGTAGGAGGTTGCACGTATCCCGGCTGGAGAGTTGTTCGGGGAGTATGGCTTCAAATGGCCACCGCGGGGATCGAGGAAGTCACTGAAAATGCAATTCGTGCCGTCGCGCGCGATTGCGGTTCGCTGTCGATGGAGTGCAGCGACGTCGCCGGTTATGTGCAGGGGGTCGCTACGCGCATCAGCGAGCATCTCAAGATGCTCGACCAGCTCGAGGAAGTGACCAATCGCTTGATGAGCGACCAGGCGCGCGTATCCAATTCGACCGACGAGGCGCGGCTTCTTTCGGAACAGGCCAAGGGCAAGCTCGAGGCCGGGCGCGAAGCCATCGAAAAGACGATCGACGGCTTCAAGGGCCTGACTGAGCTGGTCGTCCAGCTCGGCGAGCGGATGGCGGGCTTCGCTTCAGCGATGAATCAGGTGCAGACGGTCTCCTCGACGATCGAGACGATCGCTCGCAAGACCAACATGCTGGCGCTCAACGCGACGATCGAAGCTGCCCGCGCCGGGGACGCCGGACGAAGCTTTGCGGTTGTCGCCGCCGAAGTGAAAAAGCTGGCGCACGACACCCGCGCCGCGACCAGCCAGATCGCCTCCACGATCGGCGAGCTCACCCGCGAGGCGAGCGCCGTCACCAACGAGATCAAAACTGGGGTTGATCGCAGTCGCGCTGCCCAGTCGGGCTTTGGAGCTATTAGCGATACGGTTCGTGAGGTCAGCGAGATCGTCGGCATGGTCGACCGCCAGACCGAGGGCATCGCCCATTCGACCAGCATGATCCAGACCAGTGTCGATCGCGTGAAAGCGGGTCTGACCGACTTTGCCGCCGACGCGCGCGACAACGGCCAGGAGCTGAAGACCGCGGAAAAGCGGCTTGCCCACCTGGAGTTGCTCTCGAACACGATGTTGGACACGCTCGCCAATTCCGGGGCGGAGATCGACGATACGCCCTTCATCCTGACCGCTCAGGACGCGTGCCGCCAGATCAAGGTCGCAATCGAACATGCAATCGATCAAGGCGAGCTCAGCATCGATGACGTCTTCGACCGCGATTACCAGATCGTCGAGGGGTCGAACCCGGTCCAGTACGACGTTTCCTTCAACGCTGCGGCGGACAAGCTCGTCCGCCCGATCCTCGATCGAGTGAAGGGCAGCGACGGCCGAATCATCGGGTCGGCGATTGGCGACGTGAATGGCTATTTGCCCACCCACCTTTCCGAGCGCAGCCATCCTCAGGGACCCGATCCGGTGTGGAATGACGAGCATTGCCGAAACAAGCGGATCTTGATTGATGACACCACCCGAATGGCGCTCGCGAGCGACAGGCCGGCCACTCTTGCGACGTATCGAATGGAGCTCGGCGACAAGTTCATCCCGGTGAAAAACGTCTTCGTGCCCTTGTTTATCAAGGGCCGCCGCTGGGGAAATTACGAGCTCGCTTACCGCGACGATTGATGGGTCCGCAGAGCAACAAACGAAGCTTACGAAAGCTTACCTGCGCATAAACCTCGTCTTTACGCCCTTGGGTTAAGACCGGTCCGTAAGGCTTCGCTCCGGAGAGCGAACAAGGGGTAGAGAATGCCGACGAATCGGTTAGTCCAACAATCACCGGTCAGCGTTGCCACGGCCCAGCTTGCGCGCATCGCCGGCGCGGGTTCTGCACGCCATTCTCATCTTGCCGCGCTGCTTGACGGCAGCAACCGGAATTCCGGCCGTGACATGTCCGACGCGGTCCATCTCTTGTGCAGCCTGCACGGCCATTTTCCCGGGCTCGTCGAGATTGCACTTCAACGCTGTCCCAAGGGACCAGTTCGAAACTGGCTTGCCCATGCGTCAGAACTCGTTTGAGCGCGAGCGCCTGTACCTCGTCAGGTTGACAGCCTCCGTTGGTCCACTGCCGAGCACCCCGGGCGCAGCAGAGACCGAGGCCGGTCTCGTCGCCGCCCGGCATGCCCTGGAAACCCTTGGAATGTCGGAACGTGAAGGTTGTGCACTTGGCGCGGCGACCGCGTTGATTGGCGACTGGTGGCCTGTTCGGCGCTTTCTTGACCGTGCGGCTGCGCGCGTCGGAACCGAAACGCCTGCGCCATCGCTTCCCGACGAAGCGTCGGTCGTCGCGATTATCGACCAAGCCTCTGCTAACCCGGCAGCAGCACGCGCATTGGCGTTCGGCGGCGAGCAATTGCTGCTCCAGCACCGCGCTTTGTTCGATCTCCTCGAGGCGCGCGCAGAGGCCCGCGGCGAATTCTAGGAATAACCGGCCGCTCATTCGCGGCCGGCCGAAGACATTTACGCAGCCTTTGCGTACTCGTGCTGTTCCTTCGCAACTGGAGCATCGACCAGGGCCTGGAGTTTGTGGCTCTTTGGTGCTGGGAACAAAAGGCGAGAAGCGAGAACAACCGCGCCCAGCGCGAGATAGATCCCCGCTGCCAAGAGCGGGCTGTAGAGGACGCTAGCGGCAAGAGGCAAGCGAACGAGCAGCGGATTGAACCGGAAATCCTCGCCCAGCGCTTCGCAAACGCCCAAAATCGTATGGGACCTTAGCGGAAGTGCCACCTGATTGTCTTGCGCGTCCATCATTCACTCCAATTCGTATATTTCGTGCTCTTAACTGAGCAAGAGCCGTGCCAATCTAAAAAATGATGGAATATCAATGACGTAGTTTAAGCAACGCCCTCGCGGTTCGCAAAATCCACCATGTCCGGCCCGGTAAAGTTGGGAATTCCCACCTTTTGCTGCAAGCGCGATATCGCAGCGCAGCATTGATAATCGACGAATGGATACAGATTTAGTAGGAACGCCCCCGAAAGCGTGTCCTTACGGAGCTGCCGATCCAATGATGCGGATCATGATGAAATCGAAAATCCACCGCGCGAGGGTGACCCAGGCCGACCTCGATTATGTCGGCTCGGTAACTCTCGACGCAGCCTTGATGGAAGCGGCGGACCTGCTCGAAGGCGAGCAGGTCGCGATCGTCGACATCACCAACGGTGCGAGGATCGAAACCTACGTGATCCCGGGCGAGCGCGGGAGCGGGGTCATCGGAATCAATGGAGCCGCAGCACATCTCGTCCACCCAGGCGATCTCGTGATCATTATGAGTTACGCTCTGGTGACCGATGCCGAAGCGCGCGATCTGGAGCCCAGGATCGTCCACGTCAACGACAAGAACCGTATCGTGAAGCTTGGCAACGATCCTGCCGAGCCGGTGCCCGGGTCAGACCAAATCAGGGGCGACCTGGTCGCGGTGGACTGAGGCCCCCGACCGTCAACAGCCGCCACGGAGGCGGCAGATAATCGGTCGACATGTAATAATAGAACAGGCAACGGCCCGCTTCGTCGCGGTTGATGCCCTTCGCGATCCCGAATGCTACGTCGCCGCTGAACACCGGGCCGCCACTGTCTCCCGGGATACAGGATGGCCCTTTAACCGTGACCCAGGTTGGCGAACACGGCCCGCCGCACAGCTCGCCCGGCGGTGCATAATCGGTGAGCTCGACCGTGGCGCAGCTATAGCCCGAACTTTCGCCGGAGTGGCAGACGAAGTCGCCGGCACGGGTGCTGCCGACGTTGCGCCAGGTCTGGACCTGTCGCAGGGAACCGGCGCCGCGATTGGCATAGAAAAGTGGGTCGGGAGAATCGGGGCTGCCGTTGATCTGCACGTCTCGATAGGCCGCACCCCAGGAACCGATCATCGGCAGAGTTTGGCTGCTGCTGCCGTCGAGGTCGGTGTAGGTAAGCTGGTCGGGGCAGTGGGCGGCTGTAGTGATTGCATTCACTTCGCCGTTGGTGACCACGAATCCGCTGGTGCAGCGGCTGCGCCGGTTCGTGAGGAGATTTAGCCCTTCGACGACGCCGCCGCCATCAACGCTCATGTCGGTCTCGCGAAGCTCGTTCATCACGACCCGAACCGGAACCTCTCCGATCTGCTCGGCACGCGCGCGAATTGTGTCGACGCCGATTCGATTGGCATCGGCGGGACTAACCAGGAGAACGACTTCGCCGGTCCGCTGGTCGTAGCCCGCTCCGCTAGCGCCTGGCAGCTCGGACCTGAAATCTATAAGGTGCCTCCGCATGGCCGCTACAGCTTCGGCTCGGGTCGCTTTCGCGCCGGTCCGGAAGATGACGGGGATACCAGCTGCGGTCCGGTCGCTGACCGGATCGGGCCCGGTTAGAAGCACGACGATCCTTTGCTCCGGCGAATTCTCGATCGAAAGGCCCGCAAGGCGGTTGGCGAACTCGCGCGTGATCGAATCAGTTACGGTGACGCTATCCTGCTGCGCCTTCAGCCTACGAAGCGCCTCGCCGGGCGTTACTCGGAATTGCGCGGCATATTGAAGCGAATCCTCGGCCAGCGCCTGGTCGCGCGTTTCAACGACTTGGGCAGTCGCGACCGAAGCGAAGGCGAGCAACAGCGGAGCAAGAATCCATCGCATGACAGATGTTCATCCCATCCCCATGTTAAATGGCAACTGAAGGAGATCTTGCATGGTGGACCAAGCTGCATCGAGCTTCGACCTCGAACCGCCCACGGAAAAGCAATTCGATATGCTGGTCGCGGAACTCAGCAGCGAGGAGCGCCATGTCCTGCTCGAGCATGGCACCGAAGCGCCGTTCTGCGGCATCTTCCTTCAGGAAAAGCGCCCCGGCGTCTTTACCTGCCGCCTTTGCGGCCTTCCGCTCTTCCACGGCGGTACGAAGTTCGAAAGTGGCACTGGATGGCCAAGCTTCACCCAGCCGTTTGCCGAAGCCAATCTCAAATATGTTCGCGACACCAGTTACGGCATGGTCCGGACCGAGATCGTCTGCGCGCGCTGCGGTGCCCATCAGGGCCATGTCTTCGAGGACGGACCGCCGCCAGCGGGCCAGCGCTTTTGCATCAATTCGGTCAGCCTCGCGTTCACACCTTCGGGACAACGCCTGCCTGACAAGCTCGGCAGGGGCGCGCCCGAAGGTGAAACGGTCGAAGGATAAAAAGACAAATATGACAGAACCGCGCGGCACGAGCCCACGACCTCCGATCTTCCTCTTCCTCCTCGTCGCTGCGTTAATCGGCGGTGTTGTCGCGCGCATGCTTCCATTGGGTTTGAGCGAGACGACCGCGCCGCGCACGCTTGGAGTGCCGGCCGAAGAGAGCCTCGCGCCGCTGGTCAAGAAGACCGCTCCGGCGGTCGTGAATATCGCCACTCTGCAACAGGCTCCCGCCCAGCAGAACCCGCTGCTTCAGGATCCCTTTTTCCGCCGTTACTTCGGAATTCCTGACGCCGCGCTTCAGCCTGCGATGGCGGCCGGCTCAGGAGTCATTGTCGACGGCGCTCGAGGGCTTGTCATCACCAATTTTCACGTTGTCCAAAACGCGCAGGAAGTTGAGGTCGGATTGAAGGACGGGCGCAAGCTTCCTGCCGACCCGGTCGTGCTCGCTCCCGAGCTTGATATCGCAGTCTTGAAAATTGACGCGAAGAACCTGCCGAGCCTGAAGCTGGGTGATAGCGGTAAGCTCGAGGTTGGGGATTATGTCGTCGCCATCGGTAATCCCTTCAATCTCGGCCAGACCGTGACCAACGGGATCATCAGCGCGACCGACCGGCCGCTTGGCCGCGGCGATTCGCGCCGCTTTCTTCAAACCGATGCGCCGATCAACCCAGGAAATTCGGGAGGACCTTTGATCGATCTCGACGGCGCGGTCGTCGGCATCAACTCGGCCCTGTTCAGCCCAAGCCAGAGCGAGGCTGCCGCCGGTAATGTCGGAATCGGCTTCGCGATCCCTAGCAACGACGTGAAGCGGATCCTCGTACAGGCCGAGCGGCGCGCCGCTCAGTAGTGCTCGGCTCGCGATCGTTGCGGCTGCGAACCTCTGGGAACTCGCTACCGAGCAACGACGTTAGTTGGGCGAGCGTGGGAGCAATCGCGTGCAACCGCGAGCACAGTGCCCCATGGAACGAGAAAACACGGATCTTGTCGAACAAATCGAGCGCTGCCGGCGCCTGGCGAATTTCCTCACGGATCGGGAAATGCGCCAGGCGCTGGAGCAGCTGGCCGAAGATTATGAGGCCAGGCTGAAGAGCCGCAAGGCCACCAACGGCAAAGGCTTCATGCTCCGGAACGCCGGCTGAATCGAAAGGGGTTGAATCCTCTGGCGCCCGCGTGTCTGGAGGGAGCGATGGTTTCCGAACGCCAGAAGGCGATCGCCGAGTTCCGGCGGATCATGAAATGGATCGTGGCGGTGGCCCTTGTGACGGTAGCCGGCGCGCTTCTCTACCTGCATATCACCGGCGATCTCGACGCGAACATGGTGATCGCGACCACGCTCGGCGTGTTCTTCTCGGTCTTGCTCGGCTGCGGACTTTTCGCCGCGGCATTCTTCAGCTCCAAGAGCGGCATCGATGATCAGGTCGCAGACGCTACACGCAACGAGCGCACAAAGCGGTAGCAGCGCCGCCGGAGCTCGCTACAAGTTCAGCGACGCTGCCGATCCGTGCGTTAGGCCCAGGATTGTTAGTGAGCGGTTGTTCGATCTGGTTAACAGAGCGGCTCAGAGCCTGTCGCCGCCCATGGTTTCATAGTCGATTCGGATCGACACCCACGAGCCAACGAGCAAAGTCCCGTTCTTTCGCGGCGGGCGCACCCGAAATTGCCATGCCGCCTGACGAACCGCGCTCGCGAGGTGGGATCCGGGGGTCTGGTCGAGCTCAACGCAATCTTCGACGCGGTCGCCGGGTATCGTTTTGCAGGCGATGAGCCCAAACCCATCAGGTGCATTCTTCGACAGGTATCCGCCAAGCTCTGCATTGGTGGGATGCCGAGCCCATTCGGCGGCGTAGAGCACCTCACCATGGGGGCCCTCGCCGACAATTTCACTGTCGCCCGCGCTGCCCTGATCGGACTTGGGGAGGTTGCGCACGTCTGCTGCGGCCATCTGATCCTTGCTCATCTCGATCAGCGGCCAGTTATGGCTTGGCGCTGGCTCCGGTGAGGGCGGCGGAACGGTGATGGTGGGTTTGGACGGGATTACGATCGGAGGCTTGGGCCTCGAGCTTTGCGGCGGCTCCGGTTGCACCGCCTCCTTCGGGGCAGTCTCTTTCTTTTCGGGCGTTCCGGCGCTGTGTGACTCAGGCAAAAGGTCGACCACCAGCGCGTTGCCCACCTTCCTCGTCTCAGAAGCAAAGCGGCCGAGCGTCAACAGCATCAGGATCAGCGCAAGGTTGACGCCGATCGCAAGCGCGAGGCCGGAAGCGCGGCGTTGGAGCGGCGAACGCTCGTAAGGGCGGGTGGGCCGATAGACGGACAAATCGATGGGCTTTTCGGAAAGTGCGTCGCGTGTAGCGTGACTTTAGGCGGCTAACTTGAACCGCGAATGAAAGCGAGCCTATTCAGTCGATTGGCCGTTAGCGTTGAGCTTGGCGACGATTCGGCCATGATCCCACAACTCGCAATTGTGGGGGAGCTTCATCGCTTCGGCCTTGGCAACTGCTTCACGGTCGCTCGAGGCGGTGATCTCGTGCGACTTCGTAATTCTGCCGGTGTCGTTCAAACAATACAGCCGATATTCTGGCATTCGCGCCACCCCACGCAACGTCGACTATGACATTGCGCAGACGAAACCAAATTAATCTAGGCTAAGCGCGCGAACGCGAAGCCCTGCGGGGACGAAGGGGAAACGCCCCAGGCAGGGCTTCGTCACTCGGCGACGCTGCCCGAGGCCGCTGTTGGGGCGCCGCTTCTCCCGGGTTTACGCGCTCCTGGTTAGCTACCGGTGAGCGGATGTGGTTAACATCGTCCTTGCAAGATCGGGCGGTCAAAGACCCGCGCGGTCGTCCGTCGACGAGTAAGGCTGCTCCTGGATGCTGGTGTCGACGTCGAGCATTTTGTAAAAAATGCACCGGCCGAGTAGCCCGGTGATCAGCAAATAAGCGCCGATGATACCGGCGATGATGTTCGCCACTCCGGGCGGGAGCAACTGGAGATAGATGACGGCGACCAGCGCAAGTCCGATGAGGATTCGAACGACGCGATCAGACGCTCCGAGATTTTTCTCCATTTCAACATGTCCCCTTTGATGAGCTGAATCGCCCTTAGCCGATTAGAATGCCGGAAACCACGTGGAAGCGAATGGTCCGCTTGCTTCGCCTCGTCGATGCTCGTTATTGCGGAAAGCGACGTCAGGGCGCGTCCTTCGCCTATGATCCCGGAGGAGATTCGCGATGAGCTTATTAAACGGCATGCTCGGCGAGGTTTCGGAGAATGCGACCGTCGACAATCTTGCCGCGAAGGTCGGCCTCAGTCCCGACCAGATGGAGCAAGCCGTTGCCGCACTTGGTCAGGCGCATGCGAGCGATGGCGATACGCTCACAACCGCGGCTGAGCAGACGGGCCTTCCGAAGGACAAACTGCAGGAGATCATCGGCCATATTGGCGGTGAGGGCGCTCTCGGGCGCTTCGCCTCATTATTGCAGCAGGACCAGAGCGGCATTCTCGGCACCGTCTCGAAGTTCTTCTAGGCAAGCTTTGGAACGCTTGATCCCCTTGTGAGGCGCGAGGCGTCCGCGCGTGGCCGCCTTTGACTTCTTGTCGCCGTTGCTTGCTCGAGCCGCGCCACGCGCTACGCTTCACTCGGAGGATCGACTGATGTTTGAAGGCTGGGAGAATTTCTTCCTGATGGCGGGCGGGGCCGCGGCGGTTCTGATCGGCCTCATCTTCGTCGTCATCGGCTTGATGGGCGACCGGCCGCGCTCGACCGTGCTTGCGGGGTCGAAGCTGTACATGGGCCCGATCGTGCTCGGCGTCAGCTTCATATTGGCGCTGAGCGCGGCGGCGCTGACGCCGGGTATCGGACCCTACACGTTCGCAGCGATCACGGCGGTGATCGCCCTGTGGGGCCTTATACGAGCGCTGATGTCGACCGTCGCCATCGGACGCTTGAAGGAAGTGCACTGGACCGACGTCTGGTTTTATGGAGTCTACCCTTGCGTGATTTACTTGGCGTTGGGGGGAGTTGCGCTGGCTATCGCGCAAGACTTGAGTTGGGCCCGGGACGAACTCGTGGTCGTCATCACCGCCGGGCTTCTTCTCGCCATCCGTAACGAATGGGACCTCATCACTTGGATCACCCCGCGTGCAGAGCCGGGAGAAAACGGGCTTCGCTGAACGGCCGGCGATCTTACAATCTTTCGCGGTCGCGCCTATGACGCTCCAGCTATCAGTCGCAAATTGACGGTTTAGAGGCGCTTAACGCGTTCATTTTCCTTCTCTTAGCTCTCCTAGCACGAAGCGGACCGGCGCTCGGTCCCGCCCAAAGAAGGAAATCTGCAATGACGACGGGCACCGTCAAATTCTTCAACGAAGGCAAGGGCTACGGCTTTATCGCGCCGGATGGCGGCGGAAACGACGCCTTCGTCCACATCAGCGCAGTTGAGAATTCGGGAATGCGCACGCTGCGCGAGAACCAGCGTGTCAGCTACGAGCTACAGGAAGATCGCCGCGGCAAGATGGCGGCAGTTAACCTGAAACCCGCCGAGGACAAGGCTGAAGGTGCGCCGGCGGCCGACCAGGACTCCGACCAGGTCGAGTAGGTGACCGGGCCAATCCTTCGAAATTCGAATCTCAATTTCTTCCTCGCCCGGGCCGAGCAGGCACGGGCCGAGGGGGAAGCGGCGACGCTCGAGCATGTGCGCGAGCGTTGCCGCCGGTCCGAGGCCGCATGGCAGGCGCTGGCCGATAAGGCGGAGCGCAGTGAACGGATGCGCGAAGCGGAAGCGCAACGCAAAGCGGAAGCAGGCCTCACGAGCTAGCCGCAGGTCTCCGTCCGACTTTTCCGCGACCATACCACCAACGCGCGACCAGCCAGCCGATCAGAAATGCAGGGAGGAGCAGGGCCAAGCCGCAAAGAAGCGACTGGGCGTTCCAGTCGGTGACGTTCGCGGACGATAACAGGCCACGGATCGGCGTGTAGATGGAGAAGCCGTAGATGGCGATCACCATATTGCCGGCGGCAGCAAACAACTTTCCAAAGATGGCGACTATGGGCAACAGTGCGGTCGTTTCCGGACGGTGGCCGATCAGCTGGCGCACCAGCCAGCCCGGCTCCCACAGGAGGCCGCGGGCGCGGCGGTCGGCGAGCCACAGCAGACCCAACATCACCGGCCAAAGCAAGAGAAACACGACGACTGCGCGGCCCTCTGCGAGCGCGTGGCCCGGAGTCTGGAACAAGACGTTCGTCTCGACCGCTCCGGCCTTCATCGCGGCGAGCGACGAGGCGTGGTCCGCGACCACGGCCATCGCATAGGCACAAGTGTAGAGGAACGCGGTTGGAACGAATTGCATGCGAGGCATGGGTTCAGACTGTCAGCCGACGACCGGCGAAGCAATGCGCGGGAGCCTATTCAGTTTGCTACTTCATTGCTCAGCGCCGAGGGAACCTCTGTCGGTGAGCCGACGTTTCGACCCATATGAACGACCAGACCCTGAACCTCTGGCGGCAAATTGAAAGTTGCCGCCGCCGGGGCAAGAAGCGCCAGATGCCAATCGAGGCGCAATCCGCCAGGGTCGGACGAACTTAGCTACAGCTTTCGAGCGCCGATGCGCTCACAGTCCCGGTCAGAATCGGAGCGGCGGCGAGGTTCTCGCCGCCGAGCGAACTTTAAATCAGCGGATGTTGGTTTTCGGGCGAGGGGCGAACGCAAATATCTGATGGGTGAAGGCTAGCGAGGAGGGCTCACTAGCAATGCTAAAAGGCAATCACCTAGGTCGGCGGGTTGGTTCGTTACTGGTCGAGGAAGGAACGCATCTTTCGCGACCGGCTCGGATGCTTCAGCTTCCTCAACGCCTTCGCCTCGATCTGCCGGATGCGTTCGCGGGTCACCGAAAATTGCTGTCCGACTTCTTCCAGCGTGTGATCGGTGTTCATTCCGATACCGAAGCGCATTCGAAGAACGCGTTCTTCGCGCGGGGTTAGCGAGGCGAGGACGCGTGTGACCGTTTCCTTAAGGTTGGACTGGATTGCGGCGTCGACCGGGATCACGGCGTTCTTGTCCTCGATGAAGTCGCCGAGATGGCTATCTTCCTCGTCGCCGATTGGGGTCTCGAGGCTGATCGGTTCCTTGGCGATTTTGAGAACCTTGCGGACTTTTTCGAGCGGCATCGAAAGGCGCTCGGCGAGTTCCTCAGGGGTCGCTTCGCGGCCGGTCTCATGGAGAAACTGGCGGCCGGTGCGGACCAGCTTGTTGATTGTCTCGATCATGTGCACCGGAATGCGGATGGTGCGTGCCTGGTCAGCGATCGAGCGGGTGATCGCCTGTCGGATCCACCATGTCGCATAGGTCGAGAATTTGTAACCGCGGCGGTATTCGAACTTGTCGACCGCCTTCATCAGGCCGATGTTTCCTTCCTGGATGAGGTCCAGGAACTGCAGGCCGCGGTTGGTGTATTTCTTGGCAATGGAGATGACGAGGCGGAGGTTCGCCTCGACCATTTCCTTCTTGGCGATGCGAGCTTCGCGCTCGCCCTTCTGGACCATGTTGACAATTCGTCGGAATTCGCCGAGCGAGGAGCCGGTCGACTGGGCGATGGAGGCGATGTCGAAGCGGATGCGCTCGACGGTGTTACCCTCCGCAGCGGCGAACGCGGCCCATTTCTTGTCGAGCTTGGCGACGTCGGCGACCCAGCTCTCGTCGAGCTCGTGACCGGTGTAGGCGTCGAGGAACGCCTTGCGCGGAACGCGGTGCCGCTCAGCAAGGCGGAGCATCTGCCCGCCAAGACCCATCAGGCGCTTGTTGTAGGCGTAGAGAGCCTCGACCAGATATTCGATCTTGGAGCCGTGGAACTGAACGCTCTCGACCTCGGCGGTAAGCTGTTCGCGGAGCTTCTGGTATTTCTTTTCCTCGCCGCCGGCGAATTCCTCACCCGACTGGAGCGCGTCCATCCGGCTTCCCTGGATCTTCGAAAATTTCTTGTAGATCGACGTGATCTCGGCGAACTTCTCCAGCGCCGAGGGCTTCAGCGTCTCTTCCATCTGAGCGAGCGAAAGTGTGTTGTCTTCGTCATCGTCCTCGGCCTGCGGCTTGGCGCGGCGCTCGACCATGTCCTCGTCGTCTTCGTTCGCGTCGGCCTCGGGCTCGTCCGCGACCTCTTCTTCTTCCTTGATCGAGGGGCCCGCGACCTTCTCGCTGATCTCACCTTCGGCGTTTTCACCGCCTTGCTCGGTCTCGTTGAGTTGTTCCGCGGTGGGTCCCTTCGAGAGCATCGCTTCGAGATCCATGATCTCGCGCAACTGCATACGGCCTTCGTTCAAGGCGTTGGACCAGCCGATGATCGCCTCGAAAGTGATGGGCGATTCGCACAGACCCCAGATCATCGTGTCGCGGCCGGCCTCGATGCGCTTGGCGATGGCGATCTCGCCCTCGCGGGAAAGCAGTTCCACAGCGCCCATTTCGCGAAGGTACATGCGAACCGGGTCGTCGGTGCGGTCGGTCGGCTCTTTCTTGGTCGCTGCAGCGGGGCGGGGGCCGCCGTCATCCAATGGGTCAACCTCGTCCTCGCCCGCGGTGGCTTCGGGCTCCTTGTCGCGGTCGTCCTCGTCGTCCTCGGTCGCTTCTTCATTCTCGACGACATTGATGCCCATTTCGTTGATCGCGGACATGATGTCCTCGATCTGCTCGCTCGACATCTGGTCCTGTGGAAGCGCCTCGTTGATCTCGTCATAAGTGACGAATCCGCGCTTCTTGGCGCGGGCGATCATCTTTTTGACCGACGCATCGTTGAGGTCGATCAGCGGGGCATCGCCCGTCTCGGTCGTATCGAGTTCCTGTGGTTCGTTTTTTGCCATGTTAATCCGCCACTTAATCGGTGCCGGCCAGTTGCGCCAGCCGCTGCCATAATCCTTGCTGCGCCTCTACCAGACGCTGCTGTTCGTCCAGGGCCTCGTCGGTGAAATCCCGCTTCAGCCGTTCAGTTGCATCCGCCAGGGCCTTGTCCACTTCTTCCGCCGCCGCGATGATCTCGACCGCTGCCGCGAGATCGCTTCGGGCGCGGTCCGGATCGCTGTCGCGTCGGGTGAAGGAAAAGCCCATGGCGCTTGAGGCCTTCGGGCCCGTTGCTCCATCGCCGCCCAATATGGTGCGAAGGCTCTCCCGATCAAGCGTCGAGCCGGAGAAAGCCGCGTTGACCAGCTCATCGCGCATGTGCGCAGTGGGCATGTCGGCGATATCCAGCGCCGCGAGCTGCTCGCAATGGGCCGGGAGCTCCTCTGGGAAGAGCATGAAGCCCTCGATCAATGCTCGGGCTGTGGTGGCGTCGATGCCGACGGCGGCGATGGCACGCGTCTTGGCGCCGACGGGGGGCGCTGGAGCGACGAAGCGGCCGTTCTTGAAACTCGATCGGCGCTCCGGCTGGAATGAATAGGCGGAGGCGGGCCGGCGTTGCTCGCGGAAGCGATTGAGCCAATCTTCGCGGTAAATGCGGCCGAGGTCGACGTGGCCGATCACCGAGGCATGGTCGATCAAACGTTGCTTCAGGCCGGCCCAGGCCTCCGGCGTGGTCAGTGGCTGAACCTCGATCTCGTGGCGCCATAAGCGCGCGTCGAGCGGTTCGGGACTGGCGATCAGCGCCTCGAACGCTTCACGCTCGCCGGTGCGGACAACGTCGTCCGGGTCCTGGCCGGCGGGAAGCTCGACGAAACGTAACGTCCGGTCGGGACGTAGCAGGGGCAGCGCGCGGGTCGCTGCGCGGATGGCCGCCCTGCGTCCAGCTGAATCTCCGTCGAAGCAAAGGATCGGCGAGGGATCGAGGCGCCACATGCGTTCGAGCTGCGCCTCGGTCACCGCGGTGCCATTGGGAGCGACAACTTCTTCGACACCCGCGCGATCGAGCGCGATTACGTCCATATAGCCTTCGACCACGATCAGCCGCTTGGCGTTGCGGCTCGAAGGGCTCGCGCGGTCGAGGTTGTAGAGCGTTCGGCCCTTATCGAAGAGCGGGGTATCGGGAGAGTTGAGATACTTGGGCTCACCCTCGCCGAGGATTCGGCCGCCGAAGCCGATCACCCGGCCGCGCGGGTCGCGTATCGGGAACATGAGCCGGCCGCGGAAGCGGTCGTAGGTTGCACCGCCATCGCCGGGCTTGATCAGCATGCCGGCCTCGACCAGCTTGTCCTCACCCAGTTTTTCGAGCGCGCGCTTCAGTGCCGAACGGCTGTCCGGCGCGAAGCCGAGGCCAAAGCGCGCGGCGGTCGCTGCGTCGAGCCCGCGGCTGTCGAGATAGTCCCGCGCCTGAGCGCCGTTGAGGCCGTTGAGCTGGTCCGAATACCATTTCGCAACCTCGGCCATGACATCGGTGAGCGAAGCGGCGCGGTCGGCGCGCTCCTTCGCCTGGGGATCGGGCGAGGGTACTTCCATGCCGGCCTTGGCCGCCAGCTCCTTGACCGCGTCTATAAACTGCATCCCGCGCTGATCCGTGAGGAACCGGATCGCGTCTCCGTGAGCGCCACAGCCGAAACAATGATAGAAGCCCTTATCGTCATTGATTGTGAAGCTCGGGGTCTTCTCATTGTGGAAGGGACAGCAGGCTTTCCACTCGCGACCTGCCCGAGTGAGCTTTACAGTTGGAGCGATCACCGCGGACAGCGTCGTTCGTGCGCGAAGCTCGTCCAGCCATTGGGGTGAGAGGGTCACGATTCGACCCTATGCCCGAATCACTTGGTCGCAAGACGCCGCGCAAAACTTATCCACAGGTCAGGCGCGACTCGCGTCACCGATGCTGGCCACCAGGGAAAATTGCGGTTAAGTTGTTACGGTTCCGACACAGAGCGGCGAAAGATCGCTGAGCCGGACGACCAAGGGGAGGGTTTTATGCTCAACAAGATGAGCGGGCTTGCCCGCACTCTCTACATCGTGCTTGCAGTCGTCGCCGGGTTTGTTGCGCTCGGGAAAATGGACGTTGCGTTGGTCCTTGTCGTGCTCGGCCTGATCGCAGGCATATCGTTACCGGCCGAAAGAATGGTTCTGGCGGGCGTCGCCATCCTTGCACTGCCGATCATCGGCGCCGCTCTATCTCATATTCCAACGATCGGAGCCCAGCTCAACGCCGTGACTGCCAATCTCCAGATGGGCATGTGCGGGTCGTTGGCCAGCGCCATGGCAATAGTCCTTTACGGCCTTGCCATGGACGGCGTGATGGGAATGGTCGGAAGCAGCAGCGCCAGGTACAGCTCCTGCGACTGCCTAGCTCCTGATTGAATGCATTCGGCCCCGCCAGGCGGCGGGGCCTTTTTTGCGATTTCTCGCTTCCTTCCGACTAGTGCGACAGGATCAAGGGGCCGGTCGCGGCTTCAGAGCTGCACCGATGACCTGAGGTTCGTCGGGACGCCGCTATTCCTCCTCGAGGAGTTCAGCCCGTTTGATGTGCTTTCGAGCTGTGGCCGCCAGGGGACGTGGGGGCGAGGATTTGTCCTCGATCAGACATCGACTTGCGCGAGCGCGATTAGGCCAGTGCGCCCTTCACGAGAACGCTTGCCCTGGCGGGCTCGATTGAAGGACCGAGCCGCTCCTTCACCAGCGCCATGACGCGGCCCATGTCTTTCATCGAGCTGGCGCCGGTTTCGGCAATGATCTCGCGGATCTTCGAATCCGCATCGGCGTCGGACAGCTGGTTTGGCAGGAAGCGTTCGATGACTGCGATCTCGCCTTCTTCCGCGGATGCGCGGTCCTCGCGGCCGCCCTTGCGGTAGAGCTCGGCGCTCTCGCGGCGTTGCTTGATCAGCTTCTGCATTACCTCAATGACGAGTATGTCGTCGTCCTTTGGAGCTCCGGCGGTGCGCGCCTCGATGTCGCGGTTCTTGATTGCCGCGGAGACGAGGCGAAGGGTGCCCGTCGTCACCTTGTCCCCCGCTTTCATTGCTAAGATCGTCGCAGCCTTGATATTGTCTCGGATCATGCTGACCACGTAGCGTTGCATTTTCATGCTGACCAGCGTTGACCGGACGCCACAAAGCGCATAGCGGCAACGCCTTAGCGACATCGCTGGCAAACCCCTTTCGGAAGGCACCTCCCGCCCATGGCCGACGTACGACCCCTGCACGCGCCCCAACCCCCGGGCGCGACCGGAGTTCGTGGTATTCGCCGACGGGCGAACGGTCTGGGGACAGGGCTTCGGCGCGGAACGGCACGCGGTCGGCGAGCTCTGCTTCAACACCGCAATGACCGGCTACCAGGAGGTGATGACCGATCCCTCCTACGCGAAGCAGGTCATCGTCTTCACCTTCCCGCACATCGGGAATGTCGGCGCGAATGACGAGGACGTCGAGGCGGACGAGGCGCACGCTCTTGGCTGCCTCGTCCGGGAGGTCGTGACACAGCCGAGTAACTACAGGGCGAACCAGGGCTTTGCCGATTGGATGCGCAAGTCGGGGCGGATCGGGATCGCCGGTCTCGACACTCGGGCGCTGACAAAGCTGGTGCGCGAGGAGGGGCCTCCGACGGTGGCGATCGCGCATCGGGAGGACGGCCAGTTCGATCTTGAGAACCTTCAGCGGATGGCGGCGGACTGGCCGGGGCTTGAAGGTATGGACCTCGCGAAGGACGTCAGCCGATTGCAGGTCGAACGCTGGGCTGGTGGCCGTTGGGCCTGGGGGGAGGGATACAGTCTCGGCGACCCCGCTGCGGGTCGGCCGCACGTGGTTGCGGTCGATTATGGTAACAAGCGCAACATCTTCCGACTGCTGGTAGAAGCCGGGGCACGGGTGACGGTGGTACCCGCGGCCGCGACCTTCGAGGAGATCATGGCGCACGAACCGGACGGCTTTTTTCTGTCGAACGGTCCGGGTGATCCAGCCGCTACTGGCGAATATGCGGTTCCTGTGATCCGCCAGATGCTGGAGACAAAAAAACCGCTGTTCGGAATCTGCCTTGGCCACCAGATGCTCGCGCTTGCGGTTGGCGGCATGACGTCAAAGATGTTCCAGGGTCATCGCGGCGCCAATCATCCGGTCAAGCGCCTGTCCGACGGGCAGGTCGAGATCACCAGCATGAATCACGGCTTCGCAGTTGAGCGCCAGGGGCTTCCCGAAAATGTCCGCGAGACCCACGTGTCTCTCTTTGATGGCTCGAATTGCGGAATCGAGCTAATCGACCGGCCCGCGTTCAGCGTTCAGTACCATCCCGAGGCGAGTCCCGGGCCCCAGGACAGCTTCTATCTGTTCGAGAAATTCGTCGGGGCGATGAAGTGAAGCGAGCCTTGCTCGGCATTCCGCTCGCGCTTTCCGCTTGCGCGACGCCGGCGCAGATGCACAGCGAATCGCAACTCAACGAGGTAGCGCTCGGATGCGGACTGGCGCTGGGCGAGCTGATCCAGGACGATAGTGAGAAGCGGCTGCTGATTGCCGTTCGTCAGGACGCGACGTCGGAGCAGCGCCTGTGCGTCGGCAAATGGGCGCGCCGAAACGGCCTCAAGGCAGTGTTCGTCAACATGCAATTCCAAAGTGGTGTGAGTGAGAAAAATCGAATGATGGCGCTCGTTGCGGCCGCTTCTGCGGTCTTTACAATCAGCAAGGTCGAGCCGACCATGCTTCCGGCAATCAACATGGATGGCACGGTTCGCCGGGTGGTCGCGCTGACGATCACCGGCTCATCAGACCTGATCCCGCCACTACGGCAAAAGCTGAGCAAAGATGGCTGGAAGATCATGCGCTCATCGGACGACAATTGGACGCTGGTCAACCCGGCCGGCCATAGCATCGACGAAGTCACGGCGCTGAGTTTTCGGGTCGCCAACGGTGAATTCGGCAATCTGAAGTTTAGCGTGACACTGCGCCCCGACGAGACGACGGACCGCTAGTGCCCAAACGCAGCGATATCAGCTCCATTCTTATCATCGGCGCTGGCCCGATCGTCATCGGCCAGGCGGCAGAGTTCGATTATTCGGGGAGCCAGGCCGTAAAGGCGCTGAAGAGCGACGGTTACCGGGTCATTGTGGTCAATTCCAATCCGGCCACGATCATGACTGACCCCGAACTTGCCGATGCGACCTATATCGAGCCGATCACACCTGGAATTGTGGCAAAAATCCTCGAAAAGGAGCGGCCGGATGCACTGCTTCCGACGATGGGCGGCCAGACGGCTCTGAACACTGCGCTGGCGCTGTTCAAGGACGGTACTCTGGACCGACTGGGAGTGCAGTTGATCGGTGCCAATGCGGAAGCCATCGAGAAAGCCGAGGACCGGCTGAAGTTCCGCGAGGCGATGGACAAGATCGGGCTGGAATTGCCGCGTTCGGCGATCGCGCACAGCCTTGAGGAGGCGCTTGCGGGGCTTGAGCGCGTGGGCCTGCCAGCAATTATCCGTCCGAGCTTCACGCTTGGCGGGACGGGCGGCGGAATCGCCTACAATCGCGACGAGTTTGTCCAGATTGTCAGCGGCGGCCTCGAGGCCAGCCCGACAAGCGAAGTGCTGATCGAGGAATTGGTGCTCGGGTGGAAGGAGTTTGAGATGGAGGTCGTCCGCGACAAAGCGGACAATGCAATCATCATCTGTTCGATCGAAAATATCGACCCGATGGGCGTGCATACGGGCGACAGTATCACCGTCGCGCCAGCGCTCACTCTTACCGACAAGGAATATCAGCGGATGCGCTCGGCTTCCATTGCCGTTCTTCGAGAAATAGGCGTGGAAACAGGTGGTTCTAACGTCCAGTTCGCAATTGACCCGAAGTCCGGACGGATGGTCGTGATCGAAATGAACCCGCGCGTGTCGCGATCGTCCGCGCTCGCTTCCAAGGCGACTGGATTCCCGATTGCCAAGGTCGCGGCGCGTCTCGCAGTCGGCTACACGCTAGACGAGATAGCCAACGACATAACCGGGGGCGCGACGCCTGCGAGCTTCGAGCCGACCATCGATTACGTCGTGACCAAGATCCCGCGCTTTGCTTTCGAGAAGTTCCGCGGCGCGGAAGTGATCCTGTCAACCTCGATGAAGTCCGTGGGCGAAGTGATGGCAATCGGCCGAAGCTTCGCCGAAAGCCTCCAGAAGGCGTTGCGCGGCTTGGAAACGGGCCTGACCGGCCTCGACCGCGTTCGAGAGCTTGAGGATGCGGACCCGTCGACGATTGAGAGTGCGCTCGCAAAACCCACGCCTGACCGATTGCTGGTCGCCGCGGAGGCTCTTCGCCAAGGCTTCACAGTCGAGCGGATCAACGAAATCTCCGCGTTCGATCCCTGGTTTTTGAGGCGATTGGAAGAGATTGTTCACGCTGAAGAGGAGGTCCGGAGCAATGGCCTTCCGACCGGCGCCCGCGAGATGCGCCGGTTGAAGGCGATGGGCTTTTCCGATGCCCGGCTCGCGCAATTGGCGCTTCGGTCCGCTCATCTTGAACGGGGGATGGGAGAGGCGGTTGCTGCGGCCGGTTCAGGTGTCGTCCACAGTGCCGTCCGCGGAATGACCGGCGGCATCACTGAAGATGAAGTTCGCGATCACCGACTGCGGCTCGGAGTTCGGCCGATATTCAAGCGCATCGACAGTTGTGCGGCTGAGTTCGATGCAGCGACGCCCTATTTGTACTCGACCTACGAGGCGCCGCTCTTCGATGAGCCGGTCGACGAGGCTGACGTGTCGGATCGGCGCAAGGTGATGATTCTGGGCGGCGGTCCGAATCGAATCGGCCAGGGCATCGAATTCGATTATTGCTGCTGCCATGCGGCGTTCGCGCTCGGCCGGGACCGGAACGGGCTGGCCGGCGCAGGTTTCGAAGTGATCATGGTGAACTGCAATCCGGAGACGGTCTCGACCGACCCGGATACATCGGACCGCCTTTATTTCGAGCCTCTGACGGCTGAGGACGTTCTCGAGATCGTCCGGCGCGAGCAGGACCGTGGTGAATTGCTCGGTCTGATCGTCCAACTCGGCGGCCAGACGCCGCTCAAGCTCGCCGAGGGGCTGCAAATGGCCGGCGTTCCGATTCTCGGCACCTCGCCCGACAGCATCGATCTTGCCGAGGACCGCGAGCGGTTCGCGACGCTCGTCCAGCAGCTGAACCTCAAACAGCCAGCGAACGGCATCGCGCGCAGCCGCGAGGAGGCGCTGCGGGTTGCAGAGCGGATCGGCTATCCGGTGCTGCTGAGACCCTCCTACGTGCTCGGCGGCCGCGGAATGGAGGTCGTCGAAGGACCGCAGCAGCTCGAATATTATATCGCGACAGCGGTGCAGGTATCAGGCCGGAGCCCAGTCCTGATCGATCGATATCTTCGCGACGCGATCGAGGTGGACGTCGACGCGATCTGCGATGGGGTCGAAGTCGCGGTATGCGGCGTGCTGCAGCACATCGAAGAAGCGGGCGTGCACTCGGGCGACAGCGCCTGTTCGATTCCGCCTTACAGCCTCGAAACCGAGATCGTGGCCGAAATCGAGCGACAGACCCGCAAGCTTGCGCTGGCGCTGAAGGTCCGTGGTCTGATGAACGTCCAGTTCGCGGTCAAGGACAATGAAGTTTACCTGATCGAGGTCAACCCACGCGCGAGCCGAACCGTGCCGTTCGTCGCCAAGGCCACAGGTACTCCGGTCGCAAAGATGGCGGCTCGGGTGATGGCGGGCGAACCACTTAGCGCGGTCGGCAAGGTTCGGATGATCGAACGCTACACCGCTGTGAAGGAGTTCGTCTTTCCCTTTGCGCGCTTCCCGGGAACCGATCCGGTGCTTGGACCGGAAATGAGGAGCACCGGAGAAGTCATGGGAATCGATATGAATTTTGACATAGCCTTCGCCAAGTCCCTGCTTGGCGCGGGAATGATCTTGCCCGGAGGAGGCACGGCCTTCGTCTCGGTTAAGGATGCCGACAAGGACAATATCGTTCCTGCCGTCGAAAAGCTCGTCGAGCTCGGCTTCTCGATCATCGCGACGGGCGGTACCGCGGCGCATCTTCAGTCCAAGGGCCTGCCGGTCGATACCGTCAACAAGGTCGCACAGGGACGGCCGCATATCGTCGACAAGCTGCTCGACGGCGATGTCGACCTCGTCTTCAACACGACGGAAGGATGGCAGTCGTTGAAGGACAGTCATTCAATCCGCACGACCGCATTAACTCGCAAAGTGCCCTATTTCACGACGGCCGCGGCGAGTCTCGCTGCGGCGCGTTCGATCGAGGCGGTCAGAGGGCACGCGCTTGAAGTCGCGTCGCTCCAATCCTATTATTCCGCCGCCTAGAGACAGTTTCCACCGACAATCTGCACCTGGACTGCGCGCTTGAGTGCGGCGCGCCGGCGCAGAGCATTAAGAGGGTTTTGAGACATGCCGAGTGCCGACAAGGTGCCGATGCTGGCCGAGGGCCACCGCAAGCTCAACGACGAATTGAGCCGGCTTCGAAAAGAAGAGCGCCCAGCGATCGTCGAGGCGATCGAGGAAGCGCGTGCGCACGGCGACCTCAGCGAGAATGCCGAATATCACGCCGCCAAGGAACGCCAGGGGCACGTCGAGGCTATGATCGCCGATCTCGAGGACCGCCTCAGCCGCGCGATGGTGATCGATCCGACGACCCTCTCGGGCGAGAAAATCGTCTTCGGCGCGACCGTCACCTTGCTCGACGAGGATGAGAAGACCGTGAGATACCAACTCGTCGGTCAGGTCGAGGCGGACGCGACGAACGGGCGCATCAGCTACAATTCGCCGCTCGGTCGCGCGCTCATCGGCCGCCAGGTCGGCGAGGATGTGGAAGTTTCGACGCCTTCGGGCGACCGCTATTACGCGATCAAGAAGATCGAGTTCATTTGAGCAAGTGGATCGCCTAACCCGCACCATAACGAACATCATTAGCGCGATCACCGCGCTCGCTTGGATGATCGCGGTCGTCGCAGGCAAATCAGAGCAAGCGGCGCTGGCGATGGGTTTCATTCCCATGCGTCTTAGCGGAGGTGCCGTCCCGTGGCCTGCTGTGCCGGCATTCCTCACTCCGCTGAGCGCGACGCTCGTCCACTCGGGGCTCATCCACCTCGGCTTCAATTTGCTGATTTTCCTTTGGTGCGGACAGGCAGTCGAGCGCGTGCTCGGCAAGACCGGACTGGTCACGCTATACCTGATCGGTGCCTACGCGGCAGCGCTCGCCCAATGGGCAGTCGATCCGACGACAGCAGTGCCGATGGTCGGCGCAAGCGGCGCGATCAGCGCGGTCATGGGCGCGTTCGCGCTGAGCTTCGGTCGAGCAAGAGCCTTCACCGACAACCTGCGGATCAACCGCTGGATCAACGTCATATGGCTGCTCGTCGCCTGGGTGGTTCTCCAGCTGATGATGGGATGGCTTGCTGGGGGACAAGGCTTCCTGCTCGCGACTCCGGCGCATGTCGGCGGGTTCGCGGCGGGCTTGCTGCTTCAGCGTCCGCTACTCCTTTGGAAATATCGGAAGGCTTGAGAATCCCTGCAAGCGAGCCGAAGCGAAACGAGCGGAAGCGAACCGGCGCGATGCCAAGCGCCCGACCGTTCATTTTCGGAAGCGATGGCTAGAGGAACTCAGCTAGCGGGCATTTTCGGCCGTGATATCCCGTCGATCGTGCCCTGGACGTCCGGCTCGAGGAGCCGGTGGAGATGGACCACGACATATTTCATCTCGGCATCGTCGACTGTGCGCTGCGCGGCTCCGCGCCACGCGTCCTCTGCGGCAGCGTAGCTGTCGTAGATGCCGACGACGTCGATCGAGCTCATGTCGAAGTCGAGGGTTCGCGGGTCCTTGACCTTGCCGCCGAAGACCAGGTGAAGCTTGCTCATGGGCGGCTCGCTAGTCGATTTGCCAGGAGCCGTCAGCCTTTATCGCGGCTGCGGGCGGCATCGAGCGCCGAGTTCGCGGACGCCTTCGCTGCATCGGTGAGGCTTTCGAACAGGCTGCGGACCGTATTTTCTGCTTTGCCTCGGCTGATACCGAGCTCGTCGAGGCGCCGAGTGCCGGTGCCCTTGGCAGCTTCGAAGGCCGCCTTCGCGGTTTCCCTTACACGCCGAGCCGTCGGGCGGATCGCTCGTGTTTCGGTCGCGGTTCTCGGGAGCAGCGCAGCGATCAATGCCCCTGCCGCGATCCCTCCCGCAAGCGCTAGAAGAGGTGCTTCGCCGAGCGTATTGGTCGCGCGATCGCGGGCGCCTTCATAGGCCTCGATCGCACGCTGGCGCGCGCCGGGTTCGTAATTCGTCGAAGTGCTGATAGATTCCTGGTCAGTCATTCGGCCGTCTCCGTTTTATCGTGCCTTGGCGCCCTTCGGCGCTTGGTTGACTTGGTTTTTGTGCCGCCAACGAATTTGCCGGCCGCTTTCATCAAGGACTCGCGCGCAAGGAAGGCGACGATCCCGGCAACGACTTCGGTCGCGGCGAGCGGCCGCGAGCGGACAGCATCAACTGCTTCTTCGGCCAGGTCAGCTCCCTTGTCCTTCGCCTTTTCCCAGGCTTCCTGAACCAGTCGGTGAGGTTCGAACTGGCGAATGAGCTCCTGCAGCGTGCCAATCAGCTTCCGGCGCGAGCGGTCGACCTCGAATTCGGCAGCTCTCACCTGCTCGTCGCTCATCGCTGCTCCTTGAGATCGGAAATCGCCATCCAGACGAGCAAGCCCGCGATTCCGGCCGCAATCATGGTGGACAGGATAGCTCCGCCGAGCGGTCCGATCCAACGCGCGAGCGCAATTGCAATTCCGACGAACAGCGTGATTATTCCAGCAAGGGCGAGCACCGCGGCGATCCCGAACAGGATCGCCGCTCGCACATAATCCTCAACGACATCCTGCGCTCTCACCTTGAGCAGAGCGAGCTCGGCCCGACCATAATCGAGTGCGTCGTCGATCACTTGTTCGATCATGTCACCGATCGAGCGGTCAGGTTCAGGCGGCGGGAGCGCCGGTTTAAGCATCAGTCGCGGTCGTCCTCGTCCTTCGTGAGACCGCTCTTCACGAGCCGCGCGACGACGAAGCCGACGACGGCCGCGCCAGCGAGCGCGATGCCCGGGCTGTCGCGGACAAAGCTGCGCGTGTCCTCGATCAGCTCGTCAGGATCCTTGTCGGCAATTGCATTGGCGACGCTCTCGATCTTGTCAGCCGCTCGGCGGGCATAATTGCCGTAATCCTCGCCTAGCCTCTCATCGATCCCGGATGCGGTGTCACCGACCATCTTGGCGACGTTCGCGAGGGCTTCGGACGTGCGTTCCAGACCCTGGGTAACGAGGCCGCGCGCTTTGTCGCCGGCCTGGCTCGCAAGCTTTTCCCGGCCCTCACGGATCCGTCCTGTAAGCGCATTGCCCGAGCGGTCGGTGTCGCCAATCTCTATCATCTGCCCCTCCTCGTCCCGTTCCGCCGGATCGGTCGTCAGGGCACCGATATTCGCGCCCTCGATCACTGTGTCGGTTCCCTCGGGCAATTCGGCGGTTTTCTGGTCTGCCATAGCGGTCCTCCTTTGGCGACTTCAACCGTGGCCGCCGACCTTCGTTCCGGCGCCCTGGCCCCTAAAGTTGCACGCTCGGACGCGCAGCTTATTAGGGATCGCGTACCCCAATATTGTTACGACTGCGCAAGAAGGAAAGCCATGACTGCGATTGTCGAAATTCATGCCCGCCAAATCCTGGACAGCCGCGGCAATCCGACTGTCGAAGTGGACGTCACTCTCGAGGACGGGTCGATGGGCCGGGCGGCTGTTCCATCGGGGGCATCCACGGGCGCGCACGAAGCGGTCGAGCTTCGGGATGGCGATAAGAGCCGTTGGGGCGGGAAGGGGGTGAGCAAGGCCGTGCAGGCGGTTAACGGCGAGATCGCTGAAGCGGTCGTGGGCATGGACGCCGAGGATCAGTCCGCCATCGACGCCGAAATGATCGCGCTTGACGGAACCGAGAACAAGGCGCGCTTGGGCGCGAATGCGATTCTCGGAGTCAGCCTCGCAACTGCGAAAGCCGCGGCTGACGCACTCGGGCTGCCGCTCTACCGCTATGTCGGTGGTGTCGAATCAAATCTCGTTCCGACGCCGATGATGAACATCCTCAATGGCGGCGTTCACGCCGACAACGGAATCGACTTCCAGGAATTCATGGTGATGCCGGTCGGGGCTCCGACCTTCGCCGAGGCGTTGCGCTGCGGCGCGGAGATTTTCCACGCGCTCAAGAGCGCCCTTCATTCAGCCGGTCTTTCGACCTCGGTCGGGGACGAGGGCGGGTTCGCGCCGAAAGTCGACAGCGCTCGCGAGGGTCTGGACTTCATCGAGAAGGCAGTGAGCATCGCCGGTTACAAGCTCGGTGGGGATGTGGTTCTAGCGCTCGACTGCGCCGCGAGCGAATATTTCAGGGACGGCACCTACCGAATGACAGGCGAGGGAAAGACGCTTTCTTCTGCCGAGAATGCCGATTTCCTTGCGGCCCTCGCGTCCAATTATCCGATCGCTTCGATCGAGGACGGAATGGCGGAGGACGACTGGGAAGGTTGGAAGATACTGACGGAGAAGCTCGGCGGCCAAGTCCAGCTGGTCGGCGACGACCTTTTCGTCACCAATGTGAAGCGCTTGCGTAAGGGAATCTCCGACGGGATCGCAAATTCGATCCTGGTCAAGGTCAATCAGATCGGCACGCTCAGCGAGACGATCGATGCCGTCCGCCTGGCACAGACCAGCGCCTATACCGCGGTCATGTCGCATCGCTCGGGCGAGACCGAGGATTCAACCATTGCCGACCTCTCGGTCGCGCTCAGCTGCGGCCAGATCAAGACCGGAAGCCTCGCCCGGTCCGACCGAACAGCGAAATACAACCAGCTGCTGCGAATTGAGGAGGAGCTGGGAGACAGCGCGCGCTACGAAGGGCGCGCCGTGCTGAAATCCTATCGATCCTAGGGGCCTCCGCGACATGCGTCGATGATGTCCACAACTTTATCCGCTAAATATCCACCAAACCGTTCTTTTTCGCTTGCACTGGCGACTCCTTCATGATTCTTTGTCGACGCATGGGGGGTGGTTCCAAGAGCCTGAGTTTGATCCGCCGGGCGGCTGCTCCGGCGCTCGCCCTGATCGTCGTTGGTACCTTTGCGGGCCATGCAATCGCTGGGCCGAACGGAATCCTTGCTTGGGGTGGCTACCATCGCGCGCTCGAGCAGCGGCAGGCGGAGCTCAACCAGCTGCAGAAGCAGAAGGCGGAGCTGAAGCACCGCTCGGACCTGCTCAACCCCAATAGCGCCGATCCCGACATGGCTGATGAGCTTGTGCGCAAGAGGCTCGGATTGGTCCGTCCCGACGAGGTGGTCGTACCGCTCAATTGAGGACCGGTTGCCGCTCGGCGGAGCGGCTCCTATAGACCGCGGCGCTTCATCGCGAGAGAGGATTGCCGTGGCGCGTTCCGCTAAGAAAATCGTCGTTCCTGAGACCCAGTCGAACGACATTGCGCGCCCGCCGCAGCCGCAGCGCTACAAGGCCTCAAAGGACGGCCTTCTCAAGCTATACCGCGAGATGCTGCTCATCCGCCGCTTCGAAGAGCGGGCGGGGCAGCTTTACGGGCTCGGACTAATCGGGGGTTTTTGCCACCTTTACATCGGGCAGGAAGCGGTCGGCGTGGGACTTCAATCGGCGATGACGGTCGGTAAGGACAGCGTCATCACTGGATATCGCGACCACGGTCACATGCTCGCCTACGGCATCGATCCGAAGGTGATCATGGCGGAGCTCACCGGTCGCGAGGCGGGCATTTCCAAGGGCAAGGGCGGGTCGATGCACATGTTCAGTGTCGACCACGGCTTTTACGGCGGTCACGGGATTGTCGGAGCGCAGGTCGCGCTCGGGACCGGCCTTGCGTTCAAGCACAAGTATAGCGAGGACGGTGGCGTCTGCCTGACGTATCTCGGCGACGGCGCGGTCAATCAGGGCCAGGTCTATGAGGCCTTCAACATGGCCAAGCTGTGGGACCTGCCAGTCATATATGCGATTGAGAACAACCAATATGCGATGGGGACGAGCATCAAGCGGTCCTCCTCGGAGCCGCTGTTGTACCGGCGCGGCGAGAGCCATCGGATCCCTGGAATGCAGGTCGATGGGATGGATGTGCTGGCGGTGCGTGGGGCTGCCGACGTGGCGCTCGAATGGACTCGGAGCGGGAAGGGACCGATCATCATCGAGTTTCTGACTTATCGCTATCGCGGCCACTCGATGTCCGACCCGGCCAAATATCGCACACGCGAGGAAGTGCAGGAGATGCGCGAGCATCGCGACCCGATCACCCATGCCGAGCGCGACCTCGCCGCGATGGGTGTCAAGGAAGAGGAGTTCAAGGCGATCGACAAGAAAATCAAGGATATAGTAGTCGACGCTGCTAAGTTTGCTGAAGATGCCCCGGAGCCCCAGCCGTCGGAACTCTACACTGATGTCCTGGTGGGGAATTACTGATGCCGACCGAGCTTAAGATGCCCGCTTTGTCCCCCACGATGGAGGAGGGAACGCTCGCGAAATGGCTGGTCAAGGAAGGCGACGACGTGAAGTCGGGCGACATTCTCGCTGAGATCGAGACCGACAAGGCGACGATGGAGTTCGAGGCCGTCGACGAAGGCAAGATCGCGAAAATTCTCGTGCCCGAGGGCACCGACGGGGTGAAGGTCGGGCAGCCCATCGCGCTGCTTGCTGAGGACGGAGAGCAAGTCAGCGCGCCGGCAGCCGAGACTTCCGATGCCCCGCCACCCGCGGTGAAGGAAATATCGCCGGTTCCGGAACCACCGTCCCAGGAAACCGAGGCCACCCCGACACCGCACGTGTTCGAGACCGCGCGCGCGTGATTTGGTCGCGGATGTCGCAGCCACGCGCGACGAGCCGGAAGCGCCGGAAGGGACGCCGCTCGTCACGATGACCGTGCGCGAAGCGCTGCGTGACGCCATGGCGGAAGAAATGCGCGCCGACGAACGCGTGTTCGTGATGGGCGAGGAGGTCGCCGAGTATCAGGGCGCCTACAAGGTCACTCAGAATCTACTTCAGGAGTTCGGGCCAAGACGAGTAGTCGACACACCGATTACCGAATATGGGTTCGCGGGACTTGGCACCGGCGCGGCGATGGGCGGGCTCCGCCCGATCGTCGAATTCATGACCTTCAACTTCGCGATGCAGGCGATCGACCACATCATCAATTCCGCGGCAAAGACAAACTACATGTCCGGTGGCCAGATGCGCTGCCCGATCGTGTTTCGCGGGCCGAACGGCGCTGCGGCGCGCGTCGGGGCGCAGCACAGCCAGAATTATGCGAGCTGGTTCGCGCAGGTGCCCGGCCTGATCGTGATTGCGCCGTACAGCGCGGCGGACGCGAAGGGCCTCTTGAAGGCCGCGATCCGGACCGATGATCCAGTCGTCTTCCTCGAAAACGAGCTGCTCTACGGCCAGCATTTCGACGTGCCGCAAATGGATGATTACGTTCTTCCGATCGGCAAGGCGCGCATCGTGCGGCCGGGCAAGGACGTTACCATCGTCACCTATTCAATCGGCGTCGGAGTGGCGCTCGAAGCCGCGCAGGAGTTGATGGGACAGGGCATCAATGCGGAGGTGATCGATCTTCGCTCATTGCGTCCGCTTGACAAGGCGACGGTCCTTGAAAGCCTCAGGCGAACCAACCGCATGGTGCTGGTCGAGGAAGGCTGGCCGGCCTGCTCGATCAGTTCGGAGATCATCGCGATCGCGATGACGGAAGGTTTCGACGATTTGGACGCGCCGGTCTTGCGAGTGACCGATGTCGACGTGCCGCTGCCTTATGCCGCCAACCTTGAAAAGCTGGCGCTGATCAAGGCGTCCCAGGTAGTCGAGGCGGTGAAGGCAGTCTGCTATCGCTGAGCGAAGGCTCGACCGCGATAGACAGATTGCGCTCGAAGTGCTGCCTGCTGGAATGCGTCCAGCTTTCGCTTCTCTGTGGAACCTCGACGTCGCTCTGGCCGACGTCGTAGCGACGACCAGTGATCCGCGGCTCGGGGCGATTAGGCTTGCGTGGTGGCGCGACCGTCTCGCCGACCTCGACAGGGATAAAGCGCCTGCGGGCGAGCCCCACCTGGAAGCCGTGGATCAATTTCTCATGCCGGTAACGAATGGCGCTATGTTGTCGATGATTGCGAACGCCTGGATGGCGTTGCTCGAGCCGTTCCCGTGGGGCGAAGAAGCCGCGAAAGGACTTCGCCAGCGGGGCGAATTGCTGTTCGCGATCGGAGCGCAGATCATCGGGTACAACGGGACTGACGTCGAACCGGCAGGTGTTTTGTGGTCGCTCTCCGACGGTGCGGTTCATTGCAGCGATCCGAGTTCTCGCGAATTCCTCAGGGGCGAAGCACTTGCAGCACTCGCTCGCGTTCCCCGGAAAATAGCGCGCCAGGTTCGTCCACTGACCATGCTCACGGCCCTTGCGGCCCATGATGTGTTGAATCGCCGCTCGGCGACACGCGGCTTCGCGGCTTTGGGGCACCGACTTAGAGGCACGATCCCGCGCTAGTCGGCGCAAGTTTTAGACGAAACGCGGTGATTTGAAAGTTGCGCTTCCTTGCCGGTGCCGCGGTTGCGCACACCTGCTGTGGATCGCGACTATGCCGGTTCCGGCAACCTCATCTGAAGTAGCCATCTACTGAACGCAGATCGAGCGCGGTCTGTATAAGCCTTCTTTCGGTCGGCCTTTTTCCATCGGCCTTCTAGCGGCGGCATCAGGCCGAAGTTAACGTTCATCGGCTGGAACGTCTCGGCGTCCGCTCCACCGGTGATATGCGCGAGAAGCGCGCCAAGCGCGGTCTCGGCGGGTGGTGCAAGAAGGGTCTCGCAGCGATGCTCGGCTGTTGCGAAGCGCGCGGCGAGGATGCCGACCGCGGCACTTTCGACATAACCTTCGCAGCCAGTGATCTGTCCGGCGAAGCGGACGTTTGGCTTCGACTTGAGGCGCAGCTCACGGTCGAGCAGGCGGGGTGAGTTTATGAAGCTGTTGCGGTGGATTTCCCCGAGCCGCGCGAATTCGGCAGTTTCGAGGCCCGGGATCGTTCGGAAGATCCGGAGTTGTTCGCCGTGCTTCAGCTTGGTCTGAAAGCCGACCATGTTCCACAAGGTGCCAAGCGAATTGTCCTGTCGCAGTTGAACGACGGCGAAAGGCCAGCGGCCGGTCCGGGGATCGTCGAGCCCCACGGGCTTCATCGGTCCGTACCGGAGAGTCTCCGGCCCGCGCTCCGCCATCACTTCGATCGGCATGCATCCTTCGAAATAGGGCGTGTCCTTTTCCCAGTCGTGGAATTGCATTTTCTCGCCGCCAATCAAGGCGGTCACGAACTCTTCGGTACTGCGTCTTGTCGAGTGCGCAGTTGATGTAGTCTTTCCCGCCTTTGTCCCATCGGGCGGCCATCCAGGCGATCCCCATGTCAATACTGTCACGGTGGACGATCGGCGCGATCGCGTCGAAGAAGGCGAGAGCATCTTGTCCGGTTTCGGTAGCGATACTTTCCGCAAGCTTCGAGGCTGTGAGCGGGCCAGTCGCAATGATCGTCGGGTGGTTGGGGAGGCTGTCAACGCGCTCCCGAACCAAGCTGATGTTGGGGTGCCGCTCGATCGCGTGGGTCGTTTCCGCGGCGAACCTTTCGCGGTCGACCGCGAGCGCGGAGCCTGCGGGCACCCGATGCTTGTCCGCCACCTGCATCACCAGCGAACTGAGCGCGCGCATTTCTTGATGGAGCAGTCCAACGGCATTGTGCTCAGCATCATCGGAGCGGAAGCTGTTGGAGCAGACCATCTCGGCAAGCCGGTCGGTTTCGTGCGCAGGAGTCATATCCCCGCCGCCGCGCATTTCACTGAGGCGGACTTTGAGCCCCGCTTCGGCGAGTTGCCACGCAGCTTCGGATCCGGCGAGGCCGCCGCCGATGATGTGGATGTCGAAGCGACATGATGGAGCAATAGACAGTCCTGGTTGCTTAACCAACACGCCCGTCCCCGAGCGGAGCCACGGAGCTGAGCCGTCGAACAGCGCATCGGGCGGCGGCCCCCACAGCCGCATTTCGACAAATTCAGCACGAGAGGATAGTTGAGCGCATGGCTCGGACGCTTCGCATATTTACCATTGGCTACGAAGGCACGACGATGGAAGAGTTCATCGCCGCGCTGAAGCAGGCGGGCGTGCGGCGGGTCATTGACGTGCGCGCGGTCCCGAACTCGCGGCGGCCCGGCTTCTCGAAGACGCCGCTGCGCAATTCGTTGGCGGAGGAAGGCATGGATTATGTTCATTTGCGCGCGCTTGGCACTCCGGCGGATGGTCGGGCGGCGGCGCGGGCAGGCCGGATCGACGACTTGAAGCGCATATACGCCGGTCAGCTCGAGCTTCCGCAAGCCATGGCCGAAGCCGCGCAAATGGTCGCGCTCGCCGGCGAGCAGCCAAGCGCGCTACTTTGCTACGAGCGTGAACCTGGCGGTTGTCATCGAACCTTGCTTTGCAAGGCCGCTGCCCCAGATGCGGAGGTCGTCGACCTATTCGCCTAGCTTATAGCCGTCGTGTGTCGGCACGAAGCGGAGACGTTCTTAGAAGCGCAGCAAGCAATGCCGCCGAGATGACAGCCTCTGCCGCTTTCGCTCGCTGCCGGTGTGAAGGCGCCCTTCGAAGCTGCCCGACCGAGAGAAGGGCAGCGCGGCCAATTGAATCAGGCCCGGCAGAAATGCTCTGCAGGGCGCGTCGTCAAACCGCGGGAAGTCCGTTCGGCTGCATTTGGCTGGTCAGGAGCATTTCGATGTCCGGCACTGGCCGTGCGCTCATTTCCTTGTTGACGGTGCAGAGGAGACGCTTCTCGACCTCCTTGTGAAGGCTTTTGCGAAGCACTCCCAGGGCCTTGGGCGGCGCAACGATTGCAAGCGCGTCGAAGTCATTGCGAAGCGCGCGCTCATTCAGCTCTTCGGCGGCATCCTTGACCCAGCGATCCTCTTCCTGCTGCTGGAAGTCCGGCTCTTCGTAGGTCGACCGCCCCGATCCGAAGCTCTGCTGGACGGACCCCGGGGCGTCAGTCTTGATCTCCCGATCCTTGCGCTGGTACTTCCTCGCTTCGTGCGCCTCGGTGCGAAGATCGATTTGTCCTTCGTCGCCGTGATTGCGGAAGAACAGCATCTTGCGCCCGTCGGCGACCAGGACCAGTGCATTGTGGGGAAGGGGCATAGCGTCGATTCCTCCTTTTTCGTTCGAAGGGAGAACGCAGCCCCAACCTAGCAGGTTTCGGCAGCTCGTCGCAGATGTTTCAACGACGAGCCGAGCCTATTCCTCGATTTCGGGATCGGCGGTTTTGTCGAGCTCGCTCTCACCGACGATGGCATCGGGGATCGGCGCGATTTCGGCGCCGGTTTCGAGCTCAATCTCCTCTTCCTCACTCTCCTCGATCTTGGCGACGCTGACGACATGCTCGTTATCCGCTACCCGGAAGATGGTGACGCCCTGGGTGTTCCGGCCCATGACGCGGATGTCGCCGACCGTGGTCCGTATCATCTTGCCCTGGTCGGTGACGAGCATCAGGGCTTCGCCCTGGTGCGCCGGAAATGACGCGACGACGCGACCATTACGCTCGGAGGTATCGATGTTGGTGATCCCCTGGCCGCCGCGGTTGGTACGGCGATATTCATAGGCCGATGAACGCTTGCCGTAGCCGTTTTCGGTCAGGGTGAGGATGAACTGCTCTTTCTCTGCCAGCTCCGCAAGGCGTTCGGGACTGAGCGAGCATTCGCCCTCTTTTTCACCTTTCCACGGGGCAAAACGAAGGTAGGCCTCTCGCTCTTCCTGTCCGGTGCCGACCCGGTGGAGGATCGACATGGACATCACCTCGTCGCCCTCGAACAGTCTGATCCCGCGCACTCCCATCGACGTTCGCGACTGAAACTCGCGCACATCGGTGGCCATGAATTGGATTGCCTTTCCTTTGCGGGTCGCGAGGAGCACGTCGTCGCCCTCGGTCAGAAGCTCGACCCCGATCAAGCGGTCGGTCGTGTCTGACTGCTCCTCGCTGTCGTCGCCGGTCTCGACTTCCTCAGTCGTCCCGCCGCCGAACCGCATCGCGATCTTGCCGTTCGATGGAATGTTGGTGAACGCCGCCATGCTGTTGCGGCGAACGGTGCCATGGGCGGTCGCGAACATGATATGCAGGCCGCCCCACTCGGTCTCGTCTTCGGGCAGTGGCAGCACAGTGGATATGGTTTCGCCTTCCGCCAGTGGGAGAAGATTGACCATGGGCCGCCCCTTGGTGTTCGGGCCACCCTCCGGCAGCCGCCACACCTTCATTCGGTAGACACGCCCGACGTTTGAAAAGAACAGCACCGGATTGTGAGTCGAGGTTACGAAGAGCGTAGTGACCGCATCCTCGTCCTTGGTTGCCATCCCCGCGCGGCCCTTACCGCCTCGCTTCTGTTCGCGGAAGACGGCGAGCGGCGAGCGCTTGATATAGCCTTCCATGGTCACGGTCACGACCATGTCCTCGCGCTCAATCAAGTCTTCGTCCTCGATCCCGTCGGCCGCAGCCGCCAGCTCGCTGACGCGCGGAGACGCGAACTCGGCTTCGACCTCGTCGAACTCTTGGCGCATCACCGCGTAAAGTCGGACTCGATTGGCGAGGGTATCGAGCAGTTCGCCGATATTCGACGCAAGGCCTTCGAGTTCTTTGCCGATCTCGTCGCGGCCCAGCGCCGTCAGGCGATGGAGGCGAAGCTCGAGGATCGCTCGGACCTGGGCATCGCTGAGGCGGTAGCTTCGATCCGATTTTTGCGGCTCGACCGCTTCGACGAGCGCGATGTAGGGACGGATTTCTTCCATCGGCCATTCGCGCTCGAGCAATTTCTCGCGAGCCACAGCCGGCGATGCTGATCCGCGGATCAGCTTCACGACCTCGTCGAGGTTCGTGACTGCCACGACGAGGCCGAGAAGAAGGTGGGCGCGTTCGCGGGCCTTGAACAACTCGAATTTTGACCGCCTTGTGATCACTTCTTCGCGGAAGCGCACAAAGCTTTCGATGATGTCACGCAGCGTCAGCGTTTCCGGGCGACCACTGCGGATCGCGAGCATGTTTGCCGGGAAACTGGTCTGCGCCGGCGTGTGTCGCCATAGCTGGTTAAGGACAACATCGGGCGTCGCGTCGCGTTTGAGGTCGATGACGACGCGCACGCCCTCTCGGTTCGACTCGTCGCGGATGTCGGCGACGCCCTCGATGCGTTTGTCCTTGGCGGCTTCCGCGATCTTTTCAACGAGACCGGACTTGCCGACCTGGTAGGGGATTTCGGTGAGAACGATTGAGCGGCGTTCGCCGCGGCCCTCTTCGACGTGCGCACGGCTGCGCATCAGGATCGAGCCGCGACCGGTCGTGTAGGCGCTGCGAATGCCGGACTGACCAAGGATCAGGCCGCCGGTCGGGAAGTCCGGGCCCTTCACATGCTCCATCAACGCTTCTGAGGTGACCGCAGGATCGTCGATATAGGCGCGGCAGGCGGCAAGGACTTCGCCCAGATTATGCGGCGGAATGTTGGTTGCCATGCCGACAGCGATTCCGCCGGCGCCGTTGACGAGGAGGTTGGGGAAGCGGGCGGGAAGGACCTGGGGCTCGCGTTCCGAGGCGTCATAATTGGGCTGGAAGTCGACCGTGTCGCGGTCGATATCGCCCAAGAGGAAATTGGCGACTTTCGCGAGGCGTGCCTCGGTGTACCGCATGGCCGCGGGTGGGTCAGGGTCCATCGAACCGAAATTGCCCTGGCCGTCAACCAATGGCACACGCATCGACCAGTCCTGGGTCATTCGGGCGAGGGCGTCGTAGATCGCCTGGTCGCCGTGCGGGTGATATTTACCCATGACGTCGCCGACGATGCGGCTCGACTTTCGGTACGGCCGACCGGCGACGTAGCCAGCCTCCTGACAGGCGAAGAGGATTCGGCGATGAACCGGCTTCAGGCCGTCGCGCACATCGGGCAGCGCGCGACTGACGATCACGCTCATCGCGTAATCGAGATAACTCGTCTTCATCTCCTCGACGATCGAGATCGGTGCGATGTCGTGATCGCCGCCCGACGGCGGACTTGGGCTATCGGTGATCGGTGGCTGAGTGGCCAAGAAAATTTCCTGTGTTTAGGGTGAACCCGAGTGGTTGCGGCAAAGCCGCGCCGCCGGTTCTTCTAGGTAATGCATCGAACCGCCGAGCGCCACCCCGCGCGCACGCGCGTGAGGGCCTCCGCAGAGAAGTCCCCTTCAACGACTGGTCAAGGGAGCTCGGCATGGACTTGGCGCAAGAGCCGCCCGAGACTATGCCGGCGCCCGTCCCTTACCAACTAGCTCCAATCGATGGAGGCTCATTATGAAGCTTATTCTCAGCAGCGTGGTTCTCGCGCTGGCCAGCGCATCGGCTGTTGCTGGTGCGCAGCAAACCGACACGAATACCGCGAAAAAGCCGGCAGCCCAGGCCCAATCACCGGAGAATGCGATCAAGGTTTCGCCAAAGGCGCTCAAGGCGATTAACGAGCTTCAGACCGCAGTGAACGCCAAGGACACCGCGAACATCCCGGCCAAGGTCGCTGGCGCGAAGGCTGCCGCGACGACCAACGAAGACCGCTATTGGATTGCTCGCCTGCAGTTGAAAGCCTCGGTCGACGCGAACGACAGCGCCGGCCTGGCGGCCGCGGTCGATTCCCTCGCAGCGACGGGCCTCGCTTCGAATACCGACCTTGGCGCTCTTTATTCCGCGGTTGGCGGCAACGCGTTCGACGCGAAGCAATATGACGCCGCTGCCAAAGCATTCGAACGCGAAGTCGCGCTCGATCCCAGCGATGCGACTGCCTTGGTCAACCTGGCCGTAGCGCGCTCAGCTGGCGGTCACAAACCAGAGGCGCTGAGCGCACTTCAGCAGGCGATCCAGGCCAGCACAGCTGCTGGCAAGAAGGCCGATGAGAAAGTCTACCGCCAGGCCGTCGGGATCGCCTATGAAGCGAACTTGCCGAGCGCCGTCGCCCTCAGCCAAAATTGGGTGTCGGCTTATCCCAGCCCCGATAGCTGGCGCAATGCCATTGCAATCTACCGAAACCAGACTCACCAAGACGGTGAAGGGACTCTCGATCTCCTCCGTTTGATGCAGGCAACCGGAGCCATGCAGAAGCCGACGGACTATGCCTTGTTCGTCAATGCCGATTTCGATCAGCAGAATTACAGCGAAGCCCAGGCCGTGATCGATGCGGGCATTGCCGCACACATTGTCGATCCGGCGAGCGCCGACTTCCACCAGCTCGTTGCCGAGCTCAAAAACAAGCCAAAAACCACGCCGGCGGATCTCAATGCAGCGCTAAAAATGTCGCCTAGTGGTATCAACCTTCTCCATATTGGCGACCGCTTCTATGCAACGGGCGACTATGCGAAGGCTGCCGAAATCTATCGGCAGACGATGGGCAAGACTGGTGTCGATCCCGACCTTTCCAATCTGCACCTCGGCATGGCTTTAATCCGCTCCGGCGACAAGGCAGGCGCGATCGCTGCTTTCAAAGCGGTCACCGGAGCACGGGCCGATATTGCGAAGCTGTGGCTGATCTACGCACAGCAATAGGAATGGGCTCGCAGTGAAGCCGTAAGAATGAAGGGAATGGCGGCGGTTCTGCCGGCGCCTTTCCTGCTGTCCCGCACATCGTGATGACTGTCCCGTTTCGACACGGTTAAGAGCAGCCTTCTTAGCGGCGATTTAAGCGTCGCGTAGAGCCCGAAGGACCTCTGCTATTGCAAGGACAGCGAACTCCCGTGCGTTTCGACGATCGCCTGCTGACCGTTCTGAACCAACCGGCCGGCGACCGCCACGATGTTGCGGTCCGCTGGCGCCAGCTGGTGGACCTCGTCGCACGCGCCGGCTCGAACGCCGCGAGCTCGATGGTGGTCGAGGCGCTCGAGACGATCCGGGCCGACGCGCAGCAGGTCGACGAGGCGTTGCGCGCCGCTGCTGCCCGTTCGATCGCTTATCTGCCACTGCCGTTCGGACTTCTCGAATATTTCGCTTCGGGCGACCTCTCGGTTTCGGCGCCGGTGCTCGCGGCAGCAACACTCGACGCCGGCCAGTGGCAATCGATGCTGCGTGTGGCGGATGGGGAGACCCGGCGGTTCATCGAGACCTTGCATCCCGAAATGCGCGCCCGAATTCCCGCTGAGCTCACTGAAGCGCTCGTTGAACCAGCATCCGACCAAGCGCTCTTAGAGCCTGTGCACCAGACCATAGAGGAGGCGATCGAGAGCGCGGAATTGATCGATGACCTCATTCAGCGCATGTCGGCGCTGAAGGAGGCGGTCGAGCAGGCACCGACAGGGCCGGTTGCACCGCCGGCCAGGGGCTTAGTCCAGCAGGCGCCATCGCTCCACGAAGTGGTCGAGCGCATCGAGAGCCGGCGCCGCAACCGGTCGAGGAAGACCGGCGGCTTGGCCGCGATTTCATCGGCGCCATCGACCCTGTTCCGCTGGGAGTGTGGTGCTGGGGGCGAAATCGCTTGGGTTGACGGAGTTCCGCGCGGGGCGCTGGTCGGTCGATCGCTTGCGCGCAAGCAGGCTGGCGACGGGGGCGATGTCGACGATGAGGTCGTTCGCGCCTTCGCTCTTCGCGCTCCGTTCCGTGATGCTTCGCTGACGGTTGCCGGCGACGGCATGGTCTCGGGCTCTTGGAAGATCAGCGGGGTGCCGGCCTTCGACCAGGCCGACGGCCGTTTTCGAGGCTATCGCGGGATTGCACTGCGCGAACTGGACAAAGGCGGGGCGACTGAGGCCAATGCCGCAGGTCTTCCCGACCCGGATTCGGTCCGTGAGCTGGTACACGAGATCAAGACACCCCTCAACGCGATCATCGGCTTCGCCGAGATCATCGAAGGCCAATATCTGGGCCCTGCGGATCGGCCCTATCTCGATCGGGCGAAAGAGATCGTTCGGCAGGCCCGGTCGCTGCTGACAGCGATTGACGATGTCGATTTCGTAGCCAAGGTTCGTTCTTCCCCGGAAGTCGTGCTCATTCGCACGAACCTCACTGAGATTTTCGAAAGGATCAGGCCTGCGCTTCTTGAACTCGCGGAGGCCCGGTCGGTCAGACTGGATTTTCCAAGAACCACGCCCGCTGCGACAACCTTAACCGAGCCCGAGCTCGCCGAGCGCCTCGTTTCACGGCTGTGCAGCAGCCTTATCGAGCATGCGACAGGCGGCGAGCGACTGCGAATCGGCATCGAGCGGGCCGGCGAGCGCTTGCGCGTTTCGATGGCCCTGCCGTCGACGCTCGCGGCTCTATCCGAGGAGCAATTGCTGGAGGATAACTCGATCGGGGAGCGGGGCTTCTCACTTCGGCTCGTTCGGCGCCTCGCGCGAATGGCCGGAGCGGATATGGCCGCTTCAGAGCGGATGGTTTCGATATCCTTCCCACGCAGCTGAGCGCTTGTGTGCTCGTGCTTGGCTCCTTCGCGCGCTCAGTCTATCGCGCCAAGACCGTGGAGGGCCTGTAGCTCAACGGTAGAGCTGGCCGCTCATAACGGCTAGGTTGCAGGTTCGAATCCTGCCGGGCCCACCATGATGAGGCCGATACGGCGGTGTCGGGGAGTGGCGCAGTCTGGTAGCGCATCTGCTTTGGGAGCAGAGGGTCGCAGGTTCGAATCCTGTCTCCCCGACCATTTTCTAGCTTCGGTTTCCCTCTAGATCACAGGCTAAAAGGGCAGAGGCTCCCGTCTCAACTTCGGGGTCTAACATGCTAAACGGGCAGGGGTCCTCAGGGACAAACTCGGGGTCGCAGACGCTGTGTATACGCCCCTGCATACGCAAGTGCAGGTTCGACCTGTCGCCGCTCAGTCGCATCAGGCAATGTCCGCGTTGCGCCCATGCCGGCCATCGCGGGGTAGCCCGGCTACGCCCGTAAGCGCACGTTCGTTAAAGCTGTCGCTAACGGCAACTTCCGACTGCGGTTTCAGTCGGTCATCGCAACACACGCTTCAAATCGCTGGGCTGGTGTTTCGAACCCGAGCGTCTTGCGCGGTCGCCCATTAAGCTGCCTCGCGATCTCGTCCAAGCGTTCCTGCGAGTGGACACTAAGGTTGGTGCCCTTGGGGAAGTACTGCCGCAGCAGGCCGTTGGTGTTCTCGTTCGAGCCACGCTGCCACGGACTTTGCGGATCGCAGAAGTAGACCGCGACATCGGTCGCCAGCGTGAACCGCTTGTGCTGCGCCATCTCCTTGCCGCGATCCCACGTCAGAGACTTGAGGAGCTCATCAGGAAGACGGTGCGCCTGGTTGATCAGCGCCGTGATCACCGACTGGCTGTCGCGGTTCGGCACCTTCGCCAGCAGCACATAGCGGGTGTGCCGCTCGACCAGCGTCACGATGTGGCTGTTGGCTGACCCGCACAAGAGGTCACCTTCCCAGTGACCAGGCACCGCACGGTCCTCGATCGAGGCCGGCCGCTCGCGGATCGAGATCATGTCCGCAAGCCTGCCGCGCTCGTCCTTCTTGTTGCTCGCGTGCCGCGAGCGGCGGATCGCACGACCCGAGCGCAAATATGACTGAAGATCCTTCTTCAGCACGCCGCGCGCCTGAACGAACAGGCTGCGATAGATCGTCTCGTGCGACACCTGGTGAGCCTCGTCGCCGGGATAGGTGTGCTTCAGCCACCCGGCAATCTGCTCGGGCGACCAATTATCAGACAACTTGGCAGCGACCAGCTGCCCCAACTCTTCATGCCTTGCGAGCTTGCACAGCTTGGGCCTGAGTGCGCGATCCCATGCGCGCTTGTCGGCAGCTGCTGCACGATAGCGTCGCTCGCCACCATTGCGCGTGAGCTCGCGGCTGATCGTCGATGGCGCTCGCCCGAGGCTTCGCGCAACGGACCGGAGCGATACCCCTGTCGCCACGCCTCTCGAGATCTCTTCCCGTTCATCCATGTTGAGCACGCGGCGCGATCGTCGCCGCGGCATCGGGCGAATGCCGCCATGGGGCTTGAGATGGGCGAAGATCGCCGTGTGCCTCCGGCCCAACACCCGGCCGATCAGATTTAAGCCTTCACCCCGCTGCCACCGATCCCAAACCTCCGCGCTCTCCGCGGCAGTAAACATCCGTCGTCGTCTCTTCGCCATCGCTTCACCTCACCACTCCAATGGTAAAGTGTTGCGACGATCAGCTGAGACCACCACCCCATTGCAGATGATGTGGATGGCTCCCGCTCCCGGCATCTAAAGTGCCAAAGTGTGGAAGCTTATCGAAGCGACCACGAGCCAAGGGAGCCACCCGTCATGGAGATTACCACGATTGGCCTGGATTTGGCCAAGACCGTTTTTCAAGTTCACGCTATTGATTCTGTCTGGAGCGGTGGTGATCCGCAAGGTGCTGCGTCGTAACCAGGTGCTTCCGTTCTTTGCCAAGCTGCCGCCGTGCATGGTCGGGATGGAGGCGTGCGGCACATCGCATCACTGGGCGCGCGAGCTGGTCGCGCTCGGGCATAAGGTTCGGCTAATGCCGCCTGCGTACGTGAAGCCCTATGTGAAGCGCGGGAAGACCGACGCCAATGATGCCGAGGCGATCTGCGAAGCGGTCACGCGGCCGACGATGCGGTTCGTGGCAGTGAAGTCGCGCGAGCAGCAGGCGGCGCTGGCGCTGCACCGCACACGCAGCCTCATGGTTAAGCAGCGCACCCAGCTCGTGAACATGATCCGAGGACTGCTGGCCGAGTTCGGGATCGACATCCCGCGCGGGCTCGAGCGGGCCTTGGCGATGGCGCGCCAGATTGCCGAAGGTGAGATGGTCAAGGTGCCCGATGAGACGACCACGTCCATCGTCCTGCTTTGTGAGCAAGCTCTTGATGCCCATGAGCGTCTCCGCACGATCGATCGCGCGATGCTTGCATCACACCGCGCCAACGATGTGGCTGTGCGACTGGCGACGATCCCGGGCATCGGACCAGTTGGAGCGTCCGCACTGGCGGCGTCGGTCGCGGATCCGCACCAGTTCAAGTCCGGCCGCGAGTTCGCTGCGTGGCTCGGGCTGACGCCGCTACAGAAGTCGAGCGGCGGCAAGGAGCGGCAGGGCCGCATCAGCAAGATGGGCGACAAGTATCTGCGCCAACTCTTGGTCGTCGGCATGACCTCGCTCGTCAGGCGCGCAAGGTACAAGCCGGAAAGCGTCGATCCCTACGTCGCCAACCTGCTCGCGCGGAAGCCGGCACGCGTCGCCACGGTCGCCATGGCCAACAAGGCGGCACGAACCGCTTGGGCGATCATGGTCCGCGGCGGCACCTACCGGACGCCGGCGCAGCGCGCCATGGCCGCATAAGAAGTTCACGAAGTTGCGAGAGCGATGTGAAGTGATGGCAAACGGGTCAGACCGGAGCTGGGACACCCCACCTAATGTCCAAGGCAACTCAGCCTGTGTTGCAGATTGGGACCCGGCTCGCGGACTCCATCAGGGCCAGCAGTCCTCTAAGTGGCTGCACAAACAGGCCGAAGACAAGACTGCTTCCGACCCACGCCAAACCATCATATCGTCGCTTGCAATGCGGGAGCCATCCAGACAAGACATTGAGCCTTCTGTTACGCTCACGTCACGACGGAGCGCGCTACCATGTCCATTCCCGAACTCGCGTCGATTATCTCGATCATCTCCGGGATCGCTGTCTTATTTTCACTGGTCTTCCTGGCGCTCCAGATCCGGCAGGCGAATCGGAACCAAAAGTCACTGATGCAGCAGGGGCGGACTAACCGAACGGTTGAGATCATGCTGAGGATGACGGATCGGCATGTCGGACAGACGATCGAAGTTGCGCATACGAACTGTGCGACAATGAATCCTGCTCAGATCTGGTGCTTCTACGGGTTCGCTGGCGCGATGTTCTGGACCTATGAAGATTCGTTTCTTCAGCTGCAGGCGAATGCGATCGACGCCGCCAGCTGGCAGTCCGACGAGACCACACTAAGAAGGCTTCTCGCATTTCCGGCCTATAGAGTTGCCTGGAAAATGGCCCGCGACAGCATGGGCCCAAAATTCCGCGACTACATCGACTTCGTCGTACGGGATGTAGAGCGAGACGGCTCGGAAAGCCTCAGCGATTTGTGGATCACGTTCGCGACGGAGGAAATGGCAGCAGCCCAGCGCCCGTGAGTTGCATGAGAGGAATCCGCGCCTTTCACCCATTCCAGAGATTATCAGTAGCGGGTTTTCTCGGCGTTGCGGATTGTTATTAGCGCCGGGCGCCTGACAGTCGAACCTGGTAACATGACCCTTCCGGCGAAAATCGTTCGCGATAAACTTGGTGTATCGGTCCTTACTGCGTCCATTTGGGCGGTGCGAGTTGGTCGGGACCGAACTACGGTTCAGCGATACAAGGGCGCGGGGACATTCCTGAGCTTCAGTACCTGATGCATCAATCATCGAAATGCCGATTTCTACCGGAGGCTCAGTTGATCTTGAGCGGACAAGTTGCTCGGGAATGGGCCCAAACACATCGTCTCTGATTTCTCATGACTAAGCAGCGGGATGCAATCTACGTTGCTCGGACCATAAGGGCGTTCCTCGATGACTCTGGCGGTGATTGGGATTGGGATGATTTCACTTCCTGTTCCGTGCGCGACCCGCAGCTAGACAACATCCGCAAGCGAGCAGCAGCAGTGGAGCTACCTGTCGGCCGCGAAGAGCGGGCCATCCTTGAAGGCCTTGCGGAAGAGGCAGAGCAATTAAGGCGCGAAGGTAATGGCACCTTACCTCCCAACGCCGTCGCTGGTATGACAAACCGCCTTCTCAGCACTTTATTGGTTTGTCTCGCTGCCTTCATTGCGTGGATCAGCGCCTACTCGATCTACGGAGCAATGGCGTTTGGATTGGGCTGGTTACCCGGCCTGCCCATCATGGTGGTTGGACTGACCTTCGCGTTTCTTTTCGTCGTAATGGCGCGGGCACTCTGGAAACCTTAGTGGCAGCTTGCCACCCCAACCTGCCGTCTCGGTCCGACCCATTGTAGACATTGGCGCTTCTGATACGGTGCGGATTACCGGCACCTTCGCGTGCGAGCCGGCGCCCGATCCAGGAGGTGCCACGTGCGGCGCGAACTTCCGGTGTGGTTGCTTGGCCTGACGAACGCGCCACTGGGCATTACGGGCGCGGTTGCGCTGCTGATCGCTCCACAGGCGCTGGCGGCCCGCCACGTGCCCGAGACCACCATCGCGAATGTAACCACCCTTGGTCTTGCCGGGACGTTTTTCTTCTTCCTCATAGCCCCTGTCCTGGACGTCCAGTTCACCCGACGAACTTACGCAATCGGCATGTCGATCTTAGCTGCGTTGGTCACCTTTGCCGCGGTGATGAGTTTCTCGAACGTCCCGCTGCTCGGCCTGTGGCTTTTCCTCGCACTGCTCACAGCCAATCTTAATCAGGCCGCCATAGGCGGATGGTTCGGCTCTGTGCTTCCCAAGGGTAATGATGCGAAGCTCGGCGCATGGTTCACCATCGCGAACAGCGGCGGGTTCGGCATCACCTCCATCGTCGGAATCGCGCTCGTCCACAATCAGCCGTTGTGGGTAGCGGCGGCGGCGCTCGGCACCATGAATTTGCTGCCACTGCCAGTCATTTTGTGGGTGCATCCGCCCGTGGACGATCGGAGCCGCTTGCATGAAAGCTTCGGTCGCTTCGGGCGCGAGTTGCTGCAATTGCCGCGGCGCATAGAGGTCCGGCGGATGTTCTTGCTCTTGGTGCTGCCTTGCGCGTCATTCGCGCTGACCAACACGCTTGGCGGACTTGGCGCCGACTATCACGCATCTGAAAAGCTGATCGCGGTCATTGCGGGATTCGGGTATTACTGTCGCCGGCGTGCTCGGCAGTCTTAGCGTCCCGATCCTCGGCCGGCGCGCTCCTCTGCTTTCAGTCTATCTCGGCATTGGATTCTGTCGGCGGACTGTCGACACTCTCCCTGATCACTTTGCCGCACACGCCGATCGTGTACACAGCCGCATTCATTGCGCAGAACATTTGGCAATCGGCGGCGCTGGCGACCGGCAATGCACTCATTCTCTCAAGCATCGGCAAGAACAACCCTGTCGCGTCGACCCAGTTCGCAGTGCTCAGCGCGGCGATGAGCGCCCCAATCACTTATATGCAATGGTTCGACGGGCAAGCCTATGGTGCCCATGGCCTGACAGGCATGTACCTGACGGACGGCGGCCTTGATCTGGTCGCCTGCACGGCGATGACAGCGCTATTCTTCTACTTGTTCAAGCGAGCGAAAGGGCGGGAGCTGAGGATGGCTGCATCCGCCGCGTAGCATCGCGCTACGCTCGGCTTCGAAATCCTAATGCCTCTTTCCACCCTAAGCTGACATTTCGAACCCAGCATTCGATTTATGCTACGCTGCCACGTTCAATTGAGGGGGCCAACGTGATCCGCATTCTGAAATGCCTGCTAGTCCTGACCGTCGGCCTCAACGGCTTGTTTTGCGCGCTCCAGAACGTCGCCAATTTCAGACAGGCGAAGGACGCGCTGGCCTATGTTATCTCAGGAAGCGGCCATGAGACTTATCCGCATACCTTGTTCTTCTACAGCAACAGCTCCGCGCTCCACTGCGCCGCGCTGATTGTCGCGCTCTTCGGCGAGTTCGCCGTCGGCTTCTTTGGCCTCAAGGGCGCGTGGGACCTGTTTGCCGCGAGGAACGGCACCGCCAAAGAATTCCACGCCGCCAAGACCGCCGGCGTCTGGGCTGGCGGCATCGCGCTGCTGACCTGGTTCGGCCTGTTCATCACAATCGGCGGCGCCTTCTTCGAAATGTGGCAGACGCCGATGGGCTCGGGCTCGCAGGACCATGCCTTCGACTTCGCGGCGATCTCCGCGATCACCATCCTGTTCGTCTACCTAACCGACGATTGACCGCTTCAACCGCGCGCTCGCGCCACCTTGGCGCACGGAGATGAAAGTGTCTTTCAAAGACACGTCGAGGCCGATAAACTGGTTCATGGTTGTCCTCCGTTTGATGCTGGGCCCGGTGTCAATCGTGAGCCCGTATTTCATCCTATCGGGGGGGCAACCACCCTTCCAACTCGTCGCAAATCGCGCCGGTGATCCCAACCCCGCGATTACCCCATGTCAGAGGAAGCGGTGAGCCCATCTTTCCACAGCTCGCGCGCTCGCAGGAAGCGGAGCAACGCTTCCTCAAACCCTGATCCATCATGACCGGGGACGCCACTCCTCCAGTCGACCTAGAGGCGCAGCCCTCGACTTAACGGCGGCCAGGCTGAATCGCGGCCACGAGACCGAAATTCCGGCGTCGTCGACAGCTTAGTCCAGATTGCCCTCATCTCAAGAGCCGAATTTCGAAATCATCGGCATCCCATCACCAATAAATCACGACGCCTCTACAGCAGCAGAGGATGAAACGCGTCCAAGTGGTGCTCGGTCGCAATAGCGCGGCTGAACTAACACAGGAGCTTACAATGAGACAGTTTCGCGAGTTACTGATTGTCTCATCGCTCCTGAGCAAGGGGCATCACATGAATAAGCTGGCGCGCATCCTTCTTCTCACCGGCGCTTCGGGTTCTGGGTTCGTATTTGATGGCCCGGCCATCGCGGCGACCAACACGGTTGCCGGAACCAGTCAGCTCGACAGTGGCGCTAACGTCACCGACACGCTGGACATATCCAACATCGGCACAACGGGGGTCTCGTCGACGAACAATCCCGCCGTGGCTCTTGTCGACAGTGTCGCAAGCGGGCAGATTCTTCAGTCCGGAGTAGCAACGGGCGCGGCGCCAAACGGGAGCGTTGATCTCCTGATGACGAACACAGGCAGCGCCAACGTCGCGGCCACGGCCGTCGCCGCCAGTGCCGCCGGACCGGCTACCGCGAGCGCGATCATTACCGTCGGCATCGACCAGTTCGGAAGCGGTGCCGGCGCCGTGTCGCTTGAAATCGACAATAGCGGCACGCTTGGCATCGATGCGCTCGCCAGCGCCAGCGGCACCGCGGCCTTGGCGGATGCGTTTGTCCAAGGCCTGCTGCAATCGGCCATCTCGGCAGCCACCGTCAGCGAGGATTTCGTCAACGCGGGGTTCTTGGCGGTCGCCGCGACGGCCAATGCCCAAGGCAGCAGTGCGTTTGCTAGTGCTCTTGCCTCTGGTTTCCATCAGGTCGCCAGTGGAATCACGGTTGCGCAATTTGCATCCAACACCGGTCTCATTAGCGTAAGTGGCAACGCTGTTGCGGGCGGTGGAGCGGTGGCTACTGCGATCGCGCACGCCTCAGGCGGCATCAACCAGGAGGCGGACGCCAGCTTCGCGTCGCAGTCCATGCACAACAGCGGCAAAATTGCGCTGAGTGCAAAAGCCACCGCGACGGCCGGTGAGGTCGGCGGAGCGTTCGCAAGCGCGAGTGCGATGCTGGCGATGGGTCAGCGAGTTTCGGGTGGCACTGCAAGCGAGTACATGGTGAACAGCGGTATCGTGTCGCTCGCCGCGAGCGCCAACGCGGTCGGCGCGTCTGCTGCCACGGCTTTTGCTTTGGCAACAATAGCTATGGGGCAGCGGAACGCTGGTGCGACGACGGTTGCGGAGACCATGACCAATGCCGCCATCGTAACCGCCACCGCCAACGCTCGTGCTATCGCGAACGGAGCTGTCACCTCCGTCAGCGGCGAAGAAGTTGCACTCGGGACAGCCGCCGCCTCAGCTTCGGCGGTTGGAATGCGCCAGTTCGCTGGCCGCGCCGGGGTCGATGCGGGTGTCAACGTCGTGCAGTCGATGACGAATAGCGGGATGTTGAATGTTGGCGCTCACGCGTTTGCCAGTGCCCCTGCGACCACCACCGTAGATGGTGTTCTCCCAGGCGGTGCCGCGTTCGCGTTCGCCGCCGCAGTCGGGGCGGCGCAATATAACGCCGCGACTGGAACCAACACGCAGACCTTCGTGAACAGCGGCACGGTGAATGTGAACGCTGCTGCCATAGCGATCGGCACGAGCGGAAGCGCCCACGCGTTCGCGAATGGCTACTTGGGTCTGGCCGCAGGCGGTGTGACGCAGCATGTTCTGATCGCCAACAGCGGCGTGATGAATGTTTCGGCGACGGCTGTTGCTCCGGGAACGGCGATTGCCAGTGCTTATGGCATCGCAGTTCGAAATCGCACGCCAAGCTCACAGGGTTTTATCGGCCACCCTGTCGACGGGACGATCACCAACGCTGGAACGATGAACGTCGTTGCGAACGCCGCAGCTGGAGGCACCTTCAAAACTACCACTGCTAGCGGCTCGACGGTCACGCTTGCCAAGGCCACGGCGTCTGCAGTCGGAATTGCGGTGTTCAGCGGCGCGAATAACATGGTGATCAACAACAGCGGCGCGATCAACGTCGACGCGATCACCAACAGTGGCACGTCAAACGCGACTGGGATCCTCGTTCAGCCGTTTTCAACGTACACTCCCGCTGCGACGGATGTCCTGACGATCAATAACTCGGGCGAGATCATCGCTCGCGTATCGTTCGATGGTGGCACGACCTTCCGCCGTGGCACGGCGATCGACGTCAGCGCTGCTCCGGTCGTCGCGACGGTGATCAACCTGATGGGCGGCAACATCACCGGCAACATCGAGTTGCAGAGCGATGCGGACGCGATCAACGTGACGACCGCCGAGACCAACTTCAACGGCATCGTCAACTCGGGTTGCTACGACGGTGCGGCGATCGGAGCGGGCGGCGACAATCCGGCGCTGAGCTCGTGCGGTGTCGGCACTGTGACGATTGGCGATGGCGCTGCTGCGGGTGGCAACCTGCATCTCGTCACGGATGCCGTCGACGGGCCGTCCTACGTGTTCGTGAACACGCTGAGCGTGAACTCTGACGGGACGCTGACGCTTGACCTTCCGTCGGTCTCCGGAGCCGCTGCTCCTGGCACTTACCCGCAGGTCTTTGCCGAAACTGCGAACCTTGCAGGAACGCTGGTTGCGAACATCCAGTCGGCGAACGGGCTCTATACCTCGGCGACCTATGACAATGTCATTGACGCGAACACTCTCAATGGCACGTTCGACCAGTGCCTGCTCGGCGGTCCTGTTGCAGGCTCCCTGTTGTTGTCGGTCGCCTGCTCGTACGATGCGACCGACAATGTCGATCTCACTCTGACGCGCAAGCCGTTCGACCAGGTCGCTGGCCTCAACGGCAATGGCATTGCGGTCGGAACCGGTCTCGACAGCTACTATAACGTCAATCTGACGGGCGGTGCTGCGACGATGTTCGGCAACCTGTTCCTGTTCACCGATCCGGTGAACTACAACATTGCGCTGAACATGCTGTCGGGTTCGCTCTATGCGAACTATCTGAACTCGTTCCCGAGCTTGGGTGTTCACGAGAACGACCTTACCGACCATGCGACCAACTGCGAGATCCCGGCGCTTGCCGGCTCGGTTCTCGAGTGCCGTTCGTCGGCTCCGATCCACGTCTGGGGTCAGCTCGACTATCAGACCCGGAGGGCCAGCGGCGACAACGAGGCCGGCGAGAGCCGCTCGAAGCGCTTCTCGGGGCTATTGGGGATCGACTTCAACGCCGGCAATTCGGCGATCTTCGGGGTTGATGCGGGCTATCTGTCGAACAATGTCCACGACAACCAGTTCGGCGACAGCGCGAAGGGCAATGGCTGGACTGCGGGCGCTTATGCGGTCTACGATCCGGGTGCGTTCTTCGTGAAGGGCGTGACCACCTACAGCTCGCTGAACGGCAACTCGACGAGGCACATCAACTTCGCCGGGCTCGCCACTGGAGCGACCTTCGCTGCGACCCCGACCGGAAGCCCCGACGTTAAGATGTGGACCTTCGGTCTGCATGGCGGCGCCAGGCTGCCGATGAGCGCGACGTCGGTTCTGACGCCGTACCTCAACTATGACTATGTCAATGCCAAGCTCGACGGGTTCGATGAGAACAACGGCAATGGCGCTGGGCTGACGGTCGACAGTTCGAAGTCGAACCACAGCTTCCTCACCGGGGGCGTCAAGTGGGCGACCCAGATGGGCGGAGTGGTTCCGGAAGTGAACCTTGGTTATCGCTACCGCTTCGGCAGCAGCTATTCCAAGTTCCACGGCTGGTTCACTCCGGATCCGGCGAACGACTTCGACATCGTCTCGGCCTCGCAGAAGAAGGGCACCTTCCTTGCCGGCCTCAGCGTTGGCGGGAAGATGGGTCCGGTCGATGTCCGCATCGGCTATGAGGGCGAGTTCAACGGCGACGTGACCAGCCACAGCGGCAACTTCAAGTTCGTCCTTCCGCTCGGCGGTCATGCGGCTCCGCCGCCGCCGCCACCGGCCGCAGCTCCGCCGCCGCCGCCACCACCGCCGCCTCCGGCAACCCAGACCTGCCCGGACGGCTCGGTGATCGATGCGACGGCAACCTGCCCTCCGCCTCCGCCGCCGCCCCCGCCGGTACAGCGCGGCGAACGGGGCGAGTGAGAACTTAGAACGTCGCAATCCGTGCTGATGTTCAACGGAATGGCCGGCCTGCTCCCCTGTGGGCCGGTCATTTCGGTACGAGCCGAGCGGTCTAAGCTGCCGACCGACGTCAACCTGCCTACCGCGCGTCAGATATTTCCGGCACGTTTGAAAGGGGGCCCAAACGGCGGATGTCTGTTTTGGCTCGGGCCGAGACGACAGGAACGGGTCGGAAGTTGCCATTTAGCGGACGGTCTGCTGACGGCCAACAGTTGCCGGTCGCCGCATTGTGGGCGGCCCTCGTATACACCGCTGATTACACGGACCGTCCTAGGGCCGAGCCGCGCCCTCTGAGCCGATGTCGCCGAGGCAGAGGGTCGTGTCTTATGCCCGGGTCGCGTCAGGGTAGAGATGCGCAAGGATGGTCGACCCAAGCCGCGTCAAAAGCGACGACAACTCGGGCGGAGTTTCGTTCTCGCGCTCAGTCACTTGGTTTGACGACTTGAACAATTGGGCAAGCTCACCTCTTCGCTCCGCGACGGCTTCGGAGACTACAGACTGCCAGAAGTCTGGATGTTCGCCTTCGGCCCATTCGCCCCGACCGCGACCAAAATGGGCAACGGCCAGATAACGAAGGAGTGCAGTGACAGTTAGCCGATCGAGCAGCTCGGCAGACCACCGCACGCTCGACTTGTCGTCGCCCCGGGCTAGGTTGAAACCCTTCGCAATGCCCGTCCCGCCAAGCGCGCCGAGGACCGCGCCGATGATCATCCCGCCGCCCAGTGTTAGCCCTCCTGCCGCCAGGTCCGCGGCGAGCCCACCCACGGCGCCCGAGAAAAGTCCGCTGAGGGCGGCACTAGCGCCTTCCGGAGTTTTCGCCTGATGCGCGTAATCGTCGCTCACCCGCTCCAGAACCTTGTGCGCGGCCCGCCCTGAGAGGCTATGTAATTGAATGAGTTCGTCCGTCGACTTAGTGGTGGACTCGGCTAAGCGGGTGGCGAGCGCGCCCATAGCCTTGCGCGCCGCACGATCGCCCTTCGATCGGCCCGTAATCGCAGCCGCCACTTTGCCCTGCCAGTTCGCTTCGTCGACTGTCTCACGATCGCGTGCTGCGCGATGAATATAGCGGGTGAGGATGGCCATTGAGGCGTCGAACCGAGCACGGTTTAATTCCTCCCATTTGCGGGCAAGTCGGGCCATTCCGCTCGCCTTGCTCTCTGGAAGCAGTGGGGCAATGGCATCGAGCAGGGCGATTTCCTGCACCCAACAGCGCGCGAATGCATCGAGAGGTAGGATTGCACGCACCTGGCCTGGCGCGCCAACGCCACTCCAGCGCGCAATCTCGTCGGATACGTTTTCGCGCAGGCGGACCCATCTGGTTGAGCAGAAAGATGACGGGCTTGCCGATCCAGGCGAGCACTTCCATCTCTAGCGTGACGTACGACGCAGACGCCGGATCTTCGGCGGCATTGACCAAATACAGAATGACGTCACCCTCTTCGCGCGCATTCTTGCGAAGAGACGACGGCGGATGTTCAGTGCGACGGAGAGCGCGGAGGTTTGGGACCGCTGGCAGCGCGGCGAAGGGCTGGCGTTGATCGGCCGGGTAATTGGCCTCGTCTGCGGTCGAAGCGCCTATGTCGCCGAGGCAGAGGGTCGGGAAGGCAGGCGTTTGCGTGCTGGATTATCTAACGACGCCTCGCCTGTATCCCGCCGCCTGAGCTTCTTGTTCCGTACAGACAATCTTTTGGGAGCAGAGGGTCGCAGGTTCGAATCCTGTCTCCCCCGACCATTTTTCGACTGATCAGTCCAAGGATTTTTCCATTCGTACCAGGGGAACGGCGACGCCTTCGATGTTCGTGATAGTGATTGGCTCAACCTCCCCATAACCGCACGCGGCATAGAGTGGAACGCCGGCCATCGTCGCCATCATCGTCGCGCGCCGAAAGCCCGCGTCGCCGTGCCGCTTCCTCGCACAACGAGAGGATGAGGCGACCCACGCCGCGACGGGCGAAGTCGGGATCGGTGTACATGGCGCGGATTCGCGCAGGCTCGGTAGCCGGATCGAGCGCTCGTGGTTCGCGCTTCACAGCGCTTTCATCGCCCCCGAACAAAGTCGAGCGCCAGCTCCAGCCGCCGCAGCCCGCAACGCGCCCGTCACTTTCTATGATGAAGTAGGTGCCGTCGCGGACGAGCTGCGTGTCCAGGCCCATCACATAGTGGCTTGCCCGGACCTGCTCCGGATTGAGGAACGCTATCCTGCAGCTGCTCTATCGATCGGCGCATGACGTTGCGGAGCACCGGCAGATCCTCGAGCGTCGCTACGCGGTTCGTGAAATCCTCGCTCAATAGCCCTCGACGTCCCCAAGATTGAGGCGCGGATCGATAGCACCATAGAATTGATCGTTACCGAGCGGCTTCGCGCCAATCGCAGGCGCGCCGACCAGGATTGCCGCGACCTGGTTCCCATAGTCGATCGGAACGACGCGATGGCCCATCGCGGTGAGCGCGGCAATCGTATCGGAGCTCAGTCCGAATTGCTCATATCCGACCTCGTCTGGATACCATTGGTGATGGATCCGCGGCGCGTCGACGGCCTCGGTCACCGTCATCTTGAAGTCGATCATGTTGCTAATCGTCTCGATCACTGCCGAGGGGATGCGGCTTCCCCCGGGGGTTCCCAAGACCATGGAGAGATTGCCGTCCTTGGTGACGATGGTCGGAGTCATGGAGGACAGAGGCCGCTTGCCGGGCGCGACGGCGTTGTTTGGACCTTCGACCAATCCAAACATGTTCGGCGCTCCAGGCTTAGCAGAGAAATCATCCATTTCGTCGTTGAGCAGAATGCCGGTGCCCGCTGCAGTCAGCCGAGCGCCAAACCAGTCATTGAGCGTATAGGTGAGCGATACCGCGTTACCGTCTTTGTCGACGATGGAGAAATGGGTGGTGTTATGCCCTTCCTTTCCAAGCCCGGGGGCCGGCAGGCTGTCCGAGGGCGTGGCTCGGTTCGGGTCGATGCCCTGGCGCAGGGAAGCGGCATAGCCCTTGTCGATGAAATGGTTGGTATCGACAGTCACGAAGCTCGGGTCGCCGAGATTGAGATTGCGATCATGATAGGCGCGGCGAAGCGCTTCGACGAGCAGATGCGTTCCCTTGGATGAGTGAAAGCCAAGGTCGCCAATCGGATAGCCCTCGAGGATGTTCAGGGTTTCGCACAGAACTACTCCGCCGGAGCTGGGCGGGGGCGCCGAGATGATGTGATAGCCCCGATAGTCGCACTCGAGAGGTTTCATCTCTCTCGCTCGATATGTTGAAAAGTCGCGGGAGGAGAAAATGCCACCGCCCGCCTTGCTTGCCGCGACGATCTTCGCACCGATCGGACCTTCGTAGAATGCCGCCGGCCCGCTCGTCGCGATCAGCGACAGCGATCGGGCAAGATCGGTCTGAACCAGCCGCTGGCCGGGTTTCCAAGCCATGCCGTGGTTGAGAAAGATGGCGGCGCTCGGAGCGTCCTTGCGAAAATCGTCGGCCGCGGTTGCGAGCATGTCCGCATCGCCCTGGTCGAGCACGAAGCCGTCGCGCGCAAGATGGATCGCGCTCGCCATCAAGACCGCGCGCGAGCGGGTCCCGTATCGCGTCCGGGCAAGCTCGAGCCCCGCGACAGTTCCGGGTACTCCCACCGCAAGAAACCCGCGTCGACTACGTTCCGGGACGGCATTGCCATTCGAATCCTGAAACATGGTGGTGGTCGCAGCGCCCGGGGCGGTCTCGCGAAAGTCGATGAAGGCGGTTCGGCCGTCGTGGAAGCGCACGGTCATGAATCCGCCGCCGCCGAGATTTCCGGCCTCGGGAAAGGTGACCGCGAGCGCGTAACCGACGGCAACAGCGGCATCAACTGCGTTGCCGCCGGCCTTCAGCACGTCGATTCCAGCTTCAGAAGCGAGGTGGTGTGCGCTGACGACCATGCCGTGTTCGGATCCGACCGGCGTTTGCGAGGCTGGAATAGCCGCCGTTGACGATAAGAGCGCAAGCGCGCCAAGCGCCAAGTTCACGACGTTCAACTGGCTGCGATCCATTCAATTCCTCCGGCAAGAGGGGAGCTGAAGCTCCCGCCAAACGTGATCTTGTGTCAATTAATCAAATTCGTCGCCGAAATGGAAATGGGCCGCGCCTTGCGGCGCGGCCCCTTCCTCAGATCACGTTCACCGGTGGTTAGCTGCCGCGCTCGCCCCGCTCGGTCGGAGCCGGCGGAGGCGGGGGAGGCGGCGGCGGCGGCGGTGCCGCAACCGGGCAGGCAGCTTCCGCCGCGATCACGCTGCCATCGGCGCATGTCTGCATCGGCGGCGGAGGCGGCGGAGCGACCATTGGCGGCGGCGGCGCGGAGACAGGCAGAGGGGCAAATTTCGCAGAGAGCCGGACGTACCAGAATCCGCCATTGATCCCGAAGGGTCCGCCGAGGCGGGGGTAGACCTGACCATCTGCAGTGCTGCCCGTGAGAACATAGATCGGATTGTCCGCCGTGTTCTTGATTTTGTCGGGGTAGGTATTGAAGATGTTGTTCGCGCCGACCGTCAGCGTGAAGCTCTGCAAGAAGGTGTAACTGACATCCACGTCGGTGGTGAACTTCGCGCCGAACTTTTGGCCCGCAGTGATGTTTCCGGCGGCGTCGCGGGCAGTGGGATAATCAACGGCGTCGGTCCACCAGCCATAGTAGTTCTCGCGGGCGTTGAACGTGAAAGGCCCGTGGACATAATTGCCCGACAGTGTCGCGCGATGGTTCGGTGCGAGGTGCGCAACGTCGATGATCTGGTCTGTTCCGATCACCTGCGGATCGTATTTCGTGACCTTAGACCTATTGTAATTGTAGGCGAGCGTCGCTGTGAAATTGCCATCGAACAGCTCGTGTCGCCACGTGCCGACGAGGTCGATGCCCTTGGTCGAGGTGTCGAAGCCGTTCGTGAAATAGTTGATATTGCCGCCTTCGCCGACAGCGGCGAGCGCGGGCTCAGCAAGGATGTCAGCCGCGGTCACATTGAAGTTCTTCGTGATTCCGATGCGCCCCTTCACGTCGATAATGTAGCCATCGATAGTGAGCGTCAGCGTCGGCATTGGCTTCAGAACAACACCGGCGCCATAGTTACGCGACTTTTCAGGCTGGAGCGTCTGAGCTCCGAAATATTGCGAGATCGGACTGTCGACCGGGTACGTCCCGGTTTGCACCTGATTGCCCGCGACGAAGTTGGTGGTCAGAATCTCATCATGTGACTGGCCGGGTGATGGCGCGTGGAAGCCGGTGCCGATCGTTCCGCGCACGGAGAGCTGCGGCGTTAGCTTGTAAATGCCGTTCAGCTTGTAGACGAAGCTGCTGCCAAAAGTATTGTACCGCTCATAGCGTCCGGCAAGACCCATGCTGAGCTGGTCGGTGATGTCTGCTTCCGCGTCACCATAGACGGCCCAGCTATTCTGGCTCCAAATTCCGGCGGATTGCGGGCTCGTCCCGCCATAGCCGCTCGCGCCGGGAGCTTTGGCCGCGGTCTGTCCAACCAAAGTATAAACGCCTGGCGAGGTCTCGGCGTAAAGCGGATGCGTTACTGCATAAGGTCCGCCCGCGTACGACTGCTCATCGCCGGCGCTTTGGCCGTAGGTTTCTTTGCGGAATTCAGCGCCCCAAGCGAGCGTGACCGGGGTGAAGAGGCCAAGGTTCACCGGATAGGTGAAGTCGGCGTTGAGATTGCGTTCCTTCTGGCTGAGCGTGCCGAACTGGAAACTGGTCTGGGACAACGGGCCGTAGCTCGCGTTGAGCGAGTTATACATCGACAACGTAAGCGTGTTCTTTGCAAGCGTGCCCGACAGGTCCCATGTCAGTCCGCCGCCAAGCTGGCCTTTCCAGCCGGCGGTCCCCCAACGTTCCTTGGTGACACCAACGAAGCGAGGCGTGAACCCTGCAGGATAGATCGACGAGAACAGGAACGTGTTGCTGTCCTGGACGAAACCACCCGCTGGACAGGTGGCGTTGCCGGCCGGGCAGGGGGTCAAATAATATGGAGTGGTGAAAGCCCCGTTGGGGCTGAAATGATGCATGATGCCGGCTACGTCCACCGCGTCGCCGCTGATCACCGGCCGATAATTGAAGCTCTCGTTCGCGCTGTTCTTCGCGGCCAGGCCGGTCACATAGAGCTGGCTATTTTCGGTGACGTCGATGCCGGCGTTGACCATGCCCTTCCAGCCGTGCTGGGGCGATGAACCCCACAGCTGAACCGGCAGAGGATAGTTCGGCAACTGGTTGGCAAGCCCGGGATAATTCGTAGCGAAAATGGACGCGATCGGGCGGGTCTTGCCGCGGCTCGTGCCATCGTCCTTGTACCATTCGCCGGCGACGTCGATGAAACCGGTGGCGCCGATCCCGACCCCGGCCGTGCCCGCGATCTGACGGCTCTTCCCGCTGTCGAGGCTGGTCTGACCGTGATCGAAGGTTTGGCCGTAACGGGCTTGCAACTCGAGATTGTTGCGGTCGGTGCGCATGCCGAAGTTCATCACCCCGGCAATCGCGTCCGAGCCATATTGAGCGGTTGCGCCGTCGCGCAACACCTGGAGATTTTTGATCGCGATCGAGGGGATCGCGGAAATGTCGGGACCCTGGGATCCAAACGACAGGCCGGTATCGCCGCCGGTGTAAACCTGGACGAGAGCGGAGCGGTTGAAGCGCTTGCCGTTGATCTGAACCAGCACTTCGTCACCCGGCAGACCGCGGAGCGAAGGGGCGCGCACGAAACTCGACGCGTCCGAGATAGTGTTCTGCGGGACATAGAATGACGGAACGATGTTCTTCACCGTATCGAGCAGGTTCGCGGTCGGCTGAGTGACCAGTTCCTGCGAGCTGATGACATCGATCGGCGATGCCGAATTCGTGACCGTGCGGTCGGTACGCCGAGTGCCGGTGATGACGATCTGATCAGTGTTCACTGCAGCCGGCGCCGGCGCCGGCGCTGGAGCTGGAGCGGGTACTTGCGCCTGAGCAACGGCAGGAACGAATGCGAAAAAGGTCGCTGAGGTAAGAAGCAGTTGCTTAGAACGGCTGAGAGAGCTCATCGTCAAATCCCCCTGGATGGCTGTCGCTCGAATGATTGTTGCGGTGCAGCGGAGGATGAAGTGGAGCTGATCTAAGTCAACTAACTTTCGGTAGGGGATATGACGCGATTGTTCCGGTGCCGTGATAAAAGTGTCACATGCGTGATCGCCCGGTCACCGGAGGCAAACGTTGCCGAAGCTCGGCGATTTCCCAATAATCGTTCCTGCTGAACGGAAGCAGCGCCTTCAACGTTGAAAAGGTGCTCCGGCCAAGGGCCCGCCGCAACGCGTATAGTTCCGCGAATGCGGCGCGCACCTGCTCGGGATCATATTCGACCTTGCCTTCGGCTTGTTCCTGCATCGTCGCTTCCGCCTCCACCACGAGCCAGGCTTGGAGCTCCCAATGACGCCGCAACCGCCTCACGGTTTCTGGATCGAGCCGGCTCGAAAAAGTTTCGACCTTTCGGCCAGCCGCGCTGTCTGGCCATTCGCCTGAGCGAAGCAATTGCAGCTGCACCTTGTGCTCGACAATTTCGCTGCAGTCAGCCAACGTTCGGCTTCTGCGGTCCCGAACTGGAAAATCGTCATCAGCGCGATCGGAGCCAGAACTATTGCGCCCATCATCGCAGTCAGCGGTCGGTCCGGGAAATGGTTAAAGGCAGTATGGATAGCGACTGCAACCAAATAACCTGGTGCAAACCACATCAGGTTGAAGTCGAAGTCGCCGGCCGCTTCGCGAGTTTCGTGTTCGGCGAGCTCGTGCGCGATCGCGGCAAGGATCGCAAGTGTCGTTCCATGCATCACCGCTGTGCCAAGGCCGCGGACCAGCCATGTTCCGGTCCCGAAATCCGGAAGGGCGGTGAGGTAGATGATATTCTCGACTACCGAGAAGCCGGCGCCGATCGCGAAACCGGAAATGACCGCGTCCAGCTTGTAACCAATTCGGTTGAACCGAAAGAGCAGAATGATGACGAAGCTTTTGAGGGCTTCCTCGATCCAAGGCGCCACGTAGCGGCTGTAGCCGGAAAAGCCGATTGGCAAGGTATCGATCAGGCGGCCGCTGATGGGATAAGCCGCGAACGCTGCAATTCCGCCGTACAGGAGCAGCTCGAGAACCTCGAGCCGGCTGATTAACTTGAAGGCGTCAAGCCAGATGAAAATCGCAAGAAGGACAAGGACCGGAACGAGCGCAATTGCCCAGTGCACGGCTTCGGGGAGGACCGCGGTCACGCTCAGAGCACCTTCAATGACGCAAGCCACTCGGTGTGATGATAATGGCCGTCTTGGAACCCCCCCGCAGCGCCGACCGAGAACACCATCGGAAGCCGAAGAGCGACGGTGAAATTGAGGTCCAGCTGGGTCCCGAAATCATAATAGCGGTGGCTGCTGCCATCCGGCGCCTGCGTCGCCAGAGCCCCGGCGAAGAGTGCTGGACGGATGTAGCTCAGGAAGAAGGTCGCAGTTCCAACCTCTGCAAATCTCAGCGGTGGCAGGTTTACTTCGCCGGTCAGCCTGGCGAAGCGTCGAGCCGCAATCTCATCGATCTCGAAACCCGGAAAGCTTTCCATCTCGCGATAGCGCTTCTCCGGTCGGTTATCGACATAGTTGTTCCCGAACGCTCCGAAATAATAGGCCGCCAGCGGATTGAAGCGCGAACCCCAGCCCGTGCCCGCATGCGCGTAAATCCAGAACGAGCTGTTGGGGAGCGGCAACGGCACGCCGTAATCGAAACCGCCGTAGATCTTGGGGAAGGCCAGGTCGTCATCGATGTCATAGTCGAGATCGGTAATGGCGTGCCATTCGAGGCCCTTCTCATGATCGACTCCGCCCAGCGCCTTGCGGGTATTCGTATATTTAGCGCCGAACTCTAGCGAGCTGATATTCGCGGGGCTGGCGATGTTCTGGGCGCTGGGGAGGGTATCGAGCCCCAGGTATAAAGCGGTCGAACCCCAGATATCCATCTGGCGTGGCGGATCGTAAATTCGGGTCTTGTCATATTTGACACTGAACTCTTCCCCCTTGCGGCTTCGTTCGACTGGACCGAAGAGGTCATAAAAGTCCGCGCCATTGTGCTTGGCGACGATGTCCCAATTGAGCGTCTTGTATTCGACGTCGGCGTGGAGCCGCTCGCGGCGGTCGAGTTGTCCGAACGGGGACACGCTGATGCTGGCGTTGATCTGGTTGAACTGAAGCGGGTCTTCGAAGTGGAAGAACCAGCCCGGCGAGATCTGGCCGCGATAGCCTTCGAGAACGGGATACATGCCCGCCAGCTTCATTCGACCCGCGCTATCGTATTTGCGGCGGGCGGTAATCAGCGGATCGAGGTCGATCCTGGCGGGAGAGCCAACGCCCCATGTCTTGAGCTCTGGTTGCTCCTGAATCACGCGCGTGCCCAGGAAATCAACAGTTCCCAGGTCATTCTGAACCTGGGGCCGGAACCGCACTGGCTGCAGGCCCTTGCCGCTATATTCATAGGCAATCATGGAACCGTCGGGCTGCGCAAGCGGGCGGAAAAGACCCGTCGACGCATTGCTGATCGCGTCCCACTTGCCCGAGGCGATATCGAACCGGAAGACGTTCGAGACCCCGGTGTAATAGGATGTTCCGTACATCGACTTTCCGTCGGGCGAGAAGGAGAACCCTTCAGGAGTTGACGGCGGCAGTGACAGTCGTGCGACCTCGATCGGGCCATTGCCTGCCTGCATCTCCGGCAGTTTCCACACCCGGACCGACTGGTCGCCGTTGATTTCCCCGACGGAAGCGGAAATCATCAATCCATCGGACGAGATATCGAGATCGAACGGTGTCTGACCATATTTGAACGTGAAGACCTGATCGAAGCTCGAATAAGGCTGGGGGATTCTGACGATTGTCGCAAAGCCGTCCTGGTGGCGGATGCCCCAAAGCGATTTATCCGTCGGATTGAGGACGATGTCGCCGATCCGAGCATCTTTCAGAAGCATTCGCTTACTGCCGGTATCGACATTGACCGCGAGGACGTCGCGAAAGGCATAATTGTCCTCGGTATAATATGCCGTGCGAGCATCCGGATCGAAGGCGAGGCTGGTCACTCGATACAGCATCATGCCCTTGATTTCCTGGAGCGGTGTCAGCTTTCCAGTCGAGAGGTCGAGGCGTCCAACGAAGCCGATTCTTCCCGGATAGCGGAAAGCGGCGATCAAACTGTTGGTCTTGGTATCGACATAGCCGCGCGAGATCGATCCCAGGCCTTTGGGGCTGATCGGAACCGTCGTGGTCAGCGGATATTTCGAAAGACGCTCGAGATTGGCTTTTTGATAGTCTTGCTCGAAAATGATCCAGTCGTTCCAGACTGAAGCCAGATCACGTCCATAAACGTGCCTGAACTGCGAAGCGTAGAACGCCTTGCTGTCCTCGCCTCGGCTTTGCCACTGCACCAGCTTGTCGGGTCCGTATCTGAGCGCCAGGTAGGACATGAACCTTGTGCCGTAGAGATAGTCGTTCACGCCAACCTGGAAGTCGACCGCGACGCCCTCGGACTCAAGGCCCAGAGGCGAAAAGAAACGGTCACGGTCGCGGACCTTGGCTCGCCACACCATCTCGTCATAGCCGCCCTGAGCGCGGCCGAGCCCACCCGACATCCAGGTTTCGAAGAACACGGCGCCGCCTTCGAGATACCAACGCGGAACGTTGTTCCGAGGCGTCGCGAGATAATTATAGAGGATAGATTTCGGGATGCTCTTGGATCGGCATCGGCTTGCCGTGGAATGCCCGGCGCCAGAAGGCGTCCTGCCGGTTCCAGACGTCCATCTGGGCGACGTGCGCGAGCTCGTGGTTCAGTAAAGTGAAGAAGCGCTCGCCTGGAGTGAACGTCTCCATCGTCTGACTGAGCGGTGCGACGTCGAGCAGCACTGCGTCATTGGGCGACGATCGCGCCGCCGCATTGCCATAGTCGCCGAAGTCCTTGAGCAGGATGGTGACTGGCTCCCACGGCTGCCAGTGGAACGTCTTCTTGTGAAAGGTGAGGGCGTTTTCGAAGGCGCGGCCGAGATAGGGAGTGAAATAGGTTTGCGCTGGATCGAAATAGAGCAGCGAGAGGTCGCGAGTGTCGATCTCGGAGAGGTTGATTCCCGACGCGTCGGGAGGGACATGCTCCAATTCCTCAGGAGCAGCCGGTTTCGGGATCTGCTCGGTTATGGTGGTCGGTGCAGGTTTGGGTGGTGGCGGCTGCTCCTGCGCTTGCGCTCGAAGCGGAGCAGATGCGCACAATGCAAGTCCCGCGGTCGCAGCAAGCAGCGACCGCGGCCGCTTTCGTCCCCTCCTCATACTCCCTCTAACGCCCGAAAGGTTTGCGTCAGTTCGAATTCATCGCGTTCGCGAAGTCCTTGCTCTGGACGGCCGCCGCGAACGACGAGTTCATCACAAGAGCGCTGAAAGCCGGTTGCATTGCCAGAGATTTGAAGGCGTCAGCATTGCGAGCGAAGGCAGCGAGCGCCTGGGGCTGCATCGCAAGTGCTCCGAATGCCTGCGAATTGGCTGCCATGGCCCCAAATGCTTGCGGATAAGCCGCTGCCATTTGCATCGCCCGGGAGTTCGAAGCTTTGCGCCGGCATCGATGCTGCCGCAGCCTGCACCGTCATCGCTTGGGCCGCCTGTGCCGAGGCTACGAACGCTTCCGGATTCCTGGCGAGGACCTTGAACGCCTGCGCGTTGGCCGCCATCGCCTGGATTGCCTGGGGAGCCATTGCGACCTTGAACGCCTGGGCGTTCGCGGCAAGCGCCTTGAACGCCTGGGCGTTGGCGGCGAGCGCGGTGAAAGCCGAAGCGTCGGCCGCAAGGATTTTCATTGCTGATGCGTCTGCGGCAAGAGCTTTGAAAGCCTGCACATTTGCCGCCATCGCCGGGATGGCCGCCGGATTGGCAGCGGCTGCGACGAATGCCTGCGGATCCTTTGCATAGGCACCGAACGCCTGCGGACTGGCGGCCATAATTTTGAACGCGTCGGCATTTCGTGCCAGCACGGCAAAAGCCTGCGGGTGCATTGCCATGGCTTCGAGCGCTTTGGGCTGCATTGCCAGTGCACCGAAGGATTGAGCGTTCATCGCCAGTGCCGAGATCGCCGCAGGACTGAGCGCGTTGGCAATGCTTAGCTGCGAACTCATGGCGTCGGCGGATTTGGCTGCAGCTGCCATTGCCTCGGGGTTCTTGGCGAGGGTTCTGAATGCCTCCGCATTGGCCGCCATCGCCTGAATGGCCTGGGGCGCCATCGCCACCTTGAACGCTTGCGCGTTCGCGGCGAGGGCCTTGAATGCGGAGGCGTTCGCGGCCAGCGCACCAAAGGCTGACGCGTCGGCGGAGAGCACCTTCATTGCCGAAGCATCCGCAGCAAGAGCTTTGAATGCCTGCGGGCTGGCCGCCATCGCCGGCACCGCCGCCGGATTGGCAGCTGCTGCTCTGAAAGCCTGCGGATCTTTCGAATAGGCGCCGAAGGCCTGCGAATTGGCGGCCATGACCTTGAACGCTTCTGCATTTTTCGCGAGCGTGGCGAATGCCTGCGGGTGCAATGCAATCGCTGCGAACGCCTGCGGCTGCATTGCCAGCGCAGCAAAAGATTGAGCGTTCATTGCCATCACTTGGGCAGCGCTCGCAGTCATCGCGTTGGGGCCACCGGCTCCGGCTCCGGCTATCAGCTGGGCTGAATGAACCATCGCTCCGAATGCCTGTGGGTCGCGAGCCAGAGTTTTGAACGCTTCGGCATTGGCTGCGAGTGCCTGCATCGCTGATGGATTTTGGGCGAGCTTCGCGAAACCCGGATCGCGAACCAGGGCACGGAAATTGGGATCGTGAACCATCAGCTCGAACGCGTTGGTCTGCATGAGCTCAGGAACCGACGTATCGCCGAGAGTTACATCGGATTCTTGGACCTGGCTCGAGACATAGCGCTGCGCTGGGGCGACGGTGCCCTCGCTCGGGCCGAGCGGCGGATAGACGCGCCCAAGTCCATAGGCAGCAATCCCGAATGCGAGCACTCCGGCCGACGCAAGATACAGCTTCCGCTTGTTTGATTCCGATGTTGTCATGGCTGCCCCCTTGACTGAGTCAAGGCGAGCACCTTTGGTCTTCGGTTAATGAAAAGTCAACCTAAGCCGGCTTCCAGACATATCCTCTAACAGTCTGATATAGAAGTAATATTCAGTCACTTCATGTTTGTTTGGGCAACGCTGGCAAAGGCCGCCCGAAGCGACGTCCGCTTATTTCTTGTCGGACTTGTTTTCCGTTTGGACGTTCTCGTTGGCGTTTCCCGTGACGCCCTTGTCTCCGACCTTGTTCTGGATCTTGTCGCCCGTTTTCTGGACGTCATTGCCGATGTCGGCCGCGATGTTCTGGGCAGTGTTGCCGACGTCGGCCGCAGCATTTTCGGCAACGTCGCTGTTGTAGGTAATGCTGGTCGTGCCATTGTTGTCGTCCTTGCTGACCTGGCAGGCGCCGAGGAGCAGGAGCGGGATTGCGGCGAATGCGATGCGCATGTGGGTCTCCCTGTTTTGCACGATCCAACGCGGGAATGCCGTTCCGGCTCCGAATTAAATCTCCGTGCGCTAAAGCAGGCGCATCTGGTCGCCCTCAGGCGGGCGGAACAGGTCGGTCCGAAGTGGGAATTTTGCCTGACGCAGGCCGAATTTCCTGGCCGCGATCTCGAAACGCGTTTTCAGGAGGTCGGCCCACGGGCCCTGGCCACGCATGCGGCTGAAGAAATTGGGGTCGTTGGCGCGACCGCCACGAAGCGAATGGATCGTCGCCATCACCTTTTGGGCTCGATCGGGATAATATTCGTCCAGCCATGCCCTGAACAGCGGCGCAACCTCGTTCGGCAGGCGCACCGGAAGATAGAAGCCGGCTGGCGCGCCCGCTTCCACGGCGGCCTCCACGATATGTTCGAGCTCATGATCGGTGATCTGCGGGACAATCGGCGCAATCGCGACATAACAGGGCACTCCTGCCTCATTAAGTGCCTTGACGGCAGCCAGGCGTTTGCGCGGCTGCGGCGCTCTGGGCTCCAGAGTGCGCGCAACTTTCGGGTCGAGCGACGTCACCGAGATCGCGACTGAAGCGATGCGCAAGTCCGCCGCCTGTTTGAGCAGATCGAGATCGCGCACCACGCGATCGGATTTGGTGGTGATCGTAAAGGGATGACGCGTTTCAACGAGCAGCTCGACGACCGAGCGAGTAATCCGCCACAGCTCCTCGATTGGCTGGTAAGGGTCGGTGTTGGTGCCCATCGCGATCGGCCTGCACTCATAGCCTGGCCGCGACAGCGCTGCGTGCAAGAGCTGAGCGGCATTGGGCTTTACGAATAGCCGCGATTCGAAATCCACGCCCGGCGAGAGGTCGTGGTAGGCGTGGGTCGGTCGGGCGAAGCAATAGATGCAGCCATGTTCGCACCCGCGATACGCATTGATCGAGCGATCGAAGCCGATGTCGGGTGAATTGTTTCGGGTGAGGATCGATTTCGGTCGTTCGATCGTGACAGTCGTTCGCCGCTTCGGAACTCCGTCGACCACTTCTACCTGATCGAGCCACTCACCATCTTCGAGACGCTCCTTGAGGTTGAAGCGTGTGGGCGTGAGATTGCGGGTCGCCCCGCGTCCGTTGTTCGACTCGACGGCCATTCAGCCAATCTATCGCGACCATGAGAACATAACAAGAACAAACGGCTATTTCTCGCCGCCCCCAGTCGCGCTAGCGTTCGTTGCTTCGACATTGGATCCCATGCGCGTGGAGAGGGTCGGAAACGAGGGCCAACGATGCTCGGCCATCGCCTTCAAGGTCGGCGTGTCTTCGCGATCCAGGCCCTGATAGATCCACATGTTCCGCATCACCGACGGGACATAATAGCGGGTCTCCCAATAAGGGATGGACTTGATCCACAGGAGCGGATCGCCCTTGTCGTTGATGCTCGCCCATTTGGCGACCGGAAGGGGACCAGCATTATAGGACGCAATCACACGCGGAAGCTGGCCGGCCGTGGCCGACGAGTTACGCATCATCTCGATGAAGCTCTGGCCGAATTCGAGATTGTACCTCGGATCGGTAAGCGCGGCTCGCGAATAGGCAACGCCGCCGTTGCGCGAGACCAATTGGGCGGTGTCGGGAACGACCTGCATCAAGCCGACCGCGCCTGCGTGGCTGACGGCGGTTCGGATAAACGCCGATTCCTGGACGATGTGTCCGAAGGCGAGGGCAGGATCGACACGCCAGCCGTTGACTGGCTGCCAGCTGGGATTGGGATAGCGATCGTTTGCATCGACGCGGGCGCCGTCCTGTCCATATTTCGCGAGCCAGAGCTGCGCTGCTGGAAGGTCTAGGGTCTTGGCAAGGTCGATTAGCGCATGGTGCTCGGAGGGCGCACCGATCAGCGCCTGATGGCGAAGCATGTCCTCGGCGCGCGCGGTTTCCCCGATCCGTGCCAGCTGGATTGCTCGCTGGACGTTGGGATATCGATCGATCGTGGGATCATAGGCTGCGAGCGGATCGGAGCCGAGCTTGGTCGGCATTCCGAGCGTCTCGCGGGCAAGCAGGCCATAGAAGCTCTCGGGCGCTTCCGCAGTGGTTGCAGCGGTCCGCAAGAGATTCTCGACTGCCGCAGGGCGGCCTCCAGCCTGTTCGGCGCGAGCGGCCCAATAAAAACCGCCGGCGCGAAGCTCGCGCTGGTCCGAGAGCTGGGCGGCCTGCTGGAAATCTGTCGACGCACTCGCATAATCGCCCAGACGCCAGGAAGAGAGTGCGGATATCCAGGCTGACTGAGCAGCCCATTCGCCGGTCGAACCCTGCCGCCAGGTATCCGAGACCCGGCGTGCGTCCATGTCGAGCCCGAGGACGTAGTAGATGAACGATACGCGGGTGCCCGCCTCGGCTCGGGCGTCGGCCGATAGCCCCGGCCCCTGAGCGACGAGCAGGGCTTCCGCGCCGCTCGCATCGTCGGCCTTGATCAGTGGGTCGAGCGAGGTTCGAAGCTGGTCCGCGCCGGCTTCGCCCTGGATCGGGCGGGCGCGATAGCGGACCGGTGCGGAGCCGAGCACGATGGTGGGCTTTTCGGGGATGGCCAGCGGAGGCGTCGTCGCGCCGCGCTTCAGCGCCATCAACCCAAGCTGATTCGCTTCGGGAAGCTCGGGAGCCTGGCCGATGAGCCCCTGAAGTGACTCCAGGTCGACGACCGGCGAGCCCTTCGCAGTGTACAGCTCGGCCTTGGCCATCGGCGTAAGGACGCTCGGCGGAAGTGCAGCAATTCCCGCTGCCGCGGACGCCCAATTGCCCGCATCGATCGCGTCGAACACTTCGCGCCAATCCCTGGGCGTTGCAGCCGAGGGTGGCCCAAAGGGTGTCTGGACGACGCTGAACGTCGGCTTCTGGCTCGGCGAGGCCGTTTGTTGGGTTGTCGGCCCGGACGTTGAAGCAAGCGGGGCGAGCGGGTCAGGCAGCGTCTGGGCCGCGAGGGGTGCGGCGCAAACGATGGTTCCCAATGCGATTAAGCCCGCTTTCAAGATTCGTCCCCCGTCAGAAGCTGAAGATCCTGCCATGCCAGTCGTTTATCTAACGGCCGCTTAATCAGGTGCCGCGGATGGAAGGTCGCGACCGTCCGGACCCCTTCGATTTTGTGGACTCGAGCTCGAGCTCGAGCGACCGGTTGCCCGATGAGCGCGAGCGCCGGGCCATCGCCGAAGACAAGGAGGAGCTTCGGTTTGACGAGTCGGATGTGACGCCTCGCGATCTCGGCATAATCGTCGCGGTCGCGCTCGCTGAGGCGGGCACCCGGCGCATGGATGGGCGACAAGGATGCGCTGTAGGCTTGCTCGGCGTCCTGACCGATCGCAGCGAGCATTCGGGTGGCGAGGAGCCATGCATCGCCGCCGATCGGCCGACCGGCCGCATAATCCTCGAGCGAAGGCGCATCGCTCAAGAGCATGACCGCGGCATTTTCCGGCCCGTGGGGAAGGATGCGCTTTGCCTTCGCGGAAGCGAGCGGGAGGTGCGCGCTATCCGCCAGCCAGCGCTGAAGCTCGGCCAAGGTCTCATGCTCTGGAGGCCTGACGTTCGGCCGCTCGGCGACCATAGCCTTTGCCGGCGCCGGTTGAAGCCAGTTGCGCGGTTCTTCCTGCACGGCAACATCGACCCCGGCCTCGAGCCACCAGGCCAATGCGCTGCGCGCTTCGGCAATGCCGAGCAATAGAATTTCCCCGCCCACGGCCCGATCCTCACCGGCATTGACGGCACGGTCAAGGAATGGGCAGGGCAGACGAGTCGAATTGTGTGGAGGACGCGACGAAGAGACGATGAGCGATCGCGAATCGATGACCTATGACATTGTGATCGTCGGTGCGGGACCCGCCGGATTGACGGCCGCGATCCGGTTGAAGCAGTTGGCAGGAGAGGCCGGCCGCGAGCTTTCCGTCTGCATCCTGGAGAAGGGGAGCGAGGTCGGCGCGCACATCCTGTCCGGCGCGGTGATCGACCCCGTCGCGCTCAATGAACTCATTCCAGACTGGAAGGACAAGGGCTCACCGCTGACAGTTCCGGTGACAGAAAATCACCACTGGATCCTGCGCAAGAACGGCAAGTGGGAAATGCCGCACCTCCTCATGCCGCGGTTCATGAGCAACCGCGGCACTTACACGCTCAGCCTTGGAAATTTCTGCCGCTGGCTTGCGAGCCAGGCGGAGGAGCTGGGAGTCGAGATCTTTCCCGGCTTCCCGGCTGCGGAGATCCTGTTCAGAGACGACGGCTCGGTGAAAGGTGTTGCGACCGGCGATGTCGGCATTGCCCGCGATGGGAACCACCGCCCGGATTACCAGCGCGGCATGGAGCTGCATGCGCGCTACACCTTCTTCGCGGAGGGCGCGCGTGGGCACCTGACGAAACGGCTGAGCGAGCTGTTCGGTTTGCGCGATGAAAGCGGACCACAGGTTTATGGCCTTGGTATCAAAGAATTATGGGACGTTCCTGCCGAGAAACATAAGCCCGGTCGAGTGATCCACACCCAAGGCTGGCCGCTCAAGGACGCGTGGGGTGGGGGCTTTCTCTATCACCAGGACAACAACCAGGTCGCTTTGGGCTTCGTGGCATCGCTCGACTATTCGAACCCCTACCTCTCGCCGTTTGAGGAAATGCAGCGCTGGAAGACTCATCCGGCAATTCGTGCCGAGATCGAGGGCGGACGTCGGGTGTCTTACGGCGCTAGGGCGATCAATGAGGGCGGTTACCAGGCCATTCCCAAACTGGTTTTTCCCGGGGGCGCGCTGATCGGCTGCTCGGCGGGGTTTGTGAACGTGCCGCGGATCAAGGGCACGCATACGGCGATGAAGTCGGCGATACTTGGCTGCGGAAGCGGCGTTCGAAGCTCTTTCGGCAGATCGCTCGAGCGATGTCCTCGAGACCTATCCCGCGACACTCAACAAGAGCTGGGTCGCCAGCGAGCTGAAGCGCGTTCGCAATGCGCAGCCGGCGGTCGCGCACTGGGGCGCGACCGTGGGAACGCTTTATGCCGGGCTCGACCTCTGGCTAAATCAGCTCGGATCTGGGGGTGCCGTGGACCTTGAAGCTGAGGCCGGACCACAGCTCGCTTCGTCGAGAAGGGCGAGGTCGCGCCGATCGACTATCCAAAGCCCGACGGAGTTCTCACCTTTGACCGGCTTTCGTCCGTCTTCGTGTCGAACACGAACCATGAAGAAGATCAGCCGGTTCATCTGACGCTCAAGGATGCGGACATACCAACCGCCATCAACCTTCCGGTCTATGCCGGTCCCGAACAGCGTTACTGCCCGGCAGGCGTGTATGAATTTGTCGACGGCGAGAGTGGTGAACCGAGGCTCCAGATCAACGCCCAGAATTGCGTTCACTGCAAGACCTGCGACATCAAGGATCCGACCCAGAACATCAACTGGGTTACTCCGGAAGGTGGAGGAGGTCCCAATTACCCGAACATGTAAGTTGCTGGCGGCGCCGCCATGACGTCATTGTTTGTCGCTTCGGTTCCGGCGGCGGCACGGCTTTCAACCGGCGATCCAGCGGTCACCTACATCCAGGCGCGGGCAGCCGCGATCAACGGCGAGCATGCGCGGGCCGCGGAGCTTCTTGCAACGCTTGCCGACGCCCGCCCCGGCCAGACTCAATTCGCGCAGCAGGCGCTCAGCGAAGCGATCGGAGCCGGGCAGATGGACCTGGCGATCGGACTTGCGGTGAAGATTCCGCCGGCGAAGCTGACCACCGATGCCCGGCTCCTGCTGACGACCAACAGCGTCAAGCGACGCGACCTGGCGCGAGCATTATCGTGGTTGGCTTCAACCGGCGGCAACGGTGACCTGACCTTCCTCAACCCGTTGCTGAATGCGTGGGACGCCGCGGAGCGCGGCGATCAGGCCCGGGCACTTTCCAGCATCAACCAGATCGCCGCAAACAGCGTCCTTGGTCCGCTCAAGGATGAAGAGCAGGCTTTCATCCTGCTCAGGTTCCGCCGAACGCTGGACGCCGAACCCTTCGCACGACGTGCGATCGGCTCGGCGGGCGCCCGGGAGTCGCGCGTTCGGCTCGCGCTTGCCGATGGCTTTCTTGCCGCCGGCGATCGCCCTCGCGCCGCGGCGATGATCGAGGGCATGAGTGGCAATGCTTCCGCTGCCAAGCAGCGGATCCTCGCCGGCAGGCCCAGTGGGGAAGCGATCGATACTGGCGCTAAGGCTTTGAGTTCGGTCCTCACCGCATTCGGAAGCCAGCTCGCGCGGCTCCAGCGAACAGCACCTCCGATCGGCCTAGTTCAGGTCGCCCGCTACGCAGATCCGCAGAACAGCAACGCCACGGCCCTCCTTGCCCTCCTGCTCGATGCAGCGGACCGGAGTGATGAAGCGCTCGCCACCCTTGGCCGCTGTTCCGCAGGACAATTCGCTCATTTCGCAGATACGTGACGTGCAGGTCCGAATTCTCTCCAATCGCAAGCGACTAGAATGATGCCTTTGCAATCGCTTCAGCCGCCGCTCGGGGGCCGGCGGCCGGGATCGACGATTTTTCGCGGCTCGGCGATGTGCTGGAATCGATGGACCGGCATGCCGAGGCGGCCGATGCATTCGGGCGCGCCGTCGCGATGACCAACGCGCTGGGGCCAAAGGACGACCTGTGGTCGTTGCTCTTGCTGCAGGCGAACGCGCTCGAAGAGGCGAACCGCTGGCCCGAGGCGAAAGCGGCGCTTCAGCAGGCGCTGGCCGTTTCGCCCGGCCAGCCGCTCATCCTGAATTTCCTCGGCTATGCAAAGCTCGAGCGGGGCGAGGACATGGACGCTGCAGAAGCGATGATCCGAAAGGCGAGCGAGCTTTCTCCGGACGATGCTTCGATCACGGATTCGCTGGGCTGGGCCGAGTTCAAGCGCGGCAAGACCGAGGATGCGATTGAGACGCTCCAGCATGCCGCCTCGAAGGATCCCGATCAGGCCGAAATCCAGGAACATCTTGGCGATGCGCTCTACAAGTCGGGCCGCCGCTACGAGGCGCGGTTCGCGTGGAGCGCCGCGCTGGTCACGGCCGACGAGGACCAGATGGCCGCGCGCGTGAAGGCAAAGCTCGCATCGGGCCTGACTTCGGCTAATGCTGCCCCTTGACAGCAACGAGAGAGATCGCGCCAGCCAAGCTCAACCTCGCGCTGCATGTGAGAGGCCGACTGCCCGATGGAAGGCGCGCAATCGAGACAGTTTTCGCCTTCTGCACCGATGGCGACAGGCTGGCGGCGAAGTCGGCCCGCGAATTTTCACTCGATATTACGGGTCCGTTTGGAAGGGAACTTGCGGATGAGCCGGACAATCTCATTCTTGAGGCCGGACTGGCGCTTGCGCGGGCTTCAGGGGTTTTGGCTGCTGCCTCGCTGACCCTCGACAAGCGCTTGCCGATCTCCTCTGGGATTGGCGGCGGATCAGCCGACGCGGCCGCGGCGCTGCGTTTGCTCACTGCCTTGTGGCGGATTGATCCAGGCTATGCCCAAAAGGTTGCGCCAACGCTCGGGAGCGACGTTCCTGCATGTCTCCTCAGCCTTCCGTCGCGAGGCGAGCGGGCCGGGGACATGCTCACTCCGATTGCTTTGCCAGAACTCTCCGGCACGCCGGTTCTCCTGGTCAACCCCGGCATCCAGCTTTCGACAGCACAAGTGTACGACGAATGGGGCGGAACGGATGGCGGCCCGCTCGGTGATTGGCGCGAGGGAAGGAACGATCTCGAAGCTCCGGCAAGGGCCTTGGCTCCGCAAATCGGCGTCGTTCTCGCCTGGCTCAGCGGGCAGCAAGGCGCGTCTTTCGTACGTATGTCTGGCTCCGGCCCGACCTGTTTTGCCTTTTTCAGAAGCGAGGCCGCGCGTGATGCCGCCGCTAACGCCGTGCCGAGCGAATGGTGGCACCTGGCGACCTTCCTGCGCTAGGGGGTTCAGGATGAACGGGCGCCCGATCCTCACCGCCGAGAAGATGCGCGCCGCCGAGCAAAGGGTGATCGCTGGCGGCACCGGCGTCGAACAACTGATGGAGCGGGCAGGGACGGTTCTTGCCGAGGCCGTGTACCGCTTCGCCGGACCGATGCCTGCGCTCTTCCTGTGCGGGCAGGGGAACAATGGCGGCGATGGCTATATTGCTGCATCGAAGCTTGCCCAACGCGGCGTCGCCGTTCGGATCGCCGCGATTGGGGAGCCGCGAAGCGAAGCTGCGAACCTCGCGCGTTCCAAGTGGAGCGGCGACGTCGAGAGGCTGGCCAACGACACGGTTGCGGCTCCGCTATTGATCGATTGTTTGTTCGGAACTGGCTTGAGGAATGGGATTGAAGACACTGTTTGTGAACAGCTTTCAAAATTAAGCAAAAAGTCCGTCGTGACGGTCGCCTGCGATCTGCCGAGCGGTGTCGAGAGCGACAGCGGGGCGGAGCTCAGCCGTGTCCCAGCCTTCGACATGACCGTCACTTTCGGCGCTCTCAAGCCCGCACATCTGCTCTATCCGGCGATGCTCAAATGCGGTCGGGTGGTCCTTGGTGACATCGGCATCGGGGCATCGACCGACTGGCACGAGATCTCTCCGCCGAAATTGCCGTCGCTCGACCCCGGCGGCCACAAATATGATCGCGGTCTCGTTCACGCGCTCGCTGGCAAGATGCCAGGCGCGATCGCGCTCGCCGCGACGGCCGCGGCGAGGGCCGGCGCGGGCTATGTTCGGATCAGCACCTCGCGACACATCGAAGGGCTGCCTTCCTCGATCGTTCAGGTAGAAACCGCCGAGGTGAACGACGAACGCATCCGCTGCCTCCTCGTTGGTCCGGGCCTGGGCGACATACCGCAGGTGTTGACGCTCGCGCTGACATCGCGCGCGCCCAAGGTCGTGGATGCTGACGCAATCGCCCATCTCGGCGATCCCGAGCGACTGAGAGGCCAGGACGCGATCATCACGCCGCACGAAGGCGAGTTTGAGCGGCTTTTCGGCAAGCTTGCCGGGACCAAGGCGGAGCGCGCGCTCGTAGCAGCCCGGTGTTCCGGAGCGGTAGTTGTCTACAAGGGCGCCGATACTCTGGTTGCTTCCCCCGACGGGCGTCTCGGCTTTCGCCCACCGACTTCGGCCTGGCTCGCGAGCGCTGGCACCGGAGACGTCCTCGCGGGCGTGATTGCGACGATGCGAGCGCGCGGACTGCCGGCGTTCGATGCTGCTTGCGCCGGGGTCTGGCTGCAGGCGAGAGCGGCGCAGATCGCAGGTCCAGAGATGATCGCGGACGATCTCGCAAACGCAATTCCCGAAGCCATCGCACAGTGCATGAGCTGATCGTTCGAATCGCAGCGCGCGGGGACGGAGTGACTGAAAGCGGGCGTCACGTGTCCTTCGGGGTGCCCGGCGATGCCTTGCTCGACGATGGCGGCCTAGCGCCCGGACCGCATCATCAGGACGCGCCGTGCCGGCACTTCCCGGAATGCGGCGGATGCCAGCTCCAGCACGCTGATGAAGAAGCCTATCGCGGCTATTTGGTCTCGCGGGTCGAGAGCGCGCTGGCTCAGCATGGCATCAAGGCGGCAATCCTCGATCCGCATTTGTCGCCGCCCCGCTCGCGTCGACGCGCGACGCTACGGTCGGTGAAGATCGAAGATCGCGCGGTGCTTGGCTTCAACGCCGGGAAATCGCACCGAATCATCGACATGCAGGAATGTCATATCCTTCGACCTGAGCTGTTTGCTCTGATCGCGCCGCTTCGTGAGCTGCTCGCGACCGTGCTACCGCCCAAGCGCTTCGCCGAGATCCAGCTGACGCTCGTTGACCAAGGCGCCGATGTGGTCCTCAAGAATGTCCCGGCCGAAGGGTTCGAAGCCCTCGAAAAGCTCACCTCCTTCGCGTCCAGGCACGGTCTTGCGCGAATGAGCATTGATCAAGGAATCGGGGCAGAAGCGATCTACCAGCCCGAGCCGGCGACGGTCTCGATCGCAGGCACTCCGGTCGCATTCCCGGTGGGCGGCTTTCTGCAGGCCACTGGGGATGGAGAGACGGCGCTGATCGCCTGCGTTCGCGAAGCGATCAATGGGGCGAGGTGCACTGCCGATCTATTCGCCGGAATCGGAACTTTCGCAATCGCCCTTCGCACCACCTACGGCGCGGAGGCTTCCCGCGATGCTTCGGCGGCGCTCAAGCGTGCCGCGCCCTCGATGAGCGTCGAGCATCGAGATCTTTATCGCCGACCGCTCGATGCAGGCGAGCTGGCGCGGTTCGACGCGGTAATCCTTGATCCGCCTCGTGCCGGCGCCGCCGCGCAGGTGAAGCAGCTGGCGGGATCGACGGTCCGGCGAGTCGCCTATGTTAGCTGCAATCCCTCGACCTTCGCGCGTGACGTCATGACGCTAGAAACGGGTGGCTACACGCTCGAGTGGGTACGGCCCGTCGGCCAGTTCCGGTGGTCGACCCACGTCGAGCTTGCGGCCTGCTTCAGCCGTGGTGGATGAGGAAGATCGCTGCGTGGACGGTGAGGCATATGAGGCAGATCGTCGCCAGTAGGAATATCAAGGACCGAATCCTGACCACATTCACCGTTGCCTGAATGATGCTGTGGACAATCCGCAAGCCGACGTAACCCCAAGCCAGATAAACGTTGATGGGGTGTTCAAATCCCATGAGGATAAGAGCGAAGACGATCGCGTAGAAAATCGTCGGCTGCTCCATCAGATGCTGGTAGTTGTGCGCGGGCCAATGTGCGCTCCCGGGATGCTTGGCTTCGAGGTCCGCGCCTCGGGTCCCGTCCGGAATGCCGTCGCGGCCAGCGACGAACGGCCGTCGCTTGATGGCCATCCATACCAACATCACGATCGACCAGGCGACCAGAGTGACGACCGGCGCAAGAAGTGGGCTTGGATTCATGATTTTCCCCATGCTCATCCCGGACTTGATCCGGAGTCTATCTTCTTTAGCGGTGTAACAGAAAAGGCAAATTCCCGCTCCGCGGGAATGCGAGCGGAGGCTTTGTGTCAGAACACGCACCCGAACGGTCGCCACTCAATTACAAGCAGATCGCCGCGGTGGCGTCCGGCAACGCGCTCGAATTTTACGATTTTGTGACTTACAGCTTCTTCGCAGTACAGATAGGCCGAAGCCTGTTCCCGGGCGATTCCTCGCAGTCGCTGCTCCTCTCGCTCGCAACCTTCGGAATTGGTTTCGTTAGCAGGCCCCTTGGCGGTCTGATTATCGGGCGGCTGGCGGACCGGCGCGGACGTAAGCCGGCGATGATCCTGTCGTTCGCCCTGATGGGAATAGGAATTGTCGGCCTCGCTCTGACGCCCTCCTACCGCGTTGTTGGAGCTTCAGCATCGATCCTGGCAGTGCTGTTCCGGTTGCTCCAGGGGTTCGCGCTCGGCGGTGAAGTCGGCCCGAACGCGGCTTTCCTGATGGAGGCAGCGCCGCCACACCGCCGCGGCTTCTTCCTCTCGATCCATCTGGCGACCGCGGACGTTGCGGTCTTGGTTGCCGGTCTCGTCGGCTTTGTCCTCTCATCCACGCTCTCCGGCGCCCAGCTGGACGCTTGGGGATGGCGGGTCGCCTTTCTAATCGGGGCGTCGATCGTTCCGTTCGGCCTGGCGCTTCGCCGAACGCTCGAAGAAACACTGCCACCGGAGGCGAACGCGCCGACACCGCCAGGCAGCCTGCGGCCCTTGCTGATCACGGCAGGAGCAGGGATGCTGATCCTCGGCGCGGGGACGATCAGCAACTACACGCTCGATTATCTGACGACCTACGCGCAGGACACCCTTCACATGGCTGTGAGGTCGGCTTTCGCCGCGACCGTCATCCTCGGATTAGTGAGCGCGGTGAGCGACCTTGGCGCCGGCTGGCTCGTCGATCGCTTCGGGCCCAAACGTGTTCTCGTCGGTCCGTGGATCCTCCTGATTCTGCTCGCAGTCCCGATGTTTTACTTTCTGAATGCGCTGCGAACTCCGGCTGCCTTGTTCGCGACGACTACGGTGCTTACGGTCGTTCACATCTTCGGCTCGTCAGCGGCGATCCTGCTGTTCATCCTCGCCTTGCCCGCCCGCGTCCGCGCCGGCGCGCTCAGCCTCGTCTATGCTCTTGCGATCGCTATTTTCGGCGGCTCCGCACAGCTGGTCGAGAAATTGCTGATCCGCTGGACCGGCAATCCCGTTGCGCCTGGCTGGTACATGGCGTGTGCGGTGGCGGCCGGCCTCGTCGGCGCTCTCCTCATTCGTGAACCGAAGCGGCCCGCGACCGCTTAGTCGAACAGCTTGGCGAAGCGGCGCTTTGCGCGGCTGCGCCAGGCGCCGCGGTGCCAGGCATCGCTGGCAAGGAGCGGAAGCACGCTGGTTGCTTCGGCGAAGACCATTTGCTCCATTGCGGTCGAGACCTTCCCCCAGCTTGCTGCTTCCTGAAGCGTTGAGGAGGAGCAGGCGCCGTCGCGCACGTCGGCGACCGTGATCTGGACCGCGTATTTATGCACCTCGACATCGTCGTGGCCGAGAATTTCCGCACAAACCACAGTGTCTTGCGTGAAGTTCTTGGGAACTCCACCACCGATCATCAGGAGGCCAGTCGTCCCGGCCTTGATCTTGATGTCGGTAAGTTCCCGGAAGTCTGCGATCGCGTCGAGCACCATGTAATGGCCACCGCGTTTCATCGCGTCCACCTGATGCTTGACGAGGCCGAAACCGGCCGATAAATCGACGAAGGCCGGGCAGAAGATCGGCACGTCCTGTTCGTAGGCCAGCTGGACGAGGCTGCCCTCTTTCTTGGCGTTGCCCTCGCTCAGCCACTTGCCCATCTCCCGGATGAAGGCACGGCTGCTGTAAGGGCGAGGTTCGAGGCCGTCGGCAATCTTGCCGATCATATGGTCGCAGTCCTGAAGCTGCTGTTCATCGATATAAGTGTCGTAGATGCGGTCGATGTAGAGCGATCTCAGCGTATCATCGTCAGGAATTTCATTGGCTTGATAGTGCTTGTGGCCAAGCGCTTCGAAGAAATCCATGTCGACGATCGTGGCGCCGGTGGCGACGATCGCATCGACCATGTTGGATTTCACGAGCTCGGCATAAAGATTCATGCAACCGCCGGCCGAAGTCGATCCGGCGACGACCAGAATGATCGAGCAGCTCGGGTCTTCGAGCATCTGGTTGTAAATTCCGGTGGCGCGCGCGAGGTCACGGCTGGTGAAGCTCATCTTGCCCATCGAATCGATGATCGGTCGGGCGTCGAACTTGGTTATGTCTATATGCTCGATCGGGCTCGAAAGAAGCTCTGCCTTGCGAGTGTCGTTGATCAGATCGGTGTCCTGAACTTTGTTCAGCGTGTCAGCTTCCATTTCATGCTCCATTAGCGCTTGCTCTAGAGGGGGGCGGCTTTTGCGAGGCATGTCATTTTGAGCCGGGGGACAGCCTCACCCCGAAATGCTGCGAAGGGCGGTTAGCTCCCCTTCCGCGGCGACGGAAGGGGAGAAACGTCTAAAGCTTAACGACGTTCGAGCGAGAAAGCGTCTTCGCTCCATAGAGGCTCGCCATGGGTTCATCGTCGACGATAGCGGATTCGACTATGCCGAAGCCGTTGAACTGTGTCCGCAATGCGCAGCCATAGGCGCCGAGCATTCCGACCTCGATAAAGTCGCCCGGGCCGACGTCGGCGGGCAGCTCGAATGGTCCCGCCATGCGATCGAGATCATCGCAGGTTGGTCCATAAAAGCTGAATTCCATCGGCCGGACGTGCAAATCTTCCTGCGCGAATCAGCTGAACAGGATAGCGCCAGCCAATATGTGCCGCGTCGAACAAAGCCCCGTAAGCGCCGTCGTTGATATAGAGCTCGTCGCCGCGCCGCTTCTCAACCCGAACGAGAACGCTCGCATATTCGGCACAGAGCGCCCGGCCCGGCTCGCACCAAAGCTCGGCCGAATAGCTGATCGGGAGCGCTTCGAACGTCTGGTGGATAACCGCAAAATAGGTCTCGAGCGGAGGGGGCTCCATGCCTGGGTAGGAAGAAGGGAAGCCTCCGCCCACATCAACGATGTCGACGGTGACCGCGGCCTCGACAATCGCATCTCGGACGCGCGCCATCGCTTCGGCGAAAGCAGCCGGCGTCATCGCCTGGCTTCCGACGTGAAAGCAGATGCCCAGCGCATCGGCCGCCTGACGGGTCGCGATCAGCAATTGCTTCACGTCCATCGGCTCTGCGCCGAACTTCGAGGCGAGGCTGAGCTTGGCGTGATCCGAACTCACACGGATTCGGACCAGGAGGTTGAGGTCAGTCGCCGGAACGCCGTCCTTCGACGTCGCCCGGACGATCTTTTCCAGTTCCTCGATCGTGTCGAGACTGAAAGTCTTCACGCCATGGCCGAAATATGCCTCGGCGATCGCCTCTTCGGCCTTCACCGGGTGCATGAAGCAGAGGACCGCTCCGGGCAGCGTGTCGTGAACAAGCCGGACCTCGCCGATCGAGGCGACATCGTAATGGGTCACGCCGGCGTCCCAAAGGATCTTGAGCAGGTCGGGTGACGGGTTGGCCTTGACTGCGTAGAGCGAGCAGCCGGGAAACCTCTCGACGAAAAACCGCGCGGCGCGCCGCGCGGCATGCGGGCGCAGCAGGGTAACCGGCTGAACCGGACGGTTCTTGGCGATGTCGGCCGCCCCCAGGCTACCGGACGGGGCGGACGCTAGCCCCAGCGCGCGAGGATGCTTGTGCAATTCAAGGGACCTCCAAATGCCTAGCGGCAAACGTTGACGAAAGCTGCCTTGCGGTTGGAAGTCCCATGGGGCAGCGAGGGCGCGATATATGATCGGGTGGTAATGCTGTAAAGATTTTTTGGTCCTGGAAAGGACATTTCGCCGCCGTATGTCGCTGATCTGCAACGGCTAATCGAAAGGGTGAATTATCAACCAGTTAGCGCAAGCGGCCTTGGTCGAACGTGAAGACGTCGTCGAAGCGGCGGAAAGGGTGAGGGGTCACGTCGAGCGAACGCCGCTCCTCGAAGATGAGATCGATGGGGTTCAAGTCTGGATCAAATGCGAGTGCCTGCAAACCGGAGGCGCCTTCAAATTGAGGGGCGCGAGCAACCGGTTGCTTCAGCTTTCTCCCGAGGAGCGGGAGCGCGGAGTCGTCGCATTTTCCTCCGGCAATCACGCGCGCGGAGTGGCGATCGCGGCGCGCCGGCTCGGCATTCGAGCAACTATCGTCATGCCGTCGGACGCACCGCAGGTGAAAATCGATGGAGTTCGAGCTGAAGGCGCAAAGATCATCTTCTATGACCGGCGCAGCGAAAGCCGCGAAGCGATCGCTGCGCAGATTTCGCGCGAAGTCGGGCGCGACCGTGGTGCCGAGCTTCGATGATAAAGCGATCGTTGCCGGCCAGGCCAGCGTCGGTCTCGAGGTTGTCGACCAGCTTGGCCGGGAGCCCCCTCGTGTGGTGATTCCGTGCGGGGGCGGAGGACTTTCGTCCGGCATTGCACTCGCTTCTCCGCGGGCGCAGATCGTGATCGTCGAGCCCGAGGGTTGGGACGACATGGCGCGCTCGCTCGAACTTGGCGAGATCGTGCCCGTTTCGGCCGACGCGCCCGAGAGTTTCTGCGATGCTCTTCAAACGCCTCGCGTTTCCCCGATCACCTTCAAAATCCTGAAGGATCGTAAGGCGGTAGCACTATCGGCGAGCGATTCTGAAACCGCCGCGGCGGTGCGCTTCGCGTGGGAAAGATATGAGCTCGTTGTCGAGCCGGGCGGAGCCGTGGCGCTGGCAGTCCTGCTTGCTGGAAAGATACCGCCCGTCCCGGATACCGTGGTTATTTTGTCGGGGGGCAATGTCGATCCGGCGCTCCACGCGCGGATCCTGAACCATGAGTTCTAGCCGAGATTGCGCGCCTTGTACTCGCCGGGCTCGACATGGGCCGGACTGGACCGCTCGACCGCCTGAGTTAGCTCTTCCAACTCGGCAGCAAGGGTCATCAGCTCACCGACGAGAAATCGGCGCCGGTCCTCGGCAATGTGTTCGGAGGCGTCGATCAACGTGTCGAGCATCATCGCGATGCACGGCAAGATCGTCTCCTCGATCCGTTCGAACGCCTCGTCGAGGCGAACATGCTGCTCCCCACCTGGCATGGGTTCGGTTTGGCCGATCTTGGTTAAGTCTTTGTGAAGTCTGGAGCAGAGATGCAGAATTTTTCATCGGCGGTGATGGCGCTCGTGATGGTCGCCGGCTTTCTGCTGCTGATCGGTGGCATCAAGCTGGCCCTCGATAGTCAGACCCGTGGCAAAGGCGTGCTGATGATCGTCGCCGCCCTGGTGATGATCATGAACGTGATGATCTGGACGGTATAGCGGGCTTCACTGGATCGGTTGCGAGCCGCATATCGAGATAATCGTCGACCGACTTCATCAATTGATCAAGCTCATTGGCGAAGAAGTGGTTCGCGCCGGGAATCAGCTTGTGGTCGATCGTGATATGCCGCTGCGTCCTTAGCTTATCGACCAGCTTTTGGACCGCGCCCGGCGTCACCACTTCGTCGGCCTCGCCCTGGACGATGATCCCTGACGATGGGCACGGCGCCAGGAAACTGAAGTCGTACATGTTCGCCGGCGGTGCGATCGAGATGAAACCGCGGATCTCCGGGCGGCGCATCAGTAGCTGCATCCCGATCCAGGCACCGAAGCTCACTCCGGCGACCCACGTCGTTTCGGCTTCCGGATGGATCGACTGGACCCAGTCGAGCGCGCTCGCAGCGTCGGACAATTCGCCGATGCCGTTGTCGAACACGCCCTGGCTCTTTCCAACTCCGCGGAAATTGAAGCGAAGGGTCGCGAAACCGCGCCTCACGAAGGTTTGATAGAGCAGCTGGACGATCTTGTTGTTCATCGTTCCGCCGGCCTGCGGGTGCGAATGCAGGATCAGTGCGACTGGCGCACGTGGACGAGTGCCGGGGTGAAAACGGCCTTCAAGACGCCCCTCGGGGCCGGGAAAAATAACTTCGGGCATCGGCGGTGAAAGCTCGCGATTGAAATTGTGGCCCGCCGACGGGTGCGCCGCGGCGGCGCGTTCTATATAGGGGCGCCCGTTCAAGTGGCAATCTGCAGGAATCCCGTGACTTTGACCATGTCCGGCCGCCTTTACCTCGATCATGCGGCGACCACTCCGGTGCTGGCTGAGGCTCAGGAAGCGATGAGTTGCGGGTTTCGAGCCTGGGCCAATCCAAGCTCGCCGCATGGTGACGGCCGTGCGGCGCGTGCGCTTCTCGACGAGGCGCGGTCAGCGATCGCCGAGGCGCTTGCGTGGCGCCATGACGTCATCTTCACGAGCGGCGCGAGCGAGTTGATCGAGATTGCCGCGAAGCGCGCCCGTCCCCCCGGGCGGGCCCATAGCGCGACCGAGCATTCCATCGTTCCGCACGCGATGGGCGCCCGGTCCACGGTCATCGCGGTCGGTCCCGATGGGATCGTCGACGAAGCAGCATTGGCAGCTGTACTCGACTGCGGCCCAGCACTCATCGCGATCCACCAGGTTAACAATGAAACTGGAGTGATCCAGCCGCTCGATCGGATCATCGAGAAGGTTCGAGCAGCGGGCTCGCTGATTCTCGTGGACTGCGCCCAGAGTGCTGGAAAGATGCCGCTGCCGGATGCGGATTTCATTGCGGCCTGTGCTCATAAACTTGGAGGACCGCCCGGAATTGGCGTTCTCCTCGTCAGGGATCTTGCAATGCTCGAGCCCGTCGGCGGGCAGGAGATGGGCTACCGGCGTGGCACGCAGGACATGCCGGCGGCGCTAGCCTTTGCGGCGGCGCTTTGCGCTCGGCCTTACGAAATGGAGCGGCTATCGACCCTTCGCTCGCGGCTCGAGGACGGCGTTCGAAGCTTGGGCGGCCTCGTGATCGCGAAGGAGAGCCCACGGATCGCAACGATCGGAACGGTTGCCTTGCCTGGCATCTCGAGCGCATCCCTTGTGGTGCAGCTCGATCTCGCGGGAATTGCAGTATCTTCGGGAAGTGCTTGTTCTTCGGGGAAAATGAAGGCGAGCGAAGTGCTTGCGGCAATGAATGTCCCCGAGGACATCGCCGCCAGCTTTGTCCGCGTAAGCTTCGGACCCTCGACCGGGGAAGCCGATATCGACCGTTTCCTCGACGAATGGGGCAAGATCGCCACTCGAATGAAGGCGCAGGCTGCATGATCTACCTCGATTACCAGGCGACCACGCCTGTCGCGCCCGAAGTGGTCAAGGCGACCGCACCGTGGATCGAGGAGAAGTTTGCCAATCCGCACTCCCCGTCGCGCTGGGGCAGCGAGGCCGAGGCGGCGATCGAAGTCGCTCGAAAGAGGGTTGAGCTGGCCATTGGCCTCAAGGGCGGAAGCGTGGCCTTTACAGGGAGCGCGACCGAAGCGCTCAACTGGGCGCTGAAGGGAACGGCCGAAGAGGCGCCCACGGGCCGCAACCGAATCATCACGGTCGCGACAGAGCATGCTGCGGTGCTCGATACGTGCGAATGGCTGGCCGGGCGCGGCATCGACCTCACCGTCCTTCCAGTTCAAGCCGACGGGCGTCTGGATCTCGACCTGCTCGCTCGCGAGCTCGACGAGCGGGTGCTCGTGGTTGCCGTAATGCAGGTCAATAATGAGATTGGAGTGACCCAGCCGATCTCCGAGATCGCCAGCATGACTTACGAGGTCGGTGGGCTGATGCTGTGCGATGCCGTTCAGGCGCTGGGGCGAGTGGAGATTTGCAAGGGTCCGGACCTCGTTGCGGTCTCGGCGCACAAAATCCACGGTCCCAAGGGAATTGGCGCACTGTGGATGCGCAAGGGAGTCGAACCCGCACCATTGATTTACGGCGGCGGGCAGGAGCGGGGACTTCGGTCGGGCACCTTGTCGCCGGCCTTATGTGTCGGCTTCGGTGCAGCAGCGAAGCTTGCTGACGAACGGATCACTCGCGATTACGACCATGTTCAGAAGCTCTCGAAGGCCGCTATTCATGCCCTCGGACCCGGTTGGATCATCAACGGGAGCAATGTTCAGCGTTACCCGGGCAATCTTAATATCCGACGTGAAGGCGTTGATGGAGCGAGATTAATTGCTGACTTGCGTGACATCGCCTTCTCGCTCGGCTCGGCCTGCGCGAGCGGTTCTGGACGTCCCAGCCACGTGTTGAGAGCATTGGGGCTCGATTACAGGGAATCGCGCTCGTCGATCCGGCTGGGGTTTGGGCGTTACACGACTCAAAAGGACCTTAATGACGCATGCCGCCGAATTGCCGCGGCTGCTCACGCCCAGGAGAAGCTGGACGCGTGACCCTGGTTCGCTTTTTGAAGGCTGACGGAACCCTCGACAAGGAAGTGCACGCGGAGGCGGGGCAGCGGTTGCTCGATGTCGCCTGGCGCGAGCGCGAGCCGCTCGAAGGCGCTTGCGAAGGCGTGATGGCCTGCTCCACCTGTCACGTGATCGTGTCACCGGAAGATTTCGAGGGACTGCCGCCGGCAAGCGAAGAGGAAGAGGATTTGCTGGACCTTGCGGCGCATGCAACGCGAACCTCGCGGCTCGCTTGCCAGATCATCCTGGCCGACGAATTGGATAGGCTGACGGTGCGCATACCGCCAGGCGCCAGGAACTGGATGGGACGCTAGATCGCCAGATATTTCGAAATTTTATTGGGGCTGCTGTGTCGGCTGTTGCGCGTCGATTCCGTATTCCGCACTTGTCGAATCGTCCGACGCTCCGGGCTGAACAGACTTCTTCTTGGCGATCGTCGCGGCCGAGTGGCGGATATCCTGCAGCTGGGCGAGCGTGAGCTTTCCGGTGTGATCCATATCCAGCAACTGGAAGCGTCTTTTCGCTGCGGCACGGAACTCTTCGGGAGAAACGCCGCGATCCCAGTTGGTATCGGCTGAAGCGACCGGTTCGGGGTTTCGAAGCAGGCCATATTGGCCGGCGCTCGATTCGTCATCGACGTGCTCTTCCGTGTCGCCGCCCGGAAGCGTCGTCGCGGAAAAGATCGGCGAGATCCGAAGCTGCGGGACGACTTCCTCGTAGTGCATGACCTCATCGGGATCGATTTCCCCATCATGATTGAGGTCCAGCACCTGGAAGAATCGGTCCGCATCCGCTGTCATTTCGTCGGAGGTCAGGGAGCCGTCATGGTTCCGGTCCGCTTGCTGGAACCAGACAATCAATCCGTCTTCGCCTACTGTCCGCCCAAAGAACGGCTCGCCCATGGGGCTCAGGAAACTCCGCCCGGGCCCTTGAGCAGCCAGACTTGCCGGAGCATGCGGCGGCGGAGCACCCGCGGCGCTCGCCTGCGCTCCAGCAATTCCTGCCAACAATAACAGCGGAACTACCATCCTTGCCCCTTTCTCGCGATCGGAACGCATCACCCCAATCGTGTGAATGTCAAATGAAGATGCGAGCCCTTAAGGAACCTGTGGAAGCGGATTGCCGATGCGCTCATCGAGTGCCTTGATGTCGCGCTTCCGGTGACGCTGGTCGGCACTTGGCGCATGCGGCATGGCCTCGAGCTGGTCTAGCGTCAGCCGGCCTTGATGCTGATTATCGAGGAGCTGGAAGCGAGCAATCGCGGCCTGTCGGAACTCGACGGGCGTAATCGAGCGATTGAAGTCCGTGTCCGCCGCAGCCACCGGCTCGGGCAAGTTGAGGAGCGAATAACGAGCAGCACCCTGGAGTGCGCCGGCAATGCCGAGACTGCCGTTGATTTCGTCACTATTTCGGCGCCCTCGGTGCCGGGCTGGCTCGTCAATGTCGGGCCCATCATCGTCAACACCATTCTTGTCCAATGCAACCGGAGCGGCGTGTCCCGCCACCGGTCTCGTCCTCGACATCACCTGGATTTCCGGCGCGATCTCATATTCGTACGCGGAAAGTTCATCCGGACCGATCTCTCCGTCGTGGTCGGTGTCGAGCTTACCGAAGAACCGGTCGGCATCCGCCTCAAACTCGTCGACGGTAAGAAATCCGTCTTTGTTTCGGTCGGCCCTCTGGAACCAGTCAGCGAGCGTGTCATCGGTAGGCGTTCGAGCACGATACGGCTCCCCGATGGGACTGATGAAGGGCGCCCACGGATGGCCTGTGACGGTGATCGCCGTCGATCCGGACGCTTGGGCCTGAGCAACCATTGCGAGGAGGACGAAAAGCGGCATCGGCAGTCCCATTAGGTCGGCCTGCAAGCGTGAACCGTGAATGAAGAACTGGCAGTTTTGAACATGAACTTGCACCTTCGACAGCCTTCCACCATATCCTCGCGCGGAAGTCGGCGGACGGCGCTGTCGCCAACTTGGTCAGGTCCGGAAGGAAGCAGCCACAACGATTTCGTGCCGGGTCGTCGGCTTCCACCGCTCGCCATGTCGAGCTCCACATCCTAAATCACTGACGATGGAAGACGCCGAATCGCCGGACTGGGTCTCGACTTGCCTGAAATGCCTTCGGCCCCGGGTGCATCGCCGTATCGCGTTCTTGCCCGCAAGTACCGACCGCAGACCTTTGCCGAGCTGATCGGTCAGGACGCGATGGTGAAGACGCTCGCAAACGCAATCGAGCGGGGGCGGATTGCTCATGCCTTCCTTTTGACCGGCGTCCGCGGGGTCGGGAAAACCTCGACCGCGCGACTCATCGCCAAGGCGCTCAATTGCATCGGACCAGACGGGAAGGGCGGACCGACGATCACTCCATGCAATGTGTGCGAACCTTGCCGGGCAATCGCCGAAGGACGGCACATCGACGTGATCGAGATGGACGCCGCTTCGCACACCGGGATCGATGACATCCGCGAGATCATCGACGCGGTCCGCTACGCATCCGTCAGCGCTCGATACAAGATCTATATCATCGATGAAGTTCATATGCTTTCCAAGCAGGCTTTCAATGGCTTGCTTAAGACTCTTGAGGAACCGCCTGAGCATGTGAAATTCTTCCTTGCGACGACCGAGGTCGACAAGGTTCCAGTGACGGTCCTGTCGCGCTGCCAGCGCTTCGACCTGCGTCGGATCCCTGCCGAGAAGCTGGTCGCTCATTTCGCCGAGGTCGCCAATGCGGAAGGCGTCGAGGTCGAGACCGAGGCACTCGCGATGATCGCAGTGGCGGCGGAAGGCTCGGCGCGCGACGGCCTGTCGATATTGGACCAGGCGATCGCTCACGGCGCCGGTGCCGTCACTGCTGATCAGGTTCGTGACATGCTCGGGCTCGCTGACCGTGGCCGCATTCGCCGGTTGCTCGAGCTTGTGCTCGAGGGCGATGCTGAAGGAGCGCTCGAGGCGCTCGATGAGGCGCACGCCCTGGGAATCGATCCGACGCAGCTGTTGCGCGGTCTCATGGAGAGCCTTCACGCCGCAACTCGCGCAAAGGCTGGCGCAGTGTCGGCCGCGCTTCGCTCCGCAGAAGAGCGCGAAAGCGCTATGGCGATGGCGCAGCAACTGAGCTGGGGAACCATCCACCGTCTCTGGCAGATGCTCCTCAAAGGGCTTCAGGACGTCGATTTCCCGCCCGATCCGAGGCAAGCGGCGGAGATGGCGCTGCTTCGACTGATCCATTCGGCCGACTTGCCGGACCCTGCCTCATTGATTGCGAAGCTGAGCGGAGAGGAACTTTCTGAGAGACCGCGAGTCACGCCGGCTGCTCAATCGCGGTCGACGACTGCGCAGGTGCCGCCTGATTTCCGCTCGCTCATCGGCGCGCTGGAGAAGTCCGGTCGACACCAGCTCGCGGTGCAGCTCCACGATCAAATTGGGCTGGTGCGCTATGCTCCGCCAGAACTCGAGCTTAAGCCGGCGCGGCCGCTCGGCGGCGATTGGCCGCGAGACCTTGCGGCGGCTCTAAAATCCGCAACCGGAGCGATTTGGAACGTCACCTTTTCCGACGATTTGGCGAGCCCCCGCTGCTCGACCAGGAGAAAATGGCCGAGGAGCGCGTTCGCTCCGATGTCCTTGCCGATCCGAACGTTCGAGCGGTGATGGACGCGTTTCCGGACGCCGAGCTCGAATCCCATTCAACGAGAGGCAGCTGACATGCCCGAGATGCCCGATTTCGATGAAATCATGAAAATGGCGCAAAACGCCCAAAACGAGCTGCAAAAGGCACAGGATAATCTCGACAAGATCGAGGTCGAAGGGGCCGCGGGCGGAGGAATGGTGAAAGTCCAGGCGACTGCCAAGGGACGGATTTTGGCCGTCGAGATCGATGAGACACTCCTTGCGCCTTCCGAAAAGACGATGGTTGAAGACCTCGTTGCTGCAGCAATCAACGACGCTCGGAGCAAAGCCGATATGGCCGCGGCCGAGGAAATGCAGAAGATGCAGGGCGGCCTTTCGCTTCCGCCCGGGTTCAAGCTTCCCTTCTAGAGCCGCACGGCATTTTGCGGCATGATGCGCCTCTTCTGAGGAGGCGCTGGATGTCACCTTGGCGCAATGCAGGACTGGCCGCTGCGGATCATGCGGTTGTTGGATCATGCCGAACGAGAGCATGGGAACCGCGAGATTATAGCCGCTCGGCCAGACGGAACGAAGATCAGTACGAACTGGAAAGCGCTTGCGAACGACGCGCGGCGGATGGGCCAGGCCCTGAAGCGGCTTGGGTTGGAGCCACTTGAGCGCGTCGCGACGCTCGCCATGAATCACGACCGGCATCTCGCCGCCTGGTTCGGAGTCGTAGGCGTGGGCGGCGTACTTCACACCCTCAATCCGCGCTTGTTCGACGACCAGCTCGTCTACATCATCAATCACGCCGAGGACCGGGTCATTCTCTACGACGCGGCCTTCCAGGATCTCGTCGACCGGCTCAAGCCGCGGGTCACGGTCGCTCATTGGATACGCTTCGATGACGAGTTCGACAGCTGGCTGGCCGCGGAAGACGGCGATTATCGTTGGCACGAAGGCGACGAGCGCGAGCCATGCGGCCTCTGCTACACCAGCGGAACCACCGGCAATCCCAAGGGCGTGCTCTACGAGCATCGTTCAACCCTGCTCCATGCGATGTCGATCATCGCGCCCGATGTCTTCGATCTTTCGGCGAGTTCAGTGTTGCTGCCCGTGGTGCCGATGTTCCACGCGAACAGCTGGTGCCTTCCTTATGCGGCTGCGATCACCGGCCTGAAGCTGGTGATCTGCGGAGACAACAAGGCCGAACGTATTTGCCAATTGTTCAACGAAGAGCGAATCACGCATTCGGCAGGTGTGCCGACGGTGTGGCTGAGCGTTATCGACCATGTCGAGGCGAGGGCCGCATCGCTTGGCGAGCTGCATACGATCCTGGTCGGCGGGTCATCGGCACCGCCAGCGACGATCCGCTGGTTCAAGAAGCGTGGAATCCGCGTTCGTCACCTCTGGGGAATGACCGAGATGTCTCCGATCGGGACTGTCGGGGGACCGCCTCCGAATTGGGATTCGATGAGCGACGAGGACCAGGTCGCTTACCAGTCGCGGCCTGGCCGAACGATGTTCGGGGTCGAGCTTCGAGTGATTGATGACGCCGGTAATTCCCTTCCACGCGATGGCATGAGCTCGGGTCACCTGCAGACCCGGGGGGCCGCCGTGATCCGGCGCTACTTCAAGCAGGATGACGATTGCGTCGACGCGCGACAATTGGTTCGACACCGGCGACATCGCGGTCATTCATCCCGACAACACGCTTCGCCTCACTGATCGGGCGAAGGACGTGATCAAATCCGGCGGCGAGTGGATCAGCTCGATCGAGCTTGAAAATGCGGCCGTCGGTTGTCCCGGCGTTCTGGAGGCGGCAGCGATTGGCATTCCCCATCCCAAATGGGACGAGCGACCGCTGCTGCTCGTCGTCCGCGATGAGGGAAGCAAGGTCTGCGAAGGTGAAATACGTGACTTTTTGTCCGGCCAGGTCGCAAAATGGTGGCTTCCCGACGCGATAGAATTCGTTGAAGAGCTGCCGCACACCGCGACCGGCAAGCTTTCGAAGAAGGACCTCCGCGACAAATATCGGGACTACCGTTTCGCGAATGCGATCGGAGATGGTCGGGCGCGACTAGAAAAAGCGCTCGCGGGCGCCTAACTGGCGGACAATTCCCGCACTTTCCTGAAGGATTTCCGCGACCCCATGGCCGCCCAATATGCATTTGTCATGAAGGACATGACCAAGTCCTTCCCCGGCGCCCAGAAGCCGGTGCTGAGCCACATCAACCTGCAATTCTATCAGGGCGCCAAGATTGGCATCGTCGGGCCCAACGGAGCGGGCAAGTCGACGCTCATGAAAATCATGGCTGGAATCGACAAGGACTATCAGGGCGAGGCCTGGCCGGGCGAGAACATCACGGTCGGCTATCTGCCGCAGGAGCCACAGCTCGACCGCAGCAAGAACGTGCTCGAGAACGTGAAGGATGGTGCCCGCGAGGTCGCCGACATGGTCGACCGCTTCAACGCCATCTCGGCGGAGATGGGTGATCCCAAGGACGACACCGACTTCGACGCTTTGATGGAGGAGATGGGCGACCTCCAAGCCAAGATCGATGCGGTCGACGGTTGGACGCTCGACAACCAGCTCGAGGTCGCGATGGAGGCGCTGCGCTGCCCGCCGCCCGATTGGCCTGTGGAAAATCTGTCGGGTGGAGAGAAGCGTCGAATCGCGCTGACCCAGCTGCTCATCCAGAAGCCTTCGATCCTGCTCCTGGACGAGCCAACAAACCACCTCGATGCCGAGAGCGTCCAGTGGCTTGAAAACCACCTCAAGGAATATCCGGGCGCGGTGCTGATGATCACCCACGACCGCTACTTCCTCGACAATGTCGTCAGCTGGATCCTCGAGCTCGATCGGGGCAAATACTTTCCATACGAAGGCAATTACTCGACCTATCTCGAGAAGAAATTCAAGCGGATGGAGCAGGAAGAGCGCGAGGAATCGGGCCGCCAGAAGGCGATCAAGGATGAACTGGAGTGGATCCGGCAGGGTCCCAAGGCCCGTCAGACCAAGTCCAAGGCACGGATCGCAAAGTTCGACCAGCTCGTAGCCGCTCAGGAAAAGCATGTCCCCGGGAAGGCCGAGATCCTGATCCAGGTGCCCGAGCGCCTCGGCGGCAAGGTCATCGAGGCGAAGAGCATCAGCAAGGCCTATGGCGACAAGCTGCTCTTCGACGCCCTCAGCTTCACTCTTCCCCCCGGTGGGATCGTCGGGGTGATTGGCCCCAACGGTGCCGGAAATCGACCCTGTTCAAGATCATCACCGGCCAGGAGACTGCTGATTCAGGTGAGGTCGACATCGGTCCGACCGTTCATCTCGGCTATGTCGACCAGAGCCGCGATCATCTCGATGGTTCGAAGAACGTGTGGGAGGAAATCTCTGACGGTCTCGATTACATGAAGGTCAACGGCCACGAACAGTCGACGCGGGCCTATGTCGGGGCCTTCAACTTCAAAGGCCAGGATCAGCAGAAGAATGTCGGGAAGCTCTCGGGCGGCGAGCGCAACCGGGTCAACATCGCCAAAATGCTGAAGCGCGGCGGGAACGTGCTCTTGCTCGACGAGCCTACCAACGACCTCGACGTCGAGACCCTCGGCGCGCTTGAGGAGGCGATCGAGAATTTCGCCGGTTGCGCTGTGGTCATCAGCCACGACCGTTTCTTCCTCGATCGCCTTGCCACCCACATTCTCGCCTTCGAGGGCGACAGCCACGTCGAATGGTTCGAGGGAAACTTCCAGGCTTATGAGGAAGACAAGGTCCGCCGCCTCGGCGAGGAAGCCACGAGGCCGCATCGGACTAGCTACCGGAAATTGACGCGCTAGCGCGCAGCCCACTAGGCCTCGTAGCCTGATGGCGAAGCGAGGCAAAGGCCAGGACCCGGCACTGCTGCGGCGGCTATTGCGAGCCAAGGACCGCATGGATGCGGCTTCGCATGAGGACTGGACAATCCCCCGGCTAGCTGGCGTCAGCGGCGTTTCGGAAGCGCATTTTGCCCGCTCGTTCAAGGATGCCTTCGGCGTTCCGCCGCACCGCTATTTGCTTACCAGGCGCATCGAGCGGGGAAAGGCGCTTCTCAGGGACACCGACTTGCCGATCATCGAAGTCGCCTTTCAGACGGGGTGGAACAGCCTGGGCACGTTCGGACGGATCTTTCGCGATGTTACCGGAGAAAGCCCCAGCGAGCTTCGTGAGCGAGAGCAGTCAGCCGAGCATTGGCTGGAGGATGTGCCGCATTGTCACGTCAGCGCGGCTCACCGGCCTCATCTCAAAATAGCAGTTTCGGAGAAGCGCCGGCAGGAAGCAGGGGGTAATCGGCCCGGGCCCAGTGATAAGGAGGTCCCATGAAACAGAGTGTCGGAGTTGTCGGAATCTATGTTCACGACCAGGACGAAGCCCTCAAATTCTATGTCGAGAAGCTCGGTTTCAGCGTCCACACCGACGCTTCGAATGGAGATTATCGATGGCTGACGGTGCACCTTCCTGACCAGCCGTCGTTTCAGCTCGGCCTGTTCAAACCTCAGCCGCCCACGGTTGACGATAAGAGCGCGCAGGCTCTTCGCGAAATGGTCGCGATGGGCGCGATGCCGCCGCTCGTGATGCAAGTCGAGGATTGCCGCGCGAGCTATGAGGCGATGCGAGAGCTTGGAGTCGAGTTTACCCAGGAGCCGGTCGAACGCTTTGGCGCCGTCGACGCGAGCTTCCGCGATCCATCCGGCAACGGTTGGAAAATGATCGAGACGCGCCGATGACCTGGGCCCGGTTCTTCAAACAAGGTTCCGATCATGCTGTCGCGCGCGCAGACGTCGACCCCCCCTGGACGATGTGCATTCGGCAATCGCATCGGTGGCTGGCGATACTATTCCCACTGACGGTCCTTGCTAACCTCGCGTCGGCGATGCGCGGACGGCCGCCCGGGTGGATGACTTATTGTCCGCTGCCACCCTTGTCTTTGCTGATGTTCAGCGGCCTCTACATGTTCGCTTCGCCGTATTTTGCCGAGGGGCGAGGGGCGAGGGGAAGCTGATTGAACGGGCAGACCAGCCCATGATCGTGGTAACCGGCCCACTTCGGATCTGGACCGGTGACAACGGGAGTTGGCATTTCCTCACGGTTCCGGACGAGTTTTCCGGCGAAATTCGCGCCCATGCCATGGTTTCCTTGCGGGGCTTTGGTTCGCTACGCGTCGAAGCCCGAATTCAAGGTGTGATCTGGCGGACTTCGGTTTTCCCGATGAAGAGCGGTGGCTATTTTCTCCCAGTGAAGGCGGAGGTGCGCCGCAAGGCCGGAATCGCCGCCGAGGATGAGATCACCGTCGAGATCGAGTTCCTCTAGGCTTCAGGACGGTTGACGAACGCACGCCGACTTTGTCCAACCGAACACCCTGATGTGGCGTTTTTTCAAGGAACACGAGGAAGCACGGGATCGAGGGAGCGCTAGGAGGAGCGCCCTTTCGACAGCTCTCCCGCTTTGTGTTCGAACCCCTCGGCCATGGTATCCAGCATTGCGTTCAGTTCGCGGTTGAAGCTCGCTTCGGCCAGCCGGCGGCATCGCTTGGCCTGATCGTTCAGTGCGCGGACCTGCGCCTCGAGCCAGACGCTCGGCGGAACAAGCGCATCAACGGGCATGCCGGGCAGCCGCTCAGAATATTGCGAAGACAAAATTTTCCTGGTGCGAGTCAGGTCAGTCCCCCGAAAACCGGTCACCCGCGCGGCAGTCCCGGCAGACCTCGAAATTACTCGAGCGCGCCGCGGGGAAGACAGTGGACGAATCGATTCGCAACTGAAATTTCTGTGGATGTTCGATCCACAGGAATTAGCGGAGGCGCTTCACCAGCAGCCGCCCGTCGTCGCCCGACTTCACCTCGAAATTCGGAACTGCCTTGATCAGCTCCGACAAACGGGTGAAGCCATAATTGCGTGCTGCGAAGCTCGATACGGCCTTGGCTCGCTGCCCGAGCTCCGAGAGCGGCGTGTAGCCTTCCTCGTTGCGCTTGGACGCCTTGTATGCGGAGCCGAGGACCTGAAGCAGTTCCGGATCAACCGGCCGCTGGCCCACGCCGGCAGTCGGTTGCTCGAGCTGCTCCTCGTCGTCGAGGGCGAGCGCGCCGACGTCGAAGAAGCGCGTGCAGGCCTGCTGGAACGAAAGCGGTGTCTTGGCCGTGCCGAAACCGTAGACGGGAAGGCCGTCCTCGCGGATCCGCTGCGCCAGAGGGAGGAAGTCGCTGTCGGATGACATGATCCCAAATCCGTCGACATTGGCGCGATAGAGCAGGTCCATAGCGTCGATTGTCATGCGCATATCGGTTGCGCTCTTGCCTTTCACGACGTCGAACTGCTGCATTGGAATGATGGAATGCTGGCCGGTGAGCTGGCCCCATCCCTTGAGGCTGGCCTTCGCCCAATTGCCGTAGGCGCGACGAATGTTGATCGTGCCGAGCTCGCCAAGGACCAGGAGGTACTTCGTCGAGATGGTCCGGGCTTGCATTGTCGGCATCGATCAGCAGCCCGATATTGGCGTCCTGTTCCGGTAGGCGTTCGCGCATTCACCGAGTCCTTTCCCGCTCTCTCTAACGCGGCATCGCGGAATCGCCACTGGTGGACGCAGAGACCGTTTCGGTTCATCAACGGTGCAGGCTCAGTGGGGGAACGAAACGGCGCCTGAACCGCTATGACGACCATCAGGCGGGGCGTGTTTGGAAGGGACGACAGAGATGAGGAAATTTGGTCTTGCAATGGCCCTTGCCGCCGCCGGTTTATCGGTAGCCGGCTGCGCTACGGACCCCTACGGCTACGGGCCGTACGGCTACAATAATGGCTACGATAATGGCTACAATAACGGCTACCCCGGCGGATATTATAACAATGGTTACGCCCAGCCCTACGGCAATTCGCAGGCGGCCAATGTTGTTGGCGGCGCGGCGCTCGGTGCTGCCGGCGGAGCGATCGCCGGCGCGGTTTTACCGGGCATCAAGCCGGGCACCGGCGCGATCGCCGGCGCGATCCTCGGCGGCGTTATCGGTGCGAGCGTGAATGGCCATCAATATTATAGGGATACGCGCGGTTACTGTTATTTCGTCGACCAATATGGTCAACCGCACTATAGCTACGACGTGCGCTGCTAAGCCAGCGCGACGAGCGTCGATTTAAAAGCTTGCTGATGAACGGGGCGGAAAGCAAATCCGCCCCGTTTTTCGTGTCCGCCAGATAGACGGGGGCACCAGTCTGCCCGTCTTCTCGCTCGGTCCATTCCATTTTCGCCACGGTTCGAAGAGCGGTGGGGTCAACCTTGGAACGAAAGCGGCCTTTCGGACACTGACCGGCGAATGATTGGAGGGATGATCCGATGAAACGGCTTTTCATTTCCGCAGCTGCAGTGTCGAGCCTGGCACTTGGCGGTTGCGCAACAAACCCGGCCTATGACCATCAGGTCGCCAGTACCGTCACCGGAGCAGCCGTCGGCGCGGGTGCCGGCGCCCTTGCAGGTTCGGTCCTTCCAGGGATTGGCACAGCGACTGGAGCAGTTGCTGGCGCAGTTCTCGGCGGGGTCGCCGGAGCGATCATCGGCGGCCACCAATATTATCGCGATACTCGCGGCTATTGCTATTATGTCGACTCAGCCGGCCAGCCACATTACAGTTATAACGTAAAGTGTTAGCTTATTATGCTCAGACGGGGAGGAAGTTCCCTTCTGCCTCGTCGAGCAGGTAGAGCCGTCCCTCGCCAATCGAGAAATGGGCGCCGTGTACCCTCAAGCGCCCAGCCTTTTCACGCTCCACAATCCACGGGAAGGTCCTGAGATTGGCGAGGCTGACCTTCACCGCCTCATGTTCCATGTCGAGGAACGCGGGGCGGTCAAGCTCGGTGTGACGGCAGCGAACTTCGTCGCGCGCGCCTTCGAGCATCCGAACCCAATCACCGATGAAATGGCCTTGACCGGGAGGCACATCGTCGAACTGGCCGGTGAGCGCGGCAGCGCAGCCGCCGCACATCCCATGGCCCATCACCAGGATCTCGCCCACTTCGAGCTGCGTGACCGCAAACTCGAGGGCTGCCGAAACGCCGTGGAAGCCGCTGCTTGTCTCGTAAGGGGGTGCAAGCGCGGCGATGTTGCGCGCGACGAATATTTCACCGGGGCGGGCATCGAAGATTTCGGCGGGATCGCTGCGGCTATCGGCGCAGGCGAGGATCATCACCTTCGGGCTCTGGCCCTCGGCGAGCTCGGCCCAGCGCTCGCGCTCACGGGCCCAGTTGTTCTCGCGAAAACGGCGATATCCCTCGATCAGTTTGGGCATGTAGGGCATGCCAACCGCGCTAGCGGTAGCAGTGCAGGGGTGGCAAGCGTCCGGCCCAGTCGCTATCTGCGCGCCATGAACGCTACCGCCGAAGTGCCCCCTAAGCAGCGCAAGCCCGACTGGATCCGGGTCAAGGCGCCGGTCAGCGAAGGCTATCACCAGACGCGCCGGCTGATGCGCGAGCTCAACCTCGCGACGGTGTGCGAAGAGGCGGCTTGCCCGAACATCGGCGAGTGCTGGGCCAAGAAGCACGCGACGGTGATGATTCTGGGCGACACGTGCACCCGCGCCTGCGCCTTCTGCAACGTCAAGACGGGCATGCCGCGGGCCCTCGATCCTCTCGAGCCGGAGCATGTTGCAACCGCGGCGGCGGAGCTGGGGCTCGAACATATCGTAATTACCTCGGTCGACCGCGACGATTTGCCTGACGGCGGTGCGTCGCAATTCGTGAAAGTGATCCATGCGCTGCGCCGGAAAACGCCGCAGACGACGATCGAAATCCTAACTCCGGACTTCCGCAACAAGAGCGAAGCGGCCGTCGACTCGATCGTCGAGGCGGGACCGGACGTTTACAACCACAATCTCGAAACGGTTCCGCGGCTCTATCCGACGATACGCCCCGGTGCCCGCTACTATGCCTCGCTTCGGCTCCTTGAGGGCGTGAAGCGCAAGGCTCCGCACATCTTCACGAAGTCAGGGCTTATGGTCGGCCTCGGCGAGCAGCGGCTCGAGGTCCACCAGGTGATGGATGACATGCGCACCGCCGGCGTCGATTTCCTGACGATGGGGCAATATCTCCAGCCGACCTCACGTCACGCAAAGGTCGAGGAGTTCGTCAGCCCGAAAGCTTTCGACGCTTATGCGGCGATCGCTCGAGCCAAGGGCTTCCTCCTTGTTGCAGCATCGCCGCTGACTCGGTCGAGTTATCACGCCGGCGACGATTTTGAGAAGATGAGGGCGGCACGCATCGGCCAGCTGGAGCGTTCGAACGGCTGATGCCGCGGCATAGCGAGATGAAACACTTGCCCTACACGCCGGAGCAGCTGTTCGACCTTGTTGCCGACGTTGCGCGCTACGATGAATTCCTGCCGTGGGTGGTCGCGGTGCGAATTCGCTCGTCGAGCGAGAGAGAGACGATCGCGGACCTCGTCGTCGGGTTCAACGCCTTCAAGGAGCGATTCAGCAGCCGCGTCGTGAAAAATCGGCCGACCGAAATCTGTGTGGACTATGTCGAAGGTCCGCTAAAATATCTGCACAATGAGTGGACGTTCGAGCGCTCGGCCGACGGAGGCACGAACCTTCATTTCTCGGTCGATTTCGCCTTCAAGTCGCGGCTGTTCGAGACGCTCGCAGGGTCGATGTTCGACCGGGCGCTGAGACGGATGACCAACGCTTTCGAGCTACGCGCCGCCCAGCTCTACGGCATGAGCAGCTCAAGCGCGCAAAGCGCCGCCTGAAGCCGGACTCCCGAGCGCGTTTTCTCATCGAAGAATTTTTGATCGGCCACGATCCTGGCCGGATCGGCATCGCGTTCGGCACGAGCGAAGACGACGGTTCCGACGGGCTTTGACGGCGTTCCTCCGCCCGGGCCCGCAATCCCGGTGATCGCGACCGCCACATCTGCGTCGGAAGCGGCGAGAGCGCCACGCGCCATCGACCAGGCCGTCGCGACGCTGACCGAGCCGAAAGTGTCGACGACTTCCTCGCTGACGTGAAGCGCATGGATCTTGGCGGCGTTCGAATAGGTCACATAGCCGGCCTCGAAGACGTCGGAGGAGCCCGGAATCTCCGTCAGCGCAGCGCTGACCAGCCCGCCGGTGCAGCTCTCTGCGACCGCCAGCCGGCGCTTGGCTGCCCGGTTCGCATCGATGACTTCGCGAGCCCTGTCGACCAGCTCGTCGGGAAGCAGCGTGTCTTTCAATCCAATGATCCCATACGAATGCTCGCAACGGCCTGCGCCGCAATACCTTCGCGCCGGCCGGTAAAGCCGAGGCTTTCGGTAGTGGTTGCTTTCACGCTCACCTGTTCAACGCTCAGCCCCGCAATCTCGGCGATCCGGTAACGCATGGCGGCCCGATGAGGCCCCACCCGCGGTGCTTCAGCGATGATCGTGCAATCGACATGGTCGATCGTCGCACCGCGGCCGCGGAGCAGTTCGACCGCATGGGTAAGAAACAGGGATGAGGCCGCTCCTTTCCAGCGCGTGTCGGACGGCGGGAAATGATCGCCGATATCGCCGAGCCCGGCGGCGCCGAGCAAGGCGTCTGTTATCGCGTGCAAGACGACGTCGGCGTCGCTGTGCCCGCCCAGACCACGGCTGTGGGGCACCTCGATCCCGCCGAGCATGATCGGACCCTCGCCTGCGAAGGCATGGACGTCGAAGCCCATGCCGGTGCGGGGCCTCAACCGGCCCGCAAGCCATTGTTCGGCCCGCTCGAAATCCGCCGGGAAGGTGAGTTTCTCAAGTGAAGGATCGCCCTCGACGATCGCGACTTTCATTCCTGCAGCCCGAGCAACCGTGGTTTCGTCTGTGGGAGCGGGTCCTGACCAGCGCTGATATGCGGTCCTGATACTGGCAAGCCTGAAGGCCTGCGGGGTCTGGACGCGGGCCACGCCGCTGCGGTCGACAGGCTCGCCGAGCACGTCATCGATCCGGGCCAACGTGTCACCGATTGGCAGAACCGGCGCGGCCCCTTCGTAGAATTCGAGGCTCGCGATCAGCCTGTCGACGACGACGGCCGGACAAAAGGGGCGGGCGGCGTCGTGCACCAGCACGGCGTCGCCATCGATCTCGGCCAGACCGGCGTTCACGGAATCGGCGCGTTCGGGGCCGCCCTCGATAAGGTCGCCGATCTCGAGGCCATGCAACGCCGCTCCAGCCGCTTGCCTTTGACCCTCGCCGACCACGACGCGGATGTTTCGCAGCGCAGGATGGCGGATCAGCGATTCGGCGGCCCAGCGCAGGACAGGCTTCCCGGCCAGCATTCGATATTGCTTGGGCACAGTGCCGCCTGCGCGTTCGCCTTTGCCGGCGGCGAGGATGAGGGCGGTCGTGGTCACTGGCGCGGCGCTCTAGGCGTGCTTGCCTTGTCCGCCAAGGGCTCTTCCCCTATCTCGGGCATTCCCATGAACCTTGTGAAGCCCATCAAGATCGGCCCGGTCGAGGTCGGATCGCCTGTGATCCTGGCGCCAATGACGGCCGTTACCGACTTGCCGTTCCGGCGCGCGGTGAAGCGATACGGCGCCGGTCTCACGGTGAGCGAGATGATCGCCAGCGAGGCGATGGTTCGGGAAACGCGCCAGTCGCTCCAGAAGTCGCTGTGGGATCCGTGCGAAGAGCCGGTGTCGATGCAGCTCGCCGGGTGTGAACCGCGAGTCGTTGCCGAGGCTGCCAAACTCAACGAGCAACGCGGGGCTGCGATCATCGACATCAACATGGGCTGTCCCGTGAAGAAGGTCGTGAACGGCTGGGCTGGTTCGGCCTTGATGCGCGATCTCCGCACAGCAGCGGCTATCATCGATGCTACGGTGAAGGCGGTGAAGGTTCCGGTGACGCTCAAGACCCGGATGGGCTGGGACCATAGCAGCCTCAACGCGCCCGAGCTTGCGCGCATTGCCGAGGAGCTCGGCGTCAAGATGATCACCATTCACGGCCGCACGCGATGCCAATTGTACAAGGGCGAGGCTGACTGGAGCTTTGTGCGACAGGTGAAGGACGTCGTCTCGATCCCGGTGATCGTCAACGGCGACATCAATTCTTGTGCCGATGCTAGGGTGGCCCTGGCGAAGTCCGGTGCCGACGGAGTGATGGTTGGACGTGGCTCCTATGGGCGCCCGTGGTTCGTTGGCCAGGTCATGAGCGATCTCGGCGGGCGAGGGCAGCGTCCCGACCCGAGCCTCGACGAACAGCTTGAGACAATGCTCCGGCAATATGATGAGATGCTGGAGCTTTATGGAACGCAAACCGGCGTCAATCTCGCCCGCAAGCACATCGGCTGGTACACCAAGGGCCTGCCTGGCTCGGCGGAGCTGAGGAATAATGTGAACCAGCAGGACGATCCCACTGTTGTTGTTCGGATGTTGCGCGAATTCTATTCGCCGTGGCTGGCGCGCTCCGCCGCCTGACCGGAAACCCGTCAGAGAAGTGTGTTGATTCTGCAACGGTCGTGCTAGGGCCGGCCCGAATGGACGCCCGAACGGCCGAATCAGCGGTGACATTGCAGCGAGAAAGCTGGCTCCAGCGGGAGCGGGCAAGCGGGCGGTTCTATGACCGCTTGATGGCCCTTGCAGCGCTCATGTGCCTTGGCATGCTCGGCCTGAGTGGCTGGCTGCTGAGCCGTGCAGCCGAGCCTGGAACCCTGCTGTCTCCGCCGTTGATCGCGGTCCTGCTGATCGCGATCCTCCTCCCGGCAATTGCGCTGATGGCGCTCTACGCGCGCAAGGTCGCGGTGCGGCGCGCGGAGGAGGGGGGTCTCGGAAGCGGTCGACTGCACGTGCGGCTCGTGGCGTTGTTCACGGCGATCGCCGCCGTTCCGACCGTCCTCGTCGCGATTTTCGCCTCGGTGCTTTTTCAAAGCGGCCTCGAATTCTGGTTCTCGAACCGGGCCCGCAACATGCTCGAGAATTCCGTCCAGATTGCGCGCGGCAGGTATCAAGACGAAGTTGACAGGGTCCTTAGCGAAACCACGGCCGCTGGCGGCAACCTGTCGGAGTATCTGCACACCACAACCATCGACGACCCGCGCTTTCAGCTCGCATTTGCAAAATTGCAGGTGCTGAACCGTGGCCTCTCGGAAGCAATCATTTTTACCTACGGGCCGGATAAGCAGATCCGTGCGCTCGTTCTCGTCAACCCGTATGATCGGCCGCTGAGCAAGGACATTCCGCCCGCGGCGATCGCGAGGCTCCAGCACCAATCCGTTGTTTCGGTCACATCCTTGGATCGTATTGGTGCGGTTACGAAACTCGATTATCTCTCCAACAGCTATCTTTACGAAGCACGTGTCTTCGACCCGCAATTCCGCGACCAAATTCAGCGGGCTAGCGACGTGCTCAGCGATTATCGGGCGCTTTTGAAGCGCTCTCGAACAAATCAGTTGCGCTTCAATCTTGCGTTGCTGCTTGGCTCATTGATCATTGTCGGACTTTCGATCCTCACAGCGCTGAAGCTGGCTGACAGGCTCGTTAGGCCGGTCGGCGAGCTGGTGAATGCCGCCGGGAGGATTGAGGCGGGTGATTTCTCAGCGCGCGTACCCGTTGCTAATACCGAAGACGAGGTCCAAACTCTTGCGACCGCGTTCAACCGGATGACCGAGCGTCTCGCCGAACAGACAAGCGAGCTTCGAAGCGCGAATACGCAGATCGAGACTCGGCGCGCGTTTATCGAAGCGGTCCTGTCGAGTGTTACTGCGGGAGTCATTGCGGTCGATGCCCAGCACCGCATCCTCCTGCTCAATCGTTCAGCAGAGACGTTGCTCTAGCAGGAAGAGTCAATCGAAGGGAAGGCTTTGGCTGACGGTTTCTCCCGAGCTTGATGAGTTCATGCGCGGACAGCAGTCCGAAGCGAATGTTCTGATTTCCGCGGAGGGTCTGCAACGCACCCTGGCTGTCAAGCGAGTGCGCTACCAGGACGGGTCTGTACTGACCTTCGACGATATCACCGACCAGCTCACCGACCAGCGAAGGGCGGCGTGGTCGGATATCGCCCGGCGTATCGCCCATGAAATCAAGAATCCGCTGACCCCCATCCAGCTCGCGGCCGAACGCCTTCAGCGGCGCTTTGGAGAGGAAGTTTCGTCAGACAAGGACACGTTTGGGCGACTGACCGGCACGATCATTCGCCAGGTTGGCGACCTTAGGCGAATGGTCGACGAATTTTCGAATTTCGCGCGCATGCCCAAGCCGGTCTTCCGTGACGAGAATGTCCACGAGATCGCTCGCCAGGCGTTGTTCCTGCATGAGGTGGCGCATCCGGCGATCAGCTTCACGCTCGACCCGCCGACAGGCGACTTCCGCATGGTCTGTGATCGCAGGCAGCTTTCTCAAGCACTGACCAATGTGGTGAAGAATGCCGTTGAAGCCATTGAAAGTAGGCGTAATCGTGGGGAACACAGCCTCGCCGGTGACCGCGTCGACCTGAAGCTTCACGGGCAGGACGCGCTCCTCATCATCGACGTTCTCGACACTGGCGTCGGTCTTCCCGAGGATCGCGAGCGCCTGACCGAACCTTATATGACGACGCGCGTTCGCGGCACCGGCCTCGGCCTCGCCATCGTCAAGAAGATCGTCGAGGAACATATGGGCGAAATTGCCTTCCTCGATCGCCGCGGCGGCGGCACTCACGTCCGGATTTCGTTCGACACCGCGAAGCTTGCCGGAATGTCGAGCGACGAGACGAAAGCGGATAGCCAAGAGCAAAATGATGACGTTGAGGATAGCCTGATGGCGCTTGAAGTACTTGTGGTCGATGATGAGGCCGATATCCGAGAGCTCGTGAGCGGCGTGCTCGAGGACGAGGGTTATGCGGTGCGCACCGCGGGCGACAGCGATTCGACACTGGAGGCGATCGAGGAGCGCAGGCCCTCGATGGTCCTTCTTGACGTGTGGCTGCAAGGCTCCAAGTTCGATGGCCTGCAACTGCTCCAGGAGATCAAGCGGCGCGACTCCACCATTCCGGTGCTGATGATTTCTGGCCACGGCAATCTCGACACCGCTGTCGCGGCTGTTCGGGAAGGCGCTGTCGATTTCATCGAAAAACCATTCGAAGCCGAGCGGCTGATCTATCTGGTCGATCGTGCCACGGACACGGACCGCTTGCGACGCGAGAACGAAACGCTTCGGCGGCAAGTGGGCCACGAGGACCAACTTCACGGAAGCTCCGTCGCGATCAACACCGTCCGCGCAACGCTTGAAGCGTGTCGCGCCGACCGGGAGCAGGGTGTTGATCTCGGGCCCGCCAGGAGTGGGCAAGGAGATCGCTGCGCGAATGATCCACCAGTGGAGTCCGCGCGCGCGCGCTCCCTTCATCGTCCTCTCGGCCGCGATGATGAGCCCCGAGCGCGTCGAAGAGGAATTGTTCGGCAGCGAGGCCGAGGAGACGATGCGCCCCGGCCTTCTTGAACATGCCCACGGTGGCACTTTGTTTCTTGATGAAATTGCCGACATGCCATTGACAACGCAGGCAAAGATACTGCGCGTCCTGACCGATCAAAGCTATCACCGGATCGGCGGTCAACGGGCGGTACGGGTCGATGTCCGGGTGCTCTCGGCGACCTCGCGCAATCTCCAGGACGAGATCAATGCCGGGCGCTTCCGCGAGGATCTCTTCTACCGATTGAACGTGGTGCCTGTGCGGCTTCCTCCGCTGCGCGAGAGGCGCGAGGACATTCCTGAGCTAGTCAGCCACTTTCTCGCGCGATTTGCCTCGGATCGACGAATGCCGCCGCCGCGCATTTCGGAGGAAGCGATGGCGGCGCTCCAGGCGCACGATTGGCCCGGCAATGTCCGCCAGCTGAGAAATATCATCGAGCGGACGCTGATCCTTGCGCCAGGCGATCGAATCGCATGCATCGAGGTCGACCTGCTTCCGTCGGAAATCCTCGACAGTCACAACGTCATGGGCGGTGCGTCGACCGCGATGGCGATCATGGGCAGTCCGCTTCGAGAAGCCCGAGAATCGTTCGAACGCGAATATTTGAAGATTCAGATCCGTCGCTTCTCCGGCAACATCTCGCGCACCGCGTCGTTCATCGGCATGGAGCGCTCGGCCTTGCACCGGAAGTTGAAGGCTCTGGGCATCGGCGAGAAGAGGGAGGACGACGAGTAAGGGCTTGTCCCTCGCGAGGCGATTTATGGCTGCCCGATCGCTCAGTCTCCAGGATCATTTCCTAAACAGCGTCAGGCGCGCCAAGCTTCCTGTGATGATCTTCCTTGTGAAGGGCGTGAAACTTCAGGGCGTGATTACCTGGTTCGACGCCTTTTCCGTCCTGCTCCGGCGCGAAGGCACGTCGCAGCTCGTCTACAAGCATGCCATTTCCACGATCATGCCTCCCGAACGGCCGCCGGACTTCGTGCCGGCAGCCGCTTCGGTCGATGGCGGCAAGGCACAGCTCCAGGACCTGTTTCTTGGAGCGGCCGCTCGTGAACAGGAACGCATTACGCTGTTCCTCGTCAACGGCGTGATGCTTCAGGGCGCGGTGACCGGCTTCGACCAGTTCAGCCTCGTTCTCGAGCGCGGCGACCAGATGCAGCTGATCTACAAGCACGCCATCTCGACGCTTCAGCCCGCGCACGCGCTCAACCTCAACGGCGAGCAGGACGAAGCGGGCGAGGAGGGACAGCCCTGAACAATTTCGACGGCAATGGAGCGATTGAAGTCGCGCGCGGCGAGCGGGCGATCCTCGCCGTGCCGGAGCTTCCGCGGGAGGTTTCCCGCCGCTCGGCCGAAGCGCGTGTCGAGGAGGCCGTTGGCCTTGCTGAAGCGATCGGAATTGACGTCAAGGCTGCGCGGTCGCTTCGAGTGCGGACCATCCGTCCCGCAACCCTGCTCGGCAAGGGCCAGGTCGAGGAAATCGCCGAGCTTGCGAAGGAGAATGCGCTCGGGCTTGCTGATCGTCGATTCCGCGCTGACGCCGATCCAGCAGAAAAATTTGGAGGAGGAGGTCGGAACGAAAGTGATCGACCGGACCGGTCTCATTCTGGAAATTTTCGGCGAGCGAGCGGCGACCGCGGAAGGTCGGCTCCAGGTCGAGCTCGCACATCTCGATTATCAAGCGGGCCGATTGGTTCGAAGCTGGACGCATCTCGAACGGCAGCGCGGCGGCTTCGGCTTCCTCGGCGGCCCCGGCGAAACCCAGATCGAGGCCGACAGACGGCTGATCCGGGAGCGAATGGCCAAAATCCGGCGCGAGCTCGACCACGTAAAGCGCACGCGCAGCTTGCACCGCGACCGGCGCCAGCGCGCGCCTTGGCCGGTCGTCGCGCTGGTCGGTTATACGAACGCCGGAAAATCGACCCTTTTCAATCGAATGACGGGCGAAGCTGTATTTGCGGAGAACCTTCTTTTCGCAACGCTCGACCCGACGATGCGAGACATCAAGCTGCCGGGCTTCGATAAGGTTATCCTGTCGGACACGGTCGGTTTCGTATCGGACTTGCCGACCGAACTGATCGCGGCCTTCCGCGCCACCTTGGAAGAAGTCCGCGAAGCCGACCTCCTCGTCCACGTGCGCAACATAGCGCATCCAGATCGCGACGCGCAGCGCGACGACGTCGAGGACGTGCTTGCCTCGCTGGGCCTCGCGGAAGAGGGCGCGCCGCCGCGGATTGAAGCCTGGAACAAGATCGATCTCGCCTCAGAAGAGGAGCGCGAGCGGATATTGGAGGAAGCCCGTCGCCGAGATGACGTCGTGCCGATCTCCGCGGTCACTGGTGAAGGCCTTGAGGCGCTTCGTCACCGGATGGCGGAATGTTTGCGGAGTGGGGAAGAGGTCCACAAGATCAGGCTGCCGGCTGGCGCCGGGGGCAAGATCGCCTGGCTTCATGCCCGGGGCGAAGTGCTTGATCAACGGCTGGAACAAGAAGAGGTCGAGCTGTCGGTACGGCTTTCGCCCGACAATTGGGCACGCTTTCAGGCGATGGAGCCGGCCTGAGCCTTTTTCGCTTCGGCCCAGAGCTCTTCCTTCTCCTCCAGGCTCTTGTCGGGGAACCCGGGCGTCTTTTCGATTGTACGGAAGCGCTTCTCGAACTTGGCGTTCGCTTCGCGAAGGGCCGCTTCCGGTTCAATGTTGAGATGCCGTGCGAGGTTGACCACGGCAAACAGCAGGTCGCCTAGCTCCTCGAACAAACGCTTGTGATCGCTTTCTGCGTCCAGCTCGGCAAGTTCCTCGTCGATCTTGGCGCGTGGACCGACCGAGTCGGGCCAGTCGAAGCCCAGGCGAGCAGCTCTGCGCTGCAGTTTTGCCGCGCGCTCGAGCGCTGGTAGTGCGAGTGCAACGCCAGCCAGGGCACTGTCGTCGGACGATTTTTTCCGCTCAATTGCCTTGATCGCTTCCCAGCCGGGGCTGTGCTGGGCGTCGCCGAAGATGTGCGGATGTCGACGTTCGAGCTTGTCGCAAATTCCAGAAATCACGTCTTCGAGCGTGAATTGGCCAGCTTCGTCAGCCATTTGAGCGTGGAATATGACTTGGAGTTGAAGGTCGCCGAGCTCGTCCGCGAGCGCATCCATGTCGTCGCGCGCAATCGCGTCGGCGACCTCATAGGCTTCTTCGATCGTGTAAGGCGAGATGGTGGCGAAGGTTTGCTTGCGATCCCATTCGCAGCCGCTGACCGGATCGCGCAGGCGCCGCATGATCGAAACCAGGCGCTCAAGCGGCACGAGGGGCCCTTCGATGCTGCAATCTGAAAGTATGATAATATGCATTATGTAAAATACACCTTAGTATCAGGAAACGAGGACGAGCCATCGCCCCTCGACGCCCCAGCGGCTCAAGGATGACAGATAATTCATTCCAAGGACGTTGAGATCGTCGTTTTCGGCGACCTGAAGCCCAACGTTCTGGCGGACGATCGAGCCGACGGCGATCTCATCGGCGGTGCCGCTGGCCACTCGGATGATTCCATTGCCAGTCCGGACGAATTCGTCGGCTCGAGGTGATACGGCGACGCCGGCATCGCTCGCGGTCTTGCGGCCGATTGTCGTCATCGTGGCGCCGCTATCGACCAGGAATTTCACGTCGCGGCCGTTGAGCGTCGCGTGGACCCAGAAATGGCCGTCGAGCGCCATTGGGATGCGCGTCTCCTCCCCTTCGGTAACCGGCGAGCCGGTTGCCTCGGCCCGGAGGCGTTGTGCGAGATAGCCGAAGTCGTCCCGGAAGGTGAACAGGACGAAGCCGGCCGCGAAGATGACGATCCACGCCATCGCTATGGTCAGCAGCTTCGCCAGTGGCTCGCGGCGTGCCATCAGCGAACCGAGAATGAGCATGATCGCCATCAGGATGTAGACCCCGCCCAGCATCACGTCATTGGTCATCATGAGGCGACCTCGAGCCCGTCATAGGCCGGCGCAGCCCAGTCGGGCAGCTCAGCGATGAGCGAACGATAATCGAGCCCGTTGCCCATGTGAACGAGGTACAGCTCACCGATGCGCAGATCCCGCGCCCATCCGAGCACGCCGTCAAGATGGGCATGGGTCGGGTGCGGCCGACGGGTCAGACAGTCGGAGATCCACACGGCAGCGCCCTCGTAAAGAGACGCCATCTCATCTGTTAAGTCGCTGAAATCAACAGCGTAAGCGACGGAATAATCTCCTTCATCGAAGCGCAGGCCAAGCGATGTCGTTCCGCCGTGCGGCTGATTGACGAAGCGAACGCGCGCCTCGCCGAAGCGAAGGTCCTCGCCAAGCTCCTCTGCTTCAACGATGGAAGGGTAAAATTCGCTCTTAGCGAAGGCGTATCCGAACCGCTCCTTGAGCTCGTCGACAACATCCCTTCGCGCATGGAGCGGAACTGGACCTTTGATCGCCTGGGATACTGGCCTGAGTTCGTCGATACCATGGCAATGGTCGCCGTGGGCATGGGTTACGATCACTCCGCCAAGACGATTCGTTTTGGCTGAGAGCAATTGCTGACGAAGGTCTGGGCCGCAATCGACCAGCATCCGCTCGCTCGCGCTCTCGACCAGGATCGAGGTCCTCAGCCGATAATTGCGGGGCTCGTGAGGGTCGCACTGGCCCCAGTCGTTGCCGATCTTGGGGACGCCGGTCGATGTGCCGCAGCCGAGGATTCGAACCTTCACGCGGCTTTCTTGAACAATCTGAAGAAGTTCTCCGTGGTTGTGTCGGCCAGCTGTTCAGCATCTTCACCCCGCAGCTGAGCCACGAAGCTCGCAGTATCGGCGACGAACGCCGGCTCGCATTTCTTCCCTCGGTGCGGAACAGGCGCGAGGAACGGCAAATCCGTCTCGACCAGCATTTGGTCAGCCGGCAGCCATTTGGCGGTAGCCTGCAAATCCGCCGCATTCTTGAACGTGACGATCCCCGATAGCGAGACGTAAAATCCAAGATCGAGGCCTTTTCGAGCCAGCGCCGCCGATCCGGTGAAACAATGGAGAACGCCAGTCACTCCGCCTTCTTTGACGGCGCGTTCGAGGATTTCAGTCGTGTCCTCTTCCGCTTCGCGCGTGTGGACGACGAGCGGAAGGCCGATTTGCCGTGCCGCTTCGATATGCGCTTGGAACCGCTCGCGTTGCGCGGCCCGGTCGGACTTGTCGTAATAATAATCGAGCCCGCATTCGCCGATCGCGATGACGCGCGGGTGATCGGCGGCCTCGACAAGTGCGGCAGCTCCCAAGTCCGAATGCGAGTCCGCCTCGTGCGGATGAACCCCTACGCTCGCCCAAACGTCCAGCTCACGCTCGGCAACAGAGATGATGTCGCCCCACTCCTTCTGGCGAGTGGAGATGTTGAGGAAACCGGTGACGCCTCGCTCCCGCGCATTCTCAAGCACTTCGGCCTGGCGTTCGACGAGGCCCTCGTAATTGAGGTGGCAATGGCTGTCGATCAGCCTCACGGCCTTGCTTCTTCGGGCTCTTGTGCCTCTTGCGCTCCTTCCTCCTCCAGCTCGAGCTTCGGGAAGAGCGGCTTCGGCTGTGCTATGGGCACTCCATCCTTGGCCGAGTCCAGCAAGGTCATCAGCTTGTCCGTGGTTTTCAGGAATGATCGGCGCAATCGCGCTGGTAAGGTCCCGGATCGCCTCGACGAGAAGTCCCGAGAACGCTAGCCATGCGATCAGGATCGGTCTTGCGAAGCGCCCAAGGTGCCTGTAATCGATATAGGCATTGCAAGCGAAGACGCCACGCAACCATGCCTCGATCCCGACCGAAAATGCGAAGCGTTCGAACGCTTCGGGTATTTCGCGGCGCGTCGCGGCACGGATCAATTCTAAGAGCTGGCGGTCGTCGGGCGCTTCTCCCGGCGGCGGAATAATGCCGCCCAAATTCCTGAAGACCATTGATAATGTGCGTTGCGCAAGATTGCCGAAGCTGTTCGCAAGCTCGGCGTTGGCGCGATTGACGATCGCTTCGGCGCTGTAGCTGCCGTCTTGGCCGAACGGTACTTCGCGAAGGAGGAAATAACGAAGTGAATCCACCCCGAAGCGTTCCGACAGGACCATCGGATCGACGACGTTTCCGACGCTCTTCGACATCTTCTCGCCGCGGCTGAGCAGAAAGCCGTGGCCGTAGACCTGCCTGGGCAAAGCCAGTCCCGCGGACATCAGGAACGCCGGCCAATAAACCGCGTGAAAGCGGACGACGTCCTTGCCGATCAGATGCACATCGGCAGGCCAGAAACGCTGCCACAGCGCTGTATCGTCGGGATAACCGAGCCCGGTAATGTAATTGGTGAGGGCATCGAGCCAGACGTACATTACGTGATTGTCGCTGCCGGGAACTGGCACGCCCCAGTCGAAGCTGGTGCGCGAGATGCTAAGATCCTTAAGGCCGCCTCCGACAAAGCGGACAACCTCGTTGCGGCGGCTCTCGGGCCGGATGAAATCCGGGTTCGCGGCATAGAGGTCGAGCAGCGGCTGCTGGTATTTCGACAGCCGGAAGAACCAGCTTTCCTCGACCGTCCATTCGACCGGAGTGCCGTGCGGTGACAGCTTTTCGCCGCCTTCCTCTACTCTTAGCTCATCTGCTTCGTAATAGGCTTCGTCACGGACCGAGTACCAACCTTCGTAGCGGTCGAGGTAGAGGTCTCCCCTCGCCTCCATCGCCTTCCAGATCGCTTGGCTCGCGCTGTAATGGTCGGGTTGCGATGTTCGGATAAAGAGATCGTACGATATGTTGAGAGTATCGCACATGTTTTTGAAAAGAAGAGACATTTTGTCAGCAAAAGCGCGGGGATCAATACCCTCGCCGCGTGCAGCCTGGGCCATCTTCAAGACCATGCTCGTCAGTGCCGGTCTGGAAACGGACGTCGCGGCCTTGTTGGCGCTGGAAGCGCGCTATCACGTCGGCCGCGATCGCTTCGTAGGCGTGGCCGATGTGGGGCGGGCCATTCGGGTAGCTGATCGCAGTAGTTATGTAGAAGGGCTCGGACATCGCTGCCGCCCTAGCCGCCCGTCCCTAGCGCTTCAAGGAAGCCGGCTCGGCCCCTCGGCAAGAAATCCGCCGATCTGAAAAATGGTCGCAGCTGGATCGAGCGAGACTCGCGGAGCGATCGTAGCGAGCTCTCGGGTCTTCGCATAAGCATCGAGCGCACGCTCGAGCCGAGCGCCCTTAGCGTGCGAGCCTCTCTCGCAATGAGTGAGGGTAAGAGCTCGAGGAATGCGGTGTAACGTTCCTCCGAAGCTTTCTTGCCCAACTCGCTTGCAAGTTGCGATCGACGCGAATTGGTTGGATCACCCTGGCGGAGGATTGCGACCGCCGTTTCCTCCATCCCCGCAAGATCGAGGTCGGCAAAGGCCAGCGCTCGACCCACCGAGCCCAACGACATCTCGACAATCCGCTTGCGAGCACCAGAACTCAGCTCGGGCAATTGAGCTTCAAGGATTGACGTCATGGCGTCGTCTTCCAGCGGTTCGAATTGGAGCAGCCGGCAGCGCGAGCGGATCGTCGGTAACAACCGTCCTGGCGCATGGCTGATGAGCAAGAAGAGCGTATTCGGCGGCGGCTCTTCGAGCATTTTCAAAAGCGCGTTTGACGCTTCCTTGTTGAGCTCGTCCATGCTGTCGATCACGGCAACTCGCCACGGCGAAAGCGCAGCGGTCATGCCCATGAACTCGCCGAGCGCGCGCACCTGCTTGATCGTGATGTCGCGGGCGAGGCCCTCCCCCTTCTCCCTCGGGAGACGCTTGAGCCATCTCATGTCCGGATGGCTCCCAGCTTCGACGAGCTTGACCATCGGGTGGTCGTCGGGCGTCTCCAGGCCAGGTAGATCGACCTGTGGTCCGGCGGCGACTGCAAGCACGCGCCGGGCGGCGGCTTTCGCGAAGGTCGCTTTACCAACGCCCTGCGGCCCGGCGAGCAGCCACGCATGGTGGACCTGGCGCCGGGCCCATGCGGCGGCAAACTGCTGGATCGACCTGTCCTGGCCGAGGATCACGGAAGGATGTCGCTCAGTGCAGCGATCAGCCGGTCCGTCACAGCGTCCGGCGATCCGCTTGCATCCACCAGCTGAACGCGCTCCGGTTCTTCCGCAGCGATACTTTGGAAAGCAGCGTCGACCTCGCGGTGATATTCGTATGGGCCGACTGCCGATGCGATCGCCGCCGCCGCCGTCGCGCGCCTGCGCCCGGTCGCTGCCTTCATTGAGCATCAGGATGAGCGTCCGATCGGGATACAAGCCATCGATGGCGAAAGCATTGATTTCGCGCACCGTCGTAATCCCCAGGCCCCCAGCCCCACCCTGATAGGCGAGCGAGCTGTCGATGAAACGGTCGGACAGGACCCAGCTGCCGCTTTCCAACGCCGGACGGATCGAGCTTGTCGATATGATCGGCCCGCGCAGCCGCAAATAACAGGGCTTCGGCGCGCGCTTGCCAACGTCCGTCAGCGCCCGCCAGCAGGAGTTCGCGGATCTTCTCGGCGCCTTCGCTTCCGCCGGGCTCACGAGTGACGATCACGTCAATGCCTAGGGCGCGAAGGGCTTTGGCCAGCGCGTGAACTTGCGTCGACTTGCCGACCCCCTCACCGCCTTCGAGCGTGATGAATTTCCCGCGCACGAAGATCGGATATCAGATCAGCTGCTTCAGCCCGAGCCACATGCGGCCGAATAAGCCGGCCGCGCCGACGTCCTCTCCCGCAACCAGCGGCACGATCTGTGGCGGTGTGTCGCCGGTGGTGATCACGAGCTGTGCGACTTCCTGACCTTTGGCAATCGGGGCGACCAGCGGGCCGCGGTAGCGGATCTTCAGCTGCACTGGTCCGCTCGCGAGACCAGCCGGCGTGGTGACGGCAAGGTTCCGCGGAGCGACCAGCTGCACAGCGCTCGAGCTTCCCATCTGGACTTGCGCCGAACCGACCTTCGCGCCCTGTTGGAACAATTGCTTCGCCTGCCAGGCGCCGAAGCCCCATTCCATCAGTCGTCGGGACTCGACCACGCGAGCGTTCCAGCTCGGAAGCCCAGCCAGAACCTCGATCAGCCGCCGCCCATTCTGCTCGGCCGAGCCGGTGAAGCCGTATCCAGCTTCGTCCGTATGACCCGTCTTGAGGCCGTCGGCGCCGGGAACCACACCGAGGATCGGGTTGCGGTTCGCCTGGGTGATGTCCGCACCCGCGCCCATCGTCTTGCCCCAGGTGAAGCTCGGCAGTGAATAGAATTGCCTGTAGAGCTTGTAATGGTGCTCGATTTCCCACCGCGCCAGCGTGGCAAGGTCACGCGCACTGACATAGGTCACGCCGTTGTCGGGCCAGCCATTGGCGGTTCCGAAATGGCTGTTTTTGAGCCCGATTCGACTGGCGAGGGCGTTCATCTGGCCGGTGAAGGCCTGCTCGGTGCCACCGATGCACTCAGCAAGAACGACCGAAGCGTCGTTGCCTGAAAGCGTGACTATCCCCTTGAGCAGGTTCTCAACGCTGACCTGTTCATTTGCCGACAGGAACATCGTCGACCCGGCTTGAGGGCCATGCCACTTCTGCCACGTTTCCGGACGCACCGTGCAGACCTTGTTGAGAGGCAGCTGGCCCTTGTCAATTAGCTCGAAGGCGACGTCCGTGGTCATCATCTTGGCCATTGACGCGGGGGGCATCCGGACGTCGGCGTTCTTCTGGAACAGCGTCGCGCCCGAGGAGAGGTCGATGAGATAAGCGACCTTCGCTGGCGTATCGAATTGCGGTGCGGCGGCGGGGGCCGCGCTAGCGAGGAGCAAGGAAGCGGCGGTGGCAAGAAGGATGGTGCGCGGCATCGGAATTTTGTGAATCCTCTGATTCAGACTGGTGATTCAGGCTGGCAAGGAGACCCGTCTATCGCCGCGCAATCGCGTCCGCCAGAACTCCGACCGAAATCGCGTAGAAATTCGAACAATTGTAATCGAGGATTGAGCGATAATTGGTGGTGAGCAGGTAGGCGGTGGAGTTGGGGCCGTCGGGCTCGATCAGGCTCGCCATCTCATTGTCGGGAAGCGATCGCCCAAGCGGGACCACCCCGAGCGCCCGCCATTCGCGCATGGTGAGCCAGCGGCTCAGGCGACGATACACTTGCGGGCAGCGCGGAGCGGTGATCCGCGACGCGATCGCAGCACGATCGAGAGTCGCAGGTGTGCGGACCCTGATTCCCCAGGGCACATTGGGCTTCCACCCCGCATCGCGCATGTAAGCGGCGATCGAGGCGAGCCCGTCGAGTTCATTATTCCAGATATCAGCATAACCGTCGCCGTCACCGTCGGCGCGCAGGCGAAGCACCACTGACGGCATAAACTGGGGATAGCCGGTTGCACCCGCCCAGCTTCCTTTCAGCTTGTACCGCGGCACTCCAAGATCGATCAGTTTCAGCGCAGCGACGAACTCGTTCTCGAAAAAGTCGCGGCGACGGCCGTAATAACCAAGACTCGCCAAAGCGTTCAGGAGGTCGGTTCTTCCTGTCACCCTGCCATAGCTGGTTTCATGGCCCCAGATCGCCATCAAAACCGCGGGATCGACCCCGTAGCGCGATTCGAGACCGCGTAGGGCTGTGTAATTCTCACTGTAATTGGCCTGGCCCCGAGCGATCAGGGAGGGCGTGACGTGGCGCTCGAGATAAGGTGCGAGCACGCCCACGACCCCGTTCGAAGAGCGTGCCACTGGCTCCGTGCGCTCGAGGGAAATTACGTCGCTGTTCATAGACAGGCCGGGGACATAGGTGCTGATCGTGGTCTCGCGAACGCCTTTCAGGCGGGCCAGCGCACCGAGCCGAACCTTGTATAGGTCCCAGCTATATGCCGATGACTGAACTGCGGCGGCGGAAGCGAGTGGTAGAGCGGGCTCAGACGCGGCGGTCCCTAGCGTAGCGGCGGAAGCCGTAATCCAGATCCATGAACCGATCGCTGACAAACGCACCCTCCTCCCAACGCGAGGCTAAATGGAATTACCCCTTTCCGGCCAGCTTTGTTCACCGCGTGCCTTGCACGTCCCGTCCCGAGACGCGATACGCACCGCCTCTCGCGAGGATGGGTGGCCGAGTGGTTTAAGGCACCGGTCTTGAAAACCGGCGACGTGCAAGCGTCCGTGGGTTCGAATCCCACCCCATCCGCCATTTTGTTTGTGTACGTTCCTAAAGACATGGATGAGAGATCGCTGCCAAGCCAGATGTCTTCTAATCGCGGGGCGCGAAGATCATCAGCTTCAATGTCCCTTGCCTGACCTTGGGACGGCCGCCCGGATTTGGGTCGGTATTGGCCGCCGGAACGAACAGCCACCCTGTTCTCGGATTCAAGGCCATTGTCCTTGCACTAATCAGTGTTTCGATCGGTGCCCGGGCCAGATATCGGTCCGGCGTCTGCTGCTGATAGACCGTGATTGTGCCGTCGCGTCCGTTTGAACTGAAAACCCTTCGCCTGACGGGGTCGAATGCGACCGCATCATTGCCCAAGCCGATCGGGAGCTTGGCGACGAGCCGCCCATTGCGCGTATCCACAATCATCATCACACTATTTGCGCACCCCATGAAGGCGCGGCGGCCGACAGTGTCGAGGGCCAGCCCATGCGGGCTGGTGCAACCGGGCGTTGCCCACCTCGCTGCGACTTTGTTCGTCCGAGCGTCGATCTTCAACAGATCACCGTTCGCTTCGCCCGCCACGTAGATCGATCCACGACCGTCGCCGGCGGCGTATTCCAGTTTCTCGCCAGCCTTGATGGTCGCCAGTGAAGTGTCGGACTTGGGGTCGATTACCGTGATTGAAGCGGGGTCGCCCTCGATAACAAAAATGTGACCGGTCAAGCGGTCGAGAACGATTCCATCGGCATCATCATCCGTCGGGATCTCGTGAATGACCTTTAGCGTGTCGAGATCGAATGCGACCGCCTTTCCAGCTTCACCATCGTCGGTGAATCCTTGGTGAGTCGGCAGCGAAACGGCGGTGCCATGTGTGCCCCCAGGAATGCCTTCGACCTGGCCGACGAAATTGCCACTTCGAGCATCGATCACAGCCAGACGATCGCCATGAGCCACATAAATGCGCTGGGTCCCGTCGTCGTAAACAACATAGTCCCAGCGGTCCGGGACTCCGAGCGGAACGCTTTTTACCAGCTTATAGTCGGGAGCTGGTGTTGCGACGACAGAGACCGAGGCCGCAAGAGCGGCAAGTGGAAGCGCAAGCAGTTTCAAACTCTCGTTCCCTTGGCTGATGGAGATCAGCTATATTGCTATCGAAAGTGGAGTTCGAAAACAGTTTTCGTTGGGTAGTGAGCGGCTGCTGGCACATTCTTCCGTCGTTCATCGATGAACGAGGCCCGTCCGGCGATCCTCAAAAGTTTGCGCTTGCGCCCGCGCTACAAATGTAGCAGACTACAAATGTAGCGCGGTGATTCCGCCGCATTTAGGATTTGAATATGCTCAGCAAGCTCCCGCCCCGCGAACGGCAGATCGTTGATATCCTATATGAGCGCGGTCCCGTGCTCGTGGCGGAAATCTGCGAGGCGCTGCCCGATCAGCTGAGCGGTTCGGCGGTTCGCGCCATGCTGAAGCGGCTCGAAGACAAGGGCTTTGTCCGGCGCAGCGAATCCGAAAACGGCTATCTGTACAGCCCCGTGGTCGCCGACAGTGTCGCGAAGAAGTCGGCACTGAGCGAGATCGTCCGCGTTTTTTTCAATGGGTCGCCGGCTAGCGCGGCGAGCGCGCTGCTCGGCATGTCCGACAAGCTCAAGGAAAACGAGCTCGACGAGATCGAGCAGATGATCGCTCGCGCGCGCCAGGCGAAAGGGGATAAGTGATGTTGGCGGTCCTTATCGGAATTGCGCTCAAGTCGCTGCTGATCGCCGGTCTTACGCTCGGCCTGCTTGGTGCGATGAAGCGCCGCTCTGCCGCGGAGCGCTCGTGGGTTGCTCACATCGGGCTCCTGGCGCTGGTGATCATGGCGTTCGCGCCCCTGGCGCTCCCGCGCTGGACTGTGGAGGCACCATCCCTCTTCGCCCAGGCACCTGCAGTCGAAGTTCCGACCTCGTCGGTGCCTGCGATCAAGGAAACTCAAGGAACCATCGCGAACTCGGCCGCGAAGCCGCTTAGCGCCGCTCCTGCGCCTTCAAGCCGGCCGACGATCAGTGCGGCAGCGGCCGCATCGGCATTCTATGCTGTGCCTGCCGCCATTCTACTCTTGATCACCTTCTTCGCGCTGGCCCGACTGATGGCACTGCAGGCGCGCGCCGACGTCCTCGTCGACGGTCATTGGCTGAGCGCGCTCGCCCGCGCCCAGCGCCGCATGGGGTTCAAGCACGGCACTGCTTTGCTGACCAGCGACGAGCTTGCCTCACCGATTAGCTGGGGTCTGATGCGGCCCGTGATCGTTCTCAATACGCGCGCGGTTGAGGCGTCGGGCGAAGCTGAGGCGATCATTGCCCATGAGCTCGCGCACGTCGCCCGCATGGATTGGGTGAAGCTGCTTCTGGCGCGCGTCGCGACGGCGCTCTTCTGGTTCAACCCTCTCGTCTGGATACTCGCTCGCGAAGCGCACCAGCTGCGCGAGGAAACAGCTGACGACGCGGTCCTCGCGGCCGACATCGCCGACACCGATTACGCACAGCTTCTGGTCGGCGTCGCCAGGCACGAATGCCCCGGCCTTCTTCTTGGAGCGCATGGTGTAGCCCCGTCGAAGGGCTCGCTCGCTCGCCGAGTCGCCCGTGTGCTCGACGTTAAGTCGGTCCGCGGCCCGGCCGCTCGAAGCTTCGCCATGGGTGTGTTCGTCGGAGCGATCATCGTGGCTGCTCCGCTTGCAGCATTGACCGTTGCTCCGGCTGGAACTGCCGAGCATGCGAAGGCGGTAAAGGCGGGAGCATCCAATGCTCAATATCCCGGGCCTTATTATCCTGGCGGCGATGCGGTCCCAACCGACTTGCCAACGATTATCGGTCAGGGGGTCGCAACCTCGGTCCAGACCGCCTTCTCGGCGATCAATCCGTCCTCCGGAAACTTCGTCTCGACCGCTTCCGAGGGCGCAACGGTGATGTCGAAGGATGGCATGTACGTCGCCCATGCGCCCTCCGGAGCGACGGTCACTGTCTATCCCGCGGATGCGCAGGGGCGCCGCAAGGTCGTCGCTCTCGCTCCCAACGGCGCTCAGACGGTTACTTATGCCGACGCGGATGAGGATATCCCTGGCGCAGTCTCTGCCCCTTTCCACAAGAGGGATGGCGCTATTGAGAACGCGATCGCAATGAAGACGGTCGGCGTGACCCCTGAATATGTCGCTGCCATGCGCGCCGCTGCGCCGGAGCTTCGCGACGCGGATGCCGACGACCTGATCGGAATGAAAGCTATCGGGGTGACTCCCGATTACGTTCGAGGTCTCTTTGCGGCAGGGATTCGGGACTTCGATGCCGGCGACATCGCTGGTGCGCGTGCGGTCGGTGTCGACGGCAACTTCATCCGGGAGATGCGCGCTGCGGGATTCGGCACCGCGGACCTTGGCGACCTTACCGGTGCTCGAGCAGTCGGTGTAACCGGCGAGTACATTCGCGAGATGCGCCTTTCCGGCTACGACGGTGACCTCGACGATTATATCGCTCTAAAGAGTGTAGTCGGAGGAAATCGGCCAGCGCCGCCATCGCCGCCGTCCGCTCCTCCCCGGCCTCCGGGGAGATGATTGGCTGATCCGCTAACCATCTAACTGAACTTCCGACCGACGATCCTTGAGCGCCCGTTTTGGGCGGACGGGCGAACTTTGCCCAACGCATTCGAAGGAGACCAGCAATGACCCGTTCTCTTGCCTTCATCGCAGCACTTCTCGTGACGGCCGTCACAGTTTCGAGCGCCTGCATTGCCAACTCGGCTTCAGACTTGAGGTTCGAGCTCAAGCCATCAGCTCGCTCAGGCCAAGTCCAGCTTTCACTCTGGTCGGGAACCGACCGCCACCACAACGTGATGGGAAATTCATTCGAATCTCATGAGTTGTCGGGCGCTGACGTGAACTCGCTGAGCTTGCCCGGCGACCGTCCAATCCGCTTCTCCTACGTTCGCGAGCCAGGCCGGATCGATTGCACTGGCGAAGTCCGCAATTCGGTCGCGCAAGGCCGCTGCGCCTTCACGGAGAACGCGAGCTTTAGCCAATTCCTGGCTAGCCAGGGAATCGGCCGCCCCGATGGCGACCAAGCATATGAGCTGACGATGACCGGCGCTTCCCGCGAGCTCGTCGAGGCGCTCGCCCAGTATCGATTTCCGCGGCCCAGCGTCGAGAAGCTTGCAGAACTTTCTGCCGTTGGCGTTAGCCGCGGTTTCATCGCGGGCTTCGCCGGACGTCCCTACGCCCCAAGGACGCTCAACGACCTCACCCAGTTCGCCGCGCTCGATGTCACGCCCGACTATGTCGACACCCTCGCGCGTGCCGGCGTTCGCGACGTTTCCGGTGATGAGATTGCGGCTCTCAAGGCCGTGGGCGTCAATCCTGCCATGATCAGCGGGCTTGCGGCCTCGGGCTATCACAATCTCAGCGCCGACGAGCTCGAGCAGATGGCGGCTTTGGACATCACCCCCGCCTTCATTGGAAGCTTCGCGCGCATCGGATACCGGAATTTGTCAGTCGACACGCTGGTGCAGCTCAAAGCCCTCGACGTCACTCCGGACTATGTCCAGTCTGTTGCAGCGCAGGGTTTCGGCGACCTCACTCCAGATAAGCTCGTAGAGATGAAGGCGCTCGGTTTCGAGCCGCGAAAAGGCCGCTCGCACTGATCGTCGAGCCTAATCGCCCATTCGCAGTATTATTGTAGTAACACGGCATGACGCGAGTAAGTCTCGATGGCGGCCGGATAGGGGAATTTATGCGTAGCATTCGAGTCCACAGGGGCGCACTTCTAGCAAGCGCCATGCTGCTCGCTCCGGCATCGGCCCTGGCGCAGCCAGCAGCGCCGCCGGACTCCGCGGTCGCTCCGGCCCCGGTCGCCAAGACCTCAGGCCAGAAACGCATCTACACGCCCGCTGACTTTGCACGCTTCGCTCCGAAATCGGGCTACGACATGCTCGCCCAGGTTCCGAGCTTCACGATCAAGACCGTCGACACGACCGATCGCGGTCTCGGGCAGGCATCGGAGAATGTGCTGATCAACGGCCAGCGGATCGCCAACAAGTCGGGCGGCGCGGTCGATCAGCTGAAGAATACACCCGCCGCCAGCGTCGAGCGGATCGAGATCGTCGATGCCGCCAGCCTTGGCATTGCCGGTCTTTCGGGCCAGGTCGCCAACGTCATTCTGACCGCCACCAAGAAGGCGTCGGGCGAATTCGAATATGATGCGAATGCCCGCTCGCACTATGCCCGGCCGGAGCTTTACGGCGGCCACGTCAGCTATTCGGGCAAGGAAGGCCCGGTCGACTACACGCTTTCCGTAAAGAACGCCTACGGTCGGGGAGGTCTGGGCGGCCCAATCTGGATCTACGACGCCAACCACGATTTGATCGAGAAGCGTACCGAGGCGTACCATTCCGAATCCTCGCTGCTCACCTTTCAGGGAAAGTTCGGAATCGACGGGCCAGGCTCCTCGATCGGCAATCTCACACTCGCCTACACCCCATATTGGAATCCGGTCCGACTTCACGACAGACGCATTCTTGCGACCGGCGAAACCCAGGAGCGGATCTTCGAGCAGACGCTCGCTGGTTATCAGGGCGACATCAGTGGCGATTATGAATTTGCGCTCGGCCCCGGCCGACTGAAGCTCATCGGGCTTCGCCACTGGGATCATGAGCCGATCGTCAGCACCGATATCCTGCACTTCACCAGCAGCGGCGCAGATAGCGAGGGTTCGCGCTTCAGTCGCGATTTGCACATCGGGGAAACGGTCACCCGCGGCGAATATAGCTGGAACAGCGGCCCGAACCATTGGCAGTTCTCACTCGAGCGGGCGTTCAATTCGCTCGACCAGCACGGCCAATTGTTCAATCTTGAGTCGGACGGCGCCTTCCACGAGGTCGACTTCCCAGAAGGCAGCGGAAAGGTCGTCGAGACGCGCTACGAAGCGATGACGACTTTGAGCCGGCAGCTTCGATCGAACCTCGACCTGCAGGTCGCATTGGGCGCCGAGACTTCGAACCTAGATCGCACGACCGACGAGGAGCCGGCTCGCAAATTCTTCCGTCCCAAAGGCAGTATCGTGCTCGGATGGCATCCCGGCAAGACGTGGGACATCAGCCTCAAGCTGCGCCGCCGGGTTGGCCAAATCAGCTTCTACGATTTTCTCGCGCAGCCCAATTTGAGCGACGACCGCGACAATGCCGGGAACCCTCAACTGGTGCCCCCGCAGAGTTGGGAACTTGAAACCGACTTTGCCCATGACCTCGGCCGCTGGGGCAAGACCAGCCTCAACCTGCACTATTATTCCGTTGAGGACATCGTCGACTTCATCCCGATCAACGAGGACGAGCAAGGCGTTGGCAACCTTCCGCACGCGACCCGCATCGGCGCTGAAAGCACCAGCACCATCCTGCTCGACCCGATCGGTTTCACAGGCGCGAAGGTCGATATCGATCTCGGCGCCGAATGGACGGCAGTCCGTGATCCGCTGACAGGCCAAAGCCGGCCGATCAGTAACGTCCAGGATCACTGGGGCAGCATCCAGCTGCGTCATGACATTCCGCATACGCAGATCGCCTGGGGGGGCTATGTCCAAAACCAGCATTACACCAGCAATTACTATTTGACGGAGATCGATCACACGCTCGATATCCCCTGGATTGTCGGCTTTTTCATCGAGGATAAGAACTTCCTTGGAATGACCGCGAAGGTCGGCGTCGATAACGTCTTCAACGGTCGCCACACTGAAGATCGCACGGTGTGGGATGGATATCGCGACCGAACGCCAATCGCCTTCATCGAACGGCATGACGAGCTTGTCGGACCGATCTTCAGCGTCTCGCTGAAGGGCACGTTCTGACGCTCTATCCCCAGCGAGATGGCGTCTGGCTGTCCCGCTACTGCCAGCGCGGGGTGGCGCGACTTCCGCCACCCCGCTAAGAGGCCCGACTTCGTACAGCACCGGGGCATTCACAGTGGGCGAGCCTGCAATCCTTCCGTTCGACTGGGCGGATCCGTTCGATCTCGATCATCAGCTGACAGACGAGGAGCGGCTCGTCCGAGATACGGCTGAAGGCTATGCTCAGGAGAAGCTTCAGCCGCGCGTCACCTCTGCCTATCTCGAGGAGCGCTTCGACCGAGAGATCATGAGCGAAATGGGCGCGCTAGGGCTGCTCGGCGCGACCATCCCCCACGAATATGGCGGTGCTGGCCTTGGCTATGTGAGCTACGGCTTGATCGCGCGCGCAGTCGAGCGGGTCGATAGCGGTTACCGCTCTGCCTGCTCGGTCCAGTCGAGCCTCGTCATGTTTCCGATCAGTGCCTACGGCTCCGAGGAGCAAAAGCAGAAATATCTGCCTAAGCTCGCAACCGGCGAGTGGATCGGCTGTTTTGGCCTGACCGAGCCGGACTCAGGTTCCGATCCTGGAAGCATGCGCACCCGCGCCGAGAAGACCGCGAACGGCTACCGCCTCACCGGCACCAAGATGTGGATCACCAATTCACCGATCGCCGACGTCTTCATTGTCTGGGCGAAGTCGGCCGCACATGGAAGCAAGATTCGTGGTTTCGTGCTCGACAAAGGCGCGGCTGGCCTTTCCGCGCCGAAGATCAAGGACAAGCTCTCGCTTCGAGCCTCGATCACCGGCGAGATCGTGATGGACGGGGTGGAGGTCGGTGAGGATGCGCTTCTGCCGAATGTCGAAGGGTTGAAGGGGCCGTTCGGCTGTCTCAACCGGGCCCGCTACGGCATCGCCTGGGGTTCGATGGGCGCGGCCGAGTTCTGTTACTCAGCCGCTCGGCGTTACACCCTCGACCGAAAGCAGTTCGCGAAACCACTCGCGTCCAACCAGCTCGTCCAGCTTAAGCTTGCCAACATGATCACGGAGATCACATTGGGCCTTCAGGCAGCGCTTCGTGTTGGCCGAAGGCTCGATGAGGGGCAGTTGGTCCCCGAGGCGATCAGCCTGATCAAGCGCAACAATTGTGGCAAGGCGCTTGAAATCGCTCGCATTTCCCGGGACATGCATGGAGGCAACGGGATCTCGGCCGAGTTTCAGGTCATGCGCCACGCAGCCAACCTCGAGACCGTCAACACCTATGAAGGGACCCACGACGTCCACGCGCTGATCATGGGCCGGGCGATCACCGGGCTCAGCGCCTTCTAGCGAACGATTGTAAGTCCCCCTATGTTCGGTCGCGGACTATTGGGGGAATTCACATGATCGGCTGGATCGTCCTGGGCGGTGTCGTCCTGGTGCTTCTCTACTTCGTGGCCATCTACAACCGCCTGGTGCGCCTTCGCGCGCTGGTGAAGGAAGCGTTCAGCGGGATTACCGTCCAGCTCCGGCGCCGAGCGGATCTCATCCCAAACCTCGTGGAAAGCGTGCAAGGATATGCCGCACACGAGCGCGAAGTCTTCGAAGAAGTCTCGAAGGCTCGCGCTGCGTCGGTGAATGCCGGCAGCGTCCAGGCGACGGCCCAGGCCGACGCTCAGATGACGGGCATGCTTGGACGTTTGTTCGCTGTTGCCGAAGCCTATCCGGAGCTCAAGGCGAACACCAACTTCCTTCAGCTCCAAGGCCAGCTGTCAGACATAGAGGGCGAGCTTCAGGGCGCCCGGCGTTACTACAATGCGACCGTTCGCGATCTCAATTCGAACATCCAGAGCTTCCCGCCAGCCCTTGTCGCGCGCCCCATGGGCTTCACTGAGGAACCTTTTTACCAGGACGACGATCCGGCGATCCAAAGCGCACCGAAAGTTTCGTTCGCTCGTCCGGCGGCCTGACATGCGCAGGCTCGCAGGCGCCCTTGCCGCCCTGCTGTTTCTGACACCTGGCGCCGCTTTCGCCGACGAGCGGATCCTGCACTATCTCAGCGACGTGGAGGTCAGGAAGGACAGCTCGATCGAAGTCACCGAGACGATCGATATCCGGGCCGAGAACGATCGCATCAATCACGGAATTTATCGCGATTTTCCGACCCGCTATAAAGGTCCGCACGGAACTCAATTCCACGTTCGTTTTGCATTCGAGAACGCGAACTCTCGACGGGAATCCCGTCAAGGCATCTATCGAAGCCGCTGGCGCAGGAGTTCGGATCAAGCTTGGCGATCCGAACAGCTACGTGTCCGTGGGCGAGCACGAATATGTGATCCGTTACCGGGCAACTCGCGAGATTGGCCGCTTTGCCGATTTCGACGAGCTTTATTGGAATGCGACGGGCGTGCAGTGGATATTCCCGATCGACGTCGCCGAGGCGCGGATCCGGCTTCCCGATCCGGTGCGGTTTGGCCAGCGCTCGGCCTACACCGGCCCCGAGGGCTCAACGGCGTCGAACGCCGAAGTGGTTGACGAAAAGCCCGGCGAGATCACCTTCAGGACCACACGCCCGCTCAATTCTTATGAAGGACTGACGGTCGCGGCCGCCTTTCCCAAGGCGGTTGTCGCCGAGCCATCGTCGGGCAGCAGGATTCTCGATTTTCTTGCAGATTACGGGCCGCCCGCGCTCGCCCTCATCTGCCTGATCGGGTTGTGCGCCTTCTACTACATTGCGTGGAGGCGTGCCGGCCGAAACCCGCGGGCTGGCACGGTCGTGCCGCTTTACTCGCCGCCAGACGAACTCAGTCCTGCCGATATGCGCTACGTGACTGAGATGGGCGCGGATAATCGGACTTACGCAGCGGCACTGGTCGACATGGGCGTTCGCGGACATGTCCGGCTCGTCGAGGAAGATCGTGGCTGGCTTTCCGGAAAGCATACGCGGCTGGAGCGATTAGCCGGCAAGGAACCGCTTCCCGAGGAGGAGGAAGCCGCGCTCGATTGTCTTTGCAGTCCCGGTGAAGAAATCATGATGGAGCAAAAGAATCATGATATTTTCTCTTCTTCGCAGAATGCTTTGCAAGGTGTCCTGAAGGCTAGATACGAAGGAAAGCTGTTCAAGCGGAACATCGGATGGGCCGCTGCTGGTCTGTTCCTGTTCGCCGCCTGTTTTTGGCTCGTTTGCGCTGCGGTCGACCTGTCGACCGGTGGCGCGCTCGTCTGGCAGGTGGGTGTCGTTCTGGGAATTCTAGTCGCCTGCGCGATGCTTTGGCTTGCATTTCACGACACCGCGACCGGCAAGTGCGCCCTCTCCTTGATTGGCTTCGTCGGTCTCGGCACCGCCGCTACTCTTGGCATGCCGATCTTCGCGGAGGCCCTCAGCAGCGGTTGGTGGCTTCCGATCGTCCTGCCCCTGGCTGCGCTGCCGATCGTGATCTCGGCCTTCTGGTGGATCGCTGCTCCCACTCCCCAGGGCCGCAAGGTGCTCGACCATATCGCCGGGTTCAAACAATATCTGTCGATTACCGAGGCAGAGCGGCTCGATCGCATGACCTCACCAAAGGACACGCCCGAATTGTTCGAGAAATATCTGCCTTACGCAATCGCGCTCGGGGTCGAGAATCGGTGGGCCAAGAGGTTTGAAGGAGTTCTCGCCGCTGCGTCGGCTCAAGGACAGCGCGGCTTTGCCTGGTATTCAGGGTCGAGCAGTCCGTGGAGCAATCCGACTGGGTTCGTCACCAATGTCGGCTCGTCACTATCGAGCGCGGTTGGCTCGGCATCGGCCGCTCCCGGCTCGAGTGGCGGCGGCTCGTCGGGAGGCGGCGGTGGCGGAGGCGGTGGAGGAGGTTGGTAACCGCCTTCTCAACGCCAGACCGGCCGCCGCAGAACTAACGTGAGATCGCCGTGATATTCGGTTTCGCCAATCTGCTCGAAGCCGAGCTTGGTCGCTAGCTTCAGCGACGGCTCATTCGCTGGCGCGATGATCGCCCAGAGGGGGCTTGGCTGAAGGTTAGTCTCAGCCCAGGCGATGGCCGCCTTACAGGCTTCGCTTGCAATTCCCTGCCCGTGTGTCTCGGCGGCGAACATCCAGCCCATTTCAGGCTCGTCACCGAACCGAGGCTGAATCTCCCGCCACGCGGTGAAGAAGCCGACGTTGCCGACCAGCTTTTGGTCGCCCTTTCTGTCGACGGCCCATGTCCCGAAGCCGTTGAGCTGCCAGCCGCCGACAGACGCCATCATCCGCCGCCAGCAATCCTCGGCGCTCATCGGTTCCAAGGAGAAGTGTCGATGCACGTCGGGGTGGCTGACGATCGCGTGCCACGGGCGGAAATCGTCCTTGCGCCACGGGCGCAGGACTAGCCTTTCGGTTTCGATCCGCGGCCCCTCGCGGATCAAAGCTTACTTTTTGCCGAGAGAAAGGCCGCCGAAGCGCTTGTTGAAGCGCGCGACCTGGCCGCCTTCATTGAGAAGCCGGGAGTTGCCGCCGGTCCATGCCGGATGCACCTTGGGATCGATCTCGAGGTGGAGCGTGTCGCCCTCTTTGCCCCACGTCGACCGGGTCTGGAACTTGGTCCCATCGGTCATCTCGACGTTGATCAGGTGATAATCGGGGTGGCTACCGGACTTCATGTGGATTTTCCTTGGGTTAGCCGCTGGTTTCCGACCAGCGGCAGCAAGTTGAGGGGCGCCTCTACAAGGAGAGCGCCGATGTTGCAACTTAGGCGGCCTTCACAAGGCTTTCTTCTGGAGCTGCTCTGACCTGCGGCAGAATCAGCTCGGCAATGCGCAAGCCCCCGAACAACAGGACCGTGTAGAAAAGGTCACCCGCGACCGTGTTCTGGAAGAACGGGACAGCGGCGGCAAAGCAAGCGGCCAGGCCGGCGTAGGTCACCGGATAGATGCCGCTGAACAGCCACATTCCGACATTGGTGATCACGAAGAAGACGATCGAGCTGGCGATGGCCGCTGCTCCAATGCGGAGCGGCGTCCGTCGCGATGATACCCACCAGCCGATCACGACGATCAGAGCCACGGTCGCATAGACGGTCGCCATTCCGTGGTAGAAACCGAGCACGAGGTCGCTCAACAGCAGAGCGGCGAGCGGCGCCACGAAAGCGATTCCCCGCCGGCCGAGGTAGGCGCCACCAAACAACGCCATGGCGTCAATAGGCGAAAAGTTCGGCGGGTGCGGCACCAGGCGCATCGCAGCAGCCGCGACGATCGCTGAAAGAAGTACGATTAAGCGGGTCATGCCGGCTCAATAATCACCTTGACCGCAATTTGACAGCCCGACTAGCAAGGGAGGCGATCAGGGTGCCGCCCACCGACGAAGTCGGACCGGGGGCGGTTCAAAGGGAAGCCGGTGAGATTCCGGCGCTGTGCCCGCAACCGTGAACGCCGACCGACAGGTCGGCCAAGTCGGGAACCTGCCCTGGTCGGTCGTCCGTTTCCCCGGTCGGGACCAGCCGCGGGTGCGTGGGCCTTGCCCTCTGCGACGACAATGTTCGTCGTAGGAGGATTCCATGCAAGCAGTACCCATCGACACAGATCAGATCGTCATCACCGCGTCGCGCGCGCCGGAGGCCGAGGCCGACTTTCCGGCAAGCATCTCGATCATCGACAGCAACGACATCGGTCGGCTCGACGAGCCCCTTCTCGTCAACCTGCTGCGGCTCACGCCATCCGCGGCAGTCACCAGCATCGGCCCCGCCGGCTCCCTCAGTGAGGTCAGGATCCGAGGCTCCGAGGCCAACCACACTTTGCTGTTTGTCGACGGGATCAAGGTCAACGATCCGGCATCTGGCGACACGCCCCGGTTCGAGCTTCTCAACGCCGATCTTGCGTCGCGTATCGAGGTGGTCCGTGGCCCACAGTCGGCACTGTGGGGTTCGGACGCAATCGGCGGCGTCATCGCCGTGAACGGACTCGATGATGCACCTGGCTACGCTACCTCAGCCGAGGCTGGATCGTTCGGCTTTGCTCGAGCAAGCGCGTCGGCTTCGGTCAAGAGCGCCGGCGCGAACCTCTCGGGCGCGATTGGCTGGCAGAATGCTACCGGCATCGACAGTTTCGGTGCTCCGGGCGGCGATTTGGATGGTTACCACAACCTCTCGGGCCGGATTCGGGCAAGAGTTACGATTGCATCGTCGGTGAAGCTCGGCGCTTCCGCGATCTGGTTGACGGGACGCAGCCAATTCGACGGCTACGACCCGATTACCTTCAAACACACCGATACGCTCGACAACAGCCGCAACCAGCTTCGTGCCGGCCGGCTGTGGGCAGACTTCGGAGGCGAGTCTTCGCCGTGGAGCGGGAGCTTGAGCGGTCACTCTCCTCGGCTCGTCAGACCGGAATTTTCTGGCTGACGCTCCCCAAAATCGGACGAGCGGGACCCGGCGGACGCTTGAGGCACAGGTGGTTCGGACTTTTTCGACCGGCGCAGTCAAACATCAACTCATCGTCGCGGCAGATTCGGAGCGCGAGACGTTTCACGCCAGGGACACCATTTATGGGGGCTTCACCGACCAGGACCGATTACGTGATCACAATGCCATCACGGGCGAATGGCGTGCCTCCACACCGGCCTTGACCGGCGACTTCGCAGTTCGCCGCGACATGTTCAACGGGTTCAAGGACGCGACAAGCGTTCGCGCCTCCTTAATCACCAAGCTCGGTGGAGGATTTGCCCTTGCCGGATCATATGCGGAAGGGATTTCCGAGCCGACCTTCTTTGATTTGTACGGCTTTTTCCCGGCCAATTTCGTCGGCAACCCTTTACTGAGACCCGAAAGCTCGAGCGGGTTTGAAACGAGCCTTCGTTACCGGAAAGGGACTCTTGGCGGCTCGCTCACGGCATTCCGGCAGCGACTTCACGACGAGATCGTGGACGTCTCCGATCCCACGACCTTTCTCCAGACCGCAATCAACATCGACGCCACGAGCTACCGGTCCGGAATAGAGGCTGAGGGATATTGGAAATTGAACGACGCGGTCCGTTTGAGCGCGAATTATGCGTTCCTTCACGCGACCCAGCCCAACTCTACAACGCAGCAACAGATAACGGAGCTTCGTCGTCCGAAGCGCAGCGGATCGATCACCGTCGACGGTTCGGTCAGCCGATGGAGTTACGGAGCATCGGTTTCGTACGTCGGCACGCATCTTGATAGCTCTGACAACTACCCGTTTTCGACAGTGCAGCTTCATTCATACTGGCTCGCGGACGCGCGTCTCGGATACGCGATAGGAGGGGGGATCGAGGTCTATGTGCGCGGGTCGAACCTGTTCAACTCGCATTATGAGGATTTAGCTGGGTATCACACCGAAGGACGAGGCGTCTTCGCGGGGGTGCGGCTCGCGAGCCGCTAGCTCAGACTGACGGTGGATCGGCGATCATCGCGGTGAAGCTCGCTTCAGCGGCGAGCTTCCCCTCGATGGTCGCGCGGCCTGCGAACTTGCACACGGAGCTACGCTTCTGGACGAACTCGACTTCAAGCTTCAGGAGAACGCCTGGCTCCACGGGCGCTCGAAATTTCGCGCCCTCGATTGCCATGAAATAAACCAGCTTGCCCGACCCAGCGAGGCCAAGCGCCTCGACCGCGAGCACGCCTGCGGCCTGGGCTAACGCCTCTATGATCAGAACGCCCGGCATGATCGGGCGCGACGGGAAATGGCCCTGGAAGAAGGGCTCGTTGATCGTGACCGCCTTGATCGCGACGATCCCCTTTTCGGGATCGAGGCTTTCGACGCGATCGACGAGGAGCATCGGATAGCGATGCGGCAGCGCCGCCATGACCCGCCTGATGTCAAGCGCGCCGATGGTGCCGCCGCTCGCTTCCGTCATAGAATTTAGCGGCCCTGCGGTTGTGATTGCGTAGCGGCCGGCGCCGTCGTTGAAATCGACGGAAGTGCCGTATTGAGCGCCCCAAGAACGTCGTTGGTCACGTCTACGCTGGTCGACGTCGCCAAGGTCGAACCGACCTCAATCATGACGTTCGCGCCGCGACGCTGCATGATCTGCTGGTAGATCGGGCCCAACTTGTCCTGAATCTGCTTCTGGATGTACTGCTGGTTGCGCTGGACCTGCTGCTGCTGGCTTTGGATCTCCTGAGCGCCCTGCTGCTGCTTTGCCTGGAAGGACTTGACGCGGTTTTGAAGGGCCGCATCGGGCTGCTTGCCGTTGAGAGCATCGATTTGTGCCTGAATCGCTTTTTGCTCGGTCTCGAGCGGAGCAGCGAGCGCCTTTTCGCGATTCTGGACTGCGGTGACTTGGCTTCGCAGAGCCGCGGCCGCGGTCTTGCAGGCGTTGCATTCTCCCGTAATCCGCTCGAGGTCGACAACGGCGATCACAGCGGAGGGAACGGTCTGAGCGCTCGCGGCTGCGGGCATAATCACGGTAGCGGCGAGCGCCGCTGGAATGAGCAGAGTTTTCATTAGAATTGAGTTCCTACGTTGAAAGAGAAGAATTTTGGATCGTCGCCGACTTGCTTGACGAGTGCCTTGGCAATGTCGATCCGAAGAGGACCGAACGGCGAAACCCAGTTGACGCCGATACCGATAGAAACGCGTGGTTTCGGCGAGTTACCGAGGAAGACTTCCTTGAAGCCCGGAGTTGGGGTGTATGACGAGGCGCCGCCCGCCGGAGCCACGCCGGTCGCCGAATTAATGCTGCAGTCTGCCTTTGAACTGCTGAATGGGAGTAGTCCCGTCGTGCCCGTATTGGGCGAACAGAACGCTACCGTATCGGGGATCAGGAACGGTTGCGTCATATCCCACAGCGAGCCGGCATCGATGTAAGCGGACGGGCGAAGACCGAGGTTCTTGATGCTCGCGCTGACCGGCAATTCCAGCTCGATCCGCGCCAGGTAGAAGGCCTTTCCGCCGATAGCCTCGTTGTAGTCCTTGTTGACGTCGAGAACCTCCAACTTGCCCTGAGCGTCATACGGGATTCGGACAACACGCGGGCCGATGCCACGAATGTCGAAGCCGCGGATGTTCGAGTTGAAAAAGCGATCGGAGATCCGGATCGGATCCGTATATTGGTCCGGTCCGCTCTGAAGCGCCTTGATGAATCCGCCCTCCCCATGGAGCTGCAGGATCCAATTGCCGAAGCTTTTGTATTTCGTTCCGAACGCCTGCGTGCGCAGGTATCGCACATCGCCGCCCAACCCTGCGAAGTCCTGTGATATCGTGGCCTGTTGGCCGTGGGTCGGGTGAACTCCGTCGGTGTCGTCGTAAAGCGTCGACCAACCGACAAGTGACGTGATGCGATTACCGATTTCCTCGCACAAATAGCTGCCTGCCTTGATCGTGTCGCACTTTCCGTTGGTGTAGAATGTGCTCTTGTCGAGCGAGATATTGTCCTGGCTAAGACGATATCTGGTTCCCAAATTCCAATATTCGTTGAGCGGGAAACCGAAACTCAGCGCTCCGCCGGTCGTCAGCTGCTTGTAAGTCGTGTTCCGGTTGTTCCCGATATAATTGAAGCTGCTGTAATCCTGACGGAAGAGTTGAACTCCAAACAGAATCGGCTTGTCGAGGAAATAGGGGTCGGACCATCCGACCGTCGCCGATTTTGAATAAAGCGACCAGTTGACCGACGCGTTGAAAGACTGACCTTTTCCAAGAAAATTGTTCTGAGACAGACCGAGTTGGATGACGAAGCGCTCCAGGCTCGAATAGCCGCCCGAAAGGGACAATTGGCCAGTCGGCTTCTCGGTCACGTTCGCGCCCAAGACAATTCGGTCCGGAGCGGAGCCCTCGCTTTGCTTGATCTCGAACTTTTCGTCGAAATAACCAAGGCTCTTGATTCGATCCTGGCTTCGCTTGACTTTTTGCGCGTTGAAGGCGTCGCCCTCGTTCAACCGGAATTCACGGCGGATAACCTTGTCGCGCGTCGAGGTATTGCCGGTGATATCGATCCGCTCGACATAGACGCGAGGCGTCTGTCCGACCTTGATCGTCAGGTTCATGACCTTCTTGTCGGAATCGCGATTATAGGCCGGATTGATGTCCGCGAAGGCGTAGCCGAGGTTCCCCGCCGCTTCGTTCAGCGTTGTGACCGCGTCTTCGACCTCCTTCGCATTGAACCAGCTGCCGGCCTGGATCTTGGCGATCTGGAGCACCTTCTGGTTGGGGAAATCGCGAAGAGCGCTGTCTGCTTCGACCGTTCCGAAGTGATAGCGCGGGCCTTCTTCGACGACGTAAGTGATCACAAAGTCGCGCCGGTCGGGCGTGAGCTCGGCAAGAGCCTGAACGACTCGGAAGTCGGCGTAGCCCTGTGTCAGATAGAAGGCGCGCAGCTTCTGCTGGTCGGCAGCCAGCCGGTCCGGATCGTAGGTATCGTTCGACTTCAGGAAGCCGAGAGGACCGCCGGCCTGCCGAGTGTACATCTCCTTGCGCAGGCGACCGTCGGGAAAGGACTTGTTGCCAAGGATGTTGATCGCTCGGACTTTAGCGAGATCGCCTTCGTGGATTTCGAACACGACATCAACGCGATTCTGGTCGAGCTGGACGATCTTGGGTTCGACACGCGCCGCGAAGCGGCCTTGGCGACGATACAGTTCCAGAATCCGGTCGACATCTGAGCGGACTGCGGACCGAGTGAAGATTTGCCGGGGAGCAAGCTTGATCTCCGGAGTGATCTTATCGTCTTTCAGGCGCTTGTTGCCCTCGAGCACGATGCGATTGATGACCGGGTTCTCGCGGACATTGACAACAAGATCGCCGGTTTCGGTGCCTGTGATCGTCGCATCGGCGAACAATCCTGTTGCGTAAAGCGCCTTGATCGCCGCATCCAGGCTTTCGCGAGTGTAGGTCTGGCCCGGGTAAAGGTTCGCATAGGCGCGAACCGTCTCCGGCTCGAGGCGTTGATTGCCTTTGACTGTGACCGTGTGAATCGTGAGCGAAACCGGCGCTGAAGGGGTCAACGCGGCCGGGGCGGCTGGCGCGGCCGGTTGCTGAGGTTGCTGCGTCGCCGGAGCAGCTTGCGCTGCCAGCAACGGCGTCGCCGAGCTGCCGAGCACGGTGCCGATCAAGAGCAGCGCGCCGGTGCGCCGGCTGATAGTCGTCGTCGTGGTTGAAATCACCCAGTCCCCGCCTTTAGTGCAGTTGGTGCTACGGCGCCCTCCGCCGCGAAGCCTCCGGTTATTGCCCTGCCCCAAGCATCCTAACCAATCAAGCGCTGAAGCCGGTCCCAAAGCCCAAGCGAGCCGAGATCGTTGATCGTCGTGAACACGACCAATGCAAGGATAACGGCAAGCCCGCCGCGGAAGGCCCAGTCCAACGCCCGTGTACTGAGCGGGCGTCTCTGAATGGCTTCAACGGCATAGAAGAACAGATGACCTCCATCCAGCATCGGAACTGGCAAGAGGTTGATGAATCCGAGATTAATTGAGAACAGAGCGAGCAGCTGGACGAACGGTAATGCGCCGAGAGTCGCCTGTTGTCCGGCGATCTGAGCAATCTTGATCGGCCCGCCGACGTCTTGGGTTCCCCGCCTGCCCGAGACGATCTGGGCAAGGCCGTCGATCATGGATTGCGTGATCCGCAGCGTATACGTCGTCGCTTCGGGCACCGCTTCATAGACCGGCAGGCGCTGGAGCACGCCAGTTGTTGGAAAGACGCCGAGCAGGCCGCGCGTGAATTTCTGGCCGAACTGATCTTTCTCGGTGTCAGACTGAAGATGGACGGTGACCTTGCGGGCCACTCCGCCTCGCTCGAAGCGAACCGGGACGGAATCGTTGGGCCGAAGCATCACGACCGATCGAATGTCGTCGAAGTTTGGAGTGTCTCGTCCGGCGATGGACAGGATCTTGTCGCCCGGCCTCAGGCCCGCCTCAGCCGCCGGCGTATTCGGAACGACGGCTCCGACGACGTTCGTCCGAGGCGCTCCAAGGGTCATGAAAAAGGCCGCGAAAATCACGATCGCGAGCAAAAAATTCGCAACTGGGCCAGCGAGCACGACGAGGAAGCGCTGCCACACCGGACGCACCTGGAATGCACGATCGCGCAGTTCCGGCGGGATTTGCTCAAGATCTCCAGGGTTGCTCGCGGGGCTCATATCGCCGACGAATTTCACGAAGCCGCCGAGCGGCAGCCACGCGACCTTCCAGCGAGTCCCCTGGCGGTCGGTCCAACCGACCAACTCACGACCAAAGCCAATCGAGAAGGTCTCGGCCGGAATGCCGAACAGACGGCCGACCAGGTAATGGCCAAGCTCGTGGAAGAAGACGAGCGGTCCGAGCGCGCATACGAACGCGAGCACAACCAGCCAAAGCGGCGGTTGGGGAAGCATCAGTGGCACCCCTCCGTCATCAGCGCCTCAACGCGCGACCGTGTCGCGCGATCGATCTCAAGCACGTCCTCGATCGAATGCGGAGCAGCAAAGACATGTTTTTGCAAGGTTTGCTCGACTGATCGTGCGATTTCCGGGAAGCTCAGCCGTCCGCCAAGGAATCCGGCGACGGCAACCTCGTTAGCGGCATTGAGGACAACAGGCGCTGCACCGCCTGCTTCCAGCGCTTCCCGGGCGAGGCGAAGCGCCGGGAATCGAGCGAGGTCGGGTTGCTCGAAGTCGAGCCGAGCAATCGCCGCGAGATCCAGCCGCTTGGCGGGCGTTTCGATTCGCTCGGGCCAGGCGAGCGCATAAGCGATCGGGATCCGCATATCCGGAGCGCCAAGCTGCGCCAGAACGGAGCCGTCCACGAACTCAACGAGTGAATGAACGACCGATTGTGGATGAATGAGAACGTCGATTCGACCCGACTTGAGACCGAACAAGTAGCGCGCCTCGATCAATTCGAGGCCCTTGTTCATCATCGTCGCCGAATCGACCGAGATTTTCGCGCCCATCGTCCAATTGGGATGAGCGACCGCCTGGGCGGGCGTGGCCGCGGCGATCGTCTCAATTGTAGCAGTTCGAAACGGGCCGCCACTCGCAGTCAGGATGACCCTTGAGACGTCATCGACACGGCCTCCGGCAAGGCATTGAAAAATAGCATTATGCTCGCTGTCGACGGGAAGTAGGGTCGTGCCGCTCGCCGACGCCGCCTGGGTCATCAGCTCGCCCGCCGTAACAAGAGCCTCCTTGTTGGCAAGAGCGACGGTCTTACCGGCGTCGATCGCTGCCATGACCGGCCGCAAGCCCGCGCAACCGACGATAGCGGCAATAACCAGCTCCGCTTCGCCAGTCGCAGCCTCGATCAAACCCTCGAGGCCAGCGGCGGCCCGGCAACCTGTTCCAGCCAGAAGCTCCTGAAGGGCGCGAAGCCTCGTTCCGTCGGCAACGACCGCGAGTTTCGCCGCGGTTCGTCGCGCAATGTCGGCAAGCGCCTCGACATTCGTCCCCGATGTGACCGCAACGAGCTCGAACCGGTCGCGATGATGTTCGACGAGATCCACCGTCGACTTGCCAATGGAGCCGGTCGCACCGAGGATGGCGATCTTGCGCTTCACGTCAGTCCCAGTAGCTGGGTGGCGGCGGTAAGCACAGCCACTGGAACCAGCCCGTCGAGGCGGTCGAGCAACCCGCCATGTCCCGGCAGCCAGGTGCCCGAATCCTTCACGCCGGCTCGACGCTTCATCGAGCTTTCGAACAGATCGCCGAGCTGCGCCGCGACGGCGAACACTGGCGCAAGGACCAAGAGTGGCTTGCCCAACGCAGCAATGAAGACCCACGCCCCACCAAGCACGGCCGCCGCAACCAGTCCGCCATAGAGTCCCTCGACAGTCTTTCCGGGACTGATCGTGGGAGCAAGCTTGCGCTTCCCAAAGCTTCGGCCCGCGAAAAAGGCGCCGATGTCCGTCGACCACGTCACGATGAAGACCCACAGCAACAAGTTGATCCCCGAGCGTTCGCGGAGCCACAAAAGTGCAAGTGCCGGCAGCAGGGCATAAATGAACCCGCCGATGTACCACAACGCGCCCCAGCCCCGGGTGAGCCTCGTCCACTCGTAGAACATCGCGGTCGCAATCCCTGCGATAACGATCGCCAGCAGATAACCACCCTGGAACGCGACCAGAAGCGCGGTGACGATCAGGATCAGCCCAGTGAGCGTGCGGATCGCGAGCTCGTTCATCGAGCCCCGAAGCGGCGCTCGCGGGCAGCATAATCCTCGAGCGCATTCGCGAACTCATCCTCCCCGAAGTCGGGCCACAAAGTGTCGACGAACAAGAGCTCAGCATAGGCCGCTTGCCACAGCAGGAAGTTTGACAAGCGCACTTCGCCGGAGGTGCGAATGAGCAGGTCCAGATCTGGCAGACCGTGAGTTTCAAGATTGGCGGCAATCACCTCTTCGGTGATCGCCTGTGGGTCGATCTTCCCGGCGGCAGCCTCTTTTGCGAGGATTATCGCCGCAGCGGCGATTTCGGCCCGCGAGCCGTAATTGAGTGCAACGACGAGAGTCAGCCGCTGGTTCTTGGAGGTGTGCTCGACCGCGCGTTCGAGCCTTGCAGCCAGGTCAGGTCCGAATGCAGTATAATCTCCGATCAGCTTCAGCTTGACCCCTTCCTTGTGAATAGTCGCAAGCTCGCTCTCGAGGTAGAAGCGCATGAGGCCGGTGAGGTCGGAGATCTCCTCGTTGCTGCGCTTCCAATTCTCGGATGAGAATGCGTAGAGTGTCAGCACTTCGACGCCGTGGTCGACGGCTGCCTGCATTGTCCTGCGCACCGCTTCGGCGCCGCCCTTGTGCCCGGCGACGAGCGGAAGGCCGCGATTCCGGGCCCAGCGACCATTGCCGTCCATGATGATCGCGACGTGACGCGGGGCCTTGGTGCCGCCTGCTGTCCTGGCTGCGCCCTCTGGGGCGGAAGCGGAGGTCACTTGCCGAGGATTTCCTTTTCCTTCGTGGCAGCAGCGTCATCGACCTCCGTGATCGTGTCATCGGTCAGCTTTTGAACCTCATGCTCGAGCCGCTTGCGCTCGTCCTCACTGATCTCGTGCTTTTTCTCATCCTGCTTCAGATGGTCCATCCCGTCGCGGCGAACGTTGCGGACGGCGATCCTTGCCTTCTCCGCATATTGACCGACGAGCTTGGCAAGCTCCTTGCGGCGCTCTTCGGTCAGCTCCGGGATCGGCAGGCGAATCATCTGGCCATCAGTGATCGGATTGAGGCCGAGGCCGGCCGAGCGAATCGCCTTTTCGACCGGACCGACGTTGGATCGATCCCAAACTTGCACTGACAGCATGCGCGCTTCTGGGGTCGAAACGGTCGCCAGCTGGTTGAGCGGCATATTCGCGCCATAGACCTCGACGTGGACGGGATCGAGGAGCGCTGTCGAAGCACGACCGGTGCGAAGGCCGGCAAGATCGTGCTTCAGAGCTTCGACGGCGCCGTGCATTCGTCGCTTAAGATCATCGGTGCTGACGGTCGTGGCCATTCTTTTACTCTCCATTCTTCACGATCGTCGCAGTCCCTTCACCGGCCAGCACCTGCGCGAGATTGCCGGCCTGGCGAATGTTGAAGACGACGATCGGAATATTATTGTCGCGGCAAAGAGCCACGGCGGCGGCATCCATGACCTTAAGGTCGTCGGTCAGCACTCGGCTGAACGAGACGCTGTCATAGCGTTCGGCGGTCGCGTCCTTCTTGGGATCGGCAGTGTAGATGCCGTCCACGCTGGTGCCTTTGAACAACGCATCGCAGCCCATCTCGGCAGCGCGAAGCGCAGCGGCTGTGTCGGTTGTGAAATAAGGGTTGCCCGTGCCTGCCGCGAACAGGACGATGCGCCCTTTCTCGAGATGGCGAAGCGCGCGACGGCGGATGTACGGCTCGGACACGCTTGCCATCGGAATTGCCGATTGGACGCGCGTGTCGACGCCGATTTTCTCGAGCGCCATTTGGAGCGCCAGCGCATTCATGACTGTCGCCAGCATGCCCATGTAATCGGCAGTTGCGCGGTCGAAGCCCTTGGCGGCCGCAGCCATGCCTCTGAAAATGTTGCCGCCACCGACGACGAGACAGAGTTCATGTCCCTGCCCCTTCGCTTCGGCGATTTCCCCTGCAAGGCCGGCGACGGCAATCGGATCGATTCCAAATTGCCCCTGGCCCATCAATGCCTCGCCCGAAAGCTTCAGCAGGATCCGGTTGAAGCGCGGGTAAGTCATTCGGGCGGCTGTTCCTTGCTCAAGAAAAAGGCGGACACGCTTTAGCGCGCCCGCCTCATTTTCCAACTGCTAAGCAGCAGTGAAGACTTAGGCGACCGGCTCGGCCTTCGTCGTGCCTGCAGCCGCGGCCACTTCAGCAGCGAAGTCGCTGTGCTGCTTCGCAATGCCTTCGCCGAGTTGAAAGCGGACAAAGCCGGTTAGAGTGATGGCTGTGCCCGCGTCCTTAGCGGCAGAAGCGACTACGTCAGCCACCGGGGTCTTGTTGTCACGGACGAACAGCTGGGTGAGCAGCGCATTTTCCTTGCGGAATTTGGCCAGGCCGCCTTCGACCATTTTCTCGATGATGTTCTCGGGCTTGCCGCTCTCCCTTGCCTTTTCCATGGCGATCGAGCGCTCGCGCTCAACCAACTCGGAATCGAGCGAGTCCGCGTCGAGCGCCTGGGGATGGGCTGCTGCGACATGCTGGGCGATCTGCCGTCCGAGATCGTTCAAAGTCTCGGTCGGTGCCGAGCTCTCGAGCGCCACGAGAACGCCGATCTTGCCGAGGTTCGGAGCAACCTGATTATGAACATAAGGAACGACCGCACCCTGCTTCACTTCCAGAACCGAAGCTCGGCGAAGCGACTGGTTCTCACCGATCTTGGCGATATTGTCGGTCAGCTTCTCCTGAACCGTGCCACCGCCTGGATATTGGGCAGCGCCGAGCGCCTCGACGTCGGTACCGTTCTCGAGCACGAGCTTGGCAACGTTGCCGACGAATTCCTGAAACAGCTCGTTCTTGGCAACGAAGTCCGTCTCGGAATTCACTTCGACGAGCGCCCCGCGAATGCCTTCGACAGCAGCGCCGACGAGACCTTCGGCGGCGGTCCGGCCAGCCTTCTTGGCTGCAGCCGAAAGACCTTTGGCGCGAAGCCAGTCGATCGCGGCTTCCATCTCGCCGTTGTTCTCAGCGAGCGCCTTCTTGCAGTCCATCATGCCGGCGCCGGTGCGCTCGCGCAGTTCCTTCACATTTGCGGCCGTGATCTCAGCCATTTTTCGTTTCCTTTGCTCCCCTCCCGCTCGCCGAAGGGGCTGAGGGTGGGAATATGTTGAGACTAATGGGCGTGACCGAGCCTTTGATCGCTCCAGCTTGAGGGGAAGTCCTCAGGCTTCCAGCGCCGGTTCGACCGGCGGCTCTGCCATTGCACCGATGTCCTCGCCACGAGCTGCGGCGTTGCCGCTACGGCCGTCATTTGCCGCTTGCGCGACGGCGTCCGTATAAAGTCGGATCGCTCGGCTGGCGTCGTCATTGCCCGGAACCGGGAAGGCGATTCCGCTCGGGTCGCTGTTCGAATCGAAAATCGCAACGACCGGGATGCCAAGGACATTGGCTTCCTTGATCGCCAGCTCTTCCTTGTTGGTGTCGACCACGAACATGACATCCGGAAGGCCGCCCATGTCCCGAATTCCGCCGAGACTCTTCTCGAGCTTGTCGCGCTCACGGGTAAGCTGCAGGACCTCCTTCTTGGTCAGACCGGCGGTGTCACCCGAAAGCTGCTCCTCGAGGCTCTTCAGTCGCTTGATCGAGTTGGAGATCGTCTTCCAGTTGGTCAGCATGCCTCCGAGCCAGCGGTGGTTGACGAAATGCTGATTTGAAACACGAGCGGAATCCGCAATGGCGTCCTGCGCCTGGCGCTTGGTGCCGACGAAAAGCACCTTGCCTCCGCGAGCGACGGTCTGCTGAACGAAGTCGAGAGCACGCGCGAACAGCGGCACCGACTGGGACAGATCGATTATGTGTACGCCGTTGCGATCGCCGAAGATGTACGGCTTCATCTTGGGGTTCCAGCGATGGGTCTGGTGGCCGAAATGCGCTCCGGCCTCAAGCAATTGCTGCATGGTGACGACCGTGGTCGCCATAATCTTTCTCCTTCCGGTTCTTGCCTCAGCGAAGCCGAATGACCGACCTTTCGGATCGGCACCGGTATGTTAGCTCCGCCTGTGGGATGCGCGCCCCCTAATCGAAGAAGCCGCTGCTTTCAAGGCTTTGACTATCGCCGAATGCTGCGCTTGACAGATAAGAACAAAACAGGAACACTGTCTCGCCTCACCCGAGCCTCAACTCGGCATGCTGGAACAAATCAGGTCCAGTTCGGTTTGGCGCTCTAAGAAGGACGTATGTGATGATTGCACCTTTGGGCACCCTCGCCTTTCTTGCCACCTTGTGGCTGCTCATTGTCGTGGGTGCTTCGGTTCTTGAGGAAAGCGGCGCGAAGATCGCCGCTGCCCTCAAGGGCAAGCCGCAAACACGGCACGCGGCCGTCCCGGTCCGGGTGAGAGGTCGGGGCCGGTTCCAGCAGCCTATGCGCGCGAAGCCGCGCTGGCGCGACGCCGCTTAACTCGTGCATAGCTCGCGAGGGCAAGTGGGATCATGAGCAGGTAAAGTAGGGCGATCCCAAGTAGGGTGTGCCACGGAGCCGTCAGCAAGGCAGCCCCGAGAATTGCGATTCCGGCGAGCGCAAACAAGCGCCAGCTGCTCCGGATCCGGATGGAGGCCCAGCTGTAGGTCGGAACGCTGGAAATCATCAATAGAGCGACGAACAGGACCCAGGGCATCACAACGTACCAGGCCTGGAACCACGCGTTCCCGGTGACCAGCCAAAGAAAGATCGGGACGAAGGCAAGTCCTGCTCCTGCTGGAGCCGGAACGCCAGTGTTGAAGCCCGCAGACTTGTGTGGCTGCTCGGCTGCATCGAGACGCGCATTGAAGCGCGCCAGGCGAAGTGCGCAGCAGACGGCCAGCGCGAGGGCTGCGGTCCATCCGAACTTGGGCGCTTTATGGAGCGACCACAGGAACAGGATCAAAGCTGGAGCGGTGCCGAACGCAATATTGTCACTCAGCGAATCGAGCTCTGCTCCGAACTTGCTCTCGGCTCGAAGAAGACGAGCGATACGGCCGTCCATGCCGTCAAGCACTCCCGCAAAGACGATCGCTGCGAGCGCTTTTTCCCACTCGCCCCGAATGGCGAAGAACACTCCGCTCAATCCGAAGCAAAGGGCGAGTATCGTAACCGCATTGGGCACCATCGCCCGAAACGGGATCCTCCTTGGACCCCCGTCTTCGTTCACTGACTGATGCCAGTCAGATTGGTATCGACACCAATCTCGGCGAGCACGGTTTCGCCGGCAATCGAGCGCTGGCCCAGAAGCACTTTGGGCGAAGTGCCCGCAGGCAGATAGACATCGACGCGACTGCCAAAACGGATGAGCCCGACGCGCTGCCCGACCTCGACGTCGTCACCCTCGCGAACGAAGGCAATAATACGCCGTGCGACAAGACCGGCGATCTGGGTCATTCCAATCCTTGATCCCTCCGCGCCTTCGAAGAGGAAATATTGCCTCTCATTGTCTTCACTGGCCTTGTCGAGGTCGGCATTGAGGAACTTGCCGGCAACGTAGGCGATGCGCTTCACCCGGCCGGAGATGGGCGCGCGATTGATATGCACATCGAAGACGCTCATGAAGATCGAGACCCGAGTGTAGTCGCCGTCGGCGAGCCCCTCGCCTCCTTTCAATTCGGGCGGCGGCGGAACTCGGGCGATCATGGTGATCAACCCGTCGGCGGGCGCAACCACGAGCTTGTCCTCGCGAGGCGTGGTTCGCACTGGGTCGCGGAAGAAGGCCGCAACGCAGACCGCCACCACGATCAGCAGCGCTCCAAAGACGTGGTTGACCAGAAAATAGGCCGCCAGTGCGATCACAGCAGCGATCACAACATATTGCCGTCCCTCGGGATGGACCGCGGGCATCCGCCATTTGACGGTGGTTGTCGGCAGTGGGCTGTCGTGCTTGTCGAGCGAAGGCATGGCGCGATCCATTAGAGGCGCGAAGCCGTAGGCACAACGCTGCGGTTGCACGCGTTACAGGTGCAATCTAAGGCGCCGCCAAATCCAAAATCGGGAACGCAAATGGCCAAGATCAAGGTGAAGAACCCCGTCGTCGAACTCGACGGCGATGAAATGACTCGGATCATCTGGCAATGGATCCGTGAGCGCCTGATCCTGCCCTATCTCGACGTCGACCTCCTCTATTACGATTTGTCAGTCGAACATCGGGACTCGACCGACGACCAGGTCACGATCGAGGCCGCCAATGCGATCAAGAAGCATGGGGTCGGCGTGAAGTGCGCAACCATCACTCCCGACGAGGCTCGGGTCGAGGAATTTCATCTCAAGAAGATGTGGAAATCGCCGAACGGAACGATCCGGAACATCCTTGGCGGATGCATCTTCCGCGAGCCGATCGTGATTTCCAACGTACCACGCTTAATTCCCAGCTGGACCGATCCGATCGTCGTCGGCCGCCACGCCTTTGGAGACCAGTATCGAGCGACCGACTTCCTCGTGCCCGGACCTGGCAAGTTGACGATGAAATGGGTCGGCAATGACGGGCGGGAGCTGGACTTCGATGTGTTCGACTTCCCGGCTTCGGGTGTCGCCATGGGCATGTACAATCTCGACGCATCGATCCGCGACTTCGCCCACGCCTGCTTCAACTACAGCCTGGGCCGCGGCTGGCCGCTCTATCTCTCGACCAAAAACACGATCCTCAAGGCTTATGATGGCCGTTTCAAGGACATCTTCCAGGAAATTTATAATCAGGAATACAAAGCGAAATTCGAAGAAGCTGGCATTGATTATCAGCATCGCCTGATCGACGACATGGTTGCGTCAGCGCTCAAGTGGAGCGGCAAATTCGTCTGGGCCTGCAAGAATTACGACGGCGACGTTCAGTCCGACCAGGTAGCTCAGGGCTTCGGCTCGCTCGGATTGATGACTTCGGTCCTGATGACTCCTGACGGCAAGACGATCGAAGCCGAGGCCGCGCACGGCACCGTCACACGTCACTACCGTATGCATCAGCAGGGAAAAGCGACCTCGACCAACCCGATTGCCTCGATCTTCGCCTGGACCGGCGGCCTCAAATACCGCGGGAAGTTCGACGACACTCCGGACGTCGTCCGCTTCGCAGAGACGCTCGAGAGGGTTTGCGTCGAAACGGTCGAGGCCGGTCAGATGACCAAGGACCTTGCGATCCTCGTTGGTCCCGAACAGCCCTGGCTTACGACCGAGCAGTTCTTCGAGGCGATCGTGAACAATCTCGAGGTCGCGATGGTCGAGGAAGCACAGCCCGCCTGAGCCCCGCATCGGGCGATTGGATATGCTCGCGTCGGACACCCAGGCCGACCAGCCGGGCGGGGATTCGGCGAAGGACGTGGATGCGATCGAACAATCGCAGCACTAACGGCACTTTATCGAGCACTGCCTTGCGGATAACGAGCGGTGTTAAGACGCGATTGTGGATTGCCTTTTGAACGCTTTGAATGATGCGTGTCGGCAACATCCTGCGTTTCTGGACCTTCGCAAGAAGCGCATCCAAATCCTCACCGCGAGCCAGCGGCGATCCCAGGATGTTGGCTGCGGCAACGGCGTCCTGGACTGCCAGGTTGATTCCGACTCCGCCGACTGGCGACATGGCATGTGCGGCATCGCCGATCGCAAGCAGGCCAGGCCGCCACCAGCGTTCCAAACGATCGAGGGAGACCGAAAGCAGCTTCACCTTGTCCCACGACTTCAGCGTACCGACGACGGGCGCGAGCTGCGGCGCGGCGCGAGCGACCTCCGCTCGGAATGCCTTGATGCCCTTGCGCTGAATGTCATCCGCAGCGCCCTTCGGAACAACGTAGGCGCACTGCCAATAGTCGCCACGGTCGATCTCGACGACCAAGGTACCGGAACCGAACGTGCCTCCGGTTTCGTTGGCGGGCGTCTTTTCCTTGGGCAGCCGGAACCAAAGCACGTCGATCGGTGCTCCCAGGTCCTTCTTTGGGAGTGCGGCTTTCTCCCGCAGGATCGAGCTTCGCCCGTCCGCGGCGATCGTCAACCGCGCCCTCACCTCTTCGCCGTCCACCAAACGGACGCCAACGACACGCCCTTTCTCGATCACGAGATCGATCGCTTCCGACTGCATTCGAAGCGAAAAGGTCGGATAATGGCGAGCCTCCTCGGCGAGGAAGTCGAGGAAATCCCATTGCGGCATGAGCGCAACAAATCGGCTTTCAACCGGAAGGTGGCTCATGTCGGCGATGGTGATCTGCCGGTCGGCTATTCGCGCAGTAAGCGATCGCACCTCATCATGCGGCCGTTTGAGAAACTCATCGAGAAGTCCGAGCTCGCGCAATAGCTCCAGCGTCGAGGGGTGAACCGTATCCCCGCGAAAATCGCGGAAGAAGTCTGCGTGTTTCTCGAGCACCTGCACTGAGCAGCCGGCTCGGGCGAACAGCAGGCCGGCCATGATTCCGGCAGGTCCGCCGCCCGCGATTACGACATCGAGCTTTGCCGCCATGACGTCACCTCTACCGCGGTTGCATCGAAAAGGGCAAAGGCCGCCTGATGGAACCCGGGTTCGCCACGTCCGGCTTAAGCGATGCCCTCGTGATCCTTGGCGCGGCGGGAATCGTCATTCCTGCCTTCGCCCGAATGCGGATCACGCCGGTCATCGGTTTCATCCTAGTCGGGGTGGTCGCGGGGCCCTACGCGCTGGGCGCGCTAGCCGGGCAGCATCCTTGGTTGCACCTGTTCTCGATCAGCGACCCGCACCGGATCGAGCCCTTCGCCGAGCTCGGGATTATCCTGCTCCTGTTCTCGGCGGGACTCCACATCAGCTTTCGTCGACTGCGGAGCATGCGTGGAGCCGTGTTCGGAGTGGGCAGCGCCGAGCTCATCGGTTGCGCCCTGCTCATCGGGCTCGGCGTCTACGTCGCAGGATCCTCAGTCGCTTCCGCGATCGCGCTCGGCCTGGCGCTGGCTCTATCCTCGACCGCGCTGGTGCTTCCGATCTCGGGAATCGAGGGCGCAGTCGGCAGAACGGCCTTCGCCATGCTGCTGCTCGAGGACCTGGCGCTAGTTCCAATGCTGTTCGCGATCGAGCTGATCGGGGGCCATGCCGACATCGGCGGCATTGGGAGGACCGCTCTGCTCGGCATTTTGACCGTTGCCGCGATGCTGATCCTCGGCCGGTTCGCTCTTGCGGCTCTCTTCGCCCAAGCGGCACGGACCAAGAATTCGGAGCTTTTCCTGGCGATCAGCCTCCTGACGGTGATCCTGGCCAGCATGGCGACGGCGGCGGTGGGCCTTTCGCCAATCCTTGGAGCTTTGATCGCAGGCGTCCTGATCGCGGAGACGGATTACCACGCCGAGGTCGAGGCGATCACGGCGCCGCTTGCAGGACTCGCGCTCGGCATCTTCCTGATCACGGTCGGAATGCGAATCGATCTTGGGGATCTTGTTCGCAATTGGCCGCTGATCCTGGCCGCCGTTATTGCGGTACTCATCGTCAAGGCCGCAGTCACGACAGCGTTGGTGCGAGCCTCAGGCGTTCGTCTGGGGGCGGCGGCCGAGACCGGCGTGATGATGGCGAGTCCGTCGGAGACCAGCCTGATTGTGCTTTCTGCCGCCGCCGGCGCGGGGCTGGTCACCGGCGCCGTTGCAAGCTTCTGGACGATGGTCACCGCGATTGGGCTTACCGTCACTCCGTTGCTCGCGACCGTCGGTCAACGACTGCGCCACCGCGTTGAACATGCCACCGAAGTTCTGACGGAAGAGGTTTCGGGCGCGGGGCGAACGGTGATCTTCGGTTTCGGACGCGTCGGACGGGTCGTTGCGGACATGCTTGACGAGCACGGCCGCCCCTATCTCGCCATCGACAGCGACGTAGATTCGGTGCGCAAGGCGCAGCAGGACGGATATGATGTCATCTTTGGCGATGTCTCGAGGCCCGAGCTTGCCGATCGCCTCCAGCTTGGACACGCAGCCGCTCTGGTGCTGACGATGGATGATCCTGTCCAGGTCGCTCGGATCGCCCGGCGGGTGCGCGGTTGGGTGCCAGACCTGCCGATCATCGCGCGTGCTCGTGATCCCTCTCACGCGGCGCGCCTCTATAAGGCCGGCGTGACCGATGCCGTGCCGGAGACGCTGGAGGCGTCGCTTCAGCTGTCAGAGGCGGTCCTGGTCGATGTCGGGGTTGCGATCGGCCCAGTTATCGCCAGCATCCACGAGAAGCGCGATCAGCTCCGTGCTCAGATTAAGGCAGAAGCGGAGCTTGAAGAGGCGCCGCGAATGGGTCGGCGGCGCCTCAGGGACCTGTCTCAACCATCTGACGTGGGCTCGAAACGGAGCACTCCAGCAACATAGGACTTGTGCTCGGCATTGTCGCTCGGATGCCGTTCGCCATCGTGGACCACCACGTCTCGAAAATCGAACGGAGACACGCCTTCCAGGCAGGCGACATTGATCCCGAGCTGTTTCGGATCCGAGCGGCGTTTGTGATGTGTGTAGATACCGCAATCGCTGCAAAAATGATGCTCCGCTGTTTTGGTATTGAAGCGATAGGTCGCGAGCTTGCCTTCGCCTTGAGTGATCCGAAATGCGTCAGGCGTCGAGGTCACCGCCACTGCGCCCCGCATACGGCAGATCGAGCAAGTGCAACGTCGTGCGGAAGCGAAGCCCTCGGTCAACGTCACCCTGAACCGAACCGCGCCGCAATGACAGGCGCCATCCAAAGCGATCGGTTCGATCGAAGTCGCGTCGATCAAGCTGCAACCTTCTCCAGCACGTCCTTGACCGCGTCCAGCGCTTGTTTCGCCTTGGAACCATCCGGGCCGCCACCCTGGGCCATGTCAGGCCTTCCGCCGCCGCCCTGGCCGCCAAGCGTTGCAACGGCGGCTCGTACCAGGTCAACCGCGCTCACCTGGCCAACCAGGTCATCGGTGACCCCGACGGCGATGCTCGCCCGCCCCTCGTTCACGGCGACCAGTGCGCAGATGCCGGATCCGAGCCGCTTCTTCATGTCGTCAATAGCAGCGCGTAATCCCTTGGGATCGAAGGCTTCGACGATCTGGCCGAGGAATTTGTGGCCATTGACGTCCTCGGGCGCCGGGCCATCGGATCTGGACGAACCGCCGCCCATCGCCAGCGCCTTGCGCGCATCAGCGAGCTCGCGCTCGAGCCGACGGCGCTCATCAACGAGCATAGCAACCCGCGCCGGCACCTCGTCAGGCGCGCTTTTCAGCGTGGCTGCAACTTCCCGCAGCTTTAAGTCGCGGTCGCTCAACCATTTCCGAGCCGCTTCGCCAGTAAGCGCTTCGATCCGGCGGACGCCCGAGGAGACGGCGCTTTCCGATAGGATCTTGAGTAGCTGGATGTCTCCGACCGCGCGTACGTGCGTTCCTCCGCACAGCTCGACTGAATAGTCGGCTTCCTCGCTGCGCCCCATTGAGAGGACTCGAACTTCGTCGCCATATTTTTCGCCGAACAATGCCATCGCGCCAGTTGAAATCGCCTCGTCCGGCGTCATCAGCCGCGTCGTCACCGGCTCATTGGCGCGGATCTGCGCGTTCACCTCGGCCTCGACCGCGTCGATTTCATCGCGAGTCATCGCCTCGGAGTGCGAAAAGTCAAAGCGGAAATAATCGGGCGCGACCAGGCTGCCCTTCTGGCTAACATGTGTGCCGAGCTGATGGCGAAGCGCCGCGTGGAGGAGGTGAGTTGCGCTGTGGTTCGCACGGACCCGGTTGCGCCGTTCGCGATCGACATTCTGGTGGACGGCGTCGCCGACCGACAGTTCACCGGCAACGATCCTGGAGATCAGAATGTGAAGCTTGCCAAGTGGTTTAGAAGTATCGTCAACTTCTGCCACTAAACCACTGAGATTAGTTAGTTTACCAGTGTCGCCAACCTGGCCGCCACTCTCGCCGTAAAATGGGGTCTGGTTGAGCAGGACATCGACCGTCTCGCCGATCTCGGCGTTCTCGACGCGCTGGCCGTCCTTGACGATCGCGAGCACAATTCCCTCGCCCTCGTCGCCCGAATAGCCGGTGAATTCGGTCGCACCAAATTCATCGACGAGATCGAACCAGATGTCCTCGCTCGCCTTGGCGCCGGAGCCCTTCCAGGCCGCTCGGGCCTTGGCTTTCTGCTCGGCCATGGCTGAGTCGAAGCCACGGCGATCGACCGCATAGCCGCGGGACCGCAGCGCATCCTCCGTGAGATCGTAGGGGAAACCATAAGTGTCATAGAGCTTGAACGCAGTCTCGCCAGCGAGCGTACCGCCCTGCGCCAGATCGGCGGTCGCTTCGTCGAGCAGCTTAAGACCAGTCACAAGCGTCTGCCGGAAACGGATTTCCTCCTGCTGGAGGGTCGCCTCGATCAGTGGCTGAGCGCGGACCAGCTCGGGGAATGCTGCGCCCATCTCGGCGACCAGCGCCGGCACAAGCCGCCACATCAGCGGTTCATTCGCTCCCAGCAAATGCGCGTGACGCATGGCCCGCCGCATGATCCGGCGAAGGACATAGCCCCGGCCCTCGTTCGCCGGCAGAACGCCGTCAGCCACCAGGAACCCGCTCGCCCGCAAATGGTCGGCTATCACTCGGTGACTGGCCCGGTTCTCGCCTTGCGCTTTGGTGTGCGTCAGCTCTTCGCTTGCTGCAATAAGAGTGCGGAACAGATCGATCTCGTAATTGTCGTGCTGGCCTTGCAAAACCGCCGAAGCGCGCTCGAGCCCCATTCCGGTGTCGATGCTCTTTTTGGGCAGCTCGGAGACGATCTCGCCCCCGGCCTGCTCATATTGCATGAAGACGAGGTTCCAGATCTCGACGAAGCGGTCGCCATCCTCGTTCGGGCTCCCGGGAGGGCCGCCAGGGATGTGCTCGCCGTGATCGAAGAAGATTTCCGAGCACGGCCCGCAGGGTCCGTCATCACCCATCGCCCAGAAATTGTCCTTGGTCGGGATGCGAATGATGCGGCGATCGGGAAGGCCGGAGACCTTCTTCCACAAATCGAAGGCCTCATCGTCCGTATGGTAGACGGTGGTGGTGATGCGCTCGGGTGGAAGACCCCATTCCTTTGTGATCAAGTTCCACGCGAGTTCGATGGCGCGATCCTTGAAATAGTCGCCGAACGAAAAATTCCCGAGCATTTCGAAGAAGGTATGATGTCGAGCTGTGTATCCGACATTGTCGAGATCATTATGCTTTCCGCCCGCCCGAACGCACTTTTGCGAGCTTGCAGCCTGGCTGTAGGGCCGTGCCTCGAGGCCCGTGAACACGTTCTTGAATGGCACCATGCCAGCGTTGACGAACATCAACGTCGGGTCGTTGTGCGGCACCAGCGGTGCCGACTGTACCCGCGCGTGGCCGTTCTTCTCGAAAAATTCGAGAAAAGAGCGGCGAATGTCGTTCGTCGAGGTCATTGAGCGCATGTAAATGCGCCGCTGCACTGCGGCAAGGTGAGGTCTTAAGTGTCTCGACGGGCTTTGCCGGCGTCGCTAGCAGCGACCCATGGCGAAGCGAGCGAAGTCGACCATTCCGAAATACAAGCGCCGCCGTAAGGGTTCCGTGTTGGGCCGCATCGTTGGCTGGATAGTCAAGCTGGTCCTGGCCTTGCTTGTCGGATCGGTGCTGTGGGTCGCCGCCTACCGGTTTGTAAACCCACCCCTCACCTTCAACATGATCGGCGACCTCATCCACGGCCGCGGCGCGCAAAAGGCCTGGATGCCGGTCGGCAATATCGACCGAGACATGGTCCGCGCGGCCATCGCGGCCGAAGACAGTGAGTTCTGTTCCCATAACGGCTTTGACTTCGAAGCCATTGAAGATGCGATGAAACGCAATGCTTCTGGGGGTCGCATCCGAGGCGGATCGACGATCAGCCAGCAAACTGCCAAGAACGCTTTCCTTTGGAACGGCGGCGGCTACGCGCGAAAGGGTGTCGAAGCCTGGTTTACGTTCCTGATCGAACATCTGTGGGGCAAGAGGCGGATCATGGAGGTCTACCTGAACGTCGCGGAGACCGGCATCGGGACCTACGGAGTGAACGCTGGTTCGGAACGTTATTTCGGCCACGACGCGAGCGCCATGAGTGCAACCGAGGCTGCTCGGATCGCTGCGGTGCTGCCGCTTCCAAAGAAGCGCGGAGCAGTCGCTCCCAAGGGCTTTACCCGTCGTTACGGCAACACGATCGTCGCGCGAATCCCGACCGTTGCAATCGACGGGCTCGACGCCTGCGTCTACAAGGGCGCCGCTGCACCTCTGAACAAGGCGCCGCCTCTAGTCACAAAGCAGGCCCGGCCCGTGCCTGGCGAGGAATATGAAAGCACCAAAGTGCTTCCACCGATCGAGAACGTCGTGAACGAACCAGCGGCGATCCCTCTGGAGCCGTCGACGGAGCCCGAGCCCGCGCAGCAGCGCTCGACCGATGAGAATGAGGCAGCACCGCCGCCCCCCTCCCCGTCCAATCCGCAGAAAGAACTCTCGAACGGCGTCTAGCCGATGCGCCGAACGGTTCGCGAAGCGCGCTTCGCGAGCGGAACGGCGCCTCTCCCCTGTCCGTTGAAAGACCAGATTTCCAAGGCAAGGAGGAGTTTATGGCTACGCGTACTCAAGGCCGACAATCGAAACGCGCATCGACCAGCCGCAACACGTCGCGCGAAAGCAGTGACAGCAGCAGTAGCGGCGGCAGAAGCGAAAATCGCAGCGCATTTTCATGGAGGGAAGGTGCCGGTCCGATCATCGCGGCGGCGCTGGGCGGAGCTGCGATCGGCCTTGCCGCCAACTTTGGTCGCAAGGCGTTGATGCAGAGCATGGAGGCGGCCCAGGGCGACTGGGACGAGATCTTGACCGCCGAACATGGCTTGGCGCTCGCGCTGTTTGACAAGTTGCTCGCCACCGACCCAACCCAGTCCTTCAAGCGCAAGATGCTTTTCATGAAGCTGTGCCACGCGCTCGACAAGCACGCTCACGCAGAGGAGATGATAGTCTATCCCGCGCTTCGGGAGGATGACGATGCGGCCGACGCCGACCATCTCGAGGGGGAGCATGGCTACATCAAGACCTTCATCTATGAATTGAACAAGCTCGGGACGGACGCACCCAACTGGCTCGAGAAAGTCCGCGACTTCCGTCAGCTCGTCGCTGAGCACGCGCGAATGGAGGAGGAACAGATATTCTCGAAATTCAAGCGGGACATGACCACGGAGCAGAACGCGAAGATCACGAGCCTCGTAAATCGCGACGGCTTCTGGATGGCTTAACCGACGAGTGCGAGCTTGGGCGGTTCTTGTGCCGAAAGGTCGACACTGCCGTCTCCACCGATGCGCTCGATCCGGGCAGCAAGCTCGGCATCGAGCGCAAAGTCGCGGCCTGCGATTACAACGGCTTCACCGCCAGTCGAGAGTGGAATCACAAATCGGACGAGGCCGTTGGAGCCACGCGCCTGGGCAAGCTCGCGGACGATCTGCTCGGCCAGTGACTCCGAAGAGAGGCGGATCGTCATCTGCAGCCGAGTTCTCTTGGCGAGATCGGCGAGAGGCTGGATTCGCTTGATGGTTACGCGCGGGCTCTCATCTCCGGCCCGGCGGTCAAGTTCGACGCTGAGAAGCCCGCACTGTCCCGCCTTCGCGGCTGCTTCCAGCGCGGCCGTCGCCTCGTCTTCAAAGGCCGTTGCTACGAACTGGCCCGAGTTGTCGCTGAGCGTCGCCACCATATAGCGGCGGCCGCGCGCCGACGTCCGCCAGCGGGTGTCCTCGACCAATCCCGCCATGGTCGAGCTGACCCGCTCGCCTTCAGGGATCCGCACGTCGGCGAGCTCGGCGAAGGCTTTCACCTTGTAAGCGGCGAAGAGATGCCTCGCCGCATCCACCGGATGGGCGGAGAAGTAGAATCCAAATGACTCGCGTTCAGCCGCCATGCGCTGGGCGAGCGTCCACGACGCCTCGCGCGGAAGGCGGATCGGCGCGGCCTCGGCGGAATTGAGGCCGAATAGCCCCGCCTGGCCGGTTTCCCGCTGTTCAAGCGCGCTTGCCGCGTGAGCCAGGATCGTCTCGGCGCCTTCGAAAACCGCTGCGCGCTCCGGCTTTATGCCGTCGAATGCTCCCGCGCCTGCGAGGCTTTCAAGTTGACGACGATTGAGAAGTCGCGGGTCAACTCTTGAGGCGAAGTCCTCGAGACTTTTGAAGCGTCCTCCCGCCTCTCGCTCCTCGACCAGCGCCTCCATCGCTTTCTCGCCCACGCCCTTTAGCGCGCCGAGCGCATAGCGCACCGCCCCCTCCTCGACCGTGAAGGATGCACCGCTGGCGCTGATGTCCGGTGGCAAGCATTCGACGTTGCCGCGGCGCATGTCCTCAACGAACATCGACAGCTTGTCGGTGAGCGCGATATCGAAGCTCATTGAGGCGGCATAGAATTCAGCGCGGTGATGCGCCTTCAACCACGCTGTTTGGTAGGTGAGCAGGGCGTAAGCCGCAGCGTGGCTCTTGTTGAAACCGTAGCCTGCGAATTTGTCGATCAAGTCGAACAGCTCGTTGGCCCTGGCTTCCGGGATTGCGTTGTGCTCGGCGCAGCCCTCCACGAATGTAGCGCGCTGGGCGTCCATCTCCGACTGGATCTTCTTGCCCATCGCGCGCCGCAGAAGGTCCGCGCCGCCAAGCGAGTAACCAGCCAGGATCTGCGCCGCTTGCATTACCTGCTCCTGGTAGACGAATATTCCATAAGTTTCCTTGAGGATGCCTTCGAGGAGCGGGTGCGGATATTCGATTCTTTCCTCGCTGTTCTTGCGCCGTCCGAACATCGGGATGTTGTCCATCGGACCCGGGCGATACAAAGCGTTGAGCGCGATGATGTCTTCAAAGACTGTCGGCTTTACCGCTGAGAGAGTGCGGCGCATGCCTTCGGATTCCACCTGGAACACGCCGACCGTGTCGCCGCGCTGGAGCAGTTCGAATACATCCGGATCGTCCCAGGGCAAGGAACCGAAATCGATCTCGACCCCCTGCTCAGCGAGAAGCCTCTGCCCCTCCTTCAGGACCGAGAGCGTTTTCAGGCCGAGGAAATCGAACTTCACGAGCCCCGCCGCCTCAACATATTTCATGTCGAACTGCGTGACCGGCGTCTCGGAACGCGGATCGCGATAAAGCGGGACAAGCTCGTCGAGCGGCCGATCTCCAATCACGACTCCCGCCGCGTGGGTCGAGGCGTGCCGCGGAAGCCCTTCGAGCTTCATCGCCAGATCGAACAGCCGCTTTACATCTGGATGCTTATACTCTGCAGCGATCTCCGAGACGCCGTTGAGTGAGCGTTCGAGAGTCCAGGGATCCGCTGGCAGGTTTGGGATCAGCTTGGCGAGCCGGTCCACCTGCCCATAGGGCATCTGAAGCACGCGGCCCGTGTCTTTCAGCACCGCTCGGGCCTTGAGGCGGCCGAAGGTGATGATCTGCGCCACCTTGTCGCGGCCGTATTTGCGCTGGACGTAGGCAATCACCTTGTCGCGATGGGTTTCGCAAAAATCGATGTCGAAATCCGGCATCGACACGCGCTCGGGGTTGAGGAAGCGCTCGAACAGCAGGCCGAGCGCCAGCGGGTCGAGGTCAGTGATCGTCAGTGCCCAGGAGACCACCGAACCGGCGCCCGATCCGCGCCCCGGCCCAACGGGAATGTCGTTCGCCTTCGCCCATTTGATGAAGTCGGCGACAATTAGGAAGTAGCCTGCGAATCCCATGCCGATGATGATGTCGAGCTCATAATCGAGCCGCTCGCGATAGCGCTCCCAATCCCCCGAACGGCCAGCGAGCCGATTCTTAAGGCCGCCGATCGCATCGGCGCGCAACTGCTCGTCTTCGTCGTTGCCAAGGCGTGGGAGAATCGGCCTGCGCTTGGGTGCGGCGACCGCGCAGCGTTGCGCGATGACCGCAGTGTTAGCGAGCGCCTCGGGCAGGTCGGCGAACAACTCGGCCATCACCGCACCGTCCTTGAGCCAGGCGTCTTCGGAGGAGCGGACACGATCGGCGCTTTCGACATAAGCGGAATTGGCGATGCACAGCATCGCATCGTGCGCCAAATGGAAGGAAGGATCGGCATAGCTCGCAGGATTCGTCGCGACGAGCGGCAGGTCACGAGCGTAGGCGAGGTCGATGAAGGCGGCCTCGGAGGCTTCCTCGACCGGATCCCCGCGCCGCGAAATTTCGATATAGAGGCGGTTGGGGAAAGCGGTTTGCAACCGATCGAGATAGGCGTTGGCTGTGGTCACCTGGCCATCCGAAAGAAGCCGCGCAACTGCACCTTCAGCGCCCGCAGTTAGAGCGATCAGTCCCTCACCCAGCTCTTCGAGCTTGGCGAATTCAACATGCGGTTCTTGTTCGAGCGGACGGTCGAGATGGGCCGAGGACACCAGCTTGCAAAGATTTGCATAGCCCTGATCGTCCTTGGCGAGCAGCACGAGCCAGTCGATCGCTGCTTGGCCCCCGATGTCGGGCGGCCGCGCTACTGCAAGCATCGCTCCGATGATCGGCTGCACGCCTTTTGCAGCGCAGGCGTCGCTGAACGGCATGACGCCATAAAGTCCGTTCCGGTCGGTGACTGCGATCGCCGGGAACTCGAGCTTGGCGGCCCGCTCGGCAACAGTCTTCGGCTCCATCGCGCCTTCAAGCATCGTAAAGGAGGAAAAGACGCGAAGTGGAACGTAGGGCTGAGTCACGCCCGCGATTATGTGATGCTTGACCCTCCAGCGACAAGCGAACGGTCGGTTTTTATCCACGCATTATCGAGGCGGCTGCCATTGCCCTTCGACGATGTCCCGGATCTCGCGCATTCGGCCGAGATATGCTTCGGCAACGCAGTGGGTGTCAGGACAGCGGTCGCGATATGCAAGGAAGCGATCGCGGGTTCGTCGCAGCAGCGCTCTCTGGTCCGGCGAGGCTTGCTCGATCGCCTGATTGTACCGAGCCGCCATGTTCCGGTCGAGTGAGGCGAGTCCGGCATCGGAGCAAACCGCAGCTTCTCCCTTCGTCCGGGCTTTGGCGCAATCGAAACTAGGGTGCCCTCCTGGATACAAAGTCGGATTCACCGGCGAAGGCTGCGGCTCCTCCTCGGTCGAAGTCCGCGGCTGCTCCGGATTCGCCGGCATTTGGGTTTGATCGCGAGTTTGAGGTGCTGGCTTGGGCAGCTCGGCACTGGGTTGGTTGACTCGTGCGAGCGTCGCAAGCGGGCCGATAATCGCGTCGGCGTTACGTAACAGCACGACATTGCCGCTTCCATCGGCGGCCGGCTGGACCGTGTAGTCGACGTCAGTGGTAAGTGTTCGCTTGCCCCCCACGATCGCTACGCCAGGCGGGAGATCGAGCGATAGCGAGCCGGAGCAATTGATTGCGCGCGTTGAAGCGTCCTGGCTCTCCATGACCGGATTTTCCATCCGCACGACCGCATAGCTCGAAAGCTGGTCAAAAGCGGCCTGATCGCTCCCGCGAAGCTGCGCCGCGCGGCGGAACAGCTCGCGCTTGATAAGCTCGTATGTCTGCTCGTCCGCGCAAAGCTTCTCAGGCGCCGCCGCCTTCTGCTGCGCCGTTTGGGACAGCTGCTGGGTCGTGAGCTTGTCCTGGTTGGAGTTCCGGCTGGTTGAGAAATAAGCAATCACCAGGACCAGGATGATCAGTCCTGCTACGAGCGCGATCGTGGTCCAATTGGGAATGCGCACGGAGCGGTGAACGCCGGGCTCCCGATCCGGCTCCACTATTCGAGCTTTCCTTCATGAAGGCGGACCACGCGATCCATCTTGGCCGCGAGGCGCTCGTTGTGCGTGGCGACAAGCGCAGCGCTGCCTTCACCGCGGACGAGGCCGAGAAACTCCTTGAGGACGGCATCGGCTGTGTGCTCGTCGAGATTGCCGGTCGGCTCATCGGCAAGCACCAACGGTGGCTTGTTGGCGAGCGCGCGGGCAACGGCAACACGCTGCTGCTCGCCACCCGAGAGCTTTGCCGGACGGTGGTCCAGGCGATTGGAGAGTCCCAATGCGCCGAGCAGCTGTTCGGCTCGTTCGCGGGCAGGTACCGGCTCTGCGCCGCTGACCAGTTGCGGAAGCACGACATTTTCGACCGCGTTGAATTCGGGAAGCAGGTGATGAAACTGGTAGACGAATCCGAGGAGATCGCGGCGCAAGCGTGTGCGCCCGTCGTCGTCGAGCTCGGCCGCTTCCTCGCCCTTCAGGCGAATCGAACCCTCGAACCCGCCTTCGAGCAAACCCACTGCCTGGAGCAACGTCGATTTTCCAGACCCTGAAGGCCCGAGCAGTGCAACGATCTCGCCGGGCTGGATCGCCAGGTCGACGCCGCGCAGCACCTCGATCGTCACTTCGCCTTGCTTGAAGCTGCGCTTGAGATCGCGCGTTGCGAGAACTGGCTCATTCATAGCGGAGCACTTGAACAGGATCCGTGCTCGCCGCCTTGTAAGCCGGATAGAGCGTAGCGAGGAACGACAGGACGAGTGCCGTCAGGACAATCACCGTAATTTCGACCGGATCCGTCTTGGCTGGAAGATCGGTCAGCATCCGAACCGATGGATCCCACAAGTTTGCGCCAGTGACGGTCTGAATCGCGTTGACCACATCCTGCCGGAAATGGAGGAACAGTGCGCCAAGGATGATGCCGAGCACGATCCCGAGCGAGCCGATCGTCACGCCGACCGTCATGAACACTTTCATCATTCCCCGCCGGCTCGCGCCCATTGTCCGCAAAATCGCGATATCCCTTGTCTTCGCGCGCACCAGCATGATGAGCGACGAAAGGATGTTGAACACGGCGACCAGCACGATCAACGAGAGAACGACGAACATGGCAACGCGCTCGACCTCGAGCGCCTGGAACAGTGCTGAGTTCATCTGTTTCCAATTGACCATGGCAGCTTTGCCCTGAATCAGCTTCTGGAGCGGAGCGACGATCTGATCCACTTTGTCGGGATCGACCGTTTGAAGCTCGATCATTCCGACTTGGTCGCCCATGAGAAGCAGCTGCTGGGCATCTTGCATCGGCATCACGATGAAGATCTTGTCGTAATCCTGAACGCCGATCTCGAATACCGCTCCGACCGTATAGGTGACTTCGCGTGGAACGGTTCCAACCACCGTCGAGCGCCCCTCGGGATTCCACAGCGTGATCTGGCTCCCGGGATAAGCACCGAGCTGCTCTGCGAGAACTGACCCGATTGCAACGCGGTTGCTGCCCGCAGTGATCGAGCGAATGTCGCCGGCGAGCACATTTCCCGTGATCGTCTTGTTCGAGCGGATGTCCTCGACCCTCATGCCGCGCACGAGCACGCCCTCAAAGCGGCCGTTCGCTGTTGCCATCAAGGGAGTTTCGATCAGTGGGAGCGCCGAGGTGACTCCTGGCGTCTTCTTGGCAGCGTCGACCATCCGCTGCCAGTCCGGCAGCCGCTGATCGTAACTTTCGATGACCGCATGACCGTTCAAGCCAACAATCTTGTCGAATAGCTCCGCTCGGAAGCCGTTCATCACGCTCATCACGATGATCAGCGCAGCGACCCCCAGCGCGACCGCGATAAGGCTGATCGTGGCGACGAGGAAAATGAAACCCTCGCCTTTCCCCGGGAGCAGGTAGCGTCGGGCGAGCATCCGCTCCGCGCGATTGAGAATCATTCGGTCAGCCTCGCGACAGCCGATTCGAGACTAAGCTCCTCCCGCTCTCCAGTTGAACGACGTTTTAACTCGACCGTACCGTTCGCGATCCCGCGCGGGCCGATGATCACCTGCCAGGGCAGACCGATGAGGTCCATCGAACCGAGCTTCACCCCGCCCCGCTCGTCGCGGTCATCGTACAAGGTCTCAATACCAGCGGCGCTCAATTGCCTGTAGAGGGCGTCACCCGCCGAGCAGCTTGCTTCGTCGTCAGCGCGCATCGTAACGATGCCGACCCGCCACGGCGCAACCGCCTCGGGCCAGACAATCCCGGAATCATCGTGGCTTGCTTCGATGATCGCCCCCACAAGCCGCGACACGCCGACGCCGTAACTTCCCATCATCGGAGTGGTCGGCGTGCCGTCGCGGCCCGAGACCTTAAGGCCCATCGCGGCCGAATATTTGTCGCCGAAATAGAAGATGTGGCCAACCTCGATACCGCGCCCCGTGCGGCGCTTGTCCTCGGACAGCTTTTCCCACTTCGCGACGTCGTGAGTCTCGTCGGTTGCGGCATAGGTAGAGTTCACGCGATCGAAGAGACCCTGGAGACCCGCCTCGTCGCCATAGCTGAGTTCTGCCTGGTGCCAGTCGAACTCCTCGTAAGCCGAGTCATAAAAGACTTCGCTCTCTCCGGTCGGCGCGAGGACGATGAACTCGTGACTAAGATCACCGCCGATCGGTCCCGATGCCGCCTTCATTGGCACCGCCTGGATGCCCATTCGCTGGAAAGTGCGCAGATATGCCAGCATCTGCGTGTAGTAGCTCTGCCGCGCACCAGTCTCGTCGAGGTCGAAGCTGTACGCGTCCTTCATCAGAAACTCGCGCCCACGCATGACTCCAAAACGCGGCCGCACCTCGTCGCGGAACTTCCACTGGATGTGGTAGAGCGTGCGCGGAAGATCGCGGTAGCTCTTCACATCGTCACGGAAGAGCCCGGTAATCATTTCCTCGTTTGTTGGACCATAAAGGATTTCGCGATCGTGGCGGTCGCGGATACGCAGCATTTCGGGGCCGTAGGCATCATACCGCCCGCTCTCGCGCCACAAATCGGCCGACTGGAGCGTCGGCATCAGGATCTCCTGCGCCCCCGCGCGGTCCTGTTCCTCGCGGACGATTTGCTCGATCTTCTTGAGCACTCGAAAGCCAAGCGGCATCCAGGCGTAGATGCCGGCTGCCGTCTGACGGACCAGCCCTGCCCGAAGCATCAATTTGTGGCTGACGATCTGAGCGTCAGCCGGGCTTTCCTTAAGGACTGGCAGAAATGCTCGGGACCAACGCATGGCCGGGCTGTAGGGTGGCAACACAGAGCACGCAATAAGAGCAGCCCTACCTTAAGGCATGTGGCTCGTCCGACACAGCTGGCGCAGAAAAGCAACCTTGATCAATTCCTTTCGTGACAGGCCTTTGTCGCCGTCGTACCCAACCGGCTCGTCCGAACGAGGGCTCTTGAGTCCGGTTCGGGCGCGGCGGAATTCGCAAGTGCCGCTCATCTTGGGGGATGATCCGCTTGCGACCTGGGGAACTTTCGCCGTGACGCATCCAAGGGGGCTGGCGAGCAATCGTCACGCAGGACGCCCGGATCGCTGGTCGATCCGGGCGTTTGCGTTTGTGCTGCCTTCGCCTAATCGAGCACTTATGAAGGATCGCGAAGAGCGAGCGAGCACCAAGCTCGTTCATGGGGGTCGCCGCAAGGAATGGCGTCGCCACATCGTCAACCCGCCGGTCGAGCGCGCATCAACAATCCTGTTCGAAAGCGTCGCCCAGATCCGGACCGAACCCCGCTTCGGTGAATATTATTACGGACTGCACGGAACCGCAACTCAATGGGCCCTCGCGGAAGCGTTGACGGAGCTCGAGCCTGGCGCTGCCGGGACGGCTCTCTATTGCTCGGGCCTCGCTGCGATCACGAGCCCCCTGCTCGCAGTGCTCAAGCCCGGTGACGAGCTGCTCGTGCCGGATAGCGCATATGGGCCGACGCGCAGGTTCTGCGACGGCTTTCTCAAGCGCTTCGGTGTCGCCACCCGCTATTATGATCCGCTGATCAGCTCCGGCATCGGTGAGATCATTGGCGAGACGACGCGAGCGATCCTGCTCGAAAGCCCGGGATCGCTGACGATGGAAGTTCAGGATGTCCCTGGAATCTGCGCAATCGCGCGCGAGCGCGAAATCGTCACCTTGCTCGACAATACCTGGGCGACGCCCCTTCTCTTTCCCGCAATCGCAGCAGGTGTCGACATCACGATCATGGCGGCGACCAAATATGTCGGCGGCCATGCCGACGTCATGCTCGGCACGGCGAGTGCAACACCTGCGCTATTCAGCCAGCTCCAGCAGATCAGCTGGCACCTCGGCCACAGTGTTTCACCCGACGATGCTTGGCTCGCCTCGCGCGGCCTGAGAACGATGGCCGTTCGCCTGAACCAACACCAAGAGAGCGCTCTTAGGGTAGCGCAATGGTTGAAAGCACAGCCGCAGGTCGGACGAGTGCTTCACCCAGCCCTGCCCGACTGCCCAGGGCACGATTTCTGGAAGCGCGACTTCAAAGGTTCCTCTGGTCTCTTCTCCTTCGAGCTCCAAGGTGTCGATGACATTCAGGCGGCAGCGTTCGTCGATCGTCTCGAACTGTTCGGCATCGGTTACAGTTGGGGCGGTTTCGAGAGCCTGGCGATGCCGGTCCATCCGTACCGCACGGTTACCAAGCCGCCGGCGGAAAAGCTCGTGCGGGTGCACATCGGCCTCGAGGACGCGGACGACTTGATCGCCGACCTTGAGGCATCCCTCAAGCGAGTTCGGTCCACGAGCACCTAGTCTCGGTCAGTGATTCCGACATGCGCGAGATCGAGCGCCATGAAAATCGTTCCGGGCGGCGTAGGGCCATAATATGCGTCGGTTTCGTAGAAGCCCCTCTTCTCGTAGATACCGGCCGCTTTCCCCATCGTCGGCAGGGTATCGAGATAAAGCTTTGTGTAACCGCGATCCCTCGCGGCTGCGACGATGGCGTCCGTGAGGAGTTTGCCTAACCCGAAAGACCGCGCTTCCGGAACGACGTAAAGCCGCTTCATCTCGCAGCAACCGGCACGAAGCGGCCGCAGCCCAACGCATCCGACGGGCCGCCCAAGCCCATCCCGAGCGACCAGCAGCTCGCCCGATGGCTGACGATATTTCCCTGGCAGCTCGGCAAGCTCGGAAGCGAAGTCCTGATAACCAAGATCCACGGGCAAAGTTGCTGCATAGGCCGCAAAAAGCTCAGCCACGACCTCGAGATCGCGGTTCGTCCGCGCTGCATTGATTTGGAATGACGGCGCTACCAGCGCGTGGTTGGTCATCGCCGACAGAATATTTGACAATCGACCTCGCTCGCAACCGGCCGAACACGAATATGTGCGATGGAAATGGTAGCGGAGGAGGGACTTGAACCCCCGACACGCGGATTATGATTCCGCTGCTCTAACCAGCTGAGCTACTCCGCCCCAAGGCCAAGGGGGCGCCCCGCCAAGGGGCGCCGGAGGCGCGGATATAGGTGGGGCAAATGAACCGGTCAACGCGAGGAACCGCTTACTGCTGCTGTCGTTGAGCGCGCATATGAAGAGGTGCTGATGGACCCGCTGACACCGCTCGACACGCTTTGCCGGATCATCTTCCGGGCCCGCGAATATGAGGCGCAAACCGAGAGCGACTATGATCCTGGCGAGGATCCCGACAATGTAGACGATGAGCAGGAAGGTGCCCTCAGCGTCCTCGATGACGACATGAATGACAGCGTCGAGGAAGAGCTTCAGTCGGCTTTCGAGGATCTCGGGGAAGACCAGCTCGCCGAGGTGATCGCCTTTTGCTGGGTCGGAGAAGGGACCTACGACGTCGGGGACTGGGACGAGGCAATGGAAGAAGCTCAAAGCCTGGTCAGCGAAAGCGTCGCCGAGGCGATCAAAGAGCTGATGGATCAGCCCATGCTTGCCTCTGTGCTCGAATCGGGCCTGGCCGCATTCGACCTCAGCTGCGACGGGATCGGCGAAGTCACCTGAACGGATAGACGGCGACCCTTTCCCAAGGGCCGCCGAGATAGCGATGAATTCCAATGCCGCTGATCGCGAGGCTTCGCGCGGTGAAATTGCGCTCGAGCGATTCCTTAAGAGCGCGCGCGACCTTCGGGGCTACCTTGTTCTGGATCGTGATGTGCGGACGCCATCCGCCCTTGTCCTGGCTGCTGACAAGGCCGTGCAGATCATAAGCGAGCTCGCTTCGGATGTCGTCTAGATCGTTCGAAACAACGCGAAACGCGACCCCTCCGCCAAGATCCATCAGTTCCGCGATCTCGGCTCTTGGTGGCTTTCTCTGAACGATTAGAGACGCGCGCGCACACAGCTCGGATTCGGCGGACGGCGCGACCGCGTACAACATAGTCAGATGCGCTGGCACCTGGTCGCGCTCGGATGGATAGTTTGCCCGACGAAGACCCATCAGCCACGAGAAATCGCGATGCGCGATCTCTGCGGTGACGATCAGCGCCCCGGCCACTTGTCCCTTTCGAGCTCCTCCAGGCGCTCGAACCGTCCGGCAGGAAGATGCACTGCGATAATATCGCCGTCGACATGGGCGTTGCTCCACGGCAGCCGCCGCAGCCGCTCGCCAACGCCGGCGACGCCGCCTTCCGAAACCACGAGATAGTCGAGCTTCCCGCTGTGACAGCCAATCATGGCCTCGATGCAATGGCCGACTTCTGTTCCATCGCACAGCACTTGCCCTCGGCCGAGCAGCGATACCGGAAACAGCGCTTCTCCGTTCGCTCGTTCGCTGGCCTTGGAGGCGGTGCGGGCTCCCTCCTCCACCTCCGACTGACGTCCGAGCCATCGCCACACCCCAAAAATATCGAGGCCGATGAGGACGACGTTTGTCCAAAGGAGCGCGGGCTGGTGAGTGAACGCGCCGACCGCAATCCAGCACAAGGCCCCGCCAGTGAAGACCGCAAATCCGTAGCCGGTCACGCGCGATCCGAGATTCGATGCCGTCATGAATGCGGCGACGATCGTCGCGACTGTCGCGACCCAAGAAATGGTTTCAGCCATGGAGTGGCAATGCGCGGAGCGCGCCGAAGGTTCAGATCTCCACCTGGCTACCGAGTTCAACCACGCGGTTGGTCGGGAGCTTGAAGAATTCCATAGCGCTTTCGGCATTGCGCAACATCCAGGCGAACAATTTCTCGCGCCAGATTGCCATTCCGGGGCGCGAGGACGGGAGAAGGGTCTGCCTCGCCAGGAAGAAGCTGGTGTCCATCATCCGGCATTGCGGTCCGATTTCCTTCAGCTGGGCAAGCGCTGCCGGAACGTTGATCTCTTCCATGAAGCCGTAACGGAGGAGCACCCGGAAGAAACCGGCTCCGTAATCCTTGGTCTCGAGCCTCTTCTCCTCAGAGACATAGGGCACGTCCTCGATGCGGACGGTGAGAAGGACCACGCGCTCGTGAAGGATCTTGTTGTGCTTCAGGTTGTGCAGCAGTGCGTGCGGAACTCCGCTCGATGCGCTGGTCATGAACACCGCCGTTCCGGGTACGCGAGCGGCGCTCGGTGCTGCCGATTTGATAAAAATCTCCATCGGCAGGCTGGCCTCGTTCATTCGAGCAATCATAAGCTGACGGCCCTTCGCCCAGGTGGTGAGGAAGGTGAAAGCGATCGCCCCGACCAGCAGCGGGAACCAGCCGCCAGCCGGGATCTTGGTCAGGTTCGAGCTGAAATAGCCAAGATCCACTGCGCCGAAGACGACGACGAGCGCGCCGGCGAGGAAGCGGTTCCACTTCCACATCGTGATCAGGACGACAGCGATCAGGACCGTATCGATCGCCATCGCGCCAGTGACTGCAATTCCGTAGGCCGCTGCCAGGTTGGAGGAGGAGCGGAAGGTCAGCACGAGGATGAGGACCATGGTCAACAATGCCCAGTTGACGACGGGGATATAGATCTGACCGGCCGCGGCCTCGCTGGTATGGGCTATTCGCAGTCTCGGGACGAAGCCGAGCTGGATCGCCTGCTGGGTGACGGAGAAGGCTCCCGAAATGACGGCCTGGCTAGCGATGATGGACGCGAAAGTTGCGATGATCACGAGCGGCAGGCGGAACGTGTCGGAAGCGAGATAGAAAAAAGGATCCCGAACTTCCTTCGCGACCTCGGCCGCCGGCAGTGAGAGGAGCATCGCCCCCTGCCCCATATAATTGAGCAGGAGTGCGGGCAGCACGAAATAGAGCCATGCGACCTTGATCGGGCGGCGGCCGAAATGCCCCATGTCGGCGTAGAGCGCTTCGGCGCCCGTCAGCGCCAGGACGACTGAACCCATCGCGAGAAAGGCACGCAAGGGTTCGCCGATGAAGAAACCGATCGCGTTCGCCGGGTTGATCATGGCCAGGATCACATTTGGTCGGTCCATTATGTGGATGACGCCGAGCACCGCCAGCATGGTGAAGTAAACCAGCATCACGGGGCCAAACATTGCGCCGACCCGAGCAGTCCCGCGAGACTGGATTGCGAACAAGCCCACGAGAATCACGATGGCAGCCGGCACCACGAACGGCTGGAAGCCCTGCTGGACTGTCGTCAGACCTTCGACCGCTGAAAGCACCGTGACCGCCGGCGTGATCATGCTGTCGCCGTAGAAGAGCGCGGTTGCGAAGACGCCGAGCATGACGATCCCGCTTGCCCACTTCTTCTTCCCGCTGATCGTGCGGTTGATGAGTGCAAGAAGGGCCAGACTGCCCCCCTCGCCCTTGTTGTCCGCACGCATGATCACGCTCACGTATTTGAGCGTCACGACAATCATCATCGACCAGAAGATCATCGAGAGCACAGCGTGGATATGGAATTCGGTCGGCGCGAGCGAATGGTGCCCCGCGAAGGTTTCCCGGAATGAGTAGATGGGTGAGGTGCCGATGTCGCCGAACACGACTCCGATCGCGCCCATGGCCATCTTGACGAGCGGGCCCTGGTGCCCGTGTGCTACCGGATCATGATCCGGGGTCGCCGCTACGGCGGCTCCAGTCGCGGTTATGTTCATGTTCTGAGGTTCAGACTCGACGACCGCGACTTAACATCCTTTGCTCCGAAACCGAGTTCGTCGGTCACGGACGCGCTCCACTAGCACTGCCGTTTCGGCCCCGCAATCGCAGGGGACATGGGCGAAAACCCCGTCTATAGGCGCGCCCAGACATCAGTTGGAGCGAACGAATAAATGCGCATCGGGGTGCCCAAGGAAATCAAGGTTCATGAATATCGCGTCGGACTGACGCCCTTGTCGGTCGCCGAACTGGTCGCGCATGGGCACGAGTTGTTCGTCGAGACGAAGGGCGGCCAAGGGATCGATTGCCCCGACAGCGCCTACGAAAAAGCCGGCGCCAAGATCCTACCCGATGCACGGTCGGTGTTCGATTCCGTCGACATGGTCATCAAGGTGAAGGAGCCGCAACAGCCCGAGATCGCGATGCTCCGACCTGGGCAGATCCTGTTCACTTACCTGCATCTCGCCGCCGATAAGGAGCAGGCGCTCGGCCTGATGAAATCCGGCGCGATCTGCATCGCATACGAGACGGTGACCGCGAATAATGGCTCGTTGCCGCTGTTGAAGCCGATGAGCGAGGTCGCGGGCCGCATGTCCGTCCAGGTCGGCGCACATTATCTCGAAAAGGAACAGGGCGGCCGCGGAGTGCTCCTCGGGGGCGTTCCAGGGGTTGCTCCGGCGAAGGTTGCGATCCTCGGCGGCGGTGTCTCGGGTGTCAACGCCGCGCAGATGGCGACCGGCATGCGCGCTGATGTTACGATTTACGACATCAACAACGATCGTCTCGCCGAGCTCGACATGTTCTTCTCGAGCCAGATCAAGACGGCTTATGCCTCTCGAGCGGCCATCGCCAGCGCAGTCCAGGAAGCAGAGCTGGTCATTGGCGCGGTGCTCGTCCCTGGTGCAGCAGCGCCCAAGCTCGTCACTCGCGACATGCTAAAGACGATGAAGCGCGGCAGCGTCCTCGTCGACATTGCGATCGATCAGGGCGGCTGCTTCGAGACCTCGCACGCGACCACTCACGCCGACCCCGTCTACGAAGTCGACGGAATCATCCATTATTGCGTCGCGAACATGCCCGGCGCGGTCGCTCGGACGAGCGCGTTCGCTCTCAATAATGCGACTCTCCCGTTCGCTCTGAAGCTGGCTAATCTTGGCGCTGAGGAAGCGATGCGTCAGGACTCGCACCTTGCCGACGGGCTAAACGTTTCGGACGGCAAGATACGCCATAAAGCGGTTGCCGAGGCGCTTGGCCTGGAGTTCAAGCCGGTCGCAGCTTAGCCCCTTGGCGCGGGTGCGCCACTGAGCGCTGCAACTCCCTGCTCGACCAGCGGCCTCCAACTCGCTCTTGGGGGCGCCTTCGCAAGAATGCCCTTCCACAGCTTCAACGCGCCATCGCGGTCGCCGGAGCGCGCGAGCGCAAGTCCGTAGAAAAACGGCGCGGCGGGATAGCCTGGCAAGATCTCCTCGGCATGTTTGTACGCGAGCTCCGCTGCAGGCGTGATCCCGCGAGCATGGTCGACGAGCGCATTGCCGAGTCCGATCCATAGCTCGGCAGAGCCGGGGTAGCGCTTCACCGCATTTTGAAGAATGCCCACCGCATCTGCGCTTTTGCCGTCCCGAGCCAGAGCCTCTGACATTCGAAGCCAGCTTTCCTCCGGCGAGAAATCACCAAAGAAAGCATGCCGGGCTTGAGTGAGCGGGAAGATGTCGGGCGCTTCCATGCCCTGCGAGGGCGCGCCCGGCAGGCCGGGTCTGCCCTGGAGAGCATAGCCTGCGCCGCCGAGCAGCAAGGCCGCGGCGCTAGCCGTCAGGCCGGCGCCACGGACGCGCAATAGCCACAGCCCCCCTGCACTCGTTGCCATGAGGGCAAGAAGGATGATCCAGCCCATCAGTGACCTTTTACCCGAATGCGGCGCGCGATCAGCAAAGCTCCGACGACCAGCAGGAAGATCGGCGCGAGCCACAATGGCCAAGCAGCTGGCTCGTCGGTCGGCCTGTAGCTGATCCAACTGCCATAGCGCTGGATGAGCCACGCCCTGATTGCATCAGGCTTCTCTCCAGCGGCGATCCGGCGCCGGACCAGATCGCGCATGTCGCCGGCAAGCTCGGCGTCCGAATCCGCAATGGACTGCCCCTGGCAGACGAGGCAGCGCAGCTGCTCCATCAGCGCTTGCGCCTGTGCTTCCTGTTTCGAATTAGGAAGCTGCCTGTCGGACCAGTAAGCCGGCGGCAAGTTACTATCGGCCAGCGTCGGAGCCGCAAGGCTGATCGCCAAAGCCAGAACCAGCCCCTTCACCTTGCCAATCCCAGCTTGGACAGGATCTTCGGCACGTCATCGGCCTCGATCGGGCCGATCTGCTGGTAGCGAATCACGCCCTTGCCATCGACAATAAAGCTTTCGGGAACACCCGACGATCCGAGCGATATCTGGACCTCGCTCTGCGGGTCGCTACCGATCCGTTCATACGGATCGCCGTTCCGGGCGAGGAAATCGGTGAGGTCGGAGGCTCGGTCCCTAACCGCGATACCTTCGACGCGAACACCGCGATTCTTCAACGTTTGAAGTACCTTCACTTCGGTGACGCATGGCACGCACCAGCTCGCGAAGACGTTCACGAGATGGGGAGCGCCCGTCGCCAAATCGGCGGACGTGAGCGCAGGCTTGCCAGGAAGAATCTGAGCGAGTTCGAATGGTGGGACCCGCTTCTCATCCAGCGTCGAATGGATGCTCGTGTCAGCGGGGGTCGCGAGCCTCCACACCAACGCGGCAATGATCGCGAGCAGTAGCGCCAGCGGCGCAAAGCGAAGCGTGCGGCTCATGCGTAGCGCTCGCTTCGCCATTCCTCTTGGGCTGGCGAGCGACGCCGCCAAACGACCTGCCAAAGGCGTCCGAGGAGCGCCAAGGCGCCGCCAAGAGCGATCAGCGCTCCGCCTGCCCAGATCAGGGTCACGAACGGTTTCCACCAGAGCCGAAGCTGCCAAGCGCCGGAAACATCCTGATTGCCGATGACGGCATAAAGCTGTCCGTTCCAGAACGTGCGGATCGACGATTCATTCGTCTGGGTAGGCGGATCCGAATAATAACGCGTCTGCGGCCTCAAGGTCGTCAGTGCGGACCCTCGCGCAGCCTTCAGCTCGGCCTCGACCGCGGTCCAATTCTTGCCCGCAGTGGGGGTCACGTTTGCGAGCTGAACCATCCATGGGCCAACGCTCAGCACGTCGCCGGGCTTTGCGATCGCCAGTCTCTCGCTCGTGAATGCGGCGGTGGCGGCCATTCCGACGAGCGAAACCGCAATTCCGAGATGAGCCACGACCATACCCCAAGTGGCGAGTGGTGCTCGCAAGGGATTCCTGCCGATAAGCGGCAGGATGCTTGCCGCCGCGAGATAGACTCCGACTGAAAGGCCGAGCCGCGGCAGGATATTCATGTTGCGCCAGAGGATGATCGTGATTGCGAGCGCAGTTGCACCCAGCAGCAAAGGGATCGGCAGTTTCCTGAACACTGGGCGACGCTCGCGCCGCCAGGCGACCAGCGGGCCAATGCCGACGAGCACGGCCAACAGAAGCGCGAGCGGGCCCGCAACCGCATCGAAATAAGGCGCACCGACGGACAGTTTCTCCCCGCTCACTGCCTCGACGAAGAGCGGATAAAGCGTCCCGACGAACACCACGCCGAGTATCACCGTAAGAATCAAATTGTTGATCACGAGCGCGGTTTCGCGGCTGACGAGCTCGAACGGCGCGCCTTCCTTTAGTTGCGCTCCACGCCATGCGAAAAGCACGAATGCGGCGCCGACGTAGATCGCGAGCAGAGCAAGCAGAAAAGTGCCGCGCTCGGGATCGATCGCGAAGGCGTGGACGGAGGTCAGGATTCCCGAGCGAACCAGGAATGTGCCGACCATCGACATCGAGAATGCGATCACTGCCAGCATCATGGTCCAGGCCTTGAGTGCGCCCCGAGCAGCCATGACGTTGATCGAATGGAGAAGCGCCGTAGCGGCGAGCCACGGCATCAGCGACGCATTCTCGACCGGGTCCCAGAACCAGTAGCCGCCCCAGCCGAGCTCGTAATAGGCCCAGTAGCTCCCGGCGGTGATTCCCAGCGTCAGCAGAATCCAGGCGCCGAGCACCCACGGCCGCATCGCCCGCGCGAGTCGCGCATCGACTTCGTCCGTCAGCAGCGCGCCAACGGCGAAGCTAAAAGCGACCGAGAGACCGACATAGCCGAGGTAAAGCGTCGGCGGATGGAAGGCCAGACCGGGATCCTGGAGCAACGGGTTGAGCCCCTGCCCGTCCGGCGGGGCCGGCCATAGTCGAGCAAAGGGATTCGAAGCGATCAGAAGGAAAGCATAGAAGCCAAGCGCGAGCAACGACTGCGCGCCCAGCGCCGCAAGAAGCGTACGCTTGCTCGTGCGACGCGCGAGTAGCGCTACGAACGCGCCGGCGACCGCGAGGATTGTCACCCACATCAGCATCGAGCCTTCGTGGTTTCCCCAGGCGCCGGCGATTTTGTAGACGAGGGGCTTGGCGCTGTTGCTGTTCTCGAACACCAGCGCGACCGACATGTCACTCCGAGCGAAGACGATGAGAAGCATCGCGAACGCGACGGAGGTCAGCAGGCCCTGAACGACCGCGATCGAATGCATCGCCCGCCCAATGCCGGAGGCCCCGCGGAGCGCGAGGATCATCAGTATGAACTGCAAGGCCGCCAGGGCCGCGGCGAGCCACAGCGCGGCAAGGCCGGTCTCGGCGATCATTTCTCGAGCGTCTTTCCTGCCTTGTGCTCCGCCGACAGGTTGCCGAGCTCAGGCGGCATATAGCGCTCATCATGCTTCGCGAGGATCGTATCGGCGAGGAAGGCACCGTGCTCAAGCCGTCCTTCCGCGACAGCCCCGGAGCCCTCGCGGAACAGGTCGGGTGTGATTCCGCGGAAGGTGACGGGCGTCTGCGCCCTGCCATCGGTGAGGATGAAGCTGATGGTCACGCCGTCGGGCAAGCGCTGGATCGATCCGCGAGCGACCATTCCGCCGAGGCGCATTGCTTCACCGTCATGCGCCTTGCCCTCGGCAATATCGGCGGGCGTATAAAAATAGGACGCCTGGTCGCGAAGCCCCCACATCGCAAGAAGAACGGCGACCAGCACCGCGACAATCGCCGCGGCCACCAGCGCGAGTTGCTGGTTTTTTGGTTTCATTTGCGGCTGAGCGCGTCGGCCGCAGCTTCGGCTCGCCGCATCGACGCAAATGCCCAAACCAGCAGCGTGGCGGTAAGGCCGGTCGTGACCGAATAGGCCGCCGCCACAAACAGCCAGGGGCTCATGCTCTCCCCATTCGGCGCATCCGCGCCTCGACTTTTGCTTCGGCCAGCTCGGCGCGGATCCGCATCAACGCAGCCGCTCCGAACAGGCAGGTGAACCCGATCATGGTTAGCGGCAGCGGCCACAGGATCGAGGGATCGATTGTCGAGCCGGTGAGCCCGATGCTCTGGCCCTGATGGAGCGTGTGCCACCACAGCACGGAATAATGAATGATCGGCAGATTGATCGCGCCGACGAGGCCATAGATCGCGGCCAGGCGCCCCTCGCCGCCTCGCTCGCGCTCAGCCGAAGCGAGTGCAATATAGCCAAGATAAAGGAAGAACAGGATGAGCATCGAGGTCAACCGACCATCCCATTGCCACCAGGTCCCCCAGGTCGGCCGCCCCCAGATAGAGCCGGAGATGAGGCAGCTGGCCGCGAAGGTCGCACCTATTGGCGCTACGCCTCTTCCAGTGACTGCTGCAAGCGGGTGACGCCAAACCAGCTGACTAATCGAAGCGGCCGCAATGCCGACCCAACCCCCCATGCCAAGCCAGGCCGAGGGCACGTGGATGTACAGGATCCGCACAGTCTCGCCCTGCAGATAGTCTGGCGGTGTAAGTGTCAGCCCTGCAATCATGCCGAAAACGGCAAGCACGAGCCCAACGAGCAGGAGCCAGGTCGTTGCCGGTCGGGCGATCCGCAGGAACCGGGCGGGATTGGCGAGCGCGTGCACGGGCGGCTTATGCCCTGCCGATCAGCCTTTGCGCCATAGCATCCGCGACCGTGGCCGGATCGCGGCCTGTCTCCGAGCCCTCGCGCCAGATCTGCTCAAGCCGCGTCGGGATCCCCTCGATACGGCGCCGAACCATGGTCGCGTCGCCATCGCCAAGATATTCGGTGCAGACGTTGATGATTCCGCCGGCATTGATGACGTAGTCGGGCGCGTACAGGATCTTGCGCTCGTGGAGGCGGTGACCGTCTTCGGGGGTCGCGAGCTGGTTGTTAGCGCCACCGGCAACGATCGGCGCTTTGAGCTTTGCAATCGATTCCGAGTTGAAGACCGCGCCGAGCGCGCACGGGCTGAGCACGTCGGCATCGAGCGTCAAGATTTCGTCTGGGGCGACCAGTTTGCCGCCCGAGCGCTGAGCAAGTTTCTTCGCCTTGGCTTCGTCTACGTCGGTGATTGTTAACCGCGCGCCTTCGGCGCAGGCGTGTAATGCAACCCCCGTGGCGACGCTGCCAGCACCTTGAAGCGCGATGTGCAGCCCCTTCAAACTGTCTTTCCCGAGCGCCCATTTGACGGCCGCCTTGATGCCGAGGAACACACCGAGCGAGGTATGAGGACCCGGATCGCCGCCGACGTCACCAGGTGAATTGGGAAGACCGGCGACATATTGGGTCGATCGCGCGATCTCGATCATGTCGGAAACGCTGATCCCGACGTCCTCTGCCGTGATGTACCGTCCGGCGAGCTCCTCGACGGCCTTGCCAAAGGCGTGGAGCTGGTCCGGCGTCTTGGTCCTCTCCTCGTTGGCGAGGATGACCGACTTGCCGCCACCGAGCGGAAGGCCCGCCATGGCATTCTTGTAGCTCATGCCGCGCGAGAGCCGCAGCGCGTCGACGAGCGCCTCCTTGTCCTTGGCATAATGCCAGAACCGGCAGCCGCCGGCCGCGGGACCGAGTCGGGTCGAGTGAACGGCGATGATCGCTCTCAGTCCGCACTCGTCATTGGTGATGAAGTGAATGCCTTCATGTTCGTCGAAATCAAGCAAGGCCCAGGGCGTCGTCATGAATTTGAGCTAACTCTTCGTTGCGAGAAAATGGGGCGATCGACGGGGCTTGAACCCGCGACCCTCGGTACCACAAACCGATGCTCTAACCAGCTGAGCTACGATCGCCACGGCTATCGGGAAGGCTCCCTCGCCCGCGCGGCGGCACTTAAGAGGCACCGTCGACGAACGCAAGGATCGCCGTCGGGGGTTATCGCAAACTTTTGGTAACTGCGTTTGTTATAACGGTTCGTATAATAGCTTGCGCCTCTTTTTAAGCAGGCGCATCTTTCCTGCTTCGGGGGAGATTGCCAGATGGCGAGTCGGCGTTGGAAGTCGGCAACGCGAGGTGTATCCCTGCGCGAGACGCTCATCTCGGCGGGCCTTGAGCCCCATTTCGCCGATCTTTTGGACGAAATGCCCTATCGGCTGATCCAGGTTGAGCCGCGACGACCGTTTCGCGAGCAAGGCGCGCGCCGCAACGAGGTGATGTTCATTCGCTCGGGCATATTGTCCAAGTTCAAAACGGATTCTTCCGGTCGCCGCCAGATCGTCGCGCTTCGCTTCCCGGGCGAAGGCATACTTCCGCGCGGCGGTGCTGCCGATTACGGGATCCAGGCAATCGTGCGCAGCGAATTGATGGTTGGACGGTCCGAAGACTTCGACCCGATCGTCGATGCCCATTCCGAAATGCAGCGATTTTTCTGGCGCCTGATCCAGCGCAACGAAGCGATCGGCTACGAGTGGCTAGTCAATTGCGGCCGACGCGATTCTACCGCGCGCGTCGCTCACTTGCTGTGCGAAACTGCAGTACGCATGCATGTCAGGAATGCGCACATGACCAACCCCTTTACGCAGCAGCAGATCGCCGACATCACCGGCCAGACGTCGGTCAACGTCAATCGTGTGCTGGCCGACATGGAACGTCAGGGGCTGATTCGTCGCAAGGGGCGCGAGATCGAGTTCGCCGACTGGACCGAAATGCGCCGCGTCGCGAGCTTCCAGCCGGAATATCTTGCGATCTGAGGGGGGATCGCTTCAGTCCTCGCATTGGCAAAGACTGGTGGGCGCGACAGGGATTGAACCTGTGACCCCACCCGTGTGAAGGGTGTGCTCTACCGCTGAGCTACGCGCCCACGCTTTGGTGGAAGGCGGCGGATATAGTGGCGACCAAGCGGCTGTCCAGCCGCCCGGTCATTGAACGGCGTCTTTGAGAACCTTGCCCGGTCTGAACTTCGGCTGTGAGCTGGCAGCAATCTGCATCGGCTCGCCAGTGCGCGGATTGCGGCCAGTCGAGGCCTTGCGACGGGTCACCGAGAAATTCCCGAAACCGACAAGACGCACTTCGTCGCCGCGCTTCAGCGCCAATGTGACGACTTCCAACATCGTTTCGACAGCACGGGACGAATCGCTCCTGCTGAGACCGGCGCGATCGGCGACATGACCAATGAGTTCCTGTTTGTTCATGCCCCGGGCCTCCTAACCGCACACAAACTCGCGCGCATCGAGCTCGTGCCCTTAAGGCAAGACTCCGCTTGCGAGTCCAGTGGTCTAGTGCCGAACCGCCGCCCCGCTTTCGCTCACCGGAGGATGTGCCGGAGGTTCCGCCGCATGTTCATCCGCATCGGTCCATTCTATCGGCTGAAGCGGCGCGACCAAGGCTCGCGCAAGCACCTCGTCGACGTGGCTGACCGGCACGATCTCGAGCACTTCCTTGACGGTTGCCGGAAGCTCGGCGATGTCCTTCTCGTTCTCTGCCGGAATGAGCACCGTTCGAATGCCGCCGCGGAGCGCCGCGAGCAGCTTTTCCTTCAGTCCGCCGATCGGAAGCACCCGGCCGCGCAGCGTCACCTCGCCGGTCATCGCGACATCGCGCCGAACCGCAGTTCCGCTCAGCGTTGATATCATCGCGGTGACCATTCCAATGCCCGCCGATGGACCGTCCTTGGGCACCGCGCCCTCCGGCAAATGGACGTGGATGTCCTTGCGCGCGAAAATTGACGGCTTGACGCCATAGGCCGGTGCGCGCGCTTTCACGAAACTCATCGCAGCCTGGATCGACTCCTGCATGACTTCGCCGAGCTTGCCGGTGGTCTTGATCTGGCCTTTGCCCGGGACCGTGACGGCTTCGATCGTCAGCAGCTCGCCGCCGACCTCGGTCCAGGCGAGCCCAGTGACAGCGCCGATCTGGTCCTCTTCCTCGCCCATTCCGTAGCGGAACTTCCGAACTCCCAGGAACTCGCCGACATTCTCGGGTGTCAACTCGACCCTTTCAGTCTTGTTTTCGAGAATTTGGCGCAGCGACTTGCGAGCGACCTTCGCCAGCTCACGCTCAAGCGTTCGGACGCCCGCCTCGCGGGTATAATGGCGGATAATCGTCCGAAGCGCGTCGTCCGAAAAACTCAGCTCCTCGGATTTGAGGCCATGAGCATCCATCTGCTTGGGGACAAGATGGCGCTTGGCGATCTCGACCTTCTCATCCTCGGTGTAACCCTCGAGCCTGATGATCTCCATGCGGTCCATCAGAGGCTGAGGCATGTCGAGCGAATTCGCGGTCGTGACGAACATTACGTCGGAAAGATCGTAGTCGAGCTCGAGATAATGATCCTGGAACTTATTATTCTGCTCCGGATCCAGCACTTCCAGGAGTGCCGAGGACGGGTCGCCGCGGAAATCCTGGCCAAGCTTGTCGATCTCGTCGAGGAGGAAAAGCGGGTTGGACGTCCCGGCTTTCTTGACGTTCGAGATGATCTTGCCCGGGAGCGATCCGATGTAGGTCCGTCGGTGCCCGCGGATTTCGGCCTCGTCGCGGACGCCGCCTAACGACTGGCGAACGAATTCGCGGCCCGTCGCCCGAGCGATCGAGCGGCCGAGCGAAGTCTTGCCCACGCCCGGAGGGCCAACGAGGCACAGGATCGGGCCCTTGAGCTTGTTCGTTCGCGCTTGGACCGCGAGATATTCGACGATCCGCTCCTTGACCTTTTCGAGCCCGTAATGATCCTCGTCGAGCACTGCCTGGGCCTCGGCAATATCTTTTTTGAGCTTCGACTTCTTGCCCCACGGCAAGCCCAGAAGCACGTCGAGATAGTTGCGCGCGACCGTGGCTTCTGCCGACATCGGCGCCATTGCCCGAAGCTTTTTCAGCTCCGAATTGGCTCGCACCCGAGCCTCTTTCGAAAGTCGCGTCTTTCGGATCTTCTCGGCGAGTTCCTGAAGCTCGTCGCCACCTTCCTCGCCCTCGTTGCCGAGCTCGCGCTGAATCGCCTTCAGCTGCTCGTTCAAATAATATTCGCGCTGCGTCTTCTCCATCTGCCGCTTCACTCGGCTGCGGATTTTCTTCTCGACCTGCAGGACTCCGAGCTCGCCTTCCATGAAGGCGAACACCATTTCGAGCCGGCGCGCAGCGTTGAGTTCACCGAGCAGCGCCTGCTTGTCGGCGACCTTGATCGAAAGGTTCGACGCGACCGCATCCGCCAGCACCGAGGCATTGTCGATCTCCGAAAGCTGGATTCCAGTTTCGGGCGGCAGTCGTTTGTTTAGCTTGGCATAATTTTCGAACTGGTCGATGACTGAACGCATCAGCGCCTGCGCCTCGGGACCGTCCGGGGCGTCCTCTTCGACCTCCTCGATTTCCGCAGCCATAAACCCATCGCGCGGGACAAGATTGACGAGGCGAGCACGCTTCACGCCCTCGACCAGCACGCGAACGGTACCGTCGGGAAGCTTCAGAAGCTGCATCGCCGTCGCGATCACGCCGAGATCGTACATCGCATCGCGATCGGGATCGTCTTCTCCCGGATCGAGCTGGGCGACGAGGAACAGCTCCTTGTCGGCGGCCATTGCAGCCTCGAGCGCGGCCACGGATTTCTCGCGGCCGACGAAGAGGGGGACAATCCGTTGAGGGAATACGACGATGTCGCGAAGGGGAAGGATGGGGAGAGAACGAGTTCATGGATGGACATATGGGCGGCCCCGCCCACCCACGCAACAAAGGCGAGGAACATTGGTCCGATCAACTCCCCTTGCGCGCTCACTGACTGATCAAAAGATTGAAGCGGGCGGCCGAGCAGCTCGTTCGCCAATCGCCGATCAAGGCCTGGCTTCCGCTGGAAGGTGAGTGATTCACGACTGCTCGAGGCGGAAGATTCTGTATCGGTTCAGCTTCGCTCGCTATCTAAGGGACCGTGAAACTCCGCTATTCCATATTTACGCTCGGCGCGCTTGTGGTCTCCGCCGCAGCTTCCGCCCAATATTGGTCCGCGCCTCGACCTCAGCCGTTGCCCCCCGCGGCCCCTTCACCCCAATCGGGCACCGCGGTCGAGGAACCCTGGATGGCTCGACCGATGCCGCAGGCGCCCTCGGTACAGCCTCGGCAAACTCCGAGCGCACGGTCGAGCAGGTCGCCTGCGCTCGAGCCGATCGATCTGCCGCCTGCAATCGAGCAGGGCGTCGATATGATCTATATTGACGAGACACTGGTACCCCGAACGGCGCGCAATGGCTTTCTCGCAGGAATTACCGATGCCGCATGGAGCGCCGCTCCCGTCGATCTCTTCACTTCGGTCAATCCGATTTACACCGAACTTCGTCGCGGGCTCGTAAAATACGAGCAGACCTGGGGCACGCTTCCACAAATTCAGATTCTTAGCGGACCGACGCTCAAGCCAGGACAAAGCGGTGACCGAATCGCCATGCTCCGAGCCCGTCTCGGTCTTTCTGAAGGTGACAATTACGATTCCGCTGTGGCGGCCAAGGTCAAGGCATTCCAGGCGATTCACGGCCTGAAGGATGATGGCATCGCTGGAGCCGGAACGATCCAGGCGCTCAACCGCGGCGCCGATTATTACGAGCAGCTGATCATCATCAACATGGAGCGGGCAAAGCGTCTCCCCGCTCCGGAAGAACAGCCGAAATATGTAATCGTCGACGCGGGCGACGCGCGCTTGTCGATGTGGCTGAACGGCCAGAAGGTTGACGAGATGAAGGTCGTCGTCGGCAAGGCTGAAAGTCCAACACCGATGATGGCCGCCTACATCAAATATGCGGACGTGAACCCCTATTGGAACGTGCCGCCTGATCTTGTGAAGAACCTCATCGGCCCGCGCATTGTCGCACAGGGCGTCAGTTATCTGACCGATCGCGAATATCAGGTGATGACCGGTTATTCAGAAGCTGCCAACGTCCTTGACCCCCACGACGTCGACTGGAACGCCGTTGTTGCCGGCACGCAGGAGGTTCGGCTCCGCCGGCTCCCCAGCCCTGCCAATTCCATGGGCATGATGAAGTTCATGCTGCCTAACTACTTCGGCATCTATCTCCATGATTCTCCTGAGAAAGATCATTTCACCAAAAATGAGTTGTGGATCAGTAACGGCTGCGTCCGGCTCGAGGATTACAAGCGGCTTGCGAAATTCCTGTTCGTCGGCACTGTTCCGCACGGCAAGGATCCGAAGGTCGAGGAGCACGTCGACCTCCCGGCGCCGATTCCTGTTTACATGACCTATCTGACGGTCCAGCCGACCGCCGACGGTATCCAGTTTCTGGAAGACCATTACGGCCGCGATGCGCGTCTCATCGAACGTTACGGGCCGCAGCTTCTTGCCGCAGTTCACGGGGAGTAGTTGGCGGTCAAATTGACCGTCCAGATCCCGGGATCTATGTTCTTGCCATGTTCCCCCTGTATCCGGTCAGCCTGCTTCAGTTCTGCCTCTTCTGGCCGGTTGTGGCGATCGGGGGTTTCGCGCTGGTTCGGGCATTTGCAAGGAGCAGCGACGGCGCCAAGGCCGTGAAGCGGAGCCGGCTATCGACCTTGGGTATAGCGTTCCAGGCGATCGGCTTTGGCGCTACCGGCTTTGGACCGATCCATTTCGCGCTTCCTTGGTCAGCCCCCTCTTCATTGATCTGCTCGACGCTCGTTGCCCTTCTCGGGGGATCCGCAATCGCCATCTTCATCGCGGCGACGCGGGCGATGGGGAAAAATTGGAGCGTTGTTGCCCGAACTCGGTCGGACCACCAGCTGGTTCGAAGCGGGCCGTTCGCGGTCGTGCGCCACCCGATCTACCTGGCGCTCTTCCTCTATTTACTGTGCTTCGGGATCGCGTTCGGCCATTTTGGCCAGTTGCTGGTCGCAGTGCCCTTCTACCTTGTGGGGGCGATCATCCGCATCCGCATCGAGGAAAAGCTGCTCCGGGCAAAGTTCGGCGAGAACCACGCGCGCTACGTGCGCGAGGTGCCTGCGTTCATTCCCTTCATTGGCTGAGCTCGAACCCTAAGCGGCGTCGCCGGCCTTGTCCTTGGAAGCATAGACACGGACCGGATCCTTGCGACCTTCGACGACGTCGCCGTCGACATGGACCTCATCGACACCATCCATCGAGGGCAGGTCGAACATGGTGTCGAGCAATATGCCTTCGAGGATCGACCGCAATCCGCGCGCGCCCGTCTTTCGATCGATCGCCTTGACCGCGATCGAATGGAGCGCGTCCTCGGTGAACTCGAGCTGGACGTCCTCCATGTCGAACAATTTGGCATATTGTTTGACGAGGGCGTTCTTCGGCTCGACGAGGATCTTGACCAGCGCCGCCTCATCAAGGTCGAGCAGTGTCGCGATCACCGGCAGTCGTCCGACGAATTCGGGAATGAGGCCGAATTTCAGCAGGTCCTCGGGCTCACAATGTTTGAGCACTTCGCCGGTCTTGCGTTCGTCGGGCGCAGCGACATGGGCGCCGAAGCCCATCGACTTGCCCTGCATGCGATCGGAGATGATCTTCTCAAGGCCCGCAAAGGCACCGCCGCAGATGAACAGGATGTTGGTCGTGTCGACTTGCAGGAATTCCTGCTGCGGATGCTTGCGCCCGCCCTGCGGTGGAACGCTCGCGGTCGTTCCTTCCATGAGCTTCAGAAGCGCCTGCTGGACGCCCTCGCCCGACACGTCGCGAGTGATCGAGGGATTGTCGGATTTACGGCTGATCTTGTCGATCTCGTCGATGTAAACGATCCCTCGCTGAGCCTTTTCGACATTATAGTCGGACGCCTGGAGGAGCTTCAGAATGATGTTCTCGACGTCTTCGCCGACGTAACCGGCCTCGGTGAGCGTCGTCGCATCTGCCATCGTGAAGGGCACGTCGAGGATTCGTGCGAGCGTCTGCGCCAGGAGCGTCTTGCCGCAGCCAGTCGGACCGATCAGAAGGATGTTCGACTTGGCAAGCTCGACGTCGTTGCCGGCCTTCGAGCCGTGCGAAAGGCGCTTGTAATGGTTATGGACTGCAACCGAAAGCACTCGCTTGGCGCGGTTCTGCCCGATCACATAATCGTCGAGAACCTTGCAGATTTCCAAGGGCGTCGGAACCCCGTCCCGCGTTTTGACGAGAGCGGACTTCGACTCCTCGCGAATGATGTCGTTGCAGAGTTCGACGCATTCGTCGCAGATGAATACCGTCGGCCCCGCAATCAGCTTCCTGACCTCGTGCTGCGATTTCCCGCAAAACGAGCAGTAAAGTGTGCTCTTGCTATCCCCGCCTGAAAGCTTGGTCATTCCAGTCCTTGCGTATCGGCCGCGAACGACCGTCCTCTAGTGGGCATGCTAGCCCGCTTTATGACACAATCAACTCTGCCGGTTCGTTAATGTTGCCGCCCAGCCCGATTGCCGTTTTATTTCAGGAATATGGATGGAGTGAAGACATCAGGCAAGAGGCCACGCGCTTACCCTATCTTGCCCGCAATGCCGCCCGCATGGCCTCCTGAAAGTCCGAGCGGGCATAAATATCGTTGTGACCCGCGCGTGCAATTGTCCGGTCGAAAACCAGGTTCGAGACCCGTTTCCGGAGCCCGTCGGTCCGCGGCGTCGGAACGATTTCGTCGCGCCCCGCGGCGATGATCGCGACCGGCACGTCCGCCTCCTCAAGTGCTGAAGCGGCGTCGATTTCATGGTCGAAAAATGGGCCGATCGGAAGCCAGGGATACATGGACTGGGCGACCGCCTTCAACGAGTTGAACGGCGTTACCAGGATCAGCGCATCGACCCTTCGGCTTTTTGAAAGCGTTGCAGCGATCCCGCTCCCGATACTGAATCCGACCGCGACGATGCGCTTCGGTTTCACCGTTTCGACAGCCGCGTCGTAGACGAGCGGAGCGTCGGTGATGAGCGCTTGCGCTGACGGCGAGCCTTTCGACGGCGCGTAACCCCGATAGTGGAATGAAACGACCTCCTCGTCGGGGAATAGCTCGTGGAGATATTCGGCGACGTCCTGGGCATTCCAGGCATTGCCGCCAAAGCCGAGGATCAGCGTCGGCGTCTTGCTCGGCTCTTCGGCAGGGATTCGGATACCGGCAAGGTCGATCCCGTCCGGCGTTTTCAGCGCCATCCGCTTGGCTCCCTCAGGCCATCGCCCGGCAGGCGCAACAGCGTGCGTCGGAAAGATCAGATGTGACTGGAATTCGAACATTGGGGATCAGCCGCGCCTCGCCGGCGCGACCTATTGCGCGATCGCAGCCTCGATCGCCGGCGTAACCCGGTCGACCGTGTAAGGCTTTTCAATAACCGGCGCGTCGTTGAACTCGGGCGGTGGCGGATCCACGTGGCCGCCAGTCGCGATCACGAAGGGAACCTTCTTCTCGCGAAGCCTCGTGGCCACCGGCCAGACGTTCTCGCCTTTGAGGTTCACGTCCAGGATCGCAAGGTCAAAGCCGCCCTTCTCAACCTCCTCGAGCGCGCACTCGACGGTTTCGCAGGTCCCGCGAACGGTATGGCCGAGCGAATTGAGAAAATCCTCCAACATCATTGCGATGAGAGGCTCGTCTTCGACAATCAGTATGGAACGCGCGTCAGCCATATTTCCCATCGCATAAATTGGGAGTGTGAAAGGTCAAAGACCTTATTTTGTCCCCACCGTTCGACGCGCAGCTTCCGCAAGTTCCGTCACCGAGAATGGCTTGGGAAGGAAGTTCACATTTTCGATGTCGATCGATTTTCTGAGCTGCTCCTCTGCATAGCCCGACATGAACAGGATCTTTAGGTGGGGGCGCGTCTTGCGAGCTTCGCGAACCATTGTCGGTCCGTCCATCCCGGGCATGACGACGTCGCTGATCAGAAGATCGATCGTGTCTCCGCGATTGACGATGTCCAGCGCCGCTTCGCCATTGTCGGCGGTCATGACCTTGTAGCCGTGGCGCGTCAGCGCCCGTTCGGCGACGCTTCGAACCATCGGTTCGTCCTCGACGAGCAAGACTGTCCCGCTGCCCCACAATTCATCCTTCTTCGCCTTGCCGGCATTTCGAGGCCGCGCGGTTTCCTCAACATAGTGGACCGGAAGGTAAATGACGAACCTCGTTCCCTCGCCGACTTTCGATTCCGCGAAGATGAATCCGCCTGACTGCTTGACGATGCCGTAGACAGTCGAAAGCCCAAGGCCGGTGCCCTTGCCGACCTCTTTCGTCGTGAAGAACGGCTCGAATATCTTCCCGAGCACATTAGCCGGAATCCCGGTTCCGGTGTCGGTGACCGACAATGCGCTATAGTCAGCGATCGGGAGAATGTCGGACCCGAGCTCAGCGACCTGGTTCGATTTCACCGAGTAGGTCTGGATCGTCAGCGCTCCACCTTTGGGGACCATCGCGTCGCGCGCATTCACCGCGAGGTTGATGATGACCTGCTCCAGCTGGCCGGGATCTGCACGGATCGGTCCGAGGTTGCGGCCGTGCTTTACAACCAGCACGACCGTCTCGCCGAGCAGGCGCTTCAGCAAATGGGACACCTCCGACACCACATCGGGAAGCTGGAGCACCTGCGGGCGCAGGGTTTGTTGTCTCGAGAAGGCAAGAAGCTGTCGAGTAAGGCCCGCTGCGCGGTTCGAGTTCGACTTGATCTGTTGGATGTCGTCATAATCGATGTCGCCCGGCGTGTGCCGCATCAGCATCAGGTCGCTATGCCCGATGATCGCGGTGAGGATGTTGTTGAAGTCGTGGGCGACGCCGCCGGCAAGCTGGCCGACGACCTGCATCTTCGTCGCCTGCGCGACCTGCCGTTTGAGCTTGGCCTCCTCGCTATTGTCCTTGAGAAGAAGGAGGACCGCTGCATCGCCAAGCCCACGGAGGCCCGCGATCGTCAGCGCCACCGGTTCGGCCGGCAGCTGGACGAGCCGCACGGCGATATCGCCGGACATCGCGGGGCCCCGGGCATTCCTTCGGACTGCATCGGCGACCGCGGCTTTGTCTTCCTTGACGACGAGATCGCCGGGATAGGACGGCATTTTCGAACCGGCGATCCCGGCGGCGTGACAGAAGGCCTGGTTCATGGTCAGGAAGCGGCCGTCGCCGTCCACCAGAGCGAGCCCGATGGGAAGCATGTCGAGCAATGACTGGAGGTGCGACGAGCTCGATGTTGGAAGCGTGTCGGGACTGTCGAACAGATAGAAATTGCCGTAATCGGCAGCTGCGGGTGGGTCGAGCGGAACGAGCACCGCGCGCAACGGGCGCCCGCCCTCGCCTTCAGCGGTCAGGCGGAAGTGGCCGCCGTCCGTTTCTGAAACCAGCTCTTCGAGCCGCGGCATCTCGTCCCTCGAATTTCGGCTGAGAGCGCGCTCCTCGAACAAGCGGTTGTGAGCGATCACTTTTCCTTGAGGATCGACGAAAGCCGCGAGCAGCCCGGCTTGGCTCAGCAGCTCTCCAGAGCGGCCTTGCAAGCGGTTCGTGGCGACACTGATCGGATCGGGTGCAGCGGATTTTATGAACCGCCAAGCAAGCAGGTCGCTGTGGGCGCCGACGCGTTCGACTTCGACGGGCATTGTTCCCGAGTTAGTCTCGATCGCCGCGACGCATCCCGCACCATCGCGCCAGGCCATGGTCTGAGCGAGCTTCAGCCCCTGCCGGGCTTCGTCCGACGCAGCGACTCCAAGCGGCGGAGGAGCACCCCCGAAACGCTCGCGGTAAGCGGCGTTCACGATAAGCAATGAGCCCTCGCCCGTGGTCAGGGCGACCGGGTCGCTGCTCAAACCGAGCGCGGACCCGACAAGCGTATAATCCGGTTCGGTGCGAAGCACTTCGCCGTCGAGTCCGGGTGCAGGCGCTTTCAGATAAGCGAATGTTGCAACGGCGCTGCCAGCGAAGAATATGATGGTGGCAATCGCGGGTCGTGCAGCCACCAGCAATAGTCCGGCAAGCGTGGCCGCCGCCGCGACGATCAACGCGGGCGCAACCCACCTCTCCCATCCGTCTAGGGGCGTGGATTTGATCTGCGGCAGCTCCTGGTAAAGCATGGTCTTTGTCAGCCCATGCTACCAGATGCGCGCCAAGCTTCCAGATGCGGACGCGATCTTCGCTCGAAGGGTGCATAATCCCTAACCCGGGCCCCGGCCCGGCAACTGGCCGAAGCGGCGATGAGGCGGCGCCTGGGGTCGAGCTTCCGGCAGTCACGATGGGGCGAGGAGCGAAGGCAGGAAGCCTGTCATCGGACACCGCAACTCCTATCCGTTGCTGACAGCGCGCGAACTCAGGAGCTCTTCCGGGCCTGTCGTCGCTGCTGCCAGCGGCTTCGCAGCCAGAAGCTCCAAACCAGGGTTGCGAGAAGATATCCGACAGCCGCCGAGACGGCCGCAATGGTGAGGATGCCCATCGCAATTGGTCGAGAAGCGTGGTGAATCCAGAACAACAGCCGGCTGAGCTCGCCGGAAATACGAGCCGCGGCGGCAGGGTTCACGAAGGTGGCGTCGTAACGCAGCTCCCATCGACCGATGCGATAGGCCGCATAATACATCGGCGGGATCGTCAGCGGATTGACGAGGAGTGTGAAAGCGGCAGCAACGGCGACGTTGGCACGGGTCGGGATGGCCAGTAGCGCGGCGATGAACGTGTGCATGAAGGGGATGATCACGCCGACGAACAACCCCAGCGCTACTCCGCGGGGGACCGATCGCCGGGTCATCCGCCACAGCGATGGATGCGTAAGGTGTGGGGCGAACGGCCGCAGCAGCCGATGCTCGTGGATCGTTTCGCGCGTGGGTATGTGACGCGTCAGCCAGCGCATGCGTCCGGAGCTGGACGGTGTTTCAGCCATGGCGAAGCAGCCGTTGCTGCTCTCGCTTCCAGTCGCGTTCCTTCATGGTTTCGCGCTTGTCGTGCATTTTCTTGCCCCGAGCGAGCGCCAATTCGACCTTCGCCCGCCCGTTCCCGTTGAAATATATCGAAAGCGGGACAAGCGTCAGCCCCTGTCGAGTCACCGCGCCCTGGAGCCTGGAGATTTCACGGCTCTTGAGCAAGAGCTTGCGCTGCCGCCGTGGCTCATGGTTCAAGCGGTTCCCGTGGCTGTACTCGGGGATGTGACTGTTGATCAGCCATACCTCGTCGCCTTCAACCGTGGCATAGCTTTCAGCAATCGAACCTTCGCCGCCGCGGAGCGATTTCACTTCGGTGCCGGCGAGCTGGATTCCAGCCTCGAACCGATCCTCAACGAAATAGTCGAAGCGCGCCCGCCGGTTCTCGGCGACAACCTTCTGCTTGTCGAATGGCTGGGGCGCCGGCTTGGCCATGGGGCTTAGATAAGGCCTGCGTGCTGCAATGCATCATCTACGGCCTTTTTTGAGGCGTCGGAGGCCTGCACGAGAGGTAAGCGCAGCTCGTTCGGGAAGTTGTTCCTGATCCGACTGAGCGCATATTTGGTCGGCGCCGGCGATGCGTCGGTAAACAACGCCGAGTGCAGCGGGTAGAGCCGGTCCTGGAGTTTCAAGGCTTCATCCCAGCGACCCTCACGCATCGCCTTCTGGAATTCGGCGCAAAGCCGCGGCGCGACATTCGCGGTCACGGAAATGCAGCCCACTCCGCCCATCGCGTTGAAGCCGAGCGCCATGTCGTCATTGCCGGAGAGCTGACAAAAATCCGCGCCGCACGCGAGGCGCTGCGCAGAAACGCGCGCAAGATTTCCGGTCGCGTCTTTGATCGCTGCAATCTTCGGATGTCTGGCAATCGCGGCCAGCGTATCGACCGAAATGTCCGTGACCGTCCTCGAGGGAACATTGTAGACGACGATCGGCAGTGGCGAGGAGTTGGCAATAGCAGTGAAATGCGCTGCAAGGCCGGCCTGGCTCGGCTTGTTGTAATATGGAACTACAACCAGAACTGCGTCGGCCCCGGCATCGGCAGCCGCATGGGTCCGTTCAATGGACGCGGCGGTCGAATAGGTGCCGCAACCCGCGATGACTGGGACCCTGCCCTTTGCCGCTTCGACTGCCATCGCGACGAGGTGACGATGCTCCTCGCCAGTCAGCGTCGCGACCTCTCCTGTGGTCCCGCACGGGACCAGCCCATTCGAGCCTTCCGCAATCTGCCAATCGACGAGTTCACGGAATGTGTCCTCGGCGACACGGCCCCCTGAAATTGGGGTCACGAGCGCCGGGATTGAGCCGAAAAACATGAACTTACCTTCCGGATAGACAGTTTTCTGTGGACAGATCGGCCGTGTTCACTGGCTGATAAGGAGCGCGACTGCAAAATGTCCAGCATGTGGCGTATCGCTGCATTGCTGCCAGTTGTGCTGGCCACTGCACCGTCGGGTTCGGCGCAATATGCTGCGCCTACAATTTACTCCACCGCGACCCGCTCCGCGCCGAGTGTCGCTTATTCGCTCGATCAGTGGCGGCGACTGAGGCAGAGCAGCGGCTATAGCTTTGCTGAATATGCTTCGTTCCTGATTGCCAACCCCGACTGGCCCGACTCGCCAAGGATGCGCGACTGGGCCGAAAAGGCGATGCGTCCCGGCGAAAATGCGGCCAGCGTGATTGCCTTCTTCGCTCGGGAAAAGCCGCGAACCGGAAACGGCTGGGCTCGGCTGGCCGACGCCTATTCGCAAAGCGGAAGAGCAGACGAGGCGCTCACTGCTGCCCGCGACGCATGGGGTTCATCGGACCTCCCAGACAGTGACGAGCAGGCGCTCTGGTCGCGTTATGGCGCCAGCTTCACTCGCGCCGACCACGACCGCCGCATAGATGCCCTCCTCTTCGACAAGGCGCCGGAACATGCAGCGCGTTTCCTTTCCTACGCCAGTCCGAGCCGACAGGCCGCCTTTGCAGCGCGCATCGCGATGCAGCAGGGAACTTCCGACGCGGAGAGCCAATACCGCCCGTTGATGGCCAGTGTGACCAGCGATGCCGGATTGCTGATGGATCGCGCCCGCTACCTTCGCGACCATGGTTACGACGAGCCGGCGCAAGACCTCGCCGCTCGAACTCATCACTTCACCTACAAGCCTTCGGACCCGGAGCGCTTTTACGACATGCTGTTGCTGCTTGCTGGCGATGCGACGAATTCGCGGCGCTGGCAGACGGCATATGATATCACTCGCCAGATCGACGATGTGCTTCCCGCGGGTGCCGTCGTTGCCGACCAGCCGCTCGGCATTCGCGATAAATATACCGATCTTGCATGGCTCGGCGGAAGGGCCGCGCTCGACCGGATGCAGGCACCGTCGAGCGCAATTGCGATGTTCTACCGTTACAGCAGCGCTGGTCGCTCGCTGCAGGTGCGAAGCAAAGGAGATTATTGGGCAGGGCGAGCGGCAACTGCAGCGGGCCAATTCCAGACTGCAAACAGCTATTTTGAAAGCGCCGCAGCTTATCCCGACCTGTTCTACGGCCAGCTCGCGCTCGAGCGGCTTGGCCGCGCCGTCCCGGCGCCGGTCGCAGCGATGCCGCAATATACAACGACGTCAGTCGAGCGCGCCGCGTTCAACAATCGCAGGCTCGTTCAGGCTCTGCGCCTCGTTCGCCAGCAAAATCTCTCGGGCGATGAGCCGCTGTTCGTCCAGGCACTCGCAAGATCGCTCAATACCAACGTCGAGCGCAACCTTGCTCTCGAATTGGGGCAGCAGATTGGACGCCAGGACCTGCCGGTCTGGATCGCGCGCATGGCGAGGATCAAAGGCGACAGCTTCTACGTAAGGCAGGCTTTTCCCTACGTTTCGGCTTCGGTTTCGAGTAGCTTATGGTCGCTCGCCAACGGCATCAGCCGTCAGGAAAGCTCCTTCGATCCCTATGCCATTAGCCATGCCGGCGCCCGCGGGATGATGCAGCTGATGCCGGGAACGGCGCGCGACCAGGCACGGAAGATGGGCATCGGCTACGATAGCTACCGGCTGCTGACCGACCCGAATTATAATGTCTCGATTGGCTCGGCTTACTTCCAGCACATGCTCGATATCTGGAACGGCAACGTTCCGCTCGCGATCGCGAGTTACAATGCGGGGTCAGGAAACGCCAGCAAGTGGGTCGACCGCTATGGCGATCCGCGCGGGCAGGTGGACGTGGTCGGCTGGATCGAGGCGATCCCGTTCGACGAGACGCGAGGCTATGTGCAGCGCGTGATCGAGAACAGCGTCGTTTACGATTTGCTACGTTCGGCGCAGCAAGAGCGCACAGCGCTCCACGTCTCGCGCTATCTTGGGAAGAGCCGCCCCGGCTGATAATCGGGTTGCGTGACCGATCGATACATCACTCCGACGGGATTTGCCCGGATTCGTGCGGAATATGACGAGCTGTTCGGAGTTGAGCGGCCGAAGCTCCTAGAGACGATTGCCTGGGCCGCAGCAAACGGCGATCGCTCTGAAAACGGCGACTATATTTACGGCCGCAAACGCCTTCGCGAGATCGATCGAAGGCTGATGCATCTGTCGCGCGTCATGAAACTTGCCAAAGTCGTGGACCCCGCGAGGCAGCCGTCGCGCGAGCAGGTTCGGTTTGGAGCGATCGTCGAGCTCGCCGACGAAGACGATCAGCGTCGCCTGCTAGCCATCGTCGGTGACGATGAGTCCGATGCAGCGGAGGGGCGCATCGGCTGGAGCGCGCCCATCGCACGTGCCTTGATCGGAGCGAAAGTCGGCGACGAACGGATCGTTCGGCTCCCGTCCGGCGAGAAAAGCTACGAGGTCATCGCCATTCGCTATCCGGACTAGCGGTGATCATTCCTGAGTGACGACCCGCGCGGGGTCGACTTTCGCCGCTTCCCGCGAGGCATCGCCAACGATCCGGATGCTGAGCTCTTTCAACTGCTTCGAGGTCACCACTGAAGGCGCGTTCATCATCAAGTCCTCCGCCTTCTGATTCATCGGAAAAAGGATCACCTCCCGGATATTCGGCTCGTCGGCCAAAAGCATGACAATGCGATCGATCCCCGGCGCCGATCCACCGTGCGGCGGCGCTCCAAACTTGAACGCATTGATCATCCCCGAGAAGTTCGTGTCGACCTCTTCGCGGGTGTAGCCGGCGATCTCGAATGCCTTGTACATGATATCTGGGCGATGGTTCCGGATCGCACCCGAGCTCAGCTCAACGCCGTTGCAGACGATGTCATACTGCCAGGCGAGGATGTCGGAAGGATCCTTGTTTTCGAGAGCCTCCATCCCGCCCTGCGGCATCGAGAAGGGATTGTGAGAGAAGTCGATCTTCCCCTGCTCCTCGTTGAACTCGTACATCGGAAAGTCGACGATCCAGCAGAATCGGAAGGCGCCCTTTTCGAGGAGATCGAGCTGCTCGGCGACCCGCGTTCGAGCGAGACCGGCGAGCTTGACCGCGTCCTCTTCGTTGCCGGCGGCGAAGAAAATGCCATCGTCAGGTCCAAGCTCCATCGCTTCTGCAATCCGGGCCATGCCGTCTTCGCCGATGATTCTTGGCGATCGGGCCGCCCCACTCGCCGCCCTTTCGAGTTGCATAGCCAAGGCCGGGGAAACCCTCGCTCCGCGCCCATTCGTTCATGTCGTCGAAGAATTTGCGGCTCTTTTCGGCCGTGGCCGGCGCCGGGACGGCGCGGACGAGCGAGCCTTTCTCCACCAGGCCTGCAAAGAGTCCGAAGCCCGAGCCCCTGAAATGCTCAGAAACGTCGGTGATCAGCAACGGATTGCGCAGGTCCGGCTTGTCACTTCCGTAGTTTTAGAAGCGCTTCTTTATACGGAATGCGAGGATATTCGCCGGCTGGAGTAACCGTCCGTCCGTTCGCGAATTCCTCGAAAACGCCCGACAACACCGGCTCGATCGCTGCAAAAACATCGTCCTGTGTGACGAAACTCATTTCGAAATCGAGCTGGTAGAACTCGCCGGGCTGCGATCGGCGCGCGCATCTTCGTCGCGAAAGCAGGGCGCGATCTGGAAATAGCGGTCGAAGCCGGCGACCATGATCAGTTGCTTGAATATCTGCGGCGCCTGCGGGAGCGCATAGAATTTGCCAGGATGGACTCGGCTCGGAACCAGATAGTCGCGCGCGCCCTCGGGCGAGCTTGCCGCGGTCAAGATCGGAGTTTGGAATTCGATGAAGCCCTGCCCGATCATCCGCTGGCGGATCGAGGCGATCACAGCCGGGCGAAGCATGATGTTTGCATGAACCTGTTCGCGGCGCAGATCGAGGATAGCGATACTTAGTCGGATTTCCTCGGGATTCTCCTGCTCGCCGAAGACCGGCATCGGCAGCTCGGACGCCGTCGACTCCGACAATTACCTCGCTCGCCGAGACCTCAATCTCGCCGGTGGCAAGGCTGGTGTTCACCGTCTCTCCTTCGAACGCACCGACGACAAGTCCATCAACAGTCACCACCAATTCCCACGCGGTCCGGTCAGCGTCTTGAACGCCGCCGATCGGTGTCGGCGACAATTGCGTGATTCCGTAATGGTCGCGAAGATCAACGAACAGAAGATGACCGTGGTCGCGCTTTCGATGAACCCATCCCGACAGGCGGACCGTTTCGCCGACATTGCTGAGGCGCAGATTGGTTGCAGGTATGTGTACGATAGGCGTGCATGATGAAGTCGGCTCTGCTCAAACGAAAAATTGTGGAGAAAATGCGCGCCGCGCTTCAGGGCCGGAAACATTTTTGTCAACCCGCGAGGCCGGAGCTAAAGCGCCTAACTCATGCGTATCCATCCCCTGATTTCAAAGTCCGAAGACCTCAAGGCCCTCGTCGAGCAACTCTCGGGCCAGCCGTTCGTCGCCGTGGACACCGAGTTCATGCGCGAGAACACATACTGGCCGGACCTTTGCCTGATCCAGGTCGCAAGTTGCGATGAAGCGGCTGCCATCGACCCGAAGGCCGAGGGCATCGATCTCAAGCCGCTGCTCGATTTGTTCGTGAACGACGAGGAGGTTCTCAAGGTTTTCCACGCTGGCGGACAGGACCTCGAGATCATTCACAATCTCAGCGGCAAGGTTCCCCACCCGCTGTTTGACACGCAGATCGCAGCAATGGCCCTCGGGCACGGTGAGCAGATCGGATATTCAAACCTCATCGAGAGCCTGCTCGGCCACAGCCTCGACAAGGGCGCGCGTTTTACCGACTGGAGCCGCCGCCCTCTCGACAAGAGGCAGATCGATTATGCGATCGCCGACGTCACCCACTTGGCAACCGTTTTTCCGCGGATGGTCGAAAAGCTGAAAAAGACCGGGCGCGGTGCGGCTCGACGAGGAGATGGAGCGTCTTGCCGATCCATCGGCTTCGCCTTCCCGCCGGAAGATGCGTGGAAGCGCCTGAAGCTCCCCGAGTCGCAACCCGGCCGTGCTCGGTCGCCTCAAGAATGCTCGCTGCTTGGCGCGAGACGGAAGCGCGCTCGAAAAACCTGCCGCGCGGCAGGATCATCAAGGACGATACGCTCGAACGAGATCGTTCTCCACCCTCCCGCGACGCAGGAAGACCTCGACGCGTTCGCGGGCTTTCGGCCGGGTGGAGGACCAATGACATTGGCGAGCCGCCTCATGGCCGCCCTTCGGGTGCCAAACGTTGGACCAAGGCGACATGCCGGACCGCGAACCCAGACGCCCGGGCCTCACCAAGGACGCAGCGCTCGTCAGCGACCTGTTGAAGCTCCTGCTCAAGATCCGGGCAAAGGATTCGGGTGTCGCTGCCCGGCTCATCGCCAGGTCCGATGACCTCGAAGCGCTGGCGGCGGGCGTCCGCAAGAACCTCAATATCCTCAGCGGCTGGCGCTACGAGCAATTCGGCAGAGATGCGCTCGACCTGGTCGAGGGCCGCCTTGCCTTTGCGATCGAAGAGGGAAAGCTCAAAATGAGCCGGGTTCGGGACGAAGAGACTGTCGATGCATAAAGGATCGGTTCTCGTTTCAGCCTTGCTCTGGGCCTGCTCAACCGCTCCGGCCAAGCCCGTCGTTCATGGCGAAACGCCCGGTCATGAATGCAAAGCGGAAGGCACCGATCAGTTCGTTGGACGAACTCGATCCGACGCAGTTGAGAAGCAGATCAAGACCGTCTCCAATGCTGCCGTTCTCCGCTGGGCGCCGCCCGGGGTCATGCTCACGATGGACTATCGCTCCGACAGGGTGACGGCCTGGCTCGATCCGGCCGGAAGGATCACAAAGATCCGCTGCGGCTAGGCCGCTAGGCGGCTTCCCCGATCATCTGCGATTGGGCCAGTGCGCGCCGGATCGTCGGAAGCGACAAACGCGCTCGTTCAGCGATCGCGAAACGGTCCACAGCCTCGACGGCCCGCTCGATCGTCCAATAGTCGCGGTGCAACCTCTTGGACATGAAGCTTAGGGCATCAGAGGGAACGTGGAGTCCGCGATCCGCGAAATGAAGCTGGATAAGGGAGGCAAAAAGCAGATCGTCCGGATGGCCTATTCGCACCACCGGGGTGATCGCCAGACGAGTCCTAAGGTCGGGCAATTCGGGCGACCAGGCTGGGGGGACCTCATCTGAGATCATGACGAGCGGCCGTCCCGTGTCCTGCGCCTGGTTCCAGGCGTGGAAAAGCTCTTCCTCGTCGCGCTGATCCGCCTCGTCGAGCAAGCGCCCGCCAGAGGGTTCGACAAAGCTGCGCGCCAGCAATGTGCGTCCCGAGCGCCGCGGGCCTGTCAGGATCGTCGCCTTGACCGGCCACATGCTGAACTTACGGAAATGGTCGAATGCTTCGCGATTGGCGTCGGAGACGATGAACCGGGGATTTCCTTCAGTTTGCGGCCAGTCGAGAGGAAGCGCGATCTGGTCGGGAGGTTCGTTCACTGTGACTCGCCGGTATTTTGAGCCGCCGCCGCCGCCGCCGCCGGTGTCGGCGCCGGCGTTGGCGGTGCTGGGGGCGGCGTCGACGCTGGAAGTGACGGGGGCTTGTCTGTCGGCGAGTGAATACGCACCACCGTACCGGCGGGCTCTGCGATCCAACCGCGAGCGCTGAGTGCTGCTGCAAGCTGGCCTATGGTACCGTGATAGGCGACGAGGATGTAGCTTGTGCCTCCCGGATTGATTTGCTGCGGGGTCGCTGAGGCGACGCCCGAAAGCGTCCGCAGATGCGCCATTGCGAAATTGTAGATGACGACGTCATGACCGGTCACCTGGACCTGATACGCATTCACCAGATTGACCTGTTTCGGTGGCGCCTGAACGGGAGCCTCCTGCACCGGCGGCGCCGGGGTATTGAGCGACGAATCGCGTGAAAGCTGCCCGTTTGCGAGCGCAGTTGCGAAAAGTGCGTCGATCTGCTGCGCACCCTGCGCCATCATCGCCGGAATGCCCTCGCTGTTGGGCGCCGACAGAGTGAAGGCGCCGATGACCTCATTGTCTGGCCCGTGCCGTGCGATGAACCGCCCTCGTGCCGGTCCACCGGGATAGGCGTGCTGTAACTGCACTTCGGCGACTAAGACGTCCTGCGCCCGTACATGTCGAGAAGGGCGCGCCACCATCCCCGCCCGGGCCGCCCGGCCTGCGCCGCATTCACGAGCAACGGGTCCGAACCCATGCCGCTAACGCGCACGTAAGCGATCGGGCTTTGGGCCGTGTGAAACTGCGCCCATGCGCGCTGCCAGGCATTGCGCAGCTCGACGCTCGTTTCGACGCCTCCAGTGACAGTGATCGGTATGAGAAGCATCGGGACCGAATGGTCGGTGATCTGGCTACCCTCCGTTCCGAGGAAGGGAGCAGCTCTTCCGCGATCGAACTCGACTCTCAGGTCAGCGATGTAGCGATTAGGACCGATTTCCTCTCGATCGACGTTGATCGAGGCGACGATCTGGTCGAGCGTTCCGTCAGGAACGCCCGGCGCCTGGTTCGCGGGTGCGTTGTGGATCTTGGCCCATAGCGCTCGGAACCCGGCTCGCTGCGCCATTCGCCATCCGGCAAATCGCGCGCTCATCGCGTCGGGGCCGCCGACATCGACATGGATTCCGCCGCTTTCCAGCGTGTTCGAGGTATCCAGTGGAAGGATTCCCCGGTCCGTGCTTTCCAGCTGCGCGTAAACGGCAGCACCGATCCCGAGGGCGGCGGCAAGGGTCAGGACCGGGATCAAAAGGCGGCGGCGCAGCATTCGTCGCGTCTTTTGACGACAACGGCGTGGAAATCCAAGCGGCTTGTCTCTAGTGCCCGCGACGAATGAGCCACAAGCCCCTCACCTACGCCGATGCCGGAGTATCGATCGATGCCGGCAATGCGCTGGTTAAGATCCTCGGCCCGCTCGCCCGGTCGACCGCGCGGCCGGGAGCGAATGCGGAACTCGGCGGATTCGGAGGCTTCTTCGACCTGAAAGCCGCAGGCTATCGCGACCCGCTGCTGGTGGCCGCGAACGACGGCGTCGGGACCAAGCTCAAATTGGCAATCGAAACCCACCAGCACGATGGTGTTGGTGTCGACCTCGTTGCAATGTGCGTGAACGATTTGATCGTGCAAGGTGCGGAGCCTCTGTTTTTCCTCGATTATTACGCGACCGGGAAGCTCGACAACGAGGTTGCCTCACTGGTGGTCGCCTCGATCGCAGAAGGGTGCCGGAGGGCCGGTTGCGCGCTTATCGGCGGGGAGACGGCCGAGATGCCGGGAATGTACAGTTCGGGGGATTACGACCTCGCGGGCTTTTGCGTCGGCGCGGTCGAACGCGACAAAGTGCTGACCGGCGACAGCATAATTCCCGGCGACATCGTGCTCGGCCTGGCCAGCTCCGGCGTCCATAGCAACGGGTTCTCACTGGTCCGAAAGATCATCGAGAAGGAAGGCTGGAACGTCGACGAAGCCCTGCCTGGCGAAGGCGGAGTCACCCTTGGCAAAGCGCTATTGGAGCCGACGCGGATTTACGTCGGGTCGCTGCTGCCGCTCGTCCAACAAAGACAAGTCAAGGGTCTTGCGCACATCACCGGCGGTGGACTTCTCGAGAACATTCCTAGGGTTCTGCCCAATCATTGCCACGCAATGATCAATTCCGCCCGGTGGCAATTGCCTGCCCTATTCGCGCTCCTGCAGGAAGGCGGCAGGATCGCCACGGAAGAAATGGCTCGGACGTTCAACTGCGGCGTCGGGATGGTGGTTGTCATTGCTCCGGAGTGCGCAGCTGAGGTCACCAGCCGGCTCGAAGGCGCAGGTGAGATCGCGTTTGAAATCGGTCGGATCGAAGATGGCCCGCGCGGCTGCACGGTGTTCGGCCAGGCCGGCGCGTGGGGCGCGCATGAGGATTGGTCCGCGATCTACAATGCATGATCCGAAGCGCGTTGGAATTCTTGTTTCAGGCCGCGGGAGCAACATGCGCGCGCTCGTCGAAGCGGCGCGGTCCTATGAAGTGGTCCTGGTCGCCTCGAACAAGCCCGAAGCTGAAGGATTGAACTGGGCACGGGAGCGCGGGCTTGCCACCTGGTCGCTCGAAAGCAAGGGCACCCAGAAGGAAGCTTACGACCAGGCGCTGAGCTCGGCCCTCGAAGCGCATGGCGTCGGGACGATCGCATTAGCTGGCTTCATGCGCATCTTGTCGCCCTGGTTTGTCGAACGCTGGACAGGCAGTATCCTCAATATCCACCCTTCCCTTCTTCCAAAATATCGTGGCCTCGATACGCACTCGCGGGCGATCGCTGCGGGCGACACGCTTGCCGGCTGCTCCGTCCATCTTGTCACCGAGAAACTGGATTCAGGCAAAGTGCTCGGCCAGACGCAGGTCCCGATATCCCGAGACGATACGAGCGTTTCACTGGAACAACGCGTGCTTGCTGCTGAGCATCGTTTATATCCCGCGGTTTTGAATGAGTTTGTGCTGAGATGACCGACCCATTGGCGAGGATTCGCGAAGCGGCGATGGCTCTTCCGGAAACCGAGGAGAGGCTGTCGCACGGGCAGACCACCTTCTTCGTTGGAGGAAAGCAGTTCGCGCAATTTCGGAACGACCATCATGGCGACGCCAGGACCGTGGTGTGCGTCCGGGTGAGCGGGCTCGACGAGCAGTCGATGCTTCTCGAGGCCGATCCGAAGACGTATTCGAAGCCGGCCTACCTTCCGAGCTGGGTGTCGATCAATGTCGCCGGGGACGATGTCGATTGGGACCATATTGCGGATCGAATCGCTGGGAGCTGGGAGCTTGCGGCTCCGCGCCGCTTGCTCGAGGCTGGCGGGCGATGAATGAGACCGAATTGCAACGCCGCCGCCGTTGGATCACCATCGGCGAGCTGATCGCCCTCCTTGCGCTGGTCGTGTCGGCGCTTGGTGTGTGGATCAGCTGGAAAAGCAGCGGCAACGACAAACCGGCGCGTATCGTCGAGCAGAGACCGTCGATCCCGCTCATGCTTCGGGGAAGGCAGGAGTTTGATGGCCAAAAGCTGGAAATCAGCCCGGTCGAACCCAGTCATGCGCTGGAATCCTTGATCATCGCCCTCCCCGGCGCCTCGCCGATCGAGATCGGGAGCGATGGTGTGGTCGATTCGAGCGACGTCGCGTCAGCGCTCAAAGGCCATGACAATGAGCCGAAGGACCGCGGGCTCAGCGTCCGGGCGCGCATCGATGCACGATATGTCGAGGCCGGCAAGGAGAAGCATTCCTCGGGCAGCTACACGTTGCGCTACATGTGGAAGGGTGGCGGGCTGTTCGGCGGACGCGCGCTCCACATCATCAGCCTCAGCCGCTGACGCTGGACAGCGCCGACGCAATGTGCGGCATATGCACCGATGGACTTGGGAATGATCTCTTCGGGCGTCGTGGTCGTGGCGGATTCCGCGACGATTGCGCGCGCTCTCCTTCGGCCGCATCGCGAGCCGGCCTCGAGGCTGGCGTGGATCATCGCGATCCTGGCACTACCGATTGCAGGAGTGATCCTTTACCTTTTTCTCGGCGAAACCCGGATTAGCGGGCCGCGCAGGACGCGCGGAAAGGAGATCAACGCGGCGCTTCCCCGGCCCCCCGGGAATTACGAGTGCGAGAGCGAGGCCGGCGGCGCTCACTGGGCGCCGTTCGCGCTAGCTCAGACCGTCAATCACCTCGAGCCGACCACCGGTAACAGCGCTCGGCTCGCCGCCGACAGCAATGCCGCAATCGACGAGATGGTGGCCGACGTGGATTCGGCGCGAGAGACCGTCCACGGCTGCTTCTATATCTGGCTGGCCGACAACAACGGGTTGAAGCTCAAGGACGCCTTCATTCGTTCAGCCAAGCGCGGCGTGAAAGTTCGACTGCTGGCGGACGCGCTCGGGTCGCGTCGGCTAATTCACTCAAGTCACTGGCGCGAGATGCGTGACAGCGGCTGCGAGGTCCGCGTGGCGTTGCCGGTTGGCAATCCGCTGTGGACTCTGATCCGAGGCCGAGTCGACCTTCGCAACCATCGAAAATCGATGGTCGTCGACAATGAGATCGCCTGGTGCGGGAGCCAGAATTGCGCCGATCCAGAGTTCCGGATCAAGCCGCGTTACGCACCATGGGTCGATATCATGAGTCGCTGGACCGGGCCGGTGGCACGGCATTGCCAATATCTGTTCGTGTCGGACTGGAGCGCCGAGGGCGAAAGCCACATCGCCGACCTCCTCACAGCCCCTTTACCGAGCGCAAGCGGTCCGATCCTGGCGCAGGTGCTCGGGACTGGGCCGACCGCCGAGTTCGACGCCATGCCGGCATGCTTTTCCGAGCTGATCCACTCCGCCCGCGAAGAGCTTGTGATCACGACGCCTTATTTTGTACCCGACGAGCAGCTGCTTTTCGCGCTCACCTCGGCCGGCCGGCGGTGCGTGAAAACTGTAATCGTCTTCCCCCGGCGCAACGACAATTGGATCGTCGCCGGCGCGAGCCGCAGTTATTACAGGGACCTCATCGATGCCGGCGCCCAAATCTACGAGTTCGGTCCGGGTCTGCTCCACTCCAAGACGATCATCGTGGACCGCCGTGTCGGGCTGATTGGCAGCGCCAATCTCGACCGGCGCAGCTTCGAGCTCAACTTCGAGAACAACATCCTGTTCGAGGACCAGACATTCGCCGAAGCGGTGCGCGCCCGGCAGGACGACTATCTCGCAAAGTCCGTCATGGTCACAAGAGCGGACGTCGAGCGCTACGGCGTTGGTCTTCGACTTTGGCAGAACCTGCTCGCGACACTGAGCCCAATGCTCTGACCGCGTTCGCGCCGAGCCCTAGCCGATGATCTCGTCAGGGCTGAAGAAGAAGTCGATTTCAATCTTCGCGTTGTCGTCGCTGTCGGAACCGTGGACGGAATTCGCCTCGATCGATTCCGCGTAGGTCTTGCGGATCGTGCCGTCGGCGGCGTCGGCGGGATTGGTTGCTCCCATCACGTCCCGATTGCGCTTCACTGCGTCCTCGCCCTCAAGCGCTTGAACGACCACCGGCCCCGAGGTCATGAATGTACAGAGGTCGTTGAAGAACGGCCGCTGTTTGTGGACGGCATAAAAGCCCTCGGCCTGGTTGCGCGTCATGCGGATACGCTTGGACGCAATGACTCGAAGGCCCGCATCTTCCAGCATCTTGGTGATGGCGCCGGTGAGATTGCGGCGAGTGGCGTCGGGCTTGATGATCGAAAAGGTGCGCGTCACGGCCATGACCGGGCGGTCTCCTGAATGTGAATTGGGTTGGATTTGGTGGGCCGCCTAGCGGCGCTGTCGCTCCGGGGCAAGCCTCACGCCTGCTGCTTCCATTTGCCGCCATCCTTGGCCCAGTAGAGCCGCTCTACACCTTCCCTCGCGGCAAGGTCTCTCCAGGCCGAGCGCGCACCCGCAAGAGCGGATTCATCGAAGAGATAGAAGCTTCGATCATAGTTCAGCGCGGCGTCGCGCCAGATGCCGTCGGCGATCAGAAAATTGCGCGCAAAGTTTGGCGCGTCGGAGCCTGTCGACAGCAGGATCGGCTGACGGGCGTCGTCGGGTCCGCCGGCAGCGGCGTGCGGAAGGAAGCTTAACGGGCCAAGGTCCCAAAGCATGCGATCGAGCTTCGCGAGAAACAGCTCATCCTGTGCAACCACGATGAGCCGGCCCTCGGCGGCCAGGACTTTCTCAGCGAGGCTTTGGACCACCTGTTCGACAGGAGTGCCCGCAAGATGGTAGAAATCAACCTTCACGATCGCGCCCTATCAGCGCTCGAGCACATCCTCGACATATTGGTCAAGGAGACGGACGCCGTAGCCAGTCGCGCCTTTCTCGTAGGTCGCCGCCGCTTTGTCGGACCAGGCCTTTCCGGCCATATCGATGTGCGCCCAGCGGACGTCTTTCTCGATGAACCGCTGGATGAACTGAGCGGCAGTAATTGAGCCACCTTCGCGTGGGCCGACATTCTTCATGTCCGCAATCGGGGAGTCGATCAGTCGGTCGAAGGGCTCCGCCAGCGGCATCCGCCACAGCTGGTCGCCCGATTCGTGGGCGGCTTTCAGGAGCTCCGAAGCGAGCTCCTCATTGTTCGAGAACAGCCCGGCCCATTCGTGCCCAAGGCTGACAAGGATGGCGCCAGTCAGGGTCGCAAGATCAATGATGGTCTTGGGCTTGTAGTTGCGTTGAACGTAGGCGACGGCGTCGGCGAGCACGAGCCGGCCTTCAGCATCGGTATTGATCACTTCGACCGTCTGGCCTGACATGGTCGTGACGACGTCTCCAGGCCGCTGGGCATTCCCGCCGGGCATGTTCTCAACCAGGCCGCAGATGCCGACCACATTAGCCTTGGCCTTGCGCAAACCGATCGCTTTCATCGCTCCTGCGACCGCGCCGGCGCCGCCCATATCCCACTTCATCGCTTCCATGCCGGCTGCCGGCTTGATCGAGATTCCGCCAGTGTCGAAGGTCACGCCCTTGCCGACGAACGCGACCGGCTCGCCCTTTCCGCCGCCATTCCACTTGAGGATCAGAAGTCGTGCTTCTCGAACCGACCCCTGGGCAACTCCAAGCAGAGCGCCCATCCCAAGCTGTTCCATCTGCGCCCGGTCGAGCGCTTCGATTTCTATGCCTGAACCTTCAAGCGAAGCGCGAACGCGCTCGACGAAGGTCTCCGGATAAATGATGTTCGCTGGCTCAGTTACGAGCTCGCGCGCAAGGGACACGCCCTCGGCCACCGGCGCCCAACGCGACTTGTAGCGTTGGTCGGCGCCTGCGACCCCGACGATGACCATCTCCTCGAGGGTGGGCTTCTGTTTGTCCTGGAGCTTGGTCCGATAGCGATCGTAGCGCCAGGATCTCAATGCGGCTCCGAAACCGACGCGAGCAGCCGTATCGGAATCGTAACCGAGCCCACTAACGTCGATGACCGCGCGCTTCTCACCTGAGGCGAGGAGCCTAGCAACCGCTGTCCCGCCGAGCTTTTCGGCGCTCTGTTCGGAGCTGCTTCCGTTTCCAACGCCGACGACGAGCAGTCTTCGGACCGTTCCGTCCTCGTCGATGAATTGCTCCGAAATCCCCGATGCATCGCCCTCGAAGCGCTGGCGATCGAGCGCCGCGGCCACCGATTGTTGCGACGCGCCGAGCGAGCCGAGACCGGTGCGATCCTTGCCGGCAATGGGCAGAACCAGCGCAAAGTCACCCGAAGGCCGGCTCTCGGCGAAACGAATTTCCATCTTCCGAATAATCCCTGAAAGGCAAAGGTTCGCGCAGCCTTTAGGACGCAAGTCGAACCTTGGCAAAGCAAGCGGCGTTCGTCGTGCTGGCCGATTGTCGTCTTTGAGGAGAGGTGCGATAGGCGCTCGTCACGGCGGCTATTCGAGCGGGTGAACGGAACAGCGTTGAGGGCGAGATTTGTCTGGTGGTCAGCGCTCCCGATGCTGATGACGGTTCCCGCCGCGGCGGGGGCGCAGGAAGCGCCCGAAACATCCGCGCCGGCACCTACTTCGACTTCGACCGGCTACGAAATCATCGAGTTCAGCGCCGACCAGGTCACATATGACGACAATTCCGACGTCGTGACGGCGAGCGGCGAAGTGCGATTGAACCGCGACGGAAACTACCTCGCAGCGGACGAGGTGACCTGGTATCGCAAGACAGGCCAGGTCTACGCGCATGGCAATGTCGTGCTCCTGACGCCCGAGGGTGACAAACTCGTTGGCGATACCGTTCAGCTCACTGATACGCTGCGAGAGGGAACAGTTAGCAACCTCTTGGTCGTGCTCGAGAGTGGCGCACGGATCGCAGCGACGCGCGGCACCCGCAGTGGCAACGTTTCTACTCTCGAGAATGCGATCTACTCGCCGTGCCCGGTAACGACCTCGAGCGGCTGCCCGAAACAGCCCAGCTGGTCGATCACGGCCGCGCGCGTGGTCGACGATCCTTCGACCGGACGGGTCCGGTTTACAGGTGGACGATTGAGGATCTTCGGGATCGTTATCCCCTTGCTGCCGGTGTTCAACATTGCCCGCGGCAACGAAGGAACGACCGGCTGGCTTGCTCCCGACTTCAGCGTTTCGAGCAAGAAGGGCTTCGAGATCGCGGAGCCTTATCACTGGCAGATCGGGCCCAATCGCGACTTCACGCTGACTCCGCACGTCTACACTGGGGTGTTGCCGGCAATCGAGGTCAAATACCGCCAGCTCGACAGCATCGGGGCGTTCCAGGTCGGCGGTTTTCTTACCTATGGGACGATCGAAAGCATCGACCCGGACGTGACTTCGACGCGCAAGGGCCTGAGAGGGTATTTTGAAGCCAACGGGAAGGCGCAGCTCGACCCATTTTGGAGCATCACCGCTTCGTTTCGAGTTGCGTCCGACAAGACCCTCACGCGTCGCTACGACATTACCAATGACGACCGCTTACGGAACGTCATCAATGTCGAGCGAATTAGCCCGGATTCGTACATTTCGATTGCCGGATGGGCGTTTGAAGGGCTGAGTGCCGGGGACGAGCAGAAGGAGACTCCCATTGCCTTGCCGGCGATCGATGCGCGGTTCCGGCGCGAAGACGTGCTTGGAGGCACGCTTCAGATTCAGGGGAACAGCCTGTCGATCCTGAGGCTCGAAGGCCAGGACACGCAGCGGGCGTTCGCGAGCGCCGAATGGGATTTGCGGCGATTAACGCCGTGGGGCCAGGAAGTGACCCTAACCGCTTTCGCCCGCGGCGACGTCTATCACACCGACGATGCGCAGAGCACGGCTGTCGCGATCTACAGCGGCACGAACGGCTGGCACCGAAGAGTGATCGGAGCGCTCGCTGCGGATGTTCAATGGCCGTTCGTGGGCTCCTTCCTCGGCGGAGTGCAAAAGCTTGTTCCCCGAGTGCAGCTTGTTCTTACGCCGCCAACCTCGAACATCGACATCCCCAACGAAGACGCTCGCTCGATCGATCTGGAGGACAGCAATCTCTTCGCTCTCAACCGCTTCCCCGGTTACGACCGCTGGGAAGATGCGTCGCGAGTGACTTATGGCTTCAATTGGTCGCTCGATCGCCGAAACTTGTCCATCGACACCACGATCGGCCAGAGCTACCGGCTCGTCGATCGGCCTGGCATCTTCCCGCAAGGGACCGGTCTCACCGACCGGCTCTCTGATATCGTAGGCCGCACCAGCGTTCGCTACGGGCGTCTGCTGGAATTCACCCACCGTTTCAGAATCGACAAGGACAATTTCGCTGTCCGTCGCAACGAGATCGACCTGACCATTGGGACTACTCAAACCTACGCCCAGGTCGGCTATCTCAAGCTCAACCGTAATGTTGATCCGACAATCGAGGATTTGCGCGACGTCGAGGAGCTTCGTGTCGCCGGCCGAATCCTTTTCAACCGCTATTGGTCGGTTTTCGGAGCGGCGGTCGTCGACCTCACCGACAAGAACGAAGATCCATTGTCAGTTGCGGACGGGTTCGAGCCGGTGCGCGATCGACTCGGCATCCAGTATGAGGACGATTGCCTCCAGATCGGACTTACCTGGAAGCGCGACTTCGAGCGCGTCGGCACCTTCCGGACCGGGAATAGTTTCGGTATTCACTTGGCATTGAAGGGCATTGGCCGCTAAGGCTGCGTTCAGCGAGCCTGGATAAACGACAAGCTCCAGCATCGGGCTGCAAATCAAGGGAATTTTGGCAATCGTGGCACGAGCTTTCCGACTGAATTCCACGCGCGCGCTAGGGGTTGGCGCTGCAATTTCCCTCGCCATTGCGACCGCCGCTGTCGCCCAGGACTCGGACAATCAGGCCGCCCCGCCGATCAACAGCAGCCAATCGCTCCATCTGCCGGAAAACCCGCAGGTTTTCGGGGCAGCCATGCCATCCATCATCAAGGCGACGGCAATCGTGAACGGCGACGTGATCACGCAAACCGACGTCGATCAAAGGCTTGCGCTTCTGGCGATTGCGAACGGGAGCGGAAGCATCCCTGCGGATCAGGTCGACCAGCTTCGCCAGCAGGTTCTTCGAAACCTCATCGATGAAACGCTCCAGATCCAGGCGGCCAAGGACGACAAGATTGAGGTCAAGAAATCTGACATCGACCGGACGGTGCTTCGGGTTGCCCAGAACATGAAACAATCTCCCGATCAAATGTCCGCATTTCTTGAGACGCACGGATCGTCGATCGGTTCGATGCGGCGGCAGATTGAAGGCGAAATTGCCTGGCAGCGGCTGCAGAACGACAAGATCGAAGTTTCGGTTGGCGACGATGAAGTGAAGGCTGTGCTCGATCGGATGAACGCCTCGAAGGGGACCGAGGAATTTCATGTCGGCGAGATCTTCCTGGCCTCGACTTCGTACACCCAGGATGCGACGCTTGCGAACGCTGGTAAGATCCTTGAGCAATTGAAGGGCGGCGCGTCGTTCGCCGGCTACGCACGCCAATATTCGGAAGCGTCAACCGCCGCCGTCGGCGGAGACCTTGGTTGGGTGCGGCCCGAGCAGCTGCCAAGTCCAATCGCCGACGCGGTGCGCCAAATGGGACCAGGAACGATCAGCAATCCCATTCCAGTTCCCGGCGGCGTTTCGATCATCGCCGTTCAAGATACGCGCAAGATCCTCACTCGAGATCCGCGCGACGCGGTCCTCAGCCTCAAGCAGATATCGATCAGCTTTCCCAAGGGAACCACCCGCCAGCAGGCGGAGCCCGTCCTACAACGCTTCGCAGATGCTTCGAAGAACATCGGCGGATGCGGCGGAGCCGAGAAGATCGGTGCGGAATTCCATGGCGAAGTCGTGCAGAGCGATCAGGTGAAGATGCGTGATCTGCCCGTCGCCCTGCAGCAGCTCATGCTTCCAATGCAGGTCGGCCAGGCCACCCAACCTTTCGGATCCGTCGAGGATTCCGTTCGAGTGCTTGTGATTTGCGGGCGCGATGAACTGGATTCGGCTGCGCCCAGCTACGACGACGTCTACAGCCAGCTTAACGAGGAGCGCGTCAACATGCGGGCGCGACGTTATCTCGCGGACTTGCGCCGAGACGCTGTGATCGAATTCCGCTGATCGGTCATTTCCGATAAGTAAGGCATCGATGTCGGCAACGCTCAAACCGCTTGCAGTCTCGCTTGGAGATCCCGCGGGGATCGGTCCAGAAGTGATCGCGAAATGCTGGGACGCCCGCGACGAGTTCGGGTTGCCGCCATTCGTCGTCATCGGCGACCCGCGTGCCATTGCCAGCGTTTGGGATGGTCCGATCGAGATAGTCGATGATCCCCGGGAAGCCAATTTGGCGTTCGATCTTGGATTGCCTCTGATCCAGCTCAACGCACCGCATCCCGACACGCCGGGCCATCCGAGCGTTGCCGGGGCGCACTGCTCCCTCGATTCGCTCGAGATGGCGGTGGGATTGACCCGATCGGGCTCTGCGGCTGCCGTCGTGACGGGCCCGGTCGCGAAGGAGCAGCTCTATGCCATCGGCTTCCAGCATCCTGGCCAGACCGAATTCGTGGCGGAGCGCTGTGGGGTTTCGGCCGCCAATGTCGTGATGATGCTCGCTGGTCCGACGCTTCGAACGGTGCCAGTCACCACCCACTTGCCGCTTGTAAACGTCCCTTCCCAGCTGACGAGCGCGCTCATCGAATCGCGCGGCCGCGCGGCCCTTCGCGGTCTCCAGCGCAACTTCGGCATTCCCGAACCGCGGCTGGCCGTTTCGGGGCTCAATCCCCACGCTGGCGAAGGCGGCCAGCTCGGCACCGAGGAAATCGAGATCATCGAGCCGGCAATCGCAGCGCTTGCGGCGGAGGGATGGCGAGTGAGCGGACCGTATCCCGCCGACACGATGTTCCATTCAAGCGCGCGAGCGAATTATGATGCGGCGCTCTGCATGTATCACGACCAGGCCCTGATTCCGATCAAGGCGCTTCATTTCGAAGATGCCGTGAATGTAACGCTCGGCCTGCCCATCGTCCGGACGGCGCCCGACCATGGAACTGCCTTCAACATCGCCGGCCAGGACCGCGCCGACCCGCGGCCGATGGCGGCAGCAATCCGGATGGCTGCTGCAAGCGCGATGTTGCGGCCCGACGGCTTTTGAGCGGCAATTCGGAGCCGCTGCGCGACGTCATCGCCCGGTTTGGCCTTCAGGCGAGCAAGGCGCTTGGCCAGAACTTCATCTTCGACCGGCAGCTGCTCGCCCGGATCGCAGCAATTCCGGGAACGCTGAAGGGTGAGCGAGTTTATGAGGTTGGACCAGGGCCCGGTGGCCTGACCCATGCGCTGCTCGATGCAGGCGCGCACATTACAGCCGTCGAGCGTGACCGTCGCTGCATTCCCGCCCTTGAGGAATTGAGCAGCGAGTTTGGAAGCCGCCTTCGGGTGGTCCAAGCTGACGCGCTCCATGTCGACGAGCGCGAGCTGATCGGTGACGGCGCGCATGTCGTGGCCAATCTTCCCTATAATGTCGGGACGGCATTGCTTTTAAGGTGGCTGTCGACCGATTGGCCGCCGTGGTGGCGTTCCCTGACCCTCATGTTTCAGAAGGAAGTGGCGCAGCGAATTGTAGCCGGCCCTGGAACCAGCGCCTACGGTCGGCTCTCGGTGGCGACTCAGTGGCGATCGAGGCCTCGACTAGCGATGACCGTCAGTCGCTCGGCATTCGTTCCACCACCCAAAGTCACGTCCGCAGTGGTGCACATCGTTCCAGCACAACAACCGCAAGGCGTCGATCCTGCGATGATCGCGCAGCTGACGGAGGCGGCCTTCGGGCAAAGGCGCAAGATGCTTCGCTCGAGCCTGAGGCCGGTCGCCGGGGCGCTCGAAGCGGCGCAATCCCTCGGGATCGACCTGCAGCGGCGGGCCGAGACCCTGGGCGTCGATGAATGGGTGAAGCTGGCCCGGGCGCTCAGCTAAGTGGTCAGTCCTTCTTCGGAGTTTCGGGCGCCTTGGCCGAAGCGACCGTCGGGCCGCGGGTGATTGCGGCCGAAAGCTGACTGAGCTGCGGGCATCCCTTGGCGCCGCATATCTGCTGCAACTTCTGAAGATTTTGCTGCGCCCGGGCGGTTGCGCCCATCTCGACCATGGCCTCACCCTGCACTGCGATCGCATCGGGATCGTTTGGCTCGATGAGCAGCGCCTTGTCGGTCATGAGGACGGCCTTGCCGAAAAGATGCTGCTTCTCGGCCACTCGGGCAATGTCGACATAGGCCCAGCGATTGCGCGGATCGACGGCGAGCGCTGTCTCAAGCGCATTCTCGGCGTCCTCGAGCTTTCCTGCTGCAATCATCGCCTGACCCTGATGCATCAACTCGACCGACTTGGGCTGGATCTGGTTGTCGCTACGCTGGGCCGTGACCGGCACGGCGAGCGCGACCGAAGCAAGGCCGGCGAGTAAAAGACTGGACAAGGACCCCATCAAAATCTCCGTATCACGAGCGTCTTGCCTATCATGGACGGCGAAGGCGCGCGACGAAAAACCCATCGGTACCGTCGTGACCGGGCGTCAACAGCCGCCCTCCACCGTCCGAACGGCCAACAGGAATGGCGATCTCATCACTAATCCACGATGAATGGCGTTCGCGGAAGGAACTGACTTGTCCCGCCCCTTCTCGGGCGAGCAGCGAGCAGACGGCGTAGACGAGGCTCCCGCCCGGCCGAACCAATTGAGCTGCGATGTCCAACAGGCGCTTCTGGATCGAGACAAAGCGCTCAAGCCGTTCGGGCGTGAGGCGCCAACGGCCTTCCGGGTTGCGCCGCCAAGTGCCGCTTCCGGAGCATGGCGCATCGACCAGAACGATGTCCGCCCTCCCGCGCCAGTCCTCGAGCTCGTCGAGCTCGCCGGGCGGGCTCAACAGCCGCGTTTCTATCTTGATGCCTGCCCGCTCGGAACGCGGCGCAAGCTTTGACAGCCGGGCTCGGCTGCTGTCGGTCGCGAGGATCTTCGAATTGGGTGCCGCGGCCGCGAGCGCAAGCGACTTGCCACCCGCTCCTGCGCACAGATCCAGGACGCTCTCGCAACCCTTCGGGTCGCATGCGAGCGCGATCAGCTGACTGCCCTCGTCCTGAACTTCGACAATCCCTGCGCCAAAGGCTGGATGGTCGTCGATCCGGCTGTCGGCCGGCAGTCGAATGCCCCACGGACTGAGCGGCGTTGGAACTCCGATCGGAAACTGCCCCAACACCGCATCGCGCGAAGCCTTCGCAGCGTTGACTCGAAGGTCGAGCGGCGCACGTTCAAGCAACGCCGGTTGTTCCTGCGCCGCAACGATCGCCGAAAACTCGGCGGCCAGCCACTCCGGCACGACCATGGCAATAGCCGCCTTCTCGCCCGCCTGAACTGGCTCCGGACCCCGGGGTTGACCGAACAGCTCAAGTAGACCCGGATCGTCCTCGGCCATTCCAATCGCAGCTTCGCGACCGCTCTGCGGCACTTCTGCCGAGCGCCGGATTGCGCGGAACACCAGCTCGCGAACGGCGCGCCGGTCTTTCGATCCGGCGTATCGTCGCGTTTTGAAATAGCGGGTCACGATCGCGTCGGCCGGAGCGCCATCCTCGCGCGCAGAGGCGATCACCTCGTCGACGATTTCGATGACCGCCTGAAGCCGGGCGGCTGGAGTCTATGGGAGCATCACCTAAGCGGTCCGGATGTGCTCACCTGGTAGGATAATTGGGAGCCTCGCGCGTGATCGTCACGTCATGGACGTGGCTTTCGGAGAGACCGGCGTTGGTTATGCGCACGAACCTTGCACGCTTGCGAAGCTCGGCGATGGTCGCGGAGCCGGTATATCCCATCGCCGCCTTCACTCCGCCGACGAGCTGATGGATGATATCGCGGACCGGTCCCTTGGTACGGACTTGTCCCTCGATCCCCTCAGGGACGAGCTTTAGATGGTCTTGGATATCCTGCTGGAAATAGCGGTCCGCCGAGCCTCGGGCCATCGCCCCAACCGAGCCCATGCCGCGGTAGGATTTGTAGCTTCGCCCCTGGTAGAGGAAGATCTCGCCCGGAGCCTCCTCCGTGCCTGCAAGAAGCGATCCGACCATGACCGACGATGCTCCGGCAGCGAGCGCCTTGGCAATGTCGCCGCTGGTGCGAATGCCCCCGTCGGCAATGATCGGAACTCCGTTCGCGGCCCGCGCCGCGTCCATCACAGCGGTCAGCTGAGGAACTCCGACTCCGGCAACGATTTGGGTCGTGCAAATGGAGCCGGGGCCGATCCCTACCTTGATCGCGTCCGCGCCGGAGTTTGCGAGCGCTTTTGCGGCATCGGCCGTCGCGACATTGCCGGCGACGACCTGAACCGAGTTCGACACGGACTTCACCCGCTCTACGGCGCGAGCGACGTCGGTGTTGTGGCCGTGCGCCGTGTCGATGACGATGCAGTCGCAGCCCGCATCAATCAGCGCCTCTGAACGCTCGAAACCCTTGTCCCCAACGGTCGTTGCGGCAGCGACTTGCAAGCGTCCTTCGGAATCCTTGGTCGCAAATGGGGCGGCGACCGATTTCTCGATATCCTTGACAGTGATCAGGCCGACGCAGTGATGGTCCTCATCGACAACAAGCAGCTTCTCGATCCGGCGCTGATGAAGGATCCGTCGTGCCTCGGCTTCCGTCGTTCCGATCGGAACGGTCGCGAGATTGTCGTGGGTCATCAGCTCGCTGACGGCCTGATTGGGCTTCTCGGCGAAGCGGACGTCGCGGTTTGTGAGGATTTCGGCGAGTTTTCCGGATTTCTCGACGATCGGGATGCCGCTTATTCGGTGACTTTTCATCAGCTCAAGCGCCTCGGCCAATGATTGATCGGGCGTCATGGTGATCGGGTTCACGACCATTCCGCTTTCAAAGCGCTTCACCTGCCGAATGGCGAGCGCCTGATCCTCGACCGTAAGATTGCGGTGGAGCACACCGATTCCGCCGAGCTGCGCCAACGCAATCGCCATGTCGGCTTCGGTCACCGTGTCCATCGCCGACGACAGAATCGGGATATTGAGCGGGATTTCCCGGGTGAGGAAGGTCTTGGTGTCCGCCTGGCTCGGCAGAACCGAGGATTTGAGTGGCTGCAGAAGGACGTCGTCGAACGTTAGTCCGAGCGGGATATGAGCGGCGTCGTTGAGCTGGGCCATATCGGCCCATGGCAGGCCGGGCGCGATTCGCCAAGTCTCCGCTAGGCGTTGGCCCGCGCAAGCACGCGCTGCGCCGCCTCGACGTGCATGCGCTCGATCATCTCGTTGCCGAGGCGCTCAGCGCCGCCGTGGAAGGCTTCGACCAGCGCTCGTGCGCGCTCGATTTCGTCGGCGCTGGGAGCGAAGGCGTGATGGCATGGGGCGATCTGATTTGGATGGATAAGGCTCTTGCCGTCAAAGCCGAGGCGGCGCCCGTCCTGCGCCTCTCTTAGGAAACCTGGCTCATCCTCGAGATTGTTGAACACTCCATCGAACGCTGCGACTCCCGAGGCACGGGCAGAAAGAACGATCATCTGAAGGGCGGTAGAGATTGGATCGCGCGTCGCATCGAGCGGAAGTCGAAGATCGGCACGAAGGTCGTTGGTGCCGGCGATGAGCCCCGCAGTCTCAGGCCCAATCTCTGCCGCCGCGATCACCCCTGCTGCAGTCTCGATCATCGCGAGGACGGGCTTGCCGACCGTCCCGGCAATATCGCGGAGAATCCGCGCCGAAGAAGCTCGCGGCACGACGCACAGGTCGGCATTTGACCGCGCGACGGCGTCGATATCGAGCGAGTGCCAACTGCTTCCGGTGCCATTGATGCGGATTGCAACCGGCATCGGCCATCGTTCCTCGACAGCTTCGAGAGCGGCCTTGCGGGCCTGATCCTTGTCCTCCGGCTTCACCGCATCCTCGAGGTCGAAGATGACGAGATCCGCTCCGGATTTTCGCGCTTTGGCCATTGCTCGCGGGTTGGAAGCGGGCAGGAACAGCAGCGACCGTATGGCGAACAAGTCCACGCCTTTGTCGCTTTTCGCTTCCGCTATAGCCATGGCCGTCGCATCATGTTCTCAATCGGAGAGGTTGCGAAACAGACATGCTAACGACGTTCATGGCCGCGGTCGCGGTTCTTGTGCTGCTCTACGTGATGATGGGCGTCAAGATCATCCGCCAGGGCCATCGCTACACAATCGAGCATTTCGGCCGCTTCGTGCGCGTTGCCGAGCCCGGATTTAATCATGTGCACGCCGTTTTTCTATCGAGTTGGTTGCCGAATTAACATGATGGAGCAGGTTCTCGATATCCCGGGCCAGGAGATCATCACCAAGGATAATGCGATGGTCGCCGTCGACGGCGTCGTCTTCTTCCAGGTGCTCGATGCCGCAAAGGCCGCCTACGAGGTCAGCGACCTCTATACCGCCATCATGGCGCTTTCGACGACGAACCTGCGCACGGTCATGGGCTCGATGGACCTCGACGAGACGCTGTCGAAGCGCGACGAAATCAACACGCGCCTGCTCGCCGTCGTCGACAATGCCACCGAAAATTGGGGCGTTAAGATCACGCGTGTCGAGCTTCGCGACATTCGGCCTCCGCAGGACATCGTCAACGCGATGACCCGGCAGATGAAGGCGGAGCGCGAGAAGCGCGCCGTCATCCTGGAAGCGGAAGGCATGCGCCAGTCGGCAATCCTCAAGGCAGAAGGCGAGAAACAGTCGGCCATCCTGCAAGCCGAAGGTGGTCGTGAAGCGGCATTTCGAGAGGCCGAGGCGCGCGAGCGCGGGGCCGAGGCCGAAGCGGCCGCCACCAAGTCGGTCAGCGACGCAATCGAATCCGGAAGCGTGCAGGCAATCAACTATTTCATTGCCCAGAAATATGTCGAAGCGGTCGCCGAGTTCGCGCGCTCGCCCAACGCCAAAACGATCCTGTTTCCGGTTGAGGCGACGCAGCTCATCGGAACGCTCGGCGGAATCGGTGAGCTCGCCAGAGAAGCGATCCGACCATCCGCCCGCGGCCCCGCTGCCCAAGGCCAAGCCGGTGACCGTGCCCAAAGCTGGCGAATGAGCGGCCTGGTTCTCGATTTCCGCAATGGCTGTGGCTGATCGGCGGTGTCGTGCTCCTGATCGCCGAACTGATCGCGCCAGGCTTCTTTCTGGTGTTCATCGGCGGGGCAGCAATAGCGACCGGTCTTGCTGCGCTCGTGCTTCCGCTGGGCCTTCCACTGCAGTTCGCGATCTTTGCGGTGCTAGCTTTCCTGGCGGCGCGGATCGGTGGCAGGCGTGCGTATTCGATGCGCTTCGACCATTCGCCGGACCCATTCCTCAACGATCGCGGCAGGCGCCTTCTTGGCCGGGTGGTGGTCGCTACCGAGCCAATCGACGCGAACGGCGGCCGAGTGCGCGTCGGCGACAGCGAATGGTCGGCGCGCGGCGGGCCTGCACAACCGGGCGAGCGCGTTCGGATTTTGGACTTCGAGGGCAATTGCCTCAAAGTCGAGCCCGAACATGTCCTGCCGGCGAGGTCAGACATTGCCGGATCTTAGTCGCCGCGAGGCGCTCGCAGGGCTTGCTGCCAGCGGGGAACCTCCTTTGCGGCGAAGGCTATTGCAGCCTCGAGGGCTCCTCAGACCGAGGCCCAGGCAAGCGCGGCGCTGGTCGGCTTTGGCGAACATCTGCTCGCGCTCGGTCCGGAAGGTGCGACCTCGCTCGGGCTAGATACCGGCGAACGCTCCCAGTTCCGTTACCGGCTCGGGGATCGCTCGCTCGGTGGGCAGCGCCGGTTTGCGGACATGATCCGCGCCGACCTCTCGCGAGCCGAGCTGATCGACACGAGCGCCCTGCCCTTTGCGAGCCGAACCAGCGTGGAAGTTGTGAAGAGCGCGTACAAAACGGGGCTCGAAGGTTTCGACTTTTCGTTCGGAGACGTCGCCGTAGGCGGCTGGCGCAATACCCCCTATCCGGTCAATCAGGTCGGCGGCGCCTTCATCGACACGCCGCAATTCCTGACGACCGACCACCCGATCGAAAACTCAGCCGATGCCGACGCATATCTAAGCAGGCTTCGGGAGTATTCCGGGCCAACTCGACGGCGAGCTTGAGCGGGTTCGCGCCGGCCGCGCTGCGGGGATGATTTCGCCGGACTTCATCGCGGATCGCACGATCAGCCAGCTTACGATCGCCAGGAATAGCGCCGTCAAGGGCGGGCCACTCATCGATACCCTCGACCAAAAGATTTGCGCCAAGGGGCTGAGTGGGCCCTGGCTCGAGCAGGCACGCCAGATCATCGCGAGCAACGTCGTCCCCAGCCCTCGGCCGACAGCTCGCCGAATTCCGAGCGCAGCGGGCGTTGGCGACCACAACCGCCGGCGTCTGGTCTCGCCCCCGCGGCGATGAATATTATCGCTGGGCGCTCAAGGCTTCGACGACCACCAACCTCTCACCGCAAGAGGTTCATGCGATCGGCCTTGCGCAAATCAAGGAACTTCACGGTCGCATGGACCCCATTCTGAAGTCGCTCGGCTACACGCAAGGATCGGTCGGAGCGCGGATGCAGGCATTAGCGAAGGACCCGCGATATCAGTTCAGCCAAGGCGACAAGGGCCGCGCCGAGATCATGGCCTATATCCAACAGCGACTTGCAAGAGTTCGAACGGTCCTTCCGCGCGCCTTCAACAGCCTGGTGGCCGGCAATCTCGAAGTGAAACGTATGTCACCCGAGCAGGAGCCTGGCGCTCCGACGGCCTATGGCGGCGCTGGCTCGATCGACGGAAAGATCCCGGGCAAATTCTGGATCAACCTTAGAAGCACCGACCTCCACCGCAAATATGACTTGCCCGACCTCGCCGCGCATGAGGCCATTCCAGGTCATGTTTGGCAGGGCGAATATGCGAACAGGCTACCGCTCATCCGCACCCTGCTCGCCTTCAATGCCTATTCCGAAGGCTGGGCCCTCTATGCGGAGCAGCTCGTCGATGAACTTGGGGTCTATGACGATTTTCCGGCGGGGCGACTGGGCTACCTTCAGTCAATTGCGTTTCGCGCCTGCCGGCTGGTCGTCGACACCGGGCTTCATGTGAAGCGCTGGCCGCGTCATCAAGCGATCGACTATTTCGTCAGCGTCAACGGATCCAACCCGGAAGAAGTCGCGAACGAGGTTGATCGTTACTGCGTCTGGCCGGGCCAGGCATGCGGCTACAAGATCGGACAGAACCAGATCGTCCGGCTTCGGGAAAAGGCCAAGCAGGAGCTCGGGTCGAGATATGACCTCAGGACCTTCGACGACGCGGTGGTCAAGGGCGGCAATGTTCCGATGGACGTGCTCGCGGCCAACATCGACGATTATGTCGCGCGGACCAAGACGGCTTGAACGGGAACGTCAGTTATCTTCGTATAGCGTGTCCTCGGGAGCATCGGCCGGACTTTCGAGATCGATCTGGAAGCCATCGGGATCAGTGACCGTGGTCACCCACAGTCCATTGCCGACGATTGGGCGTGATGCCTCGATCCCGCGGCCCCTTAGCTCGTGGAAAAGCGCAATCGCATCATCGCACATGATGCAAATGGAGATGCCATCGCCCTTGCGTGAACTTGCGGGCTGCCAGCTGTCATGTCCCTTCGTCGGGAATTGCTGAAGCATGAAGGCGAACTCCGCCCCGGCTTAGCCAGCACCATCGGATCTCATCATCGACGACCCATTTCGGGCCGATTTCGAAGCCAAGTCCATCCACGTAGAAATTCAAGGATTCGCGCATGTCCGCGACTCGGAGGAACGGAACCGCTTGCTTGAGATTGGGCTCGAGGATCGCTTCGATCGCCATTGGCGCTAACCTCCGGGTCTTGCATTCATAACAGGTATCGGGACCGCCGGCAGCGGTTCTAGATCGGGTTCGGCCCAAGCGAGCCTGGCTCCTTTCGAAAACAGAAGCTCGCGACGGTAGAAGCGAAGCGGCCAATCGCGCTTGCCCATCGGGGAACGAAGCAAATTGTTGACGAGCTCGTGCAACGCCGCCTCGCTGGCTTCGGATAGAAACAGCCTGACGCCGAGGAGGAACACGCGCGTGATGGTCTCGTGATAGCCTTCTGTGTCGCTGTTCACGCCGCCGACGCTCTCATTGTAACTGCAGATGATGTCTGGAAGATCGCGGTCGAGATCTAGGTCGGTTCGCCTGATTAGCAAATATGTGCTTGCCGCGAGATGGGCTTCATGAGTCCATTCGGCGCGCGGCAAGGTCAGTTCGACAAGGCCCTCGCCGATGCGCGCGACCTCGGAGTCGGAATGGAATAATCTTGGGTGAAATTCGGTCATTGATCGGGTCCTGGTGGGCCCGATTTGCCGATCGGGCCTAGACTGAAGTGGTTTGAGCGGGGCTGGTTTGGGTTTGTCGTTGCTCTTGGCCGCTCGCCGTCTTTGGACCCGCTTGCCGGACACCCTCGTCGACGCTGTCGGCGAACTTCGCGAAATTCTCGACGAAGAGGTCGACGAGCTTCGCAGCCATCGCGTCATAGTCGGCCGGATCGGCCCAGGTTTTTCTGGGATCGAGCAGCTCGGTGCAGCCCGGAAGCTCCAGTGGCACGTCGAACCCGAAGTTCGGATCCTTGCGGAACTTCGCTTTGTTCAAACTACCGTCGAGGGCCGCGCTCAGTAGCGCCCGAGTGGCCTTGATCGGCATTCGCTTGCCGACGCCGTGCTTGCCGCCCGTCCAGCCGGTGTTGACCAGCCAGCAGTCCACGCTTCCCTCGGCAATCCGCTTCTTGAGCAAATTGCCATAAACCGATGGGTGCCGCGGCATGAACGGCGCCCCGAAGCAGGTCGAGAACGTCGCCTGCGGCTCGGTCACGCCGATCTCGGTGCCCGCGACCTTGGCGGTGTAGCCGGAAAGGAAATGATACATCGCCTGGTCGGGCGTCAGCTTCGCGATCGGCGGAAGGATGCCGAACGCGTCAGCGGTCAGCATCACGACATTCTTCGGGACCGGGCCCATGTTCTTTTCGGACGAGTTCGGGATGAAATCGATCGGATATGCGCCTCGGCTGTTCTCGGCGAAGGTTGGATCGTCGAGGTCGAGCTCGCGAGTGACGGGATCGATGACGACATTTTCGAGCACCGTTCCGAAGCGCTTCGTGGTCGCGTAGATTTCCGGCTCGGAATCCGCTGAAAGGCGGATCATCTTGGCGTAGCAACCGCCTTCGAAATTGAAAACCGCGGTGTCGGACCAGCCATGCTCATCGTCCCCGATGAGCGTGCGATTGGGATCCGCTGACAGCGTCGTCTTGCCGGTTCCGCTGAGGCCGAAGAAGATCGCAGTGTCCCCTTCCGAGCCGATGTTGGCGGAGCAATGCATCGGCATGATGCCCTGGGGCGGCAGGATGAAGTTCAGAATGCCGAATACCGATTTCTTCATCTCGCCGGCGTACGAGGTTCCGCCGATCAGGATCAGCTTCTTGGTGAAGTTGACTGCAACGATCGTCTCGGTCCGGCTGCCATGGCGCTCAGGATCGGCGCGGAAGCTCGGCAAGTCGATGATCGTGAATTCCGGCTCGAAATCCGCGAGGTCCTCGGATTCTGGCCGCACGAGCAAGGTGCGGACGAAGAGGTTGTGCCAGGCGAGCTCGTTGATCACCCGAACCTTCACTCGGTGTTCCGGCTGCGAGCCGCCGTAGAGGTCGGCCACGTAAAGATGGTCCCTGTCGCAAAGAGCCATCCGGAAATCTTCGTGGAGGCGATCGAACGCATCCGGGCTCATCGGCTTGTTGCCGTTGTTCCACCAGATCACGTCGCTGGTGAGCTCATCCTTGACCGTGAACTTGTCCTGCGCGCTTCGGCCGGTGTGCTTGCCGGTGCGCACGACCAGCGGTCCGTCCTTCGCAAGCAGCCCCTCTCCCCGGCGCACCGAATGCTCGATCAGTGGAGCCGTGGTGAGGTTCCAGAAGATCTCTGCGCCGGTGGCGATGCCCTGGGCATCGAGGCCGCGACGCGGAACGCGGTCAGTCACGGTCGAGCTTTCCTTTCCCTAGACGTCAAAAACGGCGGCGACCGGTGTCAGGCCTGCCGCCGCATACGTATGCATTGACCCTATAGGCACGGAATTGATGGCTGGTCAAAGCAACTGGGCCGCCTTGTCTCACAATTGGGCGCTGTCTAAGCGCGACTTGGCAAAGGCAGAAAACAAGACCCGATGAGCCATGTGATCGCCCTGGTCGATGACGACCGGAACATTCTCACTTCCGTCTCCATCGCCCTCCAGCAGGAGGGGTTCGTTACGCGCGTTTACTCGGATGCGGTCGCAGCGCTGAAGGCGATCAACGACAATCCGCCCGATATCGGCGTGTTCGACATCAAGATGCCGAACCTTGATGGAATGGAGCTCCTTCGCCGCGTTCGCGAATTCAGCTCGATGCCGATCATCTTTCTCACGTCCAAGGATGACGAGCTCGACGAGGCGCTCGGATTAGCGATGGGTGCCGACGATTACATCTCGAAGCCATTCTCGCAGCGGCTCCTTATCGCGAGGATCCGGGCGATCCTTCGGCGGCAGGAGATCGAACGCGGAGGGGCGATTGTCGCCTCGGACGAGGCGGAGCCGGCACCGCTCGAGCGTGGACGGCTGATGATGGATCCCGCTCGGCACAAGGTCCGATGGGAGAGCAACGACGTGAGCCTGACCGTTACCGAGTTCCTGATCCTCGAGACGCTCGCGCAGCGCCCCGGCGTGGTGAAGACGCGCAACCAGCTCCTGGATGTCGCTTATAACGACGATGTGTATGTGGACGATCGAACGATCGACAGCCACATCAAGCGCATTCGGCGCAAGTTCCGAAGCGTCGATCCGAAATTCGATGCAATCGAGACCCTTTATGGCGTCGGCTACCGATTCGACGAATAAAGAGCCCGAGCCTGGCTTGAGATGGTCGGGGCGCTGGACTCTCACGCACAGGATTCTGGTACTCAATATCCTGACGCTCCTGCTGGTAGTCCTGAGCACGATCTACATCGATGCGTTCCGGCATCGCCTGAGCAGGGAGCGGACCCAGCAGACGCGGCTCGAGACGGCGACAGCGGTTGCAGCAATGGACCACGTGCCGGCGTCTCAATGGCCGGCGCTGCTTGCAACCGCCTCGACCGTCACGAGTGATCGCTTCCGTCTCTACGGAGCGAATGGCTCGCTGTTGATCGACAGCTGGCGGATTACGGGTCCAACCTACGAATTTCTCGATCCGGGCAGGGAGAAATGGACGCAGACGGTCGCTCGGGCGCTCGATCGCGGGTTCAACTTCATCGTCGGGGCGCCGCAATACGACGAATATGCCGAGCCCAAGGTCGATCGGTTGGGAGCGTGGCGCGAGGCCGTCAGGGCACTCGATCTTGGAAGGGCCACCACCAAGATCCGCAATGCACCTGATCTGACGCCAGTGATCTCCTCAGCCGTGCCTTTCAATGGCGGCGTGTTGCTTGCCACCGACAACGACCGCACTTTCACCCACGCAGTACGCAGGGAGCGCGCCCTGATCCTCGGGGCGATGGCCATTTTGATCGGGGTCTCGATCCTGCTTTCGGTCTTTCTTGCGCGGACGATTGTCCGCCCGCTTCGCCGGTTGGCGATTGCTGCCCATCGCGTGAGACTTGGCCGGGCCCGCGAAGTGAGAGTGCCCCGGCTGCCGAAGCGAAGCGATGAAATTGGGCTGCTTGCCCGTGCGCTATCGGACATGAGCCAGTCGCTGAGGCAGCGGATCGACAATATCGAAGCCTTTGCCGCGGACGTTACCCATGAGCTCAAGAACCCCCTCGCCTCGTTGCGGTCGGCGGTCGACGGGCTCGACCGGGTCGAGGATCCCGAGCTTCGGAAACGGCTGATGACGATCGCAAGAGATGATGTCGCCAGGCTCGACCGCTTGATCAACGACATCAGCGAGGCAGCGCGGACGGACGCGGAGCTGGCGCGTGCGACGTTTGAAGTGGTGGACCTCGGGCCGCTCATCGAGCAGATCGTCTCGAGCTGGGAGACCCGGCGGGAAAAGGGCGACGCTCGGATCGCCTTCGCTCGGCCACGCAAGGAAACGGCCGTCGTCATGGGCAAGCCCGACCGACTTGCCCGAGCGATCAACGCGATCATCGACAACGCAGTGAGCTTCTCGCCACCCGGCAGCTTGGTCGAGATCGCTGCAGCGCACGTCGGAGAAGAGGTGCGAATCCGAATCGACGACGAAGGGCCCGGCGTTCCGCCCGAAGCGCGTGAAGCGATTTTTAATCGGTTCCATTCAGTACGGCCCGAAGGCGAGAGCTTCGGTCGCCATTCGGGGCTCGGCCTTGCCATCGCCCAGGCAATCGTCGAAGGCCATAACGGGGAGATTGACGTGCACGATCGCGATGACGCTCCTTCCGGCGCTCGCTTCACCATCCGGCTTCCAGCGGCGGACCGCAAATGAACCAGCTCACGCCTCCAGCGGCCCCTCGGCTATCGGCCGAGACGATTCACGCAAGCACCGTCGCCATGAACGGGCGCGCGATCCTCATCAGCGGCCCTTCGGGCTCCGGCAAGTCTGACCTTGCTCTTCGTCTGCTCGACCGTGGCTTTGTGCTCGTCAGTGATGACCAGACGTTGGTTAGGCGCGATGGTGATCGGCTACTGGCAACGGCGCCGCCCAATATTGCCGGCAAGCTCGAGATCCGTGGCATCGGAATCGTCGAAATGGAGCGAGTAAGCGACGTGCCCGTCGCGCTGATCGTCGAGCTCAGGAGCGACATCCAGCGCCTCCCCGACGACAGCCGGGAACGGCCAATCCTCGGCGTCAATCTGCCCCTGGTCTCGATCGACGCAATGCCTGCTTCCGCCGCTTCGAAAGTTGCGCTCGCGCTCGATCTCATGGGCCTCAAGCTTTGATGGCCGAGCGGCGGCCCCGCCGGCTGCCGCGCTTGCTCCTCGTCACCGGTATGTCCGGTGCCGGGAAATCCACGGTTCTCGACACGCTCGAGGACATGGGCTGGGAGATTGTGGATAATCTGCCCGCCGATCTGCTCGAGAAATTCGTTCACGGCGGAGACCAGTGCCGAACCGCGGCAGCGGCGGTCGCGATGGATGCAAGGAGCCGCGGTTTCGACGCGCTGCGCCTGCCTCAACTCCTGCGCTCGGTCAAAGGGGTGGACCCGGAGATCCTTTACCTCGATTGCTCTGGCACGGAGCTGATTCGCCGCTACGACGAGACCCGAAGGCGGCATCCGCTCGCACCGGACCGGCCCGCTGAGGACGGCATCGCGCGCGAGCGGCAGTTGACCATGCCGCTTCGTAACGCCGCCGACAGCGTTCTTGATACAACCGACCTAAGTCCGGCCGAGCTTCGCGACGAGCTTCAGCGCCGCTACGGAGGCGACAGCGATCAGCCCGTCCTCACCGTTGCCTCATTCGCGTTCGCGCGCGGGATTTCGCGAACCGCTGACCTGGTGTTCGACCTTCGGTTCCTTCCGAACCCGCACTGGATCGAGCAATTGCGCCCGCTGACCGGCGCCGACCAGCCGGTCCGCGACTATCTCGCCGCTGAGCCGTCCTGGGGCGAGACGATGGACCGTATCGAATCGCTTCTCATTGACTGGATTCCCCGCTACTGGGCCGCGGGCAAAAGTTACGTGACCGTTGCATTCGGATGTACAGGTGGGCGACACCGCTCGGTGGCCGCCGCAGTCGAAATGACGGAACGGTTGCGAAACGCCGGATTTGCTCCGAACGTGCGCCACCGTGACCTCGCTTCAGCGCCGAGTGACACGATCGAACGGCATCCCGGGCGGGCTTCGGCAAGCGATGGCGAGGACGAGTTGAATCGATGATTGGATTGGTCCTGGTGACTCACGGCCGGCTCGCTGCCGAGTTTGTCACTGCAATGGAGCATGTTGTCGGGCCGCAGGATGCGATCGAGGCGATCTGCATCGGCCCCGACGACGACATGGAGGGCCGGCGCAAAGACATTGCCGAGGCGATCCGCAAGGTCGAGCTGGGCAAGGGCGTCATCATCCTCACCGACCTGTTCGGAGGCACTCCCTCGAACCTCGCCATCAGTTTGATGAAGGGAGAGAATGTGGAGGTCATCGCGGGCGTGAACCTGCCGATGCTCATCCGGCTCGAGGGCGCCCGAAAGGTCATGCCGGTCCATGCCGCCGTTGCCGCCGCGCGCGAGGCCGGGCGCAAATATATTTCGGTCGCTTCAGAAATCCTGGGCGAGGCCGCCGCTTGACGGCGTTCAGCCGCGAGGTTCGGATCACGAACCAGCGCGGGCTTCACGCACGAGCAAGCGCCAAGTTCGTCAATCTCGCCGCCGAGATCGGCAACCCGATCGAGGTCGAGAAAGACTCGAACAAAGTCTGCGGCACCTCCATCATGGGCTTGATGATGCTCGGAGCGGCGATGGGCGATGCGATCGTCATCCACGTCGAGGGCGACGATGCCGAAGAGGCTTTGGCGAAGCTCGTGGCGCTCGTCGAGGAGCGGTTCGGGGAAGAATAATGCCCCGCGAGGTCACCGCCTTTTCCAATGCGACCGTCAAGCTGTTGCGCTCGCTCCGCGACAAGAAAGCGCGACGCGAGGAAGGGCTGTTCCTCGCCGAGGGGCTGCGAATCCTGACCGAGGCTCGGGACAGCGGGCGGTTGCCGGAAATCGTCGCATTTTCCCCTGAAGGCGCCAAACATCCTCGTGCGGCAGAGATCATCGCTGCCACGGAAGCCGCGGGCGGGGACGCGATCGAAACGACGGCGGACATCCTCTCCAAGATGAGCGGCAAGGACAATCCGCAAGTTCTGCTCGGTGCCTATCGGCAGCCTGACACGTCGCTGGAGCGGATCGACCGGACGAAGGCGCGGCTGTGGATCGTCGTCCAGGCGCTTCGCGATCCAGGCAATATCGGGACGATTTTGAGGACTGGTGACGCTGTCGGCGCGGGCGGCCTGATCCTGATTGACGATTGCGCCGATCCCTATTCGGTCGAGGCCGTGCGCGCATCCATGGGCGCTCTGTTCACGCAGGAGATCGCGACGGCGCGGTGGCCCTTGTTCATTGCATGGCTTCGAAGCGGCGAGGGCCAGCTCGTCGGCACCAGCCTCAAGGCGACGAAGGATTATCTCGAGGCAAAGTATCGCCAGCCCTGCTTCCTTTTGATCGGCAACGAAAAGCAGGGCCTTCCCCCCGATTACGAGGCCGAGTGTGATCTGCTTGTGAAGATCGCGATGGCCGGCCGCGCCGACAGCCTCAATGCGGCAATGGCGACGGCGGTCATGGCGTTTACGATCAAGGCGAGCTGGAGACCATGAAACGTCCGCTGGCAACTGGACTTGCGCTGGCTGTCTGCTCCTGCATCAAAGTGCCCGGGCCTCCGTCGCAATCCTATCACGCGGTCGGGACGGAGCCGTTCTGGGACCTTCTGATCGATGACCATGAAATCACCTTCCTGCGGCCCGGTCAGCAGCCGATCAAGCAGCCTTCGCCAAGGGTCATCATTGGCATTGCGGGCGAAATCTACCGGACCTCGCGGATCAACGTGAACACGGTCCATAAGCAGTGCAGCGACGGGATGAGCGAGCGCACCTTTCCAGACAAGGTTGAGGTCGCTGTCGACGGGAGGCAGTTCAGCGGCTGTGGCGGGCTTTAAGTCCTATTCCGCCGCAATTTGGGGCAAATCGTCGGTCTCATTTTCGCTCAGCCTGAGCTCTTCTTCGGCGTAGCGCGGAAGTGCCTCGACCGGCGAAAGTACCTCGATCTCACGTCGTCCGGGCTCAATGTTGAGTTCTCTAAATTTTCGCGCAGTTACAAGAGATCGACTCTCAAAACTAGAAACGAAGCTGTTGTAATTATTGACTGCCGTGCCCAAACCGCTGCCGACCCGACGGAGATCGTCGGCGGCTTTTGCAAGCCGGTCATAGAGTTCCTTGCCGAGCTCGCCGATCTGGCGAGCTTCCTTTGCGAGGCGCTCCTGGCGCCACACCGCAGCGACCGTTCGAGCAATAGCAATGAGGTTGGTGGGCGTTGCCAGCAGAATCTTCTTCTCGAAAGCATAGTCCCATAAAGTCGGATCCTGCTCCAGCGCTGCCGTCAGGAAGTGCTCTCCGGGAATGAACATCACGACATAGTCCGGTGCATCCTCGAATTGGGTCCAGTAGGCCTTGGCGCCGAGCGTGTTCACATGCGCGCGTATCGCGTTCGCATGGGCCATCAGATGCGCTTCCCGAGCGGTCTCGTCGATGGCTCCGAACGCATCTTGATATTCGTTGAGCGAAACCTTGGCATCGATCACCAGCGACTGGCCGCCCGGGACACGCACGACGACGTCGGGCCTGAGGCGCCCGCCCTCGCCGTCCGTGACGCTGACCTCGGTGGCGAAATCGCAATGTTCCGAGAGACCGCAGGTCTCAAGCACGTTGCGAAGCTGCTGCTCGCCCCAGCGACCCCTCGCTTTCGGCGCATTTCGGAGGGCGTTCACGAGCTTGGCTGCCTCTGCCGAGACTCGCTCTGTTCCGGTGCGCATCGCCTCGATCTGGCCAGACAGCATTCCGAAGGCGTCGCGACGCTCCGCTTCCACTTTCTGAACAGTGGTCTCGTATCGCTCCAGGCGCTCATGGACTGGCTGAAGCAGGGCCTTCAGGTTCTGGCCCGCATTCTGCTCCGATTGCTGGAACCGCTGGTCGGCGCGCTTCAGGAAGGATTCCTGAGCTTCCGCCAGCAGCTTGTTGCTGATTTCCGAGAATTGCGCAGAAAGCGCCTCCTTCGCTTCGACCAGTTCCTGGATCCGAGCCTCGAAGCCGCGCTCGCGTTCCAATTGAGACGCCTCCAGCACTGCCAGCTTCGTGGCAGCATCGCGGTTCAAGTCGCGTTCTTTGCCGACTTCATTGAGCTGCAGCCGAAGATTCTCGACGGTCTGCCTGTCGCCTGCGAACTCGCGGCTCGCCCAAAGCCAACCGATGACTCCGCCGACAAACAGGCCCAAGAGGATTAGTGCACCAGTCTCCATTCCATTTCCCTCGCGGAACAGAATAGGAACATTATAGCGAAAGGGCGACTTGGCTCAAGCGGAACGGCTGGAGCTGTCCACAGGTTTGAGGAAATCGAGGAGAAAAGCATGTCGATCCGCAAAATGATCGCCCTTCACCCGGACGTTCACGGGCACGTCAACCAGCCGCTTGGGGATGCGGCCCACCACTTGATGTACTGCGCCCGGATGTGCCTGAGCTGCGCCGACGCCTGCGCGGCCGAGCAATCGGGCATGCGCGAGTGCATCCGCACCTGCCTTGACTGCTCGGACGTATGCGAGGCGACGGGCAAGCTCGCGGCGCGGCGTACCGGCGCGAACGAGCAAGTGCTGCGTGAGGCTCTCGAGTTCTGCGCCCGAGTTTGCGACGCGTGCGCCGCGCAATGCGAGCAGCACGATCATGAGCATTGCAAACTCTGCGCGCAGATGTGTCGTGAATGCGCAGAGGATTGCCGGAGTGCGGCAGCGTCGGTGATGGAGCCGGCTTAATGCGTCGGCCCTTATCGGTTGCGGTCGTGCTGATCATTTCCGGGTGTAACCAGAAGGCTGAACAACCCGCTGCAAATCATCTCGCTGCAACGGAAAATGCGACCTCCACAGCCAAGGTGCGTTCTCCGCCGGCATCCCTGAGCAGCTTAAGCCAGGCACTTCCAAAAGCGGATGCTTCGCTTCAATTCATCGGAACCTGGGCGAAGGACAAGGCGAGTTGTGCATCCAAGACATGGCGGTTCACGAGAGGCAAACTTAGCGAGCCAGACGGTTCGCGCTGCAGCATTTATGACCTGAGAAAGGTGCCCGGCGGCTACGACCTTGCCGTCCAGTGCCCGGCGAAAAAGCCCGATCCCACTGATCTCGTCAAGCTCCGCTTCGCCCAGTCTGCTGAAGCGATGCTGGTGGAGTCGAACGCGATCGAGCCCATGGGCCTGATCTATTGCCGGAAGTGAGTTTCAAGCGGCTTTTTTTTGCTGCTCTTTCCTCCACTTGGTGAGCTTCTTGAGTACCATGTCGCGTTTTAGCCGCGACAGATGGTCGATAAACAGCACGCCATTGAGATGGTCCATCTCATGCTGGAGGCATACCGCGAGCAGGCCCTCGATTTCTTCCTCGTGGACCTCGCCTCTGGCATCCCGCCAGCGGGCACGAATGCGATCGGGGCGCATGACTTCGGCATATTGCTCCGGTACCGAGAGGCAACCCTCGGTGTAGGGTACGTCATGGTCCGAGTGCCACAGCACCTCGGGATTGATGAACACCTTCGGATCCTTGATTGTCGGGCTTTCCGGGTCGTCCGGATTTTCGGGTTCCTGCAGGTCGATCACAAGCAGTCGGATCTGGCACTCCGACCTGCACGGCGGCGAGGCCGATGCCAGGAGCGTCGTACATCGTCTCGAGCATGTCGGCGACGAGCGTCCTCAGCTCGTCGTCGAACGTCTCCACGGGCTTGGAAATCTCGCGGAGGATGGGATCGGGAGTCTCAAAGATGCGGCGAATGGCCATGAGGAAGATTTAGTCTTTCAAGAGAAGGGGTTCAAGCAATGGGCCGGCGCGCGCGCAGAGCCTGCGCAAGCGTGCCTTCGTCGAGATAGTCGAGTTCGCCACCCACCGGAAGGCCGTGTGCCAACTGGCTGAGACGGATTGGAAATCCTTCCAGGCGTTCAGCCAGATAATGCGCGGTCGTCTGCCCTTCCAAAGTGGCGTTCATGGCGAGGACGACCTCGTCGATCCCGCCAGCGGAAACGCGCCGCACGAGCTGGTCGATGGAGAGATCCTCCGGGCCGACGCCGTCGAGCGCCGACAATCGTCCGCCAAGCACATGATATCGGCCGGGGAAGAGCCGCGATCGATCCAGGGCCCAAAGATCCGCAACTTCTTCGACAACGCACAGCATCTTCTCGTCGCGGCGCGGATCGCGGCAGATCGAACAGGGATCCGACGTGTCGACATTGCCGCAAAGTGAGCAGGTGGAAAGTTTTTCGGAAACGTTCCGGAGCGCCGCGAGCAGCGGCTGAAGCGCGGTCTCCCGCTTCTTCATCAGGTGCAGTACCGCCCGCCGCGCCGAACGCGGGCCGAGGCCCGGCAGACGCGCAAGCGCTTGCGATAGTGCTTCGATTTCCTGACTTGCCACTCTGTGAGCGGAGGTAGGCAATTCCACGCGGTTTCGCCATAGGGCGGCCGATGCGCATCGTCTTCATGGGATCGCCGGACTTCGCGGTGCCGAGCCTCAACGCTCTGATCGAGGCCGGCCACGATGTCGTGGCGGCGTACGCTCAACCCCCCCGCCCCGCGGGTCGCGGCAAATGTGAGCGCAAGACGGCCGTTCACGAGCGAGCGGATGAACTTGAAATGCTGGTGCGCACCCCAAAGACGCTTCGTGATCCGGAAGAGCAGGCGTGTTTCCGAGCGCTCGGGCGCCGATATTGCGGTTGTCGCCGCCTACGGGTTGATTCTTCCCGAAGGCCGATCCTGGAAGCGCCGCTGCGCGGATGCGTGAACGTCCATGCGTCTCTCTTGCCTCGCTGGCGCGGCGCTGCACCGATCCAGCGCTCGATCCTGGCGGGGGATGAGGTCAGCGGCGTGACCATCATGCAAATGGATGAAGGGCTCGATACCGGGCCGATACTCCTTACGCGCGAGCTCGACATCCGTGGCAAGACTGCGGGACAGGCAACTGAAGAGCTTGCGAAACTTGGTGCTTCGACGCTGGTGGAGTGGCTTCGCGATCCCACTCCGCCGAAACCTCAGCTCAATGGCGCAACCTATGCGACCAAAATCGCCAAAGCCGAGGCGCGGATCGACTGGAGCGCACGCGCTGAGCAGATCGAACGGCAGGTCCGAGCCTTCAACCCGGTGCCTGGTGCATGGTTCGAGGCGAATGGCGAGCGGTTGAAGCTCCTCGAAATCGCAACGGATGACAGATCTTCCGACCAGCCCGGAGAAGTAATCGACGATTGCCTCAGTATCGCCTGCGGTACGGGCTCAGTCCGCCCGCTCAAGGTTCAGCGCGCCGGCCGGGCGCCGATGACAGCCGGCGAGCTTGTGCGCGGTTTTGCAATTCCCAAGGGCACGATCCTCCAGTGACTCGCTGGCGGCTGACGATTGAATTCGACGGCGGACCGTTCATGGGCTGGCAGCGTCAGGAGCATGGACCCTCGGTTCAGCAAGCGCTCGAGGACGCGCTTCAGCGGATGACCGGCGAGGCGACTCAAGTCACGGCGGCCGGGCGTACCGACGCAGGCGTCCATGCTCTTGCGATGAGCGCTCATGTTGACGTCATGAAGCCGCTTACACCTCACCGGCTGCGAGAGGGATTGAACGCGCTTGTGCGCCCGCAGCCGGTCTCGGTTCTGGACGTGGTCGAAGTCGCTAGGGACTGGCACGCGCGCTTTTCCTGCATTGGCCGGCGCTATCGCTACCGGATCCTGGCACGGCGAGCGGCGCCTGCCCTAGACGCGGGTCGAGTGTGGCACATCGCCGCTCCCCTTGACACAGATGCAATGCGACGGGGCGCAGCGCATCTGATCGGGCGCCACGATTTCACGACCTTCCGCTCGGCCCAGTGTCAATCCGAAAGTCCGGTAAAGACGCTGGACAGACTGGAGGTGAGCGACGTCGGCGATGAGATCCATGTCACTGCCGCTGCTCGCAGCTTCCTCCACCACCAGGTGCGTTCGATGGTCGGCTGCCTGTCAATGGTCGGGCGTCGCCAGTGGCGGCCGGACGATATCGGGAAGGCGTTGGAAGCGCGGGACCGGGCGGCGCTCGGCTTCAACGCGCCGCCGCACGGCCTTTACTTCGTGGAGGCAATCTACCCCTAGGCCGCTATTCTGCGGCGAGGGCTTCGAACTCCATCGCGGCAAGATATTTTTCGGCATCCAGGGCTGCCATGCAGCCAGTCCCGGCGGCGGTCACCGCCTGACGATAGATCTTATCGCTGACGTCGCCGCACGCGAACACACCTGGCACGCTGGTACGCGTCGTTCCGGCTTCGACGATGATGTAGCCCTCGTCGTCAAGGTCGAGCTGGTCTTTGAATAGCTCGGTCGCGGGCTGGTGACCGATCGCGACGAACGCGCCGTCGACTTCGACGCGGCTCATCTCGCCGGTACGCTTGTTGCGGATGTCGAGGCCGATCAGCGCCTCGGGATCGCCCCCGCCTACAAACTCGACCACTTCGCTGTCCCAGATCACGTCGATTTTCTCGTTTGCGAAAAGGCGGTCCTGGAGAATTTTCTCGGCCCGCAGGCTATCGCGGCGATGAATCAAGGTGACGTCGTGGCTGTGGTTGGTCATGTAGAGCGCTTCTTCGACCGCGGTGTTGCCGCCGCCGATCACAGCGACCTTCTTGCCGCGATAGAAGAACCCGTCGCAGGTTGCGCAGGCAGAGGCGCCCCTGCCCTTCATCCGCTCTTCCGACGGCAGACCGAGCCACTTGGCCTGAGCGCCGGTTGCGATCACAAGCGAGTCGGCGAAATAATGGGTGCCGCTGTCACCCGTTAGTCGGAACGGCCGAGCCGAGATGTCGACGCTCGCCACATGATCCCATATGACCTTGGTCCCGACATGCTCCGCCTGGGCCTGCATTTCCTCCATTAGCCAGGGGCCCTGTATGACCTCCCGGAAGCCGGGGTAATTTTCTACGTCCGTCGTCGTGGTGAGCTGGCCGCCGGGCTGAATGCCCTGAATGACGATCGGGGTAAGGCCCGCACGTGCCGCATAAATGGCGGCTGTCAGACCAGCAGGGCCGGAGCCGAGCACGGCCACGCGCGTCGAGATGCTATTGGTCATCGGGCGGGATTTAGGGTGCGCTTACCCGCCCGGCAACGGCGAAGTTCCGCGCCTAGACGGCCCGGCGACCAGCGACGAAGTTCCAGATAAGAACGATGATGCCGATGATCAGCAGGATATGGATCAGCCCGCCGGCCACGTGAAATGCGAAAAAGCCTAGGGCCCACAGGATAAGCAGGATGATGGCGATGGTCAGGAGCATGGTCCGCTTCCTCTTCTTGATTTTCTGAACGGGTGCGTAACGGGCCAGCGGGAGCCCTGTTCCCGAGCCATATCCAGATCAGACGAGGCGCGACTGTTTGACGGCTGCTTCGATGAACCCTGCAAAGAGCGGATGCGGCTCGAACGGGCGGCTCTTCAGCTCCGGATGGAACTGGACGCCGATGAACCAGGGATGGTCGGGTCGTTCGACGATTTCCGGAAGCTGGTCATCCGGTGACATTCCGGAAAAGTGCAGTCCCTGTGCTCTCGAGCGGATCGCGGTAGTGGATATTCACCTCGTAGCGGTGACGGTGGCGCTCGCTGATTTCGCCGGTGCCGTAGATCGAGCGAACGACGCTATTCCCGTCGAGCTTCGCCGGATAGGCGCCGAGGCGCATCGTTCCCCCAAGGTCGCCGCCCGAAGCGCGCTTCTGCAGCCCTTCATCGCTCATCCATTCGGTGATCATGCCGACAACCGGTTCGGACGTCTCGCCGAACTCCGTGGTCGAGGCAGCGTCGATACCAGCGAGGTTCCGAGCGGCCTCAATGCACGCCATCTGCATGCCGAGGCAAATCCCGAAGAAGGGGATTTCACGCTCGCGCGCGAATTTCACGCTTGCGATCTTGCCCTCGCTCCCGCGCTCGCCGAATCCGCCCGGGACGAGGATTCCGTGCAGTGGCTCGAGTTCGGCCACGATGTCGGCTTCGGGATGCTCGAAAAGCTCGGCGTCAATCCATTCGATCTTGACCTTGGCGCGGTTGGCGATCCCGCCATGAACCAGGGCTTCGCGGAGGCTCTTGTAGGCGTCAGGAAGGCCGACATATTTGCCGACAACCCCGATCGTGACTTCGCTCTCGTAATGGTCGATGCGATCCATGATGTCACGCCAGCGCGAGATCTCGGGCCGCGGAGCGTCGTCGATCCGGAACGCCCGCAGCACTTCGTCGTCGAGACCGGCCTCGTGATATTGAAGCGGGACGTCGTAGATGTTGCGCGCATCAAGAGCGGGGATGACAGCGGACTTCGGAACATTGCAGAACAGTGCAATCTTCTCGCGGTCGCTCTCCGGAAGCGGCCTGTCACAGCGGCACAGCAGCACCTCGGGCTGAACTCCTAGGCTCGACAATTCTCGGACCGACTGCTGGGTCGGCTTGGTCTTGAGCTCGCCGGCTGCCGCGATCCACGGGACCAGCGTCGTGTGGACGCTGACAGTCTGATCGCGGCCGAGGTCGTTCCTCAGCTGCCGGATCGATTCGATAAACGGAAGGCTCTCGATGTCTCCTACGGTCCCGCCAATCTCGCAGATGACGAAGTCGCAGCTGTCGATGTCGGTGAGCGCGAATTCCTTGATCGCATTGGTGACGTGAGGAATCACCTGGACGGTCGCGCCGAGATAGTCGCCTCGCCGCTCCTTGGCGATGATGTCGCGATAAATGCGGCCAGTGGTGACATTGTCGGACTGGCGCGACGAAACTCCGGTAAACCGCTCGTAATGGCCGAGGTCCAAGTCGGTCTCCGCGCCGTCGTCGGTCACGTAGACCTCGCCGTGCTGATAGGGGGACATCGTCCCCGGATCGACGTTCAGATAGGGATCGAACTTGCGAATTCGGACCTTGTAGCCGCGCGCCTGAAGGAGCGCCCCCAAGGAGGCCGAAAGAAGCCCTTTCCCAAGCGATGAGACCACGCCGCCGGTGACGAAAATGAACCGCGCCATGGGATTCAAGGCTTAGGGTGACAAACGCCGCCGACGCAAGCCGCGTTTGAAATTTTTTCGACTTTTCCCGTGGGTTATTGGGCGAGCGGAACCGCCGGTGCCTTCTGGTTCTGCTGCGGATTGGGTGCTGGCGAGGGTGCGGTCGATGGTTGCTGCTGCGCCGGCTGTTGCTGCGTCAGGGGGGCCGCGGTGTTCGCGAGCGAGGTGTCGATTTTGGTCGGCTGCCGAGTTGCTCCGGCAATCGCGGCCATGACGATCGAGAGAAGAATGAAGAGGGCGCCGAGGACTGCTGTGGAGCGAGTGAGGAAATCGGCCGCGCCACGAGCCGTCATGAACCCCGACGAGCTTCCGCCCACCCCCAGGCCGCCACCCTCGGAGCGCTGCATCAGAATGACGCCGATCAGCGTGACGGCGATGAGCGTTTGGACGATCAGCAGGAACGTGAACATGGGTACTTTCTTCGAAATGGGATTGGCGCGGGACTTAGTCGCCGCGCCTTCGCCTTTCAACCGAGCAGGGTCCAATTATCACACCAACCGCTGCTCAGAGATTCGCAGCGGCGGCAACAATCGGCATGAACTCACTCTGCGTGAGGCTTGCTCCCCCGACTAAAGCGCCGTTGACGTCAGTTACCGAAAAGATCTCGGAAGCGTTCGATGGCTTTACTGAACCGCCGTAGAGGATTCGGATGCCTTCGCCCTTCGGCCCGAAGTGATCGATGAGGTGGCCGCGGATCGCTGCGTGCATTTCCCCGATCTCGACCAAGGTTGGAATCTTGCCGGTGCCGATCGCCCATACAGGTTCATATGCGATCGCCAATTCCCGCTCGGGCAGAAGACGGTTCGGAAGCGACCCCTCGAGCTGTGCCAGAACGGTTGTGACCGCCGCGCCCTGCTCGCGCACCTTAAGAATTTCGCCGACACAGAGGATCACGTCCAGGTCGCCAGAGAGGGCGGCTTCAGCCTTGGCTTTCACATCGCTGTCGCTTTCGAACTGAGCCTCGCGCCGCTCGGAATGGCCGATGATCGTCAAGCTGGCACCGGCATCGACAAGCATCTGCGCCGAGATGCAGCCGGTGTGCGCGCCCTTTTCGGCATGGTGGATGTCCTGCCCGCCAATTGCAAAGCCGGGTACGGCTCGCGCCGCGCGCTCCATCAGAATCGTTGGAACGCAGAGGGCAACGTCCACTTGCCGGTAAGCTCGCGAAGCTTCGGCAATCGCCTCGAGTTCGGCCAAGTCTGCCGACAGGCCGTGCATCTTCCAGTTTCCAGCAACGAATTTTCTCAGTGCCACGTGCTCCGCTCCTCGCGACGCCAGTAGCGGCGCCGCCTTGATGCCTGCAAGGCTCGCCCGTAAAGCGGCGGGCGAACCTGCTCTTCCGGCTTTGGAAACTTCATGCTCAGCTCACTTCGCAACCTTCAGAAATCTAAGCTTGGGACCGCGATCGTCGCGCTCTTCTTCATCCTCATCCTGATCGGCTTCGCCTCGACCGGAGTGACCAATTTCGGATCGGGTAATCTGAGCTTCGGGATGGGCAGTTCATCGCTTGCAAAGGTCGGCAGCGAGCAGGTCACCGAGCAGGATATGAGCGAGGCGATGCAGCGCCGGCTGCAGCAGGCCCGACAGGAACGTCCCGACGCCGACTACGCAACCATCATCGGCGACTTTGAAACGATCCTCGGGGAATTGATCGACGACCGCACCCTGCTTGGATTTGCGGAGAAAGTGCGCTTCCCGCTTTCGAAGCGCCTGGTCGACGCCGAGATTGCTCAGATCCCCCAAACCAAAGCGCTCAATGGGCAATTTAGCGAACAGGCCTATCAGCAATTCCTGGCCCAGCAGAGGTTGACGGATTCGCAAGTCCGGCAGGTGCTCGGCGGCGGGTTGCTTCAACGATATCTACTGTCACCGATCGCTGCCAATGCCCGTGTAGCATCCGGAATGGCCCGCCCATATGCCGCGATGCTGCTGGAGAGCCGCGACGGTGAAGCTGCAGCAATTCCATTGGAAGCTTTTCGAAGCGGGCTGATTCCGACCGACGCGGATCTGCAACGTTACTACTCGGCCAATCGCAGTCGTTACATGGTGCCGGAGCAGCGTTCGCTGCGGATCGCGCGCATCGGCCCTGACCAAGTCCAAAATGCCGCTGCCTCAGATCAGGAGATCACCGCATATTATGACGCGCACAAGGCCGACTACGTGTCCAAGGAGACGCGCGACGTCAGTCAGGTGCTTGTCCAGGACCAGGCGACGGCGGATTCAATCGCCGCCCGAGCGAAGGGCGGAGCGACGATTGCCGCAGCAGCCGCCCCATCGGGTGGGAACGCCGCGGTCAGCGCGCTCAAGGATCAAACTCGCGATGCATATGCGGGCGTGGCCGGACCTCAGGCGGCCGCATCAGTCTTCGCAGTACCTTCGGGCGCGGTTGTAGGACCGGTTAAGACGGCCTTCGGCTGGGCAGTCGCAAAGGTCGAATCGGTAAAGACCGTCGGCGGCAAATCAATCGAGCAGGCCCGCTCCGAGATCGCGGCCAAGGTCACGGCGGACAAAAAGAAGAATGGGATTGAGGACCTCGTCGACAAGGCGCAGAGCGCAGTCGACGCTGGAAGCAATTTCACCGAGACTGTTGCGCAGGCCAAGCTTCAGGTTCTGACCACGCCGTTGATCACGGCCGCCGGCACTTCCCGAACCGATCCGGCCTTCAAGCTGCCACCTGACCTTGCGCCCGCGTTGAAGACCGGCTTCGAGCTTGAGGTCAGTGATCCGCCCGAGATTGTCACTCTGCCCAACGACCAGGGCTATGCAATTATTTCGCCGGGACAGGTCATTCCCGCGGCTCCGGCACCCCTTGCAGAGGCGCGCGTGCAGGTGACGAAGGATTGGATCGACAGCGAGGCAATGGACCGCGCTCGAGCCGCTGCCACTCAGATTGAAGCCAAGGTCGAGCATGGAATGCCGCTTGCGGAAGCGATGAAGGCAAGCAGCGTCGCGCTTCCCGCCGTTCGCCCGCTCTCGCTCAAACGGATCCAGATCGCGAATTCGCAGGTAGCGGTTCCAGCGCCGCTCAAAATGCTGTTCACCCTCGGCGCGGGCAAGAGCAGAATGTTTCCCGACCCGAAGGGCCAAGGCTATTTCATCGTCAAGGTGAACAAGATCACGCCCGGCAACGCCGTTTCGCAGCCGGCCCTGATCGGCCAAATGCAAAATGAGCTGCAGCAAGCGGTAGCAGACGATTATACGCGTGAGTTCCTATCCGCGATGCGCAAGGAACTTGGGACCAAGCGCAACGAAAGCGCGATCCAGGGCCTGAAGACCCGGATGGTCAGCAGCGGCGGGTGACGTCCAAGCGCTCCTTCGAGGGGGCACTGAGATAACTTTACCCCAATCCCGGCGAGCGGCTTGACCACAGCTGCTTTGTTGCCTACACGTTCTCTATTCGTTCCGATCGGGGATGACGGGGACATGCCACGATGCTCACCTCCAAACAACGCGAGCTTCTGCTCTTCATCGACGGACGCCTCAAAGAGAATGGCGTTAGCCCAAGTTTCGACGAGATGCGCGAAGCGCTCGACCTCAAGTCGAAGTCAGGCGTTCACCGCCTAATTTCGGCGCTCGAGGAGCGCGGCTTCATCCGCAGGCTTCCCAACCGGGCGCGGGCGCTCGAGGTCGTCAAGCTGCCAGAAACGAGATCGGCGACCGTCACTCCGATCCGGTCTGCGGTTCCGGCTGCGGCGAACGACACGATGGAAATCCCGCTTCACGGCAGGATCGCGGCGGGCACACCGATTGAGGCGCTGCAGGGAACTGAGACTTTTGCAGTGCCGGCCGCATTGCTCGGACCCGGCGAGCATTATGCGCTCGAGGTCTCGGGCGATTCGATGGTGGACGAAGGAATTCTCGACGGCGATTTCGCACTGATCCGCAAGGTCAATACGGCCCATGATGGAGAGATCGTTGTCGCATTGATCGACAATGAGGAAGCGACCCTGAAGACCTTTCGCCGTGAAGGCCGGATGATCCGCCTCGATCCAGCGAACTCGCGCTATGAGCCGCAGCGCTACGATGAAAGCCGAGTCCAGGTTCAGGGCCGACTTGCGGGTCTGATCCGCCGTTATTGAATGATTTTGTGAGACGAGCCGAGGCTACGCATCGGAGGTGCGTGTTCCAGGCGTGAGGCCAAGGTCATCGCCTGGCCTCTTTCACCAACGCTGAGAAACTCAGCCCACCAATAGCTTCCGAGCACGCTGTGGAAGCGGCGCTTCCCCCATGCTAGGGGCGCTCGTCCATTGCACTGCAGCATCAACCGAAGAGGAACGAGCGCCTGAGCGCGAGCATGAGTTCACGTCCTGTAGTCACCCGTTTCGCACCCTCTCCGACCGGCTTCCTGCACATCGGAGGAGCGCGCACCGCGCTCTTCAACTGGCTCTATGCTCGTCATCACGCAGGCAAGTTCCTCTTGAGGATCGAGGACACGGACAAGGCCCGCTCGACCAAGGAGGCCATCGACGCGATCCTCGACGGCATGCGTTGGCTCGGTCTCGATTGGGACGGGCATGAATATTACCAGTCGCAATTCTGGTCTCGCCACGCCGAGATTGCGCACCGGATGCTCGATCGTGGCCAAGCCTATCGCTGCTACATGACCCAGGAAGAGCTCGCCGCCCAGCGCGATCAAGCCCAGAAGGAACGGCGCCCCTTTCGGATCAACAGTCCATGGCGTGACGTCAAAGAGGCAGAGGACGGAAAGCCATTCGTGATCCGCCTCAAGGCTCCGAGCGAAGGGGAAACGGTCATCGAAGACTGCGTTCAGGGCCGCGTTACGGTCCAGAACTCCGAGATCGACGATTTCGTCCTTTTGCGCTCCGACGGATCGCCGACGTACATGCTGGCGGTCGTGGTCGACGATCACGACATGGGCGTCACTCACGTGATTCGCGGCGACGACCATCTCAACAACGCCTTTCGCCAGCTTGCCATCATCCAGGCGATGGGCTGGCCGGAGCCAACCTACGCCCACGTGCCGCTGATACATGGGTCCGATGGGGCCAAGCTCAGCAAACGCCATGGTGCGCTCGGCGTGGAGGCATATCGCGACGAGCTCGGCTTCCTTCCCGAAGCCATCGACAATTACCTTCTGCGTCTCGGCTGGGGGCACGGCGACGATGAGCTCATCAGCCGCGAGCAGGCGATCGAATGGTTCGACCTCGATCATGTCGGCAAGTCGCCCTCGCGTTTCGATTTCAAGAAGCTCGAGAACTTGAACGGTCATTACATCCGTGAAGCTGACGATGAGCGGCTAGCCGACCTGATCGCTCCGCGGCTCGATCTATCCGCCGAACAGAAGCCACTTCTCGCCAAGGCCATGCCAGAGCTCAAGCCGCGTGCGAATACACTGCTTCAACTTGCTGACGGAGCTGGCTTTCTCTTCGCCAAGCGACCTCTGAACATGGACGAGAGCGCATTGGCGCTGCTTACGGCCGATGCTCGTACCATCCTTACTGCGGTACACGAAAAACTGGTTGCACTTGCGAACTGGGATACGCCGTCGTTAGAGATGGCGATCCGCGAAGTCGCCGAGGCGAGCGGCGCCAAGCTCGGCAAGCTTGCGCAGCCGCTCCGGGTCGCCCTCACCGGGCGGACGACGTCCCCGGGGATCTTTGATGTTCTTGCGTTGCTTGGGCGCGACGAAAGCCTCGACCGCATCGCCGACAAGATGGAGCCGACCGAATGACCGACAAAGCCGCCTCGATAAAAACGCCGGGGGGCGATTTCGATTACCCGGTACTCGACGGCACCGTCGGACCCCAGGTGGTCGACATCCGCAAATTCTACGGCGAGACCGGGATGTTCACCTACGATCCTGGCTTTACCTCGACCGCGAGCTGCGAGAGCAAGATCACCTATATCGATGGCGAGAAAGGCATTCTGCTTCACCGCGGCTACCCGATCGACCAGCTGGCCGAGAACTCGACCTTCATGGAGACGGCGTATCTGCTACTCCACGGCGAGCTCCCGACGGGCAAGGAGCTTGACGAGTTTGTCTATACGATCAGCCGTCACACGATGGTGCACGAACAGCTCGCGACCTTCTTCCGCGGCTTCCGGCGCGATGCGCACCCGATGGCAATCATGTGCGGCGTCGTTGGGGCGCTTTCCTCCTTCTACCACGACAGCACCGACATCACCGATCCAGAACAGCGGATGATCGCATCGCACCGGCTGATCGCCAAGATGCCGACGATCGCTGCGATGGCTTTCAAATATTCGGTCGGCCAACCGTTCATGTTTCCGCTGAACGAGCTCAGCTATACCGGTAACTTCCTCAGGATGACGTTCGGAGTCCCCGCCGAGCCCTATCACGTCAATCCGATCGTCGAGAATGCGATGCGGCGGATCTTCATCCTTCACGCTGACCATGAGCAGAACGCCTCGACCTCGACGGTACGTCTCGCTGGCTCGTCGGGTGCAAATCCGTTCGCCTGCATCGCTGCGGGAATCGCATGCCTCTGGGGACCCGCGCACGGCGGCGCGAATGAGGCTGCCCTCAACATGCTTCGCGAGATCGGCGACGTGAAGCGGATCCCCACCTATATTGCTCGGGCCAAGGATAAGGACGATCCGTTCCGGCTGATGGGCTTCGGCCACCGGGTCTATAAGAACTTCGACCCTCGAGCGAAGGTCATGAAGGCGACCGCGGACGAGGTGTTGAAGGAGCTCAACATCTCTGATCCCGTCCTCGAGGTCGCCAAAGAGCTCGAACATATCGCTCTCAACGACCAATATTTCGTCGACAAGAAGCTCTACCCGAACGTGGACTTCTACTCGGGCGTGATCCTCAACGCGATCGGCTTCCCGACCGACATGTTCACGGCCCTCTTCGCGGTTGCTCGCACAGTCGGCTGGGTAGCGCAGTGGAATGAGATGATCGCCGATCCGGACCAGAAGATCGGCCGCCCGCGCCAGCTCTACGTCGGGGAGAAACAGCGCGACTACGTTCCGGTCAAAAAGCGTTGATCAGGGCGCGGTCAGCGTCAGAGTAAAGCGAGCGCCGTCACCGGGCGCGCTGTCGAGAGTCACATCGCCGCCCATCGAGCGAGCGAGCCTGCGCGAGATTGCAAGTCCAAGACCGGTACCCTCGGCGCTGTGAGCACGTTCGAAACGCTCGAAGATCCGTTGCTCGTCGCCAGCAGCAACTCCAGGGCCCTGGTCCGACACCGTGACCGATGCCGTTCCGGCGGTCCACGCGAAGGTCAGCCGGATCGTCGCGCCTTCCGGCGAGTAGCGGATCGCATTGCCGACGAGATTGACGAGGATCTGGATGACCCCTCGCTCCTGTCCCCTGGCACGAAGCGGCTCTGGCCGATCGAAGTCTATTCTTACGCTGCGGTCCTCGGCGGTGGATTCGAGCATGATCACCGCTTCAGATGCGAGCGCGGCAAGGTCGATGATCGCCTGAGCCTGGGCGGCATCGTCGCTCATCGCTTCGAGGACGGACATCAGATGCCGCGCAGCCGACGCAATGTCATTGCCGTAACCCGCATAGTCGCTGCTGAGCGGCCCGTCGGCGCGCGCAACGATGCGCTCCGCATTCTCGATGATCCGGTCGATTGGCGACCGAAGCAAATCGTCCAGGGCATGGTCAAAGGGGGGCTCTCTGGTCCCAGCGGTGACGTCGAGATCCCTTGCTTTTTCAGCAGTGCCGCGGAAACCCGCGAAGTGACCGGCCGGCCCAGTGATCAATTCGCCGCTGAGCAACAGAACGACATTATCGTCCGAGCGGCTGCGCGCAGGCTGGCCTGAAAAGTCGCGGCGGAGCGCGAGTGCGCTCATCAAGGGCATGTCGCCGGCATTGGCGTCCTCAAGGCGCAGGATTCGGGTCAGCGGTTCGCCCGCCGCCTCTGCCGCATCGACGTTCAAAAGCTCGGCAAATTCGGTCGACAGGGAAATGACACGAAGCTCCTCGTCGATGCTCCATTCGTTGCGAGGAGCTGCCGCGTCAGTCTCGCTTCCGGCGCCAAGAAGGGTTGCTAGCCGCGGGCCTGCTGCTGGCCGGGCGCTCCAGCCTTCGAGCGAAAGGCTGATTTCGTCGCCCTCGGGAGTGGCACTCACCCACAAGTCGATGTCCTGATCGGCCGAGGCCGCAATCGCTGGTCGCCGGACCGGCGTTCGAAGCCTGCGCGCTAATTGGACGACAGCCGCAACTTGCGGAAGAGCGAGGAGCTGTCCAACCTCCGAGCCGGCATCGCGCTGCAGTTTCTCGAGCTCGAGATCGGCAGCGATCAGCCTTCCCGATCCATCGATTCGTCCAGTAATCGGCCGCGATTTCGGAGTGCTAGCCATGGGAGGCTTCCAGTGCCTCAACTGCCGTACGATAGGCGCGCGGTGTCGCAAGCCAGCTTTCGGCGGAATTCACGTCCTCGGAACTCATATTTTCGAAAAACTCGATCGCTGCGCCGGGATCGTCGATTCCAAGAAGGTCGCCCACGCTTCCCAGAAGTCCAGCGGAGAGGTCGCGCGACGAGCCGGCAACACGAAGCAAGGTCATCACCCGCTGGGCGCTTCCCGAAAACAGCTCGTCGATCGCGACGTCCGCTGAAATGCGCGCGCGTCTTGCGAGGACTTGACCGATAAAAGCGATCTCTCCCTCCTGCGCGAAGGCAAGCAGGAGTTCATCGGAGAGGCCGCCGACATTGTCGAGCAGGACGATTAACCCGTTCGAAAGTGCTTCGATGCTGCGCCCTTCCGGCCGATTTTCCGTAACGGCAATCACGGCTTTTCCAAGCGCTCCATCAGCGGCGGTGGCGCCATGGGCGGCGGCGAGAGCGGTTCGAAGCGCAGCGGCGATGGCGCAGACCAGCCGTTCTGCGCATCCCGGAAGAAGGTCGTCGAACCCGGCGAGCGATTGGCCGAAGCGATCGCGGCGGCGGCCGCGCGCAAGGATCAGCGCCATCGCCGCAGCGGAAACCGCGCCATCCTCGTGGCTGACCAGCCCCTGGATCGCCCGGGGTTCGCGACGGCCGCTTCTCGCCCGCATCGCCGATCCAATTCTCTCTTCGTCGGCGCGTCGGAAAAGCAACGCCATTAACTCGGCATCATCGAGGAGCCGGGCCCTGGTCAGCGTCTCCACAATAACGCTTTCGTCATCGTTCGCTGCAGCCCAGCCTGCCGGAAGCGCTCCGCGGATCTCGCCGACGATATCGACGATCAGGGAGCGGAGCATCGCGGTCATGAGCGCCCGCTCCTGCTCGGTCAGGCGCTGCGCCGGATCGAGGAAGAAATCGAGTCGAACGGTCGACAAGCGGCCACGCCCCGCCGCTCGGGCAGGCGCCTTCCCGTCCACCCCGTCGGCGGTAATGGGCAGTTCGTGCGGCATCATTTCTCTCGCGATTATTCGATCTGAGTTAATTTCGGGTCAACTGGAGCCTGGTGACGAACGTTCTGGATGATGAAGAAGGAAATTGCCGCATAGGCGAGCAGCACGGCGATATAGCTGGTCCATGCGCCGGCGAGCGAGAAGGGAATCGCCAGGGCTATCGCGCTTCGACGCGAGAATAACCAGGGCTCGCCATCAGGCATCGTCGTCCGTTCGATCCGCGCGGCTTCGGCGAATGCGATCGCCGCAACCGCGCTGACGAGTGCACCCCAGCCGCTGACATGACGCATTTCCCACCAGCCAAGCGCAAGCAGCGCCATCCCGGCGGCAGGCCAGAGCGCGAGGCGGCTCAACATCCGTGCCGGCAACGGCCTCAGACGCAAGGTGGCGAGGCGGCCAGCGATCAGGTCGAGCGAAGTCGAAATCCCGAGACACACGATCCCGGCGCCGAGCCAGCCCTCCAGGAAGCAGAAAGCTCCGAGGATCGTCAGCGCCAACGCCGCCCACATCAGCCATGCGGGCCGAACCGCGGTTTCCATGAGGCGGGCGGTCGCGAATTCCTCGACCGGCGGCAGGATGTACCGGCTGACCCAGTCGGGCCGGGTTCCTCGAGATCCGGCGAGCAGCCTGCGCTGAAAATCCTGGAGATCGTCGGCGGTCTCGACCATCAGTGGCTCTCCGCCCAGGCCGTCGACCGCCAGCCGCAAGGCACCTTCCTGAAGAGTCCGGCGCAGAAGCGTCGATTGCAGGTCCCAATCGCCAAGGATGGCGGCGGTCGATCCCAGCAGCTTCGTTTCTACGAGCGCCACACCCGCCCAGCGGGATTGAGCGTCGATCCGCTCGAACATTTCATGGGCCTCGTCATCCGCGACGGTTGCAACCGCAGCTTCCGGCTGTTCGGCAATCCTTGTTACCAGGTCAGCAGGGGGAGCAATCCCGTCGCCGATCATCAGGATCATCGACCCGGCTTCGAAGCGGCTGAGGGCCTCGTTGAGGTCGCTCACGGGAAACACGCTGAGGCCGTCCAGGCGGAGCCGCTCGAACACATCCTGGAGCGCCTGGGGAACGCGCTCGACGACAATCACTATCGGAGCGGCGCCCGCGGCTGCCGAGCAACGAATCTGATATTCCAGCAGCGTACCGACCAGCGAGCGGGAGTAGCGCGTGGAGCGATCCGTTGTCGTCCTCTTGATAGGCAGCGATCAGCCCGCCGATGGCCATGCTCTGACTTCCCCCCCGCGCAAGCCCCCTCTCTAATCGCTTTCGCGCGCCTTCAAAGATGGTAATGTCCTCGACGCGATGACACCAATACCCAAGCGCTCTGAACTTCTGCCATCGACGACCGAGCCGGCAGAATCCTTCGATCCTTCTCCACCTCAAGTGGCTCCAGAGCCGCCGCCGGCGGAAGAACCGTGGCTGGAGCCGATCCACTCTCCCGACCGCGGACACGCCTCGGGCGGGCGACAGGTGTTGGCGGTCGCACTCAATATTCTTGCGGCGCTTTGGCTCGCTTATTCCGCTTGGTCGGCCGGACGAAGCATAGCTGGTCAGCCGCTGTCATCGCCGATGGTGGCACAGTGGCTTGCCTTATCAGCGGGGCCGCTGGCGCTGCTTGGCCTGGTTTGGCTGATGTTCGGCCGTACTCGACGCAAGGAAGCCGAACGGTTCAATCAGTCCGTGATCGCGATGCGCAGCGAAGCCCAGTCCCTCGAAGCGCTGATGCAGGTGCTGTCGAGCCGCATCGACGACAGCCGCGCCGAGCTGACGACAATGGCGCAGCGTCTGATGCAGCTCGGCGACGATGCAACCGGCAGGTTTGCCCACATCGCTGAAGGATTGGACAGCAGCAGCGAGAAGCTGAAGCGGCACGGCGACGCACTCGATCGCGCGGCGGAATTTGCCCGCAACGACATGGCCGTACTCCTCCACGATTTGCCGCTTGCCGAGGACAGTGCGCGAGTGCTGAGCGAGCAGCTGCGCTCTATCGGCAGCCAATCAGCCACACAGGCCGATTTGTTCGAACGGCAGATCGTCGAGCTTGCCGACCACGGCCGGAAGACCAATCGGTACTGCTCGAGGAGGCCGCGGACCGGCTCGCAGCGCGGCTCTCAGCGATTGAAAGCGCCGGCATCGCGGCCACGGAACGGATTGGCAAAGCTGAACTCGAGCCTGTCCGCAACGCTCGACGTCCTGCTCGACAGGACATCCCTCACGCTCGAGCAAGTCCGCACGGGTATCGGCACCCAATCGGCCGCCGTTGCCGCTCTTGTGGAACAGGCTTCTGCGGGCATCGGCAAGGCGGGTGCAGACGCATCTGAATCGCTGGCCGCCAATGTCGATCGGGCCAATGTGTCGCTTGGCTCGCTCTCGCAGCTGGTCGCTGCTCAGGACCGCGCATCGCAGCAGATGATCGCGGAGATCGATCGCGGGCTCACGCTCATCGATCAACGGTTCAGCGAGCTCGCCGAAAGAGGCGACGAGCGCGCCAACCGTTTCCTCGAATCCCTCACTCGGGCCCGCGCCGAGCTCGATTCCATCGCTGCGGAGGCCGACTTACAAAATTCGGCGATCGGATCGGTTGCAGAGCGTACCATTGTGCTTCGAGAGAGCATCAACCGGCTGACAGACGATATCCGCGATCAACTCGGAACCGCGATTGGGGAAGCGCATGGCGGGACGGATCGCCTTGCCGAAGCGGCAGCGGCCGTACGTCCTGAGATTGCCTGGATCCGCGATGCAGCAGTCGAGGCGGGCAAACAGCTTTCGGCGACCGGCGACAATGTCGCCGAACAGCAGGATCGCTTCGCTGCCCTGCTTGCGACCGTCGACGAAGGCGTCGGCGATGCGCATTCCAAATTGTCGGATCTCGCGTCAAAGCTGGCGGAGGTCGAGCGCGAGGCGGCAAGCCTGAGCGGCGAAACCGCACCAACGCTGGTTTCTGCGCTTGTCCAGGTCAAGGACGCTGCTGCTCACGCCGCGGAGCGCGCTCGCGAGGCGATCGAAAGCGTAATTCCAGCGAGCGCCAACAAGCTATCGGACGAGACCCGGGCAGCGCTCGAACGCGTGATCCGCGAGAGTATCGAAGATCGCCTCCGCGAGGTCGAGAGCGTCGCTGCACGCGCCGTCGAATCGGCTTGCGCAGCGTCCGATCGCCTGACCCAGCAGATGATCAGCATCGGCCAAAGCGCCGCGGCCCTTGAACAACATATCGAAGAAACGCGCGAGGGCACGCGCGAGAAGGACAGCGAAGCCTTCGCGCGCCGAGTGTCGCTCCTCATCGACTCCATGAACTCTGCAGCCATCGACGTCGGCAAGATCCTCGCTGACGAGATCGACGACAAGGCGTGGGGCGCGTACCTCAAGGGGAATCGCGGCGTTTTCACCAGCCGCGCGGTCCGGCTGATCGGAAGCACCGAAATGCGAGCGATCCGCGCCCATTACGACAGTGACATCGAGTTCCAGCGTTCGGTGAACCATTACGTCCACGATTTCGAAGCCATGCTCCGGCGGGTCATGGCGGAGCGCGAGGGCGGAATCATTGCGGTTACATTGATGTCGTCCGACACCGGCAAACTCTACGCTGCACTCGCGCACGCGATCGACAAGCGGCGCTAGCCGCGGGCCTTGTGCAACTGCGGCGGGTTGTAGAAATCGAGCTCGTCGGTCGTGATCCAGCCATAGGTCCAGTTGGCATAATAGATCGCGAACAGGATCGCGCCGAGGATCGCCGCCTTCATCAGGTGGCGGCTGATGTCGAACTGGTGCGGCGCGCTTTCGGCCTGCCCAGCAATCTTGTCCCCGCCGACGTCCTCGGTCGTCTTCACTCCGAACGGGAGAAGGATGAAGGCGCTTCCCGCAAAAAACAGGAAGTAGATCGCGATGATCGAAGTGAACTTCATGCCAGCTGGAGAATCACAACCTCTACAACCGGCTTCTTGCCGGTCCACAATGTAGCGCAGCGGCGCACTGCAAGCCGGACGGACTCGCGCAATTTCTCCTCATCCGCGCCTGGGCTGTAAGCGCGCTTTGCAGCGTCCGTCGCGTCGGCGATGAAGTCATCACGATCTTCCTCCACCGGCACTCCGAAAGGCCGCACCAGCGGCGCTCCTGCAAGCTCGCCGCCTTCGCCGACCGGTAGTGCAACCGTGATCAGTCCGCCGTAACCGATCTTGCGGCGCTCATTCACGGTAACACCATCGGCTGGAAGGATTACGTCGCCGTCGAGGACGAGATAGCCGACGCGCACCTCATCAATCTTTTTCGGCTCGCCCGGCGCGAGACGGATGACATCGCCATTACGCTGCACGATGGCGTGCTCGACGCCATGCTCAAGCGCCACTCGGGCGTGCTCTGCCAGGTGTCGAGCTTCGCCATGAACCGGCACCACGATTTCAGGACGAACCCATTTGTACATCTGGATCAGCTCGGGGCGACCGGGATGGCCCGACACATGGACGTGCGCCTGCTTCTCGGTGACGATCTGCACTCCGAGATCGGACAGTTGGTTCATGATCCGACCGATCGCAACCTCGTTGCCAGGAATGATCCGCGACGAGAAGATGACCGTGTCGCGTTCGCCAAGCTTGAGCTCGTGAGTTCCCGCCGGCGATTCGGCCGAGCGCCGCTCGAGGCTCTCCCTGGCCTCCGGTGGCGATGATCAGCACTTCGGTCTTTGGAAGCTTCATCGCTTCGTCGAAGCCGATCGGCGGCGGGAAATCCTTGAGATAGCCCGTCGCCTGGGCAACGCGGAGAATGCGCTCGAGCGAACGACCGGCGATGCACACTTTCCGCCCAGCCTCGAGCGCTACCCGCCCGATCGTCTGGAGCCGGGCGGCGTTCGAGGCGAATGTTGTCACGAGCACACGACCGTTCGCAAGCATCACCTGAGCGAGCAGCCCTTCATGGACGCTCTCCTCCGATCCCGAGGGCTTTTCCTGAAAGACGTTGGTCGAATCGCAGACCAAGGCGAGAACGCCTCTGTCACCGATCTCGGTGAGAACGTCGGTGTCGGGGGCGGAGCCGAGCACAGGCGTCTCGTCGATCTTCCAGTCACCGGTATGGAAGAGGTTTCCGAATGGCGTTTCGATGAGCAGACCGTTGCCCTCGGGAATGGAGTGAGACAGTGCGACGAAGCTGATCCGGAACGGCCCCAGCTCCACGGTGCCCCCGCGTTGGACGATGTTGAGCTCGACATGGCCGGTCAGCCCCTCTTCTTCGAGCTTGCCGGCGATGAGCCCCGCAGTGAACGGCGTCGCGAACAAAGGCACCCTCAGGTCGTCAGCGAGATAGGGGAGCGCGCCGATATGATCTTCGTGTCCGTGGGTGAGGACAATACCCGCGAGCCGCTCCTGCTGATCTTCGATGAACTCGAGATCGGGTAGGATCAGCTCGATCCCGGGATAATCGGGACCGGCGAAGTTGAGGCCCAGGTCGACCATGATCCACTGGCCGCGGCAGCCGTAGAGATTGACGTTCATGCCGATCTCGCCCGAGCCGCCGAGGGCGAGGAATAGAAGCTCTTCGCCAGGAATCATTGTGAGGCGCGTACCTTGTCGAACAACAGGCTCAACCCCTGGATCGTGAGGTCGGGTTCAATCGCGTCGAAAGCGTCCGTATGTTTGTCGAAGAGGCTGGCGAGGCCGCCGGTGGCGACCACCTTCGCAGGATGGCCGAGCTCGCGCTTCATCCGCTCGGTCAGACCCTCGATCATTGCGACATAGCCCCAGAAGATGCCGATCAGCATCTGGCTCTGCGTCGTTCGACCGATCACCGACAGATTGTCCTTCGGTGCCTCGATCGCGATGCGTGGAAGCTTCGCCGCGGCATTCACGAGAGCGTCGAGCGAGAGATTGATTCCTGGAGCGATGATCCCGCCCTTATAAGCTCCGGAGCCGTCGACGAGGTCGAAGGTCGTCGCCGTTCCGAAATCGATGATGATGAGGTCGCCCGGATATTTCGCATGGGCAGCGATGGAGTTGAGAGCGCGATCGGCGCCGACATTTTCCGGCTCATCGACATCAAGCCGGATCGGCCACGCCGCCCTCCCCACTCCTGCGACCAGCGGCTCGGCGTGGAAATATTTGCTCGCCAGCACTTCGAGATTGTGGAGCGCACGCGGAACGACGGTGCCGATTATGACTGCTTCGACCGCGTTCTTGGCAAAGCCTTCCATCTCCAACAGCTGGTGGAGCCAGACTGCATATTGGTCGGCGGTCCTTCGAGGATCGCTGGCAATTCTCCAGCGCGCCTTGATCTCGCCCCCGTCGACGAGCGCGAAGACGACGTTCGTGTTGCCGGCATCGATAGCGAGAAGCATGAGCCGCCCTTAGCGACAACAGCGGTGGGCGGCAAAGCGCCTCAGGCAGCGGGCACGACCTGCTTCTCGACGATCGCTGCCGGCTCGCGCTCGCGAGCAAGATATGTGTGAATTGATGCGACGACTTGAGCTCCATCGCCAACCGAGGCGGCCACGCGTTTTACCGAGGTCGAGCGGACATCACCGACCGCGAATATGCCGCGCCGGCTCGTTTCCAGCGCGAGCCGGTTTTCGCATGCTTCCTCGCCGACGAGGACGAAGCCCCTCGAATCGAGCTTGATCCCGGAGGGCTGGAGCCAGCCTGTATTGGGCTCCGCCCCGATGAAGGAGAAGAGATGGCGAACCTCGCGCCGCTTCTCCTTCTTGCTTTGCCGGTTGCGGCAGCAGATCGCGGTCAAGACGCCTTCAGACCCCTCAAGGCTAGAGACTTCGCAGCCGATGAGCACCTCGACGTTCAAGAGTCCTTCGATCCTCTCGATCAGATATTGCGACATTGTCTCGGTGAGCGGCCGGCGGGCCATCATGGTGACATGACGGGCGCGGCTGGCGAGGAAGGCAACCGCCTGCCCCGCCGAATTACCCCCACCGACGAGCGCGACGTCTTCGTTGGCGCACAGGTCCGCCTCGAGCGGCGATGCCCAATAATGGACCGACGAACCTTCGAACGCGTCGAGCCGTTCGACGCCGAGCCGGCGATATTGAGCGCCCGTTGCGATCACCACGGCACGGGCTTTGATGCGCTCGCCGGTAGCCAGGACGACGCGGCAAGGATCGTTGCCGCAATCGAGCCTCACAGCTTCGTCGGGGATCACGATTTCGACCCCGAACTTCTGCGCCTGGCTGAAAGCGCGGCCCATGAGCGCCATGCCGCTGATGCCGGTCGGAAAGCCGAGGTAATTCTCGATCCGCGCCGAAGCGCCGGCCTGACCGCCGAATGAGCGGCAATCGATCGTCAAAACGGACAGCCCTTCCGACGCGGCATAGACCGACGTCGCAAGGCCCGAAGGTCCAGCGCCGATCACGACGACGTCATAAATCCGGCCGCTGTCGATCGGGCCAAGCAGGCCGACGCAGCGGGCGAGCTGATATTCGCCCGGGTTGCGGAGGAGCTGGCCGCCTGGGCAGAGGACGATCGGCAGCTCCTCAGGCGCCACATTGAAGCGCTCGACCAAAGTTTGGGCGCAGCTGTCGCTTTGGGGATCGAGGCTCCGGTAAGGTTGCCCGTTACGGCGGAGGAAATTGGTGAGGCGGAGCACGTCAGCATCATGCTCGTCACCGATAACGATCGGTCCCGCTCCGGATTCGATCAGCCCGACGCGGCGCAGGATCAGCGCGCGCATCAACCGTTCGCCAAGACTGGCTTCGGCGATCAGCAGCGCGCGCAAGCGGTTGGCGGAGATCGCAACCGCCTCGACATCGGTCAGCGCCGTTTCGTCCACCAGGAACGGGCGCCCCGATAGCTGGGCAAGCTCACCCATGAAATTGCCGCGTTCGTGAGTGACAATGTGACTATTCTCACCCGCATTAGGCTGCGTTGCCTCAACGCTACCTGACAGGATCAGCACGAGGCCCGGCCCGACTTCGCCACGCCGGGCAAGCATCTCGCCCTTCTTGTAGCTGCGCGGTTCACCAAATTTGGCGAGCCGCGCCAACTCCTCGTCGCTGAAGTGCAGGAACATTTGGTTCGCGCGCGTGGCGATCGTCGAACCGGGATCTTCAGCCATTGGGGCCGTCTTTGACGGTGATCATTCGCATAAGACATGCGCCTGGCACAAAGAAACAACCGGCCGTCAGGACCGGCGCTGAGTCCCCCCTTCAGGAAGCGCTGGGGGTGCAAGCGCGTCGGGCAACGCATCAACTCGGTCGCGAGACGATTGGGCCCGTAACACCGCCGTCTTGCCGCGGCGAGCGAACTAATTAGGGAAGCAAGACATCTCCAGCGCGGACGGTCTCGATGCTGCCGTCCTCAGAGCGAAGTCGGAGCGCTCCGTCGGGTTCGATCCCATCGAAGCGGCCGCTGATGAATTCGTCCGCCGCTGAATGGACGGTCAGCGGAGTGCCAATGGGATGCGCTCGTGCAAGCCATGCCCTGGCGAGGAGCGAGGGCTCGCTATTGCGCCACAGTTCGAGCAGGCGCGCGAAACCGGCTGCGAGCAGCGGCGCGAAGGCTTCGGGCGTAACCTTGCCTGATAGCGACGCTAAGGCCTGGCCCGGCAGCTCCGGCGCTGACGCCAGATTGACTCCGAAGCCGATGACGACGTCATTGCCACTCCTCTCGAGAAGGATCCCGGCGAGCTTGTGGCCCACCAGAAGTACGTCATTGGGCCATTTCAGCATCAGCGGCTGCAAGGGCACCGCAACGTCGATCGCCTCGATGAGCGCCAGACCCGCGGCGAGCGAGAGGGTTTGCGGCGACGGGTCGCCAGGTCCCAGAAGGACGATTGTGCTCGCGTAGAAATTGCCTGGAGGCGACACCCAATGACGACCCTGGCGCCCTCGTCCGGCGGTTTGCTCTCGAGCGATCAGCCAGTCTCCCTCACCGGCTGATGGATCGGCAACCAAATCGGCATTGGTCGAGCCCGTAGTCTCGACAACTCGGATGCGGCTCAGAAGAGAGATCCCGCAGCTCGGTCGGTGAGCGAGCTCAGCGGCCCAATGAGGAGATAGCCGACCGGCGAGACGATCACGGCAGCGAGCAGGACCAGCAGCCGCTGCACCGGCTGATGAAGACGCGCATAGGGCTCCACCGCGTCGTCGAGGTACATCACCTTGACGATTTTCAGATAATAATATGCGCCGATCACGGTCCCGAGGATTGCTGCCACGGCAAGCGCGACATAGCCGGCTTCGACAGCCGCAGTGAACACCACCAGCTTGGGCCAGAAGCCAAACATTGGCGGAATGCCCGCAAGGCTGAACATGAAGATGAACATGGCAAGCGCGAAGCCGGGCTGCCGCTGGGACAGTCCCGCGAGGCTCTCGATGCTCTCGACGGGCCGCCCTTCACTATCGCGCATCCAAAGGACGCACAGGAACGCACCAAGAGTCATCACGACGTAGACAGCCATGTAAAACAGCACCGCCGACGCGCCTTTCGATCCGCCGGCAGCGAGGCCGACGAGGGCGAAGCCGACATTGTTGATCGAGGAATATGCAAGCAGGCGCTTGATGTTGGTCTGGCCGTAGGCTGCGATCGCTCCAAGGAAGATCGACAAGAGCGCGGCGACGATCACGATCTGACGCCAGGCGCCGGTAGCGGGGCCAAGCGCTTCGACGCACACTCGGACAATAAGCAGCACAGCAGCGGCCTTTGGCGCAGACGCGAAGAAGGCCGTAACAGGCGTCGGCGCGCCTTCGTACACATCCGGGGTCCACATGTGGAATGGCACTGCGCTCGCCTTGAACGCCAAGCCGGCAAGGACGAACACCAACCCGAAGAGGAGGCCGAGTGATGGCGCCCCGCGACCGAATGCAGCCGCAATCCCGGCAAAGTTCGTGGTGCCAGTGAAGCCGTAGAGCAGCGAAATTCCATAGAGGAGGATCCCGCTCGCGAGCGCTCCAAGCACGAAATATTTAAGGCCCGCTTCGGCCGATCGCTCGTCGCGTCTTCGGTAGGATGCGAGCACATAGCCCGCGAGGCTGTTGAGTTCGAGGCCGACATAGAGCGAGATCAGGCTCGTCGCCGAAACCATCACGCTCATGCCTATGGCCGCGAAGACGATCAGGACGGCATATTCGGAAGCATGTTCGCTACCGCGTTCAAACCAGCCATGAGCCGCAATGATCGCAGTTGCCGAGGCAAGGAATATGATGACCTTGCCGAAGCTCGCGAAGAGGTCGGCGGAAACCTGGCCATCGAAGACGGGACCGGCATGCGAGGGCGGACCGATCAGGGCGATCGAGGCTGCGATCAATAGGGCGACCGCAAGCCAGTTGGTCGGGCCGGAGCCGCGCCGGCCGCTGAACGCTGCCACCATCATCAGAATGATGCCGCCGATCGACAGGATCAGCTCGGGAAGCAGGGGAGCGGCGAAACGCGGGATCAATGCATCGCTCCCATGTCCCTGGCCGCGCCTTTGCCGAGCGCCAGATGCGAATTGCCGGCCGGAGCGACACGATCCAGCCGGGTCAGCACCCGCCCGACGTCGTTGCGGATGGGCCTGAGGAAGCTTTCCGGATAGATGCCCATCCAGAAGACCGCGAGCGCGATCGGGGCGAGCAGCCACCATTCACGCACGTCCAGGTCCTTCATTGCCGCTGCCTGGGCTGTCCGCGCCTCGCCAAAAGCGACGCGCCAATAGAGGTAGAGCATATACGCCGCGCCCAGAATGATTCCGGTTGTCGCGACGATCGCCGCCCAGCTTGACGCACGATAGGTGCCGACCAAGCCCAGGAACTCGCCGACGAACCCGCTCGTCCCGGGCAAACCGACGCTTGCCATGGTGAACACCATGAACAGCAAGGCATAGCCGGGCATATTGTTGGAAAGCCCGCCATAGGCCGCGATCTCGCGGGTATGCAGGCGGTCGTAGACGACGCCGACGCACAGGAAGAGAGCGCCCGAGACGAGGCCATGACTTAACATGACGATCATCGCCCCCTCGATGCCCTGGCGGTTCATTGCGAATAGACCGAAAGTCACGAACGCCATGTGCGCAACGGAGGAATAAGCGATCAGCTTCTTCATGTCGCGCTGCACCAGCGCGACGAGGCTCGTGTAGACGACCGCGATCCCCGACAGGAGGAAGACCAGAGGGATGAACTCCGCCGAGCCTTGTGGGAACATCGGCAACGAGAAGCGGATGAAGCCGTAGCCACCCATCTTCAGAAGGACTCCGGCGAGGATCACCGAACCAGCCGTTGGCGCCTGGACGTGGGCATCGGGCAACCAGGTGTGGACCGGCCACATCGGCATCTTGACCGCAAAGCTTGCGAAGAATGCAAGCCACAGCCATTTCTGCGCCGCCACGGAGAAGTCGTAGACCATCAGCATCGGGATCGACGTCGTGTGCGCGGTGCTCGCCATGTAAAGCATGGCGATCAGCATCAGGACCGAGCCGAGCAAGGTGTAGAGAAAGAATTTGTAGCTCGCCTTAACTCGCTCTGCTCCGCCCCAGACGCCGATGATCAGGTACATCGGAATGAGTTCGCCTTCGAAGAAGACGTAGAAGAGGAACAGGTCCTGCGCGGCGAAGACGCCGATCATCAGCGCCTCCATCAGCAGGAAGGCTGCCATATATTCGGGCACTCGCTTCTCGATCGAGCGCCAGCTCGCGCCGATGCAGATCGGCATCAGAAATGTCGTGAGGACTATCAAGACGAGCGCGATGCCGTCGATCCCGAGCGCCCAGTTGATCGGGCCGCCGATCGCAACCTTCTCGACAAATTGCCACTGCGGGCCATCGGGGTCGAATGCCATCCACAGATAGATGCTGAGTGCGAGGTCGATGAGAGTCGCGATCAGAGTCACCCAGCGCGCGCTGCTGGCGCTGAGAAAAAGCGCGATCACACCCGCGATCAGCGGCACGGCGATCAGGATTGTGAGCAATGGCATTCCAGTCACTGTGCCCACCAGATCGCCCAGCTCGCAGCGCCGATCAGGCCGAGGAGCATCACCAGCGCATAGGAATAGAGGTAGCCCGACTGAAAACGGTGAGTGACGCGGTTACCAACGCCGACCGCATAGGCCGCGCCGTGCGGCCCGAAGCGGTCAATCGTGCCTTCGTCACCGCCGTGCCAGAACAAGCGGCCGAGCCACAGCGACGGCTTGACGAAGATCGTGTCGAACAGCTCATCGAAATACCATTTGTTCGAAACGAACCGGTAGATGCCCGGGAAGATCGCGACGAAGCGGCCAGCCGCGCCTGGATTTCGAACGTAATTGTTCCAGGCGATCGAGAGGCCAAGCAACATGGCGAGGGTCGGCGAGAGCTTGACCCACAGGGCCGAGCTTTCCGCAGCTTCGGCAAGCTCGCGAACAAAGGCGATGCTTCCGCGCCAAAATTCAGGAGCGCGCTCCGGAGAGATAAAAGTCCCATGGAAGATCTGGCCCGAGAGCAAGGCTCCGAGCGCCAAGAGGCAGATCGGAACCAGCATGTTCGAGGGGCTCTCGTGCGGACGATATCCGCCGCTTCCCACCGCCGGACGGTGTGCGTCGTGCCTGCTGTCGCCATGCTCCTCGGAAGGGTCTTCATGCTCACCGTGGAGAGAATGTTGGATATGCTCGGACTCGGCCCAGCGCGGCTCGCCGTAGAAGGTCATGAAAACGAGCCGCCAGCTATAAAAGCTCGTCATTCCAGCGACGAGCACTCCGAGCCAGAAAGCGATCGTGCCGGCTACCGACCCGCTGGCCCAGGCCGATTTAATGATCGCATCCTTCGACCAGAAGCCGGCAAAGCCGATTCCACCGCCGACGTCGAGGCCGACGCCGGTGATGGCGAGCGTTCCAATGACCATCACCCAGAAGGTGATTGGAATCTCCTTCCGGAGCGCTCCATAATAGCGCATGTCCTGTTCGTGGTGCATCGCGTGGATCACGCTTCCTGCGCCAAGGAACAGAAGCGCCTTGAAGAAGGCGTGGGTGAAGAGGTGAAACATCGCCGCCCCATAGGCGCCGACACCCGCTGCAAAGAACATGTAGCCGAGCTGAGAGCAGGTCGAATAAGCGATCACGCGCTTGATATCGTTCTGGGCGCAGCCGACGGTCGCAGCGAAGAAGCAGGTGATCGCCCCGACCCAGGTGACGACGTGCATCGCGGTCGGAGACACTTGGAACATCGGTGACAGCGCGGCAGACCATGAATACGCCGGCGGTGACCATCGTCGCGGCGTGGATCAGTGCGCTGACCGGCGTCGGGCCTTCCATCGCGTCCGGAAGCCAGGTGTGGAGCGGCAGCTGCGCTGACTTGCCCATCGCTCCGACGAACAGAAGCAAACACAGCAATGTCATCGTGTCGAGGCGCATTCCGGCAAAGCCGATCGTCGAGTGGGCCATTGCGGGCGCAGCGTGAAGGATCGCTGGAATCGACACGGTTCCGAACACGAGAAAGGTCCCGAAGATGCCGAGGCTGAAGCCAAAATCGCCGATACGGTTGACGATGAAAGCCTTGAGCGCGGCGGCGTTTGCAGAAGGCTTGTATGTACCAGAAGCCGATGAGGAGATAGGAAGCGAGACCGACACCTTCCCAGCCGAAGAACATCTGCACGAGGTTGTCGGCGGTCACCAGCATCAACATCGCGAAGCTGAACAGCGAGAGATAGGCGAAGAAGCGAGGCTGGCCCGGGTCTTCTTCCATATAGCCCCAGCTGTAGAGGTGGACGAGGCTCGAGACGGTTGTCACGACGACCAGCATCACCGCCGTCAGGCTGTCGACGCGCAGCGCCCAGTCGACGTTGAGCGAGCCCGAATGGATCCAGTCGAACACCGGCACCAGCGCGGGCTGCGCGCGAGCGCCGACATAAGCGAAGAAAATGATCCAGCTGAAGAAAGCGCCGATGAAGAGCGCCCCGGTGGTCACCAGCTTGGCAATCGTCTTGCCGATCCAGCGACCGCCAAGGCCGGCAATGATCGCGGCCACAAGCGGCAGGAAGACGATGAAGGTCAGCAGGTGCATCAGCCCCTCATCCGGTCCGCGGCGTCAACTGCGATCGTGCCTCGGCGGCGGAAGAAGATGACCAGAATGGCGAGGCCGATCGCCGCCTCCGCTGCTGCCACGGTGAGGACGAACATCGCCAGCACTTGACCGGTAAGATCGCCGAGATAGGCCGAGAAGGCCACCAGGTTGATATTGACCGCAAGCAGGATCAACTCGATCGCCATCAGCATCAGGATGACGTTGCGGCGATTGAGGAAGATTCCGAGCACTCCGATCGTGAACAGGACAGCGGCGACGATGAGATAGGAGCCGAGCCCGATCACAGTTTCATCCCCTCACCCACTCCGGGATCGACAAGCTTGACGGCGTCGCCAGGGCGGCGGCGGAGCTGGCTCGACGCTCGAGGTGTACGCGTGTCTCCGCGACCGCGATGAGTAAGGACGATCGCGCCGATCATCGCCACAAGCAGGATCAGGCCGGCGATCTCGAAGGCGAACAGATAGCGACTATAGAGGAGCTGCCCGAGAGCGACGATGTTCTGCGTCGGAGCGGCGGGGATCGGCCGTCCCGCAAGGACGGGGCCAGCCTTGTGCGCGATCACAGCGACCACGATCTCGGCGAACAGCACGAGCGCAATGATGATCCCGAACGGGAGGTTGCGCGTGAAGCCGCTCCGGAGCGACGCGAAATCGATGTCGAGCATCATCACGACGAACAGGAACAGGACCGCGACCGCACCGACGTATACGATCACCAGAAGCATCGCGATGAACTCCGCACCGACAAGCAGCATGAGCCCCGCCGCGTTGAAGAAGGCGAGGATGAGCCACAGAACACTGTGGACTGGATTGCGCGCGAAGATGACCGCGATCGCGGACGCGATCGTGAGCGTCGCAAACAGATAAAAGGCTAATGAGGCGATCAAGCTGGGGACCCTGTTGAGGCGCGCTTATCGGTAGGGGGCATCGGCGGCAAGGTTGGCGGCAATCGCCTGTTCCCACTTGTCGCCGTTCGCGAGCAGTTTCGCCTTGTCGTAGAGCAGCTCCTCGCGCGTTTCGGTGGCGAATTCGAGGTTCGGTCCTTCGACGATGGCATCCACCGGGCACGCCTCCTGGCAGAGCCCGCAATAGATGCATTTGACCATGTCGATGTCATAGCGAGTGGTCCGCCGGCTGCCGTCCTCGCGCGGTTCGGCTTCAATCGTAATCGCGAGCGCCGGGCAGATCGCCTCGCACAGTTTGCACGCGATGCAACGTTCCTCACCGTTCGGGTAGCGGCGAAGCGCGTGCTCGCCCCTGAAGCGCGGCGAAGTCGGGATCTTTTCGTAGGGATAATTGATCGTCGCCTTGGGCTTGAAGAAATATTTCAGTGTCAGCGCATGCGCCTTCACGAATTCCCACAAAGTGAAGGACCTGATCCAATGCATCATGCGAACCTCGTGAGCATCAGCCACCCCGAGACGAGGACGACGAAGACAAGACTGAGCGGCAGGAAGATCTTCCAGCCGAGCCGCATCAGCTGGTCATAACGGTAACGCGGCACCGTCGCCTTTACCCAGCCGAAGCAGAAGAAGAAAAAGGACATCTTCAGGAGCAGCCAAAGAATCCCTGGGATGTGCAGCCACGGGAATGGATTGATATTCAAGGGTGGTAGCCACCCACCCCAGAAGACAATCGCGTTGAGCGCGCACATCAGGAGCACGTTCGCATATTCACCGAGCCAGAAGAGCGCGAAGCTCATCGAGGAATATTCGGTCTGGTGGCCGGCGACGAGCTCGCTCTCCGCCTCGACAAGGTCGAAGGGAGTGCGGAACGTTTCGGCCATCGAGCTGATGAAGAAGACCACCCACATTGGGAACAACAGGAGATTGAATCCGAAGGCGTTGACAAGGCCGAGACCGAAGCCCCTCTGCTGAAGCACGATACCGCTAAGGTTGAAGGTTCCCGAGTAGAGCACGACACAGATCAGCACGAAACCGATCGAGACTTCGTAGCTTACCATCTGCGCGGCTGCGCGAAGCGCCGAGAAGAACGGATATTTGGAGTTGGACGCCCAGCCCGCGACGATCACTCCATAAACACCGAGCGAGCTTGCAGCGAGGACATAGAGAAGCCCGACATTGACGTCGGCAAGAACCACTCCAGGCTGGAATGGCACGACCGCCCAAACCATGAGAGCGACCGTGAATGTCACGATCGGCGCGATCAGGAACAGAACCTTGTTCGCGCTGGTCGGAATGATCGTCTCCTTGAGAAAGACTTTCAGCCCGTCGGCAAAACTCTGGAGCAGTCCCCATGGACCAACCACGTTGGGGCCGCGGCGAAGCGCGACCGCTGCCCAGATCTTGCGTTCAGCATAGATGACCATCGCTACTGCGAGCATCAGCGGAAGCGCGATCACGAGGATGCCGATGATCGTGGCGACAAACCACGCCCAGTCGTAGCTCATGCCCCAGTGCTGGAAGGTCCGGGTCACGCCTGTGTTCTTTGGAGAGCGGACAGCCCGGTTACGAAAGGTCCAACGAGCCGCGCCGGCGCGGCCTTGCCTTGGGGGTTGGGAAGGTTTGCCTTCCGCAAATCGAAGATGAAGTCATCCCTCACTCGGCAGCCTCCTCATAGTGAAGGCCTTGAACCAGCTCTTCCGAGCAGCGTCGCATCGTCGGACTATTGCGGCAGATCGCGTTAGTAAGGAAGAAGTCGGAGATCGGGTAGCGGATCGGACCCGATCCTTTGGAGTCGAGCGCTGGCGGCGACCACGGCAGGTCGATCAGGCCGTCGCGGCCGAGCCCGGCATGTTCGGCGACCATTTGCTTGCGAAGCTGTGCAAAGCTGTCGAAGGGAAGCGTCCTGCCGGCAAGCTCCGACACTGCGCGAAGGATCGCCCAATCCTCGCGCGCCTCGCCTGGAGGAAAAGCCGCTTTCTCACCACGCTGAACTCGTCCCTCGGTGTTGACGTAGGTTCCGTGCTTCTCGGCATAGGCCGCGCCTGGAAGGATGAGGTCGGCTTGCCGAGCGCCATTGTCGCCGTGATGGCCGATATAGATCTTGTATGCGCTCTCGAGCCGCTCGGCGGGCATTTCGTCGGCACCGAGCAACAATAAGAGGTCGGGGTTGGCTGCTTCGATGTCAGCAAGGCCGCCTGCCTGCGCATAACCCAGGATGAGGGAAGCCATCCGCGATGCCGAGGTGTGGAGAACGTTGAAGCCGTTCCACCCGCCTTTGATGAGGCCGAGCGGCCCGACCAGCGCAAGCGCGGCTCCGAGGCCTCCCGCCGCAAGCGCGCCGGGGCCGACGATTACTGCCGGCCGCTCCGCCTTGGCGAACGCCTCCGACACTGCCTTGGGTAGCCTGCCGAGCAGCTTCAGATCGTCGCCAAGCCATTCGACCTTCATTCCGAGATCGACCTCTGGCCCGATCGCGAAGACCTTGCCTCCCTTGCGCGCGACCTTGCGAACTCGAGTGGCAATCAGCGGTGCTTCCCACCGGATGTTCGACCCGATGAGGAGGACCACGTCCGCACTCTCGATACCGGCGATGGTCGAGTTGAAGGCGACTGCCGAAAGGCTGGCTACGTCATAATCCAGGCCAGTCTGCCGCCCTTCGAGAAGTTTCGAGCCCTGCCCCGCCAGCAGCAGCTTGGCCGCGTACATGGTCTCGGCATCGAGAAGATCGCCCGCGATCGCTGCGACCTTCTTCCCTGCCTTCTTCAGCCGCCCGGCGAAAAGATCGAGCGCTTCGCTCCAGGTCGCCTCGCGCAGTTTGCCATTTTCGCGGAGCCACGGACGGTCGAGGCGGTTGCGGACGAGCGCGTCGACGTGGTGACGAGCTTTGTCGCTGAGCCACTCTTCGTTCACGTCCTCGTTGATGCGGGGAAGGATCCGCATGACCTGGCGCTGGCGGACATCAAGCCGGATATTCGATCCGACTGCGTCCATGACGTCAATTCCGGGGACTCGTCGGAGCTCCCACGAGCGGCTCTCGAAAATCTGTGGCTTCTGGAGCAGGGCACCGACGGGACAGACGTCGGCGAGGTTGCCCGCAAGCTCGCTCGAAATCGTCCGCTCGAGGTATGAGGTGATCTGGCTGTCCTCGCCGCGATAGAGCATCCCGATTTCGGGAACTCCAGCGACTTCCTCGGAAAAGCGGATGCAGCGCGTGCACTGGATGCAGCGGGTCATCGAGGTCTTGATGACCGGGCCCATATATTTGTCGTCGACCGCGCGCTTGTTTTCCTCGAATCGCGAATCGCTTCGGCCGTAGGCCATTGCCTGATCCTGGAGATCGCATTCCCCGCCCTGGTCGCAGATCGGGCAATCGAGCGGGTGGTTGATGAGAAGGAATTCCATCACGCCCTCGCGCGCCTTCTTCACCATCGCAGTGTCGGTGCGGATGAGCTGGCCGTCGGCGGCGGGCAGAGCGCAACTCGCTTGCGGCTTGGGTGGCCCGGGAGCGACCTCGACCAGGCACATCCGGCAGTTGCCGGCTATCGACAACCGCTCGTGATAGCAGAAGCGCGGGATCTCCTTGCCCGCAAGCTCGCACGCCTGAAGAACGGTCGCACCCTGAGGGACCTCGAGTTCGACTCCATCGACCGTGACCTTAGGCATCGGGACCGCCCTCGCCGCGACGAACGGTGCGCGTGATTTCGGTGACTCGCGGGCCCCTTCGCGATGCCGCTAGTGCCGCAATGACCATAGCGACAACGGCAATGACGATGATGATCTGCGGCGTCGTCATTCCGCTGCCTCCAGCATTCGGCGAGCAGAGCGCTCGGCGATTCGGCGTTCGAGCTCAGGACGGAAGTGGCGGATCAGGCCCTGGATCGGCCAGGCCGCCGCGTCACCAAGAGCGCAGATGGTGTGGCCTTCGACTTGCTTGGTGACGTCGAGGAGTTGATCAATATCCGCGACTTCGGCGTCGCCCTCGCGCAGCTTTTCCATCACTCGCCACATCCAGCCAGTGCCTTCGCGGCACGGAGTGCACTGGCCGCAGCTCTCATGCTTGTAGAAATAGCTGATCCGGCTGATTGCCCGGACGATGTCGGTCGACTTGTCCATAACGATGACGGCCGCAGTGCCGAGGCCGGATCCCAGGGCTTTCAGCCCATCGAAATCCATTGGAGCGTCGAGAATCTCTTCAGCCGGAACCAATGGGACCGAAGATCCGCCCGGAATTACGGCAAGCAAATTACTGAAATCACCACTGTTTTTTCCGCCTCTCACGCCACCGCCATGGCGGCTGATCAGCTCACGGAAGCTGATCCCCATCGATTCCTCAACGACACAGGGTGTGTTGATATGGCCTGACAATTGGAAGAGCTTGGTGCCCTCGTTCTTCGGATTGCCGATGCTCGAGAACCACGTCGCACCGCGCCGGAGGATGGTTGGGGTGACCGCGATGCTCTCGACATTGTTGACGGTGGTCGGGCAGCCATAGAGGCCCGCGCCAGCGGGGAACGGCGGTTTTAGACGCGGCTTTCCCTGCTTGCCCTCAAGGCTTTCGAGCATCGCCATCTCTTCGCCGCAGATGTAGGCGCCTGCGCCGCGGTGAACGAAGACATCGAAGTCGTAGCCGCTTGCGGCAGCGTTCTTTCCGAACAGACCGGCGTCGTAGCATTCTTGCACGGCACGGCGCAGAACCTCGGTCTCGCGAATGAACTCACCGCGAATGTAGATGTATGCCGCACGCGCCCGCATCGCGAAGCCGGCGATCAGCGCTCCTTCGAGGAGCTTGTGCGGATCGTGACGAATGATCTCGCGGTCCTTGCATGATCCAGGCTCGGACTCGTCGGCGTTGATGACGAGGAAGTTGGGCTTGCCGGGCTTTGGCTCCTTGGGCATGAAACTCCACTTCATCCCCGTCGGGAAGCCGGCGCCGCCGCGGCCGCGCAGGCCCGATGCCTTCACTGCATCGATGATCGCGTCCTGGCCAATGGCCATCAGCTCCTTGGTCCTGTCCCAGTCGCCACGCTGCTGCGCGGCCTTAAGATAGGGCGACTGAAAGCCGTAAACGTTGGTGAAGATGCGGTCCTTGTCCGCGAGCGATCCTGTGAAGCCCATCAGTGCGCCACTCCGCTCACGAAGAACCAGATCAGGAAAATGGCGATCAACGCGAACAGGCCAAGCTTGATCACGCCCTTCACGAACCTGAAGGCAAGAAGCGCCAGAACGGCGACGACGATGATGGCAAGGACGGTCATTTCAGCCGCTTCTGTCCTAAGCCCTGGACCAGCCTGACCGCGCCGTAGACGACCAGTCCGGCAACCACGAGGCCGACGATCAGTCCAACGAGGCCTTTGACGATCTTCCAGACGATGACGATCACGATGATCGCAAGGACGATTTTGCCGATATCCTTCATTGCGCGCCCTCACCCGCGCTCGCCGTCCATTGCCCGCGATAATCATAGTTGCGCTCGGCCATCTTCCTGAGAGTGGTCGGACCGCCCTTGGGGCAGCTGGTCTGGCGGTCGATCTGCGGGCCGGGCTTGGGAGTTTCACCGCGTGCGAGCGAGTCGAGGATCGCGGTCATGCTCTCCTCGGTGAGGTCCTCGTAATTGTCGTCGTTGATCTGGACCATCGGCGCATTCGCGCAGGCGCCGAGACACTCGACCTCGCTCAGCGTGAAGCGCCCGTCTTCGGTCGTGTGGCCATTTCTCAGGCCGCGCTTGTAACATGCTGAAAACACGTCGTCCGATCCACGCAGCATGCACGGCGTCGTGCCGCAAACCTGGACGTGGAAACGGCCAACCGGGTTGAGATTGAACATGGTGTAAAAGGTCGCGACCTCGAGGATGCCGACATTGGACATGTTGAGCTCGCGAGCGACGAACTCCATCACCGGGATCGGGAGCCACCCTTGCGTGTTGGTCTCGGCGCCGACCTGGCGCTGGGCAAGATCGAGCAGCGGGATCGACGCCGACATCTGTCTTCCAGGCGGATAGCGAGCGATAATCTCCTCTGCCTTGCGCGCATTGTCGGTCGTCCAATGAAAGCCTTCCCAGCGAGCGCGCTGCTCGGGGCTATCGAGGATTCCTGCCTGGCCGGCCATTAGCGGTCGATCTCCCCGAACACCGGATCAAGAGCCGAAAGAACGGCGGTCGTGTCTGCAAGCATGTGGCCCTTCATCATGAAGTCCATCGCCTGGAGGTGGCTCATCATCGTCGGTCGGATCTTGCAGCGGTACGGCTTGTTGGTGCCATCCGCCACGAGATAGACACCGAACTCGCCCTTGGGGCTTTCGGTGGCGACGTAAACCTCGCCCGCGGGCACGTGATAGCCTTCGGTGTAGAGCTTGAAGTGGTGGATCAGAGCTTCCATCGACGTCTTCATCGTCGCGCGCATCGGCGGGAAGACCTTGCTGTCGGCGCCCACCGGGCCCGACGGTAGCTCCTTCAGGCACTGGCGCGCGATCTTCCAGCTCTGGCGGACCTCTTCCACTCGGACCATGAAGCGGTCGTAGCAATCGCCGTTGGTGCCAATTGGGATCTCGAAATCCATTCGGTCATAAACTTCGTAGGGCTGCGATTTGCGGATATCCCAGGGAATTCCGGAAGCGCGGATCATCGGGCCCGAAAAGCCCCATGCGATCGCCTCGTCCCTATGGACTATGCCGATGTCGACGTTGCGTTGCTTGAAGATCCGGTTGTCGGCAACAAGCGAGATCGAAATCTTCGAATATTTGCAAACGATTATCGAGGAATTCTCCGATTTTATCGAGCACCGCTGGAGGGATGTCCACGCGAACTCCGCCGGCGCGGAAATAATTGGCGTGCATCCGTGCGCCCGAGACATGCTCGTAGATTTGCATCAGGTCCTCGCGGATCTCGAACAACCACAAATTGGGCGTCATTGCGCCGACGTCCATGATGTGGCTGCCAAGATTGAGGACGTGGTTCTTGATGCGGGTCAGCTCCGCCATCATGGTCCGGATATATTGGGCGCGAAGCGGGATCTCGAGGCCAAGCAGCTTTTCGATCGCCAGGACGAAGCCGTGCTCCATGCACATTGGCGAGCAGTAATCGAGACGGTCGAAGTACGGCAGCGCCTGGGCGTAGGTCTTGTACTCGATCAGCTTCTCGGTGCCGCGGTGGAGCAGACCGACGTGCGGATCGACGCGCTCGACCACCTCTCCGTCAAGCTCCATGATCAGCCGGAGAACACCGTGCGCGGCTGGATGCTGCGGGCCGAAGTTGATCGTGTAGTTGCCAATCGCCTCGTCCCCGGGGTCGCTCGGATGGCCAAGGTCCACGCCTTCCCGGTCGCCCCCATCGAGACTTCGACCGTTCGCCTGTTCTTCGGCGTAGCGCCCGTGTCGGTCGCCTCGGCAAAGAGGTCATTGTGCGTGTCGCTCACGGCTTCTTGCTCGGCGGATTCTTGCTCACTTCGCTCTCGGCCTTCTTCGAGCGCGGCTTGCGGGCTTCCTTGGTCGATTGAGCATCGGCTGGCTTTCCAGCACCGGTCTTGGCAGGCGTATCGGTGGTCTTGGGAGTCTCAGTCTTCACGTCTTGCGCCTGGGGACCGGCAGGAGCTGCGAGAGGCGTCGGCGAGCGAGGCGCCTCTTTCGCCTTTTCATCACCAGGAAGTCGATATTCCGCGCCCTCCCAAGGCATCAGGAAGTCGAACGTTCGAAAGTCCTGCGGGAGCGATACTGGCTCGTAGACGACACGCTTCTCGGCCTCCGAATAGCGCAGTTCGACATGACCGGTGAGCGGGAAGTCCTTGCGGAACGGATAGCCTTCGAAACCATAATCGGTGAAGATCCGCCGAAGGTCCGAATTGCCCTCGAAATAAACGCCGTAGAAGTCAAACACCTCGCGCTCCAACCAACCGGCGACCGGCCACAGCCCGGTCACGCTCGGCACCGGGCTCGCTTCATCCGTCATGACCTTGACCACGATGCGACGGTTCTTGGTCAGAGAAAGCAGGCAGTAATTGACGTCAAAGCGCTGGGCGCGCTCCGGATAATCAACTCCAACAATGTCCATAAGCTGCTGATATTCAAGGCCGGGCGTGTCGCGAAGCAATCGGCAGGCGTCGACCAGGCCGTCACGACGGACGCTCAGCGTGATTTCACCGACATGCTGATTTGTTTCGACCAATCTATCGCCAAGAGCAGCTTTTGCGGCTTCGATCACGCCCTCGTTGGAAGCGGTCTTTGGAACATGGGGGGCGAGCTTGGTGGCCATCAGGCGGCGCTCGCCACATGGTGACCAAAGGCGAGGACATGGCCGTCCGGATCGCGGACGAGGAACTCGCGCATTCCATATAGACGATCTTCAGGGTCGCACACGACGTCCGCGCCGGCGCTCTGATATTCCAAATGCAGGGCATCGGCGTCGTTGACCCAGAAATAGGCATCGATCCTGCCCTCGTTTTCCGAGTTTGGATGAACGGCTTTCCCTGCATCGACCTGTGCCAGCATCAACTCTAGCCCGTCGCGTTCGGTGATGCAGAAAGTTGGTGGGTCGCCCCACAGGCGTGGAGAGCGAAATCCAAGTCGATCCGCGTAATAATCGTGCGCTCGAAGGACATCCAAGACCATCAGGCACGGGGCATGGCCACGCATTTGTCTTTCGGCGCTCATCGTTCGATCGTCCCCTCGCGCCGGATCTTGCGTTGCAGCTGGAGGATTCCGTAGAGGAGCGCCTCGGCGGTCGGCGGACAGCCAGGCACGTAGATGTCAACCGGGACGATGCGATCGCACCCGCGAACGACGCTGTAGCTGTAATGATAATATCCGCCGCCATTGGCGCAGCTGCCCATCGAAATGACGTAACGCGGCTCGCTCATCTGGTCGTAAACCCGCCGCAGCGCCGGCGCCATTTTGTTGCACAGCGTCCCAGCAACGATCATCACGTCCGACTGGCGCGGGCTCGCGCGCGGAGCAGCGCCAAATCTTTCAAGATCATAGCGCGGCATGTTCACATGGATCATCTCGACCGCGCAGCACGCGAGCCCGAAGGTCATCCACCACAATGAGCCGGTCCGGGCCCAGGTGAACAGATCCTCGGCCGTCGTCACCATGAAGCCCTTCTCGTTCAGCGACTGCTGGACTTCGAGAGCTTCTTTTGGTCGACCTCGCCAGGGACCAGGCCGGAAATGCGCGCGAGCTCTTCCTCGGTCGGCATCCGGTCCTCGTGGCCGCCGAGCATCACTCCCATTCGAGTGCCCCTTTCTTCCACGCATAAGCGAGGCCAAGGCCGAGCTCGATCAGGAAGATGATCATCGCCGCCCAGCCGGTCCATTTGGTAAAGCTGAGGCTGACGGCCCAGGGGAACAGGAATGCTGCCTCGAGGTCGAACACGATGAACAGGATCGCGACGAGGTAGAAGCGAACGTCAAACTCTGCGCGCGCATCATCGAAGGCAGGAAAGCCGCATTCATATTCGCTGAGCTTCTGCGGGTCGGGCCGGTGAGCGCCGGTGAAGCGCGCAACGATCATGGGCAGCACGACGAACGCCGTGGAAAGTCCAAGCGCGACGATCAGGAACAAGAGGATCGGCAGATAGCCTGCGGCAACGCTGGCCAAGGGGATACTCCAAGCGGCTTCGTGAAACTTGGCGGCGCTTTAGGACAGCGGCTTGCACGTCGCAACCGTCTCACCCGCCTCGCGCGCTTGCATTTAACGCAGCCTTGCCATTGATTCTCGCAAATGGACGAAAGAACACTCGTCAGTGTCATCATTCCGACTTGGAACCGGCGGCGGCTGGTTCGGAATCGATCGCGTCCGTAATTGCCCAGACCTACGACAATTGGGAGCTGATCGTGGTCGATGACGGGTCCACCGACGGGACCGTCGAAGAATTGCGCAAGCTCAAGGAGCACCGGTTGCGACTGGTCGCGGCCAAGCATTCCGGAAGCGCTGCTCTCTCGAAATCTCGGTATCGAACGTGCGAACGGCGAGTGGATCGCCTTCCTCGATTCTGACGATCTCTGGGTTCCCCAGAAGCTGGAGGTACAATTGGCGGCGCTCGACGAAAGTGGCGCCGGCTGGTGTTATGGCGATTACACGTTGATGGATGAGCACGGCGCCGAGGTGCCGCTCCGCGCCGGCGGTTTCCAGCCGCTGAGCGGCTGGATCATCGAGCAGCTGCTGCTCGGCAAGACCGCCGTCTCCCCAGATTGCCTGTTGATTTGCCGAGAAGTCCTCGATCGTTCAGGAGGCTTCGATGTGATGCTTCGCAAGCGCGAAGACCTTGATTTCGATTTCCGCCTCGCACTTGCAGCAGAGGCAGTCGCGGTGCCGTTGGCGCTTGCGCGCGTCCGCGACCACCCTTTGCGCAAGACGGCAACGGGCTTCGGCCACGAACACACTGCAAAGGTATACCGCAAGTTCCTCGATCGGCGGCCGGAGAGGAGGCTGGCGCGGATTGCCCGCAAGATGCTTGCTCGCCACCTCGCCGACGCCGCGAGCGAGCGCATTGAGGCGGGCTATTGGCGCATGGGATGCGTCTTGCTTCTCCGCTCGCTCGCCCTCGGCGACGCTCCGGCCCATTGGCTGCGGGCTTGCGTTCGCGGCGCACGAAGTCTGCCGATCTTTAGGCTCTCAGCGCGCCCGCGATAAGCTTCTGAAGCTTCGAGTGGATCGTGGCCGATCCAGCGAGATATTCCCCACGCTCGAACGCGCGATCGGAGCCACGATAATCCGTGACGAAGCCGCCCGCTTCCTTCACGAGCAACACCCCGGCGGCGGTGTCCCACAAGTGAAGATCGTCCTCCCAGAAACCGTCCAGTCGACCGGCAGCAACCCACGCGAGATCAAGGGCGGCGGAGCCGTAGCGACGGATTCCCGAAACTTGCGGCGCGACAGCTCCGTAGATCTTCGCCCAGCCTTCCGGGGTTCCCCTTCCGCAATGGGGATTCCCGTGCCGATGAGACTGTCGGAAAGATCGCGGCGCCCAGCGACTCGAAGGCGCGCATCCTGGAGCCACGCCCCACGACCTTTCTCGGCCCAGAAGCTCTCGTCAGTCAGCGGCTGGTAGATGAGGCCGTGACTGATCTCGGTCCCGCCGCCGGGCTTTTTCTCCTCGACTGCGATCGAGATCGAGAAATGCGGAATTCCGTGAAGAAAGTTGGTCGTTCCGTCCAGCGGATCGACGATCCACCGTGGCTTGGCCGGATTGCCCTCGATCTCCCCGCCTTCCTCAAGCAGCATGCCCCAGTCGGGCCGAGCGTTTCGAAGCTCCTCGACGATCGTTTGCTCGGAGCGCTTGTCGGCCATGGAAACGAAGTCAGCGGGCCCCTTGCGGCTGACCTGCAGCTGCTCGACCTCGCCGAAGTCCCGTCTCAGGCGCGGCGCTGCCTTGCGAGCCGCGCGCGTAATGACGGTGATCAGTCCCGAATGGGCTACCATGTCTTAGTCGGCGCGACGGACATATTCCCGATTGTAAACATCAACGACGATCCGCGTTCCACTCGTAATGTGCGGCGGAACGAGCACTTTCACACCATTGTCGAGAACTGCTGGCTTGTAGCTCGAACTGGCGGTCTGGCCCTTCACCACCGCGTCAGCCTCAACGATCGTCGCTTCGACCTGATCGGGCAGCTGAACGCTGATCGGCTTCTCATTGTAGAGTTCCATGACGACGTCCATGCCGTCCTGCAGGAAGTCGCCGGCGCCGCCGAGCAGGTCCTCGGGAAGAGAAACCTGCTCATAGCTATCCTTGTCCATGAACACGAGCATGTCGCCATCGTGGTAGAGGAACTGGAAGTCCTTGGTGTCGAGCCGGACTCGCTCGACTGTTTCGGCGGAGCGGAAGCGAACGTTGGTCTTGCGGCCGTCGATGAGGTTCTTCATCTCGACCTGCATGTAGGCGCCGCCCTTGCCCGGCTGGGTGTGCTGGATCTTGACCGCGCGCCAGATGCCGCCCTCATATTCGATGATGTTGCCGGGACGGATGTCCACGCCGCTGATCTTCATGTCTTCTCTCGGGGAAAGTGGGAAAGAGCCGCGGCTCCCCTAGCCGCCGGCCCTGTTCCCGGCAAGCAGTGGGTAAGGATTGATCGGTGCTCCCTGCCACCAGCGCTCTCCCTGCGCCATGGCATCAATTGCGAAATGGAGGTGCGGAGCGGAAGCAACGGCGTCGCCCGTGTGGTCGACGCGGGCAATCACCTGTCCCCTCTTCACTTGCTGACCCTCGGCCAGCCCGGGCGCGTAGCCCTGGAGGTGGGCGTAGTAATACATCCATTTTTGATCGGGTGAGCGTTCGTAGATGGTGATGCCGCCGCCGCCGCGGCTGAAGAAGAGCTTTTCGACGGTCCCGTCGGCCACTGCGATCACGGGCGTGCCTTCACCTGCCATGATATCGATGGCGTCATGACGTCGCCCTTCAGACCGGGCTGCATCGAACGTGTCGACGAGGTCGGTGGCTTTCACTCCCACGACCGGGATCGCGAGGCCGGCGGGCCCGACCACGACTTGCTGGGCGATCTCGACAGGTGGCGACTTCTCCGGCTTAACCGCGATGATGTTGCCGCTTCGCGCGATCTCCGGCTTGGGCGAAGGCACGAAACTGTAGAACCAGATCCAGAAGGCGCTCACGACGACCGCGGTGAAAACAGCCGTGAACAAAGCGGTTGCCGCGTATTTCAGCGCAATTCTCCCTCGAAAGCGTTGTCGAGGTGAAACGATGGAACAGCGGTTCGTTTCCGTTGCCTGCCTTCGCCGGTGATTGGCAGCACCTCCTTCCGAAGCTAATGGCGCCCGATGGCGACGCCTCCAGAACCCGAAGCAAAGCCTTATTACGAACCGACAATCCCGTTCGCGGAGCAAAGATCGGAACTCCGTGCCCAAGTAGGGCGGAGTGTAGGCGGCAAGCTCGACGAAACGCCGGGACTATGGCGTCTGACGAGCAGCCCCCAGCGCCCAGTCCAATTCTACATCAAAAGCGCCTTCCTGAGGGCCGACGAATGCTTGGGGTTGTGCCGCCAGATTCGACTCCAGCAGCTTCCCCTCGGAGCTTTACGAGAAAGACAAATATGAAGGCGTCCGAACCAGCTTCAGCTGCAATCTCAACGTCCATGATCCGCTCGTGTCCGAAGTCGAAAGGCGGATCGCAAACCTCCTGGGAATCGACCGTTCGTGGGGCGAGCCGCTTCAGGGCCAACGCTACCAGACCGGGCAGCAGTTCAAGCAGCACGCCGACTTCTTCTACATCGACCAGCCATATTGGGCCGAGTACGAGCCGCGCGGCGGCCAGCGCACCTGGACCGCGATGATCTATCTGAACATCCCCCAACGAGGCGGGGCTACAGCCTTCAACTATCTCGACCTGGCGGTCGCTCCACAGCTCGGACGCCTGCTGGTGTGGAACAATATGGCGCTTGATGGCAGCCCCAACCCCTGGACCCAGCACGAGGGCCAAGCTGTCGAGGCGGGTGCGAAATATATCGTCACGAAATGGTACCGCGAACGCCCGTTCGTCTAGAGTCCCAAGGCATCTTCGAATGCTCGGACTGCAGCTCCGGCATCCTCTTTCCCCCACACCCCTTGGCAAACGGCCAAGAAATCCGCCCCGGCCTCGACCAGCGGCTTGGAATTGTCAGCCGTGATCCCGCCGATCGCGACGCATGGTATCTCGAATAAAGTCGCCCACCAGGAGAGGATCGAGGGATTGGGACGATAGTCCGAGGGCTTGGTCGTGGTTGGATAGAAGGCGCCGAATGCGACATAATCGACGCCCGCCTCGCCTGCTTCCATCGCCAGGTGACGGCTGTCGTGACAGGTCCTTCCGATCTGCGATGAGGGACCCAGAAGCGCACGAGCCTCGCGAACGTCGCCATCGGACTGCCCGAGATGGACCCCGTCGGCGCCGATCCGCTTCGCAAGCTTCGCGCTGTCATTGACAATGAAGGCGACGCTCGCATCGGCGCAGATCCGCTGAAGCGGCTCGGCGAGCCGCGCCTGCTCATCTTCGTCCGCATCTTTCACCCGCAGCTGGAGGGCGCTCGCGAGCCCGGGCTCGAGGGCAGCCTTGAGCCGGTCCGGAAACGCGCCGCCGACCTGCTGCGGGCTGATCAGGTAAAGTTTCGCCGGCTCCGTGCGCCGAGGCGGCGGGAAATCAATTGGATCGAGCTCGGCTTCGTCCACCTCAGGCCGGCACCTTGTCTATCGAGGCGGCGTAGATCTCGTTGATCGCATGGCCGAGCGTGCGGTTGAACTCGTCGTCCGTCTGCTGGTAGCGAAGGTCCGACAGCAGGGCGCGGCTGAAGCTCGCGATCAGCCCCGGATTCTTCGCGAGCTCGCGGCAGGCGTCCTCGCGGCTGAAGCCACCCGAGAGAGCAACGACACGAAGCACCTTGGGGTGAACCACCAGCGGATCGAACAGACCAGCCTTGGCCGGGATCGAAAGTTTCAGCATCACCTGCTGGTTGTCGGGAATCGCATCCAGCTCCTCGAGGATCGAAGCCAGGAGCAGGTCATCACACTCCGCGCGCTCGCTGCTCTTGATGTTCACTTCGGGCTCGATGATCGGCGTCATTCCGGCAGCGAGTACCTGCCTTGCAACCTGGAACTGCTGCGCGACCGCTACTGCGATGCCCGCAGCGTTGGCGAAATTGATGATCGAGCGTTCCTTCGTTCCAAAAACACCGAGCGACTTCGCGCGCTTAAGAAGCGCATCGAGCTGCGGCATCGGTTTCATCAGCTGAACGCCATTCTCCTCGGCTTCCAGGCCCTGGTCGATCTTGACGAAGGGGATGACCCCCTGATCGATCAACGCCTGCGGCGCAGGCTTGCCGGCGATTGCTCCATCCATCGTGCGCTCGAACAGGATCGCGCCCAGGATCTTGCCCGATGCAAAGCATGGCGAGGTGATGATCCGCTCGCGCATCTTGTGAATGAGGCCGAACATCTCCTCATCATTGTTCCATGCAGTCTCGTCGAGGCCGTAGCCCTTCAACGCCTTGGGGGTGGAACCGCCCGACTGATCGAGGGCGGCGATGAAGCCGTCGCCCTTGCGCATCTTCAAGGTCATTTCGTCGTTCGTCATTGCAGTCATCGATTCACCCCGTTTCAGCTGTTCGGCGGCCGACAGCGGCCGCTTCAGTTCGAAATTCTTGTATTCAGGGCAACACCGCCCGCCACCGGATCCATGATCCGAAACACAAAATGGTCGATGGCCTGGAGAGTGATCATTGGCGCTCGAGCGCAGCGACACCCGGCAGAGTGCGGCCCTCCATCCATTCGAGGAACGCTCCCCCTGCCGTCGAGACGAAGGTGAAATCCTCAGTGACTCCGGCGTGATTGAGAGCCGCCACCGTGTCGCCACCGCCGGCGACCGAGACCAGCGATCCCTCCTTGGTCAGGGCAGCAGCGGTTTTCGCAAGCGCAACCGTCGCAGCGTCGAAAGGCGGGATCTCGAATGCGCCGAGCGGCCCGTTCCAGACCAGGGTTCGGCATGTCTTGAGCACGTCCGCGAGCGCCTCGAGCGCTGCAGGACCAACGTCGAGGATCATCTCCTGCGGCTTCACCTCATGGACGTTGCAGGTGCGAACGCTCGGCGGATTTGAAGCAAATTCCGTCGCGACGACTACTTCATATGGCAGGTGGATCGTGCATCCTGCCTGCTCCGCCTGGTCGAAGATCGCATTGGCCTGGCCGGTCAGTTCATGCTCGCAGAGGCTCTTGCCGACATTCACGCCTCGAGCTGCAAGGAAGGTGTTGGCCATGCCCCCGCCGATGATCAGATGATCGGCCTTCGAGACGAGGTGGCTGAGGACCGCAAGCTTGGTTGAGACCTTCGCTCCGCCGACGACGGCCGCGACGGGCCTCTCGGGCTTGCCGAGCGCCCGCTGAAGAGCATTGAGCTCGGCCTCCATCGCTCGACCAGCAAAGCTTGGCAGATAATGTGTAATACCCTCGGTCGAAGCGTGCGCGCGATGCGCTGTCGAGAACGCGTCGTCGACATAATAATCGCCGAGCGCCGCCATCGCTTCCGCAAGCTTCGGGTCGTTGCTTTCCTCGCCCGCGTGGAAGCGTGTGTTCTCGAGGACACCGATGTTGCCCGGCAGCATCGTCGAGATCGCTCGCTTCGCCTCTGGGCCGGCGCAATCTTCGATGAAGCGCACGGACCGTCCGGCGAGCCTATGAATTGGAAGCACCAACTGAGCGGTCGACATGTCTGGACGTATTTCGCCCTTCGGCCGGCCGAAATGGGATAAAAGAAGGACGATCGCACCGCGATCGCTGAGCTCGAGCACTGTCGGCAGCATTGCCCGCAGCCTTGTGTCGTCGGTTACCTTGGCGCCGTCCATTGGAACGTTGAGGTCAACTCGGACCAGCACCGTCCTGCCGGTCAGATCCTCCGGCAGATCGTCCAGAGTCTTGAAGCCGTGGGCCACCTCAGACAAGCTTGCCCATCGCATGGGCGGTGTCGATCATGCGGTTTGAGAAGCCCCATTCATTATCGTACCAGCTGACGACCCGAACGAGGGCACCGTCCAGCACCGCCGTTTCCAGGCTGTCGACGGTCGAGCTTGCCGGCGTGTGGACGATGTCCGCTGAGACAAGCGGGTCTTCGCTGTAATCGAGGATACCCTTCAGGCGCTTGGTCGCGCTCGCCTCCTTGAGGATCTGGTTGACCTCGTCACGGGTCGTGGCCCGGCCCGGAACGAAGGTCAGGTCGATGATGCTTCCGTCAGGGACGGGCACTCGGATGGCCGACCCGTCGAGCTTGCCCTTCAATTCGGGAAGAACCTCGCCGACCGCCCGGGCAGCGCCCGTCGTGGTCGGGATCATCGACATCGCAGCGGCTCGGGCACGGCGCAGGTCGCTGTGAATCTGGTCGAGGATCTTCTGGTCGTTGGTGTAGGCGTGGACCGTGGTCATCAGGCCGCGCTCGATGCCGAGAGCATCATTGAGCACCTTGGCGATCGGCGCGAGGCAATTGGTCGTGCAAGAGGCATTCGAGACGATCTTGTGCTCCGCCGTCAGCTTGTCCTCATTGACGCCATAGACGACAGTCAGGTCGACGCCCTTGGCAGGAGCCGAGATCAGCACCTTTTTCGCGCCGGCTTCGAGATGTTTCTCGGCGCTCGCTCGATCAGTGAAGAAGCCTGTGCATTCGAGCGCGATGTCGATGCCGTTCGCCTTGTGCGGGAGCTTGGCCGGATCCCGCTCGGCAGTGACATGGATGCGCTGATTATCGACGATGATGTCGTTGCCGTCGGTTTCGACCTTGCCAGGGAACCTTCCGTGGACGCTGTCATGGCTGAACAGCCAGGCATTCGCCTTTGCATCAGCAAGATCGTTGACGCTGACAAGCTCGAGCCCGCAATCGGGCCGCTCGAGAATGGCGCGTGCGACGAGCCGGCCGATCCGCCCGAAACCGTTGATTGCAACTCTCGTCATTGGATTCCTCGCAGTTTCATGAAGTCGGTGATGCGGGCAACGACCTTGTCCGGGGTGAGCCCGAAATAGGCATAAGCGTCCGCGGCCGGCGCGGAGACTCCGAAGCGGTCGATGCCAATGCGAAGGCCGTGAAGGCCGGTGTAGCGCTCCCAGCCGAAGGTGGTCCCGGCTTCGATCGAGACGCGCAGGATCTCGCGGTCGCTGACATCGGGGAGAATGTCTTCCCGATATTCACGCTCCTGCGCGTCGAATCGCTCGGTGCAGGGCATCGAGACGACATCCGCTCCGATGCCCTGAGACTCAAGCTGGCCGGCGACATCGATCGCGATCTCAACTTCAGATCCCGTTGCAATTATGATGATTTGTCTCTTATTTTCAGCGTTTTTTAGACGGTATCCGCCACGTGCTGATAAGTTCTCGCTGCTTAGTGCATGGCGCAACGGCCGCAAATTCTGGCGGCTGAGCGCCAGTATCGCTGGCTCGTCGCCCTGAAGCGCGAGCGCCCAGCATTCCGCGGTCTCGATCGCATCAGCCGGGCGATAGACTTGGAGCTGCGGCATCGCTCGGAGGCTCTGCAGATGCTCGATCGGCTGGTGCGTCGGTCCGTCTTCGCCAAGGCCGATCGAAATCATGGGTCATGACATAGATGACCCGAGCCCGCTGCAGCGCCGAGAGGCGAATCGCGGGACGCGCGTAATCGGTGAAGACCAGGAACGTTCCGCCGTAGGGAATGACTCCGCCGTGAAGCGCCATTCCGTTCATCGCCGCCGACATTCCGAACTCGCGGATCCCGTAATAGACGTAGCGGCCGGCGTAATTCTCGTGCGTCAGTGGCTCCAGCGCCTTGGTCTTGGTGTTGTTCGAGCCCGTAAGGTCGGCCGAGCCGCCGACGGTGGCTGGAATCGCGGCATTGATCGCCTCCAGCGCCATTTCGGAGGCCTTGCGCGTCGCGACCGGCTTCAAGTCCTTGATAAGCTTGTCGAGATAGGGTTTCAGCCAGGCATCGCTGACCTTGCCGTTGAGGCGAGCAAGGAACTCGTGCTGGCGCGGATCTGCCTCGAGCCGCGCCTTCCACTGAGCGCGATCGATCGTGCCGCGCTTGCCGGCGGTTCGCCAGGCGGTGAGCACCTCGTCCGGGACATAGAAATCTCGATCCTCGAGCCCCAGTTCCGTCCGCGCCGCTTCCACTTCGTCATGGCCAAGCGCGGAGCCGTGGGTCGCTGCAGTTCCCTGCTTGTGCGGAGCTCCAAAGCCGATGATCGTCTTGCACCGGATAAGGCTCGGGCGCGGGTCCGCGACGGCTTCGTCAATGGCCCTGCTGACATCGTGGGCACTGAGGCCGTCGCATTCGACCGTGTGCCACTGAGCCGCTTGATATCGAGCGACCACGTCCTCGTTCCGCGACAGCTCGGTCGCTCCATCAATCGTGATTTCATTGTCGTCCCAAAGCGTTATCAGCCGCCCGAGCTTCAAATTTCCGGCAAGTCCCGCGGCCTCGTGGTTGACGCCTTCCATCAAACAGCCGTCCCCAGCGACCACAAAGGTCCGGTGATCGACCAGCGCGTCACCGTAGATCGCATTGAGATGGCGCTCTGCGATGGCCATCCCGACCGCCATCGCCACACCCTGTCCGAGCGGGCCAGTGGTGACCTCGATCCCGGGCATTTCGAAATTCTCAGGGTGACCTGCAGTCGGAGATCCCAGCTGGCGGAAGTGCTTGATGTCATCGAGGGTCGGCCGCTCGTAACCGGTCAAGTAGAGCAGAGAATAGAGTAGCATCGACCCGTGGCCGGCCGACAGAATGAAGCGGTCGCGGTCCGGCCAGTGCGGATCGGATGCGTCGAACTTCAAATGCTTCGTGAACAATGCCGTTGCAGCGTCGGCCATCCCCATCGGCATTCCCGGGTGACCGCTATTTGCGGCTTCGACGGCATCCATCGCAAGGGCGCGAATGGCGTTGGCGAGGCGGCGGTCGGACGGCTGCATCAGTGCTCCGGCAATGAGGTTCGGCTTGCTCGCGACGTCGAGCGATGGCGCGGCCCATTTGAAAGGTGAGCCGTGTCGCGTCAACGCTTGCCGAGAATCACTAAAGTGCGTAGCGGAAATCAAATGGATGCCGGGGGTCTTTCAGCCGCGCTCGACAGAGCCGACCAAGCGCTTGCGCGGATTCAGCGCGCGATTTCGACGCCAAAGCCAGTTGCCGCACGCGACGAGGAGCTTCGCGCCAAGGTCCGCGAAGTGGTCGATGAGCTCGATGAGCTCATTCGTCAGGCGGCCGCCTGATGTCCACCCTCGTCGACCTCAACATCGCTGGCCGCACTTATCAAGTGGCCTGTCGCCAGGGCGAAGAGGAGAATCTTCGCTCCGCCGCACGGTTGGTCGATGGAAAGAGCCGCGAAGCCCTTGCCGGGCTCGGCACCTTGTCGGAAGCGCGCCAATTCCTATTCGCGTCGCTCCTGCTTGCCGACCAGCTCATCGACAACAAGCCTGCGGCGGCTGTCGCTGCAACTCCTGCAGCGCCCTATCCGGCCTTCGTCGAACGCGCCGAATTGCTCGCCAACCGGCTCGAATTGATCGCTTCACAGCTTGAGAGTGACAGCGCGAACGCTTAGATCAGGGGTGACGGGCACTACCCGGTGCGCGCCTTCGGAAAATCCCTGAGGCGATTGAACATCCTCGGGAGCTGTCCCTGCCCCCGGTCACGAGGTTTTCCTCGGGGTCGGGAGCATATGGCGCCCACCTGGCGTTTTGGCGTCAGAGGATTTTAGGGCAAACGGCCATGGTGGTCCCGTCACCCCCCTTCGGCCCTCCGGAACCGCGGCCTGAAATGGAGCCGCTTTCGAAGGAGTTGCTCAGGCGTGCTGCGCTCGACGCGCGCAAGGCGTTCGTGCGAACGCTCTCCGACGGCAGCCGAGCTCGGCTCGAGCAGAAACTAGCGCAGAATCTCACCTCGCTATTCGCCGGTGTCTCGGTCGTCGGCGGCTATCACCCCTTGGGTTCCGAGATCAGCCCGCTGCCCGCGATGGAGGAAGCGCGAGCGGTGGGAGCAATCGTTGCCTTCCCCTGTTTCACCAACCCCGCCAAGCCCTTTCGCTTCGTCGCCGGAGATCCGCTCGAGCCTGGGCCTTTCGGCCTGATGCAGCCGGCGCGGCGTCATCCGCGGGTTGAGCCGGACCTGGTGCTCGTGCCGCTCGTCGCCATCGACGGTTCAGGAACGCGGCTTGGCCGCGGCAAGGGCCATTACGACCGTGCCTTGCTGAGCCTCAAGAAAAATGGTGCGCGCCTGATTGGCGTCGGCTGGCCGATGCAGCGCCTTACCGAGGAAATTCCGGGCGATGCCTGGGATGTGCCGCTCGATGGCTTCGCCTCACCGGACGGACTGGAGCTGTTCGAACCCTCCTGACGTGTCCAGGAAGACACAGCCGTGGCTTTTTATCGAAGACTCACGCCTTGGTCCTCGAACAGCCCCAAACTCTTATTTTTTTACCGATACTTGAATGATAGCCTGCAAATCAGGCGATCGATCCGTCGACGCGCAAAAAAGGGCGAGATGATGCGAGTGAAGGTGACAGCATTTGTGGTGGTAGCAGTGGCCAGCATCGCGCTGTTCGCAGCAATGCACCGGGAAAGTCGCGCCGATGCCGCTTCAGGGGACTGTTACGCAGCCGATCAGGGTCCCTCCACCCCGACGATCTGCCAGTAGGTTCAGCGCTCTTCGTTCAGCCTTGCTGCATTGCGTACAAGCGCCTTGAAGGCTTGACCGTCGACATCGTCGCCCTCACGCAAATCGATGGCCCGCCGAGTGCCGCCGCCGAGACTCGAATTGAACAATCCTGACGGATCGTCGAGCGAAGCGCCCCTCGCAAAAGTCAGCTTCACCTTGTCCTTGTAGGTCTCGCCGGTGCAGATGATCCCGTCATGTTCCCAGACGGGAACACCGTTTGGGTTCGAGGGCTTGCGCCACTTCACCGTCTCGACGACCGCCGGGTCGGCTTCCTTGATCATCCGCCGCAGCCGGGCAAGCATTGCTCCGCGCCAATCGCCGAGCATCTTCAGTTTCTCATCGATCAGTTCGGAGCCCGATTTGCCGTTCATCCAGCGCATTTAGCGGAACCGAGGGCGTCGATCCACCGCCTTGCCCGCCAGGAATCCCTCCCGTAACCGCCAGGCCAATGTGCGCCCGGCGATTCCTGACAATGATCTTCGTCCTCACTTTGATGATGGTCGCCGGCGCCTTCGCCTTCTACCAATGGGGCGGCAACCTGCTTCTGGAGGAAGCAACTCCTCGCGGGCATTTTCAGCAATCCGTCGCGGGTAGCCAACCCGATTACCGGCAGGCCTCGAGCTGGGTTGCGCGCCCGGGGCTGTCGAACGATCCGGCGCAGTGGCTTCCGGACGGCGTTGAGGCGTCCACGGCCGGCAACGCTGCGGTGTTCTTCATTCACCCGACGACCTATCTCGACACCGATCGCTGGAACGCCCCGCTGAATGCCGGTGGCGGCTCATCGTTCCGAACCCGGCTCTTCGTAGAGAGCCAGGCAAGCGCCTTTAACGCTGTTGGGCAGGTCTGGGCTCCGGACTACCGGCAAGCGGCATTCGGTGCTTTTCTGTTGGACAGTAAGGACGCACGAAGCGCGCTTGCCACCGCTTACCATGACGTAGCGGACGCCTTCGATGAGTTCGTGAAGGAGGCTGGTGACCGACCGATCATTCTGGCAGGTCACAGCCAAGGCGCACTCCATCTGATGCGATTGCTTCGGGAAAAGGTTGCTGGGAAACCGATCGCCAAGCAGCTTGTGGCCGCTTACGTCGTCGGCTGGCCGATCGATGCTCAAAGCGACCTTCCCGCCCTCGGACTGCCGGCCTGCCGAACCGCCGCTGAAACGCGATGCATTCTTTCCTGGATGAGCTTTCGTGATCCTGCGAACCCGTCCCTGATCCTCGATCAATGGAAACGAACGCGCGGTCTTAGCGGCGGCGAACGCCGGCCCGACGGGATTCTCTGCGTAAACCCGCTAACCGGCACCCAGAACGGCGCTGCAGCAGCGCAAGACAATCCAGGGACTCTCGTCCCGAGCGCGAATCTGCTCTCGGCGAGGCTCGAGGCGGGCCTTGTCGGCGCTCATTGCGACAAGGGCTTGCTGCTCCTCGACGGGGCGATTCCGGCGCTCGGTCCCTACGTCCTGCCAGGCAATAATTATCACGTCTACGACTATGCATTGTTCTGGGCTGCGGTCCGGCGAGATTCGGAACGAAGGCTAGCGGCATGGCATCGCTGACTACGACATCAAGCCTTGAATTCGCTTCCGCTCTCCCAAGTGGCGGCAAGCTCCTCGGACTCGACGTCGGGACGAAGACGATCGGCATCGCGATCTGCGACGCGGGCTGGCACTTCGCCGGCCCTTCGGAGACGATCCGCCGCACCAAGTTCACAAAGGACCTCGCCAGCCTGCGCCGAACCATCGAGCACGAGCACGCGCTTGGGCTCGTCATTGGACTTCCACTCAGCATGGATGGAAGCGACAGCCCGCGCACTCAATCGGTCCGCGCTTTCGCGCGCAACCTCGCACCAATCCAGCTTCCGATCCTTCTCTGGGACGAGCGCTGGTCGACCCAGGCTGTCGAGCGAGCGATGATCGAAGCCGACGTCAGCCGCGCCAGGCGCGCCAAGAAAGTCGATGCGCTCGCCGCGGCCCACATCCTCCAGGGCGCCATCGACGCGCTGGCCAATCTTCGCAGCGACAGTTAGGCCTGACGCTTGTGGACCTCCTTTCGATCGATTCACTGACCGACCGGCAAATCACCGAGCTAATCGACGGCGGCCTGCGCCGGTTCGAGGAGAACCGCTCTGGTGCAAGCCGCGCCGAAACACTCGCTGGCCGAGTTATCTTCAATATTTTCTATGAAAACTCAACGCGCACAGCGATGTCGTTCCTAACCGCTGCGCACCGGTTGGGAGCGTCAGCGCTGTCGCTTTCGGTCGAGCATTCGTCGGTCAAGAAGGGCGAGACGCTCGAGGATACGGCGCGGACGCTCGATGCGATGCGCCCCGACGCTCTGGTCATTCGCCATCGCGACAATGGCGCGCCGGCAGCAGCAGCCGAAATTATGAGCGCCCCGGTGATCAACGCTGGCGACGGCACCAACGAACATCCAACTCAAGCCCTATTGGATGCTGCCACCATCACCCGGCGCTTCGGCCGAGTGAGTGGACTGAAGGTCGCAATTTGCGGCGACATCAAGCACAGCCGTGTCGCGCGTTCGAACGCCAAGCTGCTGCGTCGGCTGGGCGCCGAGATCCGTCTGGCCGGTCCGCCCGAGCTCCTTCCAGAGGATGTTCCTCAATTATCCGTCGATGACGCGATCGAAGGTGCCGACGTCGTGATGATGTTGCGGGTCCAACGCGAAAGAATGGATTCGGACCTCGGTGACAAACCCGGGGAATATCTCGGTCGCTACGGCCTTACCGGCGAGCGGCTCGCAATGGCTGCGCCAAATGCCGCAGTGATGCACCCGGGGCCGATGAACCGTGGAGTTGAGATCGACGGAGCAATCGCTGATGATCCTCAGCGATCGCTCATCACGGTTCAGGTCGAAATGGGAGTGGCCGTAAGAATGGCCTGCCTCGAGATGCTGATTCGCAAATCCGCTTAGTTCATCGCGATCTGCACCGGCGCGTCGCCAGCGAAACCACGAACAAAGCAATTGCCGCCGTTGTTCTTCAGCAGGTTGCAGCGAGCGACCGCTTGGTGTTGGCTCGCAAAGCCTTGGATCGACAGGCGCCAGAACGTGCCCTTCGAAGAGACGAAGCGAGCACGCAGCGGAAGATAATGGCGCAGCGCCGGGTGGCGCTTCGTCAGCACATTCCACGCAATGTTCAGGTTCTGCGGCGACCGATAGGAACCAAGCTGAACGATGGCATCGCCAGGGCCAACGGCCGGACGAGCCAGGCGAGGCGCATTTGCATTGTGGCTCGGCAGCGGAGCCTTCTTCGTGAGCGCCCGGACCAGCGTCGGCAGCTCATTGGCCGCAGCCGCGACCATTGCAACCGGCAACGGTAAAGAGGCTTCCGCAATCACCGGCGCCAGCGTCGGTCTTGAGACCGGGATGGGCGCAGGAGCGACAGCCGGTGCCGGAGCAGGCGCAGCTTCGGGCGCTGCAACCGCCTCAACAAACTGTGGCGCTGGCGCCGCCGGTGCAGGTGCCGGTGCGGGCGTCGCCCTGGCCGCTTCCAGCTGCGGCGCCGGAGAAGCTTCAATGACCTGCTCTGCAGCAGCCGCAGTCGCCCGCGGTTGCGCGGGAGATGCGACTGGCGCTCGAGCGGGCACTGCATCGCGAACCTGGACAGGCGCGGCCTCTGCCATCATCGTGTCGGTCTTGTTGAGAGCCAAGCGAACCGGTTCGCCCTGGTCAGCGACTGCCGGCGTGACACCGACCAGCGCTGCAACCTGACTTGCCGGCGTCTGCGGTCCGGTCAGCTGCATCCACTGATGGATTTGCTCATCGAGCTTATTGGCGGCAATGTCCTGCGCAGCAATCGTCCGAGCCTCGGTCCAATTGCCCGCAAGCGCATGCGCAAGAGCAAGGTTCTGGCGAACCGTCGCGTCCGCGCCCGGCTGGCGGGCCGCCTCCTCGAGGACTGTGATCGCATCGGCCGGACGGCCCGCAAGAGCAAGTGCGAGGCCGTAGTTCGACGGATCGAGGACCGAACGGCCTGCTTCGAGGAAAGCAACCGCCTGGTCTTTCTTGCCGAGTGCGGTTTCGACCAGCGCCAGCTTCAGGATGACCTGCGGCTGGTTGGAATAGATCGTCAGCGAATCCTTGTATGCGGTTTCGGCCGACGCGAACCGGCCCGCTGCGAAATAGGCATTGCCGAGAATTGCCCGGAAGCCGGCATCGGTCGGAGTTTTCTCGACGGCCTTCTCCGCGAAGTCGATCGCGGTCGGAAGGTCCTTCGAGTTCAACGCCATCATTGCGCGCGTGGCGAGCCCGACGTTGACGTCCGCCTTTCCGCCGAAGCCGGTCTTTTCCTGGGACGCCACGCAACCTGTCAGGATGGATGCGGCTACGGCCACGGTGACGACGGGACGAAGGCAGTTGGACATGATCTCTTACCCCTTGCGTTTGGCTTTGCCAGCCATGGCTTCGAGTTCCGGCATCTGCTCGAGAAGCCGGTCGAGAGCGGTGGTGACGATCTGCTGCGCCGAACGGCCGTCGACAGCGCAAGCGAGACGTAGTTTAAGATGACGATCGGGATCGAGGCGAAGCGTGAAAGCCGCCTTGCCCTTGCTTCCCGGAGCTGAACGCACGGTCGGGGCCCGGCGCGGAACCGGAGCGACAAGGACGGCTTCGGCCACGACCGGAACTTGCTCGACCGGCCCAGGCTCGAAAGCTTCGGCTGTCTCGTCGAGAACCTCTTCTTCGTCGGCGCCCAACCGATCAGCGATTTCCGCCTGCTGGTCGAGGTACCCGTTCTTCTTCGTCGGCGCTCAACCGATCAGCGATTTCCGCCTGCTGGTCGTGAACCGGCGATTGGACCGGCGTCAGACCGGTTGGATGCACCCGCGGATGTTCACCGACGTCCTCACCGAAGGCGTCATGATCCACGTCGCGAGCGACGACCGACGGTTTCGGCGGTTCAAACCCCATGTCGTTCCAGCCGAGATCTTCCAGGGTCTGGCCAACCTGCCCGAACCCTTGCGGGCGCATGGCGGGCCGGGCAGCGCCCTTGCGGGCAAGGAGACCGGACGAAAGAGAGGCGAAAGGCTTTGCTTCGCTAGCCACTTGCGCGCTCCTCACTGACCCACGACCCGGCGGCCGAAGCCACCGACCGGACGCGGACTGGCGGGGCTAATGCCCGGCAGAGGCACCTGGCGCAGCAAATACGGTGCGGCGGAAATTCTTCTCGAGTCGATCGGAAATATAATCCCACAGCTCGACCACCTCTTTGGCGGAGCGGCCGTTCGGATCGATTTCCATCACGGTGCGGCCGTCGATCATCGAGGCCGCGAAATCCGTTCGGTGGTGAAGCGTGACCGGGGCAACGGTGCCATGCTGCGACAGCGCGACGGCCGCTTCATAGGTGATCTTAGCTTTGGGCGTCGCCGCATTGACGACGAAGATCAAAGGTTTGCCGGCGCGATCGCAAAGGTCGACCGTGGCGCCGACGGCGCGAAGGTCGTGCGGGCTCGGACGAGTCGGGATGACGATCAGCTCGGCGACCGCGATGACGCTCTGGATCGCCATGGTGATCGCCGGCGGCGTATCGATGACAGCGAGGCGGAAGCCCTGCTGGCGAAGGACCTCGAGGTCCGAAGCGAGTCGGGCGACGGTGGTCTGAGCAAAGGCCGGCATATCGGCCTCGCGCTCGTTCCACCAGTCCGCAAGGCTGCCTTGCGGGTCGATGTCGATTAGGCAGACCGGGCCTGCCCCCGACATTTGCGCCTGCACCGCCAGATGTCCGGACAGGGTCGTCTTGCCCGACCCGCCCTTCTGCGATGCCAATGCCAGGACGCGCATGCTTTTCCCCTCGCGTGAAATGACGTCAATTCAGCGAGCGGAGTGACATCAGAGCCTCTAAAATCTGGTTAAGATCGGCCAAGCTTGCTCCAGCGACAGTTTCGGTGGGATAAGCTCTGCCAAGGGGAGCCTAGGCAATGAACCGTCTGTATTTGGTTGCCGCAGTCTCACTGATCACGGTGGCGGTACCGGCTTCGGCGCAATCGGTTCGACGCCGGGATCGAAGCCTGGCAGCGCGCGGATTATGCGCAGGCTGTGGCGATTTGGACACCGCTCGCCACCAACGGCGACGCGGATGCCCAGTTCAACCTCGGACAGGCTTACCGCCTCGGGCGGGGAGTAGCGATCAATCTCGCCGTGGCGAAGGACTGGTTCGAGAAATCGCTGACCAGGGACATCTTGACGCGCAGACCACGCTTGGACTGCTGCTGTTTCAGGGCGGCGACCAGGCCGAGGGCCTCAAATGGCTCAAGAAGGCAGCGCTGCAGGGTGAGCCGCGAGCGCTTCTCATGTACGGCACCGCGCTTGTGAACGGCGACAGCGTCACCCAAGATCCGGTCCTTGGCTATGCCTATGTAAGCCGAGCCGCAGCGCAAGGACTGGAGCCGGCGAAGGGCACGCTCACTCAGCTCGACCAGATCCTGCCGCTCGCCGACCGCAAGCGCGGACTCGAGATCGCTCGGACGCTTGCGAAAGCCGCGCCGGCGCCCAAACCTGCACCAATCGGGCTGCTCCAAAGCAGACCGCAGATCCCGAAAAGCCTGCTAAGCCGGTCGAGACCGCTGCTGCCAAGCCTCTGAACCCGGTCGAAACCGCCGCTTCGAAGCCGCCCCAATCGACCAAGACTGCAGACGCGAAACTCGCGTCACAGCCAAAGTCGGAACCACTGATACGCCAGCTCCGCCAGCGAAAGCCCTCGTTAAACCCAAGCCCGCGCCAACCAGGGCAAGTGCTCCAGCAAGCGGCGCCTGGCGAATCCAGCTCGGCGCTTTCTCGCAGAAGGGCAAAGCCGAGGCGATGTATCGCAGCGTTTCCGGCAAGAGCGCGCTTGCCGGCAGGCAACCCTTCTATGTCACCGCAGGACCAGTCACCCGCCTCCAGGTCGGACCGTTCGAAAGCAAGGCTTCTGCAGAGGCTGCATGCAGGTCCGTCGGTATCGCCTGCTTCCCACTCACCAAATAATCAGCCCCTGAACCAGTCGCGGCGGCGCACGCCCTGTACCCACAGCAACGCGTCGAGCCCATGATATCTAAGCTCGGCATCGGCGGCCTCGACCAGCGCCGGCTTGGCACGAAAAGCAATTCCAAGTCCCGCCTCGACGATCATGAGTTTGTCGTTTGCGCCGTCGCCGACCGCCAGCACCTCCTCCTTCTGCAACCCAGTTGCTCCCGAACTTCGATCAGCGCTTCCTGCTTGGCCATTGCATCAATGATCGGGTTTCCGACCTCGCCGCTCAGCTTTCCGCCAGTGAAGACCAGGCGGTTTGCCCTCACGCGATCAAATCCGACCGCACTGGCGACGGGTTCGGCGAACGACAGGAACCCACCGGAGACGAGCAGGCAGCTCGACCCGCCCGCTCGCATCGTCTGGACGAGGGTCTCGGCACCGGCGGTGATCTGGACGCGTTCGTCGAGGCAACGGCTTAGCGCCCTTTGATCCAGTCCCGCGAGCAGTCGAACTCGCTCTCGCAGTGCCTGTGGAAAATCGAGCTCACCCTGCATCGCTCGCTCGGTGATTTGCGCAACCTTCTCCTTCAGCCCGACATAATCGGCGAGCTCGTCGATGCATTCCTGGCCGATGATCGTCGAATCCATGTCGGCGACCAGCAGTCGCTTCCACCGCGGTTCGTCGGGCTGAACGATGATATCAACTCCATCGAGCCCGTTCAGCGCCCACGAAGCCGCTTTCGAATCGCCGGAAAAGCGCACGTCGGCGGCGTCCCCCTCGTCGATCCAGTGCTGAAACGTGGCTTTCGAGTTCGATCTCGCGAAGCAGGCCCAGAGCTCGCTCGACCAGCCTGTCATCGAGCCGACCGGCTGCTATCAGCGTTGCAACGCCCATGCCTTCGTCCAAGCCTCCACTCGTCGTCATCGCCGGGCCGACCGCCAGCGGCAAGTCCGCATTGGCGCTCGCCCTTGCTCAGCAAATCAAGGGCGTAGTCGTCAACGCCGATAGTGCGCAAATCTATCGCGATCTCAAAATCCTCAGCGCCGCTCCGACTGGCGAGGAACTGAAATGGGCGGAGCATCGGCTGTACGGCGTTCAGGACGCCACCCTTCCCTGCTCTGCCGCAGACTGGGCGGCATTGGCGCATGCGGGAGATCTGCGGCAATTCACTCGAGCGGCCGAACTCCAATCCTGGTCGGCGGAACCGGTCTATATTTGCGGACGCTTCTCGAAGGCATTGCCCCCGTCCCTACCATCGACCCAAGCATCCGAGCGCGCGTTCGAGCGGCGTCCCGTCGAGGAGAATCGCCCAAAGCTCGAGGAGCTGGATCGTGAGGCGCAAGCCGGCTCAACGCCGGGCGACACGACGCGAATCAACCGGGCGCTTGAGGTCATCCTGTCGACCGGTCAAACCTCGCATATTGGCAAGAGCGGCGCGAGGGCGGAATCAAGCCGAAATCGAGCTTCGGTCGCTGGTTCTCCTTCCGCCGCGCAAGTGGCTTTACACGCGTTGCGACGAGCGATTTGCGCGCATGATCGAGGAAGGCGCGGTCGCAGAAGTAGAGGCGCTGCTGGCACGCGGACTTAACCCGGATTTTCCGGTCATGCGCGCGATCGGGGTGCGGAACTCTCGCGCTATCTTCTGAGAGAGATCTCGCTCGACGAGGCGTCGCAGCCGGCCAGCAGGCGACCCGTCGTTACGCCAAGCGACAATATACCTGGTTCGCGCATCAGCCGTCTTCCGACTGGCCCCGGTTCCGCGAGGCGCTCGACGTCGACCGGCTCGGCGAAGCGCTGGCCCTGTTATAGCCGAACGGCTAGGCGGCCCTGATGGAGATGCTCCGTGATGCCGACATCGATCCCGCGCAGCTTGAGGGCAAACGCGTTGCAATCCTCGGTTACGGAAACCAGGGGCGCGCTCAGTCGCTTAATCTGAAGGATAGTGGGATCGACGTGGTCGTGGGCCTGCGCGGCAGATCGGGAAGCACCCTCGAAGCCGAAGCCGCAGGCCTCGAGACCGCGCTTCTCGAGAAGGCGGTTAGCTCTGCTGACGTGGTGATGATGCTCGCGCCCGATGAGACCCACGCGGCGCTCTACCGCGAGATCGAACCATATTTGCGCCGCGGCGCCGCGCTTGGCTTCAGCCACGGAACCTCGGTTCGCTTCGGCTTCGTCGAGCCGCGCTCCGATCTCGATGTCTTCATGGTCGCGCCGAAAGGACCAGGGACCGCGCTCCGTTCCCTCTACCTCGATGGCAAAGGAATGATCTCCCTTTGGGCCGTTGCGAACGACGCTACCGGAAGTGCGCGCGAGATCGCGCTCGCCTACGGCCGCTCGATCGGGTCCGGCCGAGCTGGCCTTATCGCCTCGACATTCGGGGAGGAAGCCGAGGCCGACCTGTTCAACGAACAAGCGGTCGTCTGGGGCGGCGTTCCCGAAATCCTGATTGCCGGCTTCGATACCCTTGTCGCCGGCGGCATCTCACCGGAAGTCGCCTATCTAGAATGCGTCGGCGAGCTGCGGCTCATCGCCGAGCTGATCGAAGCGCGCGGGATCGCGGGGATGAAGGAAGTGATCTCCAATACCGCCGAGCTCGGCGCTCTCATCGGCGGCAAGCGGATCGTCGACGAAAGCGTCCGCGCCCGTATGGGCGAGGTTCTGGCGGAGGTCCGTGCCGGGCGCTTCGCGCAGCAGCTGAGGGCCGAGGAAGCTGCTGGCTATCCACGCCTCGAGAAGGCGCGCAACGAAGCCCGTTCGACGCTTCTTCAACGGACCTACGAAAAGCTCAGTGGCGGCGATCTAGCCGATCGGCTCGGAGGGCAGTTGCATTTCGGGACGCTCACCGACGCTTGCCCGCTCGAGATAGGCGCGCTGCATCTTCCGGTGAGCTTCGGCCGACTCCGGGGTCGGAGGCACCTTGCGCCAATTCCTGTTCCTCGGCAGCGCGGCGCGCGAAATAGATCCGGTCCTCGGTGGCCATGGCGAGCTCCTGCATGGCGACGTCGCGCCTGTAGCAGAAGCGCCTTGAAAGTCGCAGCCCTCAGGCGTGCTCAGGCGTCTTTGCTGCGGCCCTTTCGATGGCCTCGACGAGGACCCGCTTCGCTTCCTCTGCGTGACCCCAGCGTCCGACCCGCACCCATTTGTCCGGCTCGAGGTCTTTGTAGTGGGTGAAAAAATGCTCGATCTGCTGGAATATGATCGACGGCAGGTCCTGCCGCTCTCCGACGTCTGAATAATATGGGAATGTCGAATCGACGGGGACGCAGATCAGCTTCTCGTCGCCTCCATGTTCGTCCTCGAGGAACAGGACTCCGATCGGTCGTGAGCGAACGACGCATCCCGGGACGAAGGGGGATCGCGTGATCACCAGAGCGTCGATCGGATCGCCATCGGGCGAGAGCGTGTGCGGAACGAAGCCATAGTTCGCCGGATAGCGCATCGGCGTGTGCAGGATTTGGTCCACGAACAAAGCGCCAGACTTCTTGTCGAACTCATATTTCACGGGTTCACCGCCAACCGGGACTTCGATGATCACATTGACGGTGTTGGGCGGATCGTCGCCGATCGGGATGAGATCGATGTTCATGGCAGGTGTCCTGCGCTCCTAAACACCGCTAGCCCGAAGAACAATGCAGCGACCCCAGCAGCGATCGATCCGATTGCATAGGCCGCTGCCATTGCGAAGGCGTGACGCTCGATCAAAAGAGCGGCATCGAGCGAGAAGGTCGAGAAAGTCGTGAAGCCGCCGAGAATGCCGGTCGTAAGGAACAATCGCACATGCTGAGGAACCCCGGAGCGATAAGCGAAATATCCGGCAAACAGTCCCATCACGAACGACCCGGTCACGTTCACGATCAGGGTGCCGTATGGGAATCCGAGACCGAATATCTTGGCGGCGGCGATATTGACTCCATGACGAAGCGCTCCGCCAATTCCGGCGCCAGCAAATACAATTAGATAGAGCATAAACCTCCTACTGCACGTGAAGTGCGCCAGCAGGAGCCATCGGCCGATCGGCGGTTACTAGGGAGACCCCATTCCCTGGGGCAACTCTAGCAGGGCAATCGTTTCCGGCAAGCTACTTGCGCCCGAACAGCTTCTCGATCTCCAAATGTCCGAGCTTGACCCAGGTCGGGCGGCCATGGTTGCACTGACCCGAGCGCGGCGTGACTTCCATCTCTCGAAGAAGCGCATTCATCTCCGCAACCGAGAGGATTCGGCCGGCCCTGACCGAGCCATGGCAGGCGATCGTCGCCGCGACATGGTCGAGCTTGTCGCGAAGGCTCATCGGGCCGCCGAGCTCGGCGATTTCCGCGGCAAGATCGGGCAATACACCGGCAATGTCGAACTTTCCGAGCACAGCTGGGACCGTTCGAACCAGCATTGCGGTGGGCCCGAAACGCTCGATATCGAGGCCCATGTCGGCAAGATCCTGCGCGGCTTGCTCGAGCCGGTCGCAATTGGGCTCGTCGAGCTCGACGACTTCAGGGATGAGGAGCGCCTGTCGGGCTATCGCACCGCCCTCGCGCGCGGCGCGCATCCGCTCCAGAACGAGGCGCTCGTGGGCGGCATGCTGGTCGACGATGACGAGACCGTCTTCAGCCTCCGCGACAATATAGGTCGCGGCGACCTGGCCGCGGGCAACTCCGAGCGGGAAGCTTGGAACTGGCTCGATCGCCGGTTCGGCGCGAGCGGCGGGCGCTTGGTCAAAGAGCTTTTGAGCTTCGCTGAAAGCGGTCGCTCCAGCGAAGGCGGGCGCCCGGTTCGGGTGCTGTCCGTGCCCGATTTCCCTCGAATGACGCGTTAATTGCTGATCATATACCGCGCTCGTCGTCCACATGACTGGCGCTGCCGCCTGCTCGCGCGCAGCGCTTCGTCCGCTCTCTTCGTCCAGCGCGTGCCGGAGACCGCCGATGATCAGGCCCCGAACCGCGGCCGGATCGCGAAACCGCACCTCCGTCTTGGCCGGGTGGACATTCACATCCACCTCTTCGAGCGGGATCTCGAGGAACAGCGCGGCGATCGGGTGACGGTCGCGCGCGATGAGGTCGCGATAAGCGGCGCGAAGCGCGCCGACGAGCAGCCGATCCTTCACTGGGCGTGAGTTCACGAACAGGAATTGCTGGTCCGCGACTCCCCGGTTGAACGTCGGCAGGCTGATCACTCCCGTCAGCCGCATGCCTTCACGCACGCAGTCGATGCCGATGCCGTGACGGTCCAGTTGGTGAGTGAGCAGTTCAGCGACGCGGACCGGCGCTTGGGCCGGCGCGAGGGTCAGGATTCGCTTCCCATCGTGGTCAGCGGTGAAACCGACGTCACTCCGCGCCATTGCGAGCCGCTTCACGTGCGTCGAGGCAAGCGGCATATTCGGCCCGCGGCGAGCGCAGGAACTTGCGGCGCGCGGGAACTTTGTCGAACAGGCCTTCGACCTTGATCCGGGTCCCGGGCGGAAGCGCTGCCGGCCCTTCCCCTGCGGTTTGGCCATGGTCGATCGCGATTCGCCAACCGTCGGCGCCTCTCACTCGGCTTTCGAGAGTCAGCCGCGAGACGCTCGCGACCGATGGCAATGCTTCGCCCCGAAAGCCGAAGCTGGTCACTCGGTCGATGGCATCGTCGTCGAGCTTCGAAGTCGCGTGCCGCTCCAATGCGAGGCGCATTTCGGCAGGTGTCATCCCGCAGCCATCGTCGGTTACCTCGATCAGCTCGAGCCCTCCGGCATGGAGGCGCACGGCGACCTGATTCGCGCCGGCGTCGAGTGAATTTTCAACAAGTTCCTTAAGGGCGCTCGCGGGCCGCTCCACGACCTCGCCCGCGGCGATTCGATTGACAAGCTCGGGAGGCAGCCTTCTTATTGACATGTCAGGGGTCTTATCCCAATTCCGGACAGCCGGCGAAGCACTGAATTTTCCTGAAATTTCAGACCGCGTTCAACGGTCGGTTAGCAATTTGAAATTAAAGCTGCGAGGCGCGCTTGTGCCCGTTGGCGCACAAAGGCGAGGGACAGGGTCGGAATGTTCTGGAATCGTTGGTTCAAATGGATGTCGCACGACATGGCGATCGATCTCGGGACCGCCAATACCTTGGTCTATGTTCGCGGCCGCGGAATTGTCCTCAATGAGCCTTCGGTGGTCGCGATCGAGACCATCAACGGTATCAAGAAGGTGAAGGCCGTCGGCGAGGACGCCAAGCTGATGATGGGCAAGACGCCCGACCAGATCGAGGCCATCCGTCCGCTCCGCGACGGAGTCATCGCCGACATCGACGTTGCCGAGCAGATGATCAAACACTTCATACACAAGGTGCACGGCGGTAAAATGCGCGCGTGGCGCTTCCCTGAGATCGTGATCTGCGTGCCGAGCGGCTCGACCTCGGTCGAGCGGCGAGCGATTCGGGACGCCGCATCAAATGCCGGCGCGAGCGCCGTTTATTTGATCGAGGAGCCGATGGCTGCGGCAATTGGCGCGGACATGCCCGTCACTGCACCAATCGGGTCGATGGTCGTCGACATCGGGGGTGGAACGACTGAGGTCGCAGTGCTCTCGCTTCGCGGCCTCGCCTACACCACTTCGGTGCGCGTCGGCGGTGACAAGATGGACGAGGCCATCAGCTCCTACGTCCGCCGCAATCACAACCTTCTCATCGGCGAAGCCACGGCAGAGCGGATCAAGAAGGAAGTCGGCATCGCGAAGCCCCCGGTCGATGGCATCGGCAAGACCGTCCACATCAAGGGGCGCGACCTCGTCAACGGCGTGCCCAAGGAAATTTCGATCAACCAGGGCCAGATCGCCGAGGCACTTTCGGAGCCGGTCGGGACCATTGTCGAAGGCGTTCGCATCGCGCTTGAAAATACGGCGCCCGAGCTCGCCGCCGACATCTGCGATCAGGGCATCGTCCTCACCGGCGGCGGAGCCTTGCTCCAGGGCCTCGACGAGGTGCTTCGCGACGAGACGGGCCTTCCCGTTACCGTCGCCGACGATCCGCTCACGTGCGTCGCTCTGGGCACCGGTCGCGCGCTGGAGGAAGAGCAGTTCCGCGGCGTGCTGCAGACCGCATAAGGCGGAGCTGAGCAATGGCGGCCACGCGTCCCGGCTGGTCGCGTCGAGCGCAATACGGCCTGTTTTTCAGCTTCATCGCGGTCATCGCCGGGATCATCGTCGGAGTAATCCTCCTTGCGACCTCCCTGCTGGCGCCGAATGCGTTCGCGACAATCCGGGGGGCCGCACTGGACGTCACGGGACCCGTTGCAGCGGCGCTCCATGAAGTGACTGCGACCACCGAAGGTATGTCCTCAGGGGCCGGGAATTATTGGGATGCCGCCCGGCAGAACGGCGCGCTCAAGCGCGATCGGCGCGCGATGCTCCAGCGGATGGTCGAGGCAAAGGCGATCTTTCAGGAGAACCGGCAGCTGAAAGCGGTCCTACAGCTGCGCGAGCATACCAAGGTCACGATTGCGACTGGCCGAATCGTCGGCTCGTCCTTCAATAGCCCGCGAAGGTTCGCAATTCTGTCGGCGGGCAGCCAGGACGGCGTCCGAGAGGGCATGCCGGTGCGCTCGCCCGACGGGCTGGTCGGGCAAATCATTGATGTTGGAGCGATTTCCTCGCGAGTCCTGCTCGTCTCGGATCGGACCAGCATCGTCCCAGCAAGGCTGCTTAGAAGCGGAATCCCGGTTATTGCTCAGGGTCGCGGCGACGGGACTGTCGACGTCCGTCCGCTGGAGGTTGGCCGCAACCCGTTCAGAACGGGCGATTTCATTATCACGTCGGGGACCGGCGGCCTCTACCCCCCTCTCGTTCCAATCGCGCGGGTCGTGAAGCTCAAGGACGACGGAGCGATCGCTGTGCCGCTGGCCGATCCCTCGACCACCAGCTTTGCTATCGTCGAATTGCCGTACGAACCCGCCGCCATCGCCGCCGAGGAGCAGTCGACGGCAACCGGAACGCCCTGATGGTCCGGGCAGCGCTTTACTCGTCCCGGTCATCGATTGGCCGTGGCCCACAGCGGGCGGCGATGCTGGTGCCAGCAGCAACGGTTGTCGCGGCATCGCTGCTTTCCGCGCTCCCAATCGTTGCGACTACCGGCTGGTTTCCCGATTTCGGCTTCCTTGCGATGATCAGCTGGAGGCTCCTGCGCGCCGATCCGTGGCCCGCCTGGTGGGCTGCTCCGCTCGGCCTCATCAACGACCTGTTCACCGGCTACCCGATAGGCTTTTCAATTGCTTTTTGGAGTGCGACGATGCTCGCGCTCGACTTGATCGACCGCCGCACCATGTGGCGCGACTATTGGATCGAGTGGATGGTTGCAGGCGTGCTGATTGCGATTGACGAATGGCTGCTTTGGCGGGTCGCTCGCCTGGCTGGCGCCGACGGGCCTTTCGTCGTGATGATCCCGCAGCTTCTCATTTCGATCTGCACCTTCCCAGTGATGGCATGGATGGTATCGCGTGTTGATAGATGGAGGCTCGGCCGATGAAGCCGATCCGTTTCACAGCTGCACACCAGTCGATCAGCTTTTCCCGGCGAATGCTGGTTCTGGGCGGAGCGCAGGCGGCCGTGGGCGGACTGCTGATCGGTCGGCTCGGCTGGCTCGCGGTCGCGGAAAACGAGAAATATCAGCTTCTAAGCGAGAGCAACCGGGTTCAGCTCATCCCCGTTCCGCCACGTCGCGGCTGGATGATCGACCGCTACGGGAAGCCCATAGCCATCAACAAGGCGAGCTTTCGGGTCGATATCATTCCTCAACAGATGGAGAAGGGACACGACGTCGTTCCCGACGTCGCCAGGCTGCTCGACCTCGAAGAGGACGACGTCCAGCGCATCCGGACTGAGCTCGTCCAGTCGCGCGGCTTCCAACCGGTGTCCGTCGCTGACAATGTCCCCTACGAGCAATATGCCGCAATCACCGTCCGCCTGCCCGATCTTCCCGGCGTCGCGGCATCGCAGGGCTTCACCCGCTACTATCCCGGCGGCTCGTCGGTCGGACAGCTGGTCGGATACGTTGGTCCGGCCTCCACGGAAGAATATGAAAAGGAAAACAAGAACCCGCTTCTACTCGTACCTGGCGTAAAGATCGGGAAGGAAGGTCTTGAAGAAACTCTGGAACCTGTTCTTCGTGGACAGCCAGGCGGGCAGCGGGTCGAGGTCACTGCCCGGGGCAAGCTCGTCAAGGAGCTCGAGCCCAAGCCGGACATCAGCGGCGGCACCGTCCAGCTGACCGTCGATTCCGACCTTCACCAATATGCGGCGCGAAGGATTGGCGATCAGTCGGGCTCCGTCGTGGTCATGGATGTAACGTCGGGTGACATTCTCGCGATGCCGTCAATGCCCTCGTTCGACCCCAACAATTTTTCGGACGGTATCAGTCAGGCCGAGTGGAAGATGCTGTCCGAGGACGACCACCATCCGCTCGTCAGCAAGGTCACCGAGAGCCTTTATCCCTCCGGGTCGACGATCAAGCCATCGATGGCGCTCGCGCTGCTCAACGCCGGCGTCAACCGCGACGAGCATGTCTATTGCTCAGGCAGCTATCCCGTCGGCAATCACGTCTTTCACTGCGATCAGCATCACGGCGCTGTGAACATGACCGACGCGGTCGTGAAGAGCTGCGACATCTATTTTTATGAAATGTGCCGCCGGGTCGGGGCCGACAAGCTAGCGCCCATGATCCATCACGTGGGCTTTGGCGAGAAGTTCGACCTGCCCTTCACCACGCAGCGCTACGGCACCGTCCCCGACCCGCAATGGCTGGAGCAGAAATATCATCGCGAATGGCAGATCTACGACACTATCAACATGTCGATCGGCCAGGGCTACGTCCTCATCAACCCGATGCAGCTCGCAGTGATGGCGAGCCGGATCTCGACCGGCCGCCGGGTTCTTCCGCGCCTTCTCAAATCGCAGCCTGCCAAGCCGCAACCGGCGATGGAAATTGACCAGGATCATCTGAATTTTATCCGACGCGCCATGGAAGGCGTCGTCGATCACGGAACTGCTGCCGGCTCCAAGCTGCCGCTCGACGGCATCACCATGGCAGGCAAAACCGGCACTGCGCAGGTTCACCGCCTCGGCGCCAATGAACGAGGTGGACATACGGCGGCGCTTTGGAGCCTTCGTGATCACTCCCTCTTCGTCGCCTTTGCTCCTGCCAATGACCCCCATTACGCCGCGGCGGCGATCATCGAGCATGGCGGCTTCGGCGCATCGGTCGCAGCTCCGCTGATCCGAGACACGCTGCTGTTCCTGTTCGACAAGGAGAAGGCGCTCCAGAACCTCGCCGCGTTCGAACAGGGCCTCGGCGGAACGCTCGACCAGCGGATCGCTCGCAAGACCGCCCAATGGCGCCAGGCAAACGGACTACCGCCCCTACCCGCCAAACAGGCATGATCACCTCCGCAATCATTCCGCGGCCGCTCGCGCGGCTTCCGTGGCGATTGATCTTCCTCGTCGCGGGCATCGCATTCTTTGGACTGGTCGTGCTTTATTCGGCGGCCGGAGGCTCCGCGCAGCCCTGGGCAGTCAAGCAGGCGATCGTCTTCATCTTCTTCCTCACGGTCGCGATCGGCATGTCGTGGATGCGCGAAGCGACGATCAAGTCGATCGCCTTCCCGCTGTACGGAATCACGATGATCATGCTGGTCGGTGTCGAGGCTCTCGGCTTCGTCAGCAAAGGCGCTCAGCGTTGGCTCGAGCTCGGGCCGGTCCGCCTCCAGCCGTCCGAGTTCATGAAGCCTGCAATCGTGCTGACCCTGGCGCGGTTCTACGATCTCGTCCCAGCCAGCGAGATCCGGAAATGGCGTGCGATCTGGCCGGCAGCAATCCTGCTTGCGGTTCCGGCCTTTCTCATCCTCGTCCAACCCGACCTTGGCACCTGCATCATGGTCCTTCTTTGCGGGATCACGGTCATGTTCCTTGCTGGGCTGCCGGTGTGGCTTTTTGTCGCGCCCGCAGCGCTCGGGGCTGTGGCAGCCCCGATCGTCTATCACATGATGCACGGCTATCAGCGCAAGCGGATCGACGTTTTCCTCGACCCGGAAAGCGATCCGCTGGGCGCCGGCTATCACATTGCTCAATCGAAGATCGCGATCGGATCCGGCGGCATCTGGGGCAAAGGGTTTCTTCAGGGCAGCCAGAGCCACCTTGATTATCTTCCTGAAGGCCATACCGATTTCGTTTTCGCGACGATGGCCGAGGAATGGGGTCTGGTCGGCGGCGTGGTTCTGATCGTCGCATTCGGCCTGGTCATCCGCTGGGGAATGAAGGTCAGCTCCAATTCGCGTACCCGCTTCGCGCAGCTGACTGCGGCGGGACTCTCGGCCACGATCTTCTTCTATGTCGCGATCAACCTGATGATGGTGATGGGTCTCGCGCCGGTCGTCGGCGTTCCCCTCCCCCTCGTCAGCTTTGGCGGATCAGCAGTGATGACGGTGATGCTGTGCCTCGGCCTTTTAATGGCTCTGGAACGCCAGCAGCGGACCGGTTCACGAGCAGGTTGAGACCACGCGGTTGCACCCCACCTAAGCCCATGCTACCGGCGCGCCGCTCAGCCCGGCGAGACCAAAGCCGGAGCATCCGAGACAAATGGACGCATAGCTCAGTTGGTAGAGCAGCTGACTCTTAATCAGCGGGTCCTAGGTTCGAGCCCTAGTGCGTCCACCATTCTTTTCAGATACTTAGCTTAATTCCCTAGCGCCGAAGCTGAACGGTAGTAAGCACCACGCAAGCACCGGATTCGTTTCCTTTCCCTGCGGCGATCCAGATCAGCTGCACATCCTCGGCCGCCCGCAAGCGACCACTCATGACAAAAATGCGAAAATATACCGGGTTGGCGGGACGCCATTTTCGGCCGTTTTTCGAGCCGCCGACCCGATGCGAAAATGTTAACGGCGATCTCACGCGCGACCCTCTGCTTAGACGACATGGGGTTCGGCTTAAGCTCTGCGATCAATTCTTCGCGGCAAGTTGCGCTGACAAGTCCATCAAGCGTTTGATTGCGGCATGGTCATACAGCCGCCCCGACGCGATTACGGCTGAAACCCTCTGCGCATTTTCGATTTTATCGAGCGGGTTGGCTTCGAGCAGGACAAGGTCCGCCAACTTGCCCGAACTCAACTGTGCCCAAATCGGGCGTGCGTCCAAACGCAATTGCGGGATTCAGTGTCGCCGCCTGCAGCAATTCCAATGGCGTGAGCCCTGCCCTGACGAGGTCAACCAGCTCGCGCTGGAGCGAGAAGCCGACCAGTCGCGGGCCGGCGGCGTCCGTGCCCGCCACCAGCCTGACACCGGCGCGGTGCATTCGCGCCGTCACGTCCACGAGCAGGTTCATATGCTCATGCAGAGCTTTGACGTCTTCGACCGACAGGGGGTGGGCCTTGATCTGATCGCTGAACGCCTTCCGCTCCGATTGCGCAACATACCGGTAGAGCCGGTTCGGCGGAGTGCTTGGATCGTACAGGTCGGCAGCTTCGAGATAGCCGGACAAGGTGGGATCGACCCAGGTACCGTTGCGGACGAACGTGGCGAAGAGGGCGTCCGGCTTGCCCGTCGCAAGCCACTTGCTCATCGCTCCCGGCAGCTGCGTATCCGATAAACCGACCGCGAACGTGCCCTCGAAGAGCGTCTCGGTATGTTCGACCATATACTGGCCGGCATTCGACGCTTCGGCGGGTTCAATTTCGATCGGGATATGACCGACAACCTTCAAACCGTTCCTTTTCGCCTCGTCGATAACCGCGTAATACCAGTCCCGCGGCATTCGACGGTGCACCTTAATCTCGTCGACACCGAGCCATTTAAGCAAGCGCACTGCGCCCCGCGAAGCTTCCGGCGATCCGGGAACGAACTGATAGGCATTGAACGACTTCCCATTGAGGATAGGCCCGACGCGCATGATCCTGGGTCCGACCAGGTCGCCGGCAGCAATTCGCGCACGCCATCCGTCGATCTGGGAAAAATTGCCGCCCATGTCACGGACATCCGTGATGCCGAGGGCAACAAGAAGGGGAAGAGCTGAGTCTGTCGTCCAGCTCAGGTGAACGTGGCAATCCCACAAACCAGGAATGAGAAACTTGCCGCGACCATCAACGATCCGCTCGTTGGCTCTTGGCTTTGATGAGGCCGGAAGTACGGACGCAATCCGCCCATCCCGAATCTCTACGTCCCGATGCTCAAACAACGCACCTGACTTCACGTCGATTACGGTGACGTTGGAGATCCGCAGGGGCTGCGCGACGGCGCCCGCGACGCTAAGCGCCAGAATGCCCAACCAAACGGCCGCGGCTGCTGCTTTATTCGCAAAACTCATGGTGCTGAATTTCGGACGTAACAGCGGGTATCCAGCAAAGGTTCCGCAATGCGCTCCTTGTCTGAGCTAATGTTTGTGGCCTTACGCCAGCAACCGATCCATGGCTGCCATTAGCCGCGTAGGTGTGACCGCCCTCCCTCGCAGACCTTTGCCCGTTCGCTAACCTGCTCGCCTGCTTACGATTTACAGTCTGACAAGGGCGACGACCATTGAGAAGAAGTCGAACAAACCTTCATAAACGACCATCTCCACCGGAGATCCCCCTTCGAGAGTAACGTGCCATATTCGTCGTTCATCGACAAACCGCTAATCATCTAGGGATCCGGCATTTCTGGATGATTGGGCAACATCCGTGGCCGCTTTGCAACAGAGCCGCGGCTGGCAGCAGCAACTGGTGTCAGTACGCGGACGGAAAGCTGTCCGATTTGAGGCTCACTTGATTACTTCGATTTGTGCTCGGCTTTTCCCTTGCGGCTGGTCGACGCCATCTTCTTTAGCTCTTTCTCGCTCATCGATGAGGCCATAGATTTTGATGCGCCCTTTAGCTTGCTCTTCGGGGTGTCGCCGCGTTTGGCGGAGAGGGCCGCCCCAGCGGCTTTCTGCTGTGCTGCGGATTTCGCCGGCATGGAAATTCTCCTTGGATCGACGCGAATGAAACGCTCCATAAGACGAATGGCTTCGGCCAAAATGCGCGCCGGTATTTATACACCGACTGTCGCAACCTAGCCGGGATAGCCAGTCGGTGACGGTGCTGATTGCTGGGCGCAGCGACTGCCGGACGAACTCCTCCAGTCGCTGACGTGAGAGAGAGCGGGTTTCGAAAAATCCTTGCGCGGGTGTATTGGGCCATCCGAGGAGGCGAACTGATAGCCGCAACTATCGTCTACCGCTTGGAATGGGCCGGCCCGCCCATGCGCATGACTGGAACGAGGCCTATTATATACTCGATGGCGAGCTCCACTTTGCGATCGATGGAGACCCGCTGAGATCCTGCTGGGGTGATTCCAATTATCTTTCCCGCGGTACTATCCATGGCTTCAGGGGGTGGGTCACATTGCCTGCCCGGGTTCTCATCTTCGCGTGCCCGCGCACGGGTCGGAATTCTTTCAGGAAATCAGCGAGCAGGTCCGAACACCTGGCGACCTGGGGAAATACCGGCAATTCGTCCGAGCGCGCTCGCGCGCCAAGCTCAAGTCGCAAGTCCCCGTGGACTTGATATGAACCTTGCGGCCACCGACCTCGAGATTGACCCGAGCGTGACGGAATGCTTCAAGGAATTCTAATCGGCGTGCCAAGAGGCAAGCCGCCGCAGTCTATCCCGTTCCAGATATCGACTCCGGGTTCCCAATATAGAGGCTAACGAGGTCGCCGAATCCGCCGCTCATCGGCGTGAAGATTAGTTCCACAACAGAAACGCCCGGCTCGAGGAAGCTCGGCAGAGACCGAACGGATCAGTTGGCAGATAGGCAAGCGCATCGCGTTGGCGACCGCGTAAGGTTACCGAACCGAAGAAATGACAGTCTCTTATTGTCTCTCCGGTGTAGCGTTTCGAATTGAGCAACCGGACTGATCGACTGGTTCAAGAACTTCTCGTATTTTCGACCAACAATAGCGATGATCCCTTCAATCTCGAGTGCGGCCTCGTCATCGGCGAACTCGGCGTCGAGTTTGCCAGATCGGGCGATGAAATAATTTCGTTTGAGGAGCTGATTTCGATGATGAGATCCTCGGGCTGTATTCGAGTCTTTCGGATCTTTGTTCGCGATTGCGTTTTGGCCATCGGCTTTACCCTCGCCAGCTGGCCGCAGCATAACGCGCGAAGACGCAATTTGGCCGGCCAACTGACGCCAGAATAGCCGGCGTGCTTACGTAGTGATTCCGAATACCGCATAAACCACGACGTCGCACTCTGCGGATCAGTTGATTGGTCGTTTGCCAACAGGCACGTCTTAGGCAGCTACAATCAGAAGCGACTTTCGACGCGGATACCGTCGCCCAACGGCAGCGTCCCCCGACACGAGGAACCAATCTTCGAGAACGTGAAAAGCTTGGCTGGCGATCGTCCGTGCGCGCTCGCGGGTAACAATGGGCCGAAAACCAATAAGCGGGGACGGCCGGGTTGTCGGGTTTGGGGCATACGATCGTTCAGGCGCGTCCCACATCCCGCGCCAGGTCGCGTGCGCCATAGGGGCGGCAATGACTGGGACAGAGATGCGTCGTGGCAGCACTCTTCTAGGCGGTTATAGACCTGTGCCTCGACGGCACAGGCTGTTGTCGCCGCGTTGAGCTGCGACCAAGCGCTTGTATGGCGGATCTAGAAAGCCGTTGAACATCAGCGACGTCGAGGAGACCAATGCGGCCAAACCGAATGTTCGGGCGACTTCGGTCCCGCTGGGTAGGCCGAGAAACCCGCAAGGCAACGAGCCTGCAGGGGGTGGCTTATCGTTCGGACGCAAGCTGCGTAACCGTGCGCATGACGAATCTCTCTTATTACGGTTGTCACCTACTTACGGACAGTCATTTCGATTTGTCCGAGGTGATTACGCTAGCCATGCCGCGCATGCAGGACCTCAGAGCTCAGGTTCGTTGGGTCGATAATGGGCAGGCCGGAGTGCGGTTTCTACATGGAATCCTTGCCAATGACGGGCAGGCGAGTCTCGGCCTCTGAGCGAAGGTTCCGCTTGCCGAGGTATGGGCCGGGAAGCGGCAAGAACAGCAGCTATAACTGGGCGCTTGGCGCCGAAGGTGCGGCGAAGATCGACGCCTATGTCCGGGACCACCTCGGTCTGCGGTTTCGATTATTCAGCCTAGCGAAGGCCGCGGTCGCAACGCCTCGAACGCAAGACGCGCCGCCTCCGCTCCACCGAACGCATCGGAAATGTTGCGAATGTCGCGCACGATTCCGGCAAGATCGCCTTTCCTCATCCGGCGCCAGGCAGAGAGTTGTAACGCGTAGGCAAGGCCGGGCCGAAAGGATGGCGTGCGCAGATATTCGGGATGACGGCGAACCAGCTCGACATTCGCAGTGATCATATTGTCCTCAGCCGAGATCGAGTTCGAGCCCCAATACTTCACCCACAAAACTTCATCGATGGAGCCGCAATTGGCGAACTCCGAAATGCGGATCAGGAAATCGAAATCCTGCAATCGGCGAAGCGTCTCGTCGAACATTGCCCTGAGCGCTGCGTCGCGCTTCACCGTGATCGCAGGCGTGGCCTTCCACAGCTGCCTGGTAAACAGCGCCCGACGGAACAGCTCGCGGTCGGCGATGATCGGATTATGGCGGACCACCTCGACCTTTCGGGAGCCCGGGGGCTGGACCTTGATGAAACTGTCCACAAGGAGGTCGAGCTCGGACCGTCGATCGAATTGCTCGACGACGAACGAGAGCTTGTTCGGAAGATAACGATCGTCACTGTCGAGAAAGCCAATGAGCGGCGCTTGCGCTGCCCGAATGCCCGCATTGCGCGCGACATTCCCGCCGCGATTGCTTGGCAATTGAACAGTTCGAATACGCTGGTCAGCGAACGAACCCGCGACCGTCACGCTTTCGTCTGAGGAACCGTCGTCAACGACGATCAGCTCGAAATCGCGAAGGTCCTGATCAAGAACGCTCTGGATCGCGCGCGACAGCACGTCGGCGCGGTTGTGCACCGGCAGGATGACTGAAATTTTGGGGTTCACTGTCCAACTTCCGCAGCGACCGGTAACGACGCAGCCGTTTCGGACGGGCGTTGCTGGGCCCACCAGCAGCTGAACATCGCGATCGCATAGAGGATTTGTCCGTGGTCGGCGGCGCCGCGACGATGCTCATCGAACAATTGTTCAACCCCGGCGGGATCGAGGAAGCCGAGCTCGGCCGCGCCGGACGACCGCCACGCCTCGCGCGCAAAGTCGTTGAAGCCGCCCATGAACCAGTCGGCGAAGGGCAACTGAAGGCCGATCTTTCGCTGAGAGAGTGCGGTCTTTGGAAGCCACGGCTCGATTGCTTTGCGAAGCACATATTTCCCGGTGCTCCCCTTCAACTTGAGGTCGGCTGGGATCGTCAGTGCCCACTCGACAAAGCGATGCGAAAGGAAGGGCACCCGGGCTTCCAGGGAATGCGCCATGCTCGACCGGTCGAGCCGCTGACAGAGGGACGCAGGCAAATGGACGGTGAGGTCGCCAAGCATGAACTGGTCGAGGTCGCTGAGCGCCGCGCGTTGGTCGGAAGGGAAATGGTCGCGAGCGAGCCGGCCCAAGTCATCCCGAGCTTCATTCCGTCGAAAAAAGTCGCGACTGTAGATGCGCTGACGGATGTCAGGCGTGGTGATGAACACGGCAGCGAAGAACCGCTCATATCCATCGCTTTGCGCCGCGCCCTCGACGAACCGACGCGCGAGTTGCCGTCCGTAATTCCATTGGCGCCACCGAAGTTCGGGCAAAGTACCGACCAGGCCTCCTGCCCCAATCGCTTCTATGAGCGGCTTCCAGCGCGCCATCCGCTGCGCCCAGCGCTGGCGGTTGTAGCCGAGAAAGACCTCGTCGCCGCCCTCTCCGCACAAAACGACCTTCACATGCTCGGCGGCAGCCCGCGACAGATACCAGAGCGGGACCGCCGAGGTGGCGGCGGTGGGCTCGTCGAACGACGCCTGGACCGAGGGTAGAACGTCCGCGGCAGTTCGCGGCTCGATCGGCAGGACCACATGCTCGAAACCAAGGTGCTCTGCGATTCGAGCCGCAGCTGCGGTCTCGTCGCGGGCCGATCCCGGGAAACCGACCGTGAACGCCTTGAAGCTTGTCGCCGAGCTTCGCGCCATCGCTGCGGCAATTGCGGAGGAATTGACCCCGCCCGAGAGAAATGCGCCGACGGGGACATCGGAAAGCAGGTGCTTGTTGACGGTGTCGAGCACGCGCGAGCGCGTTTCCTCAATCCAGTCGGATTGCGACACTCCCGTTCGAACTTCAATCCTCGGTTGCCAGAAGCACATGACATCCGATTTGCCCTTCGGTCCGATGCGGAGCCGGTGACCAGGTTCGAGCGGCCGCACCTGCTTGAAGATCGTTCGCGGCGGCAGCGTGTGGCCAAAGCAAAAGAAATCGTCGGCGCCTTCTTCATCGAGATCGAACTTTAGATCTGGGAGCGCTCGGAGCGCGCCGATCTCGGAGGCAAAGGCGAGACCTCCTTCCTGCTCGCTCACGAACAGCGGCTTGATTCCAATCGGATCGCGGGCAAGGACGAGATTCTTCCCGACCTTGTCCCAGATCGCGACCGAATACATGCCTTCGAGCCTTGTCCAGGCGTCGTCGCCCCATTTGAGCCAGGCGGCGAGAATTGTCTCGGTATCACTATGATCGGTTTGGAAAGTGTAGTCGCGCTCCAGCTCCCGGCGAAGCTCGGGATGATTGTAGATCTCGCCGTTGAAGACGATTCCATAGCGTTGGTCGGAACTGAAGATCGGCTGATGGCCGCCCATGACGTCGATGATGCTGAGGCGACGCATTCCGAAGCCGAAGTCGCCGTCCGCGAAGTAGCCCGAATTGTCGGGGCCGCGATGGCGAATTCGGTCGCAGGCGGCCACCAGCGCCCCCTTCGGCACCGCCTTGCCGCCGCGCCTATACCACCCAGCAATTCCGCACATTGGTTTTTCCTGGCCTCGCCGCTTAATGGCGGCGGTGGGCATGAACGACAAGACCGGTGAACCGCCGCGCGTCTGGGCGCTGCTCGGACCGCATCGCGGTGACAATAACCAGGTGCTCGCGCTCGCCGAGGCGCTTGCTTTGCCGTTCGAGGAGAAATGGCTGCACTACAATCAACTAAGGCGGATCCCGCCATCGCTTCTCGACGCGACGTTCAAGAGCGTAGCCGCGAGTTCCCGCGCGCAACTGGAGCGATCACCACCTGATCTCACAATCTCGACGGGCCTCAGAAGCGTGCCGGTGGTTCGCGAGCTCAGGCGCCGGTCCGGCGGGAAGATGCGTGCCGTCCATCTTGGATATCCGCGCGTCTCGCCCCGCCACTTCGATCTCGTCGTGCCAACGCCTGAATATCCGGTACCTGACGCGTCCAACGTCGTGCGCATCCCGTTCGCTCTCAGCCCCCACCGCGATCGAGAAATAGACCAGGGCGATCGCGATCTCCTCGCAGGTTATCCTCGACCGCACCGTCTCCTCCTCATCGGCGGCCCGACCCTCTATTGGCAGCTTCCGGTCGACCAGATCGTCAGCGCGATCGGCCAGCTCATTGATGCGGCGAAGGCAGCAGGTGGCTCGGTGATTGCAGTCGGAAGCCCGCGCAGTCCCGCCGAATTGCTCGAAGCCGCCAGGGCCAAGCTTCAATCATCGAAGGTGCCGTTCCTGTTCGCTCCGAACGAGGGCCCGCCCGCCTACCGCGCGATGATCGAAGCGGCGGACGAAATCTACGTGACCGCCGACAGCGTGGCGATGGTGGCCGATGCGGTGAATAGCGGCAAGCCGGTCGGAATCATGCCAATTGCGAAAAGCGCCCTCGGCCAGGCCGTCATGACAATCATGGACCGTATCCGCCCCGGCAAGCGGCTTTATCCACGCGACCTTCGCTTTTTCTGGGCATCGCTTGCCGAGCATGGGTTCGGAGGAACAATTGTCGAACCGCGAGCGGTCAATCCGCCGGATTTCACTGCCGAGATCGCACGCCGAGTCAGGCAGCTTGTGAAGCTTCCGCCTGTGCCGCCCGGGGCTCGTGCCGATAGCGCTCGATAAGCGCTTCAGAATCGGGCCGCACGTGCCCGAGTTCGACTTCCGTCCTCACCCGTTCGATCGTGATCGCACCAGCATCGAGCGCGTCCGCGAGCAGGGAGTAGAAATAAGCTTCCTGCTTGCGGTCGGGGTGCCGCGTATAATTGGGCGCCAGCTTACGAACGATCGGAAGCGCAAAATTGAGGAGGCCCCGCTCCTTGAATGTGAAATCGATCGGCAGCCCCGTCTTCCACGGCTGAGTCCGCCGCTTGGTGTTGTGGATGAGCTTTGTATTCGGCGTCAGACGATCGAAATCGTTCCACTCCGGCTCGAGCAGGCCGATGGTGCTCAAGCTTTCCCGCCTGAGGTTTATCCAGTCGAGATAGTCGACCTCGTGGTTCCACAGCGCCTTGAGATCCTTGGCGAAGCGCCAGTGCTCAAGCTTCGCGCAATCGAGCAGCATGACCGAGGTCGCAAGCGGATCGGTGATCTTGTGGTAACCCGGCCGCGGAGTGCACCAAATCGCCTTGCCCTGAAGGTCACGGCCGAACAGTTCGGCGACATCGCCGACCGCGAAAACGTCGGGGTCCGTAACAAGCGCCAGCCCCTGATATCCAAGCAGCCCCGGGATGGCGAAGCGCACGGGCGTAAAGGACTGAAGGTCATCGGGATCCCATTTGCGAACATGTCCACCGCGGATGAGCGAGTTTCCCTGCTCGCGAAGTTCCGGGAACTCGTTCGCGTTGACGACGCGCACGTCGAATGAATCGGGTGAGCTGCTGTTGCGGCGGTAGCTGTGCGCCGAGACGAGCGCTCCCAGCATCTGCTTGTCATTGGTGTGTATGACAACGATCGGCTTCATGGCTCGTCTATCTAGGCTTGCGAATGCGGCCGCGCAAAGGCGGCGGGCCGGCAAGCTCTTTTAGGTCGACGCTCAAAAATTAACTTTCGTTAGTCGGTCTGAGCGACCGGTTCGTCGAACCGATCACGCGTCTGTCCGATCGGTAATCTAGCCGACGGCGACTTGTCATATCCATCGGAACAAAGCGCATCCCCACTTGTATTCCGCCAAGACTGGGGAAAAGGCCGGCCTCGTGAACTCAACTATCGTTAAGAGTCGCGCGGCGCTGGCAGCCGTTTTCCTATCCCTCTTGATTGGCGCCTGCGGGAGCGGGAGCGGGAGCGGCAACAGCTCAAGCGGTCATGGCGGCCGTTCCGGCCGTGGTGGACCCAAAGGGCCGGTCACGGTCGGCTATGTCGTAATCCAGCAGGGCAGCGCTCCGCTTGAGCAGGAGCTTCCGGGGCGAATTGCCGCTTTTCAAATTGCCGACGTCCGGCCGCAGGTGAACGGAGTCGTTCAGCGCCGGCTCTTCCGCGAGGGCTCACTCGTCCATCAGGGCCAAACTCTCTACCAGATCGATGCCAGCATTTATAACGCACAGGCCGCGCAGGCTCAGGCCAATCTTCAGAGCGCCCGCGCCCAGGCCGAAGCCGCGCGAACGCTTGCTTCGCGCTACAAACCATTGGTGCAGCAGGAGGCGATTTCCAAGCAAGACTACACCAATGCGGTCGCTCAAGCTCGCCAGGCGGACGCATCGGTGGCGCAAAATTCAGCAGCAGTACGAACCGCCCAGATCAACCAGCGATTCACCCGGGTGCCGGCCCCGATCAGCGGCCGCATCGGACTTTCGAATGTGACGGAAGGCGCGCTTGTCACTGCCAACCAGACCGACGCTTTGGCAACGATCACCAGGCTCGATCCGGTTTACGTCGACATCCAGGAATCGGCAGCGGACCTGCTCGCCCTAAGACGTGCGCTGACCCAAGGCGGCGTCGTGTCGACCTCGGCAACCGTCCGGCTCAAGCTGCCCGACGGAAGCGATTATGGTTACACTGGAAAAGTCGAGTTCAGCCAGGTCGTCGTCGCTCCGAACACCGGCACGGTCACCCTTCGCGCGGTCTTCCCCAACGCTCAGGCGCTGCTGCTTCCTGGAATGTTCGTCAGCGCTCAGTTCGCGCAGGCGATCGACACGTCCGCGTTCCTCGTGCCTCAACAGGCGATCACTCGGGACCCGCAAGGGAACGCCACTCTCTTCGTCGTCGGACCAGGGAACCGAGCGATACAGCGGACAGTCGTCGCGGACCGGACCATGGGTCAGTATTGGGTCGTGACCGAGGGCATCGCCGCCAATGAAAAGGTGATCACGCAGGGTACCTCAAACCTCAAGGACGGGGCCGAGATCAAGCCGGTTCCTGCAAGTGCTCCGCAGAAAGTCCAGGCACCGCCGCCCGGGGCGATGAAAGCCGCAGGCAAGAGCCGCCGCGGCTGATCCATGTCACGGATTTTCATCGAGCGACCAATATTCGCCTGGGTCCTTGCAATCATCATCATGCTCGGAGGAATCGGCGCGATCTTCTCGCTTCCGGTCGCTCAATATCCGGACGTAGCGCCAACCCAGATCAACGTCCGCGCTAGCTACCCGGGAGCCTCAGCCGAAACTCTCGAGTTCGAGCGTAACGCAGGTCATCGAGGAGAATCTGACCGGTCTCGACGGCCTCCTCTACTTCAGCTCATCGTCGAGTTCGCGAGGCTCGGTCTCGATCAGCGCCGTGTTCGACAAGAGCATTGATGCCGATATTGCCCAGGTCCAGGTCCAGAACAAAGTCCAGGCGGCGATCGCTCGGCTTCCCCAGCAAGTGCAGCAGCAGGGCGTCACGGTGACGAAGGGCTCGCCTGACTTCCTGATGATCGTGGGTGTCTACGATTCGACCGGCAAGACCAATAATGTCGATGTTTCCGACTGGCTCGCGACCAATATCCAAGACGACCTGTCGCGGATCCATGGCGTCGGCGACGTCAACGTCTTCGGCTCCAAATATGCGATGCGGATCTGGCTCGATCCCAATAAGCTTGAGAGCCTGCAGCTCATGCCGAGCGACGTGGTCAGCGCGATCCAGGCCCAGAATATAGAGGTCGCGGCCGGCGAGATCGGTGGAATGCCGCAGCCCCAGGGGCAGATGCTCGATGCGACGGTCACTGCTCAGTCCCGGCTGCAAACCGCCGAGCAGTTCCGCAACATCATCGTAAAGGCCGATCCCACCGGCGCTCGAGTGCTCCTGTCCGACGTCGCTCGGGTCGAGCTCGGAGCAGAAAATTACTCCTCAACCATTCGGATCAACGGACATCCGGGTTCCGGCATCGGCATAAATCTGGAGCCCGGCGCGAACGCTCTGACGACATCGAAGCTCGTCAAAGCGGAGATGGCAAACATCGCCCCGCGCCTTCCGCCCGGCTACAAGGTCGCCTACGCCAACGACAGCTCCGACTTCATCCGGCTCTCGGTCATCGAAGTGGTAAAGACCCTCGCCGAGGCGATGGCGCTCGTGATCCTTGTGATGTTCGTCTTCCTTCAGAGCTGGAGGGCGACGTTGATCCCGGCAATCGCCATTCCGGTCGTGCTCCTGGGCACCTTTGGAATGCTCTATATCCTGGGCTTTTCGATCAATACCTTGACCTTGTTCGGCCTCGTCCTCGCGGTCGGACTACTCGTCGACGACGCCATCGTCGTGGTCGAGAACGTCGAACGAATCCTTCACGAACAGCCCGAGCTCACCACTAAGGAAGCAACGATCGTTTCGATGCAGCAGATTCAGATGGCGCTCGTCGCCATCGCTTTGGTGCTCTCGGCCGTTTTCCTTCCGATGATCTTCTTTGGTGGGTCGACCGGCGTCATCTACCGCCAGTTTTCCGCAACCATCGTCTCCGCAATGGCATTGTCGGTGGTGCTTGCGATCACGTTCAGCCCATCGCTTGCCGCCAATGTTCTGCGACGTCAGCACGCGAGCCTCGAGGATATCTGGCTCGGGAAGCGGGCTCCCCGTCTCGCTCACTCGATTGAAATCGCTCGCCGAACCTTCAACGACCGGTTCGAGCGGACCATCAATTGGTACGTCGGCAACGTCGGCAAGGTGGTCGACCGCAAATGGCTGTTTCTTGCCATTTACGGAGGCGTCTGCGCGCTGCTCATCATCCTTCTGTGGCGCCTCCCGACGGGCTTCATTCCGAGCGAAGACCAAGGCAATGCCTCGGTCCAGGTCCGGCTTCCGGCCGGTGCCACGTTCAATCGCACGCAGGCAGCCGAACTCGCGGTCGAGCATTATTTCCTTCGCGGACCCGACAGCAAGAACGTGCACACTCTGTTCGCAGTAACCGGTGGAGGCGGCGGCGCCTCCGGTCAGAACAGTGGGCAGGCCTACATCAACCTCGCCCCGTTCGGGGAGCGCAAGGGGTCGACGAACAGCGCCGAAGCCATTGTCGACCGAGCCTCCGGTGCCTTCCGCGGCCTTCGCGACGCCCAGGTTTTCGCGCTTGTTCCGGGCGCAATCCGCGGTCTTGGCCAGGCTGCCGGCTTTTCGATGCAGCTTCAAAACACGAGCGGAATGAGCCGCGAGCAATTTGCAGCCGTGCGCGACCGGCTGCTTGCCGAAGCTGCTTCGGATCCGAACCTGCAACAGGTACGACTGAGCGAGCTTCCCGACGTCGCCAGTCTCAAGGTCAATATCGACGTCCCGCGCCTCAGCGCCCTCGGCCTCAACACGGCGGATGTGAATTCAACTCTGTCGACCGCGTGGGGTGGACGCTATGTGAACGACTTCCTCGACCGCGGCCGGGTGAAACGGGTCTACGTCCAGGGCGATGCTCCGTACCGGTCGGAACCGTCGGATATGGGCAATTGGTTCGTTCGCAGCGACCAGGGCGCGATGGTCCCCTTCTCTTCATTTGCAACGACGGGGTGGACCGTGGCCCCGGTCACTCTCGATCGATTCCAGGGTTACCCGGCGTTTGAGCTCGACGGACAGCCGGCGGCTGGAAAAAGCTCGGGCGATGCCATGGCCGAGATCGAGAAGCTTGCATCGCAGATCCCGGGCGTCGGGGTGGCCTGGTCAGGGGCGTCGTACCAGGAACGGCTCGCCACCGGACAGGCGCCGCTTCTTTACGGCATCTCGCTGATCGTGATCTTCTTGTGCCTGGCTGCGCTCTATGAAAGCTGGTCGATCCCGCTTGCGGTCTTGCTCGTCGTCCCACTGGGCCTCGTTGGAGCAATCCTGTTCGTGACCCTTCGCGGTCTTCAGAATGACGTGTTCCTGCAAATCGGGCTTCTGACGACCATGGGACTCACGTCCAAGAACGCGATCCTGATGAACGAATTCGCAGAACGAGCCGAGAAGGAAGGTAAGCGCATCATCGATGCCGCGGTCGAGGCGGCAAAGATCCGGCTCCGCCCGATCCTGATGACCAGCTTTGCCTTTATCTTCGGAGTTTTCCCGCTGGCGATCGCGACTGGCCCGGGAGCCAACGGGAGGATCGAAATCGGCACTGCCGTCATCGGTGGTATGCTGACAGCGACGATCCTCGCGGTGTTCTACATTCCGCTCTTCTACATCCTTGTCCGACGCGGCGTTCGCGACGGATTTCGGGTCATCGGCGAACATATCCGCAATCGCCGGGCCGCCCGGGCGTGAGGCGAGCGGCTTCCCTCCTCGCGCTGCTCGCGTCGGCGTGTAGCTCGCTCCAGCCGAAATTCGTCCAGCCCGATCCGTCAATTCCGGCCTCGTGGCCTGCCGGCGATCCCTACCTGGTACAAACCGAGGCCGGCTTGCCAGCGCTCACTTACACCGAGGTCTTCACCGATCCGCGTCTCCAGACCTTGATCGCCGAGGCGATTGCCAACAACCGCGACTTGCGGGCCGCGGCCGCCAACATTGCTGCCACTCGCGAGCAATATCGGATCCAGCGCGCAAGCCAGTTGCCGACTGTGAACGCGGCGGGCGGAGTTACCGTCACCGGAGACAAGAGCAAGGGCGTCAGCGCTCAATATCAGGCGGGCCTCAGCGTTCCGAGCTTTGAAGTCGACCTGTTCGGCCGGCTCCGCTCGCTCACCAACGTCCAGCTCGATCGCTTTTTCTCAACCGAAGCCGGGGCACGATCGACGCGGCTGGCCCTGGTCGCGAATATTGCGACCACCTGGCTCAATCATGCCGCCGATTCCAGCCTGCTTCTGATCGATCAGGAAACCGCCGCCAGCGCCCAGAAGAGCGTTCGTCTCACTCGCCTTCGCCTCGAAGGCGGAATTGCTCCCCGAACCGACCTCGACCAGGCCGAGCAAATCCTCGACACTGCTCAGGCGGACCTCGCTCGGCAGCGTACGGCAGTAGCTGAGGACGTGAACGCGCTTCGATTGCTGGTTGGCGGGCCGGTCGACCCGAGCCTTCTTGCCGGGTCGATCGACCAGGCGTTCGGAACGATGGCGCCCATGCCCACAGGCGTCGATTCCTACGTCCTGCTTCGCCGGCCGGACGTCGTCCAGGCGGAATATTCGCTGCGCTCGGCCAACGCCAACATCGGCGCTGCCCGAGCTGCCCTCTTCCCCAAGATCACGCTTACGGGCCTGCTCGGTTTTGCAAGCTCGGCGCTACTCAAGCTTTTCACCGGCGGCGCCTTTGGCTGGAGCCTCGGCGCAGACGCGACCTACACAATTTTCCAGAGTGGCGCGGGGCACGCGAACCTTCGGCTCACAGAGGCCCAGCAGCGCGCCGCGCTGGCTACCTATCAGAGCACGGTCCAGACTGCCTTCCGAGAAGTCTCGGACGCCCTCGCCCGCCGCGGCACCATCAATGACGAGATTGCGGCCAGGCAGCGCCAGCAGTCGGTCACCGGAGATTCTTATCTCCTCACCGAAGCGCGCTACGATGCAGGCATCGATCCGTTCCTGACCGTGCTCGACGCGCAGCGGTCTTATTATGCGGCGCAGCAGACGCTCGTCACGACCAAGCTCGCGGCGGCGCAGAACATCGTCGACACCTATCAGGCGATCGGCGGGGATGCTTTGCTCGAGGGCACTCCAATCTGCCAAACTCTGCCTGGCGACAGCGGCCGGCCGAACGCCGTCCTTGGAACCGAGTGCAAGCCCGACTGAGGCGAGGGCCGCTGGGGCTTTTCAGGACCATATTGCTGCCCTTATGTCCGGCCCATGGCTGTTTTGGTCACTGGGGCGGCCGGTTTCATCGGCGCAGCCGTATCGGGCGCATTGCTCGATCGCGGTGATGAGGTCGTCGGAATCGATAATCTGAGCGACTATTATGACCCGGCGCTCAAGCGCGCTCGCCTTCAACAGCTGGCAGGCAAACACGGTGATCGATTCCGGTTCGAGCAGATCGACTTCGCCGATGCCGAGGCGCTGCGACGCTTCGTCGAGAGCATGGACATAGGAGCGATCGTCCACCTCGGCGCTCAAGCGGGCGTTCGCTACAGCATCGAGCACCCCCAAGACTATATCCGGTCGAACCTGGTGGGCCATGCCAACATGCTCGAGCTCGCGAGGCAGCGGCGTCCCCGGCACATGGTCTATGCGTCATCTTCGTCGGTTTACGGCGGCAACAAGAGCTTGCCCTTCCGGATCGAGGACCGTGTCGATCACCCCTTGTCGCTCTACGCAGCGACCAAGAAGGCGGACGAGCTCTTGAGCGAAAGCTACGCCAGTCTCTATCGATTGGCGCTGACCGGCCTTCGTTTCTTCACCGTCTACGGACCGTGGGGTCGGCCCGACATGGCCATGTGGATCTTCACCAAGGCGCTCTACGCCGGCGAGCCGCTGCCACTGTTCAACGGCGGCGAGATGCGGCGCGACTTCACCTACATCGACGACATTGTCAGCGGAGTCATCGCCTGCCTCGATTGTCCGCCCCTCGACGACGGCCGGGTGAAAGCGGGAGGAAGCTCAAGTCCGCATGCGCTCTACAATATCGGGAACAGCCGAAGCGAGGACTTGATGCGGGTGGTCGAACTCCTCGAGCGCGAGACTGGAAAGAAGGCCGTGCTCGATCCAAAGCCGATGCAGGTCGGCGATGTGAAGGAGACGTTCGCGGACATTAGCGCGATCGAGCGCGATCATGGCTTTCGCCCATCAACCTCGATCGACGAGGGCGTGCCCCGTTTCGTCGCCTGGTACCGCGAGTTTCACGGACTTTGAGCCTCCCGCCGATCCTTCGCAATCTTAGAATTCCGGCGATCGGCGCGCCAATGTTCATAGTCTCGAATCCCAGGCTCGTTATCGCTCAGTGCACAAGCGGGATCGTGGGCAGCTTTCCGGCATTGAACGCGCGTCCGGCAACGCTTCTCGACGAATGGTTGCACGAGATCGCCGAGGCGCTCGGCGCATGGGATCGCGGGCATCCCGATCGACCGGCTGCCCCCTATGCGGTCAATCAGATCGTTCATCGATCGAACGACCGGCTCGAGCATGACATGGAGGTCTGCGCGAAACGGAAAGTCCCGATCATCATCAGCTCGCTCGGCGCGAGACCGGAGCTGAACGATGCGGTTCACACCTGGGGCGGGATCACCCTTCACGACGTCATCGATGATCGGTTCGCCCGAAAGGCGGTCGAAAAAGGCGCCGATGGGGTCATCGCCGTCGCAACCGGCGCCGGCGGCCATGCGGGGCGCTGGTCACCGTTCGCTCTGGTCCAGGAAATCCGGGCCTGGTTCGATGGCCCGCTGATCCTCTCCGGGGCGATCGCAAGCGGCGCTTCCGTCTTCGCGGCTGAGGCGCTTGGTGCGGACCTCGCTTATCTCGGCTCGTCTTTCATCGCCACGAAGGAAGCCAATGCCCCGGACGCCTACAAGCAGGCGATCGTCGAAGGGGGTGCCGCCGACATCGTCTATACCGACCTCTTCACCGGCGTTCACGGCAATTATCTGCGGTCCTCGATCGTCAATGCAGGCCTCGATCCCGACAATCTCGCCGGAATTGATCGAACGGCCATGAAATTCGGCTCGGAAGGCTCCGCAAAAGCGAAGGCGTGGAGCGATATCTGGGGGTCCGGCCAGGGGATCAGTGCCGTTGACGAGATCCGGGCGGCGGCCGAGTTCATCGACCTGCTGGTTGAGCAATATGCCGCCGCCAGATCGCGGCTTTGCAATGGCTAGCCTGAAACGCCGCCGCTGAGGCCGCGTTCAAGTCGACCCATCAGCGCTCGCGCCGGGCTTTGCGGCAATTCGGTTTCGACCGTTCCCTCGTCGAGCCGTTTGACGCGTGCATAGAGGTCAGCGCTGGAATTGATCAGCCGCTGAGCGGCTTGAGGAAGCTGGACGACGACTGCCGTGTCGCTGTCTTGCGCGTGGCCCAGTCGGCGGTCCGGGCGTTTGCCGTTGCGGTTGGGGATTTCACCCGATTCGATCGCGCGCTGGGTCAATAACCAGGCGACGATGTGCATGATCCGGGTCGTAACTCGGAGCGACTCGCAGGCGAACCCGACGCGTGCGAACGGCGCGAGGGTCGATCGATCCTCGCGTCCTGCATCGTCGAAGTAAGAACGGGCCTCGTCGGCAAGAAGCATCGCCTCGGTGTAAAGCGAGTTGATCAGGCGCGACGTGATCCGTGCTTGCGGCGGGGGCTGGTCCGATTCGTCCATCGCTTGCGAGACTGCCATCATTGTGACCGTCAGAAAACGCCCGATTCGTCCCTGCGGCCGGTATTGGCGACAAATGTCCCCCTCCGGGACAAGCTTCGAGGGCCACAATCAGGGGCCAGAATCAGGCGATGATGTCGGGCGTGCTCGAATCCAGGACCCGCTGGATCTGATCCTTGAGCATCAGCTTTCGGCGCTTCAGCCGCGCAACTTCGAGCTGGTCCCCGGTCGGCTCCGACGACAGCATCCGGATACGATCGTCCAGCTCGCGATGTTGTGCTCTAAGCGCGACGAGATCGGTCGCGGGATTGTCGTTGCTCATCCCATCGAGGCTCTTAGCCGATGTAAGTGCCGCCCGAAACAACCATCGGGTTCGCGACAACTTGCGCGCTCCCGCGGACCAGCTGCGACAAGGATCAAGACAAAATCCACAAATCGTGATTTATATTGCGAGCTGGTGATACTCGCTTTGCAGAAAGGACAGGCACCGATGGACAAGGCAATGGCCGAGGAATTGGAGTCGAAGCACGCCGCTCTTCACGCTCTGATCGAGGAAGAAGAGCACCGAACCCACCCGGACGAAGACCTTCTCCACCGACTCAAGAAAGAGAAGCTGAGGCTCAAGGACGAATTGGCAGGCCACCTCACTCACTGAGGCGGCCTTTTTTGCATCGGGGCCGCACAGCGCGGCCTCGACACCTTCTTAGTCGTCGCGGGAAATGCGCTCGATTCGCTCGTGGCGCTCCTGCGCTTCCAAGGTCATCGTCGCGATCGGCCTTGCCTCCAGCCGACCTAGCGAGATCGGGTCGCCGGTGACTTCGCAATAGCCGTATTCACCTTCGTAGAGGCGACGAATTGCGCAATCGATCTTGGCGATGAGCTTGCGCTGGCGATCCCGAGTGCGAAGCTCGATGCCCCAATCGGTCTCGCTCGACGCGCGGTCGGCCAGATCCGGCTCGCGAAGCGAATCGACAGCGAGCTGAGCCATCGTCGCCCGCGATTCCTCGATGATGTCCTCTTTCCAGGCTTTCAGCTTCCGAAGGAAGTAAGCCCGGTGCTTACCGCACATGTGGTCTTCACCATCCGAAGGGCGATAGCCCTCCGTGAGAATGATCCGGTCAAAACATTCGAAATCGTCGCCGCCATAAAGGTCGACAAGTGCCGTAGCCATAGTCCCTCCCCCGCACGCCGGTCCCCGAGCCCCTCGAGTTCCGCAAACGCCGCCGCTGGCTGCAGTCGGGCCACCGGTGCAGCCGGAGGCAATAATCGCTGACATTCCCGGTACTTATCCGGGCAATTCTGCAATCCCCAACGCGCCCTATAAATGTGCGGCGGATCCAGAACAAGCACGGACGTGCGACAAGTGAAGAAATCGCCAAGCTGTTGCGAATATGGCGCAATTCTTCGCGGTTGCAGCATTGCAGCCGCTCGCGCATAGCCTCGCTGAGTGCGCATCCTCCTAACCAACGACGATGGCGTGAACGCGCGCGGTCTCAAGCTCCTCGAATTGGTCGCTCGGACCTTTAGTGATGACGTCTGGATCGTCGCTCCGACGGAGGAGCAGTCGGGCGCTGGACATTCGCTGACCCTGACTACCCCCGTGCGATTGCGCAGCCACGGCGATCGCCGGTTCTCGGTAACCGGGACGCCTACTGACGCAGTCATGCTTGCGCTTGCGCATATCATGAAGGATTCGCCGCCTGACGTGATCCTTTCCGGCGTCAATCGCGGCGCCAACGTCGCCGAGGACGTGACCTATTCGGGCACTGTCTCAGCGGCGATGGAAGGCGCGCTTGCCGGAGTGCGCTCGATCGCGCTCAGCCAGGCCTATTCTCGCGAAGGAATGGGCGACACCGTCCCCTTCGCGGCGGCAGAAATCTGGGCAGAGCGAGTGCTCGGCCCGTTGCTCGACTTCAAAACCGACGCAGGGACTCTGATCAACGTCAACTTTCCAGCGATGCCGGCGGACGAGGTCAAGGGCATCCGCGTATGTCGCCAGGGGCTGCGCGATTACGGACGACTGCGGATCGTTCAGCGGACCGACCCCAGAGGCTATGATTATTATTGGTTCGGACTTGGAGCGATGGTTCAGACGCCCCGACATGAGACCGACCTCGAAGCGATCGCCGATGGCTATGTGACCGTATCTCCGCTCCACCTCGACCTCACTCACGAAGCGTCTTTGCGATCGCTGCACGAGTGCTTTTCGGATGCCGGCTAGCGACGACCCGCAATAGACCCGTGCTTTCCGTAAGTTAGGAGGTCAGCGCCCGCGCTCGGGAGCTGCACCCTGCGCTGGCGGAGCGTTCGTATTCGAAGCAAGCCAGGTCTCGTTTGCAGCGCAGGAACTGGTCACCGTCACTGGCTGCCCCGCCTGAAATGGAGCGGTATAAGGAACGCACTCCTGCACTCCGTTGACCGTCATGCACAATTGGCCGTTTGCAGCAGTCCAGGTTCCAGGAACCGTATTGCCGCCGGGCGTGATGATCCGAAGCTGGCCACCGGCGTCGAGATAGACGGTGTTGGTGACACCGTTCGTGGTCACCTGGATCGGCTGGCCGACCACTTCGGATCCCGGCGTCCAATTGGCCTGCGCCATTGCCGCTGCAGGCACGGTTGCGGTGATCGCCATTCCGATCGCTACGCGTGACAGAAAGCTCAACATCGTCCCCGTTCCCTTTCGATCAGCAAACGAGAAAAGCCCATCAGGCCGGGCTATTGGCGTGATTGTGGTGAACCACGAGATAGAGGCCAACGCCCGCAGCGAGCGCCAACAAAGCAAGATACAGCGGGTTCAGCGCAAAGCCGGCGCTTGCTGCCTCTACCGGTGGAATGGGGATCGGCTGCGGCGGCGGTGGACCGGCCGCCGCTGCCGGAGCAACGTCGACCTGCGGCAGCACGCAGCCGCCGCCCGGCGGAGTCTGGGTCGCTGCGGCGGTCGCTGCCGCAGAGCTCGCGGCTGCGCCGCAAACCGCAACCGCGGATGCACCACCGCTCATGACGCTCAGGACCGCCCAGGGATCGGGTTGATAGACAGGTGAATGCGAAACCGATGCATCCGCGCCAGTCGAACCTACGACCATCGATCCGGCAATTACTAATCCGATCGCTCCGCGAAAACGCAACACTGCAATGCCCTTTCCCTTGGCGAAGCGGAAAGCTTGCCCCGAATAGAGAGTGAACGCTTACGCTATGATAGGGTTTCTTGCCACCGAGATGAATGATTTTTTTTAATCTGCGGTTACTCGGGCAGTGATTGGGCTCGACCCGGGCCAACTTGGCGCTGGCCGCTTCGCCTGTTAGCCGCCGTCCCGATGAATGTCCCCCAAGCTCCTCCCAGCCCCGAATGGGCGCCCCACGAGGCGGTATGGATTGGCTTTCCAAGCGACCCGGATTTGTGGCTCGGCGACCTCAAATCCGCTGAACGCGAGGTCGCCGCATTTGCCGAGGCGCTTCACGCCGAGGGCCGCGGCGAGATAGTGAGGCTGGTAGCCGCGCACGACGCCGCTGCGGACGCCGCGCGATCGCTGGCGCCGTTCGCGGAGGTGATCGTCGAGCCCTTCGGAGATATCTGGCTTCGTGACACCGGCCCGATCGTGATGGGCCGCGGCAAGGACCGCCGGGCGCAGGCTTTTGGATTCAACGGATGGGGCGGCAAATACGACTTGCCGGGCGACGAGGATATCGGCGAGCGGCTCGCCCGAAGCGCAGGTTTGCCGCTCTCGAAGGCCGACTGGATCCTCGAGGGCGGAGCGATCGACGGCGATGGTTCGGGCATGGTGATCACGACCGAGCAATGCCTCCTCAATCCCAACCGCAATTTGCTGGAGCGCGATGAGATCGAACGACGGCTGAAGCGCGACCTTGGCTTTACGAACGTGGTGTGGCTGGGATCTGGCCTGCTCAACGACCACACCGACGGCCATGTCGACAACCTCGCTCGCTTCGTCGCACCCGGACGTGTGGCAATTCCGACACCCGCGAAGGACGACCCCAACGAACCCGTCTATCGAGACGCCGCTCGCCGGTTGCGCTCGAGTGGGCTCGATATCGTCACCCTGCCCTCACCCGGGCGTGTCGAGGGTGAGGATGGCGACATAATCCCTGCGAGCTACATGAATTTCTACATCGGCAATCAAGCCGTGGTGGTCCCGCAATATGGCGCAGCGAACGACCGCGCCGCCGTTGAGGTGGTTCGGGCGCTGTTTCCCGACCGCGTTGCAATCGGCCTTCGTGCCGACCACATCCTCACGGGCGGCGGAAGCTTCCACTGCATCTCCCAACAGGTTCCCGAATGACCAAGCTCACCGTCGCCGCTCTCCAGCTGGCTTTCACCGACGACACCGCCCGCAATATCAATTGTGTGGGCGAGCTCGTCCGCGAGGCGGCGAGCAAGGGCGCGGAAGTCGTGCTTCCACCGGAGCTATTTGAAGGCCCCTATTTCTGCCGGGTCGAGGACGAAAGCCTGTTCGCGAACGCTCGACCGACAGCCGAGCATCCCTCGGTGCTGGCGATGCAAGAGCTCGCCGCCGAGCTGAAGATATGGATCCCGACCAGCTTCTTCGAGGCCGACGGGCCGCACCATTACAATTCGCTCGCGATGATCGGCCCCGACGGCAAAATTGCCGGAGTTTATCGCAAGAGTCACATTCCCGATGGCCCGGGCTACGAGGAGAAGTTCTACTTCCGCCCAGGCAACACGGGGTTCAAGGTCTGGAACGGTCCGCACCGTTCGACTCTTGGCGTCGGCGTGTGCTGGGACCAATGGTATCCTGAAGCTGCTCGCGCGATGATGCTGATGGGTGCCGAGATCCTCTTCTACCCGACCGCGATCGGCACCGAGCCTCACGACCCGGGTCTCGACACGTCGCGGTTGTGGCGGCGCGCGATGATCGGCCACGCAGTCTCGAACGTTGTCCCGATCGTCGCTTCAAATCGCATTGGCACCGAGCACGGTCAGCGCTTCTACGGCCACAGCTTCATCTGCGACGAGCGCGGTGACATTCTTGCCGAATTGGGTGCTGAGGAGGGCGGCGTGCTGGTGGCGGAACTCGACCTTCAGAAGGCGAGGAAGCACCGGGCTGCATTCGGGTTCTTCCGGGATCGCCGACCCGAACTTTACGGGCGACTTACCGAAGATTGCTAGAGGCGATGATCCGGCACCTCTTGCGTTGATCCCCCCAGGGCGATTGCACGCTCGAACACGTCCTCGAATGCCGATCGCGTCAATCGTCCACTATTCGTGTTCTGACGCGAGCAATGATAGCTCGACAAGAGAACACGCCCGTCCGTGGCGACAGCTTCGCCGCCGTGCCCGAATTTAGCTGACGGCCGGAGCGCAAGGATTCGCGCCGCCGCTGTATGGGCGATTCGGCCCAACGCAATCACGACCCGAATGTTGGGCAAATTAGCCGTTGCCGCTTCGAGATAATGCCCACAGGTCGCGATTTCCTGCGGCGTCGGCTTGTTCGCCGGCGGCAGACATTTGACGGCGTTCAGGACGATTGTCCCAACAAGAGTGACGCCGTCTCCTGGCTCACCACGATATTCGCCTCGAGCGAGACCAAACTTGATCAGGGTCGAAAAAAAGAGCTCGCCCGAATAATCGCCAGTGAACGGACGCCCGGTGCGATTGGCGCCTTTCATGCCAGGGGCGAGGCCGACGATCGCGAGCCAAGCGCTCCGATCGCCGAACGCCGGCACCGGAGCGTTCCACCAGCTCGGATGCTCTATTCGGAGCTCCTCGCGGAAACGGGCCAGGCGCGGGCATAATGGACAGTCGCGCGGTGCTTCCGACCTTGGGATCGGCGACAGGTCCGCGGGGCTGGCGAACGGCATTGCCATGACCTAGGCGAGCGGCCGTGGCTGACGCAACGCACCTCTACGCCATCGGCATAGGTTCGAACCGACCGCATGGTCTCTACGGGCGACCGCAGGGCGTCGTCGAGGCGGCCATCGCGCGCCTCGATCACGAGTTCGGTTTGTTCGACGCGTCGGCGATCGTTCTCAATCCCGCGCGCGGGCCGGCTGGACGCGAATTCGCGAACGCCGCGGCGCTTGTTGAGAGCGATCTCGAACCGGTCGAGATGCTGGGTCGCCTGAAACAGCTCGAGCGCGATTTCGGGCGGAGGTCGGGCCGCCGCTGGGGTCCCCGGGTGCTCGATCTCGATCTCTTGCTGTGGAGCGGAGGCAAGGCGCGCTGCCGCCGTCTCACAGTTCCGCATCCGCAGCTTACCGCCCGCGATTTCGCGCTCGGGCCACTCGCGGTGATCGCCCCAAACTGGCGTATCGGACCGCTCAAGGTTCGGCACCTGGCGCACCGGCTTGCCCGTCGCCGCCCCAAAGGGTAACCGCCGCCTGCACACTTCATGTGGGGCCCATAGCTCAGTCGGTAGAGCAACTGACTTTTAATCAGTAGGTCGCAGGTTCGAATCCTGCTGGGCTCACTAAAAGCTGTAGGTCCATACCGAGGACATGGGGATTTGCTTGATGCCAAGCTTCTGGCCAGCGAAGACGATGCTAAGGTTTATCTTCTGCCAGTTGTAGCAGATGCGCCCGCAGTTGGTGACAGTGATGGTCTTGTCGTGGAACGGGTACTCAAGCTCGGGAAGACCGGCGTATCGTCTTGTCGATTGGGTGAAGCACTCAGCCGGGTATTTCATGCCAAGCGCCTGGTGGGGCCGCTCATTATTGTAGACGTCGATGAAGCGATCAAACCGGCCTTGCTGCTGGAGGACGTTGGCACAGGCCGGTTTGGTCGCTTCCTGCTTGAGGGTCAGGTGCATGCGCTCGTGGCGTCCATTTTGTTGTGGGCAGCCGGGCTTGATGCGCTCGATTTCGATGCCCAGGCGCAACCACCAGACTGACAGACGGCTGAGGCCGAACAAGGCGTTGGGGCTGGCGAACGGAACGCCATTGTCGTGCTGCCCGACGAAGACCCACAAGTGTGAACTGCTGTTGATCGAGACTTAGATTGTGGGGTTAGGCTGTCGCGCGCTGCTCACGGTCGACAAACCGGGCGCCAGCTATTTCTTCTCTGCGACCGGCGGCGGCTTGAACGATTGAACCAGCGCCAGCGCGGCCTTGGTGTCTCCAGACTCGATCGTCTGCATGACCTTGTCCGCCCATTCGCGCGCTGCGGACGCAAGATGCGGCTGGTAAGCGATCATCGCGAACGCCTTCTTTGCATCCGCAGCTTTCCCCTCGGCCAGTAACTCTTTGACGGCTTCCGTCCGGAGGCTTTGGTCGCGGGGCGCCAAAGCCATCGCATAGACGAGGGCATCGACTGCATTCGGTGATGGCGGTTGGTGTGCGGCCGGATAGCTCTCGTAATAGAGCATCAACGGCTCCGCGTTTTCCGTGTCGAGCTTGTTGGCCTTGATGAACGAGCCACGAATTGCCTCCCAATCCGCAGGCTGCGGATTGGCTTTGGCGAGGGCCATACCGACTCTGCCCTTGTAAATCAGAGCGTGGACGTCATCCGGATTTATCGCGAGCGTTCGAGCCACTGCGCCCTCCGCGGCCGCATAGTCATGGGCATCATATTCAGCTTCCGCTAGGCAACTTTGAACGAAGGCATCCTCCGGATATTGAAGCGCGATCTTTTTCGCTTCGGCTGCCACCTCAGGCGCAGATTTGCTGTCGACGCCGCGCTTGGAACGGATACGAACGTCCATGATCGCCGCTTCCCCCGAGGTTAACGGACGAACGGTGACCGGGCCCTCCTGGATCAAGCTTGCGTCCACTTTGAAGCCATGCAGAGCGTTGCTGTTGGCGTATCTTTCCAAGTCGTGCTCGAGCTTGTTTAGGTCCCCGAATGCGCCCGTCGCAGCATCGATCGGCTTTGCGCCTTTAGCTATCGAGCTGAGGTAGGTGTTGAGTTGGTTCCGGCGCGTAGGCTCGCCAAGCAGGTAGTTCGTTAGGAGCCAGCCTCGGGCGTAAAAATAATCAAGTTTCTGTTCACTGAGGTGGCTGTAGGTCTCGCCGACTAACTGGCTGAGGGGCAACATGCTTTGTTGCCTCGAGTCCCACTGGCGGCCGGGAGCCTGCTTGCCAAAGGTGACGCTGCCGTCGCCACTGATCTCCGCCGTCGACATATAATCGGCGAACCCTTCCGCGACCCATCCGGGCACCGGATATTCTGCGGTCTGCAATTGCAGGTGATGAGTATATTCATGGAAGAATATGACCCTCGCATAGTCAGAACTTGCGTCACGGAAGCTGGGAATGAACACGTACGAGCCATCGGCGCGCGAGATGTAAAAGCCGGCCACATAGCTAGCTCCTGCCAGCTTCGAGACCGCCCCCAAGCTCGGCAGAACGAAGATATTCACCAGGCCGGCGTCTGTAAGTTGAGGATCTGGCAGCTTCATCAACTGACGAGCGGATGAGTCGAAGCGCTCGAGCGTTCGGGCATAGAGTTTCAGGTCGTTTGGATTTTCGTTCGCGTAGATGATGAAGTGGTTCGATTTTGCCTCGTACCACGCGGCGTGGGCTTGAGTTCCGCCAACCGCGAACATCGCGGCCAAAGCAACACGCACCAGCAATCGCATCGACAAGCCCCCCAAACACCGGCAACAGCAGCCTAACTAACTCATTTTGGCGCGCAATGGGGAAAGCATGCGGGCCCGATCCCCGTCGCCCTGATTGAGACGTGTCCGGAAAGCGCAGATTGCGAATTTGACGACAAAACTGACCTCCTCCTCCTCCTCGACATGTCTGGCGAGCGAGCTGACGGCCACTTCCACCTGGATGGGTCAACGTCCGCTTTCCGGTCGATAGTGTTGAAAAGTCGGATGTTGCCGAAATGAGCGTCGGGGTCGCGGAAGAATATTCCACGAGAACCTTCGGAGCGGGCTTCAGGAGCGCCCGCGCCAAGTCAAATGAGAAGATTCCTCTCGATTTTTGAAGGTGGTCTCAGGCGCAAGTTCGAAGCCCGAGTTTTTCAACACTATCCGGTGGGAAGCTGACACTGATCTGTGCATTTTTCACTCAACCTTTTCGAGCATTGCGCGTTTGGCGGCGCGTCATCGTCGAGTTGGGAGCGTTGTTGCGTGGGTGCGCCAAAGTATCGGTTGTTTTGCGTTGATGAGAACGGGCAGGTCGCCTCATCGTTTTGGATCGAAGCCCAAACCGACGAAGAGGCTTTGCTCAACGCGCGAATGTTGCGGCCGAAACGCCTCAAGGGAGAACTCTGGCATCAAACGAGCCGCCTGGTAGCCCGTCTCAATTCCGACGGTACGATCGACAGCACTTAGCCGCATTCACGGCAACGGAATAACGTGGAGGGAAACTCCCGCTCCTGCCTGAGTTCTAGCGGAGCGGAGGCAGGACCGGAGTTACCTCTGCAAGCCTGCCTGAACGGACGGGTGCGGAAGTCTCAATAGACCTCAGCAAGGAAGTAGGTTCTCGGGACGCCAAGAACCTTCTCACCGGCAGCTGATGCTGGCCGTTCCTGGATCCAGATCGCATTAGCAATGCTGCCGCGGCCATCGCCCTTGCGGTGGCATGACGTGACCGACGGATCGCCCGGATCGCCCGGATCGCCGACGGTGCCCGCCGCCGCTGTCGATCCCAAACTCCTAGCTGGTCACACCCGCATGATGTGCCGCGCCGCTACATGCCATCCCGGCGTGTCCCACAAATGGTTCATCAGCAGGGCCGTGGGCAGAAAAATGGCTAGCCACACGAGATAAGCTTCGTGCACCCGTCGGTTCCTGATCACGTCCCACAGGAACAGCGGCGACACCGCCAGCAAAATATAACCGTCAGTACTCAACGTGCCTCCCGGGAACGTACTCGGCAGCCACCACATGCGGTCGATCGAGGCTCCCAGCGGAATTGCGACCGCCAACATGACCATTCGCTTGTGAAAGCCGCTGTTCGCATTCCGCGCCCACAAGGCCATCGTGATGAACAGGCCGAACAGGATCCCGGCAACCAGTTGCAGCAACAGGATGTTCTCCTGGAGCGAGAGCAATTGCTGCAATTGCGCGCGCGCCGCCGCCGGCGCTGCCTGAAGCGCATTCCACGTCTGATAGTACATCGTCGGCGCAAGCATGACCCCGACCGCGATCAGCGCGGCGGCGAGCATCATCCCCAATATCCCGACCTGCTCGTGCAGCTCGGACCGTCCTGTCGCCATCATTACCGTCTGCGCCAGCAGGAGCAGCAGGAACGAGCCCATCAGCACCGCGTGAACGTGCATGATCGCAGGAAATGGCGGCCGTAGTCCGGCCCGAACCATCTGCACCTTCATCACAGCGTCGGGAACGAAGCCGATCAGCACGATCACGATGAACCAGGCCGCCATGGCGACGAAGATCCACCGGTCGATCGAATGCGCGCGCGGCGTTCCTGACAGCAGGTCCGGCCGCCTCTCCTTGAATGAAGATGCCCCAGCTAAAGTCGCCATCGCCTGTCCCCTTGGCTGTCGACAAGGTGACATTGCTACACCTCTGGCGTCCCCAGGCAATGCGAATTGAAGCCTCCGCGCCGGCGCGTCCCCACCGCTTCCGGGTTCGGGCGACAGCCTTCACCTAGGTGCATAATGGCGATCGGGCGTTTTCATCATCAGCATGTCGGTGAGACGGGGCCGGAAGAACCAGGGCTTTCCAGAGTGCCTTGCAGCACGCTTGGGTGATGTGGTTCCGGTCCGCGAACTCCCATACAGGCTCGCAGCACTCATCATCGCTGCATCAAAAGCCGGACAGATGGCAGCATCCGGCAACCGTGTCAGACCACTCCAGAAATTACTTGCGTCGAAGGGGGCGTCCACAGAGGGGAAGCTGACTTTAGGCGTTCAGACGCCGCCAGCCGAAACTATCAAATAGGGCAGTATTGCTGCCACTATGAGCCGGAGGCAATGCCCAGCGCGACAGGCCAGCGCCGGAAAGTATTACAGAAGCCAACAGAGCCGTTACCAGCGGCCAGACGATGTAAAGATCGATATGCCCCATGTTCGGATAACCTGGTGCTTGCTGAGCGACGATGCCACCAAGCGAGCTCGCCCAAAAAGCGCTAACGTGAACCACAGAGCAATTGCTATCCCAGCCGTGATGTTAGCCGCTCTCACACGGTCAGCGTAGCGCTTCCGACATTGACCGCAATGGGTGGAGGGCAGCCCGAAGTGCCAGCTAAGGCAACAGGAACTGCGATGCGCTGATGAAGCTGGGGACCCGCTTTTGGGAGCCGTTGCGTCGCGGGTAGACTTTCTCGCGGTAGCTACTGGCGAAGGCGTCTGGCAGCTCGATCAACTCGACATCGCTCTCGAAGACGTTCCGCAGGAACTCGCCCGCAAATCCGTCGAGGCGCTGGGCCAAACAGTAGGTCGGGAATGGCTCCGAAGTCAGTAGCAGGAAGCGGAAATCCGAGCGCTTCAGGAAGGTATTCACCGCTTCGATGACGCCGTAGTGCTCAGCCCGGGCAAACGAATCCTCGAAGAAGTCGTGGCCAAACAGCAGGCCGCCCGGCTTGAGCTTCGCGGCGAAGTCCTGGAGGTCCCGAACCACGAACTCATATTGGTGATTGCCGTCGAGGTACGCGAAATCGAGGGCGCCTTGGGCGAACTCGGCAACCGCCTTGTAGGAATATTGCCGGTGGAGACGCACGCGCTGATCCGCTGCGAAGCGCGCGCTGATGGAAGCAAATTGCTCGTCGCCCTCGCGATTTTCCGGAGGTGCAGAAAATTGGTCGCAGCGCTCCCGCGCCGAACCGACTTCCGAGAGGAGCTCGGACGCTCTGAGCGGGTCGGAGCCCGGTTCGAGATGGCTCCACGGATCGATCAGGTGCAGCTCCCTGGGGTCTGCCGACTGCAAGATCTCCGCCGAAAAATCCCCTTGCGCAACGCCGATCTCAACGCCGGTGCTACCCTTGGGGAAATATTGAAGTAATTCTTCGCGTCGGGTCAGCACATAATACATACAGCCGGTCCTCCTCGTCTCGCGCTCTTCAGTGCCGCGACGCTCGAACTGTCAGTGAAGGCGCGACATGGCTTCGGTCAAGCCGCGGACCAGGTCAGTGCTACATAAGGGTTGTTCGTCGTCGCACAGCTTCTCGGCGCAGATTTTGCGGCCCTGCTGGGGAAGTGGCTTCGATCATTACTAATGGTAGGAATGGTCGGTCATGGCCGGAACGGGGTGGAAACAGGACATCGGAGGGACGCGGGAAACGGGCGAATCGTCACCAGCGTAAATTTAAAGAGTCAGGGGATTCGGTTATCCATGCCGCAACCCGAACACTCAAATGCCAAGTTCTTAATTTCGCCTGGCTGGATCCTTTCCGCAATCACACGGTCGCAGCCAGCGCAGACATAGTCGATGTCTCCATGGCCCCGAATGAGCGGTTCGTCAGGTGGGGACGCAATGACGGGACGAATTTTCAAAATGCGTTGCGAAGCGGGAATCATCTTGATCTGCGGCATTTCGGTCCTGCTGCTGGTTCACGGGCGCTTCGGCAGAATAGGTGAGCTCTAGCTAATTTCGCAAATGGGTCGAAAGTCGGACGGCAGCAAAGGGCAGTGGAAGGTGACCTTAGCGGCCCGCGGGTGTCATGCGTTTGGCGTCAGGAAAGATGTGCACACTCCCTTGTTGAGCACTGGATCACGGCGATCGCGCACGGGGTATATTCCAAGCGCCTCTCCGCGCTCGGCTTCTTCAGGCCAGTTGGCGAGGATGATGCTGTCGATCCAGCGCAGCTTAGAAACGAGCCCGCGCAACCGCATCAGATCGGAATTGCTGAGCTCTTGCGCATCGTCGAACTCGCCAAGTTCCATCCATGCGTTGCGCTCATCCACTCGGTGTACGTCGAAATTGGCAAGATCGTCATAGATCTTGGCATAGGCCAGCCGGGTCTGGAGCGGCATGTGCGCTTCGACGTCGCCGGTTCGGCCGGTCCAGACGCTCGTTCGCAACGAGAATGACACCGGCCAGTTTGAAAGCCCGTGCATCCGGATCGGTCGTCCCGCGCGGTTGCTCGCGATCACATGATCGAGCTCAGCGAGCCTCGCCCGCACGCAGGGGGTGAGCAACAGGCGCTGCTTGTACGAGCCCAAGTCGTAGGCCAGCTCGTTGGACACGGCGTCCCGGAACTGCCGGACCTCGGCATTGCCGTGCACGGTTTCGACCACCTGCTCTGCGCCAAGCGCGATCAGGACGCCGATGACGATGATTCCGACTTCACCGGCGAACTCACGCCAGCCGTGGAGGGGTTTTGGTAGATGGAAGTGCATACGGCTGGCCCCCAGCGGTTACGCGAGCGTAACAGATGACCCTATGGTCTTTGTCCGCAGATGACCGGCCGCGCAACGCCATCTGCCAGTCTCTGCCACACGAGGCGAACGGAGCGCACATCCGCCGGGAGGCCCCCATGAGTTCGGAAATCGGCGATCGAACTGGCGACGAGTTCATCGACAGCCTGTTTCCCTAACGATCATCGACTTGCGATCCGGGATGCGCGCTCTAGCACGCATTCGTAGGTCGGCAACTCGTCAAAGGACTCCGACGAAAGGTCCCGATTCTAATGGCAGCCTCCACCCTTTTGCGACATTCGCGCCGCGTTGGACTTCGACCCATTGCAAGCCCTTGTGCCCAAGGCGAGCGGGCAATGGGTTGAGCAGTACGTCGGCAAAAGGAGACTAGCAGATCAGTGAGTTTTCACACAGCCTCCAGCCAAAGCGGACGTTCGCCTTGCCGCACTCAAGTTGCTATGCAGCCGCCGCTGATCTGATCTCGGTGAGGGAACCCTTCACTGCGCGACCAGCCCGGCCGCAAGGAGACTAGCCGATGACAACGCAGACGCGTGCATGGGGGACGCGCGGGCCGCAAGCGCGGCTCGAACCGATGACGATCGAACGCCGCGATCTCCGCCCCGAAGACGTCGCCATCAAGATCAGTTATTGCGGAATTTGCCACACCGACCTTCATTTCGCTCATGACGATTGGGGCATGAGCCAATATCCTATGGTGCCAGGGCACGAGATCGTCGGCACCGTCACCGAAGTCGGTTCAGCTGTGACGCGCTACAAGCCGGACGACAGGGTCGGCGTCGGCTGCCTCGTGGACAGTTGTCGGACTTGCGAGTTCTGTCGAGTCCGGGCACGAGCAATTCTGCGTCGAAATGCCCACCTTTACCTACAGCGCGCCCGATCGCCAGACCGGCGAAATCACTCAGGGCGGCTACAGCCAATCGATCGTCGTACGCGAGGAATTTGTCTGTCGCATTCCAGACGAGCTTGACTTCGCGCACGCCGCGCCTTTGCTGTGCGCAGGCATCACGACCTATTCTCCATTGAAGCGCTGGGGCGTGAAGAAAGGCGATAAGGTCGCGGTCGCCGGTCTTGGCGGCCTTGGGCACATGGCAGTCAAGCTCGCCAAGGCCATGGGAGCCGAGGTGACCGTGCTCACGACGTCTCCGGAAAAGGGCAGCGCCGCTCGCGAAAACGGTGCTAGCAACGTCATCATCTCGACCGACGAAGAAGCCATGCGGTCGGCATCGGCACGTTTCAACCTCCTGATCAATACTATTCCCGTGACCCACGAGCTGCAGCCCTACGTGAACCTGCTACGACCGAACGGAACGATGGTAATATTAGGAGCACTCGAACCGCTTCCGGGAGTAAACGGCTTTAACCTCGTATTCGGCAATCGTGCGGTCGCCGGGTCGGCGATCGGCGGTCTTCCTGAAACTCAGGAAATGCTCAATTTCTGCGCCGCGCACGGCATCGTTCCGGACATCGAAGTAATACCGGGCGAAAAAGCCAACGACGCTTGGGCGAACTCTCGAACGGGGCGACACCCCGCATCGCTTCGTGATCGACGTGCAAACTTAGAGCAACCTCTCGCTGTCCGCCTTGAACCCAACATCCGGCGCCCGCCTGAAGCGTTCCTGCTTCTGGCCTGCGGCGTCGATCCCCTCCCCTCCTCGATTGTGAAGGCGACGGGCTGCGGCGCGAAACCCTACCTCGTCCAATACCGCATCGGCGGTCGCGGCTCGCCGAAGCCGCTGAGATCGTCGTTCCACAGGAAAAGGTCTCGAGCGACAGTCGAAAGCACGTCGACGTTGGTTTTGTTGATCCGTCCCGTGGGCGTGCTCGAACCCCAGAAAAAACAAACACCCAGTAATCACTTACCGGCTCGCTGTGCGGTGGAAAGCTCATCATTCGCTCCGTCTCGGCCAAACAGAGGCCACGTCGGCGGTAGCGATGAATCTGGCCCGCAACGCCGATGCCTCAGCTCGAGATGGGCGGGGTTTCGATCGCTCGAGTATCGAGAAGCCAGCTGTCTTTTCCATCAATCGCAAGCGCGCTCAGCACCCCGGTTCGGTACGCTCCGGTGTCGATGCCGATGCGATTGGGCCGCATTTCAACCTCATTACGGATGGTATGTCCGTGAACGACGACAAAACCATGATCGGTTTCGTCGAACAGGAACGGCTCGCGGATCCAGCGAAGGTCGGATTGGCGCTGTTGATCGATGCCAATGCCAGGACGGATGCCAGCATGGACGAAGAGATAGTCGCCGAAGCGGCAGCTGTCGTCGAAGGCCTCCAGAAACTTCACATGCGGCTTGGGAATGGCATTGCGGATCATCGAAACCGCTTCCGAGCCCCGCAATTGCACGAGCTTCGCCGCTTCCAGGCCGTAGCTCCTGAGGCAATCGGCTCCGCCGAATTCGCACCACTTGCTGATAAGGTCCGAAATCGCCAGCGAGGACCCGCAAAAGGACTTCCTCGTGATTCCCGAGAAGAAAGACAGTGCGGACATCGGGATGGCTGTAAGTGCGAAGACGCTCGACGACCTGCGCGGACTGGGGACCTCGGTCGATCAAGTCCCCGACAAAGACCAGAAGCGCTTTGCGGGCCGGGCGGTTGGCAAGGTCAGCATGGATTTTTCCGAGCAGCTTCTCGAGAAGGTCGAGGCGCCCGTGAATATCGCCAACGACATAAGCGCGCCAACCGCGTGCGCCCGCAGGTCCACTGTCCTGTCGAGAAGCGAAATTAAACATCCTGTTTTCTAGTCTCAATTCCGGCAGTGGCGGGACAATCCGTCGCGCTTCAATAAAGCCTGTGGCGTAAACCGCTCGTGAATTGGTGAGCCTCAGTTACTCAAAAGATCGAAGCTCGGTATCTGGACGTCGAAAGCGGTGCCATTCTCGTCAACCATCCGATAACTTCCGCTCATTCCGCCGCTCGGCGTGTCGAGCGGGCAGCCGGAAACATAGTCAAAGCTCGCACCGGGAGCGATCAACGGCATTTCGCCGACGACACCTTCGCCGATCACCTCATGAGTCGTTCCGCGCCCGTCAACGATCGACCAGCTGCGCGAGAGAAGCTGGACGGCGACGTCAGAGCCGTTTTCGATCCGAACGTGGTATGACCAGAACCAGCGGTTGGTCGAAGGATCGGACTGCTCAGCGAGGAAGCTCACTGCGACCCGCACCGCAACCCCGCGAGTCACGGCAACATTTGGAAACAACATTGCGAGCGCGTCTATGGTCACAGCCTCACTCTAGCGGGCGCTTCGCGTCGCACAACTAATTGAGTCCGCCCGCCCGTCGCAGCCGCTCGACCAGACGTGAGCGCGCCTGGGCTGTCCCGCGCGACCGCTCAGTGATCAGATCGCGCATCAGGAAATGGCCGGTGAGCGTCAGCCCCTCGTCGATCTCGACCCACGATGCGAGCCCGCCCTCGCGAACGAACGGCGGAAGTGGCAGCAGCTTGCCGGCAAAAGGTTCAGCCTCAGCTGCGCTAATGGCGCGGCCCGATTTGGGGCTGACCGCGACGAGCCCGTCGTTCGCACCGGTCACTGCGCAGCGATCGAGATCGAGCCCGAAGCCGAGCTCTGCAAGGAGCAGCAACTCGTAGCGCACCAGCGCCGCCCCCCACCCGCTCGCCGAGGGCGCTGCCTCGATCGCATCGAGGAGCGCCTCGAGCATCTCGAAAAGGAGCGGATAGGGTTGTCCCTCGGGAAGGACAGTCGCGGTGAGGACGGTCAGCCATTCGATCGCGGCCGCTGGAAGTGGCTCAGACAGAAGCGGCGCGCGGCTGTGGACAAGCTCGATCGTCGCTTGCGGCAGCTGCGTCTCGTTGCGGGCGGAGAGTTCGGCTTGAACGACGCTTCCGGCGATAAGGATCGGCCGCATCCGCCGCCCTCGAGCGCCGCGGACATAGGCTGCCTGGAGCCCATGCTCTGAAGTCATCAGCCGAACCACTGCGCCGTGCTCGCCGTGAGCTCGAAGCGCGCAGACAATGGCGACGGTTTCGTGACGCATCGATCCTGTTCCGATACCGCCGTAGACGAGTTCGACTTTTTCCGTAAATCGCGGCGCTTCGCTCGGCGCGGCCGCGACAGTGGGACTTCACCCAGCGGGATGGAAATAATCGTAAAGTTGGCGAGCTGTGGCCCTGCTGATCCCGGGCGCCTTTTCGAGATCCTCGAGCGCCGCCCCCTTGACCGCGCGAGCGGTCCCGAAATGCATGAGCAGCGAACGCTTTCGAGTTGGGCCGATGCCCGGAACATCGTCGAGGGTCGAGGTCGTCAGGCTCTTCGCCCGCTTCTGCCGATGGGTGCCGATTGCAAATCGGTGGGCTTCATCGCGCAGGCGCTGGAGATAGAATAACAAAGCCGAATTGGGCGGCATGGTAAGCTCGCGCCCGCCCGGGAGGTGAAAAGTTTCGCGGCCCGCGTTTCGATCCGGCCCCTTTGAAACCGCGACCACGGGAACGTCGTGGACGCCTGCGTCCTCCATCACTTCGCACACCGCGGAAAGCTGACCCTTGCCGCCGTCGATCAGCAGAAGGTCTGGCCATTCGGCGCCCTGACGATCCGGATCCTCTTTCTCAAGCCGAGCAAACCGCCGCTCGAGCACCTCGCGCATCATCGCGAAATCGTCGCCGGGCTGGGTTCCTGGTCGCTTGATATTGAACTTGCGATAGCTGTTTTTGCGGAAGCCCTCCGGTCCCGCGACGATCATCGCGCCGGTCGCGTTGGTTCCCATGATATGGCTGTTGTCATAGACCTCGATCCGCTTGGGGACGTCCGCTAGCTCGAACGTATCCGCAAGATCGCGCAAGATCTTGCCTTGAGTCGTCGTCTCCGCGAGCCGGCGATCGAGCGCTTCCTCAGCATTGCGCCGGGCCTGGTCGATGAGCTTGCGCCGGGCCCCACGCTGCGGGATTTCAACCGCGACCTTGTGGCCTGAGCGCTCCGACAATGCCTCTTCGAGTAGCGCTCGATCGTCGAGCTCGCGGTCGATGAGGATTCGCCGCGGCGGCGACATGTCTTCATAAAATTGGACAAGAAAACTCGATAATACTTCAGCTTCTGGAACGTCGTTAACGTGGGCTGGAAAGAAAGCGCGATGTCCCCAGTTCTGACCTCCGCGGATGAAGAAAGCCTGGATCGAGATGGTGCCGGCCTTGCAGGCGAGCGCGAAAATGTCGGCATCGCCCAACCCTTCCGCATGCACCGTCTGACTGCCCTGGATGTAGGTCAACGCGCGAAGGCGATCGCGGTAGACTGCAGCGAGCTCGAAATCCTGGCGGTCGGAAGCTTCGGCCATGGACTTTGAGAGCCGCGCCTGAACGCCCGTCGACCGCCCGGCCAGGAACTCCTTGGCTTCCCCGACCAGCTCGTCATAATCCTCTTCGCTGATCCGTTCTACGCAAGGGGCCGAGCAGCGCTTGATCTGGTAGAGCAGGCACGGTCGAGACCGGTTTTCGAAATAGCTGTCCGAACAGCTTCTTAGAAGAAATAGCTTCTGCAGCGCGTTAAGTGTTCGAGTGACCGAACCGGCGCTTGCAAAGGGCCCGTAATATTGGCCTTTGATACGCCTTGCACCGCGATGCTTCTGGATGCGCGGAAAATGATGGTCCTCTCGAAGGAGGATGAACGGGAAGCTTTTGTCGTCGCGAAGAAGCACGTTGTAGGGCGGTCGGAAGCGCTTGATCAGCTGGGCCTCGAGAAGGAGAGCCTCCGCCTCCGTCCGGGTTGTCACGATCGTCATCGAGCGAGTTTGCGCGACCATCCGCTGAAGCCGCTTCGGGAGCTTTGCGACCTGCGTATAATTGCTCACCCGGTTGCGAAGCGCCCGCGCCTTGCCGACGTAGAGAACGTCGCCCCGGGCATCCTGCATCCGATAGACGCCGGGCCTTCGCGGAAGCGTTTTTAGAACTTCCCGGATCGCAGCGACGCCGCTTTCGAGGTCGGGCCGATCCGTGGTGCCCTGTACAGCATAGGTCGCCCGCTCCTCGTTGAAACGGTCCGCTGCTCCTGGAAAATCCGGTCGGTCGGCGGGAGTGCGGTCCATCCATGCTTCTCTAGGCGGGGCGAGCGTCCCTATCCAGAGTCACGCCGCAGCGCGGGCCTGATCCTCCTCGGCCAGCATCCATTCGACGCAGGCGCGGGCGTGGATCGCGGTCGTGTCGTAGACCGGAAGCACATTGGCGCGGACATCGACGGCGAGCACGAGCTCGGTACAGCCGAGCACGATCGCCTGCGTTTTCTGCTTCCCAAGCTCGGTGATGAGGGTCTTCAGCTTGCGCTGGCTGTCCCGGACAACACGGCCTGCGGCGAGCTCATCGAAGATGATCCGGTCGACCTCGCGGATCGAGTCATCGTCGATCGGAACAAGCGAAATGCCGCGGCTTTCTAGGCGACTTTTGATGTGCTGCCCGCACATCGTGAAGCGGGTGCCAAGAAGAGCGACGCGCTGGCGCTTGTCGGCAACCAGCCTGTCGGCCGCCGCGTTCGCGATGTGGAGCATTGGCACCCCAAGGTTCGGGGCGACCTCGTCAAAGACCTTGTGGCCGGTGTTGGAGGTGATGATCACGCCGTCCGCGCCCGCGGCCTCGAGCCGTTTGCCGGCATCGAGCGTCACTGCTGCTACTTTATCCCAGTCTTCAGCGAGTTCGAGGGCAGCGAAGGGTGCAAGATCGAGACTCTCGATGATCAGACGACCGCTGTGCAATCCGCCAAGGCGTTGGGCAATTCCGCGGTTGATATGGTCGTAATAAAGGGCGGTGGAGTGCCAACTCATGCCGCCGATAATTCCAAGTTTGCGCACCAGCGCCTCTCTCTTCGACCGCGTCAGATCGCCCCGTTCGGATATTGTCTTTCAACTCGCGCCTCACGACAAGGCGTAAACGCCTGATTTATCTTAAATTAACTCCAGCGATCTTCAGCCCAGAGCTTTCACGATTTCGTCGGTCATCTTCTTTGCATCGCCCAGGAGCATCATCGTGTTGTCACGATAGAAGAGCTCATTGTCGATGCCGGCATAGCCGACGCCCCCCATGGAGCGTTTCACAAACAGGCAGGTGCGGGCCTTCTCGACGTCGAGAACCGGCATCCCATAAATGGGCGAGCTCTTGTCGGTCTTCGCGGCAGGATTGGTGACGTCATTGGCACCGATCACATAAGCGACGTCGGTCTGGGCAAATTCGCTGTTGATATCCTCGAGCTCGAAGACCTCGTCGTAAGGGACATTGGCCTCGGCGAGCAGGACGTTCATGTGCCCAGGCATTCGCCCGGCGACCGGGTGGATCGCATATTTGACCCTGACGCCCTTGGCCTTGAGGAGGTCGGCCATCTCACGAACCGCGTGCTGAGCCTGAGCGACCGCCATCCCATAGCCCGGAACGATGATCACCTGCTCCGCCTGAGCCATAAGGAAAGCCGCGTCCTCGGCCGAGCCGCGCTTGTAGGGGCGATCGATCGCCGCTGCCTCGCCCCCAGATGCGACCGCTCCAAAACCGCCGGCAATGACCGAGATGAAGCTTCGGTTCATCGCCCGGCACATGATGTAGGAAAGGATCGCACCGGAGCTTCCGACCAGAGCTCCGGTAATGATCATCGCGCTGTTGTGAAGCGTGAAACCCATCGCCGCCGCGGCCCATCCTGAATAGCTGTTGAGCATCGAGATCACGACCGGCATGTCGGCGCCTCCGATCGGGATGATCAGGAGGAAGCCGATCGCAAAGCTGAGCGCCGTAACGAGGCCGAACACCAGGGGCGACTGGTCCTGGGTGAAATAGGCGATCAGCCCGAGGATTGCTGCCAGAGTAGCCAGGTTGATGACGTGCCGAAGCGGGAGGAGGATCGGCTTTCCCGACATGTTTCCGTTGAGTTTCAGGAAGGCGATCACCGAGCCTGAGAAGGTAATCGCGCCAATGGCGACGCCGAGGCCCATCTCGATCCGGCTGACTGGATAGATGCTGACGAACGAGGGACTTGCGATCGGAGTCACTCGGACCGCGATTCCGAAAGCCTCGGGATTGAGGTAGGCCGCTGCTCCGACCAGAACTGCCGCCATTCCGACAAGGCTGTGGAAGGCGGCGACCAGCTGAGGCATCGCCGTCATCTGGATCTTGCGAGCGGTGACGAGCCCAATGCCGCCGCCGATCGCCATCGCCGCGGCTATTTCGGCAATGGTGAAAATATCCAGCTGCAGGCTCTGTGTCGGGCCGCCAATGCGAATGATGGCCAGCATCGCGTATGGGCGATGCACAAACAGAGTTGTCGCCACGGCAATCGTCATTCCGACCATGCCGGTGAAATTGCCGCGCCGGCTGCTCTCGGGGCTCGACAGGCCTCTCAGCGCGAGGATGAAGCAGATCCCGGAAATCAGGTAAGCGAGAAGCGCCCAGGCGGGTTGCGCGTGAGCCGCTTCAGCCATGAGTCCCCCGGTCCGGTTGGCGCTCCCGCTTCTTGTACATCGAGAGCATTCGCTGGGTGACTGCAAAGCCGCCGAAAATATTGACGCTGGCCAGCGCCACCGCGATCAGCCCAAGCCATTTCGAGCTCGGACTTCCTGCGGCCGCTGAAGCGATCAGGGCGCCGACCACGATCACCGAGGAAATCGCATTGGTCACGCTCATCAGCGGTGTGTGGAGCGCCGGGGTGACCGACCACACGACGAAATAGCCCACGAAGCAGGCGAGAACGAAAATCGACAGGATGGAAATGAAGTCCACGACCCCTCCCCTAAACGCCGAACGCTTCTGGCGGGTCGCCCGCGAGCTGTCGAGGGGGCCTGCCGTTAAATTGGATGAGGTTAGCGGTTTAATAACCTTTCCACGCGCATGCGTGGGCGTCCACGTGGAAGGAAATGCGCTCAAGTGCCGAAGCGCGAGAAGAGTGTCGCTGAACCGCCGCCATGGAAGCTTCTTCTGTGGACGGCGGTTGCTGGCCTCGTCTTCGGGCTCATCGGGTTTGGCGAGGTCGCCGAGGATTGGCTTCGCGTCGCTCGCAACAGCTTCCACCGGCACAGCGCAAGCGGCCAGACGGTCATCCTGGCGATTGACGACAAGTCCCTCCACGAGATCGGTAACTGGCCCTGGCGGCGCAGTGTCGATGGGCAGCTCATCGACAAGATTTCCGCTGCTGGCGCAAATCGCGTCTTCTTCGACGTAAATTTCTCCTTTCCATCCAGTCCAGCGGATGATCGTGCTTTCGCGCAGGCGCTCGGCCGCTCGAACCGAGTGACGTTGTTCACGCGTTCAAGGAGCGGCGCAGGATCATCGCCGCCAACCATGGTCGACCCACCCCTTCCCGAGTTCGCTCACAATGCGAAGCTCGCAACCGCGAGCTTTCACTACAATTATCAGAATGCTGTTTGGGAAGTGCTCTATTCGGCTCGGCTCGGTCAGGTGACGCTTCCGTCATTTGCGAGCGACATCGCGCGCGTCTCGGGACCGCCGGATTCTGAGTTTCGGGTAGATTATTCCCTCGATCCAACGACGATTCCGACCTATCCGGCTGGAGACGTGCTCACTGGCGCCGTCGGCTCAAAGCAGCTTGCGGGCAAGGACGTGCTGATCGGCATCGGCACCGACGTCATCGGCGACACCTATTTCATCCCGGGCTATGGCAAAGCCTTCGGCGTGCATGTTCACGCGATCGCTGCTGAAACGCTTCGATCGGGCCGGCCCCTCGATTTGGGCTGGTTCCTGACATTCGCGCTTTCGCTGAGCGCGGCTGCTCTTGCTCTATCGCGCAAGCGGCTGGCCACTCGCCTATTGGTGCTGGGCATAAGCGCGACGGCGGTCCTTACGGTGCCCGCGATCCTCGAAGCTCGCCTCGTTTTTGTCGATATCACACCGGGCCTATTCGTTCTGCTGGTTGTCAGCACCGTCCTTGGATGGCGGCGCTATCGGGCGGTCGGCCTCGTGAATGCGATTTCCAATTTGCCGAACCTCAATGCGTTTCGCCTCAATCAGAAGGGCCGCAACCAGTCGCTCGTTGCGGCGCGGATCCTCAATTACGAGGAAATCGTCGCGACTCTTGCTCCCGAGAAGGAGCGCCAGCTCATCGAACAGATCGTTGCGAGACTGAACGTCGGCTCACCGGGACGTTCGCTGTATCAGGGAGACAATGGGATCTTCGCTTGGTTCGAGGAACCCGGGGAGCCCATCGGAAACCACCTGGAAGCGCTCTACTCGCTGTTTCGCAATCCAGCTCGTGTCGGCAATCTCCCAATCGATCTCACGATCGCTTTCGGAGTTGAGGTTGGAAGCGGCCGGTCGCTTGCGAACCGGCTCGCGAGCGCCTTCGTCGCGGCGGACGAGGCAGCCCACGATGGGCTCAAGTGGAAGTATCACGACCCGGAATCGCTCGAGGATGCTTCGTGGAAGCTTTCGATGCTCAGCCAGCTCGACGAGGCGATCGACCGCGGCGAAGTGTGGGTCGCTTACCAACCCAAGCTCGATATCGCGACCCGACGAATCATCGGGGCCGAGGCGCTTGCCCGTTGGACCCACCCTGAAAAGGGCCCGATCGCCGCGTCCGAATTCGTTGCAGCGGCCGAACAGCATAATCGCATCGGCAAGCTCACCGACTTTGTTCTCGACAAGGCGATTTCTGCCGCCGCTCATATCAACAAGCGCGGCGGCAACTTCAACGTCGCGGTCAACCTGTCGGCGCGTCTGCTGACCGACAAGAGCTTCACTCTTCGCCTTTCCGCTCTGCTCGCGCGCCACGGCCTTCCACCAAACCGGCTGACCCTCGAACTTACCGAGACAGCGGCCCTGGCGAATAACGGCGAAGGTCTCGACATGATCGGCCGTCTCCGCGATCTCGACATCAATATCGCGATCGATGATTACGGCACCGGACAGTCGACGCTCGATTATCTGAAGAAAATCCCGGCTGGCGAGATCAAGATCGATCAGAGCTTCGTCAAAGGCATCGCCGACAATCGCAGTGACCGGCTCATGGTTCAGTCCACCATCGGGCTAGCGCACTCGCTCGGCCGCAAGGTCGTTGCTGAAGGCGTCGAGAGCCGGGAGATTCTGGATGTCCTCGTCGCGCTCGAGTGCGACATCGCGCAAGGCTTCGCAATCGGGCGGCCGATGAGTCTCGAAGCCCTTGCAAAGCGGGTCATTTCGGGCCGCCGGCGAAGCGTCGCCTAAGTCTCCCTCTACCAACCAGAAGCACAACAAGATCCGCCTGAACTTCGGTAAATCTCCGAAGTGGATGAATTCTTTTGTCTGGCTATTGGTGAATCGTTTGCTAACCATATCGATTAAGGTTAATATCCTCGTATCTGCCGAATCGCGTTCAAGAACGGGGACCTTGGAAAATGAAAAAGACAAATACTCGCGGCTTCTGGAGCTGGCTCATGGGCCAGGGCTGGTCGTCCGGCGGCGGTAACGGCTAAACCCGTTCCAGATCAGGAATTTAGAGAGCGCCCGCGTTTCGCGGGCGCTTTTATTTTGGGCCGCTGGAACGCGCGTCATGCCCGCACTAGGCGGAAATCATGCTTCACCAGGCCAGTAACACCTTATCAATTCGTGCCAGTCGCCCAGGCCTTCACGAAATCACCCGCGACATCGGCGAATTCGTTAACGAAAGCGGCGTCCGTAACGGCCTTCTGACGATATTCTGTCGCCACACCTCGGCATCGCTCGTCATTCAGGAGAATGCTTCGGCAGCCGCTCGGCGAGACCTCGAGCGATATTTCGAAAGGCTTGCACCCGAGAGCAGCGAATATGAGCATGATGATGAGGGGCCCGACGATATGCCAGCGCATCTGCGCTCGGCACTTACCGCAACGCAGCTCTCGATCCCGGTCAAGGACGGCAGGCCGGTCCTCGGAACCTGGCAGGGCGTCTTCCTCTTCGAGCATCGACGCAGCACACCGGAGCGCCAGCTCGAGCTTCACCTGATCGGCGAATGAGCCTTCAGTCGGTCAAGAAATGGCTGGCGAACAATGCCCCTGACCTTCGCCTGATCGAGCTCGAGGAGAGCACCGCGACCGTCGACACTGCCGCCAGGGCGCTTGGCGTCGAACCGGGACGGATCGCGAAAACACTGGCGGTCCGAGCCGGCGATCACCTGTTCCTGCTGTGCACGCGCGGCGACGCCCGGCTCGACAACCGCAAGTGCAAGGATGAGCTCGGCGCCCGGCCGAGGATGCTCGGACCCGACGAGACGTTCGAGATCACCGGCCATCAGGTCGGCGGCGTCTGCCCGTTCGGCCTCAAGAACCCGCTGCCCGTCTACCTCGACCAATCCCTGCATGCTTTTGACGTCGTTTATCCCGCCGGCGGGTCGCTCAACAGCTCGGTGGAGGTGCCGACCAAACGCTTGTTCGAGCTGATCGCCGAGCGTTGGGTCGATCTATGCAGGCTGCCGGAGAAATCGGTCGGCGGATAGTGCCTCGAGCGGCACGTCCGACAGCGGCCAGGGCCGGTTCGAAATCAGCGACTCGGCAACCGCTGCGATCGCGGGCGATGTCTGGAGACCAAATCCGCCCTGCCCTGCCAGCCAGAAGAAACCTTCAGCATCCGGAGCGTAACCGACCACCGGATGACGGTCTTGAGTGAAGGTCCGAAGGCCCGCCCATTTGCTTCGGATCTGGCGCACTTCGACACTCGTTCGCTCCGCCATCCGCTGCGCCGCGAGCGCGACCTCATATTCGTCCGGCTGGGCATCCACGGGCTCGCTTGGCACTTCGTCCATCGGCGAGGCGAAAAGCCGACCGCTCTCGGGCGCAAAATAGAGCTGGTCGCCGACCGTCTTGGTGAAGGGAAGGCGATCAAGGTCCGTCCCCGGCGGGGCATCAAAGGTGATGATCGTCCGCCGCATTGGCTGAAGCCCCATGGGCCGCACGCGCGCAAGCCTGGCAATGTCGTCGGCCCAGGACCCTGCAGCGTTGATCAGGATCGGTGCTTCGAGGCGTTCCCCTTTGTCGGTCGCGACACTCCACAGCCCTCTTGAATGCTTGATCTCAACGACGCGCGCGCCCGCGTGTAGAGCGCCGCCACGGCTTCGAAGTTGTCGCAAATTGCCTTGCAGCAACGCGTGCGGATCCAGTCGAAAGCCGTCGCGGTCGGCAATTCCGTGGCGCGCATCACCCTTCAGAAGCGGGCACAGCTGGTGCACTCCGGCCGCATCGAGGCGCTCGATCGCTGCAAACCGAGCGATTTCTTGCGCAAGATCATCGAGCGCGCTGCGCTCATCGTCGCGCGCATGAATGAGCACCGGCATGGGACGACCAAGCGGCATGTCCGTAAAGCCGCCAGGCGGATCCTCGAAGAACGGTCGGCTGGCCAGAGTGAGGGACCGCACCAATCCATCGCCGAGTGCGTAATGGAGCATGGTGGCGCTCCGTCCCGACGAGTGAAAACCGATCTGCTCTTCGGCCTCGAGCACCGTCACTTGAGCCCAATTCGACAGCATCGCTGCGGCCGACAAGCCGGCGATCCCGCCTCCGATCATCAGGATGTCGGGGTTTGCCACCTAGATCAGGCGACGGTCAGCCGCTCGCTCACGACCTTGCCGCTCTTCGTTAGGCGAATGGATTTGATGATCTCGTCGTCGTCCGGGAACATTGGGCGAGCCTGCTCCTTGTCCCAGAATGCGCTGAGGAAATTGTATAGGTTACGCGCGAACAAGGCCGATGAATTGGCCGCGAGGCTGCGCGCGAGATTGGACGCGCCGACGATCGTCACTCCATCCTTTTCGACACGCTCGCCGCTGACCGTGCCTTCGACATTGCCGCCCGAATCTGCTGCAAGGTCGACGATGACGCTGCCCGGCCGCATCGTCGCGATCTGGGCGCCGCTGATGAGGCGCGGAGCGGGCTTTCCGGGGATCAGCGCGGTCGTGATGACGATATCCTGCTTGGCGATGTGCCACGACACCAGCTCGGACTGCGCTTTTTGATATTCAGGAGACATTTCGGACGCATAGCCCCCAGCGCCCTCGCCTTCGATGCCAGCGACATTCTCGACGAAGATGGGTTTGGCGCCGAGCGATTGGATCTGTTCCCGGGTCGCTGAGCGCACGTCCGTCGCGCTCACTTGTGCGCCGAGGCGCTTGGCGGTCGCGATCGCCTGAAGCCCGGCGACGCCGACACCCATCACGAACACTTTTGCGGGGCTGACGGTGCCGGCTGCGGTCATCATCATCGGAAAGGCGCGGCCATAGACGGTTGCTGCATCGACCACCGCTTTGTAGCCGGCGAGGTTCGACTGCGAGGACAATATGTCCATCGACTGCGCGCGCGTGATCCGGGGCAGCCACTCCATCGCGAGCGCTTCGAGACCCGCTCCCGCATAAGCCTCGATCTTCTCGCGCTGCCGCAGGGGATCGAGCCCGCCAACAAGAAGGGTGCCCGAGCTCGCCTCTCCAAGCGACTTCGGGTCGGGCGCATTGATGCAAAGGATGATCCCGGCGCCCAGCAACGCGTCCTTGCGGCTGCCGACCTTGGCCCCCGCCTCCTCGAAAGCGGAGTCGCGGATCGATGCGTGCTTGCCAGTTCCTGCCTCGACGGACACCTCGGCGCCGAGCGCAATGAACTTCTTGACGGTCTCGGGGATGATTGCGCAGCGGGTCTCGCCAGCTGCTTCCTTCAGGACCGCGATCTTCACGACTGATGGCTTACCAGTAGGACTTGATCAGGATGAGCGAGACGAGGCCGATGATGAGGCAGGTGATCGCTCCCCACTTCATCATTCTCGTGAAGCGCGCGTAGTCGTGCACGTGGAACGCAACATCCTGCGTCGGCGGACTCACGAGCAAAGGCTCCTCTTCGGCCATCATTTACCCCTTCGATGCGAATAGATTGGCCGCGTCCATAACAAGGCCGGCGGCACTCCCCAAGCCCCGTAAAAAATCGCTTCTCCTTAAGGCCCCTTTTACTCATGTCCGTGTAGGGGTCTTCGCGAAAGACGAAAAGAATGCGCGAAGAACCAACACGCTCCCTCCTGCTCGTGGACGCGAACGCCGACGAGCGCCGACTGATCGCAGCCATTGCCGCACGCGCGGCGTGGAGCGTCGTCAACGCCGGCGATGGCGAACTCGCCGTGGCGCTCCTTCAGGGCCCGCATGGGCGTGAGGTCAGAGCCGCAATCCTTGGAAGCTGGGATGCCGAACAGGGACCGAACCTGATCGAGGTTCTTCGTGAGCATCGGCCCAACCTGCCGGTGATCGTCATCTCCCATGGCGACACGGTCTCGATTGCGGTCGAAGCGATGCGCGCTGGCGCATCCGATTTTCTCGTTCGCCCGGTCGCGCCCGAGCGCTTGCTCGAAGCGCTTGCCGCCAACGCCGATCGTCGGCGTGCCTCGGGCGAGCTTGCGCCGGTGTCCGAGAAGCTGGCTCCGCCGCTCGAACTCGAACAGCTGGTCGGCGCGGCTCCCGAATTCCGGGCGGCGCTTGCGGTTGCCGCCAAGTCCGCGCGCAACCGCCTGCCGCTCTTGATCCTCGGCGAGCCCGGGACAGGCAAGGAAACCGTTTCCCGAGCGATCCACGCCGCAAGCCTTCGTGCAAAGGGGCCTCTAATTACGCTCGATTGCAAAGCGATCGCAGCAAATATTATCGACAGCGAGCTGTTCGGCCACGAAAAGGGCGCGTTTCCGGGCGCATTTGCAGCAAAGACGGGCAAGCTCGTGAAGTCGGACGGCGGAACGCTGATACTGGACGAGATCGCGGCTCTGCCCGCCGAAACCCAGGAACGTCTCGACCGCATGCTCGCCACCGGCGAGGTTCGGCCTGTCGGGCTCAACGGCAGCTATTCGGTTGACGTTCGTGTGATCGCGACCGGCAGCCGCGAGCTTCCGGAGGACTTTCACCCGGGGCTGGCCGAGCGGATCGCGACGACCACGGTCGTCCTGCCGCCGCTTCGCGACCGAAGCGGAGATATCCCGGCCCTCGCTCGCCACCTGCTCACCCGAGTCGCCGAGCAGGCCGAATTGAGGCCGCTCTCGATCGGCAATGACGCGCTCAGCATCCTGATGCGCTACGGCTGGCCCGGGAATGTCAGGCAGATGGCCGGGGTGCTGTTTCGCGCCGCTTTGCAATGTGACGGAAGCTCGCTGACCGCCGAGCATTTCCCGCACATCGCGGTCCAGTCGCGTTTCACCGGTCGCCGGACCGACGTCACTGCGACTCTGAGCCAGGTGCGGAGCGAGCAGGCGATTGCCGGCGCTCCGGGCGTGACGCTCTATTCGGCGGACGGTCATCTGCGCCAGCTCGAGGAGATCGAAGCCGACCTCATTCGGCTGGCGATCGGCCATTATCGCGGTCGCATGAGCGAGGTCGCTCGGCGGCTGGGGATCGGCCGTTCGACCCTTTACCGAAAACTAGGCGACCTCGGGATCGATACCGCAGCCTAGAGGCTTCTACTGCTGGCCGCTACAAGCGCGGCCATGAGGTTCAGCGGCAAATTCGTCCCTATCACCGGCACGGCGTCCGGAATCGGACTCGCGACAGCGCACTCCTTTAGGTCGCTACGCGAAGTCCGAAGTGGCGGCGACGCTTCGAGCCCTTCCTTGCGCGGGCCAGCGCCCGGCTTGCCGCGGCGATCGCCCGCGAGCGGCGTTTGCCCTCGCGCGGATTGGAAAGGACCTCCCCGGTTGAAAGAGTCGCGAGACGCGTCACACCCACATCGATCCCGACCGCAGGCTACATGCGCCCATGTCGGAGCGCCGCCTCAGTCACCACATGTGCACGCGCAGCTTGTCAGGCGGGCACCCAAAGCGTGCCGCGATTCAACATAAGAGAAATCGACTCTAGCTGAGCCGAGGAGTCAGCGACCGGTCGCGCATGCCGCGCCAGATGCGCAAAGCCTGGATTGTTTCAAACACGTCGTGGACGCGCAGGATTTGTGCGCCCTGCTCCGCCGCCTTGAGCGCAAAGGCAATGCTGCCGCCGAGACGCCGGTCGCTTGGAGCTTCGCCCGACAGAGCGCCGATCGTCCGCTTGCGACTGGCACCAACGACGAGCGGGCAACCGAGTGAATGGAAGAGCGAGAGGCCGTTCATCAGTTCGAGATTATGCCCGACGTTCTTGCCGAAGCCGAAACCGGGATCGATCAGGATCTTCTCCCGCTTGATTCCGGCTTTCTCAGCTGCGGCAATCCTCTTTTCGAGCCAGAAATAGACCTCGACGAGCACGTCGTCGTAGCGCGGGTCATCCTGCATTTTCTCAGGCGCGCCCTGGTGATGCATCAGCACCACCGGCACTCCGGCTGCGGCAACGACGCTTCCCGAGCGGTCATCGTAAGTAAGGGCCGAGACATCGTTGATCATATGTGCGCCGGCCTCCAGCGCCGCCGTCATGACGTCAGCCTTGCGCGTATCGACCGACACCGCCACTCCGCCGCAGGAGAGCTGCCGGATCACCGGGACCGAACGCTCGATCTCATCGCCTTCCCACACAAGCTTTGCCCCGGGCCGGGTCGATTCCCCTCCGACGTCAATGATCGCCGCCCCGCTCGCGGCCATTTTCGCGCCATCTTCGGCAGCGGCCCCTGCATCGACGAACCGACCGCCGTCCGAGAAACTGTCGGGAGTCGCATTGACGATTCCCATCACCTGTGGCTGATCTAGGCGAATCGTCCGCTGACCCAGCTGGAGTGCCGTTCGGGGCGATGTCAGAGCATTCCACTGCCGTTCCATGTCATCATCAAAACGATCTTCAAGACCTTGAACAGGGACGAGTTCTGTAGAGATTGTCCGGTTCTCCTCGACCGTGATCAGCTCGACGGCCGCGAACCAGTTCATGCCGCCTGCAAGGCGCGCGACCTTTCCATCGTGGCCGAACGGTGAATCCACGAGGGCGGTCGGGCGGAGGAGCGTCTTCATCCCCCGCGCTATAGCGCGGCGAGATGCTGTTGCCGAAAGGCGTCGAGCGCCTTCAGCGCCCCGCCTTCATCGACATGCCAGAAAGTCCACCCATTGCACGAAGGCGTATCCTGAAGCGCCGCACCGACTTTGTGGATCGACCCTGAGTGAAGGCCCGAAGCCAGCGACCCGTCGGCGCGAACGCTCGCCGTCCAGCGGCGCTTTGCATCGGCCAGAATTGTTCCTGCGGGCACCATTCCGCTTTCAACCAGAACCCCGAATGCGACTCGCGGCTGCTCACGCTTGTCGGGAACGGTTTTCATCGCGCTTTCATCGAGCGGAAGGGTCGAGGCAATCCGCTCAAGCGCTACCTTCAAATAGGCGCGCTCGCGCTCGATCCCGACCCAGTGGCGTCCAAGCCTTCGGGCGACCGCGCCGGTCGTGCCCGTGCCAAAGAACGGATCGAGGACAACGTCGCCAGGCTTCGTGGACGCCAGCAAGATCCGGTAAAGCAAAGCTTCGGGCTTCTGGGTCGGATGGGCTTTGGACCCATCCTCGCCCTTGACCCGCTCGGCGCCGGCACAGATCGGCATCAGCCAGTCAGATCGCATCTGAAGATCGTCGTTTAAAGCCTTCATTGCCCGATAATTAAAGGTGTAGCGAGCACGCTCATCCTTGGCGCACCAGATCAATGTCTCATGAGCATTGGTGAAGCGCGTGCCGCGAAAATTCGGCATCGGATTGGTCTTACGCCAGACGATATCGTTGAGGATCCAGAAGTCGGCGTCCTGGAGCAAAGTCCCGACCCTGTAGATATTATGATAGCTTCCGATCACCCAGATCGTGCCGTCATCCTTCAGCACCCTCCGTGCCTGCTCGAGCCAGTCGCGGGTGAAATTGTCATAGGCGGAAAGACTCTCGAACTTGTCCCATTCGTCGTCGACCGCATCGACTCGACTGCCTTCGGGCCGGAACAGGTCACCGCCAAGCTGCAAATTGTAGGGCGGATCGGCGAAGATCATGTCGACCGATTTGTCGGGAAGGCGCGCCATTTCGGAGACGCAGTCGCCTTCCAGGACGGTACCGAGCGGAAGTTGTGTCTTGGTCGCTTTCGCCAGGCGAAACGATGCCGGCTGCTCCGCGATGCGGGCAATCAGATTCATGACTGTAACTCGCCCCCTCTGTTGGACAGAGAAAGTGAGTCAGGCCGGACCGAGGGTCAAGCAAACAAGGGTTAACGGGTCGTCCCAAAAGGCTACAGCTAGGCGGCTGTTCGCGGCTCCGCCACAATATCTTGAGTCACAGCCACTGCCACAGCCTCAAGCTGTGGTGGGTGTGACTCCGAGGACTCATTTTCGCGAATTTCGAAAACCAGCTCCGGCGACGAGTCTTTTTCGATCGCCGCGCGCACCTTCGGGAAGCTCCGACGATGAAGTGGGGTGGGCCCGAGCGAATGGAGAGCGCGCCAATGTTCAGGCGTTCCATATCCGCGGTTCCGCTCCCAGCCATAGCCCGGATATTCGAGTGCAAAATCGGCCATGATCCGGTCGCGAGTGACTTTGGCGAGGATCGAGGCTGCGCCAATCGAACGACACTTGGCATCTCCATCGACGATCGCCTTCGATGGCCTTTGCCACTTCGGAAGGGCGTTTCCGTCGACGAGCACCCAGGCCGGTGAAAGCCCCAGCGCCTCGACCGCCCGGGTCATCGCCAGCATCTTCGCCCAATAGATGTTGAGCCGGTCGATTTCCTCGACGCTGGCGATCCCTACACCCCAGGCGATCGCCTGCTTGACCAGCCGGCCATAAAGCGCCTCGCGCTTTTCGAGCGGGATATTCTTCGAATCGTCGATTCCACGAGGAAATTTCTCGCGGTCGAGGATGCAGGCGCCCGCGACCACCGGTCCGGCGAGCGGTGCGCAGCCGGCCTCGTCGACGCCGGCCAGGGGCTGGGGATAGTCGAGTTCAAGCTTGAAGGAACAGCGCCGAGGCATCGAGTTGAGAAAATAGCCGAAGATCTTTTCATCATTCCAGTGAAAGCTGAAATCCGCCTTTTTTCCTGTGGATAGGCGAAGCGGAGGACCCGATCAGTGCCGGTTCAACGATCCTTCCATCCGCCACGGAGGAAAGCGCCGTGCTTCACCGGCATTGTAGAGAAAGATGATGTTGCCATCGGGATCGCGAAGCCTCGCTTCGCGCCACATCCACGGCTGGTTGAGCGGACGATGGTCGAAAATGATTCCCATTCGAGCGAGTTGCTGGACTCGTTGCTCAAGGTCGTCGCACTCGAGGTAGATTGCTGTGGTCGCGCTGATCGTCTCTTCGGGGTCGATCTGGACGGAGAGCGTGGCGCCGCCCACCGTCTCGAAGCGAGCGTAACCGTTCTCGGGGCTGTGGACGATCTGGACGAGCCCCAGGCGCCGATAGAAATCGACCGATTTTGCATAGTCCGTCCCGGTGACTGTCACCTGGTTGAGCCTCGGCCCGGAGCCGACATCGAGCCTTACCCCCGCATGACCGATCGGCCCCTCGCCGTGGCCGAGCCCCGGCGCCTCGAGGAGCGCGATCCGAACGAACTCGCGCGCTCTCGCGACGGCATCAGCAAGAGGGTAACGCTTGGCGAGGAATAGAGCGATAGCGCTGGCGAGCGTGCAGCCGGTTCCGTGAGTGCTCGTCGTTTCGATCCGCTGGCCCTGCCAGCTGGTCATATTGTCTTCCTCGATGAGCGCGTCGGCGATGGCGTCGCCCGCTTCGTGCCCACCCTTGATCAGCACCGCGCAATTGTGCTTGCCGACCAGGTGGAGCGCGGCAGCGACCGGCTCCTCTTCCATCGTCAGCCGCTTTAGCTCGGGCAGGTTGGGAGTAACGATCGTCGCGACATCCATCAGGGCTTCGAAGGCGGTCACCGTCGCATCGTCGGCGAGCTGGCCGCCGCTTGTCGCAACCATCACTGGATCGAAGACGATCGGCAGCGCCGGCAGTTCAGCCTTGAGGCGCGATAGACGCCCCGCAACCTGATTGGCGGTGAAGGCACTTCCAAGCATGCCGATCTTGACGGCATCAATGCCGATATCCTCAACCACGGCATCGATCTGAGCGAGGACCATCTCGGTAGGGACCGGATGGATCGCGGAGATCGCGACGGTGTTCTGGGCAGTCACCGCAGTAATTGCGGTCATCGGGTGCCCGCCAAGCAGAGTCACCGTCTTGATGTCCGCCTGAATCCCAGCGCCACCGCCGGAATCCGATCCCGCGATGATCAGGACTCGCGGAGTTAGAACCGCTGGTGCGACACTGGAAGTGTCCTGTTGATGGGCGTTTTCCATGTTGACCGTTCGATGGTGTTGCTGACAATCACCAAGAAAGCGTTCACGCCGCCGCCCGGACGGCGTCGCAAATGTCGTCGACCACGCGTTCGACGAGCAGCGGGTCGTCGCCCTCGACCATCACCCGGATCAGCGGCTCGGTACCCGATTTGCGGATGACCAGTCGGCCATGACCCTCGAGTTCGGCTTCGGCGGCAGCAATGCGCTTTCGGACACTGTCCGTCTCTAAAGGTTCGGCTGCCCCATTGAAACGGACGTTCTTGAGGAGCTGCGGAAGCGGCTCGAACTGATTGAGCAGCGCGCTTGCAGGAGCGCTCCCCTCGACCAGCGCGGCGAGGACCTGGAGGCCCGCGACAAGACCGTCACCGGTCGTCGCATGGTCGGCAAGGATGATGTGCCCTGATTGCTCGCCACCGACATTGCAGCCTTTCGCCCGCATTTCCTCAAGCACATAGCGGTCACCAACCTTGGTCCGAAGAAGCTTCAACCCAGCTTCCTCGAGCTTCCGCTCAAGGCCGAGGTTGGACATGATTGTGGCGACGATGCCGTCGCCCTTGAGCTCACCTCGGCGATGGAGACCGAGCGCGATCAAGGCCATCAACTGGTCACCGTCGACGATCCGCCCTTTTTCGTCACTGACGATGAGCCGGTCGGCGTCGCCGTCGAGCGCGAGGCCGATATGGGCGCCCGTTGCAATCACGGTTTCCTGCATCAGCTTGGGATGTGTCGATCCGCAACTCTCATTGATGTTGAGACCGTCAGGGCTAACTCCGAGCGCGATCACTTCCGCCCCGAGCTCCCAAAGCGCGTCCGGGGCGACGTGATAGGCGGCGCCGTTGGCGCAATCGAGGACGACTTTCACCCCGTCGAGCCGCAAATCCTCCGGGAAAGTGTCCTTGGCGAACTGGACATAGCGGCCGCGGGCGTCATCGATCCGGCGCGCGCGCCCGATGAGTTCGGACTTTGCAAGTCTGGGACCCCGTTTCATCCTTTCTTCAATCGCTCGTTCAACGTCATCGCTGAGCTTGTAACCATCGGGCCCGAATAGCTTGATGCCATTGTCGGCGAAGGGATTGTGGGATGCGCTGATCATGACTCCAAGGTCGGCACGCATCGAGCGGGTAAGCATCGCAACTGCCGGCGTCGGCATCGGGCCGAGCAGGACGACGTCCATCCCGACGCTTGTGAAGCCGGCGACCATCGCCGATTCCATCATATAGCCGCTAAGCCGCGTGTCCTTGCCGATGACGACCCGGTGGCGGTGGTCACCGCGCAGGAAGTGCGCACCGGCCGCCATTCCGACCGACAGCGCCGTTTGGGCCGTCAAAGGCTCCGCGTTCGTGGTTCCGCGGATCCCGTCCGTTCCGAAGAATTTGCGTGTCATTTGGTGCAGTTTAGCCGGTCGAGGGCTTGCTCGTCATCCCCACAGTCGAACCGCCCGAGAATGACACAGGTAAACGCAAATGGGACATTCGATCAGGGTCGATAGGCTTTTGGCAAATCCGTCCGCTGAAGGTCGCGATAGCGTTCGAGCAGGCGCGTCTGATGAGTCTCCATCGGCTGCTTCACGCCATCGATGAAGACTTGCTCCGCAGCACTCGTGACTTCGAGCGGGTCGCCGGACCAGATCACGATATCGGCGTGCTCGCCGGACGCCAGTCGGCCAATCTGTCCGCCGAGGCCAAGTGCTTCTGCCGGTCGTGAAGTAATCATCGCAAAGGCATTGCCCCAGCTAAGACCGGTCGCCCCGGGGACTTTCTCGAGAGCGACGAGATTGCCTGCATATTCGCGTTCGTAGAACGGCTTGTGGGACTCATCGTCATCGATCATCCCGAGCGACAGCTTTACACCGGCGGCGCTCATCCGGCCGACGTTGGACTGGGTTGCTGCGATCTGCTCGAAGCTTGCCGGGAGATCGTTCAGAGCGGAAGCAATCACCGGAACGCCCGAGCGTGCGATCCGATCGGCGACCAGCCAGCCCTCGCTCGCTCCGACCAGGACCAGTTTGAGGGTTGGAAATTCCTGTCCAAGCGCAAGCACGTTGAGGATGTCGCTCGCTCGTTCGACATGGACGAGGAGCGGCTGACGACCTTGCAGGACGGGAACCAGTGCTGCTGCATCAAAGCGGGTCAGGAGCACGTCATGGCTTCGATCCACTCCGCGGCCATAGAGGCGGGACTCGTTGGGATTCTTTTCCGAGGGCTCCTTGTTGACGCTGCCGCCTTCGATCGAGCGTCGAGGAGCGCTGTAACGGCCAAGTTCGGCCGCCTCGCGAAGCGCGTTTCGAAAGAGTATGTAGGCCGACGGCCGCGAGCCTCCGGCTTGCTCGGCGCCCGTCTGACCAAGCTCGACGAACTGAAAGGCGCGCCTCTTCGTGATCGGCTCCATGTCGGCGCCAGTGTCGATCACTGCGCCCTGGCCCGTAAAAATACTGTTCGCTGCGCGCGGAGCGACCACGGCGCGGGTCACGCCTTCGGTTCGGTTCACGGCGATCGGCGTATAATTGGGGTTGATTGCCGGAGCGATGTCGAGCGCCGCGTTGAACGGCCCCTTGTCCGCCTCCTCGTCATTTGCGCCTTCGGCGCCTTCATCTACGTCGGAGAGGCCGAGGCGCGAGAAGCCGACGACGATCCCCGGAGTGACCCATTTGCCGGTCGCGTCGATGACCCTCGTTCCTTGAGGCAGTTTCATTCGCACATCTCCGGCGGCAACGATCCGGCCGTCGCGAACGATGACCATACCGTTCAGGATCGGCTGGGAGCCATCGCCAAGGGCAAGTGTTCCGCCGCTGATCGCAAAGGTCTCGGCGGCTAGCGGCGAAGCGCCGGCAAGGAGCAGCGCGGCGAGAGCTCGGCCGATCATTTGACGTCTCCCTCGCCAGGCTGGCCAAGTTCGAAATCGCTCACCGGGCGCCTGTGCGGATCGTTCATGTCATACATTTCGGCGCCGTCGATCCACACTCGCTCGGGCCGCGAATAAACACTGAACGGGTCGCCATTCCACAGGACCACGTCGGCCATCTTGCCCGCGCGCAGGCTTCCGGTCTTGTCGAAGATTCCGAGCGCTTTTGCCGGATTGGACGTGAGCCATTCCCATCCCACCGCCTCAGAGAGTGCAGATTCCAGCGCGCTGACCGGCGGACAGCGCCTTTGCGGCCGCCTGGTTCAGTCGCTGGATTCCGTTCGGATCGTCCGAATGGACCATCGCGCAGGCACCGGCATTCTGGACCAGCGCGATATTCTGGGGGATTGCATCATAGGCCTCCATCTTGAAGCCGTACCAATCGGCCCACATCACCGCGCAGATGTTGTTGGCGCGAAGCAGGTCGGCGATCTTGTAAGCCTCGACCGCGTGATGGAAGGCGGCGATGTGATAGCCAAACTCCTTCGACATATCGATCATGTTGGCCATTTCGTCGGCGCGGTAGCAGTGGTTCTGGACGAGGATCTTTCCCTCAAGAACGCCCTTCAGAGTATCCATCGACGCGTCGCGCTCCGGCATGTCGCCGCCCTTGGCGTAATAATCGTCCCACTTCTTCTTGTAGGCCACGGCCTTCATCCAGGTCTCGCGGGCGAGCGCGATATTGCCCATTCGCGTCTGCGGCATCGTGCCCTTTGATCCGAAGACGCGTTTGGGATTTTCGCCGCATGCCATCTTGAGCCCGTAAGGAGCGCCCGGGAACTTCATCTCCTGGACGGTTCGGCCGGGAACGTTTTTCAGAACGACGGAGCGTCCACCGAACAAATCGGCCGATCCTGGAAGGATCTGCAAACTGGTCACTCCGCCGTTGACCAGCGCCCGACTGAATCCCGGGTCCTGCGGCCATACGCTATGTTCGGCCCAGACGTCCGGATGCACCGGATCGGTCGCCTCGTTCCCGTCGGAGTTTGCATCGACGCCGGGCGAGGCATAGTCGCCAAGGTGGCTGTGGATGTCGATGATTCCGGGGCTTACAAACTTGCCGGTCCCGTCGATCTCGATCGCTCCGGCAGGCGACGGGACGTCCGCACCGCCAACATTCTTGATCACTTCATCGGCGATAACCACGGTGCCGTTGTCGATGCGACCACCCTCGCCGTCGAAAACGGTGGCATGGCGGATGACGGTTGGAGCTCCCGGATAGCGGACATAGGTCGATGGATACGGGTCCTCGTTGATGTGAACTGCCGCTTCGGGCTTGGGCTGAGAAGCAGCGCAGCCGGCGAGAACGAAAGCCGCGGCGATCGCGAGGCTGTCCCGGCGCAATCAATTCACTCCGTGCATCAGCTTGCGCAGCCAGGGAGAGATCACGAGCAGGATCACGCCCGCGGCCATCGTCATTTCGCCGCCGACCATGAAGGTGTGAGCGTAGCTCTCGAGCGCGAGTTGAGGGTTGGTGACCTGGCCGCCGACCGTCTGCACCGAAGCCGCCTGGGCCGCCGCGCCGGCTAGATATTCGCCGATCGAAATCGACAGGAACCACACTCCCATCATCATTCCGACGACCCGAGCGATCGACAGCTTGGTGATCATGCTGAGGCCGACCGGGGAAATGCAAAGTTCGGCGATCGAATGGAGAAAGTAAGTCAGCACCAGCCACCACAACGCGACCCGGGCGTCCGCTCCTGCTGTCGTCTTGCTCCAGGCGAGGATCACGAAGCCAAGTCCAACGAGAAGCAGCGCGATCCCGAATTTCACCTGGATCGACGGCTCCCACCCCCGTTTCGCCAGCCACAGCCACAACCAGCTAAGGATCGGTGCGAAGATGACGATGGTGATCGGATTGAAGTTCTGGGTCTGCGGCGCAGAAACGAAGAAGCCGAACAAATGAAGTGTCGTGTTGCTATCGGCGAACAGCGTCAGAGACGAAGCCGCCTGCTCGAACAAGGTCCAGAAGGTGACGTTGAAGATGACGAGGATAATCGCCGCCAGCATCATCTGGGCTTCCGCCCTGGTTCCGACCTTCCAGGACCAGATCGGAATGCCGACCACTGCTGCAAGAAACGTCACGAACAGCACCTTGCCGAGGAAAGGCGTCGCGATGATGTAACCCCATAAGCCGCTCCCGGTCGCCGCCTCCGGGGTGTTCATTACGTTGCGGAAAATGAGCCAGAACAGCGGTGCAGAGAGCAGCGACAGGATGTAGATCAGCGGCGCTCGATCCGGTCCGCTGCGTTCGGGCGGCTCGCCATAGCCCGCCAGTCGGCCGCCATCGAATTGCATGAGCGTATAGCCGATCAACATGCCGACGACGACGATCGCGAAGCCCGCCCACCAGCCAAACCAGTTGGCAAAGATCGGGCACAAGATCTGCGAACCGATCGAGCCGACATTGATGCCCATGTAGAAGATCGTAAATCCGGCATCTCGTCGTCGGTCGCCCTGCTTGTAGAGGGATCCGACGATCGTCGAAATATTCGGTTTGAAAAAGCCGTTGCCGATCACGATCAGGCTCAGCGCGAACAGCATCAAAGTCAGGTAGAATGGCGACCTCTCCGCCCCCGGTTGGAAATCGTCCTTGGCGACCGTCGATTGAACCTGGCCGTTTTGCGCCAGGAGCTGGACCGATCCGTCCGCCATGCCGTGGATCTGAAGCCGTTGTCCGTTCGCGACGACCCACTGCTTGGTGTCCGTGGAATCGAGAAGCGATGCTCCGCGGTCGACCTGGACTTCGTAACGCTGTCCGCCGATCGTCGCATATGGCTTGGCCTGGTCGCCTCCGAAGCACAGCAGGAGGTAGCCGGCCGCCATCACCAGCGCGCCCCATTTTACCGAACGCTTTGAGCCAAGATAATAATCGGCGAGCCAACCGCCGATCACGGGCGTCAAATAGACGAGGCTGAGATAGCCGCCGACGATCCCGCTCGCCTGGTATTGCTGAAGCAAGAAATGCTTGACGAGGTAGAGGACGAGCAGCGCCCGCATTCCGTAGAAGCCGAACCGCTCCCACATTTCCACCGAGAACAGCCGTGCGAGCTGGCGAGGATGGCCCATCCAGTTTTGCTCGGACGACGGATCGACATGAGTGATGTCGGGCGAGGACGGCGCTTCTGCACCGGGCGTATCGACCATGAAATGAACTCCCCTCGCGCCGGTTAAGCGCTCTGCACTGACCGTAACGGGCAAAATCCGCTTGTGAAGCGGATTGTTGGGCGCCGGCTGCGGTCCTATCTGCCTTCATCGATGCTCAACGACCTTTCATCGATCTTTTCGCTGCTCGAGACGCGCCGCTCCGGGAAACCACGCGAGTTGGTCGGTCCCGGCCCGACTTCGGCTGAGCTCGATCAGATCCTCACCATCGCCGCTCGAGTTCCCGATCACGGCAAGCTCACTCCATGGCGCTTTGTGATTGTTGAAGAAGGCCAGCGCGACGCGCTCGAAGCGGTGCTCCTTGAGGCGCTCGCCAAGGACGATCCTGGCGCTCTAACGGCGAAGCACGAAAAGGAGCGTGAGTTTGCCCATAATGCAGGACAGCTCATCGTTCTGGTTTCGGCACCGGTGAAGGATCACAAGATCCCCGCTTTCGAGCAGGAGCTTTCGTGCGGCGCGGCAGCGATGAACCTGCTGACGGCGGCTCATGCTCTTGGCTATGTCGCCGGCTGGGTGACGGGCTGGCGCACATATTCCGAGCATGTCCGCCGCTCGCTGTGCGGTCCCGGCGAGCGGATCGGGGGCTTCATCTTTATCGGCCATCCGGGGCGGGAGCTCGAGGAACGAGAGCGTCCGGGCCTACCGGAGGTTAGCAGGGTCTGGCAGCCCGCAAGGCCTTGATTCTTTTGCGTTGAATTTCATGCGAGACGCTGTATTATGACAGCATGACGCTTCGCACCCAGCACGAAAAGCCCGTCTACGTCCGCCTCCGCGAGACGATCGCCGATGCGATCCTCGCCGGCAAATATTCCGACGGCGATCCGCTTCCATCCGTGCGGGCGCTGGCGGCCGAGGAGCAGGCTAATCCGCTGACCGTTGCCAAAGCCTATCAAGGTTTTCAGGATGAAGGGCTGATCGTCGTGAAGCGCGGCGTCGGAATGTTCGTAGCCACCGGAGCTCGAACTCGCCTTAGCGATTCGGAGCGCAGCCGCTTCCTTCAAGAGGAATGGCCGCAGATCCTGGCCCGCATGCAGCGGCTCGGGATCGACCCGGAGAAACTGCTCGAGCGTCAGCGGGCCTGAACTTCCCGCACGGGCTCGAATCTCTAGATCGTGTGTCAGTTTGCAGTAATCAAACGACATTTTACGGCTTTGCGGCTGGGCCGCTTCGGCCACCGGAGTTACGATCACCCGGTTGACCACCATTTTGAACAAATAGAACATGGTCAATTATATTCCGAATATTTCACGTCTTTGGAACTGACCCCGTAAGAGTTTCGTGTCCTATGCCAAGCCGACGCGCACACTCTCCTCGTCACCCGGATAAGCCTTCCGAACACTCCGTGCTTCAACTTGAAAGGAACAGAGACTAGCTGCGTTTTCATGGAGACGCGGGTTCTTCGGTTCAACGACGAGACGATTGCCGAGGCCGCTCGCCGGGTCCTCGCGGGCGAGCCAGTCGCAATCCCGACCGAGACCGTTTACGGCCTCGCCGCTGATGCGACCAACGGCGCCGCCGTTGCCCGAATTTACGAGGCCAAGGGACGGCCCAGCTTCAATCCGCTGATCGTGCACGTGCCGGACTTCGAAGCCGCCGAGGCAATCGGCGAATTCTCTGCCGAAGCGCGCGCGCTCGCGAGAGCGCATTGGCCGGGGCCTTTGACCCTGGTGGTACCGCTTCAGCCTAATTCGGGAATCGCCTCGATAGTGACTGCGGGTCTGTCCAGCATTGGGCTTCGCATTCCCGCCCATCCGGCCATCCAGGCCCTGTTGCGAGCCGTGGACAGGCCGCTTGCGGCCCCTTCCGCGAATATGAGCGGCTCGATCAGCCCGACCCGGGCCGAGCACGTGGTGAGGAGCCTCGGGACACGAATTAGTCTCATCATCGATGGCGGACCGACCGAGCGGGGCATTAAATCCACGATCGTCGCGGCAACCGGTGGTGAGCTTCGGCTGCTTCGGCCCGGGCCTGTCGAGATCGATGCGCAACTGGAACCGGCAGGGCGGATCGAGGCACCGGGGCAGCTTCCCAGCCACTATGCGCCGTCAAAGCCGGTCCGGCTCGATTGCTACCACCGCTGGTGAAGGAGAATATCTGATCGGCTTCGGGGCGATCGAAGGAGATTCGAACCTCAGCCCCGACGGCAACCTCATCGAAGCTGCGTCAAAATTGTTCGATCTGCTCCATCAGGCCGAAGCGTCGCCGATGCCGCGCATCGGGGTTGCTCCTGTTCCGGAAGATGGCCTCGGCAAAGCGATCAACGACCGTCTTCGCCGAGCCGCAGCGCGCCGCGACTAGGCAAAAAAAGGGACGGCCGAAACCGCCCCTTCCCCTGTTAGACCTATCGCTTCGCACGCGATTATTGATCTTCCAAGGATTTTCGAACGAAGTTGGATGGTTAGGCCTGGGCTGTTGCCGATTTGACACGCGCCTGGAAGCTCTTCCTCAGCTTTTGGAGCTTCGGCGGTATAGTCGCGATGCAGTACGGATTGCGCTGACCCTCGCCCGCCCAATAATCCTGGTGATAATCCTCGGCGGGCCACCATTCGCCCATCGGTTCGATCGTCGTCACAACGCTTCCGTGATGCGTGACGTTGGCGCGCGCGATCGCGTCACGGCCACTTCGCTCCTGGCTTTCGTTCTGCGGGAAGATCGAAGAGCGATATTGAAGTCCCAACGTCATTGCCCTGGCGATTGAGCTGTGTCGGGTCGTGGATCGCGAAGAAGACGTCCAGGAGATCGTCGTAGCTGAGCTGCTCGGGGTCGAAAGTGATCCGGATTGCTTCTGCGTGGCCCGTATCTCCACCGCACACCTGCCTGTAATTGGGATCTGGAACATGGCCCCCAGTATAGCCGCTTTCGACCGATTTCACTCCCGCAACGTCGAGGAACACCGCTTCTGTGCACCAGAAGCATCCGCCAGCGAGCACCGCGATTTCATCTGCCATCTGTCCGTTCCTCGCTTTTTCGAGGAGAGGACATAGGACGCGTCACTTCTTTTGGTAAGACGCCTTCAGGCTAGCAAGCTCGAGCCGCTTGCCGACCCACTCGGACAATTCGTCGAAATCGAGCGGTCGTTCAAAGATAATGCCTGCCCGCCGGTCCGAATACCACCGCACCTCGCCTTTTACCGGGCGCAAGCTTTCGACGACCACGGTGACCTTCTTGGCGACGCAATATTCGTCGATCGGTCCAACCTTCATCCCGCCAAGCGAAATGTCGTGGACGTCGACGGTATAATAGACCTTGCCGACCTTGACCGAGGCCTTGCAGGGAATCTCCAACCGCGGAGGCCGCGCACGGAAGCCGAGGCGCGGCTTGCGCCCGGCAAGCAGCTCACCGAGATCAACATTCTGGTCGAACTTGAAGCCGACCATCTCGTCGCGGGTCCAGACGATCGTTGACGGGATCTTCTGGCCCGAAAATTCGACTTGAACCTGCTCGTCGACCGCGGGAGCGCGAGTGACGATCGCCATGATCCCGCCCGCCGACATGTTCTTGATCCGAATGAGCTGCTGATTGCCGGCCGAGTCGACGAGCTTGCCGATCCGAAGCATGGCGGAAATGCGCTCGTCGTCGCGCCGTTCGGCGGGCCGCGGAACGGTCGTCGAGAGAGAAACGGTCGTCGAATTCGAGCGCCGCGTCCATCTCCGACTCGGAGGGTTCAGCCGCCTTTCTGCGGATGAGCGATGTGAACATGTTTTCCAAAGCACCTCATCACGCGCGTAAGTCGCGTCAAAATGAGACTTTATGGACAGCGTGGTTAAAAGAGCGTTTCTTGGCGTTGAAATGATGCGAGGTTGCAGCTTAGGCAGTTCCGGGGAGAGATGCTGAATGGCTCAGCCGCGGCTGCTGCTTATCGATGACGAGCCGACACTCGCCGAGTTCTTGGCGAGCGCGGCGCGGGAAAGCGGCTTCAACGCGGTGATCGCGGTCGACGATGAGGAATTCCGCAGCGAATTCCTGTCCGAACGCCCGGCGATGGTCGCGCTCGACCTTGGAATGCCGGGAATGGACGGGGTCGAGCTGATCCGGTTCCTCGCGAATCACGATTATGAAGCTCCGGTCCTGATCGTCAGCGGCTTCGACCGACAAATCCTCAAATCGGCCTTCCGCCTTGGAAACGCGCTCGGACTGACGATGGTCGGCCCCGTTGAAAAGCCCGTTCGGTTCGAGGTGCTCCAGGAAATGCTGAGCCGCGTGAAGGCAACGCTATAGCGATGGACGCGCTGGTGGAGGACAATCTCATCCACAGCCTCGGTCGCGCGCTGAAGAAGCAGCGGCTCTACATGCGCTACCAGCCCAAGGTGCGACTTCCCGATGGATCGCTTGCTGGTGTCGAAGCCCTGATGCGCTGGGAAGATCCTGACCTTGGAATGGTCGAGCCGTCGCGCTTCATTCCCCTCGCCGAAGAGCATGGCCTCATTGACGAGCTCACTCTTTGGGGCCTCCGAACGATCCTTCGGCAATGGCTGCAGTGGCGAGATGAAGGCATCGACACAGCGATTGCCCTCAATATCTCTGCGCTAAGCCTTCAGCACCTCGATTTTCCCGATCTGGTTGAGCGGATGTGTGGGGGCCTGGGCGTGCCCACAGACCGCTTGGCACTCGAACTCACGGAAGGTGCTACCCAGCCACTCGTCAAGCTGATGGACACGCTGACGCGATTCAGGATCAAGGGGATCGGTCTCGCAATCGATGATTTCGGCACTGGATATTCGTCTCTGATGCAGCTTCGCCAATTGCCCTTCACCGACGTGAAGCTCGACCAGAACTTCGTGATGGATGTCGATCGCTCGCGTGACAGCCGCCTCATCATTCGCTCGATCATCGAGCTTGCTCACGGTCTTGGGCTGATTGCGACCGCGGAAGGGGTGGAAACGGTCGGTCAACTGCGGACCCTAACCGAGCTCGGCTGCGATCAGGCTCAGGGCTACCTCATTTCCGAGCCAATGCCACCCGAAGCTCTGGAATCCTGGAAACAGTCATTTCGGCGCAGGTGGCCGGCCCTGATGGCCGAGGAGAAACTCGCCCTCTGGAGCCAAGAGCCGGAGACGCCGTAACTCGAAACCGATGCGCCACAGTCGCGGACTAAGGGGCATGAGCCCGGATTCAAGCGACCATTATAACTCGATCGCGCCGGGCTACGACGCTGAGATCGACAATGTTTACAACCGGATCGTTCGGGAATGCTTCTGGCGATGCGCGGATGGCGTGTTGCGATCGTCTTCGCGAATCCTCGATTTTGGGGCCGGAACCGGCCTCGATGCTGAGCACTTCGCCTCGCTTGGCCACAAGGTTGTCGCCTACGATACCTCCAAGGGGATGTTGGCAGTCCTTCGCCAACGCTGTTCCGCGCAGATCAACGAAGGATCGGTAATGGCGGTTGGCGGACCGCTAAGCGAGGCTTCGACTGTTCTTTCGAAATCTTGCGCCTTTCGATGCCGTCCTCAGCAATTTCGCGGTGTTCAGCACGATTCCGGACCTTGAGCCCGTTTTCGAGCTGCTCTCGAAAGTGCTTCGAAAGGGAGGGCTATTGCTGATCTTGATCCAAAATCCCGGGGCTCGGCAAGCCTCAGGACCAGGGCATTTTGGAAGTCGCTCTTAACGGCCCGGTTCGACGAACCCTTGCGTTATGAAAGCGCTGAGTTGGGGACGATCTACCAATGGACTCCCAAGCAGATCGTTCGCCAGGCGTCGCCCGATTTTGCTCCGAGCAACTTTTCAGAAGCCAGGGACCGTTCCTGTTTCGGCCGCTTCAGCCATTTCAAATTGGTCGGGCTCTCTCGCCGATGAAGCAGCTGCTCACTTCATTGCTGTTCGGAAAGTCGCTCCGCCACCGTGCGGTCGCAATCAAGCCCCTGGAGCAGCAACCTGTTCGAGCTCTCGCCGTGGCGGATGGAGCGGAACAGGACATCACAACGAGACTGTTCCCGATTTCATTGAGTTCCCTTGTCCTTGGAATCGCGTCTTCTCAAGATGCGGGCCTGCCGACTGAGCTGACCATCCGAATGGAAGATCGCACTACCTCTCAAGTCTTGGGAGAATTGAGCGCTACAGCATCAGAATTAATGGAATTTTCTGGCAGCCGGATCACGCTGTTGCGGCCGACCTGCAAGTTCGTGCGGTGCGTTCCAGCGCCCTTGCTGGCGTGGCGATATGCGCTCGCGTGGAAGCAGGCACGGCGCAATCTTCGCGACCCCCATGCCTTCCATATGAGCTTTGCTGATCTCCTGGCGCTGAACGTCTTCTACATGATGCCACGGCCGGTCTATCTGATTAGCGTTGTCCACGAACACGCGAGCAACATCTTCCCGATGGATCTCGTTGGACCGCTCGGGGCCGACCGATTTCTGCTCGCGCTGCGCCTGACGAGCCCATCGGTCGAGCTGATGCGAAACAGCGGACAATTCGTTGCCGCGGGCGCACCGGCTGCAATGAAGCCGGCGATTTACGAGCTCGGCGCCCACCACAAGAAAAGGTCCGTAAACTGGGACGCCCTCCCATTTGCTCTCGATCCTTCACCCGGCTTTGGAATTCCGACGCTTTCCAACGCACTCGGAATTCGCGAGCTGGAGGTCGTCCATAGTGAGCCCAGGGGTTCGCACATGGTCTTCGTGACGTCGGTTGCAAATCAGACCGCCACCCGGGACGAGCCGCAGCTCTGCCACGTCAGCGACATGTACGCGCGCTGGAGAGCGCTTCAGGGACGCCCCTTCGTCGATGCTTAGGGCGCGACGTTGAACTCAATTCCCTGGGCGAGTGGCAGTTCGCTGCCGTAGTTGATGGTGTTCGTCTGGCGCCGCATATAGGCGCGCCACGCATCGGATCCGCTCTCGCGGCCGCCGCCGGTTTCTTTTTCGCCGCCGAACGCGCCGCCGATCTCCGCTCCTGAAGGACCGATATTGACGTTCGCGATCCCGCAGTCGGAGCCCGCCGCCGACATGAACCGCTCAGCCTCGCCAAGATCCCTGGTGAAGATCGACGACGACAGTCCCTGCGGGACCTCGTTGTTCAGCCTGATGGCTTCATCGAGCTCGCGATAACAAAGGACGTATAGAATTGGAGCGAAGGTCTCCTTGAGAACGGTTCCTTCCTGGCTTCCAAGTTCGACGATTGCGGGCCGGACATAATATCCGCCTGGAACGCCATCAACGCGCTCGGTCGTCTCGCCGAGGATCTTCCTCATGCCGTCGAATGCGGCTTCATCGATCAAGGGACCGATCAGATTGCCCTGAAGACGCGGATCACCAATCTTCACTTGCCCCAACAGCTTTCTCAGGCGTCCGACCAGCTCATCGGCAATGCTGTCATGGACGATCAGCCGCCGAAGCGTGGTGCAGCGCTGGCCGGCAGTTCCGGCCGCCGAGAACAATATTCCGCGCGTCGCAAGCTCGAGATCGGCCGAGGGGCAGACGATGGTCGCATTGTTGCCGCCAAGCTCGAGCAGCACACGGCCGAAACGAAGCGCGACACGCGGACCGACCGCGCGGCCCATCGCCGTTGACCCGGTCGCAGAAACGAGCGCGATTCGAGGATCATCAACCAGCGCTTCGCCAATGTTTCGCTCGCCCTGGACAAGTTGGACAAGTCCTTCGGGCGCGCTTCCGAACTTCTCGAGCGCGCGGCCGACCAGCTGCATCACAAGCTCCGCGCACAGCGGCGTCTTCTCGCTCGGCTTCCAGACGACCGGATCGCCACAAACCAGGGCCAGAGCCGAATTCCACGCCCACACCGCCACCGGAAAGTTGAAGGCGCTGATCACGAGCACCGGCCCGAGCGGATGCCATTGCTCCATCATTCGGTGGTTTGGCCGCTCGCTCGCGATCGTCGAGCCCATAAAGCTGGCGCGAGAGACCCACCGCGAAGTCGCAGATGTCGATCATCTCCTGCACTTCGCCGAGGCTCTCGGCCATGATCTTGCCGGCCTCGAGGGTAACCATCCGGGCAAGCTCGGGCTTTGCTTGCCGAAGCTCCTCGCCCAAGAGCCTGACCAGCTCACCGCGTCTTGGCGCCGCAACCGTCCGCCAGTGAAGGAATGCCTGGGCCGCGCGAGCACATGCGCGATCAGGGTCGCCGATCGCCACCCGCCCGATCGGGGCTCCGTCGATCGGCGAACAGCTGACCAGGGTCCCGCTGGATCGGACACCGAAATTCTGAAGCAGCTGGGCGGCGTCCTTGGCAGGGCTCATGCCAGCAACTCCTTCGCTTTTGCCAGAGCCGCGACCCCGGCTTCGATCGTCTCGTCCTTCTTTCCAAAGCACAGGCGAACGAGATGCCGCGGCGGGTCGATCTCCGCGAAGGCTGAAATTGGAACCACGGCAACTCCCGCGCGCGTCGCCGAGCATGTGGCGAAACGCTCATCGTCAACGCCGATTCCGGAAGCATCGAGATCGACACAGAGGAAATAGGTTGCCTCGGCGTCGAGGACGACGAAACCGCTGCTCCTAAGCCCCTCGGTCATCATGTCGCGCGAATGCTGGAAGCGGTCGCGCATCGGCTGAAGCCACAAATCGCCTTCGCTGAGGCCGTAAGCGACAGCGGACTGAAGGTTCGGCGCCGTCGAGAAAGTCAGGAACTGGTGCGCTCGAGCCGCGAGGGCAGCGAGTTCTGGCGCGGCGACGATCCACCCGACCTTCCAGCCCGTCAGCGAAAAAATCTTTCCGGCTGACCCGACCTTGATCGTTCGACTCGCCATTTCGTCGAGACTTCGCGATTGGAGCGAAGCGTGAACCGTCCAGAACGACATGCTCCCAGACCTCGTCGGCGATGACCAACAGGTCGTGCTCGCGAGCGACCGTTGCGACCGCCTCCAGCTCGGCTGAGTCAAACAGTCTGCCCGTTGGATTCTGCGGATTGTTGAACAGGATAGTGCTCGTCCTCGGGCTGACCGCGGCCTGGAGCGTGGCCAGGTCGATCCGCCATTCGGGCGGGCGAAGCGCAACCTCGATCGGGGTTCCCCCTGCCCTTCGGATCATCGGTGCATAGCTGTCGTAGGCGGGCGTGAAGATGATCACTTCATCGCCCGGCTCAACCGCTGCAAGGATTGCGGAACCCAGCGCCTCGGTCGCCCCGCTGGTCACGCAGACATGGCCTGGATCGAGCGCTTGCCCGAAATGCCGGTGATAATGCCCTGCGACAGCTTCACGAAGCGCCGGAAGGCCTCGCGACGGCGCATATTGGTTCGACCCTTCCTTCAGCGCTCGCGCGGCTGCATCGAGGATCTCTTGGGGCCACCCGAAATCGGGAAAGCCCTGGCCAAGGTTCACAGCGTCATGCTCGGCAGCGAGCAGCGACATTCGCTCGAAGACGCTGGTCTTCATCCGTTCGTAGATCGGGTTCATCGACAGTTGCGCATAGGTCAGCCTCGAAGCGCGGTCGAGCAAACGTGAAAGCACCGGCGAAAAGAGGTTTCAAACCTACTGAACCGTGCTCCCGGCAAACGATGTCTCGCTTTCAATTAGAGCTTTCAGCCTAGCTGATTAGACGACTGACACACGATCTAGAGGCTCCAATATTGGATGTCCGGGCGGAGCATCGAGGGGTCGAGCCTCGAGCCGACGTCGGCGATCACTCCGCCTTCCAGGATCCTGTCGCTCATCTTGGAGAAGAGCGGGCGATATTCCTCGTGCCCGACCGCAAGGATCAGCGCATCGAGGTCCGTGAAGTCGTTGAGCGATGCTAGCTCGACCCCATATTCGTGGCGAACCGCTTCCGGCTCCGCTCGAGCGTCATGAACGATCGGCTCGATCCCGAATTCCCGCAGCTCGCGATAGGTATCGATAACCTTCGAGTTGCGGATGTCGGGAACGTTCTCCTTGAAGGTGAAGCCGAGGATCCCGACCCGCGGCTTGCGCATCCCTCGTCCGCTCGAAGCGAGCATCTTGACCACGCGCTGTGCAAGATAGGCGCCCATCCCGTCGTTCACGCGGCGCCCTGAGAGAATGACCTCGGGCTGATAGCCGAGCTGCTCGGCCTTTGCGGTGAGGTAATATGGGTCAACGCCGATGCAGTGTCCGCCGACGAGGCCCGGGTGGAATTTCAGAAAGTTCCACTTGGTCCCCGCGGCGTCGAGCACATCGCGCGTTCGGATGTCGAGCAAATGGCATATCTTCGCGATCTCGTTCATCAGCGCGATGTTGAGGTCCCGCTGCGTGTTCTCGATCACCTTCGCAGCCTCGGCGACCTTGATCGAAGGCGCCTGGTGAATGCCGGCCTCGATGATCGAGCCGTAGAGGTCGGCGAGCGTGGCAAGGGTCTCGGCATCCTGGCCGGCGACGATCTTGGTGATCTTCTCGATCGGGTGTTCCTTGTCGCCGGGGTTGATCCGCTCGGGGCTGTAGCCGAGCTTGAAATCGACCCCTGCCTTGAGCCCCGATGCTTGTTCGAGCATCGGCGCGCAGACTTCCTCGGTTACTCCTGGGTATACGGTGCTTTCGAACACGACGATCGATCCCCTCGACAACGCCGGGCCGACAAGCGCGCAAGCGCTGAGCATAGCCGTAAAGTCGGGACGGTTCGCTTCGTCGATCGGGGTCGGCACAGTGACGATGAAGATGTCGCGTCCGCCAAGGGCGGAAGGGTCATCCGCAAGCTTGAGGTCCACGGCTTTCAGCTCTTCGGAAGCGATTTCATTGGTTGCATCGACACCCTCGCGAAGCGCGGCGACCCGCCTCGCGCTGATATCGAAGCCGACGACATCATGCTTGCGCGCCAGTGCGACGGCGAGCGGAAGACCGACATAACCAAGACCAACGACAGCAACCTTCACCGAGCGAGCCCCTTCTTACTGCACCGGTCGTAATAGCGAGCCGCTACGGCTGCAAATCGGTCCACGAGGGATGTGCCTCAGTGGGACTGTGCGATTGGAGCGACCAGGGAACGGAACCTTGATGGGGCTATCCTCGCCGACCTCAGGTTAGGCTACCGCTCGACACCGATCGCGAGTAGGCGCTCGCGCCATGCAACAATCCAACATTCACGCCGCGCTCGCGCAAGCGCTGGCTGCGCGCGGCTATGACACGCTAACCTCGGTCCAGTCGGCTGTCGTGAAGGAAGAAGCCCGGGGTCGCGACCTCATAGTTTCTGCAAAGACCGGCTCGGGCAAGACAATAGCCTTCGGCCTTGCGATCGCCGACCAGTTACTAAAGGGCGATCGCGCAACCTGGACCCGTGAGCCGGTTGGTCTTGTGATTACGCCAACTCGTGAGCTTGCCATGCAGGTCAGCAACGAATTGCAGTGGCTCTACGCGGCGGCCGCGGCCCGCGTCGTGACTTGCGTCGGCGGAATGGATCCGATGAAGGAGCGCCGAGCCCTTCAAGGAGGCGCCCATATTGTCGTCGGGACTCCCGGTCGCCTCCGAGATCATCTCGAGCGGGGAGCGCTCGATCTTTCCGCTTTGCGGGTCGTAGTACTCGACGAGGCGGACGAGATGCTCGACATGGGGTTTCGCGAGGAACTGGAGGAAATCCTCGATGCAACGCCCGAGCAGCGGCGCACCCTGCTGTTCTCCGCGACCATGCCGCGGCCCATCGTGGCGATGGCTCGGCGTTACCAGAAGAATGCGCTGCGCATCGAAACGGTCGGCGAACGCGAGGCCCATTCGGACATCGCCTATAAGGCAGTTGCTGTCTCGCCGACCGATATCGAGCATGTCGTGGTCAACCTCCTGCGGCTTCACGAAGCCGAAACCGCGATCCTGTTCTGCGCCACCCGGGACGCGGTTCGACGCTTGCATGCCAGCCTCACCGAGCGTGGCTTCCAGGCGGTCGCTTTATCCGGTGAGCATAGCCAGGCCGAACGAAACAATGCCTTGCAGAGCCTTCGGGACAAGCGGGCCCGGGTCTGCGTAGCGACCGACGTTGCCGCCCGGGGCATCGATCTTCCCTCGGTTTCCCTGGTCATCCACGTTGAACTTCCGCGCGACGCCGAGGCGCTTCAGCACCGTTCCGGCCGGACTGGCCGCGCAGGCCGTAAGGGCATCGCCGCGCTGATCGTGCCGTTTCGCCAGCGCGCGAGGGTGGAAAGGATGCTTCGTAATGCACGCATCGAGGCCGAATGGATCGACCCTCCAACGCCCGAGCAGATCCATTCGAAGGACCGGCAACGTCTTCTTGAAACGATAGAGGCGCCAATCGAAGTCGATGAGGAAGACAGGCAGTTTGCAGCGGAGGTGATGGCGCGCCTGCCTGCGCAGTCCATCGCTTTAGCGCTTGTCCGATCCCTCAGCGCCGGGCTCCCGGCACCGGAAGACATTCTCGCGACGGGCAAAAGAGAGCAAAGCGGTGAAAGTGGACCGCGCCCCGGATTCGAAGCCTCGATTTGGTTCAGGATCAACGCCGGGCGGCGTCACAATGCCGAAGCTCGCTGGCTGCTGCCGCTGATCTGCCGCTACGGACACGTCGGCCGCAATGACATTGGTGCGATCAGAGTTGCCGCAAATGAAAGCTACTTCGAGGTGACCGAGCGCGCAGCACCCGGATTTATCAAGGCGTTACGCCGCGCGACGATTGCGGACGAGGATGATGGATTAGTGATTGATCAGGCCCCGCCGCGAGCGCCGGAGACTGCCCGATCCGGCCGTCCACAGAACGCCCACTCTCGCGGGAAGCCGGACCGACGAACAAAGGTAGCAAAGAAGAAGTCGAGCAGACCCTGAAAAAAACGCCTAAGCGTCAGCCGTCGTCAGGCGCATCGAACTTCTCGAGCTCGTATGCGATCGACGTCTCGACCAAATTCTCATAGACTTTGGCGATCAGTTCCGCAGGTGCCCCTGCAGCCGCAGCCCTGGATCGCACAGCTTCAATCACGACAGCAACGCGTTCGTCATCGCGGATTTGATCGCGCCTTTGCTTGATCCTCGCTGCAGCGTCGATGTAGCGGAAGCGCCTCGCCAGCAGGCCGGCAATCTCCTGGTCGAGTTGATCAAGTCCAGAACGAACCTCGATCATGGAATTGCATTGCTCAGGCTCAATCATGCGGCGCACCATGCTCCAATAGGCTTGATTACAACACTTATGGCGAACAACGGCCGCCGATCAGAACGAAAATGAGCTAGGCCTCAACGAGCCTTGCTGCCAATTGGCGGCGCTGACCAACGGCGCTTGCCAGGCAGTCCAGAAGGATGATTGTGTCATCCCAGCCCAGGCAGGGGTCGGTTACGCTCTGGCCGTAGGTGAGTTCTCGACCATTGCCGAGCGCCTGCCTGCCTTCTTTGAGGTTGCTCTCGATCATCATCCCGAAAATGCGGCGCTCGCCGGCGGCGATCTGCCGGGACACATCAGCAACGACCTCGGACTGGAGGCGGAAATCCTTGCTGCTGTTGCCATGACTTGCATCGACCATGAGCCGGCAATCGACAGCAGCAGCCGAAGCGATCGAGCACGCTGCATCGATGCTGGTTCGATCATAGTTGGGCGAAGTCCCGCCGCGCAGGATCACGTGACAATCCTCATTGCCGCCCGTTGCAACGATCGCCGAATGCCCACCTTTGGTGACTGACAAGAAATGGTGCGACCGGCTCGCCGCATTGATCGCATCGCAAGCGATCCGGACGTTTCCGTCCGTCCCATTTTTGAATCCGACGGCGCAGGAGAGGCCGGAGGCGAGTTCGCGGTGCACCTGGGATTCGGTCGTCCGTGCGCCAATCGCCCCCCACGAGATCAGATCCGCGAAATATTGCGGAGTGATCATGTCGAGGAACTCGGTCCCGGCTGGCAAACCCAAATCGTTGATGTCGAGCAGCAGCTCGCGCGCCGTTCGAAGGCCCTTGTTGATCTGGAAGCTGCCATCAAGGTCGGGATCGTTGATGAGGCCCTTCCATCCCACCGAGGTCCTCGGCTTTTCGAAATAGACCCGCATCACGATCTCGAGTGCCGATTTCAGCCCTTCCCGCTGCTCGACCAACCTCGATGCATATTCGTGCGCGGCGGCGGGGTCATGGATCGAGCAGGGCCCGACGACGACCAGCAACCGGTCGTCCTTCCCCGCCAGGATCTCGTGGATCGCCAGGCGCGCGTTGAACACTGTCTTGCTCGCGCGCTCGCTTGCGGGGAACTCGCGCAGCAGATGGGCCGGCGGCACGAGTTCCTTGATCTCCTGAATTCGAAGGTCGTCAGTCGAATAGCGCAATTGGGATCCCTACGGAGAAAAAATGACCGTACGTCCCTAGCCTCACGCGCATATCTGGGCAATTGGAGCCACTTCATTTTTAAGGTCGGCGGGATCCCAAATCGCCCGATCCGGCAGCCATTGGAACGAGTTTTATGGAGAAACTTGAGAAGATCGCGATCATCGGCCTAGGCTTGATCGGGTCGTCGATCGCGCGCGGCGTTCGCGAAAGACTGCCGGAAGTCGAGCTCAAGGGTTACGACAAGGACGAGAGCGTCCGGTCCCGATCCGCAGAGCTTGGGCTGGCCGAGATTGCGCACTCGCCCTTGGAGGCGGTCGCTGATGCCGACCTGATCATCCTGTGCGTTCCGGTCGGAGCGATGGGTGCAGCCGCAAAGAGCATCGCCGGCGCGTTGAAGGCGGGCGCGATCGTCAGCGACGTCGGCTCATCCAAAGCCAGCGTGAGTGCCGATTTCGAACGGATCCTTCCTGGCGTGCGCATAGTACCTGCCCATCCGGTAGCGGGTACTGAAAATAGCGGGCCTGATGCAGGTTTCGGTGCACTGTTCCATGGCCGCTGGTGCATCCTGACCCCCGGTGCTGCCGCAGATGGCGAGGCTGTGCTGGGGCTCCGCCGCTTCTGGGAGGCTCTCGGCGCCAGGGTGGAAGTGATGGATCCCAAACACCACGACATGGTGCTCGCAGTGACCAGCCATGTCCCCCATCTCATCGCCTTTACGATCGTCGGGACGGCATCGGACCTCGAGCAGGTCACTCAAAGCGAGGTCATCAAATATTCTGCGGGGGGGTTCCGCGATTTCACACGGATTGCGGCATCGTCGCCGGTCATGTGGCGGGACATCTTCCTCGCCAACCGCGAGGCCGTCCTGGATACGCTTCAGCGCTTCAGCGAGGATCTCTCGCTGCTCCAGCGGGCCATCAGGCTCGGTGACGCAGAGACGTTATTCAATCTTTTTAGCCGAACGAGCGCGATACGGCGAGATATTGTCCAGCAGGGTCAGGACACCGCGGCGCCTGACTTCGGCCGAGCCAAAGACTAGCTGCTCGGCATTTCACCGATTGGCCTCCTCACTCGCCGGCGATCAGGAACTTCAGCCAGGCGCACTCCTCTCGTTTATCGCGGACGACAATTACGTCCTTGCGATCATCCGCGAACTGGTTCCGAGCGATTTTTGCATATCGGCTCACGACGCCCATGTCGCGCTGGAAGCCGACCACTCCATAAATACCGTTTAGAGCTGAATTCACGTAGGCCCAGCGCTCCTGCTCTCGCGCAATTCCGACGCCTCGCCAAAATTGATCGAATGGCTGGCGATCGCCGCCGCGGCTGGCGAGAAAAGCGAGAACAACGGCCAGAACTCGCGTGCGTCGAACTTCCTGCCGATGACACAGCGCCGCGACCTCTTCTAAGGCGTCTAGGGCCATTGCAGTAAGCCGATCGTCGGTGAGTCGCTTCACAGACCGTCTGGAACAAAGATCGAACAAAAACGCCAGATAGTGTGCGCTACTCGTCCCCGCTTTCCACAGTGCTGCCTGTGTATGAACCTACCGAGCGGGGTTCGATCTGGTGTAAGGGTCAGCCAGGCCCGCAGACTGGCGGGTGCTCCACTTCTTCACAGGGTCGGGCGGAAAGTTCGGCCGGGCCCTCTGGGGTCACCGGAGCGTCGGTATCCAAACCGATGCTCCGCCACCGTCCCGGCCGAACGCTCCCACATTAGCAAAAATGCAAATTGCATCACATGCAAATATGCGAAAATCGCAATTCAGAGCCCGAAAGCATACTCCAAGCAGCCGGGGCAGCCGCGTCCCCGAACTCAAGCGGGCTGCGGCTCTAAGTGAAAGCCGGGGTAGGCAAAGGCGCCGCTGATAAGCTCACAATCTTTCTCAGACACGCCCTGGGCTCGGGCGGTGTGGTACCACGTATCCTTTACGCGGGTTTCCATGTCGTCGAGCATTGCTTTCGCGTCATCTCGGTCCAACAGGAAGCGAGGGCTTTGCGACAGCAGATTGTCGGCTGTCGCGCGGCGGCCGTCATCACCTATTGTCATCGCGAGATCTCGTCGTTCGACGCTGATCGGCGTGGTAGGAGTAAGGTCGTAAGCGGGTGACAGTCGCCAGTCCCTTCCACGCGCCAACATCGCGTGGTTCCTTGGATGATCATCAGTGTTCGAAATGAGCGCGTTGAAGGCCATGCGACGGAACAGTTCGTGAGCATCAGTCTTCGGATCCGCTGAGATCCTCCGCAACTCTTCAGTGAGCAGCACATAGGACCAACGATCCCGGCCTCGGTGGCTATCCTCTGTGCCAAGGAGCGTTAGAGCGCTGATCATCCGGGCCCGGGTGTACCCGCTGGGTGCCTTCGTACGATCGAAGCGCTTGACGAGAAGAATGTCGCGACCGCATGCCTCGACGACCTTGCTGAAAGCCACATCGAGGCCGCACGCGCGGCCCAACATCAACATGGAATGCTCCACCCGAGCGCTATTCCACCGGTCGTCATTGCGATTGAATTTAGCTAGCCAGAGACCGTCCGCGTCTTCAACGACAGCCTTTGGACGGGCGCCGCCCATAGACGTGCCTACAAGCAGCAGCTCCTCGATCTGGGCGTTGGCGTCATCCTCCGGTAACTGCTCGTCGGCGACTATCGCATCCGCGATGCGCTGAAGCTTCTCGAGCTCGATTGTCTTGTTGAACTTCCGGACAGGTGCAGGAGGCGTTTGGCTAAGTCCGAACCCAAGTGCCCCCGCCCGATCGTCTGCAGAATGCAGAAGGTAGTCCAGCTCTGACAATTCTGCTTTTCCGACATGCTTCTCGATGATTCGCCGACCCCAGTAATCAGGGCCAGCGTCACGGAGCGCGCCAAAGACGCCTTTGAGACGGACAGTTTCATAGGTCCGCTCGGAGAGCTTGAGTTCGATCGGATCGATTTCGACCTTATCGTCGCGAGCCAGGTACGATCGGCCGTAGACAAACCGGCCGATCGGCTCACCGCGCCTGTTGGCGGTGAGGACGTATCGGCCGGCCGTCACGGGTTTCACTTCGCCGGGAAGAGTGATGTAGACGAAGCACTCGCCCTGATCAGAAGTCATTGTCCAGCAACTCCAAACTGCGCGCGCGCGCACGCTCTGTGGAACGCGCAAGCGTCATGCCTTCAGTGTCACGACTTGGATCTGCCAGCTGTCCAAAACCGTCGAGCAGATTGTAGACCCAGAGTAGGGCGGCGTAGGTCACTACGGTCGTGGTGGGTTTGCCGTGTTCGGCGTCCGAGACCGTACGCCGGCCAACGCCGATTTTATTGGCGACGTCGTCGAGCGTTAGATTGCGCCGGAGGCGAGCAGTCCTAAGATCTGCACCCAGGTGCCGAATCTCGGCTTCCACCTCGAAGGGCGGGGCTTCGTTCAAAGAGTTCCTTGCAACCACCTTAAGGTCTCCTTATCCGACTTAATGTGCGCTTAAACGTACATATACCGTTGGCAACTTTCAAGAGAAATGTACTCTTAAGATACCTTTAATGTGGATTATGTGCTCTTAAACGCACATATACCATCGTTGAAGGACAATGAGCAATGATCATCAAGGCCCTTTTTGAGGCAGATGAAGCTGCGACTAGATCCCTCGCGTCAGCCTTCCCTGGTCTCTCATTCGAGGGGGATGAGGATCTACATTGGCTTTGGGGTGAACCACTGGCGCTTGGAACTGACCATGACCGGTGGAGAGAACAGCTAGAGGCGTTCAGTCGCAAGGCGAATACGATCATCGCGCTTTTGGATCCTGGTTTGAAAGCGATCCGATCATGGGGATCAATCCAGACAGAGGACGGCAACAGCCACCACTTCGTCATGCTCGCGGAGCCACTTGCCTTAGAGGTGATCATCTCTCCAGTGACCTTGTCGGCAAGGGGTGGCGGACCACCACAGCGGCCATTGTCCGTCCGAGCAATCGAGCTATCGCAGCGAGAACCTCGCTTCGAGCGGGCAACAAACATCCTCGCGGAAGCCGGTGATGACCTGACTAAGCTCTACATGGTCATGGAATTGATCGAAAAGGCACACGGCAGTTTCCCGAAAAAGAACCGCCCCAAGCAGCGCGCGGATTTTTGCAGACGCATCCAGGTCGAGCAAACTGAGTGGGAGGCCCTTCACAGGTCTGCCAGGCCATACAGGCACGCGGAGCCGCACGAAGACGAAGGGCCGATCCTAACGCCGACGAGGGCCCGCTCACTTCTTCAACACTCTCTGAAACTGTGGCTCGAGCGTGAAGTGCCCATTTAGTTGCCGACCCGCGAGGCCGACGCTCGCTGACTGTTTCTGCTACGTTACTGCTCGCTGTCGAAGTCGGGGTTCATGACGGTCCAACCAGCTCGTACGTGTGGTTGTCAGCTGGCGCTGGCCAAGCGACGTTTTCGGCGGTCAAAGATCCCTCAAAGCAGCTGCTTCGTTGCCGAGAAACGGTACGACGCGACCGCCACGGCCGCGCCCGCGAAGCACGGACAGCCGGGTTACTTTGTCCATGTTCTGCCTTGGCTGGCGCTTACGATCCACCTTCCGATTGGCTTTGCGGACTTTTCCGCCGATCTCCGTCGTATCGGCTTCGACCTCACCGCGAAGCTTGCCCCGCTCCGTAGTAGCTGGTCATGGATTCACGGACTTTGTGCTGGAGCAGCCATGAGGTCTTGTGGTTGCAGCGAACGTCGCGGCGCGCTCGCAGAGCGGCGGTGCCGGCGGCGCCATTCACGAAGAAAAGCGGCGCAAGGAGAATTTGCTGAAATGTTAGCTTCCGGCCGTAGAACTGCGTGCCGGATGTGAACGGCGACCTCGTCTTCGATGTTCTGTCGAACGTTGCCCCGGCTCATTCCATAAGGATACAAAGGAGCCCGGCCCCGGCTAGGGGGCTAAAAGTGCGTTTGCTGGAAGAGGCCAGCTGACTGGCTGGGGCGGCAGGATTTGAACCTGCGAATGCCGGTACCAAAAACCGGTGCCTTACCACTTGGCGACGCCCCAGCAGGCGCCCGCGAATGCGGGAGAAGCGGCGCTTATAGCCGCGAAGCAGCGCGTTGGAAGGGCAGATAGGGTTCGGAGTGCGATGGCGCTATAGGGCGGCGATGGCCGAGCCCCTGATCCGCGATTTCCACGCCCACATCTATTATAACCCAGAAGAGGTAGACCGCGCGAGAGCGCTGGCCGCGGCCGCACAGTCACGCTTCGCAATCGCGGTTGGCCATTTCCACCTCCGCCCTGTCGGCCCCCACCCGCGCGGAAGCGTGCAGCTAACGGTGCCGAGCGGTGCCTTTGGAGACGTGGCTCAATTCCTCGCCTTGAACCGGGATGGCCTGACGATCTTTGCCCACGCCGAAACCGGAGATGACCTTGCTGACCACACGCGGCACGTGATCTGGTTCGGACCGAGCGAACCGCTCGACCTTTCGATCTTCGGCTAAAATCGGGTCTTGCGAAGCACCGAGAGCGCCACAGAATTTATGATCCGGTTGCGATCAGCTGTTCAAATTCGAAATTAGACGTGTTCGACCCAGCCGTACGGGTCGGGGGCGACACCCCGCTGGATATCGACCAGCGCCGAGCGCAGCCGAAGCGTCAGCGGGCCGATGGACTGGCCGCCAATCGTGAACTCGCCGTCCTTGCCTTTCACTCTCCCGATTGGAGTGACGACGGCCGCGGTCCCGCAAGCAAAGGCTTCGCTCAGCCGGCCGCTCTCGGCATCGGCTTTCAGCTGCTCGATCGAATAATTTTCCTCACGAACTTCAAGTCCCATGTCCCGCGCTAGCCGGACCAGCGAGTCCCGGGTCACGCCGCGAAGGATCGTGCCGTCGAGCGGCGGGGTCTGGAGCGAACCATCGGCGAACACGAAAAAGATGTTCATGCCTCCAAGCTCTTCGATCCAGCGGCGATGGGTGGAATTGAGGAAAAGAGCCTGATCGCATCCCTCGCTCAGCGCTTCAGCCTGGGCGATGAGACTGCCCGCATAATTGCCGCCGCATTTCGCCTCGCCGGTGCCGCCTGGAGCGGCGCGGACATAATCGCGGGTCACCCACAGCGAGATGCTCGGCGAGTCCTTCTTGAAATAGGAGGCGACCGAAGACGCGATGACGGCATAGATGAACTGGGTCGAAGGCCGCATCCCAAGAAACGACCCGTTCGCAATCATGAAGGGACGAAGATAGAGCGAGCCTTCGTCCGTATCAGGAATCCATTCGCGGTCGGCGCGAACCAGCGCCCGGACGGTATTGAGGAACATATCTTCCGGCAAAGGCGGCATCGCCAGGCGGATCGCGGACTTCGCAAAGCGTTGCGCATTGGCTTCGGGTCGGAACAGCGCCGCACCATCCTTGGTACGGTGATAGGCTTTCATCCCTTCGAAGATTTCCTGGGCGTAGTGGAGCACCGGCGAAGCCGGATCCATCTTGAACGGATGGCGCGGGGTGATCCGCTCGTTATGCCATCCCCGATCCTCATCATATTCGACGATCGCCATGTGATCCGTGAACACCCGCCCGAAACCCGGATCGGACAGGAGGCGTGCGCGCTCGTCGACGGGGACCGGCTTCGAGCTCCGCTCGAACGGGATCGCCTTGGTATTTTTTTCCGTTTCGAACACTTCGCCGATCATCAAAGCCCCTTCGGGCTTAAGCGCCTAGTGCAGGCGCTCTGTCTCGGCAAGCGAAGCGCCCTTCGCCTCTTCTGCGAGCTCCGCTCCGCGCCGCGCCGCAGCGTCGATCGTCGCTGCGATAAGCGCGTCGAAAACACCCTCTCGGTCGAGCAAATCGAGGCCGGCCTGCGTCGTTCCCCTGGGGCTTGCGACCCGCTTTGCAACCGAGTCCATGCTCTCGCCCGAAGCCACCGCCATCCACGCCGTTCCGAACACGGTTTCGGCCGCGATCGTCGCGGCGATTTCCTCGCTGAGGCCGCGTCTCATACCCGCTTTCGCGAGGGCCGCGATGAAGCGAGCGACATAGGCCGGGCCAGCGCCAGCGACCGAGCCCAATGCCGCGAGCTTTTGCTCGTCGGCCATCCACATCGCGTAGCCCAGGGCCACGAACAGATCGCCAATCTGCTGCTTGAGACGCCAATCGCCAGCTTCGCCGACGAGACCGGTCACTCCTCGACGGACCGCAACCGGGAGGTTCGGCATCGCCCGCATGATGCCGCCCGCTTCGGGGAAATAGCCCTTGAGCGTGGCGATCTCGACTCCCGCCAGGATCGACAGGATGATCGTCTGAGGAGAAAGATGCTGCCGAAGCTCGCCGGCGACTTCGACCAGCTTCTGCGGCTTGATCGCGAGCACCACAAGCTTGGGAGCGGGCCCAGCCTCGCCCAGGGATGTAACGACCCGAGCGCCCTCGATCGCTTCCCCGCTCGGACGGATCACCGTCACCGCCGACAGGTCGAGACCACCCATGCGCCATCCATCGAGAATTGCGCGACCCATATTGCCGCAGCCGACGAACCAGGTGGGCTGCGGGATCTTCAGCGTTTCGTTCATGCTTCTCCGTGGGTGTCGATGAGGGCCGCGGCGATCGCTTCGCTTGGCGCCTTGCCGCCCCAAAGGACGAATTGAAAGACTGGATAGAAGCGCTCGCACTCCTCGACCGCGGCTTCGGCGATCGCCTCGGCTTGCTCGAGACTGAGACCGTCATTGTCGAGGATCGTCGAATGGCGAAACACGACGAGGCCGGAGCCCGACCACATCTCGAAATGGCCGAGCCACAGCTGCTCGTTCATGAGGCTCAGAGATTCATAGATCGCCGTGCGCTTGTCAGAAGCAACCTTGATGTCGGGAAAGGCGAGGAACTGGAGAACCTGGTCTTCGGGTCGCCACACGCCGCGGAGCTCATATTGAGCCCAGCTCCCGGTGGCCGAGGCGACGATCTCGCCCTCGGCAGTACGCTCGCACGCCCAGCCGCGAGCCTCAAAATATTGCTCGAGGACCTCGATCGGCGCGCCATCGTCGCGCTCGTCCTGGGTTTCTTCTTCGCTCAGGTTCACGCTCCCGGGCCGGCCTTCTTGGCGCCGCGCTTCGCGGTGCTGGCGGCAGGCTCTTCCAGCCTTGCCTCGAGCGTAGAGATGCGCGCTCTAAGGGCTTCATTCTCATCGCGAGCCGCGGCCGCCATGGCCTTCACTGCCTCGAACTCGTCACGGCCGACGAAGTCCGCGCCGCCCATCCAGTCCTTGAACTTCTCGCGAGCGCCCGCCTCGGCCTCGCGGCCCATGCCTGCAAAGGTCCCGGCAAACCCGTTCACCATCTTTACGAAGTCGTCGAACATCTTGTTCTCGGACTGCATCTAAAATTCCTCCCTTTCGGCGCGGAAATAGGGTCTCGGCCCGGATTTCGCCACCCTGAGGCCCGGAGCTATCCCCAAGTCCATCAGCTATCCCCAGTTTTTTAGCGACAGCAGCGACGTGCCAGCGGCCGGGTTGAGCGCCTCGATCGTGGAATTAAGCGTTGCTGCGAAGACGAGCCAGGCGAGATAGGGCATCAGTAAGAGCCCGGCCGGGCGGCGCAGTTTGAGGAACTGTCGAGCAGCGGCAGCAGCGATCGCGGCCATGAGGAAGATCACCCACTTCGCGAGCACCATGTCGTGGCCTTCGAAAAAGATCGGCGACCATCCAAGGTTGAGAGCGAGCTGAAGAGTGAAGAGGATCAGCGCCATTCGCCGCCGGTCGGAGGGCGGCTCGGCAAGGACCATCGCTAATGAAACACCAAGAAGCGCGTAAAGGATCGGCCAGACCACGCCGAACGCCCAGCCGGGAGGCATGAAGAACGGCTTTTGAAGAGCGTCAAACCAGGCATTTCCAAAGCCGCTGTTCGACACCCAGCCGCTGAGGCCGCCGAGAAGCTCGATCGCGATGATCGCCACCAGCGCCATCTTCCAGAAGCTCGAACGTTCTTTCAACTCAGCCATTCTTGACCGCACCCAGCAGGAATTCGACATTGCCTTCAGGCCCGGTGATCGGGCTCGGAGTGACATCCAATACGGTCCAACCCTCGGATTCGACCCAGGTTCGAGCCTCGGCGCAGACCCGAGCGTGAACTTCGGAATCGCGAACAACGCCGCCCTTCCCGACCTCCTCGCGGCCTGCCTCGAATTGCGGCTTGATGAGCGCGACGAGCATCGCTCCTGTTCTCGCGAGCTTCAACGATGCCGCAAGCACCTTGGCAAGACCGATGAAGCTTGCGTCACAAACGACGATGTCGACCGGCTCGGGAATGATATTCCCATTAAGAGTGCGGGCGTTGGTCTGCTCATGAACGACGACGCGGGGGTCCTGTCGAAGCTTCCACGCAAGCTGGTTGGTTCCGACATCGACTGCATAGACCTTCGAGGCCCCTCGAAAGAGCAGCACGTCCGTGAACCCGCCGGTCGAGCTGCCCACGTCCAGCGCAACCAGGCTCGTCACGTCGAACCCAAAATGCGTCAGCCCATGATCAAGCTTGATCCCGCCCCGCGAGACCCACGGATGATCCTTGCCGCGAACCTCCAGCGCCGCATCTTCAGCAAGCATTTCGCCGGCCTTGGCGAGCTTCTTCTCACCGCTGTAGACGGCTCCCGCCATGATCAGCGCCTGAGCCCGGCTTCGGCTTTCTGCCAATGCCCGGCTCACCAGCAGCTGGTCTGCGCGGACCTTCGCTACGCCCGAACCTCCTCGACGCCCGCGCTGTTGACTCGAAGCGCTTTGAGAACGGTCTCGACGATGTGCGGAGCGTTGAGGCGCGCCTCGTCATATTGCTTTTCGGGCTTGTCGTGATCCTGGAAGCTGTCCGGCAGACGCATCGTGCGGATCTTGAGGCCCGCATCAGCCAGTCCCTCGTCCCTCGCCAGCGTCAGCACATGAGCGCCGAGGCCGCCGATCGAGGCTTCCTCGACGGTCACTGCAACCTCGTGCGAAGTCAGGAGCTTCCGGATCAGCTCGCTGTCGAGCGGCTTTGCGAAGCGAAGGTCCGCCAGGGTCGTCGACAGACCCATCGCGTCGAGCTGGTCGGCCGCTTTCTCCGCTTCGGCGAGCCGCGTTCCGAGCGAGAGAATCGCGACCTTCTTGCCCTCGCGAATGATCCGGCCCTTGCCGATCTCGAGCGCCAGCGGTTGTTCCGGTAGCTCTATCCCTCGACCCTCGCCGCGCGGATATCGAACCGCGATCGGGCTGCTGTCATGCGTCACCATGGTGTGGACCATGTGGCAAAGCTCGGCCTCGTCCGCTGCGGCCATCACGACGAAGTTTGGAAGCGTGCAAAGAAAAGCGAGATCGAATGACCCCGCGTGCGTTGCTCCGTCCGCGCCGACCAGGCCGGCACGGTCCATTGCGAAACGCACCGGCAGGTTCTGGATCGCGACATCATGAACGACCTGGTCGTAGGCGCGCTGAAGGAAGGTCGAGTAAATGGTCGCAAATGGTTTGTAGCCGTGCGCAGCGAGACCGGCCGCGAAGGTTACCGCATGCTGCTCGGCAATTCCGACATCGAACGTTCGGTCGGGGAATTTCTCGGCGACCTTGTCGAGGCCGGTCCCTGACGGCATCGCCGCAGTGATCGCCACGACCTTCTCGTCGCGCTCCATCTCTTTCGTCAGCGCTTGGGCATAGACGCTGGTATAGCTCGGCGGACCCCCGGGGCTCTTCGCCTGAACGCCCGAGACGACGTCGAACTTGACCACTCCATGATATTTGTCGGCGGCATTTTCGGCGGGCGCATAGCCCTTGCCCTTCTTGGTGACGACGTGGACCAGCATCGGACCAACCTCGGCGTCGCGGACGTTCTCGAGCACCTCCACCAGTGCTTCGACGTTGTGGCCGTCGACGGGGCCGACATAGTAAAAGCCGAGCTCCTCGAAGAGCGTTCCGCCGGTCATCCAGCCGCGCGTATATTCCTCGGCCTTTCGAGCCCAGTCGTGGATCGCGTCGGGCATCATCCGGGCGATCTTCTGTGCGACCTTGCGCGGACCGAGATATTTGCTCGACGAGACCAGTCGAGCGAGGCTGTTGCGAAGGCTTCCGACGGGGGGCGCGATCGACATGTCATTGTCGTTGAGGATTACGATCAGCCGGTTGCCCGCTGCAGCGGCGTTGTTCATCGCCTCATAGGCCATTCCGGCAGAAAGAGCCCCGTCCCCGATGACGGCAATCGCCTTGCCCGGGTCGTCCGAGAGCTTGTTGGCGATGGCGAACCCGAGCGCTGCCGAGATCGAGGTCGAGCTGTGCGCCGCCCCGAACGGGTCGAATTCGCTCTCACTGCGCCTGGTGAAGCCGCTCAGCCCTGCGCCCTGACGAAGAGTTCGGATCCGGTCGCGCCGGCCGGTGACGATCTTGTGCGGATAAGCCTGGTGCCCGACGTCCCAAACGAGCTTGTCGTGAGGGGTGTCGAATACATAATGGAGAGCGACCGTGAGCTCGACGACGCCGAGGCCGGCGCCAAGATGGCCGCCGGTCACCGAGACGGCTGAGATCGTCTCCCGTCTCAACTCGTCCGTAAGCTGTGGAAGCTGCTCCTTGTCGAGCTTGCGAATGTCGGCCGGGAACAGGACCGTGTCCAGCAAGGGGGTTTCGGGGCGATCGCTCATCGCCCCGGTGCCTACCCGTAAGTCGCTATAATGTCATCAAGACGTGCCGCGCAGCGGATGATTTCAGCGATTGCTCAGCAAATGCTCAGGTGCAGGCTCAGTCGCAATCGGCACACTTGCCGCGGACTTCGATCACTGGACGGCGCGCCGAGAAGCCGGCGTTCGCAGCTGCCTTGCGGACGCTTCCCGACAATGTGTCATCGTCGATGTGGACGGTCTGGCCGCAGCTGTCGCAGATGAGGAAAATGCAGTCGTGCAAACATTCGGGATGCTTGTTCGCGATATAGGCATTGGCGCTCTCGACCCGGCGGGCAAGGTTCGCGCCGACGAAGAGGTCGAGGATCCGATAGACGCTGTTGGCAGCGACCCGGCGCCCTTCGGCCCTGGAGACCGCTTCGGCAACGTCATAAGCGCTAGCCGGCTTCTTGAACTTGGCGAGCGAATCGAAAACCGCTGCGCGCATTCCGGTCCATTGCTCGCCCTGCTTGGTCAGCCGATCACGCGCTGCGCTACGGAGCGATGCGCCTTCGTGAAGCTGATGATCGTGACGGGCCATGTCGTTACGCAAAGGAGATAGCCCGGGGTCACTTCCGGGACAAGGAAATCAGATGCTGTCGTGCTTCGCCATCATGTTCAATCGGTGGCCGAGCGCGAGCACCGAGACGCCGAGGATCGTGACTGCCGGCTCGTAGCCGCCCTCATGAAGGCTCATCGCAAATCCCATGATCGCGAGACCGACTACGCCGACGAGAGCCGGAAGAACAAACCCATGCTCGCGGATTCCGCCGCCAAGCGCGACCGCTCCGACGACCATTGCGAGGCTTAGCCCAACCTCATGGATGATCGGATTGCCAAGGATTTCCTCCGGCCGAGGCGAGAAGGCCGAGCAACACCGCCGTAGCGACGCAATGCACGGCGCAAAGACCGGAAATTCCCACTGCAATCCGGTCGAGCCGGTTATTCGAGATCGGTCTGGTTGCCATGCGAACTGGTCCATAGTCCGGTAACAGCAAAGATACAATATATCATCGGCAATCAGCTCGCGCCCTTGCCCCGCGCTGGCCCGCTCGCGCATAGTCCCCTCATCTTATGTCTACCGTTGCCGCATCGCCTTCTCCCGAGAGATACAAGTTCAGAGCGCTCTCGAACCTTCTGCTCATTGTCGCTGGCATGGTGTTCCTGATGGTCGTCGTCGGCGGAATCACACGGCTGACCGAAAGCGGCCTTTCGATCACCCAGTGGCAGCCGGTGGTCGGCGCGGTCCCGCCGCTAGGAAAGGCCGATTGGGTTCACGAATTCGAGCTCTACAAGCGGACGCCGCAATATATCGAAGTCGCTGGACCGGCCGGAATGACCCTGTCCGGCTTCAAGTTCATCTTCTTCTGGGAATGGATCCACCGACTGCTCGGTCGGATCATCGGGATCGTCTTCCTGGTCGGAGTCGGCTGGCTGGCGGTGAAGCGCCAGGTTCCCAAGGGTTATGGCTTGCGCCTGGTCGCGCTCTTCATCCTTGGCGGCCTCCAGGGCGCGATCGGATGGTTCATGGTCGTCTCGGGGCTCGAAGGTCGAACCGAAGTCAGCCCCTATCGCCTCTCGGCGCACCTGCTGTTCGCCTTGTTCCTTTTTTCAGCGCTCATCTGGACCGCGCTCGACCTTCGTGACGCAAAGGCGCGCCCGGCGCGCATGACCTTGTGGGGAGCGGCTGCACTTGCCGTCCTTTTCGTCCAGCTGATGCTCGGCGCGTGGGTGGCGGGATTTCGTGCCGGCTATGTTTCCAACAGCTGGCCGGGGATGAACGGCCGTTTCGTTCCGGAAGGGATCGACTGGTCGAGCGGCGTGGGCTTCGCGATGACCCACGATCTCTACCTTTTGCATTTCATGCATCGCTGGTGGGCGTGGGTGGTGGTCGCGGTGCTCGTTGTGCTCGCTCGAAAAGTGAAGAAGCTTGGAGACGCGAGGCGCTGCCTCGATCGCGATCCACTCGGCTTTCGGCACCCAGATCATCCTCGGGATCCTGACCGTCTTGTCCGGAATCGCGATCTGGCTAGCGGTCCTTCACCAGGCCAACGGCGCCCTCCTCGTCGCAGCGACGGTCTGGGGAGCCCATGAACTTGGAAGGCAGCGCCAATGAGCATCGTCTCCATTTACGCGGTGTTCGCCAGCGCCGATGAAGCCGAGCTCATCGGCCGGGCGTCGTCGAGGAGCAGCTGGCAGCGTGCGTCAATATCCTTGGACCGTCCGCTCGATCTACCGGTGGAAGGGTGCCATCGAGACGGCGGACGAAGTCGCGGCCATCTTCAAGACCCACCACTGGCGGAGCGATGCGCTGATCGAGCGGATTGCGGCGCTCCACAGCTATGAAGTGCCCTGTGTCGTTTCCTGGCCCATCGACAAGATCTTCGGAAACTATGCCCATTGGGTCGAAGAAACAGTCATCCGCGATACCTAGCGCTTTTTCGTCTTTTTCTTCTTCTTGAGCTGTCGCCGGGCTGCGAACATTCCCGGCAGAAGGGGCACCCAGAGCGTGTAGCCGCGGAACAGGAAGGTCGCTGAAAGCGCCGCCTCGAACGGCACTCCGCCGACGCGAAGCATTCCGATTGAGACCGCTTCGAACGAGCCGAGCCCCATCGGAATCGGTCCCAGCGTGACGACGATCGATGCGAGGATGAAGGCGCTGAACGCGGCGCTGAACGGAACGTGCACTCCGAGCGCGAACAGGCAGAACTGCATCGTCAGTCCGTCGAGCGCGAACACCGCGCCATTGAGCAAGGTAGCTTGCCGGTCAGGCGTTCGCTCCGGACCAGCCGCGCCGGCGCCTCCTTGATCATCTCGAACAGCTCGCAAACCGTGCGGATCGCGGCGAAGCCAGCCGGGGATCGCTTTCGCGCCCTTCTTGTGGAGCCAGAGCGCCAGAGCCGGAACCGCCGCGGAAAGTCCGAGCGACGCGCTGATGAGGCCGATCGACACCCAGCTCGCATGGCCATGCCACCACAGCAGAACGAGGGTGATGAAGGAGACGACGCCGTAGGAGGCATAATATCCGATGATCGTCATGATCAGCGCCGCAAGCGCGACGGCGCGCGAGGCTCCGATCGCCTGCAGGCGGTCGACGACGACGACGTTTCCGCTCATTCCAGCGGTCGGGACCATCTGGTCGGCGAAATGCTTCGAAACGGTCAGGCCCATCAGCTTGGCGAACGGCGCCCGGCAATTGCCCGCGCGCAGAACCAGCGCCCATTCGATCGCGAGCGCGACATAAGTCAGAAGCTGCGCCGCTGCCAGCAGCGATCAACCACAAGGGCTTTGAATGGGTAACGAGGTCGGCGAACTTCTTGACGTCACCCCAGTGCAGCACCGCGACGACGACGCCGGCAATGAGCAGAAGCGCGAGCAGCCAGGTGCGCCAATTGGCGAAAGCAGATTTTTTCTTCTGCTCGCCGCTCCTGGCTTTCGTCTTCGTGCTCGCCATGGCTGCGCCAACGCCGCTGGAACGCAGCTGTGCCATGGCGACTGCAATTGGCGGGGGGCAATTGCCTATGGAAGTGAAGTTCGCTTCGAATTCGAACCCAGCTAGTATCTCAAGACCGCGGGCATTCGCGAACGGTCAGGCGAGATTACGGGGCTGCGACGGCGAAGCCCATGGCTGGTTGGAATGACGAACGGCCGGGCTGCGGTTTTCCATGAGCTAGCCGTTCTTCGCCTTGCCGAGCTTGAACGGAACGTCATCGAGCTTTCGACGCAGCTGCTCGATGCTCTCGCCGTCGGCATCGCCGGGCGCATATTTGGATTCGATCTCGACTTCTTCCGGAGTCTGCTCGCGAAAATAGCTGATCGTCAGCCGTCGGCCGAACACATCGTCGCCGCGGATCTTGAGCTCGGCCTGATGATCGGGCGGCATATTGTCGCGGATCGTCTTCAGATAGCGGATCAGATCGTCGAGCGAGGTGTACTCACTGATATCGATGAAATCTTTTACGCGTCTGGGCACGAAAAAATGCTCTCCGGCGATGATGGTCCGGGCCTCGGGCGCGGCTAAAAATTTCTTCTGCCTACACTAAGGTCCGTCACTCGAAGAGACAACGCGAATGATTCGAATTCTGGCCCGCGATCGCGCCGGGCGGGTTGCCCCGAAGCTCAGGCGGGGTGTGCCGAGCCCGATGGATTGGAAGCCGGTCCATCGCATTGTCCGCTCGCGCTCGAGGTGACCTTCGGAGCCTTGCCCTGCCCTTGCGAGACGATGCTGGTCGTCCGAGTGCAGGTCACTCCGTCGTGGCTCATCGAAACCACCGTCGTGCTGGCCTCGCCTGCCGGCATTTTGCCGTAGGACGCAATGTACGGCGTTGCATCGCCCGGCCGCGGCACCTGCTTCTGCGCCTCGCTCATCATCTCGTCCGACTGGTGCTGCATCTGCGCAATCATCCGGTCGAATCCCGCAAAGGATGGGAAAGCCATCGCCTCGGGGTCGAACGCGGAAGCGAGGCGCCGCGGCGCGATCGAGATCTTGGGTGCGATGTCTCCCACATATTCGACACTGGCCACCGAGCCATCGGGAAGGGAGACCTTGATGACGTGGGTTTTCGGGCCTGTCGCTGCGAGAGCTCCACCAGCGATTGCGGCCGCTGCGATACCACCGAACATGAAAGCGGAAAGCTTTCTCACTAGACATCCTCCAGCGATTGATTTGACGATGCTGGAGAAGTTATTCCTCGATCCTGAACCGCAGATTGCTACGGCGCCGAATTGATCCCGATCATTCTGGAGCTTGCGCGAATGGCGGACCCGAACGAGCCCGCCACGACGCTCAAAACCAGCTTGTGACCTAGATGACTCCGAGAAGCCACAGGATCAGGATCAGGATCAGGATTCCGCCAAGTCCGATATACATGACACGCTCCTCATTGGTTTTGCTTGTGAAACGGTGAGCGGGCCCGCCGCGTTCCAGTCGTTACCGGTACGTCATGAATAATCGAGTGGTATTATTTTACCCATCCAGAAAGTGCCGGATTTGCTTGACTTTCTGCCTTCTAGCCGCAAATAGCCGGTCCGACGGCGGCTCCCTGTGAGCCGCTTTTCTCGTTAGGAAGAGGTTTTGGGAGCCATGAAGGCGCTGATGAAGGCGACAATGGTAAAGCCGGCCGAGGTTGAGAAGAAATGGCATCTGATCGATGCCGACGGCCTGGTCGTCGGTCGCGTCGCGACGATCATCGCGAACATCCTTCGTGGAAAGCACAAGCCGAGCTTCACTCCGCAGCCGATTGCGGCGATCTTGTAGTTGACGACGACTTGGTCCGCGCCAAGCTGAGCCGAAGCTGCCGAACGTCCGGCTCGCCGCTTTGAAGAGTGACGCCGGTGCGGGTGCGGCGGATGGAGAGTTGCGGCGGTCGATGATTGCCCTGGGCCCGCTGGGCGCGGCGATGGCGCTCTTAGCTACGGTGCACCGAGCTGGCCAGCGGGAGCGCGAAATCTGAGCATCGTCGATGAACCCAGGAGCAGGTGACGTGGTCAGCGAGTCTCTCAGTCGGCTGGCAGACAACTGAAGCTCGGCGCGGCAACTGAGACCAGCTCCAGCTGACGAGGCACCTGCCTCCACATGACAGCTGTGTATCACTTTGCTCACGCTGAACAATGACATTCCAACGGGCGGCGAGGACGCCATCACCTCATCTGGTGAAGACCGGGCTGGACGGGTGCCGTCTCGACTAACAGATCTTGTTCCGCTAACAATTCTTCTGGCCTCATCAACAGCAGTTGATTGTGGCGGTGATCGTCGATGTGGCATCGTGGCGACCGTGGTGCAGTGTCCTCCTGGTGACAGCAGCAGTGACGTTGCCAGCACTAGTCTCGGCGGCCTTGGATACAGCTGGAGCGGCGGCTCGGCTGAGTAGCCGCATGGTGGAGCACGAGATGAACGAGTAAAGGCTCGGCAAAGTTTTGGATTCTAGAGTCCTGACTCAGACATGTGTATCCAAAAGGAGGAGATATGGGTACCAGCCTCCTTGATGGCACGTAGAAGTGAATGTAGTATAGTGTAATCGTCGAGGTGGTCTGGTAGATGTCACTACTCCTGACGAGCATACAGTAGGATTCAGCAGCAGCTGAGCTGCAACGAGCATGTGGCAAGAGCAGCTGAATGGTTTTGCAGGAGCTGACGACGATGCCGACGCGGTGTTGGTGACGGGGACACGGAGGTCCTCCTGTCTGAGTCATGCAGTAGCCAGCAGCCTGAGGTTGGTGGTGGCGGCCCGGCTGGGCTCGGCTCGCGGTTGATAACACCTGGCTTCCAACATGATGGTGGAGATGATGGATATGAACGATTTTCATCAACTAAGCAACAATGTGGAGGGCATTGGGGCCTTGGTTGGCTTTGCAGCGCACCTGGCCTCCAGGTCGTGGAGACGGCAAATATTGACTGGAGGACAATGATCTGCGAGAAGATGATAGGGACCACACAGTCCTGGTCTAAATACCAATGCATAATACAGCCATTTTGGGGGTCTGACTGAGACCAGCCTTCGGCACCCAGTCCTGGGGCCAGCAACATGGTGCCCGCAGAAATGCACACAGCAAAGCTACAATTATGCGGCCTGGCTCGTGGGGATGGATGTTGTTCCGAGTTAGAAAGCAGAGCTGGAGACTGGCCTTGTGAGCCTGATGGAGCAGACCAAGTGACGCCAGCATGGATGACAACCAACGCTGGGGCTGTGGCGGCATCTAATTGTGAGCTGACGACGAAGATTGATGCTGGTGGTGGCCACGGTCTTCCATCGTGGCTGCAACAGCAATGACAACGGACGTTGTCTGGAGCACGCCATGTGGGGCGGCGTCGGTGGCGCGCAAGACTGAGTGGTTGTGCGGTGGCGGTGGGGCCAGGTGCTGGTGCCCGCCAGCCCGTGGTGGCGGTGGGGCGGTGCAAGTGCGGCTTGCTGATGAAGTTGGTGCACGTATTGAAATGATGCGGGCGCGGTGGCGTGCCTCTCCCACCTATGATGCGGGCAGATGGGTAGCAGCAAGATGATTTGTAACCAAATAGTAACTGGAATTGGCGCGCCATCATGTGGAATGGAGAACATGATGCATTTGGCGGCGGCAGTGTGACACGAGGGCGCGGCTATGGCGACGTTGATATGAAGCAGCAATGAAGCAGCAGACATGGTTCGGCGCTGCTGCTGAGACAAGGCAATGTCCTCAGCACTATGAACCTGAAGGCTTCGAGCCGATCACGTTCCCAGGTGTGTGCAAAGATGCAGCGCCGACGGGATGGCGGCGGGAGCGCGATGAGTCGCCGCCAGCCGGTGCAGATCTTCAGAGGGATGTCCGGTGGCGGCGTGGGGCGAGCCGGGCCGCCCCCACCTGCTGACCCGGAGCCGAGGATGTGGCCGCCGGCGTCGCCGTGGCTCGTCGGGTTCGGGCCGGGACGACGCCGCTGCGCACGCCACCAGCCCGCCGGAGGGAATGCGCCGCGCGATCCTCGCCGGAGTCAGCACGGTCAGCACAGGCTATGGCAGACTGTTCGTGTTTTGGATCGCGG
>CAWBIC010000005.1:0-356545 GCA_963788765.1 uncultured Alphaproteobacteria bacterium | reverse complement strand
CTCTTCGCGCGGCTGCTGGGAGGACCGCCGTACAGCTTCACGGTCCACGGCCCGGAAGAATTCGACCATCCGCTGGAGCTGTCGTCTGCCCCAGAAGATCGCGCACGCGAGCGCCGTGATCGCCGTCAGCGACTTCGGCCGCAGCCAGCTCTACCGCTGGATCCCGTACACCGATTGGCCCAAGGTCGAGGTGGTGCGCTGCGGTGTCGACGCCGCCTTCCTGGCGGCGGGGCCACAACCGGTCGTTCTGATGGCCCTCCGCTGCCCATTTATAGGATGCTCGGTGCCCAGTCGCGGCGGCATCCTATTCGCTCGGCCGCCGCTACCTGATGGTTGGATGGACTTTCCCCATTCTTTTCCCGGCGGCGTTTGCGATAAGGCGCATCGCCCACGTATTGAGGGAATGAAGCAAACACGCTTCTGACCGGGCAGGCAGTGTTCGTTTACCTGCTGCTTATCCCCTTGCCGCTTCGGACAGGCCTTATGTCGATCCGGTCTTGTCCCGGCGGGACACTACGATGGGGTTCACTGGCCGGCTGATACGCGCGCCGTCGCGTCCTCCATGCGAATCCTGTTCACGGCTTACCTGTCGTTTGATGTCCAGCCGACGCTGGTGATCATACTCTTATTTTGGAGCGGCTGGCACGCATTCCGGTCTTCGTGCTGAATATCCTGATGGTGCTTGCGGCCATTGTGTGCGGCTCGCATTATCTCACCGATATTGTCGGCGGCGGGACGCTGGCTGTTCTCTCACTGTGGTCAACAATTTGAATTTGACCGCAACCACGACGCAGCCCAGCCGCCAGCCAATTGAATGCAGCGCCTTACCCTCCAGCCAGTAATAATGACCTCAGCTGGTTCTGGAACGCGACGAGCTTCGCTCCTTCGAGCTGGCCTGGGCCGCCGGCGATTGCCTTGACCGATAGCGGATTTACCGGCCGGCCGTTCTTCATCACTTCGAAATGGAGGTGCGGACCGGTCGACAGGCCGGTCGAGCCGACATAGCCGATCACCTCGCCACGGTGGACGATCTCGCCGGCATAAGCGGCGATCCGGCTCATGTGCCCGTACCTGGTCTCGATCCCGCCGGCATGGGCGATCTCGACCGCGCGGCCGTAGCCGCCTGCCCAGCCCGCGCTCACCACCTTGCCGTCCGCCGCGGCGACGATCGGCGTTCCCGCGGCTGCTGCCGAGGTCGACGCCCGGCGTGGAACCGCTCGTAGCCGAGGATCGGGTGGAAGCGCTCGCCGAAGCCCGAGGTTAGGCGGCCCTGGACCGGCATCTGCATCGCCTCGGCTGCCGTCGCCGCCGACGCCGTCGGCATTGACCCAGATGACGTGCTTGCCGTCGGTCCATTTCATCAGCTCGACGTCGGCGCGCGCGACGCGGTCCATGCCGGCATAGAGCAGCTGGCCGAGGCTGCCGTCGGGATTGCGCTGGATGACCAGATCGAAACGGTCGTCGACGCTAAGGCCGTCCGACAAGCTTGATCGCCTTGCCGAGCAGCCAGACATATTCGCGGCCCTGCAGCTCGGGCACGCCGGCGGCGGCGAGCGAGGCGGACAGGTCCGGCCCGACCTTGCCGGTGAAGCGGCGGATGGTCGGATCGACTCGCGACTGGTGCGCGGCGGCGCTTCAGCGATCGCGCCGAGGTATCGCGCTGGCGCGCTGCGGCGCCCAGGCCGCGGTCGCGGCTCGCCGGTTCGAAGACGCGGCAGTGGGCAGCGCGGTATGCGGCAGTGATGGCGAGAACAGCGGATGCCCCGAGCACGGCGGCAATGCGCGCGCGAATCCGCGCAGGGCGCGCCAATGCGCCTCGCCAGTTGCGAAAGCCTGCTGACGGTACTGACTGCACGGCCGCTTGCCCCCCGAATAGGCTCGGCTCGGTTCCGAGCGACTATTCTCTCCTCGGAATGCAAGCTGGTCAAGTCTTGCCCAACGGGGCTGTCCCGTTTCTGGACAACCGCGCCGGAGGCCTAAGTTGCGAAGACTTTAACACAATGTTAATTACGATCCAGAGTCGCCCGGTCGACTTTCGGGGGTCAATATGCGATGATTGGCGCGGAAAAGCTTCAGTGCGTGAAACGCATCTGGCGGCGTAATGAAGGCTCGTCGGCTGTCGAGTTTGCACTCGTGCTTCCGCTTTTCCTCTTGCTGATGTTCGGCGCAGCTCGACTTTGGATTCGTCGTCTACACGCATTCGGTAATGTTCAACGCGGCAAGAGAAGCCGCCAGACGGATGGCTGTCGACAGCACTCATACTGTCGCGCAAGCTCAGATCAGATGCGCAGAGCATTCTCAATACTTGGCCGATTGCCACTTACACGATTATCCCCAGCGACCTACTCCCATCGTGCGCCGATTGCGTCAAGGTGACCGTATCCGCTGCCGATGAATGAAGCGGCGCTGCTTGGCGACCCGTTCAACATGTTCTCGGGCACTATCACGGCGCAAGTCACCATGCGGCAGGAGACATGAGCGATGGCTCTTTCGAAGAGCCCCATTCGCGCGCTGGTCAAGGACGAAAGCGGTGCGATCGGCGTCGTCACCGCGGTTTTCATGGTGGTCTTGCTTCTCATTTCCGCGCTTGTCGCCGACATCGGCTACGCGTTTGTAAGCCGCAATCAGCTTCAGGCGACCGCCGACGCAGCCTCGCTAGCCGGGCATTGGCCTTGCCGAGTGGCAATGCGACCGTGAAGTCCAAGGCTAAGAGGCATTGCAACACTGAACATGCCCGCTGCCAATTACGGCACCGTGCTCACCGATGCCGATGTCACGACCGGAAACTGGGCGACTGCGACGCGCGTATTCACGCCCGGAGGCACTCCTCTGAACGCAGTCCAGGTGATCACTCGTCGCTCATCGACGAACAGCAATCCGATGCCGACCTTTCTTCGCCAGCATCGCGGGCCTCTACAGCCTCGACACCAATGTGCGAGCGGTCGCGGCAGCCGGCGCGGGTCATCCATATTGCATCTTGGCGCTTGCCAGCTCCGCGCCGGCCAGCACTGCGGTCGAGTTTCGAACGTAATGGCGCGCCGAAGGCCAACTTGAACTGGCTGCGGGATCATGTCGAATGCCAGCATGGACTGCAACGGCCACGACCTCAACGCCGGTTTTGGCGATGCGAATGGGACCAACAATGGTTGCGGTAAGGTCGAGACTCAGGGGTGCCGAAGGTCGCCGATCCTTATTCCGGCCTCGCCTCGAATATTCCGTCCAATCCTTGCGGATCGACCTATCCTCAGGAGCCATCGAAGAAAAAGGATCCGGCCCTTCCGTCAAGCAACATCATACAAGCATCTGCGGGCGTAAATCTCGGCAACAAGACCTTTGCGGAGATGTTCAGCTGGCCGGCAACGTGACGCTCACCGGAAGCAACGTGATCGTGATCCGCAACGGCAAACTAGACATGAACGGCAAGAGCATCACCACGGCGTCCGGCGCGTCCGCGACCATCATTTTTGCAGGCGGGGCGGCGGCTCAGGAAGTCTATTCGCACTTCCCGACGGGCGGCGGAACGATCAATGTCTCTTCGCCGACTTCTGGCACCGTGGTCGGGCGTCGCAATCTACCAGGATCCCAGCCTGACGAGCGGGGTCGATATCAGCGACTCCGGCAACAGTCCGTCCTGGAACATCAGCGGCCTTGTCTATCTCCCTCATTCGTCGGTTACGTTCAGCGGCGTCGTAGGGAAAGCGACGATCGGATCGGCTGTTTTGCGCTCGTGGTGGATAACATCACGATCAACGGCACTGCATCGATGCTGAGCGGTACAGTGCGCTCCGCAAGGACCTCACGATGCCGGCGTCGATCGGTCATCCGAAGCTGGTCGCCTAGAGCATGATTTTACTTTGAGTGAATCTGGGGATTCCCAAAGGCTCGAGGTTCTGATTCAAATGGGCTGGCCGGTGGGGAGGTCGGCATGGATGCGGCCTTATTCGAACGATCTTCGTGAGCGAGTGGTGACGTCGATGGAGTTTGGCCGATCGGCTCGGGCGACGGCGGCGCTGTTTGGGGTGAGTGTGGCGAGTGCTGTGCGGTGGTCGCAGCGCAAGCGGCGGACCGGCGAGGTGGCTCCGGGTAAGATCGGCGGTCACCGCAAGCTGATCCTGCTAAGCGAGCGGGAATGGCTGCTTGCGCGGCTGGCGGTTGAGCCTGATGCAACGTTGCGGGGGTTGGTTGCCGAGCTCGACGAGCGTGGTGTGAGAGCGAGCTATGGCTCCTTGTGGCGGCTGCTTCGACGTGAGGGTTTGAGCTTTAAAAAAAAGCCTGTTCGCCAGCGAGCAGGATCGGCCGTGGATCGCGTGGCGACGAGCGCAGTGGAAGAAGTATCAGGGACGGCTTGATCCCCGGCACCTCGTCTTCATCGATGAGACCTGGGCCAAGACCAACATGACGCGCACCCACGGCCGCTGTCGTCGTGGGCAACGTCTCAATGCCAAGGTGCCACATGGGGCGCTGGCGCACGCTGACCTTCATCGCTGCCCTGCGCCACGATCGGATCGACGCTCCGTGCGTGATCGACGGCCCAATCAACGGGCAGAGCTTCCTCGCCTGGGTCGAGCAGTTCCTGGTGCCCACGCTCGCACCCGGCGACATCGTCATCATGGACAACCTCGGCAGCCACAAAGGCCACGCCGTGCGCCGCGCCATCCGCGCTGCCGGCGCCAGGCTATTCTTCCTGCCGCCCTACAGTCCCGACTTCAATCCGATCGAGCAGGTCTTTGCCAAACTCAAAACCCTGCTCAGGAAGGCCGGCGAGCGCTCGACCGAAGCTGTCTGGCCGCGCATCGGTTCCCTCCTCGATGCCTTCTCTCCCGCCGAATGTGCAAACTACATCACCAACAGTGGATACGCTTCATGCTTAGCGGATCACGCTCTAGAAGCGGCTAATGCGCGGTTCCCGCGCCCCGGCCGAGCCCGTGATCCATATCTGGGCCGGGCCGGAGCTCGCTCGAGCAGCATTATCCCCCGGCAGGCTCATCGACCGGACCCGTTGATTTGGCTGACGATGCCGCTTCCTGCGCCAAACTTCGGCGGCGCGCGAATCCACGATCGGGACGGCGCACCGCAGCGCTATCAATGACCCATGCGGAAACGTACGGTTTGCCGTCACGAAAGGCGACTGCACCTTAGCGCTTGAGCTGCTCCACGAGCGAGAAAAGATCCGCAATAGATTGTTTGAGTTTCTCGGAAACTCTTCTCTGGTCCTCTTCATCGGACAGCTTTTGCCGAATTTCTTCAGCAGTAAGCTGCTTAGTCCGTTCGAACCGCTTATCCATGATCACCAACTCTTTTATCAGCTTGATCGCCTTCAGATCGCCGTTCTTGACTGCGGTCTCGATGAGCCGATGGTCGATAACCTCGTCGACCGGCTTCTGCACCCGTTTACCATCGGGGTCAGTCACCCAAATCTTCTTCTTCAACATCCTCTGAAGCTGCGATTGACGGGTCGACCCCTTGGGGCGTCCCTTCCGATTGGGCGACGGCTGCCCCTTCTTAAATTGATGCTCCTTGGGCGGCTTTCCTTTGCCCACGCGGTAGGGGGCGCTCTCGTCGTCATGCGACATCGGTATGGCCCTCCTCGAGCAGGGTAGCAGTCATCGCTCGACGGGCTTCGAATGTCTCGCCCGTCCCTTCGAGAATTGGCTGTTGGCCGGTCATCGCAATCCACCGCTCCAGTGCAACGTCGACGTATGCGGGCTCAATCTCCAGCCCGCGGGCGCGGCGTCCGGTAAGTTCGCAAGCCAGCAGCAAGGTCCCGGAGCCCAGTTAACCCATCAAGGACGATGTCGGCCCTACGGGTTACATCCTGCATCGCGTCTGCGACCAGGGCAGTGGGCTTCACCGGGGGTGAAGCGCCAATCCTCTCCTCTGCTGCCCGCGAAGCTGTTAACCTAGGGATAGTCGAAAACGTTACACCGGTTGCTGGCGGCGCGCCGACCTAGTTCAACGGCATTGAAGTGCTTGGTTTCGCCGACGCGGAACACGGCGATGAGTTCATGCTTCGAGCGATACGGCGAACCGAGTTCCGGCGTTGCTCTTGTTCCAAACACAAAGATTTAGGAATGCGCCATAGCGCGCGCGCCCAGCCGCAATCAGCTCGTCGATATGCCGCCAGTCCATAAACAGAAAGTGGACTGCTCCGTCACGCGAATGGGCAATGAAGACGCGGATGAACTTCGTCATGAACTCGGCAAATTCCTCCGAGCTCATCTCACCTGACGCCATCTGGAACTCGCGGTGACGGCCCCTGGCGTTTGCGATTCCGTTGATAGCCACGTTATACGGAGGGTCGCTGACGATCGCGTCAGCCCGCTCCCCAGCCATCACCGCAGCAAGCGAATTGCCGTCGAGCAGGTCGCCGCATCCGATCCGATGAGGACCGCATATCCAAATATCGCCCCGCTTGGTGACGAAGTTCCGGGAACAGCTGGAATGACCTCGCCGTCAGGGTCAGGGCTCGAGGCTAGGATAACGTCGATCTCGCCGATCGCGAAACCGGTGAGCTCGAGGTTGAGCCCTTCGGCCTGGATCTCTTCCAGTTCAACCCGCAGCAGGTCGACGTCCCAACCGGCGTTCATCGCGATCTTGTTGTCAGCAATCCGCAGTGCTCGCTTGGCTGCCGCCTGCAAGCCGCTGATCCGAATGACAGGCGCCCTTTCGCGGCCCAACAGCTTGGCCGCTCGGTAACGGCCGTGACCGCAGAGGATTACGTTGCCCTCATCGATTAGAATAGGGTTGAAGTAACCCGCGTCCCGAATGTTATCGGCAATCTGCTGGATCTGCTTTTTGCTCGTGGGTCCTCGGATTGCGTGGATCCGGCTTCAGGGAATCGAGCAACAGATATTCAATTGCATGAGTTTCAGACATGACAGTCCGCCTTCACTTTGCGCGGGAGCTAAGGGCTCTCGCAGGTGGTTCGGCGGGTCCGATCTCGTTGGTACGCGACAGGTCTTAACGGGCCAGTTTAGGCGCCGGAAAAAATTCGCGGGCTACGGAGCACGATCCCTGATCAGTCAGTTTATTTTCCCTGTTATTCAATCACGAATTCCAGGAAAAAGCGGCAGATTTCTGAGAATTGCCGGCGCCATGCGTGGCCAAATGCGAGGCTTTTCCCTGTATTTTCCCTGATAATAGGGAAATGCGGTTCGCCCACGAATGGGCACAGCTTAACATTTGGATCGAGGGGCTCCGCCGGTGGGAATTCGCGTGCAGCCACAGGCCCACCAAGGCGCAGCGTAAATTTCCGCTTATGGGGGCTTAGCCGTGCGCTCGCACGCGCATAGATGGGACAAAACGCTCGATGCGCGGAAAAGCCTGTTCGACAGCTTTGTCGAGGATCGAGTTCGCCGCTTGCTGCGCCCGCAACGGCTTCAGCGTATGGCTCATATATGGAAGCATATGGAACCGGACGCTCATGGCTTCGAGCTCGGCGATCTTACCCTGCTGCCGCAACTCGCCGTGAAGCGGTTCGTCGCCCGAAAATGCGATGTGGACGCGCTGGCCGCGCGCGTGAATCGTCCGGAAAGCATTCCACACGCGCTCGTTCAGGTCGTGCTTGGGTTGACGCATCAGGCGCGTCGGGGACTTCAGCAGATAGGTCGCAAAGCGGACGACGCGCCTGAGCTTGCGCTTTTCTAGAATCAGGTTTCGCAGGCCCTTGAGTGTGAAGAGCCGCCCGAGCTTGCGCAGTTCGCGGCTACCTTCCGAATTTGCGTCGAATGCCAGCAGGCGCGGATTAAGCATCACGATGGATTGCACGCGCTGGTCGACCACCGCTGTTTCGAAGGCCCAGAACGCTCCCGAGCACAGGCCCGCGAGCAGGAAGCGATCCGGCAGGCCCTGCTCGACCGCAAGGTCGAGCGCGGCTTGCGCTTGTGCGGTCAGGGAGGGCACGTAGAAGCTCTCGTCGCCAGCGATATAATTCGTGTTCTTGCCGCCGGCGTCCCCGATGCCTTCGACGTCGAGACGAATCACCGCGACCCCCGCTGCCGCCCAGCGTCTCGCTGCCTCGGTCCACATTCTGCCCGGACCAATTCGTCGGATGGCGCCAGCGTTGAAAAGCACGACCGTGCCGGTCGCAATTCCGTCCATCGGCTCGGAGATAACCCCGTAGAGCTGTTGGCCAGCGCCATCGAAGACGATTGCCCGCTCGCGAACGGTGCCGAGTTTCGCAACTCCGGAGCTGGGCTCGATCAACGGCTCACCTAGTTCGGCGCGCTCGGCCAGCCACTCATTAACGGTCGCGAAAATCGTCCACGGTGAAGTCGACTGCGGCCGGGCCACTGCCGCGCCCCAGCCGTGGCCCGGGTCGCTGCGCGCATCAGTGCCCGAGGCACGAAGGGCATCAAGCACGGTCTGATCGAGGCCAGTGCCATCGCGACCGAGTACCAAAGCGCGGCAAGGATGGCCCTTGTCGATGGAAGCAGAGGCGTTGAGACCGCCGAGCGAAACGAGCGTTTCAGACGAATAAAGATGGCCGCCCGCGCACAGCTCGCCATCGGCAATGTCCTCGGGCGGTTCGCCGGTTTGGGATTGTTCGAGCCGGCCAAAGGCCTTGATCTCGCGGATCAGCGCGCGGCCGGTTGCCGGCATGCCCCATAAGATTAGGTCGTCAACGATCGAGCCGCGCGCAATCGCCTGCAAGGTCACGAGGCCACCACCGCCGAGCGCGATGACCGCGACGCGGCGAGCGCCCGCTTTGCGGAGCCATTCGACGCCGCTGCTCACGGCTTTGGTCCAGGCGTCGACCAGTCCTCGGTCCCGCGTCGAACCAGACGAGTCGCCGGAGCCGGGAAGGTCGATCCTGAGACTTGCAAAGCCACTTGCCGCCAGCGCCAGGCTCCAGTCATGGCGCGGGCGGTAGGTCGTCTGGTCGTCCCAGCCGAGCGGCGGAACGAGGAGGACCGCCGTATCCATCGAGCCCGCGGTCGCCCGCTGGAAGATGCCAGCGACCGTGTGGCGTCCGGACTGAATATAGACGGGCCTCATGCCGCCCGCGCCCGACCAAGTGGATAGCGTCGGCCGCTTCCGAGCACTTCACCATCGGCGCGCAATTCGACGGTCACCAGATCGTGCGCGGGCGGACCGAAGCGATAGGTGTAAGTGACGTCCGCCCAATGTCCTATGATCGTCTCGACGTCACCCGTCCACGCCGAGTGCGGCGGCACGGCGATGTTCAGCTGGCCGCCATCGATGCGCCGGCCCTCATGGCTGAGCTCGACAGCGACAGTGGCGTCAAGCGCATCAGGTCCGTCGTTCGCGACGTGCACGGCGTAACCGCCCATGCCCTCGTCGGTCATCCAGATTGCCACTGGCGCCAGGACTCCCGCGCAGGTCACGAAGCACGGGCTTTGCCGCTCCCGCGCTGTCAATGAGACCCCAGCCTGCACCCGGCACGAGATCGCGAAGCCACAGTACGAAAGCACCGCCGCATCCGGACGCAGGCCGGCGCCATTCGCCAAACACCTCTGACATCACTTCGCCGGAGACGTTCTTCGAAAGCGCGAGGTATCGATCGGGATCACTCGTCCGAAGCTGCTTTGGATCGACGTCGTAAAGCTGCTTCAAATAATGATCGCGGACGTCGTCGAAGTCCCAGTCAGTCCCCGGATCCTTCGGCACCCCGTTCTTCCACATCGGGTCATGCGGATGCGGAACGTCGTCCCCGACATTGGCGATCGCGAGGCATTCCGAAGCGAAGCGCACGCCAGCCGAGCGGATTTCGGTGAAAGGCCGCAAATAACCACCAACCCCGAACCAGTTCGAAACGCCCTGCCCGGGCAGCAGCGGACGGTCAGCGCCGCACGGCGCGGACGGGACGTAGAGCGCATCGACGTTCGCCTCCGCCAGCGCGATAGGCACCTCCTCGGCGAAGAAGGACGGCCGGGCGAGCGCCGGGTCATGCCCCAGCATCGCTGCCTGCTGCTCGATCTCCGACCCGCCGCAGACACAGAAGGTGCTCGGCCGGCCGCCAATGATATCGATCAGCGCGTGGAGCTCCTCCTCTACGAGTGCGCGGAAACCGGGATCGGAAAATGGATAGTCGAAATTGGCGAACATCAGGTCCTGCCAGACGAGGATCCCGAGTTCGTCGCAGAGGTCGTGAAATTGTGGCGTCTCGTATGTCATCGTGCCGGGCAAGCGGATCGCGTTCAGTCCGTGGTCGCGCGCGGTTTCGAGGGTGGAACGCTCTTCGCCAAACGGAGCCGGTGTCCACAGCGCACCGCGCACGAACACATCGACGCCGTTGATCTGGGGCCGCAATCCGTCGCGAAGAATGTCTCGGGAGGAGGTCAGCGTCCGGAAGCCAACCCGACGCCCAATGTCATGCCCCTCGACCAGGACATCGTAGAGATGCGGCGAGCCATGCGTATGGGGCCACCATAATTCTGGCGAACGCACGCGCAGCTCGGCTCGGCCGTCCTTGACCATAGCGCTCAATTCGGCGGCTTTCACGCAAGTCCCGTCGGGAAAGTCGGTCGTCACAGTGATGATGCCATCGCCATTTTCGAGGCGCGCACGAACCTCAAAGCGCTGATCTCCGGCGACGAACCATGCCGGCCGCCACAGCCCAACGACGGGCGGACCGGGCGCAAAGCCTGGCGCTCGGCCGTTGAGGGTCGTTCGAAACCAGCGCAAATTGTTATGACCGGCGACCTTCTGTCGCCAGCGCGCGCGCGGTTTCCTCTGTAATTCGAGCTCCGGCGCAAGTGCCCGACAGCGTACCTCGATCGTGTGTGGGCCTGCGGCCATTGGTACTTCGATCGGAACCCACATCGACCGGGAGTTGGCGACTACGGCGCCGTCGAGGAGAATGGTCGCCAGCGTAGCGATGCCATCAAAGCGCAATATTCCGTCGACCGGCGCGTCGAACGACGTCGCAAAGTTCGCATCGACATCGTCTCCGAACGCGACGCGGTCCGGCGTCCAGCCTTCGACGGGAATCCGCATCAGCGTACCGCGCGGTCGAGGCCCACCATCGCCGCATCCCACGCCTCGGCCATTCCAGCGATTGTGGGTGCGGGATCGAAGGCCCTTCGGCGTGCCAGCCTGAACGACAGGATCTGACAGCCCTCGACGATCGGATCGAACGCGCGAGCCGCTTTCGCGTCGATCAGCCAATCCACGTGGGTGCGAAGGAGGTCGAACGATGCTCCCGCCATCCGAACCGTGGCGAAGGCATAAGCGTGAAATGCCTTGCCGTCGCCTTCCAGCAGGCGCGGCAGGTCGACAGCGAGCTGCTTTCCGAAAGTCTGAAATGGGTTCCCTCTCGGACGACGCTCAAAATGAGCAGCCGAAGTACTCGTAGGATTTGCGACGCAACGCTTCACCTTTGAGCGCATCACCCGCATCGAAGCGCACCACCTCGAGGTAGGGCGGAAGCATGTCCGCAGGCCGTCCGTTCAAACCGAAGATGCCGCGATAATCCCCCTTCGACAGTTCATGGAGCCCGGTATTGTGGAAGTAGCGGAGGGTCTCGGCCTTCTGATTGATCGCTTCGATCGCAACCGTGCTCTTCACGTGATTGCGCAGGTAATCCGTGGCGGCAGTGTCGGGCAGGTAAAAGAAGTCGAGCTCCACCAGCATCGTTCGCTTTAGCTCGATTTGACGCTGGATCTGGTTGGGCAACGTTCCAACAGGCTGCATCTCGTGAATATCGACGCCGTAGAGCGCCTCCACGTCACCGGGGGGCATCTTGAAGAAGGTGAACTGGTCGCCCTCGAAATCGGTGCGGACGAGATGGCCGAGAGCCGCGACGGGCTCGAACCGGCGCGAGTGAAGCAGCTCGATCAGAACATCGGTATAGCAATTCGTTTCGCGGTACGCGCGATCGGGCGCGTGCAGCGGATGCGGGACGTAGATGGCCGTCTGGGCGTTCATCCCCAGAGGACCTTGCGGACGTCTGCAGGCCATGAACTCGGCTCGAAGCCGTGCTTGCGCAGAAGCGCGACCGTGCAGCGTTCCAAGCCGAATCCGAGGCACGCAGTATGTGCCTCGCCGCCGCCTTCCATCGCGATGTGATGGAGGTGAGTGAAATGTTCCCGATGATAGTTGAAGCTCGCGATCGCGGTCGGCTCCGGTGAAGCGATCGGAACCAGCACCTCAAACTTCAGCGCCTGCTCGCGTTGCGATTTTCCGAGCATCCGGCCGGACCGACCGAAGAACGGATCCGACGCGACGTCGAAGCGCGCGTCGAGGCCGATCGATGTGAGAATGTCGATTGCACGGTCGCGCCATTTGTCGCGCCAGGCTGACACCGTTTCAGGCTCGCCGATGCGAACGATCTCGCGCTGGTGAAACATCTGCAGGCGAGCAGGGTCGCCCGACGGCTCGTTTCGGAAGACAAGGCCGGCGCCAGCGTCTACGCAAACGCCGCCAGTGGGAAGCGGCCCGCGCTTCGCAACCGCTGGATAAACTGGATAACAGGCCGCCGGAGTGAGGACGAGATCGGTCTGTGCGAGGTGCGGCCAGGGTTCGTGCTCGGCCGCGCAGCAGCCGAGCTCCGCGGCCTCTTTCTCCGACCCCTCGAACCCGAACACCGAAGTCCCGAGGTGCGGAAAGCTGTTCATATAGCCCGTGTCTTCAAGGGCCGTCTTCGGGAGCACCGGCGGAAACCGCATGACTTCGGTGCGGTCGTCGGCAGTATTCCGGGTGACGAGATCACCCATCCGATCGCGGATATCGATGAAGGTCCCGTTGAATCCATAGACGCCCGGGACGCCGCTTTCGATCACCAGCCCCGCGCCGACGAGGTCGGCCAGGAATGCCGACTCCTCCGGGGTTCCCTCGCGGAAGTCGGCCACGCGCTTACACGTCCTTGGCGATGAGGAGCAGGCTGGCGTTGGTCGCGTGGATGCGATCGTTTGCGATCATCAGGCATGCCGACATGGAATCGCGAAGGTGCCGCCCGACCGCGAACGGCGTATCGTTCTTGTATCCGACGATTCCGGACACCGCCATCGCGCCCTGGCAGATGCGCGATACCTGCTCAGACGCGGCGATCTTGAGATTATTGAAGCGAAGCGCCGCGGCCATGGTCATAAGCCACTCGGGATCGTCGAAATGTTCGGTATAATCGGCAAGGCCGGCTTTGACTTCGCCGCGAAGCAGCTGAAGCTCACCCATCACAATGGAAAGCTTGTGCGCAGCCGGCGGAGTCACCCCGGGAGTGCGCTTGGCGGCGGCGCGGACGAAGGCGCGCGAACGGTCGAAGGCGTCGGTGGCAATCCCCAGCCACAAATGCGACCACAGGATGTGCGAGATCGGCACCATCGACTGCGCAGCGATTTCCGAGAACGGAAGCTCGACCACCTGTTCGGACGAGAAATCGGCCGAGACGACGTAGCCGGGCGAGCAGGTGCCGCGCATGCCGAACGGATCCCAGGTGCCTTGCGGGTCGAGCTTATGCTGGTCGCTGCGCGTCAGGACGATGACCTGGTCGTTGGCTTCCAAATCCTGTGAACGACGAACGGTAGTCAAGAGATCGTCGGCGTAAGCGCCGTACGAAACGGTCGGCGCCTGCTTGGTGAAACTGAACCCGTCTTGGAGCTCAGTTACCGCTGCGATTGAGCTACCCATGTCGCCGCCCGTACCAACCTCGGAGGTAACCGAAGCGACCAGTCGCTGCTCCGCGGCGAGGCGGCGCAGATGATCGTTGAAGAATGGCTGCTCGGCTGCATGGCGAGCGAGCGTCACGACCTGGATCTGATGCATCGCGAAGACCATAGCGCTCGCGCCGCAGCGCTTGCCGAGGATGAAGCACGCTTCCGCAAGCGCCTCAAACGATACTCCACGACCGCCAAGCTCGGTTGAAAGGAATGCCGACAGCGCTCCGATTTCCTTGAGCGCGTCGATACTTTCCTTCGGGAAGCGCGCGTTGACATCGACGTCGCCAGCGTACTTGGCCGCGACCTCATCGGCGATCTCGCGGACCTGCTGCAGAAACTTTGCGTCGGAATCGAGCTCGACGCTCGCGACGAATGCACTGCCCGGGATCGAGACGGTCATGCTGCCGCCGCTTGATCAATCTGGCTGATCGCAACGCTGATGCTGCCGATCGACTTGAAGACGTTGCGAGTCAGCATGGAGTCGGGAAATTCGACGTCGAATCCTTCCTCGAGTGCGAGCATTACCTGGACTGAAGCGTGCGACGTCATACCGGCATCGTAGAGGTCGTCGTTGTCGGCCAGCGTCGATGAGTCGACCGGAAGCCGGGCGTGCTCGCCGAGGATCTCACGGATACGTTCACTCATGTTCGACATTGGCGTTCCTTATCCCCCTTAGGAATCTCGAAGATCTGCCGAGTGCTCGCGATTAACCTGCAAAACTCATCGGACGTTGTTGCCGTCACGCTATAAAGATGTGTTCAACGGTTATCCCTGCCCGCTCGTTAACCATCTTAGCTGAACCGACTTGCCTGACTGTGCTGCGGCAACATGCACCTGGAAAGTGCGAAGACCGGGAGTGTGTCTTTGCGGGACAGAAGAATCCGGCGCGTTGTCGGGGATCGGCTGTCGTGTCAGGCGATGATGGCCGGCGTGCATTCCCCTGCGGCCGGTGCGGTTCCGGGAGACCGCGGTCGAATATCCCTGGAGTGGGAAGGCTCGCGCCTGGGCAACGGCGCGGGCCTTCTTTCGGATCTAGGGATCGCCAGGCCTGCCTGAAGGGTTTCCAGCGAAGATCCCACCCCCGTAGGCCGGCCACCCCATGCAGTTTGAAGTTACTCCGCATCATGAAGGCGATGGCTTCCAGATCGAGGTCGCCGCCCACGGCCAATCGCGCAGCTATTTCATCCCGACAGCGACTCAGCAGGACTTCACCCTGTTCTTCCGCGAGCTGGCTAGAGACTTCGGAACGCGAATGCCGCACGCATACACGCGGGCCAAGGAGCGGCCGCCCGCGGCTTTCCCATGGCGGCCGCTGCTGACACAGAACGTCTCGCCGCAAATCCTCGCGGGTTATGGCGATCCGGCAGTGCTCAAGACGGATGACGGATGGTGGCTGGTCGCGACGTCGAACGACGCACCCGACGCTTTCCCGATCCTTCATTCGCCGGACCTTGAGCATTGGGAGCCGAAAGGCTTCGTCTTTCCGGAAGGCGAGGAGCCCGAATGGGCAGCAAAGGGCCGCGCCGTCGCCGACTTCTGGGCGCCTGAGATGGTGAAGGCCGGGAATGAATATTGGACGGTATTTACCGCGCGTCAGTCGACCAATGCGCTCGCAATCGGGCTTGCGCGTTCGTCTTCCCCCACCGGTCCGTGGGTTGACAACGGAACGCCGCTGATCACCGGCGAGCCGATCAACACAACCAGCCTCGGCTTCGATGCGAGCCAGCCGAAAATGAGCGGCGGCGTCATTGATTTACACCTGTTCATCGATGCAGCAGGCGAACGCTATCTGTTCTGGAAAGACGATACGAACAGCATTTGGCCCCGGCCGCTCGCGATGCTGCTGCGGGAACATCCCGAGCTCATCGCCGAGCTCTTCGCGACGGAAGCGGACCACCGTACTGCCGCCTTTGCGGCGGCAATCGTTCCCTTCGCAAACCTGCAACGCCCGATGACTCGGTTCTTCCTGATGCAACCGATCATCGAGGCTGCGCTCGACAATTGGAGGCAGGTGCGAGGCGTCCTTGGCGAATTTGGCCTCAGGGCGACGACAATCGTCGATGCAATGACGACCCCGCTGCGGGCTCAACGAATCGCGGCCGACGGCCGCTCCCTTATCGGGGAAAATCGGATCGTCCTCACCAACGACCAGGATTGGGAGGGTCATCTCATCGAAGGACCGTTCGTGACCTTCCAGAAGGGCCGTTACTGGCTGTTCTACGCCGGCAATGATTTCTCGACCCCGTCATATGGAATTGGCGTTGCCGTCGGCGACGATCCGCTGGGCCCCTATACCAAGCAGGGCGAGCCGTTACTCCGCTCGACCCGGGAGTGGGTAGCGCCTGGACATGCTTCGGTTGCGCCAGGACGCGATGGCGAGCCGCAGCTCTTCTTCCACGCCTTCCACCCCGGGACAGGCGGTTACAATGCCTTCCGCGCCCTTCTGACCGTGGGTTTGGATTTCACCGTCGACCGCGCCGCGGTGAAGGAACTCGCCTAATAACGGTCGCGCCGCACGTCACCGCCGTTGGCAACCGCCATCGATACCTGCGGGTTGCCCGAATAATGGACCTCACCGCCGGCATTCACCGCCGCATTCAGTCTGGCGCGCGGGTGAACGTAAATGTCGCCGCCAGCGTTGATCGCTGCTGAAATATCATCGGCTTCGATTGCGCGAAGGTCGATGGTACCACCAGCCTGGACCGCGGCGGAGATCTCGCGCTGCATCGCAAATCCGCCCCGTGCGACGATTGTGCCACCCGCGCTGACCGCCACATCGGGCACCTTCGGACTCTCGATCTGGATCTGCAGGTTGTAGGTGTGCGGGCAACGATTGTTGCACGAGGTGCGAATCTCGAGCTTATTGCCGTCGCGAACTCGAAAATGGGTGAACTCGCTGCTGCCCGCGACCAAGGTCACGCGCTGTACCGGACCGGGCACGATGGTCACATCTCCGCCGGCATGCAGCTCGACCGAGTTGAAGTGCGGCACGGCAATGGGCTCGGACGCGAGCGCAGGAACGGAGGCGAAGAAGCCCATTGCAAGCAACGGGGTGATCGAGCGAAGCATGACGGACCCTTTCATTCGGTGACGCTACATCTGTAGCGCTACAAATGCAGCGTGTCTAGCCCGTTGCAGTGCTGTCGAAAAAGAGCCAGTCCCTAGCCCGTGATCCGCATCATCGGCAGCTTCGTCAGTCCCTATGTCCGAAAGGTCCTTGCGGCCTTGAATCTCAAGGGCCTCGCTTACGAGGTCGACCCGATCACGCCATTTTATGGCAATGACGAATTTGCGCGCCTCAGTCCGCTCCGTCGCATTCCAGTCCTCATCGACGGCGACTTCAGCGCCTGCGACTCCTCGGTGATCTGCGGCTATCTGGACGAGACTTATCCCGGCCATTCCCTGTTCCCAGCCAATTCAAAGGACCGCGCGCGGGCCCGCTGGTTCGAGGAATATGCCGACACTCGCCTCGGCGATCTCTTCATCTGGAGCTTGTTCTATCAGAAGATCGTCCGCCCTCTCGTCTGGGGCGAGCCCGGCGATGAAGCTCGAATTGCAAAGTCGCTCAACGAGGACATTCCTGCCGCACTCGACTATCTGGAGCGCGAGTTGCCTGCCAACAGCTTTCTTTTTGGCGACATCGGGGTCGCCGACATCGCAATCGCAACCTTCTTTCGAAATGGAGCTTATGCGGGCTTTCACACCGATGCCGCCCGCTGGCCTCGGACAGCCGCCTTCGTCGATCGAACGCTCGGGCACGAATGCCTTTCGGAACTGCTGAGGTTCGAGGACGTGCAGCGCAGCGCCGAGATGAAGGGCCGCCGACAAGCGCTGCTCGACGCCGGCGCACCGCTCACGAACGATACGATGGGCCTCCGCGAGCCGTGCCGCGGAATGATGCGGCTCTAGCCGCCAACCGTCGTCTTAGAACGAGCGCACGAAGAGTAGAATATTGGCCTTGGCATGGCTTTGGCGCGGCCTCTGCACTTCCCACAGGAACGGCTTTGCAACCGGCAATTGCCTAGTGCTGATGCCCCGAGATCCAATGCTCGAGCCGCGTCCGAAGCGAACGCTTCGAGGGGATGTAGCCAGCTTCAGCGACGGCTGGCTCCTCTTCCGCTTCATAGATGGTGAGATTGTCGGGGAGCTTTGGGCGAAGCGTTTCACGACCGCGCAGCATGTCCTCCGCCATTGCGAGAGAACGGTGGACGTCCTCCGCCGTAAACGGCTTCATCAGGCAGCCGAGCGCAAGGTCAGGCATCGGAAAGCTCGGCGCTTTGCCACTCACGAAAAGGCAGGTGACGCCGAGCTCATTGAGACGGACGGCGACGGAAAAGCCTGTCGTGCTATGGGCCAGATGCAGGTCGAGAAGGGCCAGATCGGGATCATGCTCTTCGGCCGCCGCGATCGCCGTGTCAGCATCGTCGGCCGTGGCGACGACACGATAGCGCGGATTATCCTCGACCAAATATTTTAGCGTTATCGCCAATTGCGAATCGTCTTCGACGATCAAAATCCTAAGCACTCCGCGAGCCCTCCCCGAAGCGCCGAAATTCCTTGCGAGTTTCCGGCGGATGGATGCTCGCTCTTAAAGAGTCTCGTGCGAATCCCTTGTGAACCGAATTTACGGCGAGCCGACTCGCAGGAGCGCCGAAACGAAGAAGGCGCTCCGGAACCAGGGGTCCGCAGCGCCTCACCGCCCTCCTAAACTGTTTCCGATCAGGACGCGTAGAAGATGTGCGCGCCGATCTGTTCGACTTCCTGAAGATTATTGCGCCACGACGGGGCGACATAATCGGCATGGTACCAAAGCACGTTCTGAGCGACGCTTGGCACGATGTTCGCGGCTGCGAGCTCGGCGATCGCCTCGGCCCGGCGCCATGCATCGCAATTCGTGTCGGCCTGCGGGAATTGTCCATGACGGACGAATGAGAATTGGGCCGGCTGCTTTACCACGCTGCACCAATCGGGCGGATAGCGGCCCGACGCGGCGCGGTTCATCACGACGTGGGCAACGGCCAGCTGTCCCTCGAGGCTCTCGCCGCGCGCTTCGAAATAAACCGCGGTGGCGAGACAGTTGGTCTGCTCGTCGAGCTGGGTGTTGGTGGCATATTTCTGGACCAGTGCGTTGAGCGGCCAGCCGCCCTTGTAGAGCCACGCCGCCTCTCTCGCGATGGACGCGCTCAAAGGCACCGTCACGGATTGCGCCGGCTGCTGCTGGATCACCGCTCCGCTAACCGTGGTCACGGCGGTCGTAGCTGCCACAACCGGCTCTGCCATCGTTGAAGCGACGGACCCGGCGGTGTCACCAAGCGGCTTGGCCGTGGCGTCGACGGTGATCGCGCTCACCGCAGGCGTCAGATTGTAATGGATAGGCGAAACCTGCACGGCTTCGGCGTTTGCGCTGGAACCCAGCGCAAGCGCACAAATACCAACGAGCGCAGACGCAATGCGCCCGCCGAACAATTTGACCACTTTTCCTTTTGCCCTCTAATGGCGGGCGGCCCGCTGGAGGCGCTCATCGGCGCGCTTTTAAGTCCAGCGAGGAATGCCCGTCTTGCCTCTCGAGCCCCGCATCTAACTGCGCTATTGGCTCGTCGCTCTCAATTACTGAAGGTCAGATACGTGATGGTTCCCCAGAGTCCAAGCGCTCGGCGATGAACCGTTCGCGACTTGGGATGGAATTCGGAACCCTTTCAATTTGTTCAGTTTTCTCTGGTTATCCACAGCCGATGCTTCACGCTTCATCGGCCATTTCACTCGACTCGTCCACAATGGTACCAAGACGAGACAGGAGACTCCCTTGATGGCGCACTGGCTGATGAAGTCCGAGCCCGAAAGCTACAGCTGGGCGGACCTGGTGCGGGACGGCGGCACCGAATGGGACGGGGTGCGCAACAATGCAGCGCGCCTCAATCTCAAAGCCATGAAGACGGGCGACCAGGTTTTTTTCTATCACAGCATGTCCGACAAGGCGGTCGTCGGGATCATGCGGGTCGCGCGCGAGGCCCAGCCTGACCCCAGAGATTCCAACTGGATCTCGGTCCGCGTCGAACCCGTCAAGCCATTGGCTCGGCCGGTGACACTCGCCGAGATCAAGGCCGAGCCGCGGCTCGCCAAGATGGAGCTGATCCGCCAGTCGCGCCTGTCGGTGGCGCCGGTCAAGGACGACGAGTGGAAGGTGTTGCTGGAGTTGGCCAAGGGCCGCTGACACTGCTGCACATCCCGAGCGAGCGCCACGCAGTATAGGTTTGCGGGGGCAGTCTCCGCATTGCCTCCAGAAAGCCGACCACGTTCCAGATTTGAGCGTCGGACATCGAGCCGCGCCAAGCCGGCATGGCCGTCATCTTGATCCCGTTTTTCGCGATCCAGAACAGCTGCGAGGGAGCCCAATTCGAAGTGGCGTCGATCAGATAGGGCGGGCTCGGCTCCATTCCGTCGACCCATTGTGCGCGCGCGACCGAAGGCCCGCCATGGCACGCAACGCAATGAAGTCTCATAGGCGCAGAAACCAGCCAGAAGCTGGGACTGGTTGAATTGGGCCGGTGCTTTGATGTCCGCTGCGTGGCGCCGCACCGAATGAATCATCGTCTCGTGCGTGATCCATTCAGTGAACCTTGTGTGCGGATGTGACGAAGCGACGTTGAACCAGCCCGAATTGACGAACGCATAAGCGCCAAGGGGCAGTACGAGCGCGAGCGCGACGGTCGCTCCGATAGCCATGTGATGCAGCTGTTTCCGATCCACGTTCGGTCCAACGCCGCAGCGATGGATTTGTTACGCCGCCGTCAGGCCGCCGCCCGCGCGCCGTGGTGACTGAGAATATGCGCCAAAGTGCGCGGCTCGGAACTTACCCAGGCAGCACTAAGCGGCCTCAAGCTTCCTCGCCTCGCGCTTGCGCTCGTGCGGGTCGAGGAAGCGCTTGCGAATTCGGATCGCCTTGGGCGTAACCTCGACCAGCTCGTCGTCCTGGATATAGGCGATCGACTGCTCCAGGCTCATTCGCTTCGGAGGCGTCAGGCGAATGCCCTCGTCCTTGCCCGAAGCGCGGAAGTTGGTCAGCTGCTTGGACTTTAGCGGATTGACCTCGATGTCCTGTGGCTTCGCATTCTCGCCAAGGACCATACCCTCGTAAAGCATCTCGCCGGGCGAGACGAACAGGATGCCCCGCTCCTCCAGCGCGTTTAGCGCATAGGCGACGGCGGCGCCCTGCTCCATCGAGATAAGGACTCCGTTCTGGCGGCCGGCGATCGGGCCCTTGTAAGGTCCATATTTCTCGAACAGCCGGTTCATGATCCCTGTGCCGCGCGTGTCGGACAGGAACTCGCCGTGATAGCCGATCAGGCCCCGCGATGGCGCCGAGAACGTCAGGCGGGTCTTGCCGCCGCCCGATGGGCGCATGTCGGTCATCTCGCCCTTTCGCATCGCCATCTTGTCGATGACGGTGCCCGAGAATTCGTCGTCTACGTCGACGACCACGGTCTCATACGGCTCCTCGCGGCCGTTCGCCCCGTCGCGGAACAGCACTCGCGGCCGGCTGATTCCGAGTTCGAAACCTTCGCGGCGGAGTGTCTCGATCAGCACGCCCAGCTGGAGCTCGCCGCGGCCCGCGACTTCATAGGCCTCACCGCCGGTGGACTCGGTAACCCGGATCGCAACATTGCCCTCGGCTTCGCGAATCAATCGGTCGCGAATGACCCGGCTCTGCACCTTGTCACCGTCCTTGCCGGCGAACGGGCTGTCGTTGACCGCGAACGTCATGCTGAGCGTGGGTGGATCGATCTCGCGCGCGTGCAGCGGCTCGGTGATCTCGGGCTGCCCGATCGTGTTCGAGACGGTCGCCTTTATCACTCCGGCAATGGCGATGATGTCGCCCGCTTCGACGCGATCGACCGCGACGCGCTCAAGGCCCCGGAATGCGAACAACTTAGTCGCCCGGCCGTCCTCCACGACATTGCCGTTGACGTCCATTGCGCGGATCGGGTCGTTGACGCTGATCGATCCGCTCTCAACGCGGCCGGTGAGGATACGGCCCAGGAACGGGTCGCGGTCGAGTAGCGTGGCGAGCATCTTGAACTCGCCCGAAGCATCGCAGTTCGGCGCTGGAACATGGCTGACGATCGTCTCGAACAAAGGCGTCAAATCGCCTTCGCTGACGCTATCCTCAATGCCCGCATAGCCCGCTCGACCGCTTGCATAGAGTGTCGGAAAATCGAGCTGCTCGTCGTTGGCATCGAGATTGAGGAACAGCTCGAACACCTCGTCGAGCACTTCCGCAGGACGCGCGTCGGGTCGGTCGATCTTGTTGACGACAACGATCGGGCGAAGCCCGAGCGCAAGCGCCTTGCCGGTTACGAATTTGGTCTGCGGCATCGGGCCTTCGGCGGCGTCCACGAGGAGAATTACGCCGTCGACCATGGACAAGATGCGCTCGACCTCGGCGCCGAAGTCGGCGTGGCCAGGAGTGTCGACAATGTTGATCCGAGTGCCGTTCCATTCCACCGAGGTGCATTTGGCGAGGATGGTGATCCCGCGCTCTTTTTCGAGATCGTTCGAGTCCATCGCCCGCTCCTCGACGCGCTGGTTCTCGCGGAAAGTGCCCGACTGGCGAAAGAGCTGGTCGACGAGGGTCGTCTTGCCGTGATCGACGTGCGCGATGATCGCGACGTTACGCAGGTTCATTCTCATTTTTCCCGGAAAATTCGAACGCGCTATGTAGGAGTTGGGGACTTATGTTGCAACGCAGCATAGAAACGCCCCCGGCCTTGGAACGTTCGTCAGTTCGAGCGTGGAAGTTCAAGGAGTAAGCCATACCTGGGAAACATACCTCCAAGGAAAAGCGCAAAACCCGACTCATCGAACAGGGCTAAGAGAAGAGAGGCGTGTCCCGCAAGCAAGCCGAACATCGCGCATGGGCGACTGTCAACAAAGAGTGCTGAGCGCTTCGAAATCCTAGACCCTTCGCTCCAGGATCTCGATTGCGCGCTCGACGGCGCGAAGTTCGCTGTGAGCGAGGCGCTCGAGTTTCCGCTGGAGGTTCGAATTTCCCGTGAGATGAGTGGCGAGCCGGTTACGGCCGGTCTCCGTCAGGCGAAGGGCGATGCGGCGGCGGTTGTCCGGGTCCTGCGTACGCTCGATCAATCCTGAGCGAACCAGCGCCTCGACTGCCCGGCTTACCGCAGGAGCGCCGCGATGGACGGCTTTCGCGACATCATTGAGCGTCGCCGGTTCGTTCGCTGCAATGGCTGATAGCAATTGGCGCCTGCTGCGTTCGGCGCGTTCTCCAGGCGCTTCGATAACCCATAATTGCGCGACCCCCGTGAACCGCGCCGCAATCGCTTCCGGTGTCGAGCTCCCTCCCAGCATGATTGCAGAGTAACAAAGGTTTCTTCCGGCGCAATATTGCACCGGGGCATATGCGTCATTGCGAGTCGCATTCGCGACGAATTAATCCAATTGCCCCGCCGGGTAGCTTCGCTACTCGACATCCGATGGCCACTCGTCCTTCCCTTCCCCGCAATGTCTGGGTCCTCGGCTTCGTCAGCTTGTTCATGGACCTCTCGAGCGAGATCTATCACGCGCTCCTGCCGGCCTTCATTACGATGGTTCTTGGACTTCCCGTAACGGCGCTCGGCGCGATCGACGGTGCCGCGGAAGCCACGGCGAATTTCGCGAAATTGTTCTCCGGCCGTGTTTCGGACCGAAGCCTGAGGCGCAAGCCGTGGATCATTGGCGGCTATGGGCTCGCAGCACTGTCGAAGCCCTTGTTCCCGCTGGCGACGAGCGCTCCCCTGCTGATGCTCGCACGGTTCACGGATCGCATCGGCAAGGGCATTCGCGGCTCTCCGCGCGATGCCATGATCGCCGACGAAACCCCGCCGCGAAATCCGCGGCCGCGCATTCGGGCTGCGCCAGGCGCTCGACACTGCCGGAGCGCTCCTCGCGCCGCTCGCTGCAATCGGACTCATGGCTCTCCTCGCAAGCGATATCCGCGCGGTCTTCTGGATTGCGATTCTCCCGGCGGCCCTCTCCTTCGCACTTGCGTGGCTTGTGCTCCGGGAGCCTGAACAGCATCTGGCCCCAGGCTAAGCCGTCGCCTTTTTTCCCGGTTCCGGCAGCTCGACAAGGAGACGAAGCGCCTCCTCCAGGTCGGCTTCCTGTTCGCGCTTGCACGCTTTTCGGAAGGCTTCCTCATTTTGAAGGGGATCGACATTGGCCTCAGCGAAGCGATGTCACCGCTGACGCTTGCGATCTTCAATCTCGCTTATGTCGCGCTCGCTTATCCGGCAGGTGCTCTTAGCGATCGAATGAAACCGCGTTCGCTCCTGCTTGGAGGAATGCTCGCACTGATAGCGGGAAATCTCGTCCTCGCGGAAACCGACACGTTTCCCGGGCTCGTTCTGGGAACGGCTTTGTGGGGTGCGCACATGGCGCTGACGCAGGGAATCTTTTCCCGAATGATTGCTGACTGCGCGACACGAAACTGCGCGCCACGAGCTTCGGCGCATTCTACTTCGTGACCGGGATCGGCGCTCTTCTCGCGAGCCTCGGGGCGGGCTGGCTGTGGGACCATCAGGGTCCCTCGGCGACTTTCCTGACGAGCGCGGCGATTGCTGGAGTGGCCGTCGCAATGCTGAGCCTGCTTGCCGAGGAGCGGCTCCCTAGCGCGTGAACAGCTCGCCCTTTTCCGCCTTTTCGAGCAGAAGCTTTGAGAAGCTGAACTCCGGCTTCATCCGCTGTTCCTGACGCTTCAGCCCATCGACGATCTTGGGCAAGCCGACATTGTCGGCCCAGAACATCGGCCCGCCGCGATAGACCGGCCAGCCGTAGCCATAGACCCACACGACATCCACGTCGGAAGCGCGCTGGGCAATGCCCTCCTCGATGATCTTAGCGCCTTCGTTGACCATCGTGTAGAGCGTCCGCTCGATGATCTCCTCGTCGCTGATCTGGCGCCGCTCAACGCCCTCCTTCCTCGCAAAATCCTCGACGATCTGCTGAGCGACTGGTGACGGACTTGGCCGTCGCTTCTCGTCGTAATCGTAGAAGCCCGCGCCCTTCTTTTGCCCCCAGCGATCGATTGCGCAAAGCGCATCGCGAACATTCTCAATGCGGTTCGGGTCACGGTGCCAGCCGATGTCGACGCCGGCAAGATCGGCCATTTGGAAAGGGCCCATCGGCATTCCGAATTCGACATGAACGCGGTCGACCTGCTCTGGAGTCGCACCTTCCAGGAGCAGCTTCGTCGCCTCGATCTGTCGCGGCATCAGCATTCGATTGCCGATGAAGCCGTGACAGACGCCCGCCACCACAGGCGCCTTTCGAATCTTCTTTCCGATCCCCATCGCGGTCAGAAGCACGTCGGGGGCCGTCTTGTCGCCGCGCACAACTTCGAGCAGCTTCATGATGTTCGCAGGCGAGAAGAAATGCATCCCGACGACGTCTGCAGGTCGCGAGATGCTGGCTGCGATCTCATTGATGTTGAGGTACGATGTGTTGGATGCGAGGATCGCGCCCGGTCTCGCAATCTTGTCTAGTCGGCCGAACACTTCTTTCTTCACGTCCATGTTTTCGTAGACGGCCTCGATGATAAGGTCGCAGTCGGCGAGCGCTTCAAAATCCAGCGTCGGCTGGAGATTGGCCATCGCCTTTTCGACCTGTTCGGACGAGAGCTTGCCCTTCGCGGCGCTCGCCTCATAATTCTTGCGGATCAGTCCGGAGCCGCGGTCGAGCGCCTCCTGCCCCATCTCTACGATCGTCACCGGAATTCCAGCAGAGAGGAAGTTCATCGAGATCCCGCCGCCCATCGTCCCGGCTCCGATCACCCCGATCTTGCGGATCGGTCGCGGCTCGGTGTTTTCGGGCAAGCCTTCGATTTTGCTCGCCTTGCGCTCGGCAAAGAAAAAATAGCGCTGCGCCGCCGACTGCTCCCCGCTCATCAGCTCCATGAACAGTTTTCGCTCTTCGATAACGCCTTCACTATACGCCTTCTCGGTCGCGATCCTGACCGCCTCGATATTCTTGAGCGGCGCTTCGAAGCCGCGGAATTTCTTCGCATTCTCCTTCCGAAAGTCTTCGAAGACGTTCGGGTCCACATCGGCAAGCCGCTCCTGCCGTTCGGACGATTTCGCGATCGGGCGAATGTCACGAACCTCTTCGGCAAATGCTACGGCATGGGGAATGAGGTCACCTTCGACGATTCGGTCGACGAGGCCGCAGGCGAACGCCTGAGAAGCGTCGATCGGATTACCCGTCGCCGTCATTTCGAGCGCCTTGCGCACGCCCGCGACCCGCGGCAGTCGCTGGGTGCCGCCCGCACCTGGAAGAAGTCCGAGCTTTACTTCCGGAGTTCCGAGCTTCGCCGACCTGTCCGCGACTCGATAATGGCAGCCGAGCGCGACTTCGAGTCCGCCGCCGAGCGCCGTCCCGTGGATCGCGGCGACCACCGGCTTCGAGCAATTCTCGATCGTGTCGACCACTTGCGGTAGCCACGGATCTCTTGGCGGCTTGCCAAACTCGGTGATATCCGCGCCAGCGAAGAAAGTTTGGCCTTCGCAAGCGACGACCCAGCGCGAACGCTTTCGTCGCCTTCGGCTTCGCCGATTGCCTCGACGAGGCCCTGCCGCACCGGTGTGGAAAGCGCATTCACCGGCGGGTTGTTCGAGCAGATGATCAGAACGTCGCCATGCCTGCGCGTCGAGATCGGGCCGGTCATCGCCTTGGCCATCAGGTCTTCCATATCGAGGCCTCCCAAGATCGCCGCTACGGCGCCGCTGACACGGTTGCAAGCCGCAGGACCGAGCCGCTATTCGAGGGGCCGCTTCCGTCGAGGTCATGCAAATGGACGAACAACCGGCATCCGGCGCGCGCAAGCTCAAGCAGCAGTCGAACGACATAAGGAAAAGCGCGAAGGTCTTCGAAAAGAGCGCGGGTCACCTGATGGACGATTCAGAGCGTCGGACGGTCCTCGCCGCCGACCGGACGCTGCTCGCCGCCGAACGAACTTATGCAGCCTGGGTGCGCACCGCCATCGCAGCTCTCGCCGCGGGAATAGGCGCTCGAACATTGGTCAAAGACATGTTTCCCTTGTGGGTCGGGAAGCTGACCGGCACGGTCTTGGTCGTCTTCGCCGGTTTTTGCCTGATCGCGGCCGTCTGGCGTGAAATCCATGATATTCCGGCGCCGCCGGACCTGCGACGGATCCCCGTCGCTCTGCTCGTGCCGATCAACGCCTTGCTGTTGCTGGTTGCGATCGCGGCGCTGGTCGGGATTTGGGCAGCCTGAGCGAGCGCCCGGGCTAGTTCTTCACCTTGTAGCCGCAAAGCACGCCGAGGACGAAACACACCCCGAGGGCAAGCTGGATCTTGCCGTCCGGGTCGTCCCAGCCGAATGCCCGGGAACCCCATCCGAACACGGTAATGAACATGGCAATGGCAATGCCGACCATGCAAATGCTCCCCGAATGCCGGTGAACAACTGACCGGCTTCTCGAACATTCTCGGGAGGTTGGGTAAAGACCGGGTAAAGCTTGCCCCTCTGCCGGGCCGCAGCCATAGGGGCAGCACCGCTACAAAATTGCAGGCGATCACATGAAAGCGCGCGTCTTCATCACACTCAAGAACGGGGTTCTCGACCCGCAGGGAAAAGCCATTCACCATGCCCTGGAAGGCCTCGGCTTCTCCGGCGTCAACGATGTTCGTGCCGGCAAGATGATCGAACTCGACCTTGCTGACGGAACGAGCAGTTCCGACATCGAGGCGATGTGCCGCAGATTGCTGGCCAACACGGTCATCGAGAATTTCCGGATCGAGCGGCTGGAGAACGCATGAAAAGCGCGGTCATCGTCTTCCCCGGCTCCAATTGCGACCGCGACCTAGCCGTCGCGCTGGAGATGGCGACTGGCTGCAAGCCGGCGATGGTCTGGCACAAGGAGACGAAGCTCCCCGACGGGACCGACTTCATCGGCATTCCCGGCGGTTTCTCGTACGGGGATTATCTTCGCTCAGGGGCGATGGCGGCGCGCTCACCGGTCATGAAGGCAGTGAAGGATGCTTCAGAAAAGGGCGTTCCCGTGATCGGCATCTGCAACGGATTCCAAGTGCTGACTGAAACCGGGATGCTGCCCGGAGCTCTGATGCGCAATGCAGGGCTAGCTTCGTTTGCCGCACCGTCCCCTTAAGGGTGGAAAACAGTCAGAGCCTTTTTACCTCGGGCTATGACTCTGGGCGAGGAGATCGCCTTCCCCGTTGCGCATCACGACGGCAATTATCAGGCCGATGAAGCCACGCTCGACCGTCTCGAGGGCGAATGTCGCATCGCGTTCCGCTACCTCGACCAGTGCAACGGATCCGCGCGCAACATTGCCGGAATCCTCAATGATGCGGGCAATGTCCTGGGGCTGATGCCGCATCCCGAGCGGGTGGTCGAGCCGGCGCACGGCAGCCTGGACGGCCGGCGGCTCTTCGAGGGGCTGCTGGAGACCGTCGCAGCCTAGGATCGACATGCGCACCTACGTCGGTATTACGGGCCTGGTCTTCGCGCTGATGTTTGCCGCCCATGTCGCCAGAATATTGTCGGAAGGCCCCGCGCTGATGAGCGATCCGGTCATCATCGTGACGTCCATTTTGTCGCTCGCCCTCGCGATCTGGGCCGTGGTTTTTCTCTCTAAGCCTCGATCCTGAACGGAGTGAAATCGGTCCCGACGTCGAAGACGTCGACACCCTCGCGCTTCTTTAGCCAACCCACCACTGAATAGGTAACCGGCGTCAGGAGCACCTCCCAGCCGACCTTCAGAACTAATTGGCTGATCATCACTTCGAGGAGCGAACTCATCGGCCAGTCCGCCATGCCATAGAAAGCGATCGGGTAGAAAATCAGGCTATCTATGCCCTCACCGACGATCGTGCTGGCCCAGAAGCGCATCCAGAGGTTCCGCCCCTCGCTCCAGATCTTCAGTTTGGCCATGGTCACGGATTCGACGAAATCACCAACGAAGAAGGCCGTCATTGACGCAAGAATGATCCGCCATCCCGAGCCGAACACGCGCTCGTAGGCCTGCTGCCCGGTCCACCCCGGGGCGACCGGGAGATGGACGACGGTCCATTCCATCAGCGCCATGAAGGCCAAGGCTACGAAGGCGGTCCAGATCGCACGCCTCGCCCTCGCGTAGCCGTACACTTCCGTCATCACGTCATCGATGAGGTAGGAGATCGGAAAGAACAGGATTCCCGCTCCGAATGGCCATGCGCCAATTTCGGGAAGCGTGACGAAGGAGCGCTTCTCCGCGCCGATCACGTTCGAGAGGAGAAGGACGACGACGAATGCGACGAGGACGAAATCGAAATATCGAAAGTGCGCGCCGCGCAGCTCGCGCGCCTCGATCCGTTGCACTCCCCCGCTCATCCGAGGAGCGGTAGCGCAGTTCCTTGTTCCGTCAATTGCGGTTAGTCATCCGCGGGCGCGCGCCCGTAGCTCAGCTGGATAGAGCACGAGCCTTCTAAGCTTGGGGCCGCAGGTTCGAGTCCTGCCGGGCGCGCCAGTTTCTGCGGGTGCAGATAAGCCCGGACACATGGGTCGTCTAATCGCGGGGCACGCATAGGTAATTCAAGGGGTCGCGAACGTTAGCCACGCTCAGTTCTATCGGCGACGCGCTTTCCTCTTTCCTTGCGGCTGCCGTCGAGGAACCTGTTCCTCCTGTTCGGGTCGCTCTCGCTTTAGGAACATTCCGACCACGGCGACGATCGTGCCGGCGCCGAGAAGCAGCGAAATCGGCGCGACAGGCCCTCGAGCGGCCAGTTGCCTAAGAGGAGCCCCGCCTCGCGAGCATCGAAGACGCGCGCGTTGCCGCAGAAGGTGTAATCCACCCTAAGGCTACAGCTCGAACCGCAAAAGATCGCCGGTCGAGCGGACGTGTTTGGTCGACATACCACCGCGATATGCCGATGAGAACAATTCGTGAACATTCAGTCTCGACCCTGTTGACGTTTATTTAATTTCCGTTAACTTCAGAGGCTTTCGGGAAAGGGGGCTTCCCATGCGAGTCGTTTCAGTAGTCGCAACCGTCGCAGTTCTCGCGGGCTGCGCACCATCTCCAACTCACATCCAGGCGGCCTACGTTTCACCGACCATGTATAACGGTTTGACCTGCGATCAGGTCGACACCGAAATCATGGCCGTCGATGACAAGGCGACCGACATGTATCGCCGGCTTAAGCACACCGCCAACGGCGATGCGTGGAAGATGGGGATCGGGCTCCTGGTCACTTGGCCGGCGCTTCTGTTCCTGTCCGGTGGCGACGGGGCGGAGTCTGCGGAATATGCTCAGCTTAAGGGCCAGAAGGACGCGCTCATAGATGCGCGTCGCCATTGTGCTTCTCACACGCTGACCGGCACTGCCTCCGGCGAAATTCCGGGCACCATTCACTACGGACAAGTGACGATCGTGCCTGCAAAGACACCGACAGGTCTCTGCATTATCGCTCCAGCCAGCTACGTCGGAACAGGCGCTGCAAATATGCCAGCGATTACTGATGCGATGCCGCGCTGCAGTGACCTTCCTCCAATCAGATAGCTGCGACGGTCGGTTACTCCTTGCTGCCATTAAGGACTGGCGGGGCAACTCAAGGCGGAACTTCGGAGCAATGAGCCGGCACAATAACTTGCTCTTGGCCGTCGGGCTCGGGATGCTCGTGATCGCGTCCTATCAGTTTTGCGTAAGCGAAGATGGGCTGACGGTTGGCTACGGCCTCATCGCAGCTGCAATCACCCTGACCGCGATCTTCCTATGGCGCCGAATCCGAAAGGCTTAAGGTTCTCAGCTATCCGTCAACCTGACGCTCGGAATGTCACCCGCAACGCTCCCTAGCGTGCCGGACGTATGCGTATGCGTTCCAGCGAGCCTTCTAAGCTTGGCGCCGCAGGTTCGAGTCCTGCCTGGCGCACCATTTCCCCGTATCCTTCGAATTCTGCCACTTCTTGGTTCGCCGGACAGGATGAAGAAGCGCACCAAAGTGGCCAGACCTAGGCGCACAGATGCCGTCGGCCTGGCGCGAGAAAGGTGGACCAGACTTTTTTCAGATTGTCGGTGCTGACGATTGAGAACTGGTTAGAGCATCAGAAGCGCGCGAATTTTCGCCTGAACTTCTCCTAGAATCTCGGGATCGACTTTGGCCTTGCGCTCTGCTTTACGCGCGCGCCAGTCGAGACTCTTGACCTGGTCAGCGAGCACCGCGCTGGGAGGATCGTGGCTTATCACGACCTCGAACGGATAATTCTTGATCCGCGAGGTCATCGGACAACAGATCATCATCCCTCTGAGCCCATTATAACGTGCGGGAGTCAGCACCAATGCCGGCCGATGGCCCGCCTGCTCATGTCCGGCCTGGGGATCAAAATGCAGCCAAACGAGGTCGCCCGCATTCGGCACATAGGCCATTACCAAGCCTCATTGCCAACGGCTGGCCCAAAATCGATTTCCTCGGGAAAAGTGTCCGGAGTCATCCGGTCCAACAATGCGTCGAGCTCGTAGGTCGGTGCAATCACCGGCTCGATGACTACGCGCCCACCCTCTTCGTGCACGTCCACCGGCTGATCGATCTTGAAGGCAGCAGCGGCCATCACCGATGCGGGGATCCGAACCGACGCGCTATTCCCCCACTTCTTAACCTGAACTCGCATCACGCCTCCGTATCTACAATTACGATACATAAATAACTCGATCGGAAGTGTCAACAAATGTATCTACAAATTGGTTGTTAGCGCAACAACCGGTCAACCCGATCCAGACGGGATCGACGGACGAGAAGCTTGTCTATTGTGTAAGTTGGCTGTGAGCAGACTGTCGGCTTCCCGCATGGGCGCAATATGGAGACGTCAGCGGCTTAGCTGAACTCAAATTTCCCAATGATCTGAGTGCCCATCATATTCATGACAGGCGCGCCATCCGGGAAAACCCGAATTCAGCCGAGGAACGTGCTCAGGATATCCGGGTGAAAGGGCCAATCGGCGAAACCACAAATGGTCATGAACAGGCCAAATCCGCCGAAAATCCATGCCGCGATCAACGGTGCCCAGCTTTCGGTCAGCGCGGCCACCGCAGCGATGGAGATGGCCGTGGCGAGCGACGCCTCCGCGGCGTCAAACTGATCGTCGTGGACATTCAGCGCATCGTAGCGGTCGGAAAACGCCTGCGCGTCCTTGGCGAGCTTCGGACTCTCGGAGGAATATCTTGCGGCATCGCCGTCAAATTTCGCGATTGCGGAAGCGACCCCCACGCCGCCCGTAGCAGCAAGCTGCGCTCGTGCCGTCTCGACGATATGAAGCTTGGTTCGGGTCGCTTGATATTCGTTCCAGCGATCAAGCGAAGTGGCCTGCGCCTGGGCCATTCCCTGGACGATATTCCCGTCCTTGATGTTACCGAGGCCAACCGCCACGGAAAATACGACGACGGTGATAGCGACGAGCCGATTGATCCGCTTGTCCTTGGCTTCTGCGCTAAGCTCGACTTCCATGGTTCCTCCCGGTTTCGCTGCCACATCCCGGGTTCCGAAGCTTCGGTGAAGTGAATAATGCTCAAGGCACCAGCTTGCCCGGGTTCATGATGCCGAGCGGGTCGAGCGCTTCCTTGATTGCGCGCAGAGCATGGATGCGAGCTGGCGACGCGAGCCTGCCCAGCTCCTCGCGCTTCAACTGCCCGATGCCGTGCTCGGCAGAGATCGATCCTCCCGCTGCGGTGACGAGATCGTCGACAAAGCGGGTGATCTTTGCGCCTTCGTGCTCATACCAATCGGGAGCGGCGTGACTTGCGGCGCGAACGTGGAAATGGATGTTGCCGTCGCCAAGGTGGCCGAAGCCGCTCGCCGTAACTCCGGGAAAGGCGAGCTCGACCTCGGCTGCCGCATCGACGAGGAAGACCGGCATTTTTGCAACCGCGACCGAGATGTCGTGCGCAAGCGTCTGGCCTTCGGTGCGTTCGGCCTCCGAAATGCTGTCGCGGATCTTCCAGAATGCTTCGGCCTGCGCCTCGTTCGCTGCAAGGACGGCATCGCCGATGATGCCCTCCTCCAGCGCTGCGGCCATAAGTTGCTCGAGTTCGCCCGAGATGTCGTGGTCTGCGCTCGACGTTGTTGCCTCGACGAGCACGAGCCATTTGTGATGGCCCGAAAGCGGCGCTCGAGTTCCTGGGATGTGCTCAAGGACAAGACGGAGCGAATCGTCGGGCACGAGCTCGAACCCTTCAATGCTGCTCGTCCGATCTTCCAGAAAGCGCAGCAGATCGAGCGCTCGCGAAGGGCTTTCGACCCCCGTCCAGGCAACCGCTCGCGCGGTGACTGCGGGTACAAGCCGAAGCGCGACAGCGGTTACGACGCCAAGCGTTCCCTCGGCCCCGATCAAAAGCTGATCGAGGCTGTAGCCGCGATTGTCCTTCTTCAGCCCCGAGAGGCCATTGTGGATCGAGCCATCGGCAAGCACCGCCTCAACGCCAGCAACGAGCGCGCGCATGGTTCCGAACTTCAGCACCTGCGTTCCGCCAGCGTTGGTCGAGGTAAGTCCGCCGATGGTGCAGCTACCGCGCGCACCAAGAGTTAGCGGAAACCGCAATCCGACATCGTGCGCGGCATCATGGAGCGTCGCGAGGATGACGCCCGCCTCAGTGACGGCGAGCCGATCTTCCGCACTGATCGAGCGAATTCGGTTCATTCGCCGCAACGACAAGAGAAGCGCAGAACCATCGGCGGGCGGCGTTGCGCCTCCCGCCATGCCGGTGTTCCCGCCCTGCGGCACCAGTGGAACGCGATATTCGGCAGCCAGCCGAACGATCTCGGCAACCTCCTCCGTCGAAGCAGGAGCGAGCATTGCTGACGCCGCGCCGTGCACTCGACCGCGCCAATCGGTCAACCACGGCTCGACCTCTTGCCGTTCGGTGACGACCGACTTCGCTCCAAGCCGGCGTTCGGCGTCCGCAATCAGCCGCGCTTGCGGGTCATTCATGGTGCCGGCGCTTGGCACGAGGGACTGTGCGCGTCAAAGCGGAAAGCATGGACGAGCCGCCGATCACCATCGTCGTCGCACGCGCCCGAAACGGCGTCATCGGCCGCGACGGCAAGCTGCCGTGGCACATCCCCGCCGACCTTAAGCGCTTCAAGGCGCTGACGATGGGCAGCGTGATGGTGATGGGCCGCAGAACTTTCGAGAGCTTGCCGGGGGTGCTGCCCGGACGAAGGCACGTTGTCCTCACCCGCCGCGGCGACTGGAGCGCTGGCGGAGCCGAGGTCGCGCGAAGCGTCGAGAATGCGCTGGAACTCGCTCGCGGCGAAAGGATCTCGGTGATCGGAGGAGCGGACATTTTCGAATTGTTCATGCCGGTTGCGGACCGGGTCGAGCTGACCGAAGTCCTCGAGGACGTATCGGGTGACACGGTGATCGCAGACCCGCGCACCAGAGGCGGATGGAGCGAGACGGTCGGCGCCGAGTATCCAGCGGAAAACGACCGTCCGCCGTTCCGCTTCGTGACTTTAGAGCGCGGTTAGTTTCGCGGCCTCGTCGTCACGTAAGTCCGAAACCGCTTCAACTGGCCCGCAAGTACGCCATCGACTGCCGGAGCAAGGGTTTGAGCGCCCCCGTCCGCAAATCCGGCGACCTTATAGTCGAGCACAAGCTGCGACCCTCCCGCGATCGTCTTCACCTTGACGTCCATGACGCCGACGGTCGCTTCATAGAGCAGCGGACCGAGCGCACCGCTCAGCACCACTTCGTTTCCGGGATCGACATAGGTCACGCGCATATGCTCGACGCCGCCGCCCGTCTTGGGAATTTGCTCGCACAGGCACCCCCCAGGGACGAGCGTAAACCTGAGATTGGCGGAATCGCCGCTGTAGGTGTGCTCCGGATCCCACCACGAAGGTAGTTCGCCAAACGCCTTGAAGGCGGCGTCCGGCGGTACGACCAGAGGCACGATCTCGCGAACCTCGAACCCATTTGCAGACGCGCTCACGACCTCGGCAGAAGCCGGCGCCGACACGACGATTGCGAGTGCCGCTAGATATTTCATGAGCCCTCCGGTCGGGAACCATGACTCAGCTAGGCCGAGCCGTCCAGAATATCGTCAATCTGACCTGCCACCTCCTCGACCGACGCCATTCCGTCAACGCGGCGGACGAGGCCCTTCTCCTCGTAATAAGGGAGGATCGGCGCGGTCTTCGCCCGATATTCAGCCATTCGCGTCCGCACTGTCTGCTCATTATCATCGGGCCGCCGCTTGAACTCGGTCGATCCGCAGACGTCGCAGGTACCGGGCACGACCGGTTGCTTGAATTCGTCATGATATGGCGCACCGCAATTGGCGCAGGTGAAGCGGCCGACGATCCGTCGCACCAGCTCATCCTCGTCGACCTCGAGCTCGATTACATGATCGAGATGACGACCGCGCTCGGCAAGGAGGATCTCGAGTGCGGCGGCCTGCTGCTTGGTGCGCGGAAACCCGTCGAAAATCGCGCCTTGCTGGGCGGAGACGTCGAGCCGCTCGCCGATCAAAGCACTTACGATCGCATCGCTTACCAGCTCTCCGCGAGCCATCACCGCCTTCGCCTTGAGGCCGACCGGCGTGCCCGCGGCCACCGACTGGCGAAGCATTTCACCCGTCGACAGCTGGACCATGCCGCGCCCTGCCTGCAGCCGAGCGGCCTGCGTGCCCTTACCAGCCCCCGGAGGCCCCAACAGAATGATATTCAGCATCGCGGCGCTCTCTCCCCTGTCGCCGAGTTACGCTTACCGCCGCCGCGGTGTGGTCTTGAGTTTCGCCTTCTTGATGAGGTCGCCATATTGATGAGCGATCAGGTGGCTCTGGATTTGGCTTACCGTGTCCATTGTGACGTTGACGACGATCAGAAGGCTTGTGCCGCCGAGCTGGACATTAAGCCCCGCCTGCGCCGATAGGATCTGCGGAATGAGGCAAATCACCACCAGATAGGCCGCACCGACGACCGTGATACGGTTCAGGACATAATCAAAATAATGTTCGGTCGCCTTGCCCGGACGTATGCCGGGAATGAAGCCGCCATGCCGCTTCAGGTTGTCCGCGGTCTCTTCGCTGTTGAACTGCACCGCCGTGTAGAAGAAGGTGAAGAAGGCGATGCCGATGGCGTAAAGAGCCATGTAAGCGGGGGCATGTGGCTGAAGGAAGGTGCTGATCGTGATCAGCCAGTCGGTCGTTCCCCCGCCCGCGGCCGCCCGGCTGCCCGCCCAGTTCAGCACCGTCAGCGGCATAAGCAGGAGCGATGAGGCGAAGATCGGCGGGATGACACCGGCGGTGTTGAGCTTGATCGGCAGATGCGATCGCTCTTGCTGCATCCCGCGAACGGTCTGCCGCTTGGGATATTGGATCAGCACGCGCCGCTGGGCGCGCTCCATGAAACAGATGAAGAGAATGAGAGCGATCGTGAGGACGATGATGCCGACCACCAGCAATCCGCTGATCGACCCGGTTCAACTCCCCTCCAGAAGCTGCGCCACGGCCTGGGGCAAGCGGGCGACGATGCCGGCCATGATGATCAGCGACACGCCGTTGCCGATGCCTCGGCTCGTAATCTGCTCGCCGATCCACATCAGGAACAATGTGCCTCCAACGAGGCTGACCGTGCCCGCGACCTCGAACAACAGGCCCGGTGCGACAACTGCCTGGATTCCTTGCTTCAGCGACTGGGACTCGAGCCCCTTCACGGCGAGATATCCCTGGACGAGCGTGATCGCGACGGTGAGGTAGCGAGTATATTGGTTGAGCTTCTTGCGCCCGGTCTCGCCCTCTTTCCTGAGCTGCTGCCACGGACCGTATAGCGTCGCCCCAAGCTGGATAACGATCGACGCGGTGATGTAGGGCATCACGCCCAGTGCGACGATCGAGAAACGCTCGAGAGCGCCGCCGGAAAAAGTATTGAAGACGTCGAGGATGCCGCCGCTTTGAGTTTGATAAAGCGCGCTCATCGCAGCCGGATCGATCCCGGCGACCGGGACGTACGACAGCAACCGGAAGAGGATCAGCCCGCCAATTGTGAACCAGAGCCTCTTCTTGAGCTCGGTTGCTTTCTGGAAATTGGCAAAGGTGATGCTGGAGGCGAGATGTTCGGCTGCGGATGCCATTCGGTGGAAACCCTTTAAGCAGAAGCGCTCATATAAGCCGCGTTCCAATCATTGCGAGGAGCGGAGCGACAAAGCAATCCGACAAGGCCGCTCGATTTCGCTCGGCTCGCAATGACGTTGGCTAGGCCTGCGCCTTCGCGGCGGCCTTGCGCGAGCCCTTCTTGGCAGCAGCGAGCGCGGCCGGATCCTTGCGCTCGATCAACTCGATCGAACCGCCCGACTTCTCGACCGCCTCGCGCGCACCCTTGGACACGCCCGCGACTTTGAGATTGAGCTTCGCCTTAAGCTCGCCTTTGCCGAGGAGCCGGACGCCGTCTTTACAGCCGCGAGCGAGGCCCGCAGCCTTCAGCGCGTCATGGTCGATCGTGCCCTTGATTTCGAGCTTGCCAGCATCGATCGCCTTCTGGACTGCGCCGATGTTCACTTCGGCATAGACGCGCGCAAAGATATTGTTGAAGCCGCGCTTGGGAATCCGCATGTGGAGCGGCATCTGACCACCCTCGAAGCCCGCGATCGAGACGCCCGAACGCGATTTGGCGCCCTTCTGTCCGCGACCTGCGGTCTTGCCCAGGCCCGAGCCGATGCCACGGCCGACGCGAACGCGCGACTGACGCGCGCCCTTATTGTCTCTGAGTTCGTTGAGTTTCATGTCGTTGCACTCGCTTTCGCTTTTGTCGCGCAGCCCCCGAGGGAGCGGATTGGGGTTAAGCGGCCTCTTCAATCGTCACGAGGTGCTGGACCTTTCGGACCTGGCCCATGACGTCGGGAGTCGCCTCGACCTCCACCGTTCGGCGGAGCTTGTTGAGCCCGAGCCCGACGAGCGTTGCCCGCTGCGTCTTGTCGCGACGGATCGGCGACCCGGTCTGGGTGATCTTGATCTTGGCCATCGCTCTTACTCCGTGACCGCTTCGGCCTGGGCCTCGGCTTCGGCAGGGCTGGCGCCTCCACGACCAAGAAGGTCGGCGACCTTCTTGCCGCGACGCTGGGCCACCGAGCGCGGGCTCGACTGGTCCTTGAGCGCCTCAAACGTCGCGCGGATCATGTTGTACGGGTTCGACGTGCCGACCGACTTGGTGACGACGTCGGCCACGCCCAGGCTCTCGAAGATCGCTCGCATCGGGCCACCCGCGATGATCCCGGTCCCGGCGGGAGCCGTGCGGATCGTCACCCGGCCGGCGCCGAAGTGACCGAGGCCGTCGTGATGAAGCGTTCGGCCGTCGCGCAGCGGAACTCGGATCATTGCCTTCTTCGCCGAAGCGGTCGCCTTGCTGATCGCCTCCGGCACCTCGCGCGCCTTGCCATGGCCGAAGCCAGCGCGTCCTTTGCCGTCGCCGACAACCACCAGCGCCGCGAAGCCGAAGCGCTTGCCGCCCTTCACGGTCTTCGAGACGCGGTTGATGTGGACGAGCTTCTCGATCAGCTCCTCTCCACCTTCCTCGTCGTCACGGCGTCCGCGCCGATCGTCGCGACGGCCGCGGCCGCCGCGATCGCCGCCGCCACGCCCGCGGCCGCCGCCGCCGCCACGTCCGCCACGCGGACCGCGGCCCTGCGGTTGCTGCCCGGGAGCCGGCGTCTCGATCGGGGCTTGCGCCTGCTCGGCGCCCTCAGCCACGACTTCAGGGGTTTCAGTCTCTTGCACCATTTAGAACTCCAGTCCGCTTTCGCGAGCAGCGTCGGCGAGGGCCTTGACGCGGCCATGGAAAAGGAAGCCGCCGCGGTCGAACACCACCTGGCTGACGCCGGCTTTCTTCGCGCGCTCGGCAACGGCTTTGCCGACAGCCGCGGCGCTATCCTTGGTCGCGCCGGTCTTGGCCTTGAGGTCCTTGTCGAGACTTGAGGCAGAAGCGACGGTTACGCCGGCCGCATCATCGATGACCTGAGCGTAAATGTGCCGGCCCGAACGGTGGACCGATAGGCGCGGCTTGCCCGCGCCGCGCGAACGAAGCGTGGTGCGAACCCGGCGGCGCCGGCGGTCGAAAAGGGAGAGTTTCGCCATGGCTACTTCTTCTTGCCTTCTTTGCGGAAGATATACTCGCCGCGATACTTGATGCCCTTGCCCTTGTAGGGTTCCGGCTTGCGCCAGCGGCGGATCTCGGCCGCGACCTGCCCGACCTTCTGCTTGTCGATGCCAGAGATCTCGACCGTGTTCTGATCGGGAGTCTTTACATCGATGCCTTCAGGAACCGGGAAGTTCACGTCGTGGCTGTATCCAAGCTGGAGGCGGAGATTCTTGCCCTGGGCCTGCGCTCGGTAGCCGACGCCGGTGATCTCGAGCACCTTGGTGAAACCCTCGGTCACGCCGGTAACGAGGTTCTGCACGTTGGTGCGCTGCATACCCCAGGCCGCACGGTTGCGCTGCGCGTTGGTGACCGGAGTCACGCGGATCTCGCCCTCGGCGACGTCATATTTCACGAGGTCGTCGAGAATTTGCATCGCGAGCGTGCCCTTGGGGCCCTTCACCGTCAGCACGCCACTCTCGACAGCCGCGGTAACCCCGGCCGGAAGAGCGATCGGTTTCTTGCCAATGCGGGACATTAGAACACCTCCGCCAGCACTTCGCCGCCGACATTCTGCTCACGCGCCTCGACGTCCGAAAGCACGCCGCGCGGGGTCGACACGATTACCGTGCCGAGACCATTGCGGATGCGTGGAAGCTCGCGCGCAGCCGAATAGACGCGGCGGCCAGGCTTCGACACGCGTGCCAGATGGTGGATCGCGGGCTGGCCTTCGAAATATTTAAGCTCGATACGCAGGCCCTTCTGGCCCGCGAGCTGTTCCTCGGAATATCCGCGAATATAGCCTTCGCGCTGAAGCACATCGAGGACGTGCACGCGAAGCTTCGACGCCGGCGTCAGGATCGAATCCTTTTTCGCCTGCTGGCCGTTGCGGATGCGGGTGAGCAAATCACCCAGGGGATCGGTCATCGCCATCCGTAAATCCTTACCAGCTCGACTTGATGACGCCGGGGATCAGGCCCTTATTGGCCAGCTCCCGGAGCATGATCCGCGACAGGCGGAACTTGCGGTAATAGGCCCGCGAACGGCCGGTCAGCTCGCAGCGGTTACGAACCCTCGTCGGGTTTCCGTTGCGCGGCAGCTCAGCCATCTTCAAGCGCGCGATCAGGCGCTCTGTCTCGTCCTTCGACTCGTCGTTCGCGATCGCTTTCAGCTTCGCGTATTTCGCCGCATTCTGCTGGACGAGCTTCTTGCGCCGCTCGTTCTTGTTGATCGAACTCAGTTTCGCCATGACTTAAGTTCTTCTCCTAATCGAAGCAGACGCGCCCTCAGGCGGCCTGCTTCTGTTCCTCTTGCGGGAAGGGGAAGTTGAACAGGCGCAGCAGCTCGCGCGCCTCTTCATCCGTCTTCGCCGTGGTGGTTACGATGACGTCCATGCCCCGGACCTTGTCGATCTGATCGTAATTGATCTCGGGGAAGATGATCTGCTCCTTAAGGCCCATGGCATAATTGCCGCGACCATCGAAGGACTTCGGGTTGAGGCCGCGGAAGTCGCGGACTCGCGGAAGCGCGATCGTGACCAGGCGGTCCAGGAACTCAAACATACGGTCGCGACGAAGCGTGACCTTAACTCCGATCGGCATTCCCTCGCGCAGCTTGAACTGGGCGATCGACTTCTTGGCCTTGGTGATCACCGGTTTCTGACCGGCAATCTGCTCCATTTCCGAAGCAGCCGTCTCAACGCGCTTCTTGTCCTGGGTCGCCTCGCCGACGCCCATGTTGATCACGATCTTGTCGAGCTTCGGAACCTCGAGCTTGTTCTTGTAGCCGAAGCGCTCGATCATCGCCGGGACGATCCGCTCGTCATAGTCGCGCTTCAGCCGCGGCTTGTAATCCGCAGGCATTCGAACGTCCTTCTCGACCTTCTTTTCAGACTTCTCGGCTTTGCCAGCCTTTTCAGTCTTTTCCGGCGCTTCCGCCTTGGGCGCTTGCTCGACCTTATCGGCCTGCTCGACCACTGGCGCCACGTCGACCTTGTTCTCTTCGTCAGCCATGGATCAGCTCTCCGGTCTTGACCGCGACGCGGACTTTCTTGCCGTCGCGTAATTCGAAGCGGACCCGGCTCGGCTTTCCGTCGCCGGTCGCAATCGCAACCTTCGAAACGTGAAGGGGCGCTTCCCTGCGCTCGATCCCGCCCTGCGGGTTGAGCTGCGACGGCTTGCGGTGGCGCGCATGGACGTTGATGCCCGACACGATCACCTTGTCTTCCTTCGGCATCGCCTTCGTCACTTCACCGGTACGGCCCTTGTCCTTGCCGGACAGGACGACGACGCGGTCGCCTTTCTTGATCTTGCTCGCAGCCATCACAGCACCTCCGGTGCAAGGCTGATGATCTTCATGTGCTTCTTCGCTCGGAGCTCACGCACGACAGGGCCAAAGATACGGGTGCCGATCGGCTCCTCGTTCTTGTTGACCAGCACTGCCGCATTGGAATCGAAACGGATCACCGAACCGTCAGGACGTCGGATGTCCTTCGCAGTGCGGACGATAACCGCACGGTGAACATCGCCTTTCTTCACGCGGCCGCGCGGCGCCGCTTCCTTGACGGAAACGACGATGATGTCGCCAACGCCCGCAACACGGCGCTTTGATCCGCCCAGCACCTTGATGCACTGGACGCGCTTGGCGCCGCTGTTGTCCGCAACGTCCAGGTTGGACTGCATCTGGATCATGGTTCGACCCTTATCCTCTCAAATCTTGCTCAGGCGTCCGCTTCTGCGACGTCTTCGGCCTTGGCCTTCTTGCTCTTCTTCGCGGGCTTCTCGCCCACTTCTCCGGCGGGCTGCATCGGCTGGGGCGGCGGCGGCAAAGCCGCCTCGGTGTCAGCGATGTCCGCCTTCAGCGCCTTGCCACTGCCAAGACGATCAACAGCCGTCCACGTCTTCAGCTTGGAGATCGGCGCGCACTCCTCGATGCGAACGATCTCGCCGACGTGGAACTCGTTCGCCGCGTCGTGAGCATGGTACTTCTTCGACAGCTTGATGATCTTGCCGTAGAGCGGGTGCTTCACCCGCCGCTCGACGCGGACCACGATCGTTTTGTCACCCTTGTCGGACACCACGGTGCCGGTGAGGACGCGCTTTGGCATCTCGTCAGTCTCCTCAGCCCTGCGCCTGTGCGCGGGCACGTTCGGTCTGCAGCGTTCGTATGCGCGCAATGGTGCGACGCACTTCCTTGACGCGGCTCGGCTTCTCAAGCTGGTTCGTCGCCGACTGAAAGCGCAGGTTGAACTGTTCCCGCTTCAATTCGCCAAGCTGCTGCTGCAGCTGGTCGTCGGTTTTCACCTTGATATCGTCGGTGGCGGCCATCTTACTTTTCCTCTCCGGCCAAGGTCTCGCCGAGGCGGGCCACAACCTTCGTCTTAATCGGCAGCTTTTCAGCCGCGCGCTCGAACGCCGTCTTGGCGAGGTAGCCAGGGACGCCGTCGAGCTCGAACAGGATCCGGCCTGGCTTCACCCGGGCGACCCAGAACTCTGGCGAGCCCTTGCCCGAGCCCATCCGAACCTCAGCCGGCTTGGAGCTGACAGGAACGTCCGGAAAAACCCGGATCCAGAGGCGGCCCGAACGCTTGATGTGACGCGTGATCGCGCGGCGAGCCGCCTCGATCTGACGGGCGGTGATCCGCTCGGGCTCCATGGCCTTGAGGCCGAAAGCACCGAAGTTGAGCTCGGTCCCGCCCTTGGCGTTGCCGTGGATTCGGCCCTTGAAGGCCTTGCGGAATTTGGTGCGCTTGGGTTGCAGCATCTTGAATTACCTTCGGCTTACCGGTTGCCGCGCTCTTCGCGCGCCGGACGGACTCCGGAGGTCTGGGCCTCCATCATCAGCCGGTCCTGAGCGAGCGGGTCATGAGCGAAGATCTCGCCCTTGAAGACCCACACCTTCACCCCGCACACGCCATAAGCGGTATGCGCCTCGGCCTCCGCATAATCGACGTTGCCGCGCAGTGTGTGCAGCGGAACGCGGCCCTCGCGATACCATTCCGTGCGTGCGATCTCGGCGCCGCCGAGACGGCCAGCGCAGGTGATACGAATGCCCTCTGCGCCGAGACGAAGCGCCGATTGCACGGCGCGCTTCATGGCTCGGCGGAAGGCGATGCGGCGCTCGAGCTGGTCGGCAACACCCTGCGCGACGAGCTTGGCGTCGATCTCGGGCTTGCGGATTTCAACGATGTTGAGGCTAACATCGGAGCTCGTCATCTTTTGAAGCTCTTTCTTGAGCTTCTCGATGTCCGCGCCCTTCTTGCCGATGATCACGCCCGGACGCGCCGCATAGATCGACACTCGGCAGATCTTGGCCGGACGCTCGATCACCACCTTCGAGATCGCCGCCTGCGGCGCCTTTTCCAGAATGTAGCGGCGGAGTTTCAGATCTTCGAGCAGCAGTCGCCCATAATCCTGGCCTTCCGCAAACCAGCGGCTGTCCCAGGTGCGGTTGATCTGCAGGCGAAGCCCGACAGGAGAGGATTTCTGGCCCATTACGCTTCTTCCTGCTCGCGAACGACGACGCGGATTTGGCTGAACGGCTTAACGATCCGGCTCGAACGGCCCCGCGCGCGGGTCGCAAAACGCTTCATCGAAATCGACTTGCCGACGCTCGCCTCAGCGACAACCAGAGCGTCGACGTCGAGGTTATGATTGTTCTCCGCGTTGGCGACCGCCGAGGCGAGCACCTTGAACACATCCTCGCTCATTCCCTTGGGGCTGAACTTCAGGATGTTGAGCGCTTCCTCGACTTTTCGGCCGCGGATCATCTGAGCGACGAGGTTGAGCTTGCGTGCGGAGCCACGGATCGTGTTACCGATCGCAAGAGCTTCCTTCTCGCCGACCTTTCGAGGTGCAGCTTGCTTGCCCATCAGCGCTTGCCCTTCCTGTCCGAGGCGTGGCCGGTGAAGAAGCGCGTCGGCGCAAATTCGCCGAGCTTCATTCCAACCATTTCCTCGTTGACCGAGACCGGCACGAACTTTCGGCCGTTGTAGACATTGAAGGTGAGGCCGACGAACTGCGGCAGGATTGTCGAACGGCGCGACCATGTCTTGATCGGCGCTCGGCCACCCTTTTCTTGAGCAGATTCTGCCTTCTTCAGCAGCGAAAGCTCGACGAACGGACCTTTCCAGACGGACCGGGCCATGGATTAACCCTTCTTCTTCGCGTGACGCGACCGAATGATCATCTTGTCGGTCGCCTTGTTGTGACGGGTGCGGGCGCCCTTGGTCGGCTTGCCCCACGGAGTGACCGGATGGCGGCCGCCTGACGTCCGGCCTTCACCACCGCCGTGCGGGTGGTCGACCGGGTTCTTGGCGACGCCGCGGGTCAGCGGACGCTTGCCGAGCCAGCGGTTGCGGCCTGCCTTGGCGAGGTTGGTGTTGGCATTGTCGGGGTTCGACACGGCGCCCACCGTCGCCATGCAGTCGGAGCGGATGTAGCGTTGCTCGCCCGAATTCAGCCTGACGATGACCATTCCTCGATCGCGGCCGACGACCTGCACATAAGTGCCTGCCGCGCGGGCGATCTGGCCACCCTTGCCGGGCTTCAGCTCGACATTATGAACAATGGTCCCGACCGGCATCTGGCCGATCTCCATTGCATTGCCTGGCTTCACGTCGACCTTCTTGCCGGCAATCACCTTGTCGCCCGGAGCGAGACGCTGGGGAGCAATGATATAGGCCTGCTCGCCGGCCTCGTAGGTCACGAGCGCGATAAACGCCGAACGGTTGGGGTCGTATTCGAGCCGCTCGACGGTCGCCGGGACATCCCAGGTGCGACGCTTGAAGTCGATGTAGCGGTAATTTTGCTTGTGACCGCCCGCGATCCCGCGGCTGGTCACGTGCCCCTTGTTGTTGCGGCCGCCCGTCTTGCGCTTCCCTTCGGTGAGCGCTTTGACCGGCTTGCCCTTCCACAACGCGGACTTGTCGACCAGAATCAAGCCGCGGCGCGCCGACGACGTCGGATTATATTGCTTGAGAGCCATTAGCCGCGGACCCCTTCAGTAATATCGATCGACTGACCCTCGGCGAGGGTGACGATCGCCTTCTTCACATCCGAGCGCCGATAGGGCGCGCCCTTCCAGCGCTTGGTCTTGCCCTTCGTCACGATCGTGTTCACGTTCGTGACCTTGACGTTGAACAGGGCCTCGACCGCCGCCTTGATCTCGGGCTTGCTGGCCTTGGGCGCGACCTTGAAGACGACCGCGTTCGCTTCCGACAGCATCGTCGATTTCTCGGTGATGTGCGGCGCTAGGACGACGTCGTAGTGACGCACCTCCGTAGCTTTTTGAGGCTTCCTAGCCATTGAAGCGGCCCTCCAGCTTCTCGACGGCCGCGCGGGTCAGGACCAGCGTTTCGTGCCGCATGATGTCGTAAACATTGGCGCCCACCGCCGGCAGCAGGTTGATGCTCTCAAGGTTCGACGAGGCGCGAGCGAAGCCGACGTTCAGCGCGTCGCCGTCGATCACAAGTGCGCTCTTGCCGAAGCCGAGGTTCTGAAGCTGCGTCTTGAGCTGCTTCGTCTTCGCCTCCGAAACGTCGAGGTTGTCGAGCACGATCAGCTGACCGTCACGCGCCTTCGACGACAGGGCCATCTTGAGGCCCATTACACGAACCTTCTTGTTGAGGCTCGACGTGAACACTCGGGCGCGGGGGCCGTGGGCCTTGCCGCCGCCGATGAAGATCGGCGCTCGACGGTCGCCGTGGCGAGCCGTGCCGCCGCCCTTCTGGCGACCGAACTTCTTGCCGGTGCGCGCGACGTCGCTGCGCTCACGGGCCGCGCGCGCCGGAGCGCGGCGGTTGATGAGCTGCCAGGTGACGACCCGGTGAAGGATATCGGCACGCGGCTCGACGGCGAAAATCTCGTCGTTGAGCTCGATGTCACCGCCCTTGCCGGCGTCGAGGGTCTGTACCTTGACCTTCATCTTCAGCCTTCCTTGCTCTCGTCGCCGGCGTCACCTTCGGGTTTCGCCTCATCAGCCGGAGCGTTCGTTGCCTCATTCTCGGCAGCAGCCTGAGCTTCCGCCTCGGCGGCCGCACCGGCTTCCTGCTCGGCAGCGATCGCAGCCACTTCCTCATCGCTCGGAAGCGCCGGCATTTCGTGGACCGCCCCCTCGTCGACCAGCCCCGCCGGGGCATGCTCCTGCTCCTCGACCGGCTTCGCCGCTTCGAGGATCGCGGCGGGATAAGGCGCGGTCTCGTGGCGGGGTAGCTTGATCGCGTCGCAAACTGTCAGCCAGGCGCCCTTGTGACCGGGGACAGAGCCCTTGACGAAGAGAAGGCCGCGGATGGGATCCGTTCGGACGATCTCGAGATTTTGCTGAGTGCGGTTGCGGGCACCCATGTGCCCGGCCATTTTCTTGTTCTTGAATACGCGTCCCGGGTCCTGGCGGTTACCCGTGGAGCCGTGCGAACGGTGCGAAACGGAAACGCCGTGCGTGGCACGCAAACCGCTAAAGTTCCAGCGCTTCATGGCGCCGGCGAAGCCTTTGCCCTGCGTCACGCCAGCCACGTCGACCAGCTGCCCGGCGACGAAATGCTCAGCACTGATGCGCGCTCCGACGTCGAGCAGCGCATCTTCGTCGACGCGGAACTCGACGACGCGCGCCTTCGGTTCCACCTCGGCTTTGCCGAAGGCGGAGCGCTGCGGCTTGGCGACGTTCTTGGCCTTTGCCTTGCCCGCGCCGAGCTGGACGGCGGTATAGCCGTCCCGGTCCATTTCACGACGGCCGACGACCTGCACATCTTCCAGCTGCAGGACGGTGACCGGCACGTGCCGACCGTCTGCCTGGAACAGGCGGGTCATTCCGACCTTCTTCGCGATCACGCCGATGCGCATGATCAAACTCCTCCACAGAGGCACACGGCGAAATGCCGGGTGCGTGAAGCCCATCCAAATGTTTACGTGCCCCGCCTGGGCTAGTGCTCCCTAGAGAGCGGCGGGGACGCAGCCCGGAGCAAGCCTCCGGCGGTATCACCCTATTGCCGCGAGCCTTGGCCCGCGCTGGCCAGTTAAGCCAGCTTAATCTCCACATCGACGCCGGCAGCAAGATCGAGCTTCATCAGCGCGTCCACGGTCTGCGGCGTGGGCTGAACGATATCGAGCAGCCGCTTGTAGGTCCTCACCTCAAACTGCTCACGCGACTTCTTGTCGACGTGCGGCGAACGGTTGACGGTGAACTTCTCGATACGCGTCGGAAGGGGAATGGGTCCGCGGATGAGAGCACCGGTGCGGCGCGCCGTATCGGCGATGTCGCCAGTCGCCTGGTCGAGCACCCGATGATCGAACGCCTTCAGGCGAATCCGGATATTCTGCGTTTCCATGTCCCTACCGATGCGAAAGAGCCTTTGCGCTCCAGCTTCCGCTGAAGCCCAATGCATTCAATAAACTCAAAAGCGAACCGCGCGACCCTGAACCAGAATCGCGCGGTTGGCGCCCTATATTACTTCGTTATGTTCGCGACAACCCCTGCGCCGACAGTGCGGCCGCCCTCGCAAATCGCGAAGCGCAAACCCTGATCCATGGCGATCGGGGCGATAAGCTTGACGCTCAGGTTCACGTTGTCGCCCGGCATCACCATTTCGGTGCCCTCGGGAAGCACAACCTCGCCAGTGACGTCGGTCGTCCGGAAGTAGAATTGCGGACGATAGTTGGCGAAGAACGGCGTGTGACGGCCGCCCTCGTCCTTCGACAGGACGTAAACCTCAGCCGAGAAGTCGGTGTGCGGCTTGATCGAGCCCGGCTTGCACAGCACTTGGCCGCGCTCGACGTCCTCCCGGCCGACGCCGCGAAGAAGAGCGCCGATGTTGTCGCCCGCCTGACCCTGATCGAGCAGCTTGCGGAACATCTCGACGCCGGTGACGACCGTCTTCTGGGTGTCGCGGATGCCGACGATCTCGACTTCCTCGCCGACCTTGACGATGCCCTGCTCGACGCGTCCCGTAACCACCGTGCCGCGGCCGGAGATCGAGAACACGTCCTCGATCGGCATCAGGAACGGCTTGTCGAGAGGACGTTCGGGAGTCGGGATCCAATCGTCGACAGCCGTCATCAGCTTGAGGATGGCGTCGTGACCGATTTCACGGTTGCTGTCCTCGAGGGCTGCAAGCGCCGAGCCGGACACGATCGGAATGTTGTCGCCGTCGAAGTCGCGCTTGGAAAGCTCCTCGCGAATTTCGAGCTCGACGAGCTCCAGAAGCTCAGGATCGTCCACCTGATCGACCTTGTTCAGGAACACGACCATGGTCGGGACGCCGACCTGCTTGGCGAGGAGGATGTGCTCCTTGGTCTGCGGCATCGGGCCGTCGGCGGCCGAAACGACCAGGATCGCTCCGTCCATCTGGGCGGCGCCGGTGATCATGTTCTTCACATAGTCGGCGTGGCCCGGGCAATCGACGTGCGCATAGTGGCGCTTTTCGGTCTCATACTCGACGTGCGCCGTCGAGATGGTGATTCCGCGCTCGCGCTCTTCCGGCGCCTTGTCGATGTTCGCATAGTCGGTGTACGTCGCCCCGCCGGTCTCGGCGAGGACCTTGGTGATCGCCGCGGTCAACGACGTCTTGCCATGATCGACGTGACCGATCGTTCCGATGTTCACGTGCGGCTTATTCCGCTCGAATTTAGCCTTAGCCATTTTACGCCTCTTCTATTGAAAGGAATTCGGGCGGCCCGCCCTCATCGCGAGCGCGCCCATAACTACAAATTTGCGCTTACGCCAGCTTCGCCTTCACCTCGTCGGCGACGTTCTGAGGCACTTCGTCATAGTGCGAGAACTGCATCGTGTACTGAGCGCGCCCCTGGGTGAAGGAGCGCAGCTGGTTCACATAGCCGAACATGTTGGCCAGCGGAACGATCGCCTCGACCACCTGCGCGTTGCCGCGGCTGTCGGTGCCCTGGATCTGGCCGCGGCGACTGTTGATGTCGCCGATCACGTCGCCGAGATAATCTTCAGGAGTTACGACCTCGACCTTCATGATCGGCTCGAGCAGCTTGATCCCGGACTTGTGCGCCGCCTCACGCATCGCGCCGCGAGCACAAATCTCGAAGGCCAGGGCCGAGGAATTGACGTCGTGATACTTGCCGTCGATCAGATGGACTTCGAAGTCGATGATCGGAAAGCCGATCAGTGAACCCGTCTCGGCAGTCTCTCGAAGGCCTTTCTCGACGGATGGAATATATTCCTTCGGGACGTTGCCGCCCTTGATCTCATCGAAAAACTGGAAGCCGGATCCGCGTTCGCCCGGGATCACGCTGATCTTGATCTCGCCGAATTGGCCGGAGCCGCCCGACTGCTTCTTGTGAGTGTAGGTCAGATCGACCGGCTTTGCGAGATACTCGCGATAGGCGACTTGCGGGGCGCCGACGTTGGCCTCGACCTTGAACTCGCGCTTCATGCGATCGACAAGAATCTCGAGGTGGAGCTCACCCATCCCCTTGATGATCGTCTGACCCGATTCATGGTCGGACGTGACTCGGAACGAGGGGTCCTCGCGCGCCAGGCGATTGAGCGCGATGCCCATCTTCTCCTGGTCGGCCTTGGTCTTCGGCTCGACGGCGACCTCGATCACCGGATCGGGAAACTCCATCCGCTCGAGGATGATCGGGGCGTTCGTCGCGCACAGGGTATCGCCGGTCGTGGTGTCCTTGAGGCCTGCCAGAGCGACGATGTCGCCTGCATAAGCCACCTGGATGTCTTCGCGATCGTTGGCATGCATCAGCAGCATGCGTCCGACTTTTTCCTTCTTGTCCTTGACCGAGTTCAAAACCTGCGAAGCAGTCTCGAGCTTACCGGAGTAGATTCTGCGCGAAGGTCAGAGTGCCGACGAAGGGATCGTTCATGATCTTGAACGCCAGCGCCGAGAACGGCGCGTCGTCCGAGGGCGCACGCGTGTCGGGCACTTCGGTGTCCGGCTTCATGCCCTCCACCGGCGGAATGTCGAGCGGGCTTGGGAGGTAGTCCACGACTGCGTCGAGCAGCGGTTGGACGCCCTTGTTCTTGAACGCCGAGCCGCACAGCACGGGCACGAACGAGAAGTTCAGCGTTCCCTTTCGGATCAGCTTCTTCAGTGTCGCCGTATCCGGCTCGTTGCCCTCGAGATAGGCTTCCATGATGTCGTCGTCTTGCTCGACGGCCATCTCGATCAGCTCCTGGCGGGCAGCGGCAGCTGCGTCGGCCAAGTCAGCCGGGATGTCCTGATACTCGAACTTCGCGCCAAGGCTCTCGTCGAGCCAGATGATGGCGCGGTTCTCGACGAGGTCGATGAGGCCCTTGAACTGGTTCTCAAGGCCGATCGGCAGGTAGAGGACCGCAGGTCGAGCGCCGAGGCGGTCCTTGATCATGCCGACGCACATGTCGAAATTTGCACCAGTTCGGTCGAGCTTGTTGACGAAGCACATCCGCGGAACCTTGTACTTCTCGGCCTGGCGCCACACGGTCTCGGATTGCGGTTCGACGCCGGCAACGCCGTCGAAGCATGCGACTGCGCCATCGAGCACGCGAAGCGAGCGCTCGACCTCGATGGTGAAGTCGACGTGGCCCGGCGTGTCGATGATGTTGATCCGATGCTCAGGACCATCGCCCGCGCTCCAGAAGCAGGTCGTCGCGGCCGAGGTGATCGTGATCCCGCGCTCCTGCTCCTGTTCCATCCAGTCCATTGTGGCTGTGCCTTCGTGGACTTCGCCAATCTTGTAGGACTTGCCGGTATAATAAAGGATGCGCTCGGTCGTCGTCGTCTTGCCGGCGTCAATGTGCGCCATGATGCCGATATTGCGATAGCGTTCGAGCGGATGGCTGCGGGCCATTTCAATTGCTTCCTTAGCGATGTGGGGAGCCGGCGTATCCGGCTTGCCCACATATAGGTACTGAATTTACCAGCGGTAGTGGCTGAAGGCGCGGTTCGCTTCGGCCATGCGGTGCGTGTCTTCGCGCTTCTTCACGGCATTGCCGCGGTTCTGCGACGCGTCCATCAGCTCGCCCGAAAGGCGGCCGGCCATGGTCTTTTCCGAACGGCCGCGCGCGGCCGTGATCAACCAGCGGATCGCAAGCGCCTGGGCACGTTCCGGACGAACCTCGACAGGGACCTGATAGGTCGCGCCGCCGACACGGCGGGAACGGACCTCGATGCCCGGCTTCACATTGCCGAGCGCGTCGTGAAAGACACGGATCGGGTCCTGCTTCAGCCGCGTTTCGACATTGTCGAGGGCACCGTAGACGATGCCTTCAGCGACAGACTTCTTACCGTCGAACATGACCGAGTTCATGAATTTGGAGAGCACAATATCCCCGAACTTCGGATCGGGAAGAATTTCGCGCTTCTCAGGACGACGACGACGAGCCATTGGATTTTTCCTCTTCTCTCTTCAGCCTTGTCCGGGACTTCAGTTGCGCCCGGGGCTTACTTTGGCCTGATTATTTGGGACGCTTGGCGCCGTATTTCGAACGGCTCTGCTTGCGGTCCTTGACCCCTTGCGTGTCGAGCACGCCGCGCAGCACGTGGTAGCGCACGCCGGGAAGATCGCGGACACGGCCGCCGCGGATCAGCACGACGCTGTGCTCCTGGAGGTTGTGGCCCTCGCCAGGGATGTAGCTGATCACTTCGCGCTGGTTGGTCAGACGGACCTTGGCGACCTTACGAAGCGCCGAGTTCGGCTTCTTGGGGGTCGTTGTATACACACGCGTGCAGACACCGCGCTTCTGCGGGTTCTGCTCCATTGCAGGGACCTTCGACTTGGCCTTCTGCGGTTCGCGACCCTTGCGGATCAGCTGGTTAATCGTTGGCATGAAGCCCTTCACCTTGTCTGTGCGGGAAACCCCGCGGTTACTTTGCTCAACAGAAAAAGCGCGGAGCCGAAGCAGCACTGAGCCGCCTGGCGACGCGCATGTTGAGCAACGTTCAGCTCTTTGCCCGCGATGAGTGAATCACAGCATCTGCGGACGGGCGGGCATGTAGCGGCGAGGCGCTGAAGGGTCAACCGCGCCGGTCAAATGTGTCGTGAACACGTCGTATGTCCGACTAAGATAACACGTCATTTGTCCGATTGGCGATCTTCGGCCTCCTGGGATCCGACCAAAGGCTCGAGGGGCGATGGGCCGGCGCGTCGGACGGGTGAGGGAACGCTTGGCAGGCGATGCTCGTTCATGGCGGGCTTCCAGCAAGGAGGCAAACGGATGACCCACAGGACTGGAAGCTTGGCGTCGGCGCTCGCCCTCATCGCCCTTGGAAGCTGCGGCGCGAGCAATCGCGGCAACAATCAAGCGAACGCAGAAACCACCGTTGAGAATCCGATCCGGGCCCGATTGAGCGTCACCAGCGATGCCTTTCAAAACGGGCAGCCAATTCCGGCGCGATATACCTGCGACGGGGAAGATCAGGCACCCACCATCCATTGGTCCGAGCCACCCGACGACACGAGGAGCTTTGCCCTGATCATCGACGATCCGGACGCGCCTGGCGGAATCTTCCGGCACTGGGGCATTTTCGACATTCCGGCGTCAATTCGCTCGCTCGGCGGACAGCAGAAGATCGGCACGGAAGCCAGGAACGACTTCGGGAAGCCCGGATATGGCGGCCCCTGCCCGCCTCCCGGCCATGGCGTTCATCACTATCACATCAGGCTCTTCGCGCTCGACAGGGAGAGGCTCGGGCTCTCGGGCGATGCCAAGATCCTCGACGTTGAGAATGCCGCGCTCAAGCACTCGATCGCGCAGGGCGAGATCGTCGGCACCTACGAGCGCAAGTAGCTAGGGGACGACGGGGAGCTCGATGTAGCTTTCTTGCGGGCCGGAGACGGTGACCTTCTGCGTCGCGGCTCGATAATCGCCAGCTTTCGCGAAGAAAATGTTGGGAACGAACGTCTGCGGGTTCCTGTCGTATAGCGGAAACCAGCTCGACTGCACCTGGACCATGATCCGGTGACCCGGAAGAAACACATGGTTCGTGGTCGGCAGATCGAAGCTATAGGCGAGCGGCGCATTGGCCTTCAGCGGCTTCGCCTGAGCGAGAGATTCCCGATAGCGTCCGCGGAAAATGTCCATCGCGACCGGGAATTGATAACCGCTCATGTTGCGGTCGATCGGCATTTCATCGGGATAAACGTCGATCAGCTTCACGACCCAATCGCTGTCCGTCCCACTCGTAGAAGCCGTAAGATGGACAACTGGTGCGCCAGCGACGGTCACCGGCTGGCGAAGAACTGGACCGGTGAAGGTCAGCACATCGGGCCTCGTTGAATATTCCCGCTGGTCGGTGGTGAGCCACGCCTTCCAATGGTCATCCTCGTAGGTGACCGGCCGGTCTGGCCGCGGCGTGTTGGTCACCGGGTGCGCTGGGTCCGACACGTAATTCGCAGTTCGGGTTGGTCCGTTCGACGGCGCGAAATCCACCGTCATATCCGGCTTCAGATAGAGCCGCTGAGCCGATCCGCCCGGCCAGGAGCTCAGCCGCTGCCAGCGGTTGGTACCGGACTGGAACGCGGTGACCGGCGCAACGTCCATGGGCGCGCCCTTAAGATAGTGAGCGAGAAATGGCGCGAGCACATTGTAGCGCCACCACTTCGATGCATCCTGGTCCCATTGGATGGCGCCTGTGTTTCGGCCCTCGTCGATGGCCTGACCGTGATACCACGGTCCCATCGAGAGATAGACCAGGTCATTGCTCGTATCCTTGGGCTCGATCGCCCGGTAAACCGCAAGAGCGCCGTAAATATCCTCTGCATCCCATAAACTGTCGACCAGCATCACCGGAACCTTGAGTGGCTGCGAGCCCAAAATCTTATCCATCGCCTGGCTCTGCCAAAAGCTGTCGTAGGCGGGGTGCTGAGTGATCTCGCGCCAGAATCCGACCTGCTCCAACCCGTGCTGGCGCCCGAATTCGCCAGCCGAGGTAGCCCGCATGAAGGCGTCGTAAAGGTCGTATGAGCTCCACGCGAACCTCGCGCTATTGTCGCGGGTAGCCTCCTGTTCGAAAATATAGTCAGTGCCCGTCTGGCGATAGGCGCCATTATGGAACCAGTCGTCCCCCCGCCAACCATCGACCATCGGGTTCATCGGAACCGAAACCTTGAGAGCGGGATGCGGGTTCACCAAAGCGACCAACGGCTCGTAACCGTCATAGCTGATGCCGATAATCCCGACGCGCCCATTGCTCTCGGGCACATTCTTCACCAGCCAGTCGATCGTGTCATATGCGTCGGTCGAGTCATCGACCTTGGTGGGATTGAGCGAATTTCCGACCAGTGGCCGGTTCATCACGTAAGTGCCTTGCGACCCATATTTGCCGCGGATGTCCTGGATGACCCGGATGTAGCCGCCGTCGACGATGATGTCGGCAGCATTGTCGTAGCCATCGAGCGCCGCGACCATATGACCGCTGCTGACGTTCGTGGTCAGTCCGTCGGCATTGTAGGGCGTTCGGGTGAGGACGATCGGAGCGTCCTTCGCGCCCTTCGGAATCAAGATGACGGTGTGAAGCTTCACACCGTCGCGCATCGGAATTTCCGCGATTCGGCGTTCGTAGTCCCAGCCAGTCGTAGCCGGCACAACGCTCGCCGGCCGCTCGTCATAAACCTGCGCAACCGCCGGAACGCCGGTCGTCACTGCGGCGAGCGCAGCGCCGCAGAAAATCCATGGACGCATGATTGACCCCCTCTTGCTCAACCCTTGAAGCTTCAGCGAATAGCAGTTCAGAGACGCGCGAACAGCATTGTAACGTACGCAAGAAAACCGATTGCAGCGCCTCCAGCCAGGGCCAATTGCAGCCGATGGCTCCTTCCCAACATCCCCGCGACTGCAATCCCCGCAAGAAGGAGGTGAAAGCCAAGGTTGGTCGTCGTTGGCAGACGGTGGTCGAGGATGAGCGTTTTCGCGATGCTCGTCGCCAGCATCGCAATGAGAAAGCTGAAGAAAGCCCGGCGGTATTTGGCGGAATGTTCGATCAAATCGATCGTCCCGCTCGATGGAACGTCGGGGATCACCAGCGCGCCAAGCATGTACAGCAGGATCATCTGAAGCAGGATCACGGCGAAGGACAGAAAGTCCCAGTGGGTCCGGCTGCGAAGATCGAAGCTCGCCCACCAGGCCTGCGCTGCGAACAGCAAAATGAGCACGCTCCAGATGAGAACGGCCGCAGAAAGCTTCACACGACCCTGCGCGAGGAGAAGCGCGCGATAGCCCTGCAGGACCTGGGCGATCGCGAGGCCAAGGATGATCGACAGAAGCACCGACAAATAGCTGAAGGCGTCCATCATATGCTTCAACTGTGATCCGATGCCGGGCAAGCCGTTCGTAATGAGGACGGCAGCGCTCAGCGAGGCGTTCCGCGTTCGGCGGAAGTTCAACAGGCCCCGTCTCAGGCGAGTCGAAGCTCGTGCTTTGCTCAACAGCTTTGTACCAGTGCGCCGACCAAATTCCGTCCGTCTCGCGGCGTCCGGGAGCCCAACCGAGCATGGCTGGATCCCAAGTAATCCGGAGCGCTCGGCACAACTTAAGAGAATGGCTTGCGGATCTGCGAGCAGGTCGTTGGTGTCGATCACGGGCGGCGAATGGCCAAGCCTTTCGGCCTCGCGCTCGAAGAACTCGGCCTGCTTCTCGAGCCCGAAATCCTCGAACCGGGCCGCTTCGCGCTTTTTCAAATAGGATGCGATCATCCGCTCCGGCTCGCGGATCATGAAAGCATGACGAAAGCCCGCGAAATCCTCGAAGCCGATCGGACCGACCATCATGTGCCACATATGTTTCTGGTACCAGATCGGCGAGCCGCCGGGAGCATCTGCGGAGAGACTTTCCATCACGCTTCGCCAGTCGCAATCCATCGACGCGATGACCTCTTCACGCATCGGATGGTCGAGGCCGGTGGCCCCCAGGAAGCAGCCGTAGAAGGGCTCGTCGGTGACATAGGTATCCCACCGGCTCCCGAAGCTGCGCATCATCGCCGTGGAGAGGTTTCGCGGCCCCGACCACATGGCGATACGGATGGTCACGGCCGATGCTGGTCCGCAACGTCGCTCTCGACGCGCCGGGCGTAGAGTTTGCGCAGTCGCTCCACCATCGGTCCAGGGCAATTCAGATGTCGGCCGTCGATCTCTCGAATGGGAACGATGCCGGCGAAGGTTCCAGTGACGAACGCCTCATCCGCGCCGTACACATCGGTCAGCGAGAAATCCTTCTCGATCGCAGGAATGCCGGCTTCGCGCGCCACCTCCAACGCGATCCCGCGGGTAATTCCGCCGAGGCAATATTTGCCACTTGAGGTCCAGACCTCGCCGCCTCGGACGATCAAGAAATGAGTTGAGTTGCAGGTCGCGACGAAGCCATGCGGATCGAGCATCAGCGCCTCATCGGCGCCCGCTTGAGTTGCCTGTATCGAGGCAAGGATGCAATTCAATTTCGAATGCGAGTTGATCTTCTGGTCCTGCACCGCAGGGTCGCCGCGGCGGACATGGACGGTGAAGAGCTTCAGCCCGCGTTCGTAGATCGTGGGGTCCGGCTCCTTATATTCAGGGATTATGACGATTGTCGCGTTGCCAACTACCACGCGCGGGTCCTGGTAGGGGGTAGAGCGCACTCCGCGGGTAACCATCAGCCGGACATGCACGCCCTCGTTCATGCCGTTTGTCTCGAGTGTCTCGTAAAGCCGCTCGGTCAACGCGCAGCGCGAGATGCCGATGTCCATCGCGATCGCCTTGCACCTTCGAACAGGCGGTCGAGATGCCGGTCGAGGAACGCGGGCTTGCCCTTGTGGATACGCAACCCCTCCCACACGCCGTCGCCGAGCATGAAGCCGCTGTCGAACACCGACACGACGGCCTCGGCGCGCGGCTTCAGATCGCCGTTCACGTTGATCAAAATTGACGCATTGCGCGGGTCGGACACGTCGTGCATCGAAGTCACAGCTAGTCCTCCCTGGTTGGGTCGTTGCCCCAATTCATGAGGCTGTAGCGCCAGCGCGACGTATAAATGTTTTCGGGCCGCTGGGCCGAGTGCCGCCGGACGAAACCGACGACTTTGCGCATATGCTCGTAATCGGCAGTGGTAAGCTCGGCCTCTTTCTTGCGCAGGATCGAGACAATGCGGCGGCCGCTCGCGTGGCCGACGCTTTCTCGGGCTTCACCCCGAGCGCCCTTCCAGCCAACTTTCCTGCTCTCCTCGGTGTCGAGCCACTTCTCCAGCTCGGCGGCGCTCATGTTGACCGCGCGGCCGAAGTCCTCGCCGACCTTCTTGCGGTCCAGCTCGGCCATTGCCTTCAATAATCCAGTTGGTTGGCGGCGCCTTCCATCGGGCGAACGAAGAGGCGTCGGACCTGCGGCCAGCGTCGCTGGGCGTCCCGCTCGATCGCACACACCACCCGTTCGACTTCTCCCGCAGGAATGGCGTTGTCGAAGTCGACGTTCATCATCACCGTGATCTGGTCCGGCGACGAGTGAACGGTCAAAACGTAGCCGACCCCGACGACACCCTGCATGTGGGATGCGAGCGCGCGCAGGTTCTCGACCAGATCCTGATCGGCCGCTTCGCCGATCAGCAGGCCCTTGGATTCATAAGTGAGCAAGGCCGCAGTGAAGCCAAGTATGACGCCGATCACGATCGAGGCCAGGCCATCGAAGAAAGGGTCGCCCGTCAACTGCGACAGCGCCAGCCCGATGGCGGCAGCGATTATTCCGGCCATGGCCGCACCATTCTCAAGCAAGACGATGAATGCAGGCGGGTCCTTCGACCGGCGAATTGCTTCGAACCAGCCGAGTGAGCCCTTCGCTTTGCGGAAATCCTGGTATGCCTCGAGCGTCGACCAGCCTTCCAATAAGAAGGCGACGAGGAGGACGGCGTAAGCGATGATTGGCGAGACCGACGGCTCGGGATGCATGATGTGGAGGATGCCCTCGTAGACCGAAACGCCCGCACCCAGCGAAAAGACGAGGACCGCGACCACGAAGCTCCAGAAATAGAGTTCTCGGCCGTATCCGAAGGGATGAAGCTTATCGGGCGGCCGTTTCGCTGCGCGACGGCCCCACATCAGGAGGAGCTGGTTGGTCGAATTGACGACGCTGTGGACGCCTTCCGTCAACATCGCCGACGAGCCGGTGATCGCCGCCGCGACGAACTTGGACACCGCGATTCCGAGGTTCGCGAGAAGCGCAACGACCAGAGTTCGCGTGCTGGCGGTGGGAGCGCTCAAATGTGGATCACGCGACCGAACGCCGCGAGCACGCTTTCATGCATCATCTCCGAAAGGGTCGGGTGCGGGAAGACCGTCTGGATGAAGTCCATCTCGACGAGCTCTGCAGTCTTGCCGATCGTATAGCCTTGAATGAGCTCGGTGACTTCGGCGCCGATCATGTGCGCACCGAGCAGCTCGCCGGTCTTTGCGTCGAACACGGTTTTGACGAAGCCCTCCGACCTCGCCGAGCGCGATCGCCTTTCCGTTACCGATCGCCGGGAACTTGCCGACCTTCACCTCGTAGCCCTTTTCCTTGGCTGCGGCCTCGGTGAAGCCGACGCTCGCGACCTGCGGCCGACAATAAGTGCAGCCGGGAATGTTCTTCGGGTCGGTCGAGTGGGGATGAACTTCTGTGTTGCCGAGTTCCTTGGCGATGGCCTCGGCAGCGGTGACACCCTCGTGGCTCGCTTTGTGCGCGAGCCAAGGCGGCGCTGTGACGTCTCCAATCGCCCAGATGCCCGGCACGTTGGTGCGGCACATCGGATCTGTGTCGATATGGCCCTTGGTCGTCTTCACCCCGAGTGCTTCCAAACCGATATTCTCGGTGTTCGGAACAATTCCCACCGCCACGATGCAGTGGCTGAAGCGCTGCTCGTTGACCTTGCCGTCGCTGGTCTTTATCTTGACCACCACACCTTTCGCGTCCGCTCTTGAGGCTCTCGACTCCGGCCGAAGTGAGGATCGTCAACCCCTGCTTCTTGAGACTTTTTGGCAAGCTGGTCGCTGACATCGGCATCTTCGACCGGCACGACTCGGTCGAGCATCTCGACGACGGTCACCTTGGCGCCGAGATCGGCGTAGAAGCTAGCGAACTCGATCCCGATCGCGCCCGAGCCGATGACGAGCAACTCGGTCGGCATCTCGCTCGGGGTCATTGCGTGGCGATACGTCCAGATGCGTTTGCCGTCGGCCTTGGCGAACGGAAGGTCGCGCGCCCGGGCGCCGGTCGCGACGATGATGTCCTTGGCGCTGAGCTCAATCGCCTTTCCGTCCGCGCTCGTGACCGAGAGTCTGGTCTTCGCGGTGAGCTTCCCCTCGCCCATGATCACATTGATCTTGTTCTTCTTCATCAGGTGCGCGACGCCTTGGTTGAGCTGCTTGGCGACAGCGCGGCTCCGTGCGACCACCTTGCCGATATCGAAAGACGGCTTCTCGTTGCTGAGGCCGTAAGCATCTGCGTGCTGCATGTAGTGAAAGACTTCGGCGGTCCTCAGCAGCGCCTTGGTTGGTATACATCCCCAGTTGAGGCAGATCGCCTCCCAGCAGCTCACGCTCGACGATCGCGGTCTTGAGCCCCAGCTGAGCGGCCCGAATGGCAGCGACATAGCCGCCGGGGCCCGAGCCGAGGACGATCACATCATATTGTTCAGCCATTCGCTTCTTCCTTCTGCCGCGATCGGCCGCGGCTGGTTCTTGTCGTCGAGCGCGACGAAGGTGAACTCGCCCTCCGCCACAATGGTTTCGTTGTCGCTATCACGCTGACGGGCGATTGCTTCGGCCTTAGGCGAAGCGAGGTGCGACCCTCCTCCAGAAGTTCGACATAGACGCTGAGCTCATCGCCGACTGCCATCGCGCCCGGAAACTTAAGGCGTCCGCTGCAACGAGGAGCGCTTTGCCCTTGATACGCTGCGAAACGAACGATCCACATGCCAATCCCATCTGGCCCATAAGCCACCCGCCGAACACCCCGCCATATGGATTGGTGTCGGTGGGCATCGCGGTGACTCGGATAAAGGGATTGCGCTCGGTCATTTGACCTTGGGTAGATGAAGGATGATCTCCGGCCACCTCCGGACCGGTGAGGCTAGTGGCAGTGATCGTCAGCAGGAGAAGCCGCAGCGAGCTTCTCAAGCCAGCATCCCCAGCGGGTTTTCGACCAGGCGCTTGAACGCCTGCATAAGCTTCGCTCCGTCGGCGCCGTCGATGGCGCGATGGTCGAAGCTTCCTGTCGCGCTCATCACAGTCGCGATCTGAAGGCTATCATTGATCACATAGGGTCGCTTTTCGCCTGCACCGATGGCCATGATCATACCCTGCGGCGGGTTGATGACGGCCTCGAATTGCCTGATTCCGAACATCCCCATGTTGCTCAGCGACGCGGTGCCGCCCTGATATTGCTGCGGCTGGAGCTTGCCGTCACGGGCAAGGCCAGCGAGCTCTTTCATTTCGGTCGAGATTGCAGAGACACTCTTCGTTCAGCGCCGGCAATGATCGGCGTAATCAGTCCCGCCGGGATCGACACCGCCACCGAAATGTCGGCGCGATTGTATTTGAGCATATGGTCGCCGGCGAAGGCGACGTTGCATTCCGGCACTTCGATCAACGACTGGGCCAGTGCCTTGATGAGGAGGTCATTGACGCTGAGCTTCACGCCGCGGCTGTCGAGCCCCGCGTTGAGTTCGGTGCGGAGCTTCACGAGCGCGTCGAGCTGAATATCGACCGTCAGATAGATGTGAGGAACCTGCTGCTTCGCCTCGGTGAGGCGACGCGCAATGGTCTTTCGGATGTTGGAAAGCTTGACCTCTTCGTGGGGGATTTCCTTTTCGATCGGTCCGGGCATGACGAGGTGCGCGCCAGGCACTGGTGCTGCTCCGGCCGCAGGCGCCCCCGCAGGAGCAATAGACGGCGCCTTTCCGACCGCTGAGTCGATATCAGCACGGACGATCCGGCCTCCAGGACCGCTGCCCTGAATGCTATTGAGATCGATGCCCTGGGCCTGAGCCAGACGCCGGGCGAGCGGAGAGGCTTTCAGGCGCTCGCCAGCGCCGCGATCGAGCGTGCGCTCGGCCGGAGCAGGCGGAGTTTCAACCGCTGACGGTCGGGCGGCGCCTTGGGCGTCACATCCGGCTTTGGCGCGGGCGGCGCCTTTCGCGGCGCAGGCGGAGGAGTGTCGGCCTTAGGAGCAGCGCTTGCCGCCGCAGAAGCGTCCTCGTCCTCGCCAGCAAGGATCGCGATCGGAGCGCCGACTTTCACTCCTTCGCTCCCCTCCGGCACAAGGATCTTCGCGACCGTACCCTCGTCGACTGCCTCGAACTCCATCGTCGCCTTATCGGTTTCGATTTCGGCAAGGATGTCGCCGGACGCGACCTTGTCGCCCTCTTTCACCAGCCATTTGGCGAGCGTCCCCTCCTCCATCGTGGGAGAAAGGGCGGGCATCTTGAGTTCGATGGGCATGAGTACAGTTCCGTCAGAGGAAGCTTGCGCGGCTCAAAGCCAATGCTGACTTCAACGTCAAGGGCGGGACTACGCTAGAGCACCTTGGCAAGAATCTCGCCGAGCCGAATACAGCCCGCCTCGTCGTCCTTCGTGAACCGGGCCGCCCGCGGACTGTCGAGGTCGAGAACTGCAATGAGTTCGCCATCGCGGACGATCGGAATCACCAGTTCGCTGGCAGAGACGGAATCGCACGCGATGTGGCCAGGGAAGACCGTCACGTCGTCCACTCGCTGGACCTTGCGAGATTCTGGCCGCGACGCCGCAAACGCCCTCGCCAAACTCAATGCGGATGCACGCCGGCCGACCCTGAAACGGGCCGAGCACCAACTCGCCTGCGACATTACGGTAGAAACCTGCCCAGTTGAGCTCCGGCAGAGTCTCCCAGATGACCGCTGCGACATTGGCCATGTTGGCGATCGCATCTGGTTCAGCAGCGACCAGTCCTTCAACAGCCGAGGCAAGATCGTGATACATGGTGGCCGTGTCAGCGGCGGTAATCCTGAAGTCGTAGGTCAATCAAACGTCACCTTTCCGCGCCCCTGCTTCACCACGCTCCGCTGGCGCTTGTTGTCCACCCGTTGAGCCTTGGCGGCGCGGGTCGGGCGCGTCTGCTTGCGCTTGGCCGGCACGATATGGGCCTTCGCAATCATCTCTGCCAGACGCTGCCGCGCATCGGCCCGGTTCGCTTCCTGCGTACGGAATCGCCGAGCGGTGATGATGAGCTCGCCGCCGCCCGTAACTCGGCTGCCCGCGATCGCCTTCAGGCGTTCGTAGGCATCGGGATCAAGCCCCAGTTTGAACAGGTCCACCCGGAGCTGGACCGCGGTCGCAACCTTGTTGACGTTCTGGCCGCCCGGGCCGGTTGCAGCGAGGAACGTTTCGCTCAGCGCGTCCTCTGGAATTTGAGCGTCGTCAGGCGGCATCGCACCACTCGCCGAAATAGTCCGGAATCGGAGCCGTGACATCGATCGTTGGCTTGCCTTCGCGCGGAATGACCAGGCGTGATGCGTGGAGCATCATCGGACCGCCAGGAACTCCATAGACGCGGTCACCGATGATTCCGCGGCCGAACGCCTCGCGCGCATGCGCGCGAATTTGGTGTGTTCGGCCAGTCAGCGGCTGGAACTCCATCAATGTGGAGCCGTCGCGAATGCTCAGTCGCCGCCAGCGCGTTGTCGCTGGAGACCCGTTCGGATCCGAGACCATCTTCCAACCTGCCTCGGCGCTCGAGCGCTTTGCGAGCGGCGCATCGATCATTCCAGCTTCCTCGCCAATCTCGCCTCCGACGACCGCGAGATAATATTTCTCGACGACGCGAGTTTCGAAAGCTTTCTGGAAAGCGGCTCGCCCCTTCGGCGCTCGCGCGAACAGCAGGCAACCGCTCGTATCGGTGTCGAGCCGGTGCATCGGCGTCGGCGGGCGCTTGAAGCCGCATTTCAGCTCATCCAGTCTGGACTGAACGGAATCGCCACCGCGCCTGGGCGTGTCGACGGGAAGCCCGGACGGCTTGTCGATGACGATCGCTTCCGCGTCGATGAAGAGGATGCGGCGGGAAAGATCCACAGCCGGCCAATGAACGAGCCTTCCTACGAGCGCAAACGCGGTGGTTGGTCCTGTGGAGAAGCGGTGGACAGGCGGGGAGTGGAATTGTGACTCCTATGCAACGAATTGAAGGAATCCAGCCGGTTAGGAAATATTAACCTTTTCCCTTCAGACCTCGAATGGTTAATGGACGCTTCAAGGCCGTTAAGAGCGCGTAACGCTTCGGGCCGGGAACGGGGGAAATCACGATGCGCGTGCTGCTGATCGAAGACGAGCCGACGACGGCGAAAGCCATCGAGCTGATGCTCGGCACGGAAGGCTTTAACGTTTACACGACCGATCTTGGGGAAGAGGGCCTCGATCTCGGTAAGCTGTACGATTACGACATCATCCTTCTCGACCTGAACCTGCCGGACATGCACGGCTACGACGTGCTGAAGAAGTTGCGCACCGCGAAGGTTGCAACGCCGGTCCTGATCCTTTCGGGCGTCGGCGAAATGGACAGCAAGGTTCGAGCGCTGGGCTTCGGTGCCGATGATTATGTAACCAAGCCGTTCCACCGCGACGAGCTGGTTGCGCGCATCCACGCGATCGTCCGCCGCTCCAAGGGCCACTCACAGTCGGTCATCCGCACCGGTAAGCTCGCCGTGAATCTCGACGCCAAGACGGTCGAGGTCGACGGCGCCCGAGTCCACCTGACCGGCAAGGAATATGCGATGCTCGAGCTGCTTTCGCTCCGCAAGGGCACGACGCTGACCAAGGAGATGTTTCTCAATCATCTCTACGGCGGCATGGACGAGCCCGAATTGAAGATCATCGACGTGTTCATCTGCAAGTTGCGCAAGAAGCTTTCGCTCGCTTGCGGCGGCGCCAATTACATCGAGACCGTCTGGGGCCGCGGCTATGTGCTGCGCGACTCCGACGAGGGCACCGAAAGCGAGCCCCAAGCCGCGGTCGCGTAACGCATTTGATCTAAGAGCAGCGGGGCGCTCAAAACGCCCCGCTTTTTCTTTGCCCTATTGCTGCGCGGCCTTCCGGAAAAGCCACGCCGACACCAGCCAGGCCGCGGCAAAGAACTCGATCAGCAGCAGAAGGGTGATGGGGCCAGGCGGCTCGGTCTTTGCGGCGTCAAAGAGAAACGCTCCAACTCCGATCAACGCCTGAAGCACAGCCGCCACGATCATCGCGCGGGCCATGCCATCCGCCTCGAAGCGCGCCCCGATCCCGGCAACGAGCGCGGCAGCGATAACGCCGAAGAACATGAGGTTGAGCGGATTGTTCTCGCTTCCGATGATTCCGACCGCGAGATTGATCCATACGAGCAAGAATGCAGTCGCGATCGCCGCGGCTGAACCGAGGCGGTAATAGCTGTTTCCTGACGCTCGCACTGCAAGCTCGAAAGCGCCCCCCACGATTGCAAATATTACCGCCGCAACGACGAAGTCGGAAGCGCTCCACGGCCATTGCGCAAGCCACGGCACGCTCAGCAACCCAGCCGGGATTGCCCAGCCGACAATCCGCCACCGGGCGGGCCGTCCCGCATCGGCCTTGCTTGCCATTCTCAATCCTCCATGCATGACTGTGCGAGATTTGGCGCAGACGCCGGTGAAAGGCATGAGCAAGTCATGAGGATCATCTGAAAAGATGGAGAGCTTCGCTTTCGAAGGTTTCGTTCTGGACACCCGCGAGCGCCGCCTGATTGCACGCGATGAGCCCGTTGAGCTGAATGGTCGCTACTTTGATGCGTTGGCCCTGATGGTGAGGGATTGCGGCAAGCTCATATCCAAGAACCAGTTTCTCGACCATGTATGGCGCGGCGTGCCAGTGACCGACGAAGCACTGACGCAGTGCATCCGAACGCTTCGGCGCGCACTCGGCGACGATGCGAGCCGACCGCGATTTATCGAAACTGTGCCCAAGCACGGCTACCGCTTCATCGCACCGGTTACAGTGATCGAACAAGGCCGCGGCCAAAAGCGTCCCGCGCCGGATGAATCGGCCCGGCGATGGCACGAGTTCCTGGTCACGATGTCGGCAGGCATAGGCGGGAGCGCGGTCGCCGGGATTTGCGGCGGCCTCATATACGGCTTCGCAGCGGCATCCCAGCCGGTTGAGCCAGGTCCCGGCTCGTTCTCAGTCCTTCTCGTCCTCGTTTCGGTGACCATCCTGGTTGGCTTGATCGGCGCCGCCGGAGTCAGTGTCGGCGTCGCCATCGCGCGGCTCGCTCGCCCGTCGTCGCTCGTGTGGAGCGCGGTTGGAGGCGGCGGCGGCGGCTTGCTGGTCGGCGCGTTTGGCAAGCTCCTCGGCCTTGATGCGTTCACTCTTCTTGTAGGACGTTCGCCGGGCAACATCACCGGCGCGGCAGAGGGTGCGCTGATCGGGACAGCGGTCGGGATTGCCGCATCGCTTGCGATGCGGTCGGGATATCTAAGAAACGGAGTAGCCATTGCGGCGGTCTGCGGAGGCGCTGCGGGAATCATGATTTCGGCGCTTGGCGGTCGGCTGATGCTCGGCAGCCTCGAGTTGCTCGCTAGCGGTTTCCCCAACTCGCGGCTTCATCTGGACGCGATCAGTCGGCCGTTCGCAAATGCCACTTTAAACCAATTGGCGCACGTCATCGACGCGGCGGCCGAGGTCGGGTTGTTCGCAACATGCGTCGTTGGCGCGATGCTGATCGCCCGACGCAGGTTCATTCGCTAGGCGTCGATCAGAAGCCGGCTGCGTGAGCGCCGCGTCGGAAGGACGATCAACTCCTTTGCCGGTGGCTCTGCCTCGTCCATTCGCCGCCAGCCGTCTCGACCGAGCCTCTCCAACGGCCGAAAGCTGGTCTTGTAGGCCATCCGAGTGGAACCCTCGACCCAATAGCCAAGGTAGACATAAGGCAATCCGGCGCGCGCTGCGCGGACGATGTGATCGAGGATGATATAGGTTCCAAGTCCCCTTCGAGCCTCCGGACCGACGTCGAAGAAGCTGTAGATCATCGACAGACCGTCGCTCTGCTGATCCGAAAGGCAGGCGCCGACGAGCTTGCCCGGACGACCGTCGGTCGATGGCTCACGATACTCTATGACATAGGTCCGCACCGGCGTCTGCTCGACCATGTCGGCGAAGTCGCTCTCGTCCATCTCGGCCATGCCGCCGCCAGGATGTCGGACGGCGAGGTAGCGGCGCAGGAGCGAATATTGCTCTTCGGTGGTCCACGGCTTGCAGGCGGTCACCTCGAGGTCGGCGTGGCGGCGGATCAGCTTGCGCTGGGTCACACTCGGCTCGAACTCGGCGGCGAGCACGCGCACCGACACGCAGGCGGAGCAGTCAATGCAGCTTGGCCGGTAAGCAACGGACTGGCTTCGACGGAAGCCGATACGGCCCAAAGCCTCGTTGAGTTCGCTCGAGTGCCGACCGGTGAGCTCGGTGAAGACTTTCCTCTCAACCTTGCCCGGCAGATACGGGCACGGGCTCGGGTTCGTGACGAAGAATTTCGGAAAGCGAAATGGTGCGCTCACCCGCGGACCCCGCGCAAATGGTTACATGGACGTTTATGCGACTGGTAAACGCCGAAGAAAAGACTTGGATCGAATCTATTTCGTTTGCGAGCCATCTCTGTCCCGCCGAGGGACAGCAAAATCGCCTTAGGGATGGGGTTTAGTCCAGTTCCGCACGTTCGACGTGAAAGCCCGCAGCTTCGAGTCGAACGACCACATCGTCGATCGTCCGCGCGTCCCGAGCCTCGCATTCGACCTCGATCACGGTGTCCTTCGCAGGAAGCGCATTGAAGATCCGGCTGTGACGGATTTCGATAACGTTCGCGCCGGCCTCATAGACCTGACGAGTGATTGCTGCGAGCGCGCCGGGTTGGTCCTGCACGGCGACCCTCAGTCTCGCGATTCGCCCCACTCTGACGAGATCGCGCACGAGGACGTTGGCAAGCAGGTGCGTGTCGATGTTGCCGCCACAGAGGATCGTCGCGACTTTCTTGCCTCTGAATCGGTCGCCGCCCGCAAGCATCGCGGCAAGCCCTGCCGCCCCCGCCCCTTCGACTACGGTCTTTTCGATGCCCGCAAGCATCGCGACCGCGCGCTCGAGATCACGCTCGGGCACGAGCACCACGTCGTCGACATATTCCTTGAGGATGCTCGAGGTAAGCTCGCCAGGTTGCTTAACCGCGATCCCCTCGGCGAGCGTGTCGCCGCCTAACGGCAGGTAGCAATCTTCGATCGCGCATTTCATCGACGGATAGAGTTCGGCCTCGACCCCGATCAATCCGATGTCGGGCTTGATGGACCGGCTGGCAATGGAGACCCCCGACATCAGCCCGCCGCCGCCGATCGGAACGACGATCATGTCGAGGTCCGGTGCGTCTTCGAGCATCTCCAGAGCGACTGTCCCAGCGCCCGCGATGATTTGAGGGTCGTCGAACGGATGGACGAAGACATATCCCTTCTCGAGCGCGAGCTCACGCGCCTTGGCGTAAGCGTCATCGAACATGTCCCCATAAAGCACGACCTCGGCGCCGTGCCCCGCCGTTTGCGTGACTTTCACCGTCGGCGTGGGCAGCGGCATGACGATGATCGCCGGAATCCCGAGCCGCTTCGCGTGATAGGCGACCGCCTGCGCATGATTGCCGGCCGACGCGGCTATCACGCCACGCTGCCGCTCCTCGTGGGAAAGCTGGAGAAGCTTGTTGAGTGCGCCGCGCTCTTTATAGGCTGAGGTGAACTGGAGATTCCGAACTTGAGCCAGACCTCGGCGCCGACGATCTCGGAAAGCGTCCTGCTGACCAGCATCGGGGTGCGGATCACCGCCCCCCGGATCCGCTCTTTGGCAGCGCGAATGTCGTCGATGGAGGGCGGTTGCATCATCGAGCCGCGGCCTAGCCCTTCACCGCACGCCGAACAATGCTAAGCGATGCGACCATGAAACGACCGCTGTTCCTCGCGCTGATTGGAGCGCTGATTGCCACTCCCGGGGCCGCCGAGACGCTCATCACGAACGCGAACGGCATCGAGGTCGATCCGAGCGGGCATCTCGAGCATTTCTCGGGACTGCTCATAGGCGACGACGGCAAGGTCATTCGCCTGCTTCATTTGGGCGAAGCGGTTAAATCGGCAGCAATAGTTGACGAACATGGCCGGACCCTTCTCCCAGGCTTCATCGACGCTCACGGACACGTGACGGACCTCGGTTTCGCGGCCATGCGCTTGAACCTCAGCGGCACGAGCTCGATTGCCGAGCTTCAGCAGCGGCTGCGCGCTTACGCGGACGCTCATCCGAACGATCACTGGCTGATCGGTTTCGGCTGGAACCAGGAATTGTGGCCCGAGAATAGATTTCCAACAGCCGCCGACCTCGACTTAATCGTTCCCGATCGCCCGGTCGTTCTGGAGCGCGTAGACGGACATGCGGTCGTAGCGAACAGCGCTGCAATGAAGGCTGCTGGTGTCACTTCGCAAACGCAGGCGCCATCGGGCGGACGGATCGAGAACGGCCTTTTCGTCGACAATGCTCGTGAGCTGATCGATCGGGCCGAGCCGGCAGCGACCCAGCAGCAGATGGATATCGCGCTCGCCACGGCCCAGAATATCCTCCTGAGCTACGGAATTACCGGCGTCGGCGCGATGAGCACGTCCGTCGCGGATTGGCAGGCGTTTCGCCGCGCGGGCGAAGGGGGAACGCTGAACGTTCGGCTCATGGCTTACCTGCTAGTCTCCGACAAGTTGCCGCTCAGCGGGCCAACCCCGTGGCTCTATCGGGATCATTTGCGCGCTGTCGGGATCAAACTGTTCGCTGACGGCGCGCTTGGCTCGCGTGGCGCATGGCTCAAGCAGCCCTATGCTGACATGCCGGATACGCGGGGCCTGCAATTCCACTCGGACGCCGAGTTTGAAAAACTCGCCGACCTGGCCGCGTCGCACGGTTTCCAAGTCGCAACTCACGCAATTGGCGATGCTGCAAATGCACAAGTCATCAGCATCTATGAATGGCTCAACAGCAAATATGGAACGAGCCGGCGCTGGCGCATCGAACATGCGCAGATCGTGGATTGTGCCGATCTGCCGAGGATCGGGCGAGCGCATATCATCGCCTCGATGCAGCCGACTCACCAGACCAGCGACCGACTAATGGCCGAAAAGCGCCTCGACCCTGCCCGTTTGAAATGCGCTTATGCTTGGCAATCGATGCTGAAAACCGGGGCAAAGCTTGCATTCGGCACCGACTTCCCGGTGGAATCTCCCAACCCCTTCCCGGGCCTCTCGGCAGCAATCAGCCGACAGGACGCAAACGGCCAGCCAATTGGCGGCTGGTTTGCGAGTGAGCGTGTGACCCTTGAACAGGCGCTGGCGGCTTACACTCGCGGCGCGCGCTTACGCGGGGTTCGCGGAAGACAAGATCGGAGCGCTGGAGCCGGGGAAATGGGCGGATTTCATCATTGTCGACCGCGATCCGACCAAGGTCAGCCCGCAGGAACTTGCAAGGACGCAGGTTCTCGAGACTTCGATCGCGGGCAAGAAAGTGTGGAGCGCCGTTCCTAGCCGGACGGCAGCGCCCGAGCGCGGGAAATGAGCATTGCTGGCGTGAGCACCTGCGGCAATTGTTCCGGCGGCTTGCCGGGCGCATACCATAAGTAAAGCGGCACGCCCGCCCTCCCCTGGCTCTCGAGGAACCGGGTGATCGACGGGTCGCCGTTGGTCCAGTCACCGGCGAGCACCTTCACGCCGGCTTGCTTGAATGCGGCGTGGACTTCGTCGCGGTCGATCGAGGTCACCTCGTTGACCTTGCAACTAAGGCACCAGTCGGCGGTGAAGTAGACGAGCACGGGATGCCCCTTTTGCACGTAACTCGCGACCCGCGCCTCGCTCCAGCGCTCGGCTCCCGACGTCCGACCCGGGGCGTGCGAAGCGAAAGGCACGACAACAATGGCGAGCGCCGCAAGAGCGAAAGCTGCAAATATTGCTGAGATTGAGCGCGTTCCGGCGCGCTGCCTCTGTCCGGCGAGCAACAACAAAGCAACGAGCCCAATCGTGGCGGCAATCCCGACGCCGATCGAGATCAGACCCGCCTGCCGGTAAAGCAGCCACAAAGCGGCGAGCGCACTTGCCCCCATCGGGATGGCGAGAAAGCGCTGAAGGCGCCGCATCCATGCGCCCGGCTTGGGCAACCTCGTGCGGAGCGCTGGGATGTACGCCACGAGCACGAACGGCAACGCCAGCCCCGCCCCAAGCGCGGCGAAGACGAGGACCGATCCGGCCAGCGGCAGGAGCAGCGCCGTGCCGAGCGCAGCACCAAGGAATGGGCCCGCGCAGGGCGTCGCAACGAAGGCTGCGAGCGCGCCCGTTCCAAAACTTCCGGCTGTCCGGGCGGCACCGCCGACCACTGGCAGCTCGAACAGGCCGAGAAGATTGGCCGTGATGGCAACCGCCAGCAGCAACAGGAGCATGATCGTGCGCGGGTCCTGTAGCTGGAACGCCCAACCCGCCTCGGTTCCCGCGGCGCGGATCGCGAGCAGGATTGCGCCGAGGGCAGCGGTGCCGACAATCGTGCCCGCCGTATATGTAAGCGCGTCGAACCGAGCCTCTCGCGCATCCCCTCCGGCACGGGAGATATGCAGGGCCTTCAGCGCAAGGATCGGGAAGACGCACGGCATCAGGTTAAGGATTATCCCGCCCGCGATCGCGCCGAGCACCGCCCAGATCACCGCTTGCCAGCCCAGGCTGCTAGCGGCGTCCCCTCGGGCACCGCCCCTGGCACTGCGCGGAATTCCAGCCCGCGGCCGTTTCCGAGCGCGATCACGCCGGCGAATTGCCGCGGCGTCGCGCCCTTGCGCTGGAGTTCGGCGATGAGCGTATCGCCAGCGCGGGCGAAGCTTTGCCTAGCGTCATAGTCGACCGGACCATCGATCATCGGGAAGAGGTATGGCTGATCGACGCTTACGCTTGCGGGCAGTGGTATCGCGACCCGGAGCGAATTTCCGCCGGTCTCAAACTTGGCCAGGCTCGCGAGCGGCTGCGGGAGCACCTGCCGCCATGCATCGAATTCGAACCGATTAGGAGTTCCCGCTACCAACTGGCAGGTCGAGCGAGAGCTGGCCCTGCTCCGGCACACAGATCTTGTCGGTGCAGGCGAGCCAGCGCGCGTCGGCGCGGATCGGGATCGGGCCACTGCGCGTTCGCCGGCACCTTCAGCCGAACCAGCACGGCATAATCCTGCTCGTAGACGTAGTTCATGAGGTTTGCGATCTCGAGCCGTGACGGCACCGGGTAGCGAAGCGGCCCGGCCGCAAAGTCCTTGGGCAACTGCCACTTCACGTCCATCGGCAGGCCGGCGTCGCCGGGGTTGAGCCAATATCCGTGCCAGCCCGGCGCCGGGCGCATGTGAATTGCAAGCTCGACCTCGCCGCCCGGGGGCGCGGGACCCTCGGCGACCAGCTCAGGCGTGATCCCCTGAGCCACAGGCTGAGCATGCGCCAGCGCCGGCAACAGCAATACGACCAGAAAAATGATTAGCCGTCGGATCATCGTTACGGCGCTAGTATGAGTTAGACTGCTAGTCGAGGTTGGGACGGAGCCAGCGCTCCGCCTGCTCGACCGAAACCTCGCGTCGTTCGGCGTAGCTGGAAAGCTGGTCACGGCCGATCTTTGCGACCCCGAAATATTGGCTGTCCCGATGGCCGAAGTAAAAGCCCGACACCGCAGAGGTCGGAAGCATTGCGAAATTCTCGGTTAGCGTGACTTCTCCCGGCTTGGCGCCAAGCATTTGGAACAGCACCGGCTTGAGGCTGTGGTCGGGACAGGCGGGATAGCCCGGAGCGGGCCGGATTCCATTATATTTCTCGCCGATCAGTTGCTGGTTCGAGAGATGCTCCTCGGTATAGCCCCAGAGGCGCTGTCGAACTTCGGCGTGAAGCACCTCCGCAAAGCTCTCGGCGAGTCGGTCGGCAAGCGCCTTCAGCAGTATGTCGTCATAATCGTTCACGGCCTGCTTGAACCGTTCGAGGTGCGGTTCGAGGCCGTGAATTCCGACCGCGAAGCCGCCGATCCAGTCCTCGCTATCGGGAGAGATGAAATCGGCGAGGCACATGTTCGGACGTCCCTCGCGCTTCCGCACCTGCTGGCGGAGCATCGGAACGCGAGTCCACTCGTTGCCGGCGAGCACGAGAATGTCGTCCCCCTCGCGCTTGCACCGCCACAGGCCGACGGTTGCCTTGGGCGTCACCCAGCGCTCCGCGATCAGCTGGTCGAGCATCTGCTGCGCGTCCTTAAAGAGGCTTCGGGCACTCTCGCCGACGACGGGATCATCGAGAATCGCGGGATAGTTGCCGGCTAGCTCCCAGGCGCGGAAGAAGGGGGTCCAGTCAATTGAGGTTTTGAGGTCCTTCAGCGGCCAATCGCCAAAATGGTGAAGCCCTGGATAAGCGGGCGCCGCAGCCTTGCCCGATGGATCGTAAGCAAATGCATTGGCACGTGCTTCTTCAAGGGTTGCGAGGTCCTTTGGACCGCTGCGCTCGCGCGCTTTTCTCAGCTTTTCGTAATCGTCGGCGGTGGCCGCGATCAGCGGCTCGCACTGAGTGTCGGAAACGAGTGACGATGCAACGCCGACTGCGCGACTTGCGTCAAGTACGTGGATGACGGGGCCAGTATAGGCCGGGTCGATCCGAAGCGCCGTGTGAGCCTTGCTCGTCGTCGCACCGCCGATCAGCAGAGGCAATTTCATGTTCGACCGCTGCATCTCTCCTGCAACTGTCACCATTTCATCGAGCGAAGGCGTGATCAGGCCCGATAGACCGATCATTTGCGCCTCGTTGGCGTCTGCTGCTTTGAGAATGTCCTGCCAGGGTACCATCACGCCCAGATCGATGACCTCGAAGCCGTTGCACTGAAGGACCACGCCGACGATGTTCTTGCCGATATCATGAACGTCGCCTTTGACCGTGGCCATGACAATCCGGCCCTTGCCCTTGGTCGCTCCAGTCCTCTCCTTCTCCGCCTCGATGAAGGGGATGAGATGGGCGACCGCGCGCTTCATGACGCGAGCCGACTTCACCACCTGGGGCAAGAACATCTTGCCCGACCCGAATAGGTCGCCGACGACGTTCATGCCGTCCATCAGCGGCCCCTCGATGACCTCGATCGGCCGGGGGAAAGCCAGTCGCGCTTCCTCGGTATCGTCGAGGATGTGCGCGTCGATGCCTTTGACCAGCGCGTAGGACAGGCGTTCGGCTACCGGTAGCGAGCGCCATTCGGCGAGCTTCTTTTCCTCAGCCTCGTCGGTGCCCTTATATCTTTCGGCGAGCGTGATCAGCCGTTCCGTCGCGTCGTCGCGGCGGTTGAGAATGACGTCCTCGCATGCCTCGCGGAGCTCCGGATCGATCTGATCGTAAACGTCGAGCTGTCCGGCACTGACGATCCCCATATCCATGCCCGCGGGGATCGCATGATAGAGAAAGACGCTGTGCATCGCCCGGCGAACAGGCTCATTGCCGCGAAACGAGAAGCTGAGGTTCGACAGCCCGCCACTGATGTGGGTGCCGGGGCAGCGCCGGCGGATCTCGCGAGCCGCCTCGATGAAGTCGAGCGCATAACGGCGGTGCTCGTCGATGCCCGTCGCGACTGCGAAGATGTTGGGGTCGAAGACAATGTCGCTCGAGTCGGTGCCATCGCTCGTCAGAAGAGCGTAGGCGCGCTCGCAAATGCTGATTTTCCGTTCGACAGTATCGGCTTGGCCGGTCTCATCGAACGCCATGACAACGACTGCAGCTCCGTAGGCCCGGCACTTGCGCGCGAGTTCGAGAAACGGTCCCTCACCTTCTTTCAAGCTGATCGAATTCACGAGCGGCTTGCCCGACACGCACTTCAGCCCGGCCTCGATCACGCTCCACTTCGAGCTGTCGATCATCACCGGAACCCTGGCGATATCGGGCTCGGCGGCGATGCGCTTCAGGAAGGTCGTCATCGCCTGCTCGGAGTCGAGCAGTGCCTCGTCCATGTTGACGTCGACGATCTGCGCTCCATTCTCGACCTGGTCGCGGGCGACTGCGACGGCCGCGTCATAGTCGCCTGTCAGGATCAGCTTCTTGAAGCGCGCGGAGCCCGTGACGTTGCAGCGTTCGCCAACGTTGACGAACCGCGCGCCCGCGCCGGTTTGTTCGACCTTCGAGAGCTCCATCTCAGGCAGCGATCACCATGGGCTCGAGCCCCGCGAGCAAGGTGCCGGAACGTGCCGCCGGGACGGCGCGCGGCGTGCAATCACGCACCGCTCCGGCAATTGCAGCGATGTGCGAGGAAGTCGTCCCGCAACAACCGCCAACTATGTTCACGAGTCCGCTCTTCGCCCATTCACGGACTTGAGCGGCGGTCTGCTCCGCCGCCTCGTCATATTCGCCGAGCTCATTTGGAAGGCCGGCATTGGGGTAGGCCATCACCAGCGTGTCGGCGATCGCGGAAAGTGCGGCGAGGTGCGGACGAAGCTGCGCTGCACCGAACGAGCAGTTCAGTCCGATCGTGATCGGCTTTGCATGTCGCACCGAAGCCCAGAACGCCTCGACGGTGTGGCCGGACAAGTTGCGGCCGCTGAGATCTGTCAAAGTCATCGAGATCATGAGTGGGAGCGCTCGGCCGAGCGCCTGTTCCGCCTCCAGCGTCGCCATGATCGCGGCCTTGGCGTTCAGAGTGTCGAAGATGGTCTCCACGAGGATGAAGTCGACGCCGCCTTCGACGAGTGAGTCGACCTGCTCGCGATAGATTGCCTTGACCTGGTCGAAATCGACTTCCCGGAAACCGGGGTCATTCACGTTCGGCGAGAGCGAGAGTGTCTTGTTGGTCGGGCCGATCGCACCCGCGACCCAGCGCGGCTTGCCGTCCTTCGCCGTGTAGCGATCGGCGACGCTCCGTACGCTCTGGGCCGACGCCCTGTTAATCTCCTGTACCAGAGCTTCGGCAGCGAAGTCCGCCTGGCTGATGGCATTGGCGTTGAAGGTATTGGTCGCGAGGATCTCGGCACCTACATCCGCAAAGCTCTCGCAAATCGAGCGGACGACGTCCGGCCTGGTCAGATTGAGAAGGTCGTTGTTGCCTCGTTGGTCCTTCGCAAGGTCGAGTTGGCCGCGATAGTCCAGCTCCTGAAGCCGGTGCTGCTGGATCAACGTGCCGTATGCGCCATCCTTGATGAGAATGCGCTTGGCCGCTTCGACGCGGAAGTTCTCGGCGGGTGTCATGGTTGGGCGCGTACTCCGAGCAGGTGGCAGATCGCGTAAGCAAGCTCGGCGCGATTGAGCGTGTAGAAATGGAAGCAGCGGACGCCGCCGGCATAAAGCTGACCGCACAGCTCGGCGGCGACGGTCGCTGCGATCAGCTGGCGCGCGGCGGGAAGGTCGTCGAGCCCCTCGAACAGGCCGTTCAGCCATTCTGGGATGTTCGCCCCGCACATCTGCGCGAACCGACGCGCTTGGGCAACGTTCGAAACCGGAAGGATTCCCGGCACGATCTCGATGTCCATTCCTGCATCGCCAACCGCGTCCTGAAAGCGGAAGAAGCAGTCGGGCGAGAAGAAAAATTGAGTGATCGCTCGGTCCGCGCCGGCGTCCACCTTGCGCTTGAAATTGTCGAGATCGGCCCTGCGGCTTCCGGAGTCCGGGTGAATTTCGGGGTAGCAGGCGACCGAGATGTCGAAGGGCGCGATGGCCTTCAATCCAGCTACGAGCTCCGCGGCATTTGCATAGCCGTCGGGATGAGACTCGAACCTGGTTCCTGGCTCAGCCGGATCGCCGCGCAGCCCGACGATGTTGCGTACTCCAAGCTCCCAATAATCGCGCGCAATTTCGTCAATTTCCCCGCGCGTGGCTCCGACGCAGGTCAAATGTGCGGCCGGCGTAAGCCCAGTTTCCTTGAGGATTCGGTCGACCGTCGCGTGCGTGCGCTCGCGAGTGGAGCCGCCGGCACCGTAGGTCACTGAAACGAAGCGCGGATGAAGCGGCTCGAGAAGTCTCTGATCGACTCCCAGAGGTTCTGCTCCATCCTGTCCGTTTTCGGTGGGAAGAACTCGAAGCTGACCCGGATATCGCCGCGCGCTTCCGCAAACAAAGGCTGGTGCTGGGTTAGGCTTTCGAGGGCGTTCACGCTGCCCTCCGCTGCGGGATTGCGGCTTTCACGCCGCGCCAAAGCGTCACCGTCAACTCGCCGCCTTTCAAGTGCCGGACTTCATCAACCTCGAGGCCCGCAGCCCCGAACCAGCCGCCCATCACCTCGTCTTCAAACCCCAGACGGATATGCGCGTCGCGGACACGCAACTCCTCGCGCTCGTGGGCCGCGAAGTCGACGACCAGAAGCGTCCCGTCGGACGCCAGCACACGCGCCGCCTCAGCGATCGCTGTCGCCGGCGAATGCGCGTAATGCAGCACCTGGTGGATCACGATCGTGTCGGCGCTCTGGTCGGCGAGCGGGAGCGCATACATGTCGCCCTGCCGAAGGCTCGATGCGATCCCTGCAGCTTCCAGCTTGACGCGTGCAACTCGGAGCATATCCGACGACCGATCGATTCCGATCGCCTGGGTCGATCGCGGGCCGAACAGCTCGATCATCCGGCCAGTGCCGGTTCCAACGTCGACGAGGCGACCAAGGGACCGACCCCCCAAAGCTTCGCCGATCGCTCGCTCGACTTCGCTTTCGGCCACGTGAAGCGATCGTATTTGATCCCAAACTTCCGCATGGCCGGCGAAGTAGCGGTTGGCCGCTTCGGCGCGCTCGGCCCGAACCGCCTCGATTCGCGCCGAGTCCGCAATGAATAGCGACTGGGTCGAGCCATCGGCCCAAGCATCAACGAGCGCAAACACCGGCGCGATCTTCTCGGAAGGAGCAAGCGTCAGGAAAACCCAGCTGCCTTCCTTGCGGCGCTCGAGCACGCCGGCATCTCCAAGGACCTTGAGGTGACGCGAGACGCGTGGCTGGCTTTGCCCGAGGATCTGGGCGAGCTCACCAACCGAAAGCTCCATCAGCCGCAGAAGAAGCAGGATGCGCAGCCGGGTCGGATCGGCGAGCGCCTGAAATCGGTCGGCTAGTGGGAATTCCGCGGTCACGACTTAAGGATATAAAGATATCTTTATATGGTCAATTCATCTTGTTGAAATAATCCCTTGTGCGGCAATAGGGATTGAAGCTATTGCCGCCCGCCTGGCCTGAACGACTCGCACGGGAAGGTCGAGGGGGCCCCTTGAGGGGGCTATTCGAAGGGAATGGAACGATCATGAAGAAAATTGCGATTATGACCGTTGCGGTCCTCGCGCTCGGCCTTGGCGCGTGTAACAAGAACAACACCGACAATAATGCGGCGAATGAGACCGCGGTCGAAAACAATGCCGAGACCGACGTCAACGCCGCGACCAACGATTCGGTCAACGCCGCCGACAACGCGCTGAACGCCACCGGCAACGCCGTCGAAAACGCCGGCAATGCGGTCGACAACGCGGGCGCTGCTGCAGCCAACGCTACCGAGAACAAGTAAGCTTCTTCTCGAAGCCAAAGAGGAAGGGCTGCTCCGTTGAGGAGCGGCCCTTTTTTTGTGCTACTTTTGCTGAGTGAGACAATTGCGACTTTTCGCGCTCTTGTTTCTTGCGGCCTGCCGCAAGGACGAGCCGCCGGCGCCCACTGCAGAGCAGTCGACCCAGCTCAACGATGCGGACGCGATGCTCAACGACATGGCCCATAATGAAGAAGGGCCGGCGGATCGCTCCACCGGCCCTTCCAATTCGTCGGACTAGGCGTCGGACCTAGAAGTCCATTCCACCCATGCCGCCCATGCCACCGCCGGCCATCGCCGGAGCAGGCTTGTCATCGGGAGCGTCAGCGATGGTCGCTTCGGTAGTGATCAGCAGACCTGCGACCGAAGCCGCATCCTGAAGCGCTGCGCGCACCACCTTGGTCGGATCGATCACGCCCGCCTGGACGAGATTCTCATACTCTTCGCTCTGAGCATTGAACCCAAGGTCGGGTCATTGGCGTCGATCAGCTTGCCGGCGACGACTGCGCCGTCATGACCGGCGTTCTCGGCGATCTGGCGGAGTGGCGACTGCAAGGACTTGCGGATGATATCGATGCCGCGGGTCTGGTCGTCATTCTCGCCCTTCAGGCCGTCGAGAGCCTTGATGGCGTAAAGCAACGCGGTGCCGCCGCCCGGAACAATGCCTTCCTCGACCGCGGCGCGGGTTGCGTGAAGCGCGTCGTCGACGCGATCCTTGCGCTCCTTGACCTCGATTTCAGACGCTCCTCCAACCTTGATCACCGCGACGCCTCCGGCGAGCTTCGCCAGCCGCTCCTGCAGCTTCTCACGGTCGTAGTCCGAAGTGGTCGATTCGATCTGCTGGCGGATCGCGCCAACTCGGGCTTCGATGTTCTGGCGAGTACCGGCGCCGTCGACGATCGTCGTATTGTCCTTGTCGATCGTAACCCGCTTGGCCTGGCCGAGCATGTTCACCGAGACGTTTTCGAGCTTGATTCCGAGATCTTCGCTGATCATCTCGCCGGCGGTGAGGATCGCAATGTCCTCGAGCATCGCTTTACGACGATCGCCGAAGCCCGGCGCCTTGACCGCCGCGACCTTGAGGCCGCCGCGAAGCTTGTTGACGACGAGGGTCGCGAGCGCTTCGCCCTCGATGTCCTCGGCGATGATCAGAAGCGGACGGCCTGACTGGACGACTGCTTCCAGGATCGGGAGCATCGCCTGGAGGTTCGACAACTTCTTCTCGTGGATGAGAATGTAGGGGTCGGAAAGTTCGACCTGCATCTTCTCCGGGTTGGTGATGAAGTAGGGCGAAAGGTAGCCGCGGTCGAACTGCATGCCCTCGACGACGTCGAGCTCGAACTCGAGGCCCTTGGCCTCCTCGACGGTGATCACGCCTTCCTTGCCGACCTTCTCCATCGCCTCGGCGATCTTCTCGCCAACCTCACGGTCGCCGTTGGCCGAGATGATCCCGACCTGCGCGATCTCGTTGGAGCCCGACACGTCCTTCGAGCGGCTCTTGAGGTCGGCTACGACCTTCTGGACCGCCAGATCGATACCGCGCTTGAGGTCCATCGGGTTCATTCCGGCCGCGACCGACTTCATGCCCTCGCGGACAATCGACTGGGCAAGAACCGTTGCCGTCGTCGTGCCGTCGCCGGCGATGTCGTTGGTCTTCGAGGCCACCTCGCGCACCATCTGCGCGCCCATGTTCTCGAACTTGTCCTTGAGTTCGATCTCCTTGGCGACGGTCACGCCGTCCTTGGTGATGCGCGGAGCGCCGAAGCTCTTGTCGATGACGACGTTGCGGCCCTTGGGCCCCAGCGTCACTTTCACCGCATTGGCGAGGATATCGACCCCGGCGAGGATGCGCTCACGCGCATCGCGGCTGAATTTCACGTCCTTGGCTGCCATTTGGCTACCCTTTCATGCTTTCGGCTCCGAACGGGTTCGAAGCCGGGAATTGGAAGAAAAAGAATTCAGACGAACCCGAGCAGGCTGGCGTCAACCAACGATGCCCAGAATGTCGCTTTCCTTCATGATGATAAGGTCCTCACCGTCGATTTTCACCTCGGTGCCCGACCATTTGCCGAACAGAATCTTGTCGCCGGCCTTGACGTCCAGCGGACTGATTTTCCCTTCTTCGTTCTTGGCTCCGCCGCCAACGGCGATGACTTCGCCTTCCTGCGGCTTTTCCTTGGCGGTGTCGGGAATGATGATTCCACCCGCAGTCTTCTCATCAGCCTCGACACGGCGAACCAGAACGCGGTCATGAAGCGGCCTGAAACCCATAGGTCTGAACCCCTCTCTTGCTTCTCTCAAAAGTTGAACTGCCATTGGCACTCTCACCACGAGAGTGCCAACGATGGCTGGCATATGGTTGCACGCCGTTCATCCGTCAACGCTTCGCTCTTCGGATTTTTTAGGGGTACGGTTACAAGTGCGCTGAGCGTATCAAACCGAGGCGATGGCGCATCATCCAGCGTGCGAGCATCAGGACTGCGACCGAGGCAAGACCTGTCGCGAGCCCCATCCAGATGCCGACCCCTTTCCAGTCGGCGCCAAATGCCAGCCAGGAGCCGATTCCGAGCCCGACGATCCAATAGCCGACGAGCGCGAACAGCAACGGCCAGCGCGTATCGTGCAGCCCACGCAGCATGCCCGCGCCGATCACCTGAGCCCCATCGACCAGCTGGAACGCTGCGGCGACGCGCAAGAAGCTGACTGCAAGCCCAATCACCAATGCATTCGTCGGAACGTCGGCAAGGAACAAAGTGACGAGCTGGCGCGGGAAACTCCACATCACCAGCGCCATCGCGCCCATGAACCCGACCCCCAAGATCCATGCCGTCCAGCCGGCCCGGCCTATCCCAGCCTCATCCTTCCGGCCAAGAGCAAGCCCGACCCGCACCGTCGCGGCTTGCCCGAGCCCCAACGGGACCATGAAGGTTATCGCTGCGAGCTGAAGTGCTACTGCGTGAGCAGCGACCGCCGGTGCGCCGATCCAGCCGATGAAATACGCCGCGAGCGCGAAAACCCCGATCTCGAGACCCATGGTGGCGCCAATCGGCCAACCGAGCTTGATCATTGCGACGGTCCGGTGGCGATCGAGCCGCCACCAGTGACCCCACAAGTGAAATCGCCGAAAACGGCGGTCCTTCGAAATAACGACCGCCATCGCGGCGCACAGAATGAGCCAGGTGATCGTACTCCCGATGCCACTGCCGACAATGCCGAGCGCGGGAAGCCCGAAATGCCCGAACATCAACGACCAGCTGATGATGGCGTTGAGCGAGATTCCAGCGATGCTGAGCCACAAGACGACGCGCGGACGCTCGAGCGCCGCGACGAAGTTACGCAGCAACTGGAAAACCAGCCACGGCGCCACGAGCCACATATAAGCGCGAAGAAATTGCTGGCCCTGTTCAGCGAGGTCGGCTGACTGCCCGAATGCGAGCATGAGCCCGCCGACGTGCCACATCAGCAGCCAATAAGGCGGCATGACGATGGCAATCAGCCAAAGTCCAGCGCGGAAGGTACGGCGGACGTCTCGAACGGCATTGAACCGCTTCCCAAGCGCAGTTGACATCATCGGCGATGAGGCCGTGATGAGACCGAGCAGGAAAATGCTGAAGGTCCAGGTGAGATTGAGTGCAAGCGTAGCCGCCGCCAATTGAGTCGCACCCAGGCGTCCAAGAAGAACGACGTCGGTGGCCTGGATCGCCTGCTGGGTGAGGTTGGCGAAAATGAGGGGCCAGGCGAGCGCGAGCGTAGCTCGAAGCTCGGACCGCCAGGGATTGCGAGCTTGCGCCGAAATGTTCGCCGTCGCGTCCATGGCTTCGTCATTGCGAGTAGAGCAAGCGACGAAGCAATCCGCCGCCAGCCGATTGCTCCAGTCCGCTCGCAATGACGAACATTCTCGGCTAGCGAGAGCGGTGAACAGCCAGAGGTTTTCCAATGAAATTCGTCCGTGCAATCTGGAAGCTTCTAGTCGGGATCAAGGACGCGCTCGTCCTCATCGTAATGCTGATTTTTTTCGGAGCGCTCTACAGCGCGCTTTCGGCGCGGCCGGCGCCGGTCCGGAACGGAGTCCTCGACCTCAACATCAATGGCAGTGTCGTCGAACAACCATCGCGGGCGAGTTGGTCGGACATCGCGAGCGGCAACCGCCTTGGCGAATATCGCCTTCGCGACCTTGTTCAAGCGCTGGACAAAGCGAGCAGCGACAGCCGAGTGAAGGCCGTTGCGCTTGATCTAGACGGCTTCACCGGGGGCGGACAGACGGCGATCAGCGACCTTGCCGACGCAGTCAGGCGCGTGCGTTCGGCAGGCAAACCGGTGGTCGCCTATGGCGTAGGCTACACCAACGACAGCTACCAGCTTGCCTCAGCAGCATCGGAAATATGGCTTAACCCGCTCGGAGCAGTGCTGATCACGGGACCGGGCGGAAGCAATCTCTATTACAAGGGATTGCTCGACAAGCTCGGCGTGACCGCGAACGTCTACCGGGTGGGCACCTACAAGGCGGCGGTTGAGCCGTTCATCCGAAACGACATGTCCCCGGCGGCGAAGGAGAATGCGCAAGCGCTTGACCAGGCGCAGCTGGAAAGCTGGAAAGTCGGCGTGAAGCAGGCGCGGCCCAGGGCCAATGTCGACCTGTTCCTCGGCAACATGAACGGGGCAGTCGACGCCGCGGGCGGCGACATGGCGAAGGCTGCGCTCGCCAACGGACTTGTCGACAAGATCGGAAGTCGACGCGAATATGAGGAGCGACTGGCGGAGCTCGGAGGCGCCGACAAGAAAGACCCCGGAGGTTTCGCGCGCATCAAGCTCGCGTCCTATGTCTCGGACGTGGTTGAGGATAATCCGAGCGGACCGATCGGGATCGTCACGATAGCGGGCATGATTGTCGACGGCAAAGCGGGCCCGGGCACCGCCGCCGGCGACACGATTGCGAACGAGATCGAGGACGGAAGTCACGACGGCATCAAGGCGCTGGTCGTGCGGGTCGACAGCCCCGGCGGATCGGTGCTTGCGTCGGAACGAATTCGCCAGGCGATCCTCGAGGCCAAGGCGAACAAGATCCCCGTGGTGGTGTCGATGGGAAGCGTCGCTGCTTCGGGTGGTTACTGGGTCTCAACGCCCGGCGACTTCATCTATGCCGAGCCTTCGACAATTACCGGATCGATCGGCGTGTTCGGGATCATCCCGAGCTTCCAGGGCACTCTGCAAAAGCTTGGTATCGGCGCCGACGGCGTGAAGACCTCCTCCTTGTCGGGCGAGCCTGACCTCATGAAAGGCCCCTCGCCCGAGGCAAATCAGCTGATTCAGTCGGGCGTCAACTCGATGTACGGCAGGTTCTTGAACCTGGTCGCCAGGGCGCGCCACAAGACGCCGCAGCAGGTCGATCAGATTGCTCAGGGACGTGTCTGGGACGGCGGAACGGCGCACCAGCTCGGGCTTGTGGACGGATTTGGCAATATCGACGATGCTGTCGCCAAGGCGGCGCAACTGGCGGGTCTTGGGACCGAGCGGCGGGTCCGCTACCTCGAGCCCCACAAGAGCTTCCGTGACCAGATGATCGAGGCGCTCGCCGACGAGCGGGACGATAGTGCTGCGGTGCCGGATGATGCCTTCGCTTCTCTCGCACGTGCGCCTCAGCAGCAGCTCGCGGAGATGCTGACAGAGGTCCGCTCGATCCTCGCTGGACCGAGCATCCAGGCGCGCTGCCTCGAATGCCCGTCGGTCGAGCCCGCGCGTCTCGACAGCCGCGACCTCAGCTTGCTTGAGCTTTTGAAATCTTGGGTCTCGTAAATCGCTGAGCGGTGAACATCTCGCCGCAGCTGCGGTGGGGTTGGTGTGTATCCGCGCGAGTGATGTCACGCGCTGGCAGGTCCAAAAGGCACAGGCCTCGATCGCGGCAATCTACGACCGTGACCGCCAGCGACCTCGCGGCGCGAACCTGGGTCCCCTCTCAGCCCGTTACTTCTGCTTGGGTCCACTTCCTCGCGTGAAGAGGAGCGGCTTTTCGGCCTGCCCCCCTTTGGAAGCAATTAGCGAACGGACCTCGTAATGATCGGGATCAACGATCCGCCATTCAGAATTGAGGGGCTGGTCGGCATCGGCGGGTGAGCTGCGCATGCGCCCGATGAACGCAACTTGCCCTTTTCCGCTTGGGCGGTTCCATGGCCTACGCCTCCAAGCGAGTTGATGTAGGTGAATATGAGTTGTGAGCCGTCGGCGCTGTAAATCGTCTCGCCGGCGTAGATCGTCTTTCCATGGTCCTGGACCTCGTGCCGGTCGAGCACATGCGCGGCGCCGTACAGTGTCTTGACGCAATGCGTGTCGTGAACAGACACGCTGAGCTCGGCTCGCCAGCACGCTCCCACGAACGGGTTAAAGGGCACGAGATCGGCGGGATGCGCGACCGCTGCGACTGCAAGGAAGTGGGCAGCCCCGATCACCAACGTTTCATTCCCTCATCAGCTGAGGCTGTCAGCGATCCGCTGAAGAACGCGCTTGGGACGATCGATGATGTCACCGTGCGACGGGATTAGGCGCTTCAGATCGACGACCTCCGCCCAGGCGCGCAATTGCGTTGCAAGTGCCGCCTCATCCTTGATGAAGCTGTGCCGGACTTCGCGCGGGATGCGTGGGCGCTTCACTCCGAAGCCGAACAGGTGAGCCATGACTTTCGCGCCCAGGCCGCGCGGGTGGCGGACGTCGGCAATGATGTCGTTGACGATCAGCGTGGTGCCATGGGCACGGCGCACGACCAGTGCGCTTTCGCTCTCTCCGGTGCCGTCGATGGTGATGAAATCGACCGCCCGGTCGTTCAGAATATCGCTCGTGGCATCGACTGGAACCGCCTCTTCGACCCTCGATCTTGCTCCTGGCGGGCAGAGGACCCGGATTCCGGGGTAGCGCTTTTTCCAGGGACGAGAATCGAGCCGGTGATAGCCATTTGGAACCACCATGAACTCGGGCTTCCCCAGAGCCTCAATGCGTTTCATTTCGCGGTCGCCGAGTGGAATCGGGCTGAAGATGACGGTGCGGTTTCGGCTCAGTCCGACAACCGTCATTCGTCGCGGGAACTTGCCGAGTGGCATCTTGACCGTGCCGACGACCGTCAGCAGTCGCGGTTCGACCTCCGTCAGCCGGCCGTGCGGAAGGACTTTCCAGTCGTCGTGCAGCTTCGCCATTTAGGGAGCCGAGCGCGTCAAATGTGAATGGGCTTTCCGGTCACGGCCATAGCCGCTTCCTTGAGAGCTTCCTCGTGTGTTGGGTGGGCGTGGCACGTGTAGGCGATGTCCTCGCTGGTTGCGCCGAACTCCATCGCCAGCGCAGCTTCTCCGATCATTGTGCCCGCGACGGAAGCGATGATCCAGACGCCGAGCACTCGGTCGGATTTAGCATCGGCGATGACCTTTACGAAGCCGTCGGGCTCGCGGTTGGTCTTGGCGCGGCTATTGGCAAGCATCGGGAACTTGCCGACCTTCACCTCGCCTTCCTTCTTCGCATCCTCCTCGGTGAGACCGACGCCCGCGATCTCGGGCATGGTGTAGACTACTGACGGGATCACGTTGTGGTTTACGATTCCGGTCTGGTCCGCGATATTCTCCGCGACCGCGATGCCCTCGTCCTCAGCCTTGTGCGCGAGCATCGGGCCGGGGATCACGTCACCGATCGCCCAGATGCCCGGAACCTTCGTTCGAAATTCATGGTCGGTCTCGATCTGGCCGCGCTGGTTGGTCGCGAGGCCAGCCTTTTCGAGCGCGAGGCCCTCGGTGTTCGGCTTGCGGCCAATCGAGACGAGCACGACGTCGGCTTCGATTGTCGTGGTTGCCCCGCCGGCGGCGGGCTCGAGCGTCAGGGTAACGATATCGCCCTTACGCTCAGCCTTGGTAACCTTGGTCGACAGTTTGAATTCGAAGCCCTGCTTCTTGAAAATCTTGTTGGCTTCCTTGCGCACGTCGCCGTCGAAGCCGGGAAGAATCTGATCGAGGAACTCGACGACCGTCACCTCGGCGCCAAGGCGACGCCACACCGAGCCAAGCTCAAGCCCGATGACACCGCCACCGATCACGACCAGGCGCTTGGGAACAACGGCGAGTTCGAGCGCGCCAGTGGAATCGACAATATGCTCCTGGTCAATGGTGATGCCACGAAGGGGGGTCACCGAAGAGCCGGTGGCAATAACGATATTCTTCGCAGTCACCTTGCGGTCACCGACCTGCACCGTGTGGGCGTCGACAAAGCTCGCTCGTCCCTTCACCCATTCAACCTTGTTCTTCTTGAACAGAAACTCGATGCCTTGCGTGAGGCCGCTCACGGCTTCGAGGCGCGTCGCGTGCATCTGGCCGAGATCGAGCTCGACGTTTCCTGGTTTCACGCCCCACTTTGCGAGCGTCCCGTCATGCGCTTCCTCGAACAGTTCCGAGGCATGCAGCAGCGCCTTGGACGGAATGCAGCCGACGTTGAGGCAGGTACCGCCGAGCGTCTCGCGGCTCTCGGCGCACGCTGTCTTGAAGCCGAGCTGAGCGGCGCGGATCGCTGCGACATAGCCGCCCGGGCCGGCGCCAATCACCAGGACGTCGAAATCGAAATCAGCCATTCCAGTCCCTTAGAGATCAATGAGAAGCCGCGTTGGGTCCTCGATCGCTTCCTTGACGCGCACAAGGAACGTGACCGCCTCGCGGCCATCGATGATCCGATGGTCGTAAGAAAGAGCGAGATACATCATCGGACGGGCCACGATCAGCCCATCCTTCACTACCGGCCGTTCCTCAATTCGGTGCATTCCGAGAACCGCCGACTGCGGCGGGTTGATGATCGGCGTCGACAGCAACGACCCGAACACGCCGCCGTTCGAAATCGTGAAGGTTCCGCCGCTCATCTCGTCGACGGTGAGCGTGCCTTCTTTCGCCTTCTTGCCATATTCAGCGATCGTCTTTTCGATCGCTGCAAAGCCCAGGCGGTCGGCATCGCGGACGACCGGCACGACCAGACCCTTTGGTGCCGACACTGCGACCGAGACGTCGAAATATTCATGATAGACGATCTCGTCGCCTTCGAGGCTGGCGTTGACCGAAGGCACGTCCTTTGCGGCCAGCGCGCAGGCTTTCACGAAGAAGGCCATGAAACCGAGGCGAATGCCGTGCTTCTTTTCGAACAATTCCTTATATCGGCCGCGCGCCTCGATCACCGCGCTCATGTCGACGTCGTTGAACGTCGTCAGCATCGCGGCACTGTTCTGCGCCTCCTTCAGGCGCTTCGCGATCGTCTGGCGAAGCCGCGACATTTTGACTCGCTCCTCGCGGCGTTCGCCGATCGCAGCGTCAGCTTTTGCCGGCGTCGGCGACTGAGCTAATGCTGAAGCCGCCTTCGCCTGAGGAGCCGGAGCGGCCGCCGGCGGAGCAACCTTTGCTTCCGCAGCCGCGATCACATCATCCTTGGTGAGGCGCCCGTCTTTGCCGGAACCGCGAATCCTCGTTGGATCGACATGATATTCGAGCACCGCTCGGCGCACCGCGGGCGACAAAGTCGTAACCGCCTCGGGTTCCGCGACCGGCGCCGTTGGGTCGCTCTTCAGCGCGGGCGTCTCGCCGGCGCCCGCCGGATTGGTCGCCGCCTCAGCCGCGGCCATTGCCGGCGACGAGGTTGGAGCGGAAGCAGCGGCGGTCGCATTCTGGTCGATCCGGGCGATCACAGCGCCAACCGCGACCGTGTCGCCTGCCCTGACCAGCTGCTCGGTCAACACTCCGGCAACCGGCGAGGGCACTTCGACGTTGACCTTGTCGGTCTCGAGGCTTGCGATCGGCTCGTCGGCCTCGATTGCGTCGCCCGGCTTCTTGAGCCACTCGGCGAGCGTGCCTTCGGTGATCGATTCCCCGAGGGCGGGGACTTGGACGTCGGTGGCCATGCTTTCCCTTTAATGTATTACGAGCGCGGGAGTTTCGGCGCGGCTGCTATGACCCAGCGCGGCGGCAATCAAGGCCGCCTGCTCTGCGGCATGGCGCTTGGCGAGGCCCGTCGCTGGTGAAGCGTTGGCTTTGCGGCCGGCATATTGCGGCCGCATGCCCGTGAACCCCGCATCGGCGAGGCACTGCTCGAGCACGTCTTCAACGAATATCCAGGCGCCGTTGTTTTTCGGTTCTTCCTGAGCCCAGACCAGGTCCTGGAGCCTCGGCATCGCCTTGAGGCGTTTGACTAGAGGCTCCGACGGGAAGGGGTAGAGCTGCTCGATTCGGACGACCTCGACGCCCAGATCGCCGCCCTCGTCGCGAGCCTCGATGAGCTCGTAGGCGAGCTTGCCCGAGCAGAGCACGAGACGCCGGGTCTCGCCTTCAGCGGGAGGATTGAGATCCGACATGATCCGGCGAAAGTGGCTTTCTCCCGTGAAGTCCGCCGCGTTCGAAACGACGAGCTTGTGGCGAAGAAGCGACTTCGGGGTCATCAGCACCAGCGGCTTGCGGAAGCCGCGACGCATCTGCCGCCTCAGAATGTGGAAGTAATTGGCTGGCGTCGTACAGTTCGCCACCTGCATATTGTCTTCGGCGCAGAGCTGCAGATAGCGCTCGAGCCGAGCTGAGCTGTGCTCCGGCCCCTGCCCCTCGAAGCCGTGCGGCAGAAGCATGACGAGCCCACTTGCCCGAAGCCACTTTGCTTCACCTGCTGCGACGAACTGGTCGATGATGCTCTGCGCTCCGTTGGCGAAGTCGCCGAATTGCGCTTCCCAAAGCACCAAAGTCTTCGGGTCGGCGAGGGAATAGCCATATTCGAAACCGAGCACTCCGAATTCGGAAAGGGGGCTGTCTCGCACCTCGAAACCTCCGCCCTTGACGGTTGTGAGCGGGATATATTTCTGGCCCGACTGCTGGTCGACCCAGACCGCGTGACGCTGGCTAAAGGTGCCTCGACCGCTGTCCTGCCCCGAAAGGCGAACTCCACTCCCCTCCGAAAGCAGGCTTCCAAACGCCAGCGCCTCCGCGGTTGACCAGTCGAAGCCCTCGCCACTTTCGAACATCACCTTCTTCGCGTCGATGATCCGCTGAAGCGTCTTGTGGACGTGGACGTCCTCGGGAACGCTGGTCAGGATTTTACCAAGCTCGCGCAACTCTTCGTCATCGATCGCGGTCTGGGTGTTGCGGCGGCCGAGCACCGGCTCATCCGGACTTGCAAGCCCCGACCAACGCCCTTCGAACCAGTCCGCCTTGTTGGGCAAATAAGAGACTGCGGCCTCGAACTCCTCTTCGAGGTGCGCGACATATTCGGCCGTCGTCTTGTCGATCCATGCCTTGTCGACGACACCCTCTTCGGTGAGGCGTTTGCCATAAATGTCGCTGATCGCTTCGTGTTTCCTGATGCCCGCATACATTTGCGGCTGAGTGAAGCTCGGCTCGTCGCCCTCGTTGTGGCCGAAGCGACGATAGCACCACATGTCGATGACCACGTCGCGATTGAAGGTCTGCCGGAACTCGGTTGCAAGCTTGCAGCAGAAGGTGACTGCCTCGGGATCGTCGCCGTTGACGTGGAGGATCGGCGCCTGAATGCCCTTGGCGACGTCCGAGGGATAGGGCGACGACCGCCCGAACTGCGGGCTGGTCGTGAATCCGATCTGGTTGTTGATGATGAAATGGATCGTCCCGCCGGTGCCATAGCCCGGAAGTCCTGAGAAGCTGAGGCATTCCCAGACCACGCCCTGCCCAGCGAAGGCAGCGTCGCCGTGGAGCAGCATCGGGAGAACCTTGTCGCCTTGAACGTCGCCCTTGATCATCTGCACAGCGCGGGTCTTGCCCAGGACGACCGGATCGACCGCCTCGAGGTGCGATGGGTTCGGGAGTAGCGAAAGGTGGACCTTGACGCCGTCGAATTCGCGGTCCGACGACGTTCCGAGATGATATTTGACATCGCCCGAGCCGCCCACGTCGGCCGGGTTGGTCGCACCGCCCGCGAATTCGTTGAAGATCGCTCGGTAGGGCTTGCCCATCACGTTCGAGAGGATGTTCAGGCGACCGCGGTGAGCCATTCCAACCGCAATTTCCTCGACACCCATCAAGCCCGCATATTTGATCACCGCCTCGAGTGCCGGGACCGCGCTTTCGCCGCCGTCGAGGCCGAACCGTTTCGTCCCGACATATTTGCGGGCGAGAAATTTTTCCCACTGCTCGGCCTGGATGACCTTGGCGAGTATCGACTGCTTTCCTTCGGGCGTGAACGTGATCTCGGCGTGTTTGCCCTCCATCCGCTGCTGGAGAAAGCGGCGCTCGTTCACGTCGTTGATGTGCATGTGTTCGAGGCCGACATGGCCGCAGTAATTGTTCTGAAGCACCTTGACGATCTGGCGGATGGTCGCGGTCTCGAAGCCAAGCGTGCCCGCGATGTAGATCGGTCGGTCGAGGTCATCCGGGCCGAAGCCGTGAAATTCGGGCGTGAGGTCGGCCGGAACATCGCGGCGCGCGAGGTGCAGCGGATCGAGGTCGGCGGCGAGATGGCCTCGCACCCGATAGGTACGGATCAACATCATCGCGCGGATACTGTCGTCCGCGGCGCGGCGGATTTCCTCAGGGTTGGCCTCGGTGGAACCGGAGCGCTCAGAAACCGCCTGACGCACTTTCTCGATCGTCGCCTGCGTTGGATCGAGGCCCAGGTTCAGCTCGTCGAGCGCCTCCAAAGGCCAGTTCGCCCGTTCCCAGCTCGGTCCGGGGTCGCGTTCTGAGTAAAGAGCTTGATTGTCGGCCATAATGCTATGCTGAAACCAGCAGCTCCTTCAGCGTCTTGCCAAGCTCAGATGGGCTGGGACTGACGACGATTCCAGCCGCCTCCATGGCAGCGATCTTGCTATCGGCGTCGCCCTTGCCACCTGAAACGATCGCTCCGGCGTGGCCCATTCGGCGTCCTGGGGGCGCGGTTCGTCCGGCGATGAAGCCTACGACCGGCTTCTTTCGCCCACGTTTCGCTTCGTCGGCGAGGAACTGGGCGGCGTCTTCCTCCGCGCTCCCGCCGATCTCGCCGATCATGATGATCGACCGCGTCGCGTCGTCCGCGAGGAACATCTCGAGGATGTCGATGAATTCCGTGCCCTTCACGGGATCGCCGCCGATGCCGACCGCGGTCGTCTGGCCGAGGTCCTCGTTCGAGGTCTGGAAAACTGCCTCGTACGTCAATGTGCCCGACCGGCTGACGACGCCAACGCTTCCTTTCTTGAAGATGGTGCCGGGCATGATCCCGATCTTGCACTCGCCCGGAGTTAGAACGCCGGGACAATTGGGGCCAATCAGGCGCGACTTCGAGCCCGAGAGAGCGCGCTTTACTCGCACCATGTCGAGCACCGGAATTCCTTCCGTGATAGCGACGATCAGAGGCACTTCGGCATCGATTGCTTCGAGGATCGAATCCGCTGCGAATGGCGGCGGGACGTAGATGACGGAGGCCGTGGCACCCGTTTTCGCAACCGCCTCGTGAACCGTGTCGAAGACCGGCAGGCCGATATGCTCGGTGCCACCCTTCCCGGGAGTGACGCCCGCGACCATCTGCGTTCCATAGTCGAGCGCCTGGCGCGTGTGGAACGTTCCGGTCTCACCGGTCATCCCCTGAGTGATGACCTTGGTGTTGCTTCCGACGAGGATACTCATGCAACCGCCTCTTGAACAAGGCTATTGTCGATTTGCTTGCATGCCTCGAGCAGCTCCTTCACCGCATTGACGCTGACGCTGAAATTGTCGCGTGCCTCGCCATTGAGCCCGATCTCGACAATCCGTTCGACGCCGCCCGCGCCGATCACACATGGAACTCCGACATAGAGATCCTTGACGCCGTATTGGCCGGAGAGATGAGCCGCGCAGGGAAGTACCCGCTTCTTGTCCTTGAGGAAGCTCTCCGCCATCGCGATCGCGCTCGTCGCTGGAGCATAATAGGCCGAGCCGGTCTTGAGCAACGCGACGATCTCGCCGCCGCCGCCGCGCGTCCGATTCACGATCGCGTCGATTTTTTCCTGGCTCGTCCAGCCCATCTTCACAAGGTCGGGGATCGGGATTCCAGCGACGGTCGAATATTCGACCACTGGAACCATCGAGTCACCGTGGCCTCCAAGTACGAAGGCCGTGACGTCCTCGACGCTGACGTTGAACTCGTCAGCGAGAAAATGGCGGAAACGTGCGCTGTCGAGCACTCCAGCCATGCCAACGACCATGTTGTGCGGAAGCCCGGAGAATTCGCGCAGCGCCCAGACCATCGCGTCGAGGGGGTTGGTTATGCAGATGACGAACGCCTTGGGAGCGTGCTTGCGGATGCCCTCGCCGACCGCTTTCATCACCTTGAGGTTAATCCCGAGGAGATCGTCGCGGCTCATACCCGGCTTGCGCGGAATACCGGCGGTGACGATGCAGACGTCCGCGCCCTCGATGTCGGCGTAATCGGAGCTGCCTTTCAGAGTCGCGTCGAAGTCGTCGATCGGCCCCGCCTGCGCGATGTCGAGCGCCTTGCCTTCGGGAATGCCCTCCATGATGTCGAAGAGGACGATGTCGCCCATTTCCCGCATCGCTGCAAGGTGAGCAAGGGTTCCGCCGATCATTCCGGCGCCGATCAGGGCGATCTTCTTCCGAGCCATGAGCTGGCCATTACCTTTCTGTTTATCGCGGCGGTTCGTGGGAAGTCGCCGCCTCTAAGGAGCGCGGCGTCCGATTAGCGAGGTGCCTCCCCGCCCGCAACCGGGACGGGGCGGCAGATAGTCAAGATTAAATCGCCCCCGTTCGCAAAGCGGCACCGCAACCGAGCCTGCGCGGTCTCGTTTTCACCTAGAACTCGCAACAGGAGCATATCAATGATGAAACTGATGCTCGCGGTCGGTCTTGCCGCAGCTGCGCTCGCGACGACCCCGTCCGAAGCACGCAGCCACGATACCAATGCTGCCGAATGCTCGAAATGGCGCCATGGCATGTGCGTCCAATCGCGCAGCCCGACGCGTCATAATGCCTATCGCAAGGGTTACAGGTTCGGTCCGAGCTACGATTATACGGCCTATGGCGCGCTGCCGCGAACCTATGTCACTCGCTATCGTCTCGAGCCTCGGTATCGTTACGTCTACCGGGATGGCTACATCTACGTCGTCGATCCGACCACCTACGCTATCACCCGCATCTTGAACGCATTCTAAGGGGAGCGCGGGTCTTTGTAGAAGATCGCCGACAGCCTCCCCGGCGGCCTTCCGGGTCTAGGTCGGGCTGGGTCGAGACCATTTTCGGCGGACGCGGACAAGCCGCTCGACCGATCAATCAACGACAGCAGGCTTCCAAAGTCGGCATTCAGCGTGGTAGCGGCGGCCCCGACGCAAAGGAGCAAGCGCTTGGCCGAATTCACGCTTCCGAAGAACAGCAAGATCGCGAAGGGCCGCGAGTGGAAGCCAGAAGAAGGCAAGCGGCAGAAGAGCTTCAAAATCTACCGCTACGATCCGGACGGCGGTGCGAACCCGCGATGGGACCGCTACACGATCGACCTCGACCAGACCGGGCCGATGGTTCTCGACGCCCTCATCAAGATCAAGAATGAGATCGACCCGACACTTACCTTCCGGCGGTCCTGTCGCGAGGGGATTTGCGGGTCGTGCGCAATGAATATGGAAGGCCGTAACGGCCTTGCATGCACGACGGCGATCGAGGATCTGAAGGGCGAAATCCAGATCACCCCTTTGCCTCACATGGACGTGGTGAAGGACCTCGTGCCCGACCTGACCCATGTCTACGCCCAATATGCGTTGATCCAGCCCTGGCTGAAAACGTCGAGCCCCTCTCCATCGCGTGAGCGACTTCAGTCGCCACAGGACCGACAGAAACTGGACGGACTCTACGAGTGCATCCTGTGCTTCTGCTGCTCGACCAGCTGTCCTAGCTACTGGTGGAATTCGGACAAGTTCCTCGGGCCGGCGATCTTGCTTCAGGCTTACCGATGGATCGCTGACAGCCGCGATGAAGCAACGGGCGAGCGACTGAACGAGCTCGAGGATCCGTTTCGCCTCTATCGATGTCATACGATCATGAACTGCGCGAACGCCTGCCCCAAGGGGCTGAACCCGGCCAAGGCGATCGCCGAGACTAAGAAGCTCATCGCCGAACGCACCGCATAAGACTAGGGATCGCTAATGAGCGATGAGGCGGAACAGCGCGAGCTGATGGAGGACGTCGGCGTCCCCACCGGGGCGACTGAGGATGCCGAAAATCCCGGATGGTACAGCTGGGGCGATTTTCCGCGCGGAAGCTTCGCGGCGGCTACTGGGCGCCTATTGTTCAAGCCTGACGGACCGGGCCGGGCAATCTGCCGGATGTTCCCGACCGAGGACCATATGAACATGGGTGGCTCTCTCCACGGCGGATCGGTGATGAGCTTCATCGACATGTCGATGTTCGCTGGCGGGCTGTGCGCTGGGATGGAACGCGGCCATTACGTGACGCTCGACCTCACCACTCATTTCCTTGCTCGCGGCCGCCCGAGCTCGCCACTCGACGCGCATGTCGAGCTAGTTAAGCAAACTCGCGGCCACGCCTTCCTCCAGGGCGTGGTGAGGCAGAACGACCAGCCCTGCTACAGCTTTACCGGCACCCTGAAGCGCATCCGCGAGCGTAACGGACCCGGCATGACCGATCCTGTCCGCGCGGCGTACGACGCGCTCGTCGCTGCGCATGAGCTGAAACCCGACGCCGCCCAGGAACGCGCGGTCGGCGCGCTCGATCGCCTCGCAGCAGCTATCGGCAATGCGGCGGCCTCTTTCGCGCCTGTTCGGTGCGCGAGTATCAAGGACCGGCGGGCTCTATCTTTGGGGCGGCGTTGGTCGCGGCAAGTCGATGTTGATGGACCTCGCCTTCGCGCAAATCGACGTGGAGCCCAAACGGCGAGTGCATTTCCACGAGTTCATGCTGGAGGCACATGCCCGCTCAAACAGAGTCCGCGAGCGTCACGAGGGCGACCCGATCGAGCCCGTTGCAGAGGAAATCGCCGCCGAAGCGAAGCTGCTTTGCTTTGACGAGATGCAGGTGACCAATCCGGCGGATGCGATGATCCTGTCGCGCCTATTCGGGAAGCTGCTGGAGCAAGGCGTGAAGGTCGTCACCACCTCGAATCGGCCGCCGCGAGCATCTTTACAAAGATGGGCTCAACCGCGAGCTGTTCGCTCCCTTCATCGACCTGATTGAGCAGCGCATGCTTGTTGTTCGAGGTCAATGGTCTGACCGACTATCGACTGGAGCGCTTGGCCGGTGTCGAGGTCTGGCACGTGCCGAACGGCCACGCAGCGACGTCGGCGCTCTCCCGCGCGTTCTTCCAGCTGACCGATTATCCGGTCGAGGACCGGGCCAAGGTGCCGACAGAGGACATCCCATGTCGGCGGTGGGTCGAACGCTTCATGTACCGAAGAGCCTGAAGGGCGTCGCGGTCTTCTCGTTCAAAAGGCTTTGCGGAGAACCCCGCGGCGCCTCCGACTATCTCGCCCTCGCCCGCCGCTATCATACCGTCATCATCGTCGGCATTCCGGTGATGGGGCCGGACATGCGCAACGAAGCGTCGCGCTTCGTCACGCTGATCGACGCGCTTTACGAGCATAAGGTGAAGTTGCTCGCCGCCGCCGACGCGGAACCTGAAGGCCTATATCCCTGCCGGCGCCGGAAGCTTTGAATTCCAGCGCACCGTCAGCCGTCTCGAGGAGATGCGCAGTGCCGAATATCTGGCGCAGGGGCACGGCGCGGGCTAGCCTCTGCTCCTCGAAAGGGGGGAACGGATGATTGTAACCACTACCGAAAATGTCGCAGGGCACAGGACTATCGAAGCAATCGGCCAGGTGTTCGGGGTCGTCGTTCGAAGTCGAAGCATCGGTGGCAACCTCGCCGCTGCTCTGCGCTCGATCGCCGGGGGCGAAATCAAGGAATATACTGCGCTTGTGGAGGAAACCCGCCGCCACGCGATCGACCGGCTCGTCACCAACGCCACCGCCATGGGTGCGAACGCAGTCGTCATGATGCGTTTCGATTCCGGCGAGATCGGCCAGACGATGAGCGAAGTCGTCGCCTACGGAACTGCGGTCCGGATCGAACCGCAGCCATGAGCGGCAGCTGGCGTAATTTGACGCCGATCGTCGGCGGCCTGCTAGCGGTTTGCGGGCTCGCGTTGTGGGAGTTCGGCAGCGGGCCCGTGCTATTGATCTTCGGCGCGGTCGTCGTCGTCGCTGGATTGCTCGAGCCGGTCTACGGTCGCGCGATCGGACATCCTCCAGCGGGCAACTGGCTGCAAACCGACGAAAAGTTCGTCGACCCTGAAAGCGGAAAGCTGGTCACGGTCTGGTACGATCCGGCGACGGGCGAGCGTCGTTACGTTTCCGACGGGAATTGAAACGGCAATATGTTGACCGCGGACGTGACCTCGTGCGTGGCTGGGTCACCGTCCATCGACGAGCAAATTCGCTCCGCGCGATTTGCGGACGATGTCGTCCACCGGACGACGATAAACCCGTTAGCTTTAAACCGCCGCGAGCTCGCGCGCGGCGGCCAGCACTTCCCGGGCGTGGTTACTTACCTTAACCTTCCGCCAGGCCTTGAGCAGTTGGCCGTCGGCTCCGATCAGGTAAGTCGCGCGCTCCATGCCCATATATTTGCGGCCGTACATCGACTTCTGAACCCAGGTTCCGAACGCCTCAGAGATGCGGCCGTCCTGATCGGATATTAGCGGAACTGCGAGGTCATATTTGCCGATGAACTTCTCGTGGCTCTTCATCGGGTCGCGCGAGACGCCGAGGACCCTGACCCCTGCCTCATTGAAATCTTCAGCGAGGGCAGTGAAGTCCTGCGCTTCGCGGGTGCAGCCCGACGTGTCATCCTTTGGATAGAAATAGAGCACGAGCGGCTGACCGGGCGATGCAAGATCAACCTTGCGGCCATCGCTACTCTCGACCGTGATTGCGGGCGCCTTTTCGCCTTCGTTGATCATCGCGACCCCTTTTTGATGTTGTTCCAAAGCTCAGCGATGCTCTGCCGCGCTGCGTCGTGCTCGGCAAGCAGTCCATTCCAGGTGGAAGCGCCGCAAGCCTCTGCGACAAGCTGCCACGTTTCGGTGGTAGGCTTAACGTCGGCTGGAGCGACCAGGCGCATCATGACGAGCATTCGCGACAGCAACTTTAGCGATTTTACAACATTTGCCTGCACGAAACCCTCGGCGGCAAGCGCTTCCAGGGCATTTTCGAGGCGCGTGTCGAGGCCGATGTGCGTCGTCAGCTGCAGCACATGAGTCGCGAACTCCAGATCTATGAGCCCGCCGGGACCGAGCTTCACGTCCACCGCACTCTTGGGAGGCTTGTGGAGCGCCATGTCGGCGCGCATCTTCATCGCGTCCGCGACGACCTTGGCGCGATCGCTCGGCATCCTGAGAATTGAGCTGATCATCTTTGCGACCTGGGCACGTCTCTTGGGCGAGCCGAAAACCGGGCGGGCGCGGCACAGCGCCATATGCTCCCACGTCCATGCTTCTTTGCGCTGATATTGCTCGAACGCTTCGAGCGAGACGACAAGCATGCCCTTGGCACCCTCCGGACGGAGCCGCGAGTCGACCTCATAGAGCGGGCCGGCAGCGGTCGGCACGCTCAGCGCCGCCGTCACCCGGCTCGCAAGGCGATTGAAATAGTCGTTTGAGCCGAGTGGTTTGTTGCCGTCGGACACTTGGCCCTGAGCCGCGGTGTGAAGGTAGATGACATCGAGATCGGATGCATGGGTGAGCGAGTGTCCGCCGAGCCGGCCCAAGCCGAGGATCACCAGCTCCCCGTCGGGGATCCGGCCGTGCGCTTCTTCAAACTTCGAGCGGGTGGCCTCGGCGAGCGAGATGAGCGCCCCTTCGGCCACGCCGGCATAGCCTTCGGTGACGTCAAGTGGATCGCGACGGCGATCGATCAGCTGGACCCCGAGCGCGAATCTGCGTTCGTTCACCAGCCTCCGAACCCGATCGAGCCCGACGTCATAAGGCTGGCCCAGCATCGCGCCTGAAAGGATTTCGGCAAATTCCTGGGCCGACGGGGGCATCGCGAAGCTGGATGCGTCGAAAAGCCCTTCGAACAGCTCGGGACGCCGCGCCAGCTGGTTCGAAAGCGCGGGCGCGTGCGCGAGGACTTTCGCAAGCAATTGCGCGAGTTGCGGCCGCGCTTCGAGAAGCCGAAAGAAGTTCACTCCGCTCGACAAGCGCTCAACAATATCGCTGAGCCGGTTGAGCGCATGGTCAGGTGTGGCCCCCGCTGCGATCGCTGGGAGAAGCGCTGGGAGCATCGCCTCGAACGCCTGACGGGCGGCGAGGGATCGGAGCGACCGCGGCTTCCCGGACCGCCAGTGGAAAACATGCCTCGCGGCCCGCTCGGGATCGCTGAAGCCTAGCGTGGCCAGCTCGTCCTTGAGGATGTCGGGGTCGTTCGAGAGGACGTCCCGCTCGTCGGGCGCAAGGCTGTCGAAGATCCGTCCCGCCGCTTCAGTATGGGGACCGATTAAGGTGATGAGCTCTTCGCCGCTTACGAGCCCATGGAGCTGCGCGACATTGTCCAGTGCCGGCGCGTCGGCCGGGAGCAGATGCGTCTGCGCGTCGTCGATCATCTGCACGCGATGCTCAATCGTCCTCAGGAGGCGGTAGGAAGTTGCAAGTTCGCCAGCGGAAACTTCGTCAAGCCGCCCGGCCGATCGCAGCGCCTCAATGGCATCGAGGGTCGCTGCGGTCCGAACTGTAGAGTTGCGACCGCCATGGATCATTTGTTGGATCTGAACGAAGAACTCGACCTCGCGGATTCCCCCGCGCCCGCGCTTGAGGTCGTAGCCGGCTCCCAACTTCGCTCCTTGCGCCAGATGGTCGCGAATTCGTGCGGAGATCTGCCGCACTTCCTCGATTACGCCGAAATCGAGCGAGCGGCGCCACACAAAGAGTTCGATCGAGCTGAGGAAACGCTCGCCGAGCGCAACGTCGCCCGCGGCGGCACGGGCCCGGATGAAGGCCGCGCGTTCCCACGGCAGGGCGCTTGATTCGTAATGCGAGATGGCGGCGTCGACTGGAAGCGCGATGGGCGTTACCTCGGGGGAGGGCCGGAGCCGCAGGTCGACGCGCTGGACATAGCCGTCCTCAGTCCGCTTCTGCAGCAGCTCGACGATCCGCCGGCCGATCCGGACGGCCGCTTCGCCAGCATCTTCGCGCGAACGACGCGGCATCGTCGCAGGATCGAACAGCAGCAGCAGGTCGACGTCGGACGAATAGTTGAGCTCGCGGCTGCCGAGCTTGCCCATGGCGATTACTGCGAAACCGGCGGGAGTCGCGTCGGGCACGCGTTCGGCGAGGGCGGCGGTGACGGCCTCGTCGATAGCTTGGTCCGCAAAGTCCGAAAGAAATCCCGTGACCCGCTCGAGCGGCAGCTCGCCCGAAAGATCCCCCAGCGCCACGGCTAGAGCGAGCCCGTGCCGCCGTCGGCGCAACCGGCTCTCGAGCGGGAGGTCCGCGCCGCTCGCCAAAGCAGTCGCGACGGCCTCGGCCGTTCCTGACTGAAGAAAAATTTCGCCGATTTCCGACCGCGCGGCGAGCGCTTCGCGCAGGAAAGGCGAGTGCTTGCGAGCCCGTTCGATCGCTTCCTCTCGACCTCGACCATTCAATGCTCGGGAAGCGCGACTCATCGGCTGAGTTTCCGGTGGATTAGTCGCATCTTAGGAAACTTCCTCGCGCTTTGGGTCGTTTGCAATCCCAATGAAGGTGGAGCGAGAACAGGTTGCGGTGTCCGATTTGAACAGCATGGACCGCCGGATCATCCGGGTTGAAGTGCCGCCTGCGCATGCGGGTATCACCGCCGCGCTCCGCCGTGCTTTCGAGGCGGCGGCATCGGAGCCGTGCGACCGCGATTTCGCAGAATTGCTGCGCCAACTGAACTGACCGATCACAATTCATCCCGACGAAGGCCGGGATGAAGGCATTTTTATTGGTGATCGCGGCTCAACGCGTCGACCTCGCCCATGATGGTCTGAAGCGCGGACTTGTCGGGATCGGTCTTGTGCTGCCTTCGTGAGGGCAGCTTGCCGCTGGATAGCAACTGCTCGAGCGCCACTCGGCCGCGCGCGACCCGGCTTTTGATCGTTCCAACCGCGCAGCCGCAAATCTCCGCTGCCTCTTCATAGGCAAAGCCGCCAGCGCCCACGAGGATGAGTGCCTCGCGCTGCGGCTGCGGAAGATGCATCAAAGCTCTCTGCATGTCGCCAAGCTCGATATGCCGGTCCTGGCTGGCGGGAGCGGCAAGGATCTTCGAGGCGGTGATATCGTCCCACTCGCCTTTGAATTCGAGCCCGGCGCATCTGGCTCAGGAACAGGTTGCGCAGGATAATGAACGTCCAGGCGCGCATGTTGGTCCCAGCCTGGAAACGCTTACGCGCAGCCCAAGCCTTAAGGAGCGTTTCCTGAACCAGATCGTCGGCAAGATCACGGCTGCCCGAGAGCGAACGCCCGAAGGCGCGCAAGTGCGGGATGACCGCGGCCAGCTGGTCCTTGAACTCGGGGTCCGACAGAGGGATCGGCTCGGCCGAAGCGGCGGCTGGTCGATCCTCTTGAAGATTCTCTGTCAAACTAGACCCCACCCTGCACGAGCGCGCGACCATGGTCTTGCGCGGTTAGATCGAACATGAACGATGTCCGTAACTTAAGGTAGGTGCTCAGCTTCGCCCAACCAAGACGATCACAGCGAAAATAATGATCACCAATAATGTGCTGATCACAAGGACATTCCGCGCCACGCCCGGCGTCGAGCCAGCGCGCGCCTCCGTTGTCGTCTCGACGATCGAAGGATCAGAATGCCTCGGGTCAGCCATTATGCTCTCGTCACGAAATCACAATTCCCCCGGCCAACGCGCCGACTGGAGTTGTGTTCCGCAATTACGCTGCTGGAACGGTCGCAGCGTCGAAGAACAGCGCCTGAGCGATCGCCGCTTTCACGGTTGAGCGTTGGAACGGCTTGGTGATCAGGAATGTCGGCTCAGGCCGAGTGCCGGTCAGCAGTCGCTCGGGGAACGCGGTGATGAAGATCACCGGCACTGAGAATTCCGCGAGAATGTCCTTCACCGCATCGATGCCGCTAGAATTGTCGGCGAGCTGAATATCGGCGAGCACGAGACCCGGTGGGCTTTGGCGCGCCTGCGCGACTGCTTCGTCACGGGTCACCGCGACCCCGGTCACGTTGTGGCCAAGGTCGCGAACGATCGTCTCGATGTCCATCGCAATGATCGGCTCGTCCTCGATGATCAGGACATCCGCGAGCGTCTGCCGCTCAATCTCCTCGAGCGCTTCGGCGACCAGCGAATCGACGTCGGCGGGGCTGACGTCGATCAGATAGCCCGTGTCCTCTGATGAGAAGCCTTCGAGCGCAGTCAAAAGAAGAGCCTGCCGGGACAGCGGGGTGATTCGCGAAAGGCGCGCATGAGCGATGCTTTCTGCCCCGACCGGGCTCTTGGATGGCTCCTCGCCTTCCTCGATGTTCGCGGTCGACCAGATCGCGTGGAAGGTCTTGTAGAGGCCGAGCCGCGGATCGACGTCGCGCGGAAATTCGTCTGGCTGTGCGACGATCGCCTCGAGCGTTGCCCGGACGAAAGCGTCGCCATGCGCCTGGCTGCCGGTCAACGCGCGCGCATAGCGGCGTAGGAAGGGCAGGTGCGGTGCGAGTTCCTGGCCAAGGGACATAATCATCAAACTCCCTCGAAAACTTTGCTTGCGGCGTCTTTGGCGAGACGGCCGAATTGTTTCAACCCTGGAAGAACCATGTGTTGCGTCGCCGCACCGCCCCCCAGAGAAGTGGCTCACGTGTGGAACCAAGCAGTCTCGATTTGGTTTCCGACCACTGAACCGGCACGCCGTGAGCTGAGATCAGCCGCGCGGCGGCCGGCTCGTTATGTTTCGAAGCGGGGCAGGACAAGCGAAGCCATTGCAACCATTAGAGCGATTTGTATGAACGCGGCGACAACCCGCGTTGAGGGGGATGAGGAGTTGAGTGCGAATAAAGGAAGCGAGACGGAGGGAGCCGGTCAGTCCAGGCACTCGAAGAAGTCGAAATCTTCCGAACGCACAGCTCGGAAGGGTGATTTGGGTCGAGCGCTGCGGTCGGTTTACGACGACACTCTGCGCGAGGCCGTTCCTGACGACTTCCTCAACCTTATCGGGAAGCTCAGCTAAGAGCTCGAGGGCCGCGCGGTGACGACGGCCGAACGCTTTGCGCGCCTGTCCACGGCGGCGAAGTTCCTCCTCATCCTGACCGCGGTGCTACTCCCTATTGGAATCGCGCTGACCTGGCTCGGAGAAAACGGAATTCAGCAGGCCAATGGGGCCGCGGAAGGCCGCGCCGAAGATCAGTCTCGCGCCGCCGCCGAAGGAATACAGAGTCTGATTGCTCGAAACGCGCTCGCGCTTAGAATCGCGACCAATGGCGCCTTGGCGGGCGGCGAGGACGCGGCATGCGACCGTGCGAAGCGATCGCTGTCCGTCGCGCCGGCGGTAGCCCAGAGCTTCGAACTCGAATCGGGCGACGGTCGTCCCATCTGTTCGGCCGGCTCGGTCGGCGAGACTGGGGAGCTTCCGATGGTCGCACCCGGAGACATCAAGATCAGGATTGCACCCAATTCGAGCGGAGTAGTGATCCGCGTCGGCGTGATCGGTGGAATGGCTACCGCGCTGGTCTCGTCCTCCGAGCTGCGGAGCGCGGCGCTCGACGCTCCGGGAGACATCGCCAGTGTGATGATGCGCGATGGATCGCGCGACCTTCGAGTTCTCGACGCAGCCGACTTATCGGAGCCCCTGAGGCTTAGCGAATGGTCCGTCGCCCGAGGAACGTTGTTCGCCCAAATCGGTGCGTTCGATCGGCGAATCACAAGCTTCGAACGCCTCGTGCTGCTCTTGCCCGTGCTGATGTGGATTGCCGCCGCACTGATCACCTGGCTGCTCGTCAGCCGGCTTCTGATCCGGCCATTGAAGCGCCTCGAGCAGGCGGTCATTCGTTACGAGCCGGGTCAGGCGCTCGACTTGCCCAGCAAGCTCGGCCCGTCGGAGGAGATCCAGGAGCTGCGTGACGCCTTTGCTCGAGCGGTTGCTCGAGTGGATGCATCCGACTCTGACAAGACAGCTGCTCTCGAAGGGCAGCGGCGACTGGTGCGCGAGGTCCATCACCGAGTGAAGAACAACCTCCAGGTCGTGGCCTCGCTGCTCAACATCCACGGCCGGAACGCGACCGCTTCCGAGGCACGATCGGCATACGCCGGAATCAGCCGCCGCGTTGGTGCGCTTTCGATCGTCCATCGCAACCATTTCGCCGAGATGGAGGAAAATCGCGGGATCGCCCTGCGTCCGCTACTCACCGAACTGGCTGCAGAACTTCGAGCCGGCGCTCCCGAGGTTGCGCGATCTCCCCGGATCGATCTGGAACTCGGCGGCGTCAATACGACGCAGGATGTGGCAGTAGCCGTTGCATTCTTAGTGACCGAAATGGTCGAATTCGCGATGTTACACTGTCCGTCCGAGCCGATCGAAATCGGGCTCCGTCGAACCAGCGAGCTGACCGCTCGGCTGACCCTCAGCAGCCCGGTTCTAGTCCCTGAAGAGGACGCATTGGCCGAGAAGGTCCAATTTGAAAGGATCATCGCGGGGCTGGCTAAACAGCTCCGCTCGGTGCTCGAGCGAAAGCTTGGCCGCTACAGCGTGGATTTGCCGATATTTCCCCCATTCTAGTCTCGCTGGCGCGCTCGTTACGGCTATGGTCAAAAAAATGCAGGGATATTGCGAAAAGCGCGGAACCCATTGTTTCGAAGCGGCGTTATGCAGTTCGGATAGTGACCTTTTGCCCCCCCGCTCTCGCTATCCGCTTAAATGGGCCCGGAACCGCCAACCCTCCCCCCCCCCGGTGGCGCTTCCGGGCCCTCTTCTGTCTGGGGCACAGCCACAACAGAGCCTGACCGAGCGGCCTTGCGGGCCGCTCGCCAGTGAGTGATCCGAATTGCCAGGATAGCGAATTCGTAGAGGCCGTACAGCGGCACGAGCAGCAGGAGCATCGAAACGACGTCGGGCGGAGTAAGCACGGCGGCGACTGCGGCCGCAGCGACGATCGCATAGCGGCGCGATTTCGCAAGTTGCTCACGAGTGACGATTCCGGCTCGCTCGAGGATCATCAGGAGGATCGGAAGAAGGAACGCTGCGCCAAAACCGAAAATGAAACGCGTGCAGAAAGTGAGATAATTGCCGACCCCCGGCAGAGCCTCTTGCTGGATCCCACCAACATTACCCTGAAAGCTCAGCAGGAAACGCAGCGCCCACGGCATCGCGACGAAATAGGCGAAGGAGGCGCCTCCGATGAAGAAGAAGGGCGTCATCATCAGGAACGGAAGGAAGGCCTTCTTCTCCTTCGCGTAGAGACCGGGCGCGACAAATCGCCATAGCTGTGTCGCGATCATCGGGAAGCTCAGCATCAGTGCCGCAAACAGCCCGACCTTCACCTGCACGAAGAAGGCCTCGAAGACGTCAGTGTAGATCAACTTTCCCTGACCTGCTTTCAGCAGCGGCTGCACGAGCGCCGCGAAAATGTCCTCGGCAAAATGGAAACAAAGAAAGAATAGGAGGACGAGGGTCGCGAGCGACCAAAGCAATCGCCGTCTGAGCTCGATCAGGTGCTCAAGCAGCGGACGCTTCGTGTCGTCTATGTCCTTCACGGGAGCGGGCGCTTCTCGACCGGAAGCTCGTCCTCGGGCTGCTTTTCATCGAACGGCAATTTCGGCTCCGGCGTTTCGGTGACGGGCGCATTCCCATCAGGCCGGCCGGGCTCCGGATAATGCGCGCCCGGAGGATGATTGCTCATGATACGCTCATTTTCTTCGCGCCAGCGCTTGTCCATTTCTTCGAGCTCGGCCTCGCGAACCATGTTCTCGATTCCTGCGGTGAAATGGCGCGCCATGCCGCGCGCTCGCCCGACCCAATAGCCGACGGTGCGCATCACCTTGGGCAGGTCCTTGGGACCGATGAAGATCAGCGCGAGAATCGCGACGACCGCAAGCTCGCTGGAATCGATACCGAACATACCGGCTTGTCTAGGCTCTAGCGGGGCTCGTCATCGCGAGGAGGTGGCGGAGCGACCGGCTCTTCACGACGCGGCGTAACGTCGATTGGCTCTTGCGACCGAACATCCTCGCGCGGAAGCTGCCGGGGAGGCTCGTTGCGCCGTTGATCGTCGTAGCGTCGGAATTTTTCGTCATCCTCGTCGGCCATGCCCTGCTTGAAGCTTTTCAGCCCCTTGGCGACATCGCCCATCATCGAGGAGAATCGGTTCCCGCCAAACAAGAGCAGGAGGATGATCGCTAGGATCAGGATATGCCAAATGCTGAGACCGCCCATGAGGGAAACTCCTTTAAGGCAGCTATCTAGTCCGCCTCGCCTTCCGTTTCCAGTTGAAGCTGGAAGACGCTCTCGTCGAGCGGATCGAGCAGCCCCGCCGCCTTGAGGTCGTCGATTCCGGGGAGATCCTTGCGCGACCCTAGCCCGAAGTGGGTCAGGAACTCCATCGTCGTTGCATAAAGCAGCGGCCGACCGGGGCCCTCCCTGCGCCCGGCCGGCCTAACCCAACCCGCATCCATCAGCACGTCGAGAGTGCCCTTGGAAATCTGGACACCGCGGATCGCCTCGATCTCGGCCCGGCTGACGGGCTCGTGATAGGCGATGATCGCGAGCGTCTCGGTCGCCGCGCGCGATAGCCCGCGCGGTTCCTCGCGTGTCCGGCGAAGAAGGTGCGCGAGATCGGGAGCGGTCTGGAAATGCCAGCGCCCGCCGCGCTCGACGAGCTCGATCCCGCGGCCCTCGTAATGCTGAACAAGCTCGCCGAGCGCGATTTCCACCTCGCCCTCGCCGACTCGCTCGGCGATCTCCGCGAGGGTTAGCGGCTCTGCGGACGCGAAGAGTGTCGCTTCAACCGCGCGGGCAAGCTCGTCTATCACGCCGCAACCCTCAGCTTGATCGGTGCAAAAGGCTCATCTTGAGCGATGTCGAGGCGGCCGCGCCGTGCAAGCTCGAGCGCTGCAAGGAAGCTCGACGCGAGCGACGAACGACGAAGTTGCGCATCCTCGGTCGAAGGCAGGAAGTTTTCGAGGAAGGTCCATTCGATTGCCGTGCCGATCATTCGACTGACCCGCTCGATCGCTTCCTCGAGCGTCATCACAGCGCGCGCATGGACCACGTGCAGCGTTGGCGCAGTGCGCGCTCGAACAGCGCCGTAGGCCGAGAATAGGTCGAAATCGCGCACCTGCCATGCCGCTGTACGGATCAGCTTCAAACCCTCCGGAGCGCCGCGCACGAACACGTCGCGGCCGATGCGATCACGTCCGAGCAATCGGGCTCCCGCTTCGCGCATGGCGTCAAGCTGCTGGAGCCGCATTTGCAGGCGAAACGCAATTTCTTCCGGACTTGGATCCTGTTCCGGATCCTTGGGCAAAAGAAGGCAGGATTTGAGGTAGGCAAGCCAAGCGGCCATCACCAGATAATCGGCCGCAATCTCAAGCTTTAGGGCTCGTGCCTCTGCAAGATAGGCGAGATATTGCTCGACCAGCTGAAGGATTGAAATCTGGGCGAGATCGACCTTCTGCGCGCGAGCGAGGCTGAGCAACAGATCAAGCGGCCCTTCCCAGCCGTCAAGGCTCAGCGTCAGCTCATCCGACTGCCGGATCGGGCGCTCGTCGAATTCCTCGTCCACGGCTTCGATAGATACCACAGCTAGTGGCTATGCGAAGGCGCCACCACAGACGATTGTGGATAAGTCGCCTTTTCAAGCGAGGGCGAGAAGCTCGTCGCGGACCGCGACCGACTGCGCGAAGTCAGGGCCATCGATGCCGCTCGCAGTGACCGCCATCGCCCGAGTAAGCCGCTCCATGCCCAAGTCGCTGATCTCGTCGAGCCTCTTGGCAATCTCGACATTGTCGGAGAGCACGCCGTTGCAGGGCAAGGCAACGTCGCAACCAGCCGCAACGCACGCCGCGGCACGCTCCGCCTGGCTTCCGGTCAAAGCATTCATGTTGCTGTCGTCGCTCATCAGCAATCCGGCGAAGCCGATTTGCTCACGGACGATCCGTTCGATCACGAATTGCGACTGGCTGGACGGATGTTCCGAATCCCACGCCGTGTAGACGACATGCGCCATCATTCCCATCGGCGCGGATGCGAGCCGCTCGAACGGCTCGAGATCTTTTTCGAGCTCCTCCGGGCTTGCGGTCACGATGGGCAAATCGTGATGGCTGTCGACCAGGGCCCGGCCGTGACCCGGCATGTGCTTGACTATGCCGATCACTCCAGCCGAGGCCATTCCGTCGAGCACCGCCCGGCCGAGCGCCGCGACTTGCATCGGCTGGCTGCCAAGGGCTCGGTCGCCGATGACGTCGCTTGCTCCTTCCTGCCGAATGTCGAGGAGCGGCAGCGCGTTCACGTTCACGCCGACGTCGCGCAGCATAAGTGCGATCGCTCGTGCATTGGCCCGGACCGCTTCGATTGCCGACGAGGGCGCCAGCCGAAATAGCTCGGCGAAGCGCTCCCCGGCGGGAAAAGCGGCCCACTCGGGCGGCTTCATTCGCGCGACCCGGCCGCCCTCCTGATCGATCAAGATTGGCAGATCGGCTCGTCCCGTCAGATCGCGCAGGGAATCGGTGAGACGAAGCATCTGATCGCGAGTTTCGCAATTGCGCCTAAACAGGATGAACCCGACAGGATCGCAATCCCGGATGAAGTCGCGTTCCCCGAGCTTGAGTTCGAGCCCCTCAAGCCCGTAGATCGCTGCCTGCATCAGCCGAGATTCATTGCGCGATGAAGCAATTTTCGCCGGCCGACTTGAGCGTGTCGCACACCTGCTTGGCGTCGGCAGCGGACGACCCGCTCGCTCTCAGTCGGATACCGTGCTCGAACGGAACGATCATCTTGTTCAACGCTGCGACCGAAGGGAACCGAGCGGACAGTGCGATCCAGGCGCGCTCAGCCTGGGCTTTGTTGCTGAAGGCGCCAAGCTGGATGACGCTTCCGGCGCCCCCGGTGGCCTTGGGCACTGTCGCAGCATCGGGAGCCGCGACGACCGGAGCGGGAGCGGGCGTCTTGGCCGGCGGGGTACTCGCTTCACCCGCTTTGGGACTTTCTTCCGCCGGCTTGACGACCGTGTTCGCGGGCAGCTTGCTGGTGTCGAGCTGCGAATCCTTGTCCTCTCCGGCGCTGGTTTCGAACGCTGTCTGGCTCTCTGCACTGATATTCAATCCGCCCGGATTGGGCGGCTTGATCTTGTAGGGATCAGATGGCGCACGGATCAGCTCGGGCGGACCGTTCACTTTGGAATCTCGGTGGCCAAGCCAGAAAAACGTGCCAACAACGATAAGCGCGGCAGCTGCGACCACTGCTAAGGCAGCGAGCATCTTCCGCGCGGAAATATTTCGCGGCTCATCCTCGTCATCGACCGGCTGCAGCCACGGTAGTTGATCGTCGTACGATCTGCTGTCGCTCACCAGGTCATGCCTCTTCCCGGAAGCCCGGTGACTGAGCAACTCAAGTTGATTTGTTGCATCATCCGGCACAGCATAAGGGAACTTGCCGGTGAATTGGTGCCAATCTGGAAGCGATAATATGGCACCCCGTTCGGATAGCGGCTTTCGATTACCGACGGCTGCAGCTGACCAACCTGGGGGTATGCCCGCACCATCTGCCCCCACCAAAGCTTCGCCTGATGAACGTCCCTGAAGGCGCCGACCTGGACGACCCTGCCCTGCAACTGCGGCGAATCGAAATATGGGCAAGTCATGAAGGAGGGCGGGCCTCGCATCGCATAGGCCGACGGGGGCAGCGCCGGCGCCGTCTGTCGCGCGGGCGTGCGGCCGCGGGCATTGGCGTTAGCGACGACCCGCGGAGTGACGTCGGTCGTCGGCTGGACTTTCGCGACCGCCACTTTCGCCGATTGAGCAGCTGACTTCGGCTGAGGCACTGGTCGAGCCTTTGCGACTTCGGTCCGAGAAGCGGACGACTTCGAGCGAGCTGCGACGTTATTCTGCGGCAATTGAAGCGGAACAGGTCTCTGAACCGTCGGACGCACTGCAGGAACCGGCGATGCTCGGACAACCGCGCGCGGCCTATGTGTCGAGCGGGCGTGCGAAGAAGCCGGCTTCCTGGGTACGGGAATGACGGCCGTTGTCGCCTTGGGCACTACTTCCGTCTTCTGCGGAATCGGATTTTGCCAATTGTGCATCGCGATCCAATAGGCGAGCGCCAGAACCAATAGCAGAGCCGCGGCGGACAGCGCCGCCATGATCCCGGGCCCGAATTCACGGGTGCCGCGCCAGTAACTTTGCCCGCCCAAATCGTTCTCATTCGCGATCCAGGGCAGGCGTTCGGTGTTTTGCGATGCTCGAGCGTCGCCCATGTCAGCGCATCTCCTCGGCGGCCGCCACCCCCATCAGCGCCAGGCCGCTCCTGATGATCTGTGCGATCCCTAGCGCAAGTTCCAACCGCGCGCGAGACAGTTGTTTATTGTTTTCAAGCAGAAAGCGCCGTTCTGGGACATCGTTGCCGCGGTTCCACAAAGCATGAAATTCGGCCGCGAGATCATAAAGATAGAAAGCGATCCGGTGCGGCTCATGCGCCAACGCAGCGCCTTCGAGCACTCGCGGATATTGGGCGGCCCGCTTCACCAGCGACAATTCCTCCTCGTCGAGCAGCGACAGGTCCGCCTCGCCGCTAAGATCCAGCCCAGCCTCCACCGCTTTGCGTTTCAGCGAGCTGATCCGAGCGTGCGCATACTGGACGTAGAAGACCGGATTGTCCTTCGACGCTTCGACCACCTTCGCAAAGTCGAAATCGAGCGGTGCATCGGCGCGGCGGGTCAGCATCATGAACCTGACGACGTCTTTGCCAACTTCGTTCACGACCTCGGCAAGATTCACGAAATCGCCTGCGCGCTTGCTCATCTTGACCGGCTCGCCGCCGCGGAAGAGCCGGACCATCTGGACGAGCTTGACGTCGAGATCGACCCGGCCATCGGTCAGCGCCTTCACCGCTGACTGGACGCGCTTCACTGTCCCGGCATGGTCCGCGCCCCAGATGTTCACGAGGTGATCTGCCGTCTTCGACTTCTGCCAATGATAGGCGGCGTCGGCGCCGAAATAGGTCCAGCTCCCGTCCGACTTTTTCATCGGTCGGTCCTGATCGTCGCCAAACTGGGTCGAGCGGAACAAGGTCAGTTCGACTGGCTCCCACTCGTCGTGCGGGTCGAGGCTCTTTGGACGCTCCAGCGTCCCTTCGTAGACGAGGCCCTTATCGCGGAGCATGTGCATCGCCTGATCGACTGCGCCCGATTGCTGAAGGTTCTCTTCGGATGAGAAAATATCGTGTCGGATATTCAGCAGCCCGAGATCGTGGCGAATGAGGTCGAGCATCGCCTTGATCGCGAACTTACGGAAAGCCGGAAGCCACTCTTCTTCCGGCGCTTCGACCAGATCGCTGCCGTAATCCGCAGCAATGACGACCCCGACCGGCTTCAAATAGTCGCCGGGGTAGAATCCTTCCGGAATCTCGCCGATGTCCTCGCCGAGCGCCTCGCGGTACCTGAGGTGCAAAGAGCGCGCGAGCGTATCGACCTGCGCCCCGGCATCGTTGACATAATATTCCTTGGTGACCCGGAAGCCCGCCGCCTCGAGTGTCCGCGCGAGACTGTCTCCGACTACCGCGCCCCGGCAATGGCCCATGTGCAGCGGGCCGGTTGGATTGGCCGAGACATATTCGACATTGACCCGCTCATTCCTGCCGATCGTCGACATTCCGTAGGCATCGCCGTCGTTGAGGATGGTTGAAGTTCGTCCCGCCAGGAATTCGCACTCAAGCGAAGGTTGATGAAGCCGGGGCCGGCAATCTCAACCGAAATCACAGGCGGCATTGCTTCCAGCTTCGCCTTGATCAGTTCGGCGAGCGAACGGGGATTCGTGCCAGCGGGCTTGGCGAGCACCATTGCAGCATTGGTCGCAAGATCGCCGTTCGAAGGATCGCGCGGCGGCTCGACCGTCACGTTCTTGCGCGACAGGTCCGCGGAAGCGCATCCTCGGCAACGAGATCGTCGAGCGCTCCGTCAATAAGCGCGGCATATTGGGCGTAGAGGCTCAAGTTAATCCACCAATGCTGGAAGGCGTGGCCGTCTAGCGCAGCATCCGCCGCACGTCACGTCCGCTAAAATTGGTCTGAAGGAAGGTTCACCGGGCCGACAGCATCCGCGTGCCGGGCGATAGCAAAGCGGTCGGTCATGCCGGCGATGAAATCGCCGATCATGCGCAGCTGTTTGGATTGGCTGCTTGAATTCTTGCCAGTCGGTGGGGAGGAGCGCTGGGTCGGCGCGATAGACGGCAGCGAGATCCGCCACGACGCGTTCCGCTTCCTCCCGTACGACGACCAGCTCCGGCAATCCGTACAACCGCGAGTAAAGCAGGCGCTTGAGCTCTCGCTCCTCGGTCTCAAGGTTAACGGAAAAGCCGGCGAGCGGCCGCCCGGCCGAACGCACGTCCCCAATTGTTTCAACGCGCGATTCGCGGACTTCGGTGCTGCGTCTCCCTAAGCACGTCGTCGACCATCAAGCCGATCATGTCTCGGACCAAGGCGCGCTGTTTCTTATCGATCGCGATGTCTGAGTGCCGTTTGGCAATCGCATCCCACAACCGCTTGACGATCGGCAGCGCAATCAGCTCATCGAGGTTAAGTAATCCTGCACGAAGCCCATCGTCGATGTCGTGGTTATCGTACACAATGTCGTCCGATATTGCCGCCACCTGCGCCTCGAGGGTCGGCCAGGTTCCGAGCTCGAGGTCCCACTCACCATTGGCCTCCGCAAGCGCCCAACTCGGCCGCTCGATTGGCCCGTTGTGCTTGGCCAGTCCCTCGAGCGTTTCCCAGCTGAGATTGAGGCCGTCGAAGCCAGGATATGGGTTTTCCAACTTGGTCACGATGCGGATCGTTTGCGCATTGTGATCGAAGCCGCCAGCGTCCGCGAGCGCCGTATCGAGCGCATCTTCCCCAGCATGGCCGAAGGGAGGATGGCCTAGGTCATGGGCAAGGCAAAGCGCTTCGGTAAGGTCTTCGTTGAGACCAAGCGCGCGAGCAATCGTTCGGCCGATCTGCGCAACTTCGAGGCTGTGGGTGAGGCGAACTCGATAATGGTCGCCATCGGGCGCGATGAACACCTGAGTTTTGTGGCGAAGCCGCCGAAAGGCAACGCAATGCACGATCCGGTCGCGGTCCCGCTGGAAAATGTCGCGCGGCCCGCGCGGGCCCGAACGATCTTCAGGATGGAGACGGCCGCGGGATCTCTCGGGATGGGCTGCGACGCCGGGCGGAAGACTCATTCCGCTGCAACTGGCACAATCCTGTCGGTAGCGGAATTGGTCCAGCGAGAAACTGCGACACCTATCGTTCGAAGATCGTCGGCGAAGATGCTTGCATCCGATGCGCCACGGAAGGGTCCGATAACGAGGCGGGCATCGCCGCTATTCTCCGCAACATAGCCCGGAATACCGTCGAACATATCGGGGTTCTCGGACTTCAGCCGCTGAAACTTGCCGGAAAGCGCGCCAGCGTCGTGACCGCTCGCGAGCTGAAGCCAGATTTTGGCCTGGACCGGCGCACCCAGTCGTTGGACGCTGACCGACTTCACCTCGGGGACTGTACGCGGCCCGCACCGCTTTGGGCTGCGGCTGACCAGTTACGGGGGATGGTTGCAAGGCCGGTTGCGCAGGCCGCGGGGAAGCGGAAGGAGCGCGGAGCAGCGCATCAATCCCCGCAAGGCGATCCGAGATCACGCTCTGCGCCATTTGCACGCTCGAAGGTGGGCTCAAAGGAGCTGCCACGGAGGCCGAAGTGGCTGTAGAAGCGATGACCGAATTGCTCGAATTGGGAAAGATGCCGAGATTGACTGCAGCAGCCTTTTGTCCCGCGGCGAGCGAGGCAAGGCGCTGGACAAACGGTGCGACACTTGCGGAACTGCCGGGCATCGCGGCGTTAATCAGCCGCATCGCTCCGCCCGGGTCGCCAGTTAGAGCGAGAACGAACGCGCGGACCCGTGGGGACGCGGAATCGCCCTTGGCAGAAAGCGGCGCGATCGCGTCCAGGGCGCCCGCCTTGTCGCCACTGATGGCGAGGCTGAGCGCCATTCGGCGACGCGCCTTGTCGCCGTCGCTCCCGTTCATCGCGGCACGATAGTCCGCCTGAGCGGCGGCCTGCTGGCCGAGGAGGTCGTAAGCGAGTCCGCGATCGCAACCAATCATCGCCTTCGTCGCGCCGAGCTGCTGGGCGCGCGTGAAATAGGGCATCGCTGCCTTCGGATCACCATTCGCGACGGAAATCGCACCCATTCCTGCTTGGGGAAGCGGGCTCCTGGGATTGACCTCGTCGGCGCGGGCGAAGAAGCCAGCCGCGGCTTGCGTGTCTCCGAGCTCGAGCGCGGCGCGACCTGCGCCGATTAGAGAATTGAAGTCCTTCGAATTGTCAGCAAGCGCGCGAACGTAGCGGCTGAGCGCCGAAGCTGCGCTTTCGTCGTACGGCGAATAGCTGCCTTGCGCACACGCCGGAGCTGCGACCGCAAAGGCGCAGGCGAGCGCCGTCCCGACGAACCAAATTCGTGAAAATCCCCGCATTGATCCTCCCGTGCGTCAGAGAATCTCTGCCGGAAGCTTTCTGCATAGAGCGATTACGCCGAACCGTGCGAAGCGGGCGGTGAGGCGCTGCAATGGTGAATCATTAACTCGCGTAAGTAACGAAAAGGGGCAGCTCCTTGCCGGAACTGCCCCCAATCCAAGTCATGCTTAGCGAATTACTGGTTGTTTTGCCGGTTGAGGAATTGTGGGATGTCGATCGGTTCGCGGCGATAGCCTGGCGCTTCCTCGTCGATTTGAGCCTTGGGGGCGCCACGCGCGATGTTCGACATGCGTTCGAACAAGGTTCCCCCGCCACCCGCAGCAGCCTGCGGAGCCGCTTCGTCCTCGTCTTCGGGAGGCGCGATCGGCGGCGAGCCAACCGGGCTGGTCAGGATATCGTCGGTTCCGAGCAAGAGCTCGTCATCCTCGCCGTCGGCGGTGAGATCGACTTCGACCATATCCTCAGATTCCGGAGCTTTCACTTCATGCTCAGCAGCTGGAGTAGCGACAGAGGTCGGCTGGCGCGCCGGGAAGCTGAACACCTTGGCCGGCTGCGGCTGTGCCCCAACCTCGGCCTCGATGCCGGTCGCGACGACCGACACGCGGATCTTGCCACCAAGGTCGTTGTTGAACGCGGATCCCCAGATGATGTTCGCATCGGGGTCAACCAGCTCCTTAATGTGGCTGGCTGCCTCGTCGACCTCCATAAGGCGCATGTCCTCACCGCCGGTGATCGAGATGATGACACCCTTGGCGCCTTTCATGCTGACGCCATCGAGAAGCGGGTTGGAGATCGCCTTTTCGGCGGCCTCGATGGCGCGATTGTCGCCCTCCGCTTCGCCGGTGCCCATCATTGCCTTGCCCATCTCGCTCATCACCGAGCGAACGTCGGCGAAGTCGAGGTTGATGAGACCCGGCATGACCATGAGATCCGTGATTCCGCGGACTCCCTGCTGGAGAACCTCGTCGGCCATTTCGAACGCCTGCTTGAAAGTCGTCTCGCTGTTGGCCAGCCGGAACAGGTTCTGGTTGGGGATGACGATGAGCGTGTCGACATGCTGCTGAAGCTCGGAGATGCCCGAATCTGCGGAGCGTGAGCGACGCGCGCCTTCGAACGCGAACGGCTTGGTGACGACGCCGACGGTGAGTATGCCCTTGTCGCGCGCTGCCTTGGCGATGACCGGCGCTGCGCCGGTGCCGGTGCCGCCGCCCATACCAGCCGCGATGAAGCACATGTGCGCGCCTTCGAGGCTCCGGACGATTTCCTCGATCGTTTCCTCGGCGGCTGCGCGCCCGATCTCGGGCCGCGAGCCCGCGCCGAGGCCCTGAGTGATCTTGAGGCCAAGCTGGATCCTGCGGTCCGCCTCGCTATTGTTGAGCGCTTGGGCATCGGTATTGGCGACAACGAAGTCGACCCCCTGCACGTCCGCTCGCATCATGTTGGCGATGGCGTTGCCGCCTGCACCGCCGACGCCGATCACGCTGATCCGCGGGCGAAGTTCGTCGACCTCAGGCCGGATGAAATCGATGCTCATGCTCTAAAATCCCCCCAATGCGACAACGCGTTGAGCCTCCACGAGGAATCCATGAAATCATTGCGAGTTATCTGCCAAGCAGAAAAGTTAACGCAGACGAAAAAAGTGGGGAAGACTGTCGCCGGAAGAACTCACTTTTGACTGGATCACGGCGCGTCAATTGGCGGCAATCAGAAATACCATTTACAGTCAATTTGATTGACTTTTATGACTTCTCTCGGCATCCTCTGATCGTGGACGATCCGCCTTGGTTCGATGAAGTCAGCCTTCCAGTGTTGCTTCGCCATGCGCGGACGACCTACGCAAACGCGATGCGCGAGGCGCTGGAGGGGGCCGGATACGACGATATTCCCGGCAATGGCCTCTACATCATTGGCGGTCTTGCGCTCGAAGATCGCGACCTTCCGCTTCGCCAATTGGTGAGGGAACTTGGAATCACCAAACAGGGCGCCGGGCAACTCGTCGATTCGCTCGTCATGCGCGGCTATCTTTCGCGGTCGGTTGACGAAAACGATCGTCGGCAGCTGATCGTAACTTTGACCGATCGCGGCCGAGCCGCGGCGGAGGTGCAGCGACAAGCGCGCGAGAAGATCGACAAGGAGCTCCTCGACTGCGTCGGCGAAGCGGACGTGTTCGCCGCCCGCCGGACGCTGGCTGTGCTGATTGAAATGCGACGCGAAGCGGCGGCGGAGACCTGAAGGTCAAATTCCGCGCAAATGCCCAACTGAAATCGTTTAGGCGACCCTACTCGCGCCGCTCGACACCTCCCAAAGGCCCAATGTCCTTCTCGCGGCGTTCGCCCTTGCGGCGATCGCCCTGGCGCCGTTCCGCGGGCGAAGCAGTAGCTGCCGACGGCTGAAATGCCTCGATCGTGACAGCTTCCGCGTCCGGATCCGCGCGAAGCTGCGCACTTGCTGCTTGCACGACCAGGCTGAGGTGAGTGCGCACAAACTCGCGACGGTCGTCTTCGGTTAGAATCGTTCCACGATCGGGCGGGAGGCGGAGATAGACTTCGATCGCCCGGCGCGTCACGCTGATCGCACGGAACTTCCCGTCGATCCAAAGGTCGACGAGCGTGCGATCGCCCACCGTGCGTACTGAATCGCTTTCCATCCTTGGCCCCTAATTCAACCGTTCAGTCCCAGCCCCGCTCGAGGAACCTCGCGGCGCAGCCGGCGAGGAACGCCGTTCCGCGCGGAAGCACGCTCTCGTCGACCATCATCCGGCTCGAGTGGATCGAGCAACATTGACGAAAGTCCGCGCCCGACTGGGCGACCCCGAGGAATGCCATCATCCCCGGCACCTTTTCGAGCACGTAAGAGAAATCCTCCGCGCCCATGATCGGCGCTGGAAGCGTCATGAATTCACCGTGCGAAAGCGACGTTGCCACTGCCTTTGCGAGCTCGACGGCCCGAGTGTCATTGACGGTCGGCGGGAAACCCTGGGTGATCGTCACGTCGGCATCGCAATCGTGCGCTTGGGCGATGTTCTCGCCAAGCGTTCGGATTGCGTTCCAGACTTCCTGCCGCCGCTCCGCAGACAGCGTACGGATCGTGCCTCTCAGCAGCGCCCGGTTGGGAATGATGTTATGAGCGTTCGCAGCTTCCACCTGCGTAATTGTGACAATCATCGCTTCGTCCGCATTGAAGCGACGCGTGACCATTGTCTGAAGGGCGAGCACGATCTCGCAAGCGACCGGGACGGGGTCGCGGGCATCGTGCGGCATCGAGGCGTGGCCGCCCCTGCCCTCGACCGCGATTTCGAGCATGTCTGCAGATGCGAGAAGCGTGCCCGCACGGCTGCCGATCGTGCCGTGCGGCGCGTTGGGCATGATGTGGAGCGCGAATGCGGCTTCGGGCAGCGGATCGAGCAAGCCCTCGTCGAGCATGAAGCGGGCGCCGTGATATCCCTCCTCGCCCGGCTGGAACATGAACCGCAGCTCGCCCGGCAAATCGGCCGAGCGAGCAGCCAGAAGGCGGGCAGCGCCGGCTAGCATCGCGGTGTGGGTGTCGTGGCCGCAAGCATGCATCCGGCCCGAGACCGTGGAGGCGAATTCCAGCCCCGTTTCCTCGTCCATTGGAAGCGCGTCCATGTCGCCGCGAAGGAGGACGGAGCGGCCGGGTTTTCCGGCGTTGAGGACCGCGACAGCGCCGGTACAGCTCGGTACCCTCGCGCCATTCGAGCGGAAGGTCAGCAAGCTCCGCTCGAACCTTGGCGAGGGTCTTGGGAGTTTGGAGCCCAAGCTCCGGTTCGGCGTGGATCGCTCTTCGCAGAGCGGTGATCCGGTCAGCGATTCCGCGCGCATCCTGAAGCAGGTCTTCGGTCAGCATCAGGCCATGATAACCGCCCAGTGAGGCGGTAGCCAGCGCCCCGCTCAGGCAAATTGCTCTCTGGAACGGGGTCGCCCCAGAGCCAATGGTTCGACGGCCGGCAAAGCATACCACCACCACAAAGAGCCAGAGCCCACGATCGCCGCCGAAACGACAAAAGCCGACATGTAAGAGCCTGTATGCTGAATAAGCATTCCGGCGATGATTGGTCCAACGATGCCCGAGAGATTACCGACACCGTTCATCACTCCGACCCAGCTTCCGGCCGCTTCGGGTCCGGCGTACATTTGCGCGATGCAATAAGGATTTGCCCCGCCGATCCCCCCGAACACACCGGCGAGAAGCAGCCAGGCGAACAGACCGGACGTGGACGTGGAAAACGCAGTTCCGAGAATGGCCGATGCGTAAGCCAGCTGGTAAAGGCACATGAGCCGCTTGCGCAGATCGCCTTCGTTTGCGCCTCGTTGAACAAGGCGGTCGGACAGCCAGCCCCAGCCCAAGGCGCCGACTCCCTGCACGACAAAGACAGTCGTCATTATGCCGGTCATTTGAAGGATCGACAGGCCGCGAGATTGAACCAGGAAGAGAGGCAGCCAGGCGAGCAGGAAGTAGAAGCCGTAGGTGTTGACGAAATGGCCGACCCCCATTGACCACACTGTTCTTTCGCGCATCACCTGCTTGAGGCCGATCGAGCGAGGAACCTCGCCGCCAACGGTTCGCCACTCGCGCTTCGAAACGAACAGCCATGGGATCAGCCACAGGGTCGTCACCGTTCCAAACAGGAGGAAGATTGGGCGCCATCCGTAATAACGGAGAATGAGGCCGCCCGCGAAAGTCCCAAGCGCTGGCCCCCACGCGAGGGCTGCGGCCGGAACTGCGTTCGCCAGTCCCCGCCGTTCGCCGGCGACATGGCGCGCAATTATTTTGGATGCTGAGGGGAAGGCCACCCCTTCACCAATCCCGAGTACCAGTCGAAGGGTGATGAGAAGCATGAGCCCGTCGGCGAAACCCGTGAGAAAGGTAGCAAACGACCAGATCGCAAGGCCGATAGCGACCAGCCGGTAGACGCAGAAGCGATCCGAGAGCCAGCCGACAGCCAGTTGCGCCGGTGCATAGATCCAGGAAAATGCCGAAACCGCGATCCCGAATGCGGTCGCTGAGAGACCCAGTTCATCCTTGAGCTTGGGAGCAGCAATCCCGATCGCACCGCGGTCTACGTAGTTCAGCAGGACGAGCGCGCCGAGCAGCAGAGTAAGCCGAAGTCCAGCCCTCGAAGCCCGAGCGTTATCCATGGAAGCTCCCCCCGGGCTAGCAGACTATCCCGAGATGCTGTCAGCAGCCAGCCCGGGCGCGCTGTCCCGCGTCTCTGGTGGCGGCTGACTAATAGCCGCCCTTCATCGCCGCGATGAAGCGGCCGACCATGCCCTTGGGCGCGCGGACGCGATTGATCGGGCCGATATCGCGGATGTCGCCGCGGCCCTGAGAGGCGAGCAATGCCAGCCCGACCAAGGTCGAGAAAGCGGGACCGCTATGTGCGTCGGGCAGGCCGGCGATCTGGCGTGGCCGTCCGACGCGCACCGCGCGACCGAGCACCCCCTGCATATAGTCAGCGACATTCTTGAGCTCGGCGCCGCCGCCCGTCAGCACGACCTGGCGACCGACCGGGCCGGTGAAGCCGAGGTCCTTCAATGCTGCTTCGACCTCGCTCGTCAGCTCTTCGATGCGTTGACGGATGACCATCATCAGCTGGGCGCGAGTGATCTTCATCGGTTCCGCACCGGGCTCGGCGCCAATCTGAGTCGCCTCGATCATCTCATGATTGTCGCGCGGGCTCGTCATCGCCGAACCGTAAAAGCATTTAAGTCGCTCGGCGTCGCGCCGTTGAACCCCGAAGGCGCAGGCGATGTCGTTGGAGATGTCCTTCGCGCCAGCCTGGATCGAGCGCAGTCCCGCGAGCATTCCGCCCGCATGGACCGAGACATTCGTGATCTCCGCGCCCATTTCCACCAGCGCGACGCCGAGCTCGCGCTCCTCATCGCTGAGGCAGGCGAGGGCAGCGGCGATGGGCGAGGCGACGATCGCCTTAACGCCCAGGTGCGCTTGGCGGATGACCGTGTCGATGTTGCGCAAGGGCGACGGGTCGGCGGCGATCACATGGATATCGACGCCGAGGCGGTGCGCGTGCAGGCCGATCGGCTGGTGAACGCCTTGCGCCCGATCGATCGTGTAGAGCGCGGGGTGCGCATGGAGCACGACCTGGCCGTTGCGGTCGATCGAGCTCTTGCCTGCATCGAGAAGCTCGTCGACGTCGCCCTGTTCGACAGCATGCCCGCCTAGCTCGACCTCGACATTGGCGATGTCGCTGACGAGCCCCGGAGCGCCGTAGCTTGCCCAAACATCGTCGACGGTCACTCCCGACATTCGCTCAGCGAGCTCGACCGCCTCACGGACTGCGAACTCGCTCGCGGCCATGTCGGTGATGTAGCCGCGCTTGACGCCGCGGCTTTCGCGCTGGCCGGTGCCGAGCACCGTCGGCCGGCCGTCGTCGTCGAGGCGGGCGATCATCGCGCTGACCTTCGACGAGCCGATGTCGAGGGCCGCGATCAGATCCTGTTCGGCAGGCTGGGCCATCGCGAACCTTTCAGCCCTGCTGCTGCGATGCCGGCTTGGCCGGTTCGATCGGATGCGGCAGGCGGACGATCATCTTGCCCGGAACGCGCAGATCGAAGCGGACGATCCCGCGCCCTAATAGGCCGCTCTGCTTGTCGAGGCGCGCGAATTTCGTCAACGCCTCGCGGGCCGAGTCATCGCCTTCGGGCAAGGACACGGTCTCACCGGACTGGAAGCTCAGGTCCCAACGGCGACCGCCGACCCAGGTCGCCGAGGCAAGCTGCGGCTTCAGCGTCGGAACCGCGGCCATCACGGCGGAAAGCCCCTCCTCTTGGGCATTTGCTCCGGGACCGATCAGGAGCGGGAGGTCGGGCATCCTGTTTACCGGCACCCGATCAAGCACCACCCCTTGAGAGTCGATCAAGGCAAGCTCGCCGCTGCTTTGCCACAGAGCGGCGGGTTTGCGCTCGACGATGTCGATGACGAGCGTGTCCGGCAACCGCCGAAGAACGCGTGCGTCCTTGACCCAGCCGAACTGCAGCAAGCGGCTCCGAATCGCCGTTGCGTCGACCATGGCCTGCGGAGCCTGGCCGCTGCCCGACTGCTCGGCAGCGCGGTGCAGTTCGTCAGTGACGACCTGGTCGACCTGTGCCCGGGCCATGTGGTTGAGGCCGACAATCTGGTAACCGCTGACGGTGAATCCGGCATGGCCGACGGCCGATGCCGCGGAGCGTTCGGCCTTGGCGGGGATATCGAGCGCGAGCAGCACCACCACGACGATTGCGAGCATGAAGGCGCCGAAGACCAGCCCCGCCACTTTGTTCGCATGGGCCTGGACGCCCGGAAGGCGCTTTGCGATCTTCTTCGGAACGGCGACCTTGGCGCCGCTCTTGCGTGGTTTAGCGCGGCCTGCGCCGCCGCGGCGGACATGCGCGGCGGTCATTGGAGCGCCTCCTCGATCAGCCGTTCGACCAGCTCACCGTAAGCGACTCCCTTGGACTTCGCCTGCTCCGGGACGAGACTCAGCGCAGTCATGCCCGGCTGCGTGTTGACCTCGAGGAGGTAAACTCCAGCTTCGCCCTGCTCGTCGTCCCACCGGAAGTCGGAGCGCGATGCGCCCTTGCAGCCAAGCAGTCGATGCGCTTTCGCGGCCATTTGCATCATGGATACCGCAATGTGGTCGGGAATGTTCGCGGGGCATTCGTGAACCGTGAGCCCGTCGGTGTATTTCGCGGCATAATCATAGAAGCCGGCCTTGGGCTTGAGCTCGGTGACCGCAAGCGGTTCGTCGTTAAGCACCGCAACGGTAAGCTCTCGACCCTTGATGAATGGCTCTGCGAGCAACTCATCGAACTCATGCCAGGGGCCAGGAACGTCACGGCCAATCGGCGACCCGTAATTGCCCTCGGAAGTGATGATCGCGACCCCGACCGAGGAGCCCTCGTTGATGGGCTTCAGCACATATGGCCTCGCCATCGGATCCTTCGAATAGACGCTCTCACTCTCTACGATCCGGCCTTCGGGCATTCGGATCCCGTGCGGGACCAGCACTTTCTTCGTGAGTTCCTTATCGATGGCGATGACCGAAGTCTCGAGCCCGCTGTGCGTGTATTTCAGGCCCATCAGGTCCATCATGCCCTGGACCGTGCCATCCTCGCCGGGGGTGCCGTGAAGAGCATTGAACACCACGTCGGGCTTCAGCTCGGCGAGGCGAGCCGCGACGTCGCGATCCATGTCGAGCTCGGTCACGTTCGACCAGCCGCGCTGGCGCAACGCCGCCGCAATCCCGGCGCCACTCGTCAGCGACACCTCGCGCTCTTTCGACCAGCCGCCCATAAGGACGACGACGTGCAGATCCCTGCTCATTCCCTCCCGACCCGCTGAATTTCCCATTCAAGGGCAATGTGAGTTTTCGCCTCGACCCGGCGGCGGACTTCCTCGCCCAATGCCTCGATCTCTGAGCTTGTCGCGCTACCTCGATTGAGAAGGAAGTTACAGTGTTTTTCCGAGACTTGTGCATCGCCCATCGAGAGTCCGCGGCAGCCTGCAGCATCGATCAAAGCCCACGCCTTGTGACCGGCCGGATTCTTGAAGGTCGATCCGCCGGTGCGGCTTCGCAGCGGCTGCAATTCCTCGCGGGCGCGTGCGATGGCGTCCATTTCCGCGCCGATTGCTTGGGGGTCGCCGGGCGTTCCACAGAACAGTGCTTCGACCACGACCGCATCTTCGGGCACGTCACTGTGGCGATAGGTGTAACCAAGCTTTGCGAGCGGCCATTCGACAAGCTTGCCCGAGCGCAGAACGAGCCGTGCCGAAACGAGGACGTCGCTGACCTCGCGGCCGTAGGCGCCGCCATTCATTCGCACGAACCCGCCGACGGTGCCGGGGATTCCACGCAGGAATTCGAGGCCAGCGATGCCAAGGTCACGCGCGGTCGAAGAGACAAGGATCCCGCTCGCTCCACCTCCACAGCGAATAATCGTCTCATCCGGCCGCTCAATCCTGGAGAAGGCCTTCCCAAGTCGCACCACAACTCCGGACACGCCGCCGTCGCGCACGATCATGTTAGATCCGAGGCCAAGCGCCATGACCGGCAAGCCCGGATCCAGCTCGCTCAGAAATTGGACCAGGTCGTCCTCGTCCTTGGGCTCGAACAGCCATTCGGCGTTGCCGCCGCTCTTGAACCAGACGAGCGGAGCGAGCGGCATGTCATGAGTCAATTTGCCGCGGACACGCGGCATCGTAGCGACAGCGCTCACTTCTTCGCCCTAGCGTCGCAAACGCCCCTTGCGAGCGCACCTGCCCATTTGGTGATGTCACCGGCGCCCATGCAGATGATCATGTCACCCTCGGCCGCGAGGTCGCGGAGCGCGCCGCAGAGATCGTCGAGATCGTCGACGGCGCGAACCATGCGGTGCCCGTGGGCACGAAGCCCTTCGGCGAGCGCGTTCGAATCGACGCCTTCGATCGGCTCCTCACCGGCAGCATAAACCGGCACCACGAAAACGACGTCGGCGTCATTGAAGGCACTTTGAAACTCTTCCATCAGTGACAATAGTCGGGTGTAGCGATGCGGTTGGACGACCGCGATGACGCGGCCGTCGGCGCCTTCGCGCGCAGCAGCGAGAACCGCTCGGATTTCGGTCGGGTGGTGCGCGTAATCGTCGATCACGATCGCACCTTCTGCCTCGCCCACCTTGGTGAAGCGGCGTTTAACTCCTTCGAACCGCTCGAACCCTGCAACAATATCGTCGTCGGAGATTCCAAGCTCGAGCGCGACGGCAATTGCAGCGAGCGCATTCTGGACATTGTGGCGCCCGGGGATCGGAACGTGCACGGCGACCGTTCGTCGTTCGCCATCCCTGTCGAGGATCAGGGCATCGAAGCGGGTGCCTCCTGGCACGGGAGTCACATTCTCCGCGCGAACGTCGGCAAGCGCGGAGAAACCGTAGGTCACGATGCGCCGGTCGCGGATCCGGCCGATCAGGTTCTGCACCTCGGGATGGTCGACGCAGACCACCACAAGGCCATAGAAGGGCACGTTCTCGACGAATTCGACAAACGCATCCTTCACTGCGTCGAAGCTTCCATAATGTTCGAGGTGCTCAGGATCGATGTTGGTGACCACCGCGATCGTTCCGTCGAGCCTCAGGAAGCTTCCATCGCTTTCGTCCGCCTCGATCACCCACCAATCGCCCTTGCCAAGCCGGGCGTTCGATCCGTAGCGATTGATGATCCCGCCGTTGATCACGGTCGGGTCAAGGCCGCCTTTGTCAAGCAGCGCCGCAATCATCGATGTGGTGGTGGTCTTCCCATGCGTTCCTGCAACCGCGACGGTGTTTTGCATACGCATCAGCTCAGCGAGCATCTCCGCGCGTCGGACGCGTGGCAAGCGCCGTTCTGCGGCTGCCTGGAATTCAGGATTGTTGTCCTTGATCGCAGTCGAACAGACGACGACTGCGGCATCGCCGAGATTGTCGGGCGAATGGCCGATCGCGACCGGGATCCCCTCCTTGCGGAGCTTTTCGACGACATAACCATCGGCCGAGTCCGAGCCCTGCACCTTGTAGCCGAGCCGATGCATCACCTCGGCAATGCCGGACATGCCGATGCCGCCGATCCCTACGAAATGGATCGTTCCGATGTCGGTGCCCAGCGCCTTCATCATGCCGGCACGCCGCCCTGCGGAGCGAGCGCTCGCCGGCGCGGGCTGAGCGCGGGCCCGACCGCCAGAGGCGATTGGCCGTTGCTGACGCGCTCCACCAGATCGGCGAGATCGCGCGCCGCATGGGGGCGGCCGACCGACAGTGCGCGAGCTGCGGCATTGGCAAGCGCGACCGGGTCCATCGCCAGCGTCTCGATCTGACGAGCCAGCACTTCGGGCGTGAACTCACCCTCGACGATGGCGCGCGCCCCGCCAGCCTTCACCATCTCGCGAGCATTTGCAGTCTGGTGATCGTCGGTGGCGGCGGCGAAAGGAACGAGGATCGCTGGACGGCCCGCCACCGTCAGCTCGGCGACCGTCGAGGCGCCCGCTCGGCCGATCACGAGATGCGCGTCGGCCAGTTTCTGCGGCATGTCCTCGATATAGGTCATGAGCTCGGCCGGGATTCCGAGCTCGGCATATTCTGCGCGCACCCGCTCGATGTCCTCGGGCCGGCATTGCTGGACCACTTGAAGGCGTCGTCGAAGCGACTGGTCGAGCATGCCGAGGCCCGCCGGGACAACATTGCTAAGGACGCTCGCTCCCTGGCTGCCGCCCGTGACGAGGATCTTGAGCGGCCCGACCTCGTCGAAGGGCGGGAACGGCATTTCGCCAAGCTTCGCGATCTCCACACGAACGGGGTTGCCGACCAGCACCTCCTTCTTCGCAAAGCTCGGCTTCAGCCGGCTAACCTGCTCGTAAGCGGTGCCTATCGCCGCTGCGTCGCGGGCGAGCAGTCGGTTGACACGCCCGAGCACCGCATTCTGCTCGTGAAGGACGGTCGGGAGGTTCATCGAGCTCGCCGCGAGCAGCGATGGGAAAGCCGGATAGCCACCAAAGCCGATGACCACCTGCGGCGGGAAATCACGGTAAAGGCTCTTCGCCTCGCGGCGCCCCTTGAGCACCGACACGCCCGCCTTCAGCCAGCCGACGGGGCCGCCGCCGATGCGCCCGGCAGGGAGGATTTGGATCGGAATGTTTTCGAACAATCCAGGGAAGCGGCTGCCGCGTTCGTCGGTAATCAGCAACACGCCGTGGCCACGGCCCTTGAGCTCGGCGGCGAGCGCATGGGCCGGGATCATGTGGCCGCCGGTTCCTCCCGCTGCCAGGACAAAGTTCAGGCCGGTAGAGATTCCCCGCTCCATTTCACGACATAGGGTGAACGGGTCAAATAGGGGTTCCTGCGCGTGAACGCGAGCAGCAAGCCCATCCCAATCGACAGCGCCAGCATCGACGACCCGCCGTAGCTGATGAACGGCAAGGTCATGCCCTTGGATGGCGCCAGCTGGACGTTGACCATCATGTTGATCAGCGCCTGGAAGCCGAACTCAATGACGAGGCCCGATGCCGCGAGAATCGCGAAAGGGGATTCCTCGTCGAGCAGCTTGATCATCACTCGAGCAACAATTCCGAGGTAAAGGAGCGCGATGGCGAGGCAGGCGATAAGCCCGAATTCCTCGCCCACGACCGAGAAGATATAATCGGTGTGCGGTTCTGGAAGTCCGAACTTCCGGGTGCCCCCGCCCGGGCCCATTCCGAACAAACCGCCCGCGGTCAGCGTTCGCATCGCATTCTCGACCTGGAAATTGTCGCCCGTCCCGAACAGGAACTCATCGATCCGTTGAGTCGCCACGTCATAGAAGAAATAGGCAAGTATGACGCCGATCAGGCCGGCTACGCCTAGCCCGATGAGAATTCGCAGATTGAGCCCGGCGAGGGCAAGCATCGCCAACCACACCGTGCAGAAGATGATGGTGCTCCCGAAATCCGGCTGTTTCATCAGTAAGTAGGCGATCCCGCCAACGACGATCGCAGAGATCGGATAGACCGGAAGTCCCTTGTCGGACTCCTTGAGGCTCAGAAGCCACGCCAGTGACACGACGAAGAAGGGCTTCAGGAACTCTGAAGGCTGCACTTGACCGAGGCCAAAGTTTATCCAGCGCCTCGCGCCGTTCACTTCCGGGCCCAAGATCGGGACAAATACCAGCAGGACGAAGAAGAAAGCGGCGCCGAACAGGCTTATCCGTCGAGCGCGATCCTTGGACATCATCGAAATCGCGACCATCACCGGAATGCCGATCGCGATCCACGCGAGCTGACGCCAGAAGTAATAGAGTTCGTTGAAGGTTACGTTTCCGCCCGAATAGCGCTGCGCCGCGGCGGGTGACGCGGCCGCGACGGCGATTAGCCCAATGCCGATCAGGACGCTTACGAGAAGCAGCAGAACCTTGTCGATTTCCCAGAACCAGCGGCCGATCGCGCTCGTGTCGGAGCGGCCATAATGGTTTGGGTCGATGAGCGCAGCCTTCGCCTTGATCTGGCCCGAGATGCCCTTGATCATAATCCCTCCACGAGTTCCCTGAACTGTGCCCCCCGGTCCTCGAAATCCCTGAACTGGTCGAAGCTTGCGCAAGCCGGCGACAGAAGCACCGTATCACCGCATTGAGCATCCGCAGCGGCCTGACGCACCGCCTCGTCCAGTTTTCCACAGTTTTTCACAGACATGTGCGGCGACAAGAGTCGCGCGAACAATTCGCCGGACTCCCCAATCGTATAGGCCGAGCGGACATGACCGAAGTACGGCGCGCATTCGTCGAGATTGTCGGCCTTGGCGCGTCCGCCGCAGATCCAGCGGATCTCCTCAAATGCAGCGAGCGCGGGCGCCGTCGCGGTCGGGTTGGTCGCCTTGCTGTCGTTGACGAACAGCACGCCTTCTTTCTCGCAGATCCGTTCCATACGGTGGGGCAGGCCGGGAAAGGTGCGGAGCCCTTCTTCGATGTAGCCGTCAGGAACACCAAGAACTCGACACGTTGCGATTGCAGCGGCGGCGTTCTGCGCATTGTGTGGGCCTTGAAGTGCCGGCCAATGCTCTTGGTTCACCGCATCAAGTTGTCTTGCCAAGAATGTCGTATCATGGGCGCCGTCCCAGCGGTTCTGGTAAGCATCGTATCCGAACTGATCCTCGCCGGTGAACACGGCGACGTGCTGGCGCGATTGTAACTCGAACAAACGCATCTTCGAAATCACGATAGGCCTCAAAAGTCTCATATCGGTCGAGATGGTCGGGCGTGATATTGAGCAACACCGCGACGTCGCAATCGAGGCTCTGCGTCAGGTCGATTTGGTAGCTCGACAACTCGAGCACATAGACGCCACCTTCGGGCAGCGGATCCTGGGTCAGGATCGGCAGCCCAATGTTACCACCAATCGCGGTCGGAACGCCTGAAGTCTTGAGAATATGGTGGACGAGCGCGGTGGTCGTCGACTTGCCGTTGGTGCCAGTGATACCGACGAGCTTGTGCGACGGAAGCTCGGGGCGGGCGCGAGCGAACAACTCGATGTCGCCGACGATTTCGACCCCGGCCTCGCGGGCGCGCTTCGCGATCGGATGCCGGTTGAGCGCAAGGCCGGGCGTGACCACGAGGCTGTCGAACCGGGCAAGGTCGACCTCGTCGAGATTTGCGACCGCGGCCCCGGCGGGCGCGTTCAGCCTTGCCTCTGCCCTCCCATCCCAGACGGCCACGTCAGCGCCGCTGCCGAGTAACGATAACACCGTCGAGATGCCGGATCGCGCGAGACCGTAAACTGCGAAATGCTTGCCCGCGAAGGCTTTTGCAGTGATCACCGCAGCTTCAGGGTCGCGAGGCCAGCCAGCGCGAGCACGAAACTGATAATCCAGAAGCGGATTACGACCGTCGGCTCGGACCAGCCAAGATGCTCAAAATGGTGGTGGATCGGCGCCATCAGGAAGACCCGCTTGCCGGTGCGCTTGTAGACCGCGACCTGGATGACCACCGACAAGGCTTCGACCACAAAAATGCCGCCGATGATCGCAAGCACGAACTCATGGTGAGTAACTACCGAAACCGCACCGAGCGCGCCGCCCAGTGCGAGACTGCCGGTGTCGCCCATGAACACCGCTGCGGGCGGGGCATTGAACCACAGGAAGGCAAGTCCGGCGCCGATGATCGCCATCAGGAGAACGCTGAGGTCGCCCGCTCCTTGAACGTGAGGGATCCCGAGGTAATCCGCGAACTTCACGTTTCCGACAACATAGCTGATCACGAGGAAGGCGATGCTTGCGATGATCACCGGCATCGTCGCCAGTCCGTCGAGCCCGTCGGTAAGGTTTACCGCATTGCCGAAGGCGACGATGACGAAGGCCCCGAAGACAATATAGAACCAGCCGAGGTCGGCCACGGTCTCTTTCACGAAGGGCAGATGAAGACCCGTACCCCCGGTGCGGACGATCAGCCATGTGGCGACGCCCGCAATCAGGAACTCCAACAGCAATCGCACCTTGCCGGATAGCCCCGCATGGTGAGCCTTCTTCACCTTGTCATAGTCGTCGAGCCATCCGATCGCCCCGAACCCCGCGGTCACCAGCAGGCACGCCCAGACGTAGGTATTGAAGAGGTTCATCCACAAAAGGACCGAGATCGACAGCGAGATCAAGATCAGGAGGCCGCCCATCGTCGGCGTGCCGCGTTTGGAAAGATGGCTCTGCGGCCCGTCCTCGCGGATCGGCTGGCCCTTGCCCTGCGTGGCGCGAAGCCAGCTGATGAACTTGGGTCCGAGCAGGAGCCCGATAAGAAGCGCAGTGGCGCTCGCGGCGCCGGCGCGAAAGCTGATGTAGCGGATGAGGTTGAGGATTCCCGGGAAGCCGAGCTGCTCGGCGATCACGTAGAGCATGCCATCCCCTTCACAACGCGCTCCACGAGCTTTGCAAGCCCGACCGAATTGGACGCCTTGACCAGCACGGCATCGCCCGGCCGGACGATCTGAATGAGCGAGTCCGTCGCTTCGTCGACGTCCGAGACGAGGTCGAACGAGATGCTTCCGACGACCTGCTCGGCGAGCGGCCGCATCTCGTCACCGATCAGGATCAAGCGGTCGACATGCGCGTCGCGAATGCCGGGCGCGAGACCGGCATGAAATGCAGCGCTATGCTCGCCAAGCTCGCGCATCGGACCGAGGACGGCGATGCGGCGGGCCGCGTCCCGCTCAGCGCCGAAGCTCTTGAGGGTCGCCGCCATGGATGCGGGATTGGCGTTGTAACTCTCGTCGATCAGAAGCAGCTCGCCACCGTCGAGCTCGACCACATGACGTTCGCCCCGCCCTTTCAGGCCTCCGAGGTCGGCGAGTGCGAGCGCTGCCACCCCGACATCTTCGCCAACGGCCTCGACCGCGGCGAGCACCGCGAGCGCGTTTGAAACCCAATGGTCGCCGCGCTGCGAGATCGTGAAGGTCAGCTCGCGTTCGAGCAAAGCTGCGCTGATCAGGCTTCCGCCCCCTTCCGCACTGACCGCATGAACAGCGTGGATGTCGGCGTCGCCGCCGCCGAATGTGATGATTCGATCGGCATGACGGCGCGCTGCCTTCACCAACCGATCGCGGTGCGCCGTATCGTTCGGCAGGATCGCGACGCCGTTGGGCTCGAGGCCCTCGAAAATCTCCGCCTTGGCATCAGCGATGGCTTCTTCGGAGCCAAGGTTCTCGATGTGCGCGGGGGCGATGGCGGTGATCAGTGCGAGATTCGGGCGCGCCTGCTCCGTCAGCGTGCGGATTTCACCTGCGTGGTTCATTCCCATCTCGAGCACTGCAAAGTCGGCGTCGCGCGGCATTCGAGCGAGACTGAGCGGAACTCCGGTATGGTTGTTGTAGCTCTTCACCGACCGATGGACCTTCCCTGGCCGGTTGCGGTCGAGCGCCGCGTACAGCGCTTCCTTGGTGCTGGTCTTCCCGACCGAGCCGGTGACAGCAATGATGGTCGCCCGCGATCGCTCGCGCGCCGCGCGGCCGAGCGCCTGCAGCGCCGCAAACACATCCTCGACCAGAACGTGCGGACCGCTGGCCGGCTCGGAGACGATCGTCCCCGCCGCTCCTGCCGCGAGGGCTGAGTTCGACAAATTTGTGGCCGTCATGAACCGTTCCGGCCATCGCGATGAACAGGTCGCCGGGGCCAACCTCTCGGCTGTCGAAGGTGACGCCGGTCACTTCAAACGGAGCGCTCGCGGTGCCGCCCGTCGCTGCAGCGATTTCGTCGGAGGTCCACAGCGAGCTCAAGTCGCGCACTCCCGAGCGACCAAAGCATCGTCAAACGGGAACACCCGATCGCCGATGATCTGGCCGGTCTCGTGACCCTTGCCCGCAACCAGCACGATGTCGCCGGCGCGAGCGATGCGGATCGCCTCGGCGATGGCTTCGCGACGTCCGCCAACCTCGATCGCGCCAGGCGCGCCCGCCATGATCGCCGATCGAATGGCCGCGGGATTTTCGCTGCGGGGATTATCGTCGGTAACGATCACGATGTCGGACATGCGAATGGCCACTGCGCCCATTTGGGGACGCTTGCCTTGATCTCGATCACCGCCCGCCCCGAATACCGTGATCAGCCGGCCTTCAACGTGCGGGCGAAGCGCGGCGATCGCCGCCTCCAGCGCATCGGGCGTGTGCGCATAGTCGATATATACCGGAACGCCGGAGCGGCTGATTACCGCTCGCTCAAGACGGCCGCGGACCGGCGCGACGCGCTGCATCGCCGAGAAAGTCTGGTCCCACGTCCCGCCGGTCGCAAGCACGAGCCCGGCGGCGGTAAGAACATTCGAGGCCTGGTAGGCACCGATCAGCGGCAGTGCGAGGCGGCATGGCTTACCGTCATGCTCGAGGTTGAGCGTCTGCCCGAGCGCGGTGGAGTTTGCTCGACAAGGCGGATCGTGTCACCGTGCCGCCCCACGGTAAGCAGCTCGAGTCCGCGGCGCCTGGCCCGCGCGATCACCTCGTCCGATTTCAGATCATCGGTCCAGATAACGGCGGGCGTGCCCGGCGCGGTCAACTCCTCGAACAGCCGCATCTTCGCCTCGAAATAGGAATCCATCGTCTGATGATAGTCGAGATGGTCGCGACTGAAATTGGTAAACGCCGAGGCGGCGAGCGGAACCCCTTCGCAGCGATGCTGGTCGAGGCCATGGCTCGACGCTTCGTACGCGACATGGCTGATGCCCATCCGCTCGAGGCCCGCGACATTGTTGAGGAAGGTGACGATGTCGGGCGTCGTCAGGCCGGTCTTCACCTGGTCGTCGGACGTCGTCACGCCAAGCGTCCCGATCGATGCCGAACGATGCCCGGACATCCGCCATATCTGGCGCGTCATCTCGACAGTCGAGGTCTTGCCGTTCGTCCCGGTCACTGCAACGACGGTGTCGGGATAAGGCGCGTAAAATTTTGCGGCGAGCTCGGCGAACAGCTTCCGGGGCGTCGAATTGGCTAGGTGCGGGACTTGCTCGACAATCGCCTCGGGTCGAGCGACGACTGCAACCGCACCGCGGTCGATTGCCGGCCCGATGAAATTCTCGCCGTTAAAGACTGCACCCGTGAATGCCCCGAAGATGCTGCCGCGTGCGACCTTGCGGTGATCGATCGCGAAGCCGGTGACTTTGGAATCGCAATCGATGCCGGCGATGTCCCGCAAGTTCACGCCGGTCAGTCCTTCTTCGAGTTCTTGTTTCGCGTCCTGAACGTACGGCAGCACTTCGCTCATATTCGGCTCGCGGTTGAGGTCGGGCGTGACCCCGAGCATCGGAGCGATCCGGCTGACCGTCCGACTAACAACCGGAGCTACGTTCCAGCCGGCGGTCGTGAAGCCATAGGTTTCGGGCGTTGCCTTGGGCTCGTCGAGCATCACGACGATCACATAGCGCGGGTCGTCCATCGGGAACACACCCGCGAAACTCGTGAGGTTGACCGACTGGCTGTAATGGCCGTTGATGACCTTCTGACGCGGTGCCGGTCTTGCCGCCAATGCGATAACCAGGTGCGTCCGCCTTCCTGCCGGTACCCCTCGTCACCACGAGGCGAAGAAGCGAGCGCATGCGATAGCTTGTGTCAGCGCTGAAGACTCGGCGTCCGGGCGAAAGTGGATGGTCCGGGCTCACCTTGAGGATCGTCGGTCGATGATAGATGCCGCCGTCGAACAGGGTCGCATAGCCCATCGCAAGCTGCAGCGGAGCGACAGCAATACCCTCTCCGAAGCCGATCGTCATCGTCTCGAGCGGACCCCAGCGCGATCCCGGAGTCAGCGGGCGGCCCGTTTCCTTAAGTTCGATCTCGGCCCGGTCGAGGAAACCCATCTTCTTGAGCCAGGCTTTTTGCCGCTGGGTGCCCAATGCATCGGCGATCTGCGCCATTCCGATGTTCGAGCTCTCCATCATCACTTCAGCGATTGAGCAGCGGCGGCCGAACGGGTGAGTATCGTGAATGAGGTGCCCGTAGGCCGGCAGGACCTGCGGACAATTCATCATCTGTGAGGGACCGGAAACGACGCCCGAATCCATCGCCATCGCCAGCGTGAACGGCTTGAAGGTCGATCCCAGCTCGAACACTCCGAGCGTCGCACGATTGAACATCTGGTCCGGAGTGCCTTGCCCTGGCGCATTCGGGTTGAAGGTTGGGAGCGAGGTCATCGCCAGGACTTCGCCGGTGTGGACGTCCATGACGACACCCGCAGCGCCAATCGCCGAGAAATGCTCTTTGGCGGCGCCGAGCTCGGCTTCGAGCGCCTGCTGAATCCGGCTCGAGATGGAGAGCACAAGCGGCTTACCGCGTGTTCGCGGGTCGGATAGCTGCGGATCGAAAGCCCGCTCTGCGCCGGCTGCACCGTGACCGTCGATGTCGGTGAAACCGAGCACGTGCGCAGCGAGGCTGGTCTCGGGATAAAGCCGATCCGGCTCGCGCTCGAGCGCAAGTCCAGGCTCGCCGATCGCGTTCACTGCCTCAACAAGGTCCGGGTCGGCGCGGCGTCTCAGGTAGAAGAAGGGTTTGGCCGACTTGAGAAGCGCAAAATATTGCTCGGCCGAATGCTCCGGCATGAGCTGGGCGAGCTTCTGCGCAAGCGCGAGCTTGTCGCCGATCACTTTTTTTGGATGGACCGCGACAGTCCAGGCATCGATCGTCCGCCCGAGCGGCTCTCCGTCGCGGTCGAGGATATCGCCGCGATCGGGAATGAGCGCGGTCAGCCCTTCCTTGCGCCCGGCATGATCGCCGAACGCGGCGAGATAGAGGATCCGAAGCGCGATGAGCGCGATCAGCCCGGCATAGACCAACATGCTGAACATCAGACGCTGGTGCATGACGGCAAGAGTCTGCCGCCTTTGACCGACGAGTCGGAGCCGCTCGGGCCGTTGCGCGACGAGAGCAGGCTGCGGAGCGTTCATCGGGCGGTAGGTTCGTCCTTGGGTTTGCCGGAATGTTTGGCCGGAAGCGGCGCAAGCGGGTCATTTTTCGCAAGCTCGACGTGCTTTGTCATCGGCTTGGCCGCGCCAAGTGCCGGCTTATCCACGGATTTTTTTGCCGCCGGCATCGCCTTGGCCTGGTGTGATTGGGCGGCCGCGAGGCCCGGTTTATCCGCTGACTTCATTTGAGCCGGCTTCGCCGCCGTAACCGGCTTGTCTGCGGACTTGATGACGGCCGTCTGGGACCTGATGACGGGCGTCGCTGCCGGGACCTCGCGCGTCTCGGTCTTCAAACTCGCTTCATGCAACAATGTGCTGGGTGTCGCTGCTGCCGGAACAACAGGATCGGTCGACACCGGCTCGCCGAGCGGCTTTTGAGGTTGGGGCGCAGGCGCCGAAGCGAGGACCACGGGCGTCTGGAAATCGACCTGTTTCTGCGGCTGAACGAGCTGCGCCAGCTGGAAGCCGCCTTCAAGAAGTTGGTTCGCGCCCGGAGCCGAGAGCTCGAATGCGCCGGCGTTCCAGCGCTCGAGCTGCGACAGCCGGCCGCGCGTTCCGATCTCGGTTTGGAGCACGCGCATGTCGCTCTGAGTTACGACGATCCTCGTCTCGACATCTTCGAGCGCGGCGCGCTCCGAAGCGACTCGGAGCGAAACAAGATAGCAGCCAAGCGCCGCACCGGCGCAGCTGGCGACCATCACGAGAGAGCCGAAGCTTCGAGCGCTCATTGCACGCTTCCCTTCTGGGCTGGAGCAAAGGTGCGGATCGCGCTTCTGAGGCGTGCCGACCGGGCGCGAGGATTTCCCGCCAGCTCGCGCTCCGTCGGGGCAACCGGCTTGGCGACACGCTCGAACGTGGGTTCGGTCGGATCGATGAGCGCGGGACGGTGGCGCGAGCCGGCGGGCGATCCTCCGCTGCGCTCGCGGAGGAAACGCTTGACGATGCGATCCTCGAGACTGTGAAAGGTGACGACGGCGAGCCGGCCGCCGGGCCTCAATGCCCTTTCGGCAGCTTCAAGGCCCTCTTCCAGCTCGTCGAGCTCGGCGTTGAGGTGGATCCGGATCGCCTGGAACGTGCGGGTCGCCGGGTCGCTCTTCTGGCCGGGACGATAACCCGCGGCGCGGCGAACGATTGCGGCAAGCTCCGCAGTCCTCTCAACGGGACGAGCGGCAACGATCGCACGGGCTATCGCCCGGGCGCGCGGCTCCTCCCCATAGTCGCGCAAGACCCGGGCGATGTCGGCCTCATCGGCCGAATTCAGGAACTCGGCGGCAGTCACGCCCGACTTGCTCATGCGCATGTCGAGCGGCCCGTCGGCCTGGAACGAGAATCCGCGCTCGGCCCGGTCGAGCTGCATCGAGCTAACTCCGATATCGAGCGCGATCGCATCGACCATCTTGATTCCGCGCTCGGCGAGGGCGCGGTCCATCTGGCTGAAGCGCTCCTCGATGAGTGTCAGGCGGGGGTCCGGAACGAGCGCCTTCCCAGCTTCGATCGCTTCGGGGTCGCGATCGAATCCAATCACTCGTCCGGCCCCCGCCGCGAGCATGGCGCGCGTGTAGCCGCCCGCTCCGAAGGTTCCGTCGACGACGGTTTCGCCATGCTGGATGGCGAGAGCGCCGATTACGTTACTGACCAGCACCGGCACATGTGGGGCCTGGTTCGTGCCGGTGCTGGTCATGACTGGCCTCGCTCTTCGAGGCGGAAACGCGTGATGTCCTTGAGATCGTCAGGGATGCGCGCATCGTCGAGCAGGCGCTGCGGGTTCCAGATCTGAAACGTCTCTCCGGTGCCGAGAAATAGGGCGAGATCGCTGATCTCGCCCTTCCGTCGCATCATCGGGGGCATGAGGATGCGGCCGGAACTGTCGTAAGGGACCTCCTCCGTGGCTGCGAAGGCCATGAGGTTGCGCTGCTGATATTCGAGCTGCGCGTCGGGGCTGGTCTCTTCCTTCTCGAGCAGGCGCTCGAGCTTTGAATGTTTCAACGCGGCGTAGCCGGGATCGTAAGCGCTGATGCAGGGAAAGGCCTCGTGCTTGGCAAGCACGATCGTGCGCGCATCGCCGCGGCGTTCGATCACGGAACGAAGAAATGCAGGAATGGACACGCGGCCCTTGTTGTCGACCGCGTTCAGCGCGCTGCCCTGAAACAGATGCTCTAGCGCCACGCCCAAAAACTCCCTTCGCAGCGCGCGAGGCTTCGTTCGCGAAACACGTTTTCACGCGATCGCGTCTGAGAACCGAATCAACGGGTTAGCCCCCCGCGCTACAGCCCTTGTAGGTAACTCAAGAGCTTGCGGGATACAATGGGTTTTAATGGGATATAATGGGATTTAATGGAAAATCCCGGATTTCAGCCGCTTTTCCATGCGTGACAAACTGGATGTTCTCGTCCTGTTCCGCTTCTCGATGCTGTGGATAAGTTTGTTGTTAACCGAATCGCTAGCGTTCCAGATCGGCAAGCTCTTCGAGGATGCCGTCGAGGTTATGGGCGCCTTGTGGCCCGAGGTCGGCAACGTTGAGAAGATCGGCATCGGCGATCACGGTGGCCCTGCCCTTTCCCACAGCGCAATGCGCGACAAGCCGGTTGCGGCTGATATTGCCCCGCCCCGACAGCGCTCCCGACGAAACGGCCTCAATTGTAAATCCGCCGAGCTCCTCACTCCTGGGGCCGCGCTCGTCGGGCGGGTCCAGACGAAGGCCCCAGTGCGCAAGAAGGCCGGTATCCATGAACATCGCCGGGGGCCGCAGTTGATCTCCGAGCGGGCGCTTGCTTGGCCATTCGAGGATCGGGTCTGCAAGTAGAAGCACTCGTCCGCCACGGCGCACCCACTGATCCAGCGCGACCAGATCCTCCGCGGGCTGGGCGAACGGCTGCGCCATCAGGAGCAGGCTGCCCCTCTTCAGCTCCGCCGGATCGGTCACGCTGATCAAGACGACACGGTAGCGGGTTTCCAGCGCCTGGAGCGCCGGCGAGCCGGTCGCCTGCAGCGAGAAATCCTCGCCGAACACCAGCGGCAGGCTTGTCAGCAGGAGCAGTACCGGCCGCTTGCTGGCGGGCCGGGGTGGAAACGGCTCCCCGCCACTTGCGAACGAAACGGCTAATGCGGCCATCGCCGTGATCGCAGCGGCGAGGATTAGCGGGCCGAGCACGCCCGCTCGTTTCATTTGCTCTTGTCTGAACTGTTGTTCGTGGTCGCGTCGGAGCCGCCAGGCGCAACGCCGAGCTCGGCTAGTGGCTCATTCGGCTCGTTGGACGCGGCCTGCTGCGCAGCGTTGCTTGAGTTACCGTGGCTCGAATGGCTGATGATCATCCCGAGCATGACGACCAGAAATGCGAACGCCAGACCGGTCAATCCGATGCGGATGCGCTGCGCGCTGCTACCGGCTTGTTGGGGCATATCTCTCGACGAAGCTATGGCTCACTTCGACAATATGCAAGCAGATGCCTTGACGGTTAACGTCTGTAACGCAAAGGGGCTCGTGACATGACTCGCACGCACCTAGTCCTCATGCTTGCTGCGGCCGCCGCGCTAGCCGGCTGCAACAAGGAAAGCCACACGATCGTCGCCGGTCCGCCGGAAGACAATCAAACCAACACGGCTGCAAATGCCAACGTGCAGTTGCCGCCATCCATCGTTGCGACAAAGCTTTACCGCTGCGACGACAACAGCGTGGTCACCGTCGATTACCTCTCGGACAACAATTCGGCCAACGTCCACCTCGAAAAGGGTGGCGCGGTGACCAAGGTAACCGCCGCTGAGTCCGGAAAGCCGATGACCGCGGAAGGCGGATTCTCGGTCCAGGGCTCACCCACGTCCTCGAGCGCGACGATCGCGGTTCCGGGCCACCCGTCCCAGACCTGCAACGCCTAGCTTGGTTGCCTGATCTTTCTTCTGCGGCTCCGGGCCGGCGCCGCAGAGGCAATCTTCGATGCTGATCAACAGGCGCGCATTCGCTAGCGGAGCGTTGGGCTTCGCCCTCGGCGCCCAGCTGCCCGCGCCTGGTCTGGCGCAAAATTCGGACCTTGCCACTGCATTGGCCGCAATCCGCGGTTTCGGCCAGGCGCATCTCGATCATTACGGTGTTCCCGGGCTGACGCTCGGCGTGACCATGCCGAACGGAATCGCAACGGTTTTCAACTTGGGTTTCGCCGATCGCCAGGCGCGCACGCCGATTGGGCCGGATACCTTATTCCAGATCGGCTCGATCAGTAAGCTGATCAACGCCGCCATACTCCACCAGCTCGCGGCGGAAGGCCAGCTTCGCCTGACCGATCGTATAAGCGATCTTCTACCCACAGTTGCGCTGCCGGCAGGAAACACGATCCAGATCCAGCATCTCCTCGACCATGTTGCCGGGCTGCCGAGCGACGCGCCTCTTGCTTGTGACGGCGGTCTGTGGACGGCCTATGCTCCCGGAGAACACTGGCATTATTCCAATACCGGCTATGAGATTCTCGGGCAGCTCATCGAAAAGGTGGCTGGCAAGTCGCTCGCGATCGTCACTCAAGAACGGATTCTCGAACCGCTCGGAATCCCTCGAACGCGCGGCGCCATAATGGAGCAGGACCGCGCGCTCTACGCGAAAGGCTATACGCCCGCCGACTTGCCATTCGCCATCGGCGTCCCGCTCGTGCCGGCGCCGTGGGTCGACGTGACGTCCGCCGCAGTGAATGTCGCCTCGACGGCCGAAGACATGAACCGGCTGCTGCGCTCGCTTGCTAACGCTGTCCAGGGTCGGGGCGGCCTTGGCCTGTCGCCCGAGACGGGACGAGCCTACGCCACTCACTCCGTCCTTAGCGACGAGCGCGGCCTTCGCTACGGCAACGGCCTGATGCAATATGGCTGGCGCGGCCGCTTTTACCTTCACCACACCGGCGGGATGGTCAGCTTCACCTCCTCGTTCCATGTCGACGTCGCCAGCGGAGTCGGCGCATTCGCAAGCGCCAACATCGGCGCCTTGTCGGATTATCGCCCGCGCCTCCTCACGCAGTTCGCGGTCGACGCGCTGACCGATGCAATGGCTGGTCGCCGGATTTCGAGCCCTCCCCACCTTTCAGCTTCGCTCGCTTACCCCGCTTCCTATGTCGCGAAATATTCGGGTTCCGAAGGTGTCTTCGAAGTGCGTGCCGGGAACCCGCTGACCATCGTTGCCGACGGCCAGTCGGCAACGCTCCAGCCGTGGAATGGCGAGCTGTTCCGGACTATTCATCCGTCATTCCGCGATTTCAGCCTGCTGTTCGAGCGTAAGGGAAGCGCCATCGTCGGCGCCTATTGGGGACCGGCGACCTATGTCCGCGATGGGAGTACCGATGCAGGTGCCCCCCTCGGACCCAGAACTTGTGAAACTCGCCGGGCACTATGGGAACGACGATCCGTGGTTTGGCTCGCTTCGATTGGTCGAGCGTGGTGGGATGCTCTGGCTCGGGACCGAAACTCCAGTGCAAAAGACCGCCGACAACCTTTGGCGCGTGGGTGAGCAAAGCTGGTCGCCGGAGCGTGGGTCGTTCGGAGACTTCGTCGATGGGCGGCCACAGACGTTTGTCTACTCGGGCGAGAAGTTCATTCGAAGGGACGGCTAGGACCAGCTGGCCTAGCCCGCGGTCGGCTCGCTCGCTAAGGGGCCGCATGGATGTATTGGAAGCTCCCCGCATCACTCCGCAGATGGTCGCCGAGCACGGCCTCTCGATCGAAGAATATGACCGCATACTGAAAGCTCTCGGCCGCGAGCCGAACTTGGTCGAGCTCGGAATCTTCTCGGTCATGTGGTCGGAGCATTGCAGCTACAAGAGCTCGCGCGTTCATCTGAAGAAGCTTCCGACAGAGGCTCCGTGGGTGATCCAGGGGCCGGGCGAGAATGCCGGTGTGATTGATATCGGCGACGGCGACGCGGCCATCTTCAAAATGGAAAGTCACAACCACCCCTCCTACATCGAGCCCTACCAGGGCGCGGCGACAGGTGTTGGCGGCATCCTTCGCGACGTTTTCACCATGGGCGCCCGCCCGATCGCGAACCTCAACGCGCTGCGATTTGGTCGCCCGGATCATCCCAGGACCAGGCATTTGTTAGCGGGCGTGGTCGCAGGCATTGGCGGCTACGGCAATTGCGTCGGAGTTCCGACCGTTGGCGGCGAGGTCAATTTCGATGCGGCCTACGACGGGAATATCCTCGTCAACGCAATGACAGTTGGCGTCGCGAAGACGGACAAGATCTTCTACTCGGCAGCCAGCGGCCTTGGAAATCCGATCGTGTACGTCGGCTCCAAGACCGGCCGTGACGGAATCCACGGCGCGACAATGGCATCCGCCGACTTCGACGAAGACAGCGAGGAGAAGCGGCCTACCGTTCAGGTTGGAGACCCCTTTACTGAGAAGTTGCTGATCGAGGCCTGTCTCGAGCTGATGGCGACCGACGCGATCGTCGCCATCCAGGACATGGGCGCTGCGGGACTTACCAGCTCTTCGGTCGAGATGGCTTCCAAGGGCGGCGCCGGTATCCGCCTCGATATGAACAGAGTGCCGTGTCGCGAGGAAGGCATGACGCCTTACGAAATGATGCTCTCCGAAAGCCAGGAGCGCATGCTGATGGTGCTGAAACCCGGCTACGAGCCCAAGGCTGAGGCGATCTTCCGCAAATGGGAGCTGGATTTCGCCGTCATCGGGGAGGTCACCGACACTGGCCATATGGTGCTGGAATTCAACGGTGAGGTCGTGTGCGACATCCCGCTCGGCCCGCTGGCCGATGAAGCGCCCTGCTACGAGCGGCCCTACGCGATCCCGAAGCCACCGGAACCTCTGTCCGACATTCCGCAAAGCGCCGACATCGCGGCCGACCTGCTGAAGCTGATCGGCTCACCCAATTTGGCGAGCCGACGCTGGATCTGGCAACAATACGACCAGCAAGTCGGCGCCGACACTGTGCAGCGCCCGGGCGGCGACGCGGCAGTCGTGCGTGTGCATGGGACGAAAAAGGCGCTCGCGATCACCACTGACGTCACTCCTCGCTATTGCTACGCCGACCCGGTCGAGGGAGGGAAGCAGGCCGTCGCAGAAGCTTATCGCAACCTCTGTGCGGTCGGCGCGAAGCCGCTGGCGATCACCAACTGTCTCAATTTTGGCAACCCGCAGCGAAGCGAGATCATGGGCCAGTTCGTCGGCTGCGTCGAAGGCATGGCTGAAGCTTGTCGGGAGCTCGACTTCCCGGTCGTGAGTGGCAACGTCTCACTCTACAATGAAACGAAGAACGAGGATGGCTCTAGTCTCGCGATCCTTCCGACCCCTGCGATCGGTGGCGTTGGATTGCTTGACGAGTGGGAGAAGAGCGCAACGATTGCCTTGAAGGCAGATGGTGAATTCATCATGCTTCTAGGAGGTCCACCGCTTAGCGGAGGAGCCGGGCACCTCGATCAGTCGTTGTGGCTGCGGGAAATCGCTGGGCGAAGCGCTGGCCCTCCACCTGCCGTCGACCTGAAACTCGAAAGGCAAACGGGCGAATTCGTTCGGCGATTGATCCAATCCCGTGCCGTAACGGCAGTGCACGACGTGTCAGACGGCGGCGTTCTCATCACTGTTGCCGAGATGGCACTCGCAGGCGGAAGAGGCGCCTCAATCGCGGCTTTTCGGGCCCACGGATCGACGACTTCTGACCCCGCGCTGTTTTTCGGCGAGGACCAAGGTCGCTATGTTGTGACTACAGCCAATTCCGAAGAGCTCGTTGATTTAGCTCAGCGCGAAGGGCTGAGCTGCATCCAGATCGGCATTGTTGGCGGCAACGTGCTCGATATCAGTGACGACTATTCGGTCGACCTCGCCAGCCTTCGGACGGCCCACGACGGCTTCTTCCCCAAACTGATGGGCAGCGAGCTGACGCCGGAATTCTGATGCGACTCGCCCTCCCTGCAGCTTCTCAGCAGTTGAAAGAGGCGCTTAGCTGTGGATGAGGATTGGCGGGAGGTTCGGACGAACTGCAGCGCTGATCCCCGCATCTCACCCGCGAGGACGAACAATCGGTCTTAGATCCGGCCGAAGCTCTGGTTGTTCGACTTGCGGCCGAAACCGCTCGGGCCGGTGCGGCTGACGAGCGGGTTGGTGGCCTTGTCGAACAGCTCGACCGTCTTGTCGAACAAGCGGCGAAGTTCGACTACTTCGGGCACCAGCTCATCCGGAAACCGGCGGCTCTCGACGCAAAAGCGCGCAGTCGTCTCAATCAACTCCGCGACGGTAGCGAGCGGCTCGGCGCCGAGCTGGCGCGATTTGCCCTTGAGCGTATGCGCGGGCACAACGAGCGCGGCCGTATTCTGTTCGCGCATGGCCTCCTCGATCTTTGCGATCGACTTCACACCGTCTTCGCGAAAATAGGATAGGATGCGGATGAACCCGGGGCCGAGCTCGGCACGGTTCTTCTCGAAATGCACCCAGTCGACGACGTCCCGCGCTTCGCCGGTCACATCAAGATCCTCACGTGGTCCCACGCCGCAGGATTAGTCCCCAAAGGGTAAAATTTGTTTTAGCGCCGGTTGCGATCGAACGGGTTGGATCGGCCGCGAAATTCCAACCGAAGCGGAACCGGCCCTAGCTCAAGGTCGCGCCGCATCGCGTTGAGTAGATAGCGGCGGTAGCTTTCAGGAAGCTCCTCGAGCCGATTTCCGAAGACGACAAAGCTCGGCGGCCGGCTTTTCACCTGGGTGATATAGCGCAGTTTGATGCGCTTTCCCTTGGGCGCAGGCGGCGGGTTGGCGTCGATCGCCGACTCGAACCAGCGGTTGAGCTCGCCGGTCGGCACGCGTCTGCTCCACGCATCGCGAAGATCGAATGCGACTTTGAGGATCATGTCGCACCCCTTGCCAGTCTTCGCCGATACGGTGAGCAATGGCACGTCTCGAAGCTGCGCTAGTCCCTCACCAAGCGCCGCCTTGATGCCGTTGAAGAGCGACGACGCGTTCGCCGCGACGTCCCATTTGTTGACGGCGATGATCAGCGCCCGGCCCTCCTCGATCACCTGGTTGGCGATGCGAAGGTCCTGCGATTCGAGGCCGCGCTCAGCGTCGAGCAGCAAAACCACGACCTCGGCATAGTCGACTGCCCGTTTGGTGTCGGCCGCGGACAGCCGCTCGAGCTTGTCTTCGACCTTGGCACGTTTCCTAAGTCCTGCAGTGTCGACAAGCTGAACGGGCCGCCCCTCCCATTCCCAGTCGAGGCTGATTGAATTGCGCGTAATCCCAGCTTCGGGGCCGGTGATCATCCGCTCTTCGCCGACCATGGTGTTGACCAGAGTCGATTTGCCGGCGTTCGGTCGCCCGACGATCGCCAGCTTGAGCGGGTGATCCGTCGATGCCTCGTCATCCACGTCGACATGTTCATGCTCGACGTGCGGTCGAATTGCATCGAACAAGTCGGCGAACCCCTCACCATGCTCGGCGCTGACCGCCACGGGCTCGCCGAGGCCAAGGCGGAAGGAATCAAGGATGCCCGAGTTGCCTGCGCTGCCCTCAGCCTTATTGGCCACGAGGACGACGGGGGTCGTTTCCACCCGCAGCCACCGGCCGATCTCTTCGTCGAGGGGAGTAACGCCTTCGCGAGAGTTGATCAGGAACAGGGTCGCGTCGGCATCACGTACCGCAGCTTCGGTCTGTTGCCGCATGCGTCCCGGAAGCGTGTGCGGGTCCTCGTCCTCGAATCCGGCGGTGTCGATAATCCGGAAATTGAGGCCCAGGAGGTTCGCCTCGCCCTCGCGGCGGTCGCGCGTCACTCCGGGCCGGTCGTCGACCAATGCCTGGCGCTTGCCGACGAGTTGGTTGAACAGGGTGGATTTGCCGACGTTGGGCCGGCCGACGATCGCGACGGTCGGAAGAGGCATGATGGGCGCCTAGCGAATTATCTTCGTTCCTGCGAGCCAAGCTCGTGAAAAGGGGGACGATCGAACGAAGACTTGACGTTGGAGGAGTGGCAGCGCGTTTGCAAATCCCCCTTCACGAGCTTCGCTTATTCCCCTCCATCGCTTCGCGGCAGGGAGGATTTGTTTCAACGAAAAGCGTGCAGGCGGGCGTTGTCGTCGTAGATGTAAAGCGTCGAATTGGCGACGATCGGCGGAAGACTGACCGGAGCCCCGACGCTTAGCTGCGTCTGGAAGCTCCCTGTAGCTGGATCGATCTGGATGACGGCACCATTCGACCCGGTCACGATCAGTCGTCCGCCTGCAAGCACTGGACCCGAATAATCGACGTCGCCCTTTTTCTTCTTTGCGTTCGCAAACACCGGCAGCTGGGCGATCCAGCGGATGTGACCGTTCTGGCGGTAGACACAAAGTAGCTTGTCCTGATCGGTGATCACATAGACCCAGTCGCCCGCGACCCATGGTGTGGAAATGCCGCCGATCCCCAACTCCCACATGCGCTGTCCCGAGATGAGGTCGAGAGCGACCATTCGGCCGCCCTCACCGATTGCGAAAACCTGCCCGTTGTCGATGACCGGGTCGGCGTCGATATCGGATAGCGAAGACACCGTCGTGGTGATGCTCGTGCGCTGTAGCTGGTCGCCCCAGACTTGGCGTCCATTCTCGTAGCGATAGCCGTTGAGCTCGCCCGAGGAGAAGCCGGCAACGACGGTGCCGCGGGCCACTGCCGGGGATGCCGCGCCGAAGATCCCGGCGATCTCGAGCGACGCCGCCTCGCTCCAATTGGTGGTACTCGTCGTCTTCTTTCAGCGAATAGATTTGATTGTCCTGGCTGACCACATAAACCGCGCCGTTGGAGACCGTGGGCGCGCCTCGGAGCGGACCGCCCGGTTGAACCTTCCAAACGATGCCCCCGGTCTGCTCGCTGAGCGCCGAAACGAAACCGAGGCCGTTGGTCGCGTAGATGCGGCCGCTGTCGTAAGCGATCCCGCCGCCATAGAGCGACGCTTCGTTCCCTTTCACATCAGGGGTTTGGCTCGCCCATATCTGCGCGCCCGTCTTCCCATCGAATGAGCGCACGGCCCCCAGAGTATCGATCGTGTAGACGCGTCCATTAGCTGCGATCGGGGGCGCCGCGAGGCGCGCTGTCAGGCTGCTTCCACGGCCCGCCTGTACCGTGAATTCTGGCTGCAACGATGAGCCGAGCGCGACGTGGCCCACCGAGTTGCTCGCGTTGCCGCCTGATTCGGTCCAGCCAGTGTTCTCAACCGCGTTAGGGAGGCTGAACGGAAGCGCCAATGTGGCTGGATCGACCTCAACGTCGTTTTCGCTGGTCAAGACCGGGATTCGCTCGCCGAGGACCGGGGTCGAAGTCTTGTGCCCTTTTTTGAAGACAGTGCAGCCGCTCGACGCAAGCGCCGCCGCGATCAGTACCGCAACCTGGAAATATCTGGCTCTGCTCATTCTTGTCCTACTGTGACTTTGGTCCGAGCGCGGCGCTGGAATTGACGCCGAGGCTCCCGGAAATCTGGATGGATCGATTGCGGACCGACGGCGACGCGTTCTGGTCCTTCGCAATGCGCGCGAACAACTGCCCGGCCTCCTTGGTCTTGCCTTGCTTGATCAGCGCCAACGCCGTCATTTCCCCCGCCGAGCCGAACCACGGATCACCATCTTTCACCAACGGCTGAAGACGAGCGATCACCTGCTGCGGTTGAAGCTGGTCGAACTCGAGCGCCGTCTGGCGGACGACCGCTGCGTTGCGATAGGCGTCGGGTAGCGAGCTGTCTTCGCTGATCTTGTTGTAAGTCTCAACCGCCAGCTTGCTGTTGTTCTGCTGCAACGCCAACGCCGCCTGCGTGAACAGGGCGGTCGCGCGGACGCCCCTGCTCCCGCTCTGGGAGAGTTCGTCGAGCTGCTGTGGTAGCTTTGCGGTGTTGCCAACGCCGATGGCCTTATCGATCGCTGCAAGCTGCTCGACCTCGGCCTCGGAGCGGTTCTGCTGATGTTGCTGATACCAGATGATCCCCGCGCAGCCGGCAAGGAAAAGGATCAGCGCGGCGATCAGCCAGCTGCCATTCTGCTTGAAGAAGTCGCGGACACGATCACGACGAAGATTCTCGTCGACCTCCTGAACGAAGGTTTTGGTAATGTCGGGGGGTTGCGCCAAAGACGTACCTCAGATCGAGCGGCCGGGGGTCCTCATGGGTGCAGCTCCCTTCCCCACCCGAGATGAACGAAAGCTGGCGGCGGCTCGTCTAGCGACTGCTAGGCGAAACGCAAAGCGGTTAAGTCTTCGGTCGGTAGGTCTGATCCGCTGTCGGGAAGTTACGCGACCGAACTTCCCCGGCATAAGCGCGCGCTGCTTCGCTAATTCGATTGGCAAGATCATCGTATCGCTTCACGAAGCGGGGCGTCCGTTCAAACATGCCGAGCATGTCGTCGATGACTAGCACTTGCCCGTCACAATGAGCGGAAGCGCCGATGCCGATGATCGGTGGCGCGACGCTCCGCGCGACTTCGGTCGCAATCGCTTCCATCACGCCCTCGACGACGATGCAGAAGGCCCCCGCATCGGCAACTGCCTTGGCATCCGCAATGATCTTTTGGGCCTCGCGATCCTCGCTGCCGCGCGCGCCGTAGCCGCCCAGGACGTTCACAGCCTGGGGCGTGAGACCGACGTGGGCGATGACCGGAATTCCCCGATGAGTCAGCAAATCGATCGTTGGAGCCATCGCCTCCCCGCCTTCCAGCTTCACGGCCGCGCAGCCGCTTTCCTTCATGATCCGAGCAGCCGATCCAAACGCCTGGGCGGGCGAAGCCTCATAGCTCCCGAACGGCATGTCGACGCCGACCAGCGCGTGCCAGCTTCCCCGAACGACGGCTGCGCCGTGGGCGCACATCATGTCGAGCGTGACTGGAATTGTCGAGGGGAGGCCGTAGATCACCTGGCCAAGGCTGTCTCCGACTAACAGCATGTCACAATGGGGATCGAGCAGCTGGGCCATGCGCATGGTGTAGGCGGTCAGCATGACGATTGGTTGCTCGGTCCGGAAACCGCCTTCGGCCGCAACCTTTCGAGCGCGGATCGAAGGCGCGGTCATCCGCTTGCCCGGCACTGGCGAGGGAGTGGCGCGGCTCGTGCTCGTGTCGATGGTGAAGGTCGACATTGCGGCGGCTTCTAGCGTCGGTCGCGGAGCTAGGCCAGCGCGGCCGCTCGCCTCGCCCGCCTATCCCAGCCGCTCCTCCCAATCCGCGCCTTGCGCCAGCGAGATCGAATTCGAGGACGGCGGTGCTCTGGTCACGCATGATCGTAAAGGCGCGGCGGATGGCGCAAGTCGCCTCGTCCTGGCAATCGCCGCACGGCGCATAGAAGTTGACGCTTGCGCAGGAAACCAGCGCGATTGGGCCCTCCATCGTTCGCACGATCTCGCCGAAGGAAATTTGTTCCGCTGGCCGGGAAAGCTTGTAACCGCCCTTTGGACCACGCGCGCTCTTGACCAGTCCGGCCTTCTTGAGATCGAGCATGATGAGCTCGAGATACTTGGGCGGAACGCGCTGCGTCTCCGCAATCCGCGCCAGCTGGACGGGCATGCCGCCCTGCTGTTCCGCCAGAAAAAGGAGCGAGCGAAGCGCGTAGCGGGTCTTTTGTGCAATCATTTGATCGATACCCTAGCGATCTGCTCGGCATCAGGCAAAGCCGATACGAAACAAAGCCATGAACAAGCTTTAATGGCGTTGAAACGGCGCTGAGACTTGCTCAGGGCTAGCGCTTTATCGACCGGCAAAACTCAAGCCGGGAATCAGGAGGAATGAATGAAAAAACTGATTAGTTCGGTCGCGGCGCTTGCGATCATCGCTACGCCCGCGATTGCTGCCCAGAAATCGACGCCGTCGACCAAGACCGTCACGACCAAGTCCGGCAGCACCAAGGCGACGACGACCGTTTCCACCAAGGGCAACACGACGACGGCAAAGACCACCGTCACCAAGGCGAAGAAGGCTCACAAGAGCAGCAAGAAGGCGAAGAAGTCATCGAAGAAGATGGCTTCGAGCAAGTCATCGAAGAAGATGGCTTCGAGCAAGAAGGCCTCGTCCGCCGCGAAGAAGCCCGCTGCTTCGACCAGCAAGAAGTAACCGGCACAAGGATCTACGCACGGCGCTGCGGGAAGACTCCCTCCCGCCGCCGTGCGAAAACACTTATATGCCTCGGAACGACAATCGACGGAGCTAGACCGAATGGGCCGCAAGATCCTGCTGGTAGAGGATGATCGGGAAACCGCTTCGTACCTGACCAAGGGGCTGACCCAGGAAGGCCATAGCGTTGAGCAGGCGACAAACGGTCAGGATGGCCTGTTCCGCGCCACCGACGGCAGCTTCGACCTCATCATCCTCGATCGCATGCTCCCCGTTCTCGATGGAATCTCGGTTCTTCGAGCCCTTCGCGCAGCACATATCGAAACTCCGGTCCTGATACTCTCGGCGCTGGCTTCGGTCGGCGACCGGATCGAGGGGCTTGAGTGCGGCTCGGACGATTATCTCGTGAAACCCTTTTCCTTCGCGGAACTCCTCGCTCGGCTGAACGCGCTTCTTCGCCGGCGCGAATCGCGAGTTGATCCGGCGGATCACCGGTTGACCGTTGGCGACCTCGAGATCGATCCGCTCTCACGCACCGTAAAGCGCGCGGGCAAGAAGCTCGACCTGAAGCCGCGCGAATATCTTCTTCTCGAATATTTTGCCCGCAACGAGGGCCGGGTGGTGACTCGCACCATGCTCCTTGAGCAGGTCTGGGATTATCATTTCGATCCGGGCACGAACGTTATCGACGTCCATGTCAGCCGGCTCCGGCGCAAGCTCGACGAAGGCTTCGAAAAGCCGCTTCTGCATACAGTGAGAGGCGCGGGCTACATGCTCGCCGCCTGAGGCGATAATAACGCTTCCAATGCCAACGACGCTTCGGATCGCGCTGCTCGCTGGGCTTCTTGCCCTGGTGTCGAACCTCGCGGTCATCGGATTCATCTATGTCCGAACGCACGACGACGCGGTCGCAAGCCTTCACCGTCAAGTCGTCGAGCAATCGAAAGTCCTGACCGACGTTTACCGGACCGGCGGGAATGCCGCTCTGGAGGAAGCGATCGACGACGCTTTGTCCTATGCCGACCCGCAGACCGCCGTCGCTTTGGTTGACTCCGACGGGCGCGAGCTTCGCGGCAACCTTGCACAGGCGCCTGCGGTCCAATCCATGCAGGAGGGCTACCGCAGCGCCGTCATCCGCCTGCGGGGTCAGCCGAACCCGCACCAGGCCGAAATCCTCCTCAGCCGGCTGACAAGCGGCCAATGGCTTGTGAGCGGCCGCCTGGTCGGAGAGGGTCTCGCCTTCCGGGCGACGCTCGAACGCTCGCTCCTCCTTGCACTCGTCGTCGCGGGGCTGCTTGGTCTACTGTGCGGTGTCGTTCTCGCCCACTACGTGTCGCGCCGAATTGGGAACATTGCCGCCGTAGCTACTCGAATCAGCGCTCGCGACCTGAGCCAACGCGTGCCTCTTAGCGGCGCGGGCGATTCGTTCGATCGGCTCGGCATGCAGATCAACGCGATGCTCGATCGCATAAGCAATTTGATGGGAGAGCTGCGGATGCTGACGGATTCGCTCGCTCATGACCTCCGCTCGCCGGTCAGCCGCTTGCGCGCCGCTGCCCATGCCGCTGCTGAAACAGTCGATCCCGTCGAGCAGGAGGAGCTCCTTGCGAGCGTTGTACGCAATGCCGACGCATTGATCCGAATCCTTACCACCGTGCTCGAGATCAGCCGTTCGGAGGCGCTCACCGGCCGCAACCAGTTCACCTGGTTCGACGCCGGCGAACTCGCCGCCGAGCTCGCCGAGATGTACGACCCTCTTGCCGACGAGCGTGGCACATCGTTGCGTTACGCCCGGCCCGACCGGGCCGTGCCCCTGTTCGGTCATCGCCAGCTGCTCGCCCAGGCACTCAGCAACCTCATCGAGAACGCGATCCGCTACGGTGCCGACGACACCGCTGGCGGCGAGGTGATCGTCACGGTCGAACCCGGAGAGAAGAGGATCCGCATTGCAGTCGCGGATCGTGGCCCCGGCATTCCGCTCGCTCGCCGAGAGGAAGCATTGCGGCGCTTCGGACGTCTTGAACTCGAGCCGCTCCGATGAAGGCGCGGGGCTTGGTCTCGCGCTCGTCAAGTCGATCGCTCACCTGCACGAGGGCGAGCTGCACCTCGACGACAACCAGCCCGGCCTTCTCACCACGCTCGACATTCCGGTCTATCGCCAACAAGCGTCGCGCTGAACGCACCCGGAGCTGCGTCGAGCACCGACAAGCGCCGCTCAGAAGCGCATCCGAAGCGCTCCTCCAATCGTTGATCCGGCAATTCAGCAAAGGGAGAAACGACATGGCGAACGGCTATTTGGAGCGCGGTTACGGTACCCACGGCGAGATCGATCCGGATCGCGGCGATCGCCGCGAATTGGGCGAACGTGATTGGCAAGAACGCGATCAAGGCTGGCGACAAGGCAATCGCGAGCGCGCGTTTTTCGAAGATGACGATCGCGGCTGGCGCGGCCAAAGACATCGCTGGCCGGAGCGCGACCAGGGTGAAAGCTCCGATAGCCAGTCATGGGATTGGTCGGGCAACGAGGGGCACATCGCGAGCCCGGATGATCATTATCGCAGCTGGCGCGACCGCCACCTTAGCGAGCTCGACAGGGACTATCGCGACTATTGCCGCGAGCGCGAGGCACAATTTCATCGCGATTTCGACGACTGGCGGCGCCAGAAATACGCCAATCCCCAGCCGCTCAGCACCGGAATGACCCAGACCGGCCTGTCTCACGATCCGACGGGAATGACCCAGGCCGAGGAGGACAGTGCGGCGGACACGCCGCGAAAACCGGACCCGACCGCGACCGCAACGCTCGACACAAGCTCCGGCCGCGGCCGCTCTCGCAATTGACTCCAAATCGGCCGGCAAAGCGGGGAGCACGCAGCGCCGACTTGCCGGTCAGCCTTCGATGATGACCTTGGTGCCGATCTTGGTCAGGCCGTAGAGCTTCTCGGCGAACTTCATCGGCAAATGGATGCAGCCGTGGCTCTCGGGATAGCCGGGCGTTCCTCCGCCGTGAAGCGCGATCCCATATTCGTCGATCCGCTCCATCCAGGGCATCGCGGCATTGTCGTATTTCTTCGACCGATAGAAGGGCCGCTTCTCAAGGATCGACCATTCGCCGAGCGGCGTAATGTGGCCCTGCTTGGCAGTCGACACGCTCGAGACTCCGACGAGCTTGTCGCCGCGATAGACGTACGCTGTCTGCATCAGCCGATCGATCACAACCCGGGTTTCGCCGTCGCTCGGAATCTCGCCCGTCCAATAATATTCGCCCGGATTGAGTTCGATCTTGCCGAATGCGGCGACCATGTCCTTGTGTCCCTGAGGTGCGTTGCCGAGGGTCCAGAGATAGGGAACTTCGGCCGCCATCTTGGCTGGCGGCGCCTCGGCGACCTTGGTAGGCGGAGTTGTCGCGCAGCCGCCAAGCAGGGCGGCCGCCGCGACCCCAAGAAGCCAATGGACTCGAATCCTCATTGGCCAAGAAACAGCCGAATGTCGGGTCCGCGTCAATCCGATGGTAAATTGCGGGTTTACGTTAAATTTTCCAGCCGCCCGTAAGTCTCTGGCATTTGCTGACGATCGCCTCCCCAATGGGGCAGCCCACGACGTCGGTGAACAGGACCGATCATGGGGGGCGAACCGTCTTAAGAAGAGCCGCGACTGAGCCGAGGAAGATGCGGTTCCGCGGAGGTATGAAGCGGATCACTCCCAGCTGTTCGCATCCTCGTCGAACCTACCGCGCTGCACTCGGACGACGCAGAAGCGCTGACCCGATGGAGCGCGCATGACGACCCAGCGCTCCAGTCGCTTATCGATTGTAGCGCCTAGCTTCTCGAGCCGAGCGACTTCAGCAGCAATATCGTCGGTCTCGATGTCGATGTGCACGCGGCTTTCATGATCGACTCGCTGGACCTGAATGCTGATCTCATCCGGCCGGTCTTCGAGCATGACGTAATCCCCGCGAGTCCCGGGATGATCTGGATTGATCGGCCGACCGAGCGCCTGCGCCCAGAATTTTGCCGCCGCCTGGACGTCATCGACATCGCAATCGATCAGAATGCCGTTCATACGCGATCGGTGCACGTTCCTACTTCCGATCAGCGGGAGGTTTGCGATCGACGCAGAACTGCTCGCAGATCGTATGCCCGATATAACCAGCCGCAGTTGCAAAGCCGCGGCCTTGCTGATCAGCAATTCCAGTGTCGGGTTTGACCCCCTCGGTGATAATCCCGCCGTCCCACGGGCTTTCCGTCAGCACCTTGATCGCCCTTGCCCGGCCGGCCTTCAACCGGAGATGGTCGGCGACCGACCATGACGTGGTGAAGGGCAGCCGATAACTGCCGGGCAGCCCCCATGACTGATCGGCATAGGAATAGCTGTAATGCGAAGAGTGAAGCCAGTCGTAGGTGCGCACGAACCGCGGGTCGTCCTCCGAAATGAACCCCAAATAGGGCAGCTTCAGAAGCGAACCGGGTGGAACGTCCATGAAATCGGCTGCCGAAGCGCTGACGCTGGCCGCGAAGATCGGACCGCCCGCTCCAATTGCTCCTGATCGCAGGCCATATTTCAAGATCGCCGACTTCAGTGAAGCAGCGCGCGCCCGGAATTCACCGCCGCGACTCCTGTCGAGCTGCGTCAGGTCGTTCAGCGCCTTCCACGCCAGCACATTGTCGTAGACGGAGAACGGCTTTTGGACATATTCGTCCTCGGCATCCTGGAACGTCTCGTACAGCCCGGTGGCCGGATCCCGAAGGGCGAATAGCCGTCGCTGGATTGCGTCTATCTCGGCCGCGTGACGATCCAGAATGTCTCGGCTTCCGGTTTGGTCCACGTAAGATTTGAGAGCAATCAGCGGCGCAACGAGCTCATCGAGCTCAAAACCGTCTTCAAGCACAACTCCGTCGATAAAACGGCTGTGTATTCCGATATTGCGCGCCTGGGTGCCAAGGACATAGTCGAGCGCCTCACTGGCGCGTGCCGGGTCGGTATCGAGAAGCGCGGGGAAGCTCCACAGCAGCGCATCGCGATCCCAGTAAGCTGCCGACACATAATAGCGATTGCTTCGCGAGGTCATTCCTACGAACTGTTCGGTGTCGATCGCGCGGCCCCACGCAAAATAGGTCGTGAACAACAAGTTGCGGTTCATGATCCGGTCGAGGTCTTCCCTCCCAGTGGTTCGCGTGTGGCGTCGCGCCTCTTGCGCAGCCTGATCGATCACCCCGTCGATGCCGTAACGATCGATGCGCTTGTTGAGGACGCGCATCGCGTAGGCTGCGCTATATTCCTCTAGCCCGACGCCGATCAGGTAATGGACGTCCAGCGTCTGCCCCGGTGCCAGCGTCGCTTCATGCTGCGCTGTTACGCCGGGATCGCCGCCTGCATCGTTGAGCACGCCGTGCGAGCCGACATAGGCGAAGCCCCACGCGAACTGGGTGTCGTCGGTCTTATAATTGAAGACCTCCATGTCGCTGTCGATCGGTGTCGGAGACATGGTCCTCGCGCCCGTGAGCGGCTCGGGCGAATAGGTGACCCGGTTCGTCCGCGCCCAGTTCACTTCCATTCCAGGTGCGATCTTGACTGCCACCTTACCAAGGTTCGTGACCTGGAAGCGGACGATCGCAGCCCGGCTATCCGGCGGCGCGACATAGGAGATTTTGGTCCTTACCCCGTCGGCCTCCATCGTGCCGGTCGGCAGCCAGTAATCCCGCAAGCTCCAGCTTAAATTCGTTAGCGGCTTCTTCACTCCCTCGACGCTTAGAAACGGCTTCATCAACGGTTGTCCGGTGGGGCCCGCATACTCGATCAGACCGCGGTACCGCATCGAGATGACATTGAAGTCCATGACCGCGGCGTCGTCGGCGCGGATCGAGGGCAACGCGATCCAGTCGTTCCCGGTCGGAATGACGTCGCCTGACGCAAGACTGAGCGGCGTATCCCGCTCCACGCTCGCGGCCGGCGCGGCGGTCGCAAGCGCCGCGAGCGCTAAAGCAAAGAAGCCGAAGCGCCCCGCCTTTCTCACCTTACTCCCACTCGATCGTGCCGGGGGGCTTCGATGTATAATCGTAGACGACGCGGTTGATCCCCTGAACCTCGTTGACGATACGCGTCGCCACTCGACTGAGGAACTCCGGTGCAAACGGAAAGACGTCCGCGGTCATCCCATCTACGCTGGTGACCGCGCGAAGGCCGCAGACATAATCGTAGGTTCGATAATCGCCCATCACGCCGACGGTGCGTACCGGCAGGAGCACTGCGAAAGCCTGCCAGATCGCATCGTAGAGTCCGGCGTTGCGAATCTCCTCGAGGTAAATGCCGTCCGCTCTCCTCAGTATATCGCATTTCTCCTTGCTCACCTCACCCGGAATTCGAATCGCGAGCCCAGGCCCAGGGAAGGGGTGTCGACCAATGAACGCCTCTGGAAGCCCAAGTTCCCGGCCAAGCTCGCGAACCTCGTCCTTGAACAGCTCGCGAAGCGGCTCGACCAGCTTCATGTTCATCCGCTCGGGAAGGCCGCCGACATTATGGTGGCTCTTGATCGTTACCGACGGCCCGCCAGTGAAGCTCACACTCTCGATCACGTCCGGATAGAGTGTGCCTTGGGCGAGGAAGTCCGCTCCGCCGATCTTCTTCGCTTCGGCCTCGAAGACGTTAATGAACTCGGCGCCGATGAACTTGCGCTTCTTTTCCGGGTCGCTGACGCCGGTGAGTCCGCCAAGGAAATCCGCACTTGCGTCCACGTGAACCAGGGGAATGTTGTAGCTGTTGCGGAATAGCGAGACGACCTGCTCCGCTTCGCCGAGCCGCAAAAGGCCGTGATCAACGAACACGCAGGTCAGCTGATCGCCGATGGCCTCGTGGATGAGCACCGCCGCGACCGCACTGTCGACTCCGCCCGAAAGCCCGCAGATCACTCGCCCGCCACCGACCTGTTCGCGAATTTCCGCAATCTTGGCGTGCTTATAGCTCGCCATCGTCCAGTCGCCGGAGCAGCCGCACACATGTCGAACGAAATTGGCGAGAAGCTTGCCGCCGTCCGGCGTGTGCACGACCTCTGGATGGAACATCAGGCTGTAGCGCTTTGCATCCTCGTTCGTGGCGATCGCGAACGGTGCGCCTTCGGACGCCGCGACAACCTCGAAACCGGGCGCAAGAGTCTCGACACGGTCGCCGTGGCTCATCCAAACCTGGTGTCTTCCACCGACCTGCCACAATCCGTCGAAGAGGGCGCTTGAACTGACGATCTCAATGAACGCACGCCCGAACTCGCGCTTGTCTGAAGAAACGACCTTCCCGCCCAATTGCTGGTGCAGAGTTTGCTGCCCGTAGCAAATGCCAAGCAGCGGAACCCCGCTATCGAATATCACTTGAGGTGCGCGCGGGCTTTCGGCGTCGATCACCGATGCCGGGCCGCCGGAGAAGATGACGCCGCTGGGGTCGAGCCGCCGAAACGCCTCCTCGCCCGCATTGAATGGGGCGATCTCGCAATAAACTCCAGCCTCGCGCACACGCCGCGCGATCAATTGCGTAACCTGGCTTCCGAAGTCGACGACGAGGATAGACTGACTGGGCTGGACCGTCATGGCGGGCGGATAGAGAGGCTTGGCCGGGGAGTAAAGTCAGCCGGCGGTGACTTTCAGGATTCGAAGCCTTCCACGTTCAGCTCGTCGATGAAGATGCCGCCGGCCTCCGTCTCGCTGACCCACTGGACTTGCGCGCGGGCATTTGATCGAGACGTGCTCAAGGTCACAATTTCGCCCTCGATCAGGTCGGCGCCATCGAGACCGATCTTGAACCCGTCGCGAGAGAGATCTTTCAAAGTGACCTCATGCGCGTGACCGTCGGACGTGACGAGCCGGACGCTCTGCCTCAGCTGGATCCGTTTTCCACGCTCCGATCGCCGGTTATCCGCCATCGGTGCTGCCGTCGGACAAACGGATTACGAATTCAATAGATGATGACGAAAACGACTGAAAAAGAGATCTTGTCCGTGATTGATCCAAAGCGAAGAAGCGCCGCAGCTCGACTGAGCCGCGGCGCTTAGAGCTCAGTAGCGGCTGTAGCCGTACGGACCGGACGAACCGTACGGGTCGCCATAATAGCCATTGCCGCGGTTGCCGCCGTTCAGGTCGACATCGACGACGATCCCGCGAGCATCGGTACGGCACGAGAACGGAATCTGCGCTCCGCCGTAGGCGCCACCATTCGCCAGACCGCGGACCCGATAGCCGCCACCCTGTCTGATCTCGACGCTGGTGATGCTCGGCCCGCGACCATAGCCATAGCCATAGCCGCCGAGGCGCTGCTGGACTGCGGCGCTGCACTGATTGGCAGCCACCTGGCTGCCGCCACGCATGTTGTAGCCATAGCCGTATCCTTGGTTGTCGCCCGGATAGCCGTCGCGATCGTCATAGCCCTGATAGCCGTAGCCCTGATAGCCGTAGCCCTGATTGCCATAGCCCTGATTGCCATAGCCCTGATTGCCATAGCCCTGGCTGTATCCCTGATAACCGTAACCCGGATAATATTGCGCTGCGGCAGGCGCCGCGGCGGCGAGCGCGGCGGCTACGACGCCGGCTCCCAAGAATTTCGTGATTGCCGTCATGGCCTAAACTCCTGCCTCTCGTTCCCGACTCGCCGTGGATAACGCACGGCAGCCTCCATCGATCACTGTCGTTTCACCCATGGACCGGTTCTGAACCGCCTGTTGGCCATCATTCAGTAAGGCATCCCAACCACTTGCTCAGTCTGGTGAAGGGGCCGGCTCCCACCGCTTGAGGCGCCGCTCGCGGTTCCACAGTTCCATCGGCGCGCCCGTCAGCCATTGCTCCGCGGTCGTCGTGGCCGCGGCATCGTCTTGCGCCTCGAACTCGCGGAAATGGTCGATGTGTCCGCTGAATCGGTCGAAGTAATAGAGCCGGTAGTAAAGCATCCCCCTGCCGCACCCCCCGATGTGGCCAGAGTCCCAATATCATCAATCGATACGGACATGGAATTATAGAAATCAATGCTTTGCGGCACGACCGCGCTGGCGCAAAGATTGACTGGCCCCGGTATCGGGGGTTTATTCCCTACCGACAAATCAAGGGGATCAAGCCGATGCGTATTACCTTAACGGCGGCCGCGGCTGCTTTGCTTATCTCGGTTTCGGCTCAAGCGGCTTCGACGAACATCCCGGCCCAACAATCGACGATCACATATTCGACCAAGTCGGGAGTGACATCCGGTTTCGGCAATTATGCTCGTGCAACCAGCACGGTGGTGTATGATCCCGTGACCAACACCTACACAATTCGCGACACCGGAAGCTTGACGACCAGGTCCAGCTTTGGACCGACGGGCACTTCGAGCGGCAACTTCACCACCTACTCCGCCAGCCCGACCGAAACGTTCCGAGTCTTCAACCAGAGCGCGATCGGTCTCACCTACGTCGATTTCGGCGAATGGCGCCGAACTTCAACCAGCAACGGCACGACCAGCGTCAACGATACTTACCTCATTTGGGGAGCCAAGACGACGAGGGGCGACCTTCCGGTCAGCGGCTCGGCGACATACAGCACGATCTACGACGGCAATTTCGTCGACAAGAACGGAGAGCACGCGCTGAGCGGCGCGGGCGGTCTTACCGCCGATTTCGGCGCCGGCACGCTGAATTATTCCGCGACGATCAACGGCGCTCCGGTCGCGTCGCTGACCTTCGCCGGGAGTGGCGTGATCAATTCTCGGACCGCGGGCTTCACGACGAGCGACAGCACGAGTGGCTACACGCTCAGTCAATACGGCAACTTTTACGGCCCGAATGCCGAGGAAGTCGGCGGATTGTTCCGACTATCTTCCGGCAGGACCGGGAACGGACAAGGCGCCTTCGTCGGAAATTGATCCGCCTTCGGCGCCTGAGGCCGAAAAGCCTCAGGCCGCTTCGAACTCTTCCTCGGTCATCACCGGGCCGGAATCCTGGCCCTTGGCGCTGACATCGCGGTCGACGAACTCGATAATCGCGATCGGCGCCGCATCCGACTGACGGACGCCGGCTTTGATTACGCGGGTGTAGCCTCCGTCGCGCTTCGAGTAACGCATCGCCAGGACGTCGAACAGCTTGGCGAGCTGCGCATCGTCCATGAGGCGCGACTGGGCAAGGCGACGGTTCGAGAGCCCGCCTCGCTTGGCGAGCGTGATCAGCTTCTCGACATATGGGCGAAGCTCTTTCGCCTTGGCGGTCGTCGTCGTGATCTGCTCATGTTTGATGAGAGCGGCAGCCATGTTCCGAAACAGGGCCGCGCGGTGGCTGGAGGTGCGCTGAAGCTTACGGCCGCCAACACGATGGCGCATAGGTCGTTCCTTTCGTTCGTCTGGGGCCCGTTTGAGGCAGCCCCGGCCAGGCGGATTAGGGACCGCCTATTTCCCTTAAATAACAACGGCGAGCCTCAGCCCGCCGAACGCTGACCCTCAAGCGGATTTGCACCCTTTAGTCAAGCTTCTGCTGCTTCCCGCGTTGTAACCGATGCCACGACGCAAGCGCCCGGTCCCTTTCGGAGGTTCGCGCGGCTAGCCTTCAATGCGAAGGAAGCCGGGTGGGCCTAGCGGCGAGTGATCGTGCTCTTCGCGAGCCGCACGACCAGCGGCGAGAGTCCACGGTGTGATGAGTCGTGATAAACCGACTCGCTCTTCAGCTCTGTACACAGCCGCCGGTGCGCCTCTCCAAGAGCGTGATAAGGCAAACCCGGAAGGAGATGGTGAAGCGCATGGTAGCGCAGTCCAACGGGTGCCCACAGCGCCGGCAAGGTCGCTGGCGGCGGCACGTTGACACTGTCCAGGAACTGCGCCGTCACGCTGATCGGCTCGCCGTCATTTTCCCATAGATGCGCGACCAGCGTCCGCACCTGGTTGAGGAACATCACGCCCGCTGAAACGCCGAGGAAGACGAGGAAGGCGCGAAACGGAACCACGCCGATCGCGACCATCGCCAGAAGTGCGATCGCCCAAACGCTGCACGCCGTCTCCTGCCATGCCCAGTCGCGTGCGAACTCGCCTTCGGGCCTCGGCCGCACGAACTTCGGGTTGATCTGAAGGCCCGAATAGCGCCCGACCACGACGGCGCGCAGTTTCTTTGACAGCAGCGAAAGTGGCGCAAGAATCCCAAACCGGAGCAGCATCCCGATCGGCGCCAGCGCAGAGGCGAGCAGAAACACCGGCAGAGTCCAGGGATGCATCAGCGCCAGCGGCAAATATTCCGGATCGTCAGCCGTCCCGTAATAACGCTTCGCGTGATGCTGATTGTGCACGCCTTCGTACATGAAGCTCGGGACCAGCAGCGGCACTCCGACGACCAGGTTCCAGGCGAAGCGGAAGCCCTTAACGGCGCCCCTCTTGATGTGGGTGAGCTCGTGAATGAACGATCCTGCCCGGTAAAGCGCAAGCACAGCGATCAGTCCAAGGCCGATGACCAGAGACGTCGGCCGCACAACCATCGCGCCGATCAGGGCCGCATAACCAATCAGCGCCGACCCGAGCATGTCGGCCCAGTAGATTGCCGAATTCGGCAGATTGAGGTCACGCGTCAGGCCCGCCGCGGCCTTGAGCATCGCGGCATCATCCTTGACGCGCGACGGCGCGCGCTGCGCGGAGGCAGCGTCGGTCGTGCGCTCGAGGGTCGCGGTGTCGCTCATCACTATTTCCGGAAAAAACGCCTTTGCCAGCATATAGTGGCGGGACTTGGGCGATGAAAGGCCCGACGCGACGCTGGGGGTGGTCGCAACCGGCGAATGCAGCGTATCCTAAAACCAAATAGGTTATTTTGTTGTATTCAACATTAACCTATTATCTTCCGGCGTGCAGGAAGCGAGCGATTGCGAAGGGCTGATCGCCGCCAGAAGGGTCGATGCGACGTCGAGCCAAAAGAACTGCCACGGGGGATCGCCAGCCCAATCGGCGCCCATGAACTCTCAAGCAGGCTGCCGAGGAAATCTTGCGATGGAACAGGCTCCCATCGCCATCGAGGCGCCGCCGCTATCGCGAGAAGGCGAGCTTTGCTCCGAAGCCCACGAAGATGGCACCCGCGATACGGTCCATCGCCCTCACGAACCGAGACCGTCGCAACATCCGCCCCATAGGAACGGTCGCCGAGATGAGAGCGGCGAACCAGACAATGCTCAGAAGCACGTGGATCATCGCCAAGAGGAACGAGAACAGGGCGACGTTCGCGCCCGCTGGGACGAACTGCGGAAGGAACGTGACATAGAACACGCCCACTTTGGGATTGAGGATATTTGTCAGCAATCCCTGCTTCAGAAATGCGATGGGTGGGACATCGCCCATTCCGGGCCCCTGCGTATCGAACCTGTCTCGCGGACGAAGGATGAGATTGAAGCCGAGCCAAATTAGGTAAGCAGCACCGGCCCATCTGACGATCGTGTAAGCGAACTTCGACGCTGCAAGCAGCGCTCCGAGACCAACTGAGACCGCCTCCCCCCCAGATCAAGCACCCGAGCGAAATTCCGGCTGCCGCATAAGCCGCGCGTCGGGGGCCGCCTGCAGCCGCCGAACGCAGCACCAAGGCGGTGTCCAGACCCGGCGTTATGGTCAGGATCGACGCCGCTCCGACAAAGGTCAGCAATGCTCCAGCTGTCGTCAAGTCGATTGTCTCACCAATGGCTGCCTCTGTTATGGGCCATTATGCAATGGAATCGCCAGCAAGAAGCGCTAATCCGACAGCGTGAATGACGAACCGGCTGATCCTCGAAACAGGGATTACCTCATCGGCGTGATGATCGGGGGCGGCGGCCTCTTTCTCTTCGCCATCGTGGGCGCAGTGATCGCTCTCAATTGCGATTTCCTGTGCGCCAACGGAATATTCCTATGAAATACACTCCACGTGCCGAGCTTTGGACCAGTTCTCTGGCGCCCGCCCCCGCAACCCGCTAGCGCGTGCCGATGAGCAGCAGCGCGCCCGTTACCATCCGTCACGTCGTGACCAAGAAAGACCGCAAGGCCTTCGTCAATTTCGCCTGGGAGGTCTACAAGAACGACCCTCACTGGGTGCCGCCGCTGAAGGATGAGGTCCACGGCCTCATCACCCCCGGAAAGAACCCCTGGTTTGAGCATGCCAAGGCGCAGCTGTGGCTGGCGGATCGCGGTGGCAAGGTCGTGGGGCGCATCAGCGCCCAGGTCGATGATCTCGTGCAGCAGCATATGGGCAAGGGCATCGGAAATTGGGGAATGTTCGAGGCGCTCGACGAAGAAGCAGCGAAGGCGCTGATCGCGACAGCCGAGGAATGGCTCCGGGCGGAAGGAATGACACAGGCGCTCGGCCCCATCAGCCTTTCCATCTGGGACGAGCCGGGCCTCGAGATCGAGGGCTTCAAGGAAGACCCGACCGCGATGATGGGCCATCATCGCCCAGAATATCGCGGCTGGATCGAAGCCGCCGGCTATTCCAAGGCCAAGGATTTGCTGACCTATGAGGTCAATATCGCCCATTGGGACGATCCTAAGATCAACCGCCTGATCGCGATGGGAGAAAAGAACCCGCACATTCGCATCCGAATGGTCGACAAGTCGAAGTTCAACGAGGAAGCGCGGATCATCCTCAATATCCTCAACGACGCCTGGTCGAGCAATTGGGGCTACGTCCCCCTCACTGAGTCCGAGATCGCCTACGCCGGCAAGAAGCTGAAGCCGATCATCTATGATGAGCTGGTGCGGATCGCGGAGATCGACGGCGAGCCGGTCGCCTTCATGCTGACCATTCCCGACATCAACGAGCTAACCAAGGATCTGAACGGCGAGCTCTTCCCCTTCAACTTCATCAAATTGCTGTGGCGCCTCCGAAAGCCGCGCACCCGCCGCTCGCGCGTGCCGCTGATGGGCGTTGCGAAGAAGCTTCATCATTCGCGGATGGCGAGCACCCTCGCCTTCATGATGATCGAATACACCCGTCGTGAATGCGTCGGGAAGTTCGGGATCGAGATCGGCGAGTTCGGCTGGATTCTCGAGGACAACAAAGGCATGCTTTCGATCGCCGAGCTGCCGAGCGCCAAGGTCAACCACCGGTATCGGATTTACGAGAGGACGCTCGCCTAGAGTTCGGATCAGCGACGGGAGAAGAGAATTTTGCGTCGAGGCCTGGCTAACAAGTCGTGTGCAGGTGAATGGTCAATCAATCAGCTCCACCCACGTCGGCGCGTGATCGCTGGCTTTTTCCTCACCTCGCGCCCAACGGTCGACATCCGCTCCAACTAGACGGTCCGTAGCCTCGGGCGAGCACAGCAGATGATCCAGTCGAAAGCCGAGATCACGCTGCCAGCAGCCGGCGGTGTAATCCCAGAATGTGTAGAGCTTGTCCTCGTTCGGATGAAGCGCCCTTAGTGCGTCAGTCCAGCCTTGGTTGACGATTCGCCGCCACAAACGCCGAACTTCGGGCTGCATGACGGCGTCTTTGGCCGTTGCCCGCGCCGAGAAAACGTCGCGGTCCTCCGGCACCACGTTCCAATCTCCGCACAGCACGACCGGCCGCGCTTCCCTTAACAGTTCGGTGGTGCGGCCGAGAAGGCGCTCCATCCAGCGGATCTTGTAGTCGAACTTCTAGGTGCCGATGGGATTGCCGTTTGGAAGATAGAGTGACGCAACAACTACATCTCTCGCTTGCGCTTCAATGTAGCGGCTGTGGGTGTCGTCGGGGTCTCCGGGAAGTCCGACGCGCCTCAACTCTGGAGCATCGCCCTTGGCAAGGATGGCAACACCGTTGAAGCCCTTCTGCCCATGCCACACGGCCTTGTAGCCGGCAGCCTCGATACTTGCGATCGGCAACGACTTGTCGGCGCATTTCAGCTCCTGGAGGCAAGCGATGTCGGGTTGCTCTCGCTCGAGCCACTCGATGAGGCGCGGAAGGCGGGCTCGGATTCCGTTGAGATTGTAGCTGGCGATCTTCACATGAGCCGCTTAGCGGCTGGGCATCAGACGGAGAAGCTGCTTCCGCAGCCGCAACCCGATTGGGCGTTGGGATTTAGCACCTTGAACACCGCGCCGCCGAGGTCCTCGACGAAATCGACCGCGGAGCCTCGCACGAGGTCGAGGCTGATCGGATCAACCACCAGCTTCACGCCGTCGGTCTCGGCGACGGCGTCGTCGCCCTGTGCAGCGTCGGCAAGCTCGAACTTGTAGGTGAAACCGGCGCAACCGCCGCCGTCAACGGCGAGGCGCAGGATCGCGGGCTTCGCCTGACGCTTGGCGATCCAGGCAACTCGTTTCGCAGCATTTTCAGTCAGGCTGATTTCGCTCACGTCAACCAGATAGGGATGAAGGACGGCTGTTCCTAGTGTCCGCCGCCCGGGCCACCAACGCCAGAGTCCATCGGCGCCGCGCCATCCTTCTTCTGCATCGCGAGGATATAATCGGTCGACTTCATGAACGGGATCGGGTTCACCGGCCGACCATCGATCCGCACCTCATAATGCAAGTGGGTCCCAGTGGATCTGCCGGTCGATCCCATGCGGCCGATCTGCTGGCCGCGGCTGACGTGGTCGCCCTCGTGGACCAAGACCGCTGACATATGACCGTAGCGAGTGGCGATGCCGCGGCCGTGATCGAGCTCGACCATGTTGCCGTAGCCGCCGTTGTTCCATCCGGCGCGAACGACGATTCCATCTGCAGTTGCGTAGACCGGCGTTCCATATGCGCCCGCCAGATCGATCCCTGGGTGCATTGCGGCCCCCTTGTGAAAGGGATCGTCGCGAACCCCGAAGCCGCTCGTGAAAGTCACCTCGGCACGGATCGGCTTGTCGGAAGGAATGGCGATGACGTCGTTCTGCAGCTCGTCGAGTTTCTTCCAGCTGTTGAAGAGTGCTTTGAAGGTAGGATTGCCGACGCTTTCAAGCGGACCGCCGACGCCGCTCGCGCTTCCCGCGTGGGCGGGCTTGATCCCGAGCCTTTGAAGCTCGGCTGCGGTGACGTGATAGCGCACATCGAGAGCGCGCGCGACGACGAGGGCTTGAGCGAGTTGCTGCTGCTCGACACGAGCGAGCGGACCGGTGTTGACGAGGCGGCCGCTTCTAGCGGCAGCCTGGATCATCGTGGGGTCCATTCTCCGCCCGGTCAGAGCGGCTTCGATGACCGCCTGGCGCTGCTCGAGCAACCGCGTCCTCGCCTCGCTTGAGGGCGCCGCTCGTTGCGAATGATCCATCGTCAGCTGAACCGTGGCGTAGCTCGCCCACACGAGAATTCCGAAAAGGAAAGTGACGAAGGCAGCCTGAACGGACGCCGAAATGCGAACTCGACGAAGTTTCGCGCCGTCGTGGATGAACAGATCGCGATCACGGAACAGGGCCGTCATCGCGGGCATTACCTCGGTCATTCCATCCCGCTCCAAAGCTCCCACACGCACGCTGCCGTGCAGCGCACGCGATCCCATCTATATTTAGGAGCACCCCAGCCCCCAGGCCGGCTCGCGTTGCCCTCCGCGCGTCGACAGGGACGACACTGCTTCCAGATGGTTAATGAATTCAACCATAATTCCTCCCCCGCGGGACGAGCCGCGACGGGCGCGCGGTGAACCGATCCGATGGACTGCTGCAGTTCCCTGGGATGGCGCGAGATCGCGAATCTTTCACACTCCCGGTTGCCAAGCGCAGAGCAATCGCTAAATCCCGCCCCGGGCCACGCCGTCCCAACGCGGCGCGAGCTCTCTGCGAGGAGAGTCACATTGACTGAAGCGACTGCCGCCACGCCTGAAGTGCGCGTGGCAAAACCCCACTACAAGACGAACCATCCCAACTTCTCGTCAGGTCCATGCGCCAAGCCGCCTGGCTGGAGCGCGGACAGGCTCGACACTTCCGCGCTTGGCCGTTCGCACCGAGGGGCGGTCGGCAAGGCCAAGCTTGCTGACGCGATCGAGCGCACTCATGCCCTCCTGAAGCTGCCGGCGGACTATCGCCTGGGGATCGTCCCAGCATCCGACACCGGCGCCATGGAGATGGCGATCTGGTCGCTGCTCGGGACGCGGCCGGTGACCATGCTTGCCTGGGAAAGCTTCGGTGAAGGATGGGTGACCGACGTTGCCAAGCAACTGAAGCTCGCCGCCGAGATCCGGACCGCGGATTACGGCAAGATCGCAGAATTGAGCGGGATCGACGTTGCGAGCGACATCGTCTTCACCTGGAATGGGACAACCAGCGGCGTTCGAGTGCCGAACGCCGATTGGATCTCGGACACTCGCACTGGCCTCACCATCTGCGACGCGACCTCGGCCGTTTTCGCTCAGGACATCGACTGGTCGAAGATCGATGTCGCCACCTTCAGCTGGCAGAAGGCGCTCGGCGGCGAGGCGGCGCACGGCATGCTCGTGCTCAGTCCGCGTGCCATTGAGCGGCTGGAGAATGCGCCCTCGCCGCGGCCACTTCCTAAAATCTTCCGTCTGACCAAAAGCGGCAAGCTGATCGAAGGCATCTTCAAGGGTGAGACGATCAACACGCCATCGATGCTCGCTGTTGAAGACTGGCTGTTCGCTCTGGACTGGGCCGAGCGCATTGGCGGACTCGATGCCCTGATCGCGCGTTCGAACGCCAACGCCATGGCTCTCGACTGCTGGGTTCAATCTGCGGATTGGATCGAACATCTCGCGGCCGATCCGGCGATCCGTTCGAACACCTCGGTCTGTCTGCAATTCGCCGACCGGTCCGACGGAGAAGGAAACCGCGCCCGCCAGAAGGCGATCGGGCAGCTGCTCGAGCGCGAAAATGCCGCTTACGACGTCACCGCCTATCGAGATGCGCCGCCCGGCCTTCGAATTCTGGTGTGGAGCGACGGTGGAGACGGGTGACATCGAAGCTCTGGGCCCGTGGCTCGACTGGGCGTGGGAGGCGACGCGATGAGCAATCCAGGACCAGTGCTCATCGCCGACAAAATGGACCCGAAGGCCTCGGCGATCTTCCGCGACCGCGGGATCGAGGTGGACGAAAGACCCGGTCTTTCCGCTGATGAACTCAAGCAGATCATCGGCGAGTATGACGGCGTTGCAGTCCGCAGCTCAACCAGGATCAACGCAGCTGCGATGGACGCCGCGCTGCCGCGCCTCAAGGTGATCGGGCGCGCCGGAATTGGCGTCGACACGATCGACGTGCCCGCCGCTTCGGCTCGTGGAATTGTCGTTGTGAACACGCCATTCGGAAACTCGATCACGACCGCCGAGCATGCGATCGCGATGCTGTTCGCGCTCGCTCGGGAGATCCCCCAGGCCGACCAATCCACCCAGTCGGGGAAGTGGGAAAAGAACCGATTCATGGGCGTCGAGCTTGCCGGCAAGACCTTGGGACTCATCGGCTGTGGCAATATCGGTTCGATCGTCGCCGACCGCGCCCACGGGCTCAAGATGAAGGTCGTCGCCTACGACCCTTTCCTCTCGCCCGAGCGAGCGCTGGAGCTGGGCGTCGACAAGGCGGAGCTGGCCGAGCTCCTCGCTCGCGCCGACTTCATCACTCTCCACACCCCGCTCACCGATCAAACGCGCGGCATCCTCAGCCGCGAGGCCCTCGCCAGGACCAAGCCTGGCGTCCGAATCGTCAATTGCGCACGCGGCGGCCTGATTGACGAGGCTGCGCTCAAGGACGGCCTCGAAAGCGGTCACATCGCCGGCGCCGCGCTCGACGTTTTCCAGGAGGAGCCGGCGAAGGAGAATGCCCTGTTCGGCACCCGCGGCCTTGTTTGCACGCCGCACCTCGGGGCTTCGACGACGGAGGCACAGGTCAATGTCGCGATCCAGGTCGCCGAGCAGATGGCGGATTACCTGCTGCTCGGAGGGATCACGAATGCGGTCAACGTTCCTTCGCTATCGGCGGAGGAAGCGCCGCGTCTCAAGCCCTACATGGGTTTAGCGGAGAAGCTCGGGCGCCTGATCGGTCAGATTGCAGGCACCGAGATCCGCTCGATCGACGTCGAGGTCGAGGGAGCTGCGGCCGAGCTCAATATCAAGCCGATCACGGGAGCGGTGCTGGCAGGAGTGATGCGTAGCTGGTCCGACACGGTGAACATGGTCAACGCGCCTTATCTCGCGAAGGAGCGCGGCATCGCCGTGCGCGAAATCCGAAACGAGGGCGAGGGCGACTATCACACGCTCGTTGCGGTGACGGTCGGCACGGACCATGGAGAAAGGCGCGTCGAGGGCACCTTGTTCGGCAATCGCGCGCCGCGGCTGGTCAAAATGTTCGGAATCCTTGTTGAAGCCGAGCTCACGGGACAGATGATCTACATCGTCAACGACGACCAGCCCGGCTTCATCGGCTCGCTCGGAACCGAACTTGGTCAAAACCACATTAATATCGCGACCTTCAACCTCGGCCGACGCAAGGAAGCCGGGGAAGCGATCGCGCTTGTAGCGGTCGACGATCCGATTACTCCGATGGTAGCCGAGCATCTTCAGCAACTCCCGGGCGTTCGGGAAGTCGTTCCGCTCAGCTTCTGACAAAAAGGGCGCTCCGATGTCGGAGCGCCCTTGAGGCCAGCCATCTGCGTGCGAACGGCTGGTTCTCGACGGATTACTTGGATTTGTTGGAGATGGCATCCGCCGTGTTGTCGGCGGAATTCTTCATCGCGTCGGCCTTGTTGTCGGCAACGGCCTTCATCGCGTCCGATGCATTGTCGGCGTTCGCGGTCATCTGATCGGCGGAATTGTCGACATTCGCCTGCATCTGGTCAGCGGCGTTATCAACATTCGCCTCATAATTGTCGGCGGTCTGCTGCTGCGGGCTCTTGTTGCATGCAGCAAGCGAGCCGAGCCCAAGAGCGATCGCCAGAACGGTAATGGTCTTCATGGTCGTTTCCCTGTGAACGTTGCGCCAAGCGCGTAACGAAATTGCTATACTCGCAAGCCCGCCCTCTGTTCCGCTTCCTCAATGAACCCAGCCTCAAGCTGGACGGGGCGGCAGTTGCTGCCTAGGAGCCTCGCGAGCCTCGCAAAACAGGACAGCATCAGTGCCGAACGTCACCGTCATCGGCGCCCAATGGGGTGACGAAGGCAAGGGTAAGATTGTCGATTGGCTGGCAAGCCGGGCGGACATGGTGGTGCGGTTTCAGGGCGGCCACAACGCTGGGCACACCCTCGTTGTCGAGGGCAAGACCTACAAGCTGTCGCTGCTCCCATCCGGCATCGTCACCGGTCACTCCCTCGGTCATTGGCAATGGCGTGGTGCTCGACCCCTGGGCGTTGAAGGCGGAGATCGAGCGAATCCGCGAGCAAGGGGTGGAGGTCACGCCCGACCTCCTGATGGTGGCTGACAATTGCCCTCTGATCCTGCCAATCCACCGCGATCTCGATGCTTTGCGCGAGGACGCGTCAGGTGCGGGAAAGATCGGCACCACGCGCCGCGGCATTGGCCCGGCTTATGAGGATAAGGTCGGTCGCCGCGCGATACGTGTCTGCGACATCGCCCAGCTTGGCGATCTGGACCCGCTGCTCGACCGCCTTTGCGCGCACCACGATGCGCTGCGGGCCGGGTTCGGCGAGCCGGCAATCGACCGCGCGCGCCTGAAAAGCGACCTCGCCGAAATCGCGCAATTTGTTCTGCCCTTCGCCCGGCCCGTGTGGCGCGAGCTCGACAAGCGCAAGCCGTAATGGGAAACGCATCCTGTTCGAGGGAGCACAGGGCGTGCTGCTCGACGTCGACCACGGAACCTATCCATTTGTGACCTCGTCAAACACGGTCGCTGGAACGGTTGCGTCGGGAAGCGGCACGGGCCCATCCTCTGCCGGGTTCGTGCTCGGAATCACAAAGGCCTACACGACCCGCGTCGGCTCGGGCCCCTTCCCGACCGAGCAGGACAATGAGGTCGGCCAGGAACTTGGCGAGCGCGGTCGCGAGTTCGGCACGGTGACGGGCCGAAAGCGCCGCTGCGGCTGGTTCGACGCGGTCCTCGTCCGCCAGGCGGTCGCGGTCGGCGGAGTTACTGGCATTGCGCTCACCAAGCTCGACGTTCTCGACACGCTCGAGGCGGTCAAGGTCTGCACCGGCTACATTCTCGACGGAAAGAAGCTCGATTACCTTCCCGCTCACGCCGCTGATCAGATGCGAGTCGAGCCGGTCTATGAGGAGATCAGGGGCTGGCGAGAATCCACCCAAGGGGCGCGCAGCTGGGCAGATCTTCCGGCCCGCGCGATCAAATATGTCCGCCGGATCGAGGAGCTTGTCCGCTGCCCTGTGGCACTGGTCAGCACCTCGCCGGAGCGCGACGACACGATCCTGGTCCGCGACCCGTTCTCGGGCTAGACTGAGACTAGGGCCGCACCTCGAAATCGTCGAACTCGCACGGCTCGACGTCCCAGGTCCTGATAGCCTCGACGTTTGCCGCCGGTGACCCCTGCCGCAGGCGTTCGATCATTTCTCCAACAGCAGATTCATCGCCCTCGACGTGCGCCTCGACCGAACCGTCTGGGCAATTGCGGACCCAGCCCCCCACGTCGAGCGCTTGCGCCTGCTCACGAGTCCATGCCCGGAAGCAGACGCCCTGCACTCCACCGGTGACGTGGACGTGCCGGGCGATCATCAAACCGTGCTGATATCTGGCGCGTCCTCGGCTTTCATCCCGACGACGTTGTAGCCCGCGTCGACGTGGTGGATCTCGCCGGTCACTCCAGAAGAAAGGTCGCTGAGGAGATAGAGGCCAGCGCCGCCGACATCCTCGATCGTGACATTGCGGCGGAGCGGCGAGTTCAATTCGTTCCACTTCATAATGTAGCGGAAATCGCCAATTCCGCTGGCCGCCAAAGTCTTGATCGGGCCTGCCGAAATGCCGTTTACCCGAATACGTTCAGGTCCAAGATCCATGGCGAGATATTTGACGCTGCTCTCCAGCGCGGCCTTCGCCACCCCCATCACATTGTAGTGCGGGATGACCTTCTCCGCGCCATAATAAGTGAGCGTCAGAAGTGATCCGCCATTGGTCATCAGCCTGCGAGCGCGCTGGGCGACCGCGACAAAGCTGTAGACCGAGATGTTCATCGTCATCAGGAAATTGTCCATCGAGGTATCGACGAATTTCCCACGCAGCTCATTCTTGTCCGAATAACCGATCGCGTGAACGACAAAGTCAATTCCCCCCCAGCGCTGGCGAACCAGTTCGAATGCCGCATCGAGCGCGTCCATGCTGCTGACGTCACAGTCAACCAGCATGTCGGAACCAAGCTCAGCCGCGAGAGGACGCACGCGTTTCTCGAGCGCTTCGCCCTGATAGGAGAAGGCGAGCTCGGCACCATGGTTGCCCAAGGCACGAGCGATTCCCCATGCGAGGGAGCGGTCGTTCGCAAGTCCCATGATCAAGCCGCGCTTACCGTCCATCAATTGGCTCAAAGTTGTGGTCCCCTTGTATGCAAAACTGGCTCCACGTCTTCTCCGGGCTGCGGTTCCTCGACTTCAAGCTCGTCGGTGTACGGCCCGCTATAATATTCGCCCTTTAGCGCCGTGGCGCCGCTTTCCGCCAGCGCCGCGTTCATCTCGGCGCCGATCACCACTCCGAGACCAACCACGAAGAAGAAGATCAGGGCAATCATGACCCCAGCTAGGCTACCGTAGGTGCGAGTATATCCGCCGAAGAGGCCCAAGACGGGGGCGATGAGTTCGACGGTACCGAGCCACCATATCGTGATAAACAGCGCGCCCGGCCATTTCCTGCAGTCCTTCTTCCGGTATCGCGCCGGGATCAGAGCGAAGAACAACCCGTAGAAGGTGCAGAAGAGCGTTACCGCCGGGACGAGGCGGTAGAGCCCGAGAGCGCTCCCTACATCCTGCGCAAGCGGAAAATATTCGATCACGAAATGATGAGCGATGGTGAGGGCCGCGCTGGCCGCGAAGGCGAGCATCAGCAGCAGGACCGCGCCGACGATCAGGAGGATCGAACCGATCCGATACTCCCAGAAGGGAGCGCAATATTTTACTCCATAGGCGCGCCTCAGGATGTCGCGGATGGTCTCGACGAAGCTGGTCGCGGTCCACAGGCCTACAATCGCGCCGAGCCACAACAGGCTCCCAGTTCGGACGGTGAGCACCTCATGGACAGGTTCACGCAGCGTCGTTGCTACGTCCGGCGGAAGGCGCCTGAGGACATTCGTGACGGTCAGCGCCGCATCCTGGCCTTGGCCGAGCAGATGCGCGACCGCTGCAGCGACGATGAAGAATGGAAACAAGGCGACGATCGAGAGATAGGCGAGATTGCCGGCGTGGATGAAGCCGTCGTTGTAGACTCCGATCGCAATGCGCTTGGTCACCTCCCAGGGGGTAAGTCGCGGCTTGAGCTTCTCCTCGACCTCCGTTCCGAAGGCCGCGCGCATCGTCGCCAGACGCTTACGCCTTTCCTCCGGCGATAGCGGTGAGTGGTCCCTCATCGGGCGGTCGCTCTAAACTCCGAGGCCCGAGCGCGGGTTGCCGCCGCCGTCCCAGCCCTCGGCAAACTTCTGGAGCGCGGAGTCTTGATCGGGAATGTCGATCTCGATCGTGACCAGTTGATCGCCGCGCTTCCCGTCCTTGGCGGTGAAGCCGCGACCCTTCAGACGCAGGACCTTCCCCGAGCTCGTGCCCTTGGGGATCGTCAGCACCACTGGCCCTTCGGGCGTAGGCACCCGCACTTTCGCTCCGAGCACAGCTTCCTTGAGTGTCACAGGAAGATCGATCCGGATGTTGTTGCCGTCGCGCCTGAAGGCGTGGTGCGGCGCAATCTCGATCGTCACGATCGCATCACCTCTGCCGCCCGGCCCATCCTGGCCCTTGCCGGCGAGGCGGATCTTGGTCCCGTCCTCAACACCCTGCGGGAGCTTCAGATCGATCGTCTTGCCATCTGCAAGAGTGATACGCTGCGGTTTCAGAGCGACGGCGTCGTCGAACGCAATCTTGAGCCGATAAGCCGTGTCGGCGCCCTTTTGCGGCGAGGCGCGATTGCGAAAACCGCTGAACGGCCCGCCGGCCCGAGCGCGTCCAGGTCCGCCGCCGCCGCCGAATAGCCCTTCGAAAAGATCGCTGAGGTCAGCGGCGTCGGCACCGCCAAAATTCATGTTCTCGAAGCCCTGGGAGCCAGGACCCGGCCGTGGCCCCGAACCCGTCGAATAGCCACCGAACCCGCCCCCGAACGGCATTTTCGGATTGCCGTCCTCGTCGATCTCGCCTCGGTCGTAACGCGCGCGCTTGTCCTTGTCCGACAGAAGATCGTACGCAGCGGTAACCTCGGCGAAGCGTTTGGCCGCGTCGGGTTTGTCCTTGTTGCGGTCGGGATGGAGCTGCTTGGCGAGGCTTCGGTAAGCCTTCTTGATCTCCGCCTCACCGGCGCCGCGCTTCAGCCCCAAGCGCTGGTAGAGGTCGAGTGCCATTGTCCTCCCATGCCGTAACGTTTCCCTGCTGACCAGATGGGTTGCCGTTCAGCCAAGGCCAAGCCTAATGCCAAAGCACGATGTCGTGCGATCCGTTCCAACTGTTCGACGAATGGTTCGCCGAGGCGCGAACGAGCGAGCTGAACGACGCCAACGCAATGGCGCTCGCAACGACTGGCGACGACGGCCAGCCGCATGTGCGAATGGTATTGCTCAAGGGACACGGGTCCGGCGGGTTCCTGTTCTACACCAACGAGGAGAGCGCAAAGGCGAGCGACCTTGCGCAGAACCCGCGGGTGGCTCTGCTCTTCCACTGGAAATCGCTGCGCCGCCAAATTCGTCTCGAAGGCAGCGTCGAACGAGTCACGGCAGCGCAGTCAGACGCCTATTTCGCAACTCGCTCGCGCGATTCTCAACTCGGCGCCTGGGCTTCGGACCAGTCGCGCCCGCTCGACAGCCGCACGACGTTCGAAAGGCGATTTGACGAGGTCCGGCGCCGCTTCGAAGAAAAGGACGTTCCGCGCCCCTCGCACTGGGGCGGCTACCGCATGATTCCGGAGCGCATCGAGTTCTGGATGGACCGCCCCCACCGCCTTCACGAGCGCCGCCTGTTTACGCGAATTACCGGAGGCTGGTCAGAAGGGCTGCTTTACCCGTGACGGAAACAAAGAAGGACGAACGCTCAAGGCTGACTTCGCGTGCAGCGATGGCGAGCATTGCCATGTCCTCAACCCTGATCGTTCTTAAATTCTGGGCGGCCTACAAGACCGATTCGACGGCGATGCTCGGCTCTCTTGCCGACAGCGGGCTGGACCTCGTCGCGAGCTTGGTGGTCCTGCTCGGTGTTCGAGTTGCGGCGCAGCCTGCCGATTACGAGCATCGCTTTGGCCATGGGAAGGCTGAAGCGCTCGCCTCCCTCGTGCAGGTGATCCTTATCACCATCTCGGCAATCTTCATCGGCTTCCGCGCGGTGCAGCGGCTTCTCAGCGGCGCCCAAACCGCGGATGCCAAGCTTGGCATCGGGGTGTCGTTCATCGCGATGGTCCTCACTGCCGCGCTCATCGCGTATCAACGGCACGTCGTGCGGCGGACCGGATCGCTCGCGATCGGCACCGACCGACTGCATTATTCGTCCGACCTCATGCTCAACGGCTCGGTGATCCTCGCACTCGGCCTCGATCAATATGCGCATCTCATGGGCGCGGATGCGGTTTTCGGGTTCCTGATCGCGCTGTGGCTGCTGTGGGGCGCGTGGAGGGCATCAAGCGATGCACTCAACCAGTTGATGGATCGCGAATGGCCCGACGAGCTTCGCGAGCGCTTCCTCGCGACGACCAAGGAATATCCCGAGCTCGCGGGCCTCCACGACCTCAGGACGCGGAGCAGCGGCACCCATTATTTCGCCCAGTTCCACGTCTGGGTCCCTGCGCACTGGACGGTTCAGGAAGCGCATGATCGCCTCGACACCATCGAGGAAGCGCTCCAGCAGCGCTTCCCGGGTACCGAGATCCTGATCCACGTTGATCCTGAGGGGCAAACTGACCGCGAGACTATGTTGCCTCAGGCGATCACGGAGCGCGCAACTTGACGACAATCCCTTTTTTCCAAGTCGACGCTTTTGCCGAGCGGCCGATGACCGGCAATCCGGCCGCGGTCATGCCGCTTGAGCGCTGGCTCGACGAGGCGACGATGCAGGCCATCGCTGCCGAGAATAATCTTAGCGAAACCGCGTTCGCCGTCGCCAGCGAGTCGCAAGAAGCCGATTACGACCTTCGCTGGTTCACACCCACCGCCGAGGTCGAACTGTGCGGCCACGCGACGCTCGCCGCGGGACACGTGCTGATTCACGGGCGTTCGGTCCGCTTCTCCACGAAATCTGGAACATTGATCGTTAGCCGGCGAGGAGACCTGCTCGAGCTCGACCTTCCCGCGGCTCGCCTGACTGAAGTGCGCGAACCCGAGCTCAATCGGGCGCTTGGTCTTCCGGATTCATCGGCGTGGCTCGCTGAAGGATGCAACGACGCCGCCATCATCGAAGTGGCAGACGAAGCCGCCGTGCGAGCCATCAAACCCGATTTCGCGGCGTTGAAAGCCATCCGCCGAATGGCCGTGGTGACCGCGCCGGGCGATAAATGCGACATCGCGAGCCGCGTCTTCGTTCCTTATGTCGGCATTGACGAAGACCCGGTGACGGGCTCCGCACATGCAGCACTGGTGCCAAAATGGGCGAAGCAACTCGGACGAACCGAGTTTACCGCCCTCCAGGCGAGCGCTCGTTCGGGCCTCCTTCATTGCCGCCTCGAAGGCGACCGGGTCATCCTCGGCGGGCATTGCCGGACCGTGATCGTCGGCCAGTTCCAACTCTAGCTGCGCAATTTATCTTCGAGCGCGTCGAGCAACGGCAATTGGCTCGGCAACATCATTGCGCGGGCTTGCGGCAAGCTCATCCAGCGCGCCTCGGCAACTTCTGGAAAGCGCTCCCGCTTCCCGCTGCGCGGCGGCCACTCGACCTCAAACTCGTTGGACTCGATCGCCGACGCGTCAAGGTCGCCTTCGCTGGCGAACGATTGAACATATTTGCCGCCCGACTGGCGGATGAGAGCAAGTGCGAATGGCACTTCCTTTAGGCGCGTCCCCGTTTCTTCCTCGAATTCCCGGAGCGCCGCATCGAGAGGAATCTCGCCAGGCTCGACCGCTCCCTTCGGGATCATCCACGCGCCTTCGACCTTGTTCCGCCAGAACGGACCCCCGGGCTTGATCAGCAAGACCTCGAGGGCGCCTTCGCGCATTCGGAACAGCAGGATACCGGCGCTAAGCGGCGGCGGCATGGTTCAGCCGGCGGGCGTGACGCTGTGAAGCACCAGCTTGAAGCGGAGCACGCTGTTGGCTGGAATTGGACCGACGTCCTTATCACCATAGCCAAGTTGCGGCGGGATCCAGACGATCCATTCGTCGCCGGGCCGCATGAGCTCGAGCGCCTCTGAAAAACCCGGCACGAAGGCGCCGACCTCGCCGGTTAGCGGCTGTCCGTTCGAGTAGCTGCTGTCGACCACATCGCCAGTCAGGAGCTTCAATTCATAATCCAGGGTTGCGGTATCCTTCGACATCGGATGCGGTCCGCTCTGGGGGCCGGAGGCGACAACGAAATATTGAAGGCCGTCCGGCGTCGTGACGACCCCCTTGGAAGCCCCGTTCCTGGCGAGGAAATCGGCGCCGGCCGGCGTTTCGGGCGGAACCGGTGCGGCCGCGGAGGCAGCGGGCGCAGCTACAGCAAAGCCGAGCAGGGAAGCGGCGATGAGGATCGTTGGAGTCATTTCCCGCAGATGTAGGCCCAGCTCGGAATTTGACAAACCCTCGTTAGGCCGCTTCGGCCGCCTCGATCTCAGCCGGAGACGTTTCGAGGATGGTCCCTCCCCCGAGCATGCGCTCGCCGTCATAAACCACCGCCGCCTGTCCCGGGGCGACGCCAAATTCCGGTCGGTTGAAGCGAACCGACTCGCCATCGCGAATTGCGACAACGGGCGGCGCAAGCGAGCGCACCTTGACGCTCACGTCGCGCTGGTTCTCGCCAAGCCAATTCCAGTTGCCCACCTTCATCGATTCGATTGCAAGCGCCCGGCGCGGGCCAACGACGATGCGCGCGTGGTCGGGCTCGATCCGAAGAACGTAGAGCGGCTCGGACTGGCCGCCGATCTCGATTCCCCGACGCTGCCCGACGGTGAAATGAACGACGCCCCTGTGCATACCAAGGACGCTGCCATCGAGATCGACGATCTCGCCCGGATCCTGAGTTTCAGGCCTCAGCCGCTTGACGAGAGTCGCATAATCTCCATCCGGCACAAAGCAGATGTCCTGGCTATCGCGCTTCTCGGCGACCGTGAGTTTCAGCTCGGCTGCGATCCGGCGTACACTCCTCTTGGGCAGCCCGCCCAGCGGGAAACGGAGGAAATCAAGCTGCTCGCGCGTCGTGCCATAAAGGAAATAGCTTTGGTCGCGGCGCGGATCGGCACCCTTGTGAAGCTCTATCCGCTTATGGTTGACAAGACGCCGCACGTAATGCCCGGTCGCCAGGCAGTCGGCGCCGAGCTCGCGGGCGAAAGCCATCAGGTCGACGAATTTCACACCCTGGTTGCATGAAGCGCACGGCACCGGTGTGCGCCCTTCAGCATATTCGTCGACAAACCGGTCGATCACGCTGTTCCGGAACTGGCTTTCATAATCGAGGACGTAATGCGCGATCCCGAGCTGCTCCGCGACTTTCGCGGCGTCATAGATGTCCTGGCCGGCGCAGCAGGCCCCCGAACGGCGTATCGCCTCACCATGATCGTAAAGCTGGAGCGTTACTCCGATCACCTCCGCGCCGGTGCGCGTTGCGAGCGCGGCCGCAACCGAGCTGTCGACGCCGCCGGACATGGCGACGACGATTTGTGCCTGCCCCGCAGGACGGCCAAGCTGAAAATCGATCCGCATTGGAGGTCTTTCGCTCCGCTCTTTACCCGAAGTTCATTCCTCCAGACTAGACCGGGCCAAGAAATGACGACCGAGGGGCATGAGGTTGGCGCGTCACGACAAGGACTTTCGCGCGAATGCAGATGCGCCGCTCGGTCTCGACGAGCTCCTTGCGCTGCTCGAACCAGCAGCGGTGATGGACGAGCGGTCACGAGAGGACGCAATCGCTTGTTTCCTTTCGGGCGGTCAGGGGTGGCGCGACGCCGTGAAGTCTCTTGGCGGCGCGTTCGCCGAGGAAACGAAAGTTAAGGGATCGTAAGACTGTTTGATGACGGAATTAACCAGCGCGTTTCAGAAAATTTTCAATGCCGGCGGCTTAAGTCCTCGGCAGTGGCAATGATTAAGCAGGTGTAACGGCATGCTCGAGAACCAGAAGATTCGTCCGGCCCAGGTTATCGGACCGCTCGGCGAGCCGCTGACGCTCAATAGCCTGCCGCCGCCCTCGACGACGCGTTGGGTCGTTCGCCGCAAGGCCGAAGTGGTGGCCGCGGTCGCAGGTGGCCTCCTCAGTGTCGACGAGGCCTGCAAGCGCTACACGCTGAGCCTCGAGGAATTCACCAGCTGGCAGCGCGCGGTCGACCGAAGCGGCATGCCGGGCCTCCGGGTAACGCGTATCAAGCAATATCGCGATCAGTACCGAGCGCCAGCAGCGTTACTGAGGCTGAGGCTTCGTTACAGCTGCGAATTTATCCCATATTCCTGCGACGCCAGCCTGAAAAACTAGACACTTCCTTCCGATTCCGGAACAACCGCCGCGCATCACGCGTCTGTGATGCCGCAGCGGCTGCAATTGTCTGTGAGCGGCCGGATAACAGGAGGGAAAGTTCATGGCGATTATCATTTGGCTGATTGTCGGCGGTGTCTGCGGCTGGCTTGCAAGCCTCATCATGCGCACTGACGCTCAGCAGGGCATCATCCTCAATATCGTCGTCGGCATCGTTGGCGCGGTCATTGCCGGGCTTCTGTTCGGAGTGAACATGAATTCCGGAATCACGCTCGAAAGCTTTCTTTATGCACTGATCGGCGCGGTCATCCTGCTGGCGATCGTGAACCTGATCCGACGCGGGACGGTTCGCTAACAATATTTTTGTCATTGGAAGGCCGCGCGGCAACTCGCCGCGCGGCCTTTTCCTTGTCTATTCGAGCCCCGTCTATTGAAGCTCGAAGGTCATCGACACGCTGACCTGGACCTTTTGCTCGCCGGGCACGATGTTCGTTGGCGCAGCTTCCGAACGCGCCATCATCATTGGCACCGGAGGCGCCGGCGGCGGGACCGCATAACCACCGCTTTCCGACACCGCGACGATCCGGGCAACGTGAAGCCCTAGTGAGCGAGCGTAGAGTTCAGCCCGCCCTCGGCCGGCGGCAATCGCATTCGCCCTGGCCTCGTCCAAGGCGGCTTCCGGCTTGTCGATCGTCAGGCTTGGCCCGTTGATCTGGTTCGCGCCCTGGCTGACCAGCGCATCCAGGATCTTGCCCGAATTGCGGATGTCGCGGAACCGAATTGTCAGCTGATTGGTGGCCGTGTAGCCGGTCAGCTGCGGCGATTGGTTATCGGGATAGCGATACTCGGGATTGAGGCTGACGCTGCTCGTTTGGATGTCTCGGTCGGCGACTCCTGCACGCTTCAGAGCCGAAAGCACCTGATTGATTCGATTGGCGGAATCCTGAAGAGCTCCCGTCGCCGTGGGAGAGCGCGAAACCACTCCGGCGCTGATGATCGCGACATCGGGGACGCGCGTGACCTCCCCCGTCGCGCTAATGTCGAGCCGAGTCCCGGCGATCGTTTGTGCAATCGTCGCCTGTTGCGCGATAGCCGGCTCGACCCAAGCCGCGGCGCCAAGCATTAGCGCACCGACTAGCCTTGCTTTCATGACTTCATTCCTTGCTGTTCATCTCGCCGGCGCAACGGTTGCCGCCAGGCGATGGCTGTTAGCTGAACAGCAAGCTAGGCGCGGCGACCGGCCACAAGCCGGTAGATCAGCAATAGAATGAACGCTCCAAGGATCGCTGCGACGAAACCTGCCCCTTCGTTCGGCGCGTACCAGCCGACCATATGACCAAGCCAGCCAGCGACGAGCGCCCCGACGATACCGAGGATGACGGTGATGATGCAGCCGCCGGGATCCTTGCCAGGCATCAGGAACTTGGCAATTGCTCCGGCGAGGCCGCCGATGATGATCCAGCCAATGATTTCGTAATGTTCCATCCCGCGTCCCCTTGATCTAGAATGTCGTTTGAACGACCTTCATTTTGGATGGGGCAACGCGCGCTTGCCAAACAAGTGCCACTCTTCGTCGAAAAGCGATGGCCTTTGGCGGGTGTGTCGCGATCTGTTGCTTGCGGTGACTTATTAAAGTAATACAGTTGCCTTACCACGGGCGCGGATTCGCGCAAACAGGGCAAATTGGGCAGGAAAGCATGAACCGCGAAACTTCGATGTACTCCTCCGACAATCTGGTTGTCGTCGATCGTTCGCGCTCTCGCCGACGGATGGTCATCATCGGTGCAATCGCGGCGCTTGTGCTGCTCGTCATCGGATTTGCCGTTCTAAAAGGGCACAGCGCCACGAGCGCCAATGGCGGAGCAACAGCGGGCGCCGGCTCGACGGGACAAATTCCGACGGTCACCGTCGTCGTTCCCGGACGCTCGTCGGTGGGCCGAGTGGTCACCGCAAGCGGCCCACTCGCAGCGAAGCGCGATCAGCCGATTGGAATCGCTGGTCAGGGCGGCCGCGTCGTTCGCGTGCTCGTCGACGCCGGCGCTTGGGTTCAGGCCGGCCAGGTCCTGGCGGTTGTCGATCGCTCGGTCCAGGCGCAGCAGGCGGCCCAGCAGTCGGCCCTCATCGAAGCCGCGAAGGCGCAGGCCGCTCTTGCCCAGTCTGATTACGACCGCGCAATTGCGCTTCAGAGCCGTGGCTTCATCTCGAAGGCGGAGATCGACTCCAAGAAGGCCGCGCGTGACGCCGCTTATGCCCAGGTCAAGGTTACGCAGGCCCAACTTGGCGCAACGCGCGCTCAGATCGGCCAGCTGAATGTAGTCGCGCCGACTTCCGGCTTGATCCTCGCTCGCAACGTCGAGATCGGTCAGATCGTAAGTCCGGGCAGCGGCGCTCTTTTCCGCCTTGCGGAGGGCGGTGCGATGGAAATGCAGGCGCAGCTTGCCCAACAAGACCTCGCTTACGTTCACGTCGGAATGCCCGCCCAGGTGACGCCCGTCGGCTCGCAGGCCAGCATCGCTGGCGGCGTCTGGCAGGTCGCTCCAGTTATCGATCCGCAATCGCGCCTTGGTCTGGTGCGAATCTCGGTTCGGTACACGCCCTCGGTGAAGCCGGGCGGGTTCGCGGAGGCGCAGATCACCGCTGGTTCGACGACGGCTCCGCTTCTTCCGCAAAGTGCGGTGCTAAGCGACGACAAGGGCAATTATGTCTACGTCATCAACGGCAAGAATGAGGTCGAGCGCCGGGCGATCAAGATCGGAACGGTGGACAATAATGGCGTCACGATCGTTGAGGGCCTGTCGGGCAACGAGCCCGTCGTGCTTTCCGCGGGGCCATTCCTGAACCCGGGCCAGAAGGTCAATCCCAAGCGCGAGGCGGCGCAGTAACCGCTGCTAGAAGAGACTCGAGTTCATGAATTTTCGTAACATTTCGTCCTGGTGCATCCGCAACCCGGTGCCCCCCATAGTGCTGTTTATCGCCTTGTTGCTCGCCGGCATCATCTCGTTCAGCCGAATGACGGTGACCGACAACCCGGACATCGATTTTCCGGGCGTGACGGTCGGCGTCAGCCAACCGGGCGCTGCTCCCTCGGAGATGGAAAAGCAGGTCACTCAAAAGATCGAAGCCGCGGTCCGGGGAGTGAACGGTGTCGATGAGATCGACAGCAGCGTAAGGGAAGGCTTCAGCAACACTTTCATCCAGTTCCAGATCGGAACGCCGACCGACCGTGCGGTCAACGATGTGCGTAACGCGGTCGCGCAAGCTCGAGCCGACCTGCCTGACGGAATCCTCGAACCACAGGTCGAGCGGGTCGATGTCGCCGGAGATCCAATCGTGTTCGTCGCGGCGGAAACCACTGACATGAGCCTCGAGCAGCTCAGCTGGTATGTCGACAACGACATCGGCAAGCGCCTGCGCGGGCTGGAGGGCGTAGCTGCGGTCTCGCGCGAGGGTGGCGTCGATCGCGAAATTCGGGTCATTCTCAACCCGGCCGCGCTCCAGGCGCAGGGCATCACCGCGGCCGAGGTGAACCAGCAACTGCGGGCAACCAATATGAACGCGGCAGGCGGCCGCGCCGAAATCGCCGGCTCCGAGCAGGGGGTGCGCGTCCTTGGGAATGCGCAAACGGCGTATGATCTTTCTCAAACCCAAATCACCCTTGGGCAAGGCCGAACCGTTCGGCTTGCGGACATCGCGACCGTCAAGGATTCCTATTCCGAGCAGCGCACACTTGCGAAGCTCGCTGGACGGCAGGTCATCAGCTTCAATGTCCAGCGCTCGAAGGGCGCTTCCGACGTCACGGTTTATGACGCGGTCTGGAAAGAGCTGCACAAAATCGAAACCGAGGACCCGCGGATCCACTTCGCCGAGATCGAGAACCAGGTCCAGTATACGAAGGGGCAATATACATCCGCGATGGAGGGCCTCATCGAAGGGGCGATCCTTGCGGTCTTCGTCGTGTTCCTGTTCCTGCGCGACATCCGCGCAACCGCAATTTCGGCTCTGGCGATTCCGCTTTCAGCGATCCCGTCCTTCTGGTTCATGGGCTTGCTCGACATCAACCTGAACGGCCTGTCGCTGCTCGCCCTCAGCCTCGTCGCCGGCGTCCTGGTCGACGACGCGATCGTCGAGATCGAAAACATCGTCAGACACATGCGGATGGGCAAATCCGCCTATCAGGCGTCACTCGACGCAGCGGACGAGATCGGCCTCGCGGTGCTCGCAACGACGATGTCGATCGTCGCTGTCTTCCTGCCCGTCGCGCTGATGCCGGGTCTCTCCGGACAATTCTTCAAGGCATTCGGCTTCACCGTCGTGATTGCTGTGCTGATGAGCCTTCTGGTTGCGCGCATGATCACGCCTCTGATCGCTGCCTTTTTCCTCCGCAGCAAGGGGGTGCAGCCGCACGCATCGGGCAAGGCGATGGACAAGTATCTCGGCCTCCTCAAATGGTCGCTCGATACGCGCAAAGCCCATGAATATTCGGAGCGAAAGCCGGGCCTTTGGGGCAAAGTGAAGTCGCTTCGGTTTGACCACCGCCTGTCGATGGTTCTGGCCGGGTTCCTGGCGCTGGGCTTGACCGGCTTTTTCCTGGTCACCCTCCCGATGAGCTTCCAGCCGCCGGTGAACGTCGATTATTCGTCGGTGAACATTGACATGCCGCCGGGTTCCACGCTGATCCAGACCGAGGCTGTCGCCGACCGGGCATCCGCCATCATCGCACGCGACCCCAACGTCGAGCACGTGTTCGAGCGCATCTATGTCGGATCAGGACATCTCAATATCGTGCTCAAGCACAAGCGCACGCAAACCAGCATCGACTTCGAGCGCGCGCTTGCACCGACCCTCTCAAAGATCCCGGACGCTCGCGTGAGCTTCCAAAGCCAGAATGGCGGAGGCCCCGGTGGGGGACGCGACGTCATGCTGTACCTCGGCGGCGAGGACCCGGTGAAGCTGAACCAGGCGGCCGTCGCGATCGCGGATCAGATGGCGGCACTTCCGGGCCTTCGCGCTCCGCGGGTTATGGGAGACACGCCAGCGCCCGAGATCACGATCAAGCCGCGGTTCGACCTCGCCGCGAACCTCGGAGTGACGACGGCAGCGTTGAGCCAGACGATTCGGATCGCAACTCTCGGCGACATCGAGCAGAATAGCGCGAAATTCTCGCTCTCCGACCGCCAAGTGCCAATCCAGGTCTCGCTTTCGGAGGACGAACGGCGAGATCTGTCGACGCTCGAGAACCTCCCCGTCCCGACCGCGAGCGGCGGTTCGGTCCCGCTCAAGGCCATCGCGGAAATCGGGTTCGGCGCCGGTCCAACGACTGTTCAACGCACCAACCAGGAGCGGCGCACCCAGGTGGGCGCCGATCTCGCTCCGGGAATGACGACCGGTGACGTGTGGCCCAAGATCAATGCGCTTCCAGCGGTCAAGAACCTGCCGCAGGGCGTTCACCAGCTGAACCTTGGGTCGCAGAAGTGGCAGGCGGAAATGGTCTTCTATTTCATCGTCGCTTTGCTGTCGGGCGTCGGCCTCGTCTTTGCAGTGCTGGTCCTGCTCTATCGGCGGTTCCTGTCACCGTTCGTGAACATGGGCTCGCTGTGGCTTTGTCCGCTGGGCGCCGCAATCGGCCTCCACCTTGCCGGCCAGCCACTTTCGCTGCCGGTATTCATCGGAATGCTGATGCTGTTCGGAATTGTCGCGAAGAACTCGATCCTGCTCGTCGATTTCGCGGTCGAGATGATGAATCAGGGCATGGAAAAAGATGAAGCCATTCGCGAGGCGGGCCATAAACGCGCGCAACCGATCGTGATGACGACGGTGGCGATGGTCGCAGGGATGCTCCCGATCGCGCTCTCGCTGAGCGGCGACGCAAGCTGGCGCGCGCCGATGGGCGTAACCGTCATCGGCGGCCTCATCTTCTCGACTATCCTGACCCTGCTCCTGGTTCCCGCCTACTTCTCGATCGCGATCTCGATTGAATTGCGGATCGGCCGGCTCTTCCACCGGGTCATCGGCAGCGACGCTCACGCGACTGGTCAGCCAGTCCCGGCGGAGTAAGCTGGGGCTTGTGAACTCGAAGCCCGGCTCGTTTATTGAGCCGGAATGATGGTCACGAACGCCGCCTTGTCCCGTTTCAACCCCGCGCAGCCGGGCGCGCAGGGCATGAAGGTCGTCGCGACTGGACTGCTTATCGTCATGGCGGCGGTTTTCGCGCTGAACTCGAGCCTTCGAGAATCGGTATCCCGCGCTCACCTACCTGAAGGCCTTCTCCGAGGCGGCGATGGTCGGCGGTCTCGCCGACTGGTTTGCCGTCACCGCCTTGTTCCGGCATCCGTTGGGCGTTCCCATTCCGCACACGGCGATCATCCCACGCAACAAGGACCGGATCGGCGACACGCTTGCCAATTTCCTGCGCGAGAACTTCCTGATTCCGTCGGTGGTGGCGCGGCGAATGCAGAAGCTGGATGTCGCAGCAGCGGCAGGCCGCTTCCTTCAGACCCCGGCCGGCCAGGGCACCCGAATCCGCTCCGGGGCGTCGCGCCTCATCGCCGACATCTTCGAAAGCCTGGACGACGAGCGCCTCGGCGGGATCGTCAAGGGCGCGGTCAGCGCCCGGCTTCGAAAGACCGAGGTCTCGCCGCTCCTGGGCCACGCCCTCGCCTCAGCAATCAACGAGGACCGCCATGTCCCAATGCTCGAGGCTGCCATCCGCTGGACCGCGCGCGCGCTCGACGCGAACGAGCCGCTGATCCGGGACATGGTGCACAAGAAGGCCAATTGGGTGCTGAAGCTGGCCGGCCTCGACGCGAAGCTCGCCGACGCCATCATCGACGGCCTTCGAAAGCTCACCGTCGAGATGTCCACGGATCCCGCTCACCCCGTTCGAATCAAGGTCGAGGAGGCGCTCGCCCAGCTCGCCAACGATCTCCAGGCAAGGCCCGAGACGCGCGAGAAAGTCGAGCAGATCAAGGAGCAGCTGCTCGACAATCGCTCGGTCAGTCTGTGGGTCGACACGATCTGGCAAAAAGGCCGTGAGGCGATCATCAAGGCTGCCCGCAATCCCGATGCGGTCCTTGCGGGCAAGGTTGGGGAAGTCCTGAAGTCGATGGGCGGGACTCTCGAGAAAGACGCTCGGATCCGCGCCGCCATCAATCAGTTCGCCCGACGCGCGGTGGTCGGTATGACGGCGAGCTATGGCGGATCGATCGTCAAGCTGGTTTCAGACACAATTCGCGGATGGGACGCGCGAACTGTCACTGCCCGGCTCGAATTTGCGGTCGGGCGGGACCTCCAGTATATCCGGATCAACGGCACGATCGTGGGCGGCCTCGTCGGAGTAATCCTCAAGCTGTTGGACACGCTATGAGTGACCCAGACCTCGACCGCCTCGCCGAAGCCGCCCGCCATCGCGGCCTGAGGTTGGTTCGCTCGCGAGTGCGCACGCCTGGCAAACGACGCTTCGGGAAGGTCGGCCTGACTGACCAGGCCGGAAAGGCCGTCTTCGGAATGGATTCGAGCGCGCCAGTGGCCCAGCCGGAAGAGGTCGCGTATTATCTTCGCAACCTCGGCGCAAAGGACTGGGGCGCATCGCTCGATCTCGCCGTGCTTCCGAGGAAGCGCAAACCGACAAAGGTCGGCCGCAAGGCAGCAAACGATGCTGAACCCGCGAAACCTTCAGATGCAGTCATGACGGTGCGGGAACCGAAGCTAAGACCGCGGCCGAAGCCAAAAATCCGTGAGGCCAAGCCGGGCGACGCGCCGCGTATCGTCGAGCTGATTTGTGAACTCGACCATGAGATCGACGAGAAATCGGTTCGGAAGAACCTCGCCAAGCTGAACAAGGCAGGCGAGGCTCCGCTTGTCGCCACGGTCGAGAAGAAGATTGTCGCGCTGGTCGGCAGGCATTTGATGGTGACGGTCCATCGGCCAAAACCGGTCGGACGGATTTCAATCCTCGTTGTGACCGAGGCCGCGCAGGGCCACAATCTTGGTCGAATGCTCGTCGAGGCCGTCGAGCAGTGGTGCCGCGACAAAGGTTGCGGGCTGATAGAAGTGACCAGCAACGACCGGCGAGCCGCTGCCCACGCTTTCTACCGCCACATGGGCTATGAGCGGACCAGCATCCGCTTCTTCAAGACGCTCTAGATCGCGTTTCAGTTTGATGTGATCAAACGACATTTCACGGCCATGGCGGCTAGGCTGCCATGGTCACCGGAGCCGCGATGCCCAAAGCGTGCCGCGATTTAACATAAGAGAAATCGACTTTAGCCACTGCTCCGGCGCTCGATCGTCGCGCCGACGGCCGAGAGCTTTTCCTCTAGCCGCTCATATCCGCGGTCGAGGTGGTAGACGCGAAGCACCTCCGTCTCTCCTTCCGCCGCCAGCCCCGCGAGCACGAGGCTCATCGAGGCGCGCAAGTCGGTCGCCATGACACTCGCGCCAGTCAGCTTCTCGACGCCATGAACGATCGCCGAGCGGCCATGAATATCGACGTCCGCGCCCATTCGCCTGAGCTCGGGCACGTGCATGTAGCGATTTTCGAAAATGGTCTCCTCCAGGAAGCTGTCGCCTTGAGAGAGGCAAAGCATCGCCATGAACTGCGCCTGCATGTCGGTGGCGAAGCCCGGAAAGGGCGAGGTCGACAGCGCGAGCGGCTTCATCCCGCCATTGGCGCTGACCTTGATCCCGCGGTTATGGAATTCGATCACCAGGCCGCATTGGGCAAGCGCGTTCAAGGTCGCCTGCATGTCTTCGGGCCGCGCACCGATGAGGTCGAGCGATCCGCCCGTAACCCCAGCCGCGCAGGCATAACTTCCTGCCTCGATCCGGTCAGGCATCACCGAATATTCGGTGCCCTTCAGCCCTTCGACGCCCTCGATGATGAGGTGCGAAGAGCCGATGCCCTTGATCTTGGCACCCATGGCGACAAGGAGATTGCACAAGTCGGAGATCTCGGGCTCGCGGGCGGCGTTGAACAATTGCGTTCGACCCCTGGCGAGCACGGCCGCCATCACGGCGTTCTCGGTCGCTCCGACCGAGACCACCGGGAAGCTGAAGTCGCCGCCCGGGATCCGCCCCTTCGGGGCGCTCGCCTTCACATAACCGGCTGCAAGCTCGATCTCGGCGCCCATGGCTTCTAGCGCCTTCAGGTGAAGGTCGATCGGCCGGTCGCCGATCGCACACCCGCCCGGCAGCGAAACGGTCGATTCGCCCATCCGCGCCAGCATCGGTCCGAGCACCAGCACCGAGGCGCGCATCTTTCTGACCATGTCGTAGGGCGCGACAGTCGAGACGATCTCGTCGGCCTGTAGGGTCATGCGCCGGCCGATCTCGCCCTTTTTCACCCCAGCGACATGGGTGGAAACGCCGAGTTGATTGAGCAGGTGCGAGAATGTGTCGACATCCGCCAGGCGCGGGAGGTTCCTGAGTGTCAGTTTCTCATCCGTGAGAAGGGCGCACGGCATCAGCGTCAAAGCCGCATTCTTCGCCCCGCTGATCGGGACCTCGCCCGTGAGGATTGCCCCGCCTTTGATCCAGATGCTGTCCACGGTGGCGCGTTTAACGTGTGACGGGCGCGTTACAAGCGAGCGGCTTCACGCCTTCTCAAGCGTGGCCTGCAAGGGGTGCTGGTTTTCGCGCGCAAAATCGATGACCTGAGTCACCTTGGTCTCGGCAACCTCGTAGGTGAACACCCCGCAAACCGCGACGCCCTGCTGGTGAACCTGGAGCATCACTCGCGTCGCGTCCTCGATGCCCATCGAGAAGAAGCGCTGGAGAACCAGGACGACGAACTCCATCGGCGTGTAATCGTCGTTGAGCATCAGCACTTTGTAGTTGGACGGCTTCTTGGTCCTGGGACGCGTGCGAGTTGCTACGCCGGTCTCGATCTCGTCGAGGCCGTCTTCATCACCGCCGTTCGCCATCCTGATCAAAAGCGAAATCATGAGACTCTAAAATATGGCAAGCCGGGAAAACGCGGCAAGGAGCTTGTTAGCGCAAACAGCGCAAAAAAAATGGCGGCCGCTCCGCGATGGAGCGACCGCCAGTCGCCATTGCCTAACTTTAGGAGGGGAGAGGGTTAGGCAACGAGCGTGTTGAAGCGCTCGGCATTCGCCGTGGCGCGGTTCGAAATCGGCTGGAAAGCCTCGCCGGCGAGCTTCACCAGAGATTCTGTGAGCTTCGAGCTCTCGCTGACCGCACGGTCGAACGAAGCGCGCGCAAACTCGCTCTGAAGCTGAAGATACTCCGTCGGCGACTTCGCCTCGGCGAGCGAACGGATCGCTTCCGCAGCCTGCTCGACACCGTTACGGCTCGAAGCAACTACGTTCTGGCCGATCGAGCGGGCGCCCTCGGCGGCGACGCGGCCAGCCTCGGCAACGGCCTCGACATTGGCGCGAGCGAGATCGGCGAGTTCCTCGGCGACCTTCTGGCTCTTCTTGACGAGGTCTTGGCTACGCTCGTTGGCGTCAACAAAAAGCGACTGGAACGGCGCGAACGCCGGGACGGCTTCGAAGCCGTTGAAGAAATTGGTATTGGTCACGGTCTCAATCCTTTCCTTGGCGACGCGAGCAGTCTTGCGCGCGACGGCATTGGTCCTGGCGACGCGAGCAGTCTTGCCCGCGAGGCTATTGGTCCTGGCGGCGCGAGCAGTCTTGCGCGCGACGGTATTGGTCTTGCGGCTCGAGCGGCGGGTCGTCGTCTTCCCGGCAACTGCAGCACGCTTCACTGGGCGAGCGGTCGCGGCGCTGGTGCGCTTGGCTACCTTGTTGCTCTCTTTCGCGATCGTCTCGATGGTATCCGCGACGGTCTCCGCGATCCTGGCCGGAGCCTCTGCAGCGGCCTGCGCTTCAATCTTCGTTTCGTCAGCCATCAAATTTTCTCCAGAATGTTGCAGTGCACAATATAGGTTGCGCCGCAGCATTTCAAGGGGGTTTTTGTGCGGTGCATCATTGGCTCGCTTGACGGCCCCCGCCCACCCGAAGCAAGAGCGGACATGGACAGCTTCACTCGTCAGCGCCGGGGACTTCTGATCGTCCTCTCCTCCCCCTCAGGCGCCGGAAAATCGACTATCTCGCGAATGTTGCTCGCTGCCGACAAGGAAGTGTCAATGTCGATTTCGGCCACGACTCGGCCGAAGCGGCCGGGCGAAATCGACGGGGTGGACTATCGCTTCGTCGACGATGCCGATTTCGACCGGCTGACGGCCGCCAACGAGTTCGTCGAATGGGCGCACGTCTTCGGCCACCGTTACGGCACCCCGAAAGCGCCCGTGAAGCAGGCGCTCCGCGAGGGCCGGGACATCCTCTTCGACATCGACTGGCAGGGCGCACGCCAGCTGGAACCGGATTTCGGCGAGCATCTCGTCACCATCTTCCTGTTGCCACCCTCGATGGCCGAGCTCGAGCATCGCCTCCAGGCCCGTGGCCAGGACTCGCAGGCGGTCATCGCAGACCGGATGCGCCGTGCCGCGGACGAGATCCATCATTGGGCCGAATATGATTATGTGCTCGTCAACCGGGACATGGACGCCTGCCTGGCCCAGGTTCAGGCGATTGTCGCCGCGGAACGTTCCGAGCGCGTGAGGCAGACCGGGCTCGTCGAATTCGTGCGCGAGCTGATCGGCCCGCAGCACTAGGCGTCGAGCAGCTCCAGGAATCGAGCTCCGGCGACGAAGTCGCTTCGCCGATTTTCAACAATGGCCTTGGCCTCAGTATCCGCTCCCCATTGCTCAAGCTGCCACTGCTCATCGATGCTGACCGCCTCCCACGCCTGATCCGCGGTCATCGCGCGTTCGAGGACAGCAAGGCCAGCAAGGAGCGACCCTCCGACCGTCACTAGGGATGACAGGCCGGCGAGTTCGAACTGGTCGAGCGACGAAACCGCGTGTCCAAGGCGCTGAAGCGTGGCATCCGGCTGTGCCACGTGGGCAATTCCATGGGTCGTTACGAAATTCACGTCGAAGCGACGCCGCGCCCAGGCGAGCAGCTCATCCCAGCTCTTCTCCTGCCGGTCGGCAAGCTCGCGCGGGCCCTCGGCACGATAACAGGCAAGGTCCGCCTCGGCATAGCGCGCCAGGCTCGCAGCGAATCCCGGGCGATCGGGCGCGATCCGGTCGATGGCCGCGTTCGCAAGGCCCGTCAGAGGCATCGCGCGCGGGTCGATCTCCCCTTCTACCGAACGCCACTCCTCCGCAACGTCGTTCGCAAGAACTCGGTAGGAAGCAGAAGCAGCGCACGAGCGGGAGTCCGCATCGGCCGGCCGTCGAGCTCGATTCCCCAGCCATCGGCTCGCTGTTTGACCGCAACTGCTAGCCAGAACCGCTTCATTCGCGCGGTTTGTCGCGGCGGTCCCAACTGCGCTTCAGAAGGCGCGGCGCAATGAAGGCGTCAAGAACGCCGAAAATCGCAACGATCGCCCCCAATTGTGGATATCCACCAGGCCTGATGAGCCCAGTGTAAGCGATCGCGACCCCAAAGAGGAAAATCGCGACGCCGAGGAGGCGCACCAGCGAATAGAGCAGCAGCCGCTTGCGATAGACGTCGTCATCCATTGGCATGCTCCCGAACGAGTTCAAGGACGTCGAGGGGCTGCGCCGCAATTGCGAGGGCGCCCGCCTCGAGCAATTCCTCGACGTCGTGGTAGCCCCATCCGGCCCCGATTCCCGTCGCTCCCGCATTCACGGCCATCGCCATGTCGAAGCTCGTATCGCCAACGACGACACTCGTTTCGGCCGTCGCGCCGGCGTCGGCGACCGCTTTCTCGACCATTGAGGGATGGGGCTTGGAGGGGTGCCGGTCAGCGGTCTGGAGCGAAACGAAACGCGCGCGGATGCGGTGCTGCTCCAGGCAATGTTTCAGCCCGCGATCCGATTTGCCGGTAGCGACCGCCAACAGCCAACCATCCTGCTCCAGCTTGTCGAGCAGGTCCAGCACGCCGTCGAACAAGGGTTCCTCGACCTCGCCTGCCGCGCGAAGCGTCCAGAAAGCCCGCTTGTAATCCCCGGCGAGCGCGAAATGCTCCTCGGGCGGCGCGCCCGGGACGAGCGCTGCCATGGCCTCGGCGAGACTGAGGCCAATCACCTTTCGCGAGACCTCAATCGGCGGCGGCTCGAGCCCGCGTTGAGCGAACGTCGCCAGGAGCGCACGATGGATCGTCGCACCGCTGTCGACGAGGGTCCCGTCGCAGTCGAAAATTGCAAGGCGAATCAGGTGCGTTTCTTCCTCGGTTGTGAGCCGCGTGAGCGGCGCTCGCCCCTTCTCTCGCGTCGCCGAGCCTTTGCCGCGGCCGCAACCTTGCGTTGCTTGGCCTCAACCGAGTCCTTGGGCTTCTCCAGGGGGAGACTGTCGCCGGCCATCGGGCTGAATCCGAGCGTTGCAAGGCTCTCGGCGATATGCGCCGGAAGCTCTGCGGTCGCATCGATTTTGCCACCGTCGGGAGCGTCGATCATGAGCCGGCGCGCGTGGAGGTGAAGCTTGCGGCTGATACCGCCCGTCAGGAACGCTTCGGCGCCTCCATATTTGGCATCCCCGACGATCGGATGCCCGATTGCTGCCATGTGCGCTCGAAGCTGATGAGTTCGCCCCGTGAGGGGCTGAAGCTCGACCCATGAAGCGCGGTTGCCAGCCCGGTCGATCACCCGCCATCTGGTCTTTGCGCTCAGCCCTTGCTCGGTGTCGACATGCATCTTTTCGCCGCCCGTTCCAGGCTGCTTCGCGAGCGGCGCGTCGATCACACCCTCAGCTGCGTCGGGGACTCCGATGATGAGTGCCCAATAGACCTTACGCGCGGTCCTGCCCGAGAACACCTTCGCGAAATGTCCGGCTGATCGAGGACTTCGCGCGACCAGCAAGGCGCCCGACGTATCCTTGTCAAGCCGATGGACGAGCTTGGGCCGAGCTTCGGCAAGTCCGCCAAGCAGGCGATCGAGGTGCTGCGTGGTCTTTGTCCCTCCCTGAGTTGCGAGACCGGGCGGCTTGTTGAGAACGAAGGCGTGCGAGTTCCTCGTAAATCACCATGTCGCGGATGAACTGCTCTTCGTCCGCATTCAGCGCCTCGCGCTTGCGCTCCGGCCGCGCGAGCCGTGCAGGAGCGGCTTCGAGCGATGGAATTCGGATCTCCTGCGCAGTTTCGACGCGATCCCCCGGAACTGCGCGCTTTCCAGCGAGCCGAAGCTGGCCCGTCCGCGCCCAACGCGAAACGATATTGAAGCTGATCTCCGGCATATGCCGCTTGAACCAGCGGTCGAGCCGGATTCCATCGTCGTCTTCGGACACGGTGAAGGTTCGCGCGTCGGTCACAATCGGCCGATTAGCGAATCCAATTGTTCTCGTCCCGCCCAATAATCGAACGCCTCGCTCTGAACTCGCCGGATCAGCTTCGCCGCCTTGGGTCCCGCCCAAGGACCCTTATAGCCATGCTTCTTCGCGCCGCCGATCCACCAGCCTTGCCCCGGCAGCCCGTCGGACTGCCGGACCACGAGAACCGCCAGCTCGGGCTCGCCGAGCTTTTCGGCCTCGTCGTCCACGTACGTGAGCACCTTGCACAATTGGCGCATCTTGGGGCGGGAGAAATGATGCCCGAGGAGTTCGAGCACCTCGGCATAGCTTATCGCCCGCCCTGCCCGCGCGGATGCAGCGAGGATCGCTCGGACCTCAGCCGGATCCGCGAGCAATCCGGCTTCGGTCACTGCGGCTGTTGAGTGAAGTCGACCGGGGTCAGCTCGAAGACCTGGAGCTTCGAATCGCTTTGCGGCCACGGAATGACCAGGCGCCACCGAAAGGCGCCGATCCGCTCGATCACGCCCGCCATGTTGCGCTTTGCATCGTCGCCATAAGCGAGCGGTTGTTCTTCGTCGCCAAGAGCGATGCTGCCAAGAAAGATCATGCGCTTCGCATCGTCATCTTCCCACAAGCGGCCCGCGGGCCGCTGGCTGCCGGTCTGCTTGACGATTGTGAGAGCGCCATCGTCGTCGCTGAGAACGTAGCAGAAGAAGGGCTTGAAACTTTCGAACGACTTGCCCTTCGCCGATGCCTTGCCGAGCGTGATCAATCGACAATTGTAGCTGCCCGGCGTCGGTGCAGGTCGCGGCAGACCGCCCCTCGGAAGCAGGAGCTTACCCTCGCCGCGAACTTCGCCAGGGTTCGACTTCTTCGCTTCGTCGAGCGCTGCCTGCCACGCCAGACCGAGGCGCGACAGTCTGTCCTGGTCGGCCGCACTCGCAACGGCCTTCCAGATGTCGGACTTGAGGGGTGGGCCGACCTCCACGCTCGGACGAACTCCTGGTGGAAGCTTCGGCGCAGTCTCGCAGCCGGCTATCATCACCAGCGCGGCGAGCGCTGCGAAGCGCGCGCACGTGCGTCTGTCCGCAAATCGGAGCGCCAAGCCTTTCACCTTCCCACTTCAGTGGCAGCCGGTTGATTTCAGTTCAACCAATGCACCGTTGAACATAAGCTTTCACTGAACGCTCACCGCCGCCACGCATATTATTAGTGAATGCGCCCGAAGGCCCGAAAGCTGCGGCGGTTCGCAACAGTTCCAAGATCCAAGCCGCTCATGTTACACGGGCGACGATGTTCAACCTCGTCTCGCTGATCATCGGCATCGTGGCCCTTGTGTGCGCGCTGGTCGCATTCCTGCCGTTTCTCGGCTGGGCGAACTGGCTCATCATACCACTGGCGATCATCGGCTCGGTCATCGGAATGCTCTCGCGCGGAACCGCCGGGCGCAACCTCAACCTATTCGTGATCGTGGTTGGAGTTGTTCGGCTGATGCTCGGCGGAGGAATTCTTTTGAGCCGCGACGCACGGATCGATGCCTATATCGTGAAGGCGCAGCCGTTTGCCCGCCCGATCCTGGAAAAGGTCAGGGAACGCGTTCACGAGGTCGTCCCGGATATCGAGGAAGGGATGAAGTGGAGCACTCCGACCTACCTCATGAATGGCAAGATCGTTCTTGGGACCGCCGCCTTCAAGGCACATGCGATCGTCAACTTCTGGCGCGGCCAGGAGCTTGGCTTCGACATTAATGACCGCGCGATGGGGCAGCTCGGAAGGCTCACTGGAGTTGAGCAGCTGCCCCCCAACCTCGACGAAATGATCGCGAAGGCAGTCGCGCTGTCGACCAGCGCCCCGGCGCCGCGAAAGACCAAGCACTCACCCAAGCCGCCGCCCGAAATGCACCCCGAATTCGCCGAAGCGCTGACGAAGGCGCCAAAAGCAAAAGCGGTGCTGAACGATTTTCCACCGTCCGCGCAGCGCGAATATCTGGAGTGGATCGGCGAAGCGAAACAAGGAGCGACCCGAAAGAAGCGAATCGCCAGTTCAATCGAATGGCTCAGCGAGGGCAAGCGGAGGAATTGGAAATACGAAAATTGCTGACCATGGGGGTCAATCAGCGATTTTTCCCGTCGAAAACCGCGCTGATCGTGGACGCTATTTCGACATCCTCAGTGCCGCTCCGGACGGCGTTTGCAGCTCAACTTCTGCGCTAAACCCCAACCTCTCGTAGAAATGCCGCGCGCGGGGATTTGCGATGATGGTCAGAGTGAGCCCTCGTCGGCGAGCCTCATGCACAGCGGCGTCGACCAGGCGCTTACCGATGCCCCGGCCGCGAAGCTCCGGCTCGACGAATAGCCGATCGAGCTCGCCGGCAATAAGCGCTGCGAAGCCCACGATATCGCCGTCGATCTCAGCGACAATCACTTGGCCGTTCTCGTTCTTGAGCCGAGGCAAATGGACGACTTCGGGGCCAGCAAATGGTTGGTCGCGATATTCCGGCAACCCGGGTGCTGAGAGTCGCTTCAATGTTTTGAGCTCCTCGAGCTCTATCGAAAGTCCAAGAGTTAGGTCTTCAGCGTGACCTGACATAGGTTCCCGGCGCGTCCTCGATCACCTTATACTTGCCCTTTCCCGGGACTCGCGCGCCCTCCGTCTTGACGGTCGTGCTGTCCTGCTTCTCGAGCCATCGGAGCCAGTCCGGCCACCAGCTTCCCTTGTGCTCGGTCGCGCCCTCGATGAAGGAGGAAAGTGTCTCGCCCGGCCGATCGTTGACCCAATATTGATATTTCCCGGCTGACGGAGGGTTCACGACGCCGGCGATATGGCCCGAGCCCGCGAGCACGAACCTTTTCGGGCCGGCGAAATGGTTCATGATCTTCCACACGCTCTGCGGAGGAGCGATATGGTCCTCGCGCCCCGCCTGGACGTAGGTCGGAGTGGTCACCTCATCGATATCGACCGGCGTTCCAGCGACCGAGATGCCGCCCTTCTGAGCAAGCTTGTTCGCCTTGTAGAGATCCTCGAGGTAAGCGCGATGCCAACCCGCCGGCAGGTTGGTCGTGTCGCTGTTCCAGTAGAGCAGATCGAACGGTGCCGGCTCCTCACCAAGCAGGTAATTGTTGACGACATAGCTCCAGATGAGGTCGCGCCCGCGCAGCAGATTGAAGGTCGCGGCCATGTAACGACCGTCGAGATACCCCTTTTCCTTGGTCAGCTGATCCAGCAGGCCCATCGTCTCCGGGCCGGTAAACAGCTTGAGATCCCCGGCTTCGGTGAAATCCACCTGTGCTGTCAGGAACGTCGCCGATTTGACCTTATCCGCTTCGCCTTTCGACTGAAGGTAGGCAAGCGTTGCTGCGAGTGTGGTCCCGGCAACGCAATAGCCAATCGTGTGGACGCTTCCGACGCCAAGAACGTCGCGCACGGTGTCGATCGCATCAACCTGACCCTTGAGAACATAATCCTCGAGCGATGTGTCGGCGATGCTCTCGTCCGCCGACTTCCAGCTGACCATGAACAGGGTCACGCCATTATCAACGCACCATTTGACGAAGCTTTTCTCGGGGTTGAGATCGAGGATGTAGAAGCGGTTGATCCATGGCGGGAAGATCACGACCGGCGTCGACAGCGTCTTTTCCGTCACCGGCGTATATTGGATCAGCTGATAGAGCGGCGTCTGCTTGACCACCTTGCCCGGCGTCATCGCCAGATTCCTGCCCACCTCGAACACACCCGGCTTGGTCTGGGTCATTTGTCCCGCCGCAATGTCCTTGAGCATGTTGGCGAGGCCCCTGAGCAGATTCTCGCCGCGCGTCTCCAGGGTTCGATTGAGTACTTGCGGATTGGTCAGCGCGAAATTGGACGGGCTCATTGCATCGACGAAGCTGCGTGTCGCGAACCGCAGCTTCTCGCGCATCGGGGCATCGATGTGCTCGATCCGATCAACGTTGCCGAGCAGCTGATCCGAAATCTGAAGGTAGCTGTTCTTGATTGTTCCGAAGATCGGGTTTTCGCCCCATTCCGGTGCCGCGAACCGGCGATCCCTGCTTTCCCCAACCGGCGCCGGGCCAACTCCGCCCAGCATCTTGCCCCACGTTTCGAGCCCTTTGGCCCATGCCTTGGCGCCGGCGCTCATCAGCGCCATTGGGTCGGCGGTTGGCTCAGGCCCATTGAAGCCGAACGCGTTCGGGCTCCAGGTGAACGGTATCTGCTGGCCCTTCTTCGCCTCGTCCGCCCAGAACTCCATCAGCATCTGCTGCGCGCGGCCCATCACCAGCGTCCAATGTTGCCAATCCTCGAGTGTCGGGATCGCGCTCGCGCTGTGGGTGTCGTCGGCCATTCGGCTCATGTAGGCCTTTGCGGCAATGAACCCAACCGCGCTCGTCCTCCTCGACTATTTCGGAATCGCCGTGTTCGCGATCTCCGGCGCTCTGGTGGCGGCCGAGCGTCGGCTCGACCTCGTCACCTTCATCTTTTTCGCCGTGGTCACGGGGGTCGGCGGCGGCACCATTCGCGATCTCTTGATCGGGGCGCCGGTATTCTGGCTCCGAACCAACAGCACGCTCCTCATCTGCATCGCCGCTGCGCTTCTCGTTTGGGTCGCGAGTAGACGCCGCTTCGCTGGGCAGGCGCTCTTGTGGTTCGACGCTGGCGGAATGGCCGCTTACGCAACCTATGGCGCTGCCAAGGCGCTGGGCTGCGGGGTCGCTCCGGTCCCCGCCTTCGCGATGGGCGTTCTGACCGCTTGTGCTGGCGGTATCATCCGCGACGTCCTCGCGGGCGAGCCGTCGGTCCTCATGCAGAAGGAGCTCTACGTTACCCCGGCTGCGCTTTCGGCCGGCCTGTTCGTCTGTCTCGTTCTTGCGCACGTTGCCGTTTGGCCTGCAGCAATCGTCGCGATTGCAGCCGGTTTTGCGCTTCGCGGAGCCGCAATCGCTCTAGGCTGGTCGCTTCCCGGCTATCGCAATTAATCCGCGCTGAAAATTCCGCTATTGACGACGCTACAAAAGTAGCGCTACAAATGTAGCTCACAGCCAGAACACCCGGCTGAATAGTGGAGAAGCGCAATGGACTCGAAGCTCAGCACTCTGTCCCGAACGGCCATCGTCCTCGTCATTGCAACCCTCGCTTCGGGGACTTTGGTCTCGAGCGCGGTCTCGGCGCACCCCCAGGCGCTGCTCGCCTCCCAGGTCATCGCGGGCTCGCTCGCCGCCTGACGCTCCTAAGTGCTTGCCGCACTGCAGCATGGCTGCGATGAGGGCAGGCAATGGACGACGAATTCTATCGGATCCAGCGCTTGCCGCCCTACGTCTTCGCCGAGGTGAATGCGATGAAAGCCGCGGCGCGCGCGCGCGCAGAGGACATCGTCGATCTCGGAATGGGCAATCCCGATGGCGCCCCGCCGCGCCATGTCATCGACAAGCTCGCCGAAGTCGCGAACAAGCCCGCAGCACACCGCTATTCCGCGAGCCGCGGGATTCCGGGCTTAAGGAAAGCGCAAGCCGCTTATTATCAGCGCCGCTTCGGGGTTACTCTGGACCATGACAAAGAAGTCATCGTCACGCTCGGGTCGAAGGAAGGCCTCGCCAACCTCGCCCAGGCGATCACTGCTCCTGGCGACGTTGTCCTTGCGCCCAATCCCTCCTACCCGATCCACAGCTTCGGCTTCATCATCGCCGGAGCAGCGATCCGCTCCATCCCGGCCGCGCCCGGCGACGACTTTTTCCGCCAACTCGAAATGGCGATGCGCTACACCGTGCCGCGACCGAAGGTCTTGGTGATCGGTTATCCGTCGAACCCCACCGCCTATGTGGCCGACCTCCCTTTCTACGAACGCATCGTCGCCTTTGCGCTCGAGCATGAGCTGATCGTCATTTCCGACCTTGCATATGCCGAGATCTATTTTGGTGACACGCCAACGCCTTCCATCCTCCAGGTCGAAGGCGCGAAACAGGTGGCCGTCGAGTTCACCTCGATGAGCAAGACCTATTCGATGGCCGGCTGGCGGATCGGGTTCGCGGTCGGCAATGCCCGGCTGATCGCGGCGCTGGCGCGAGTTAAATCCTACCTCGACTATGGCGCCTTCACGCCGATCCAGGCCGCTGCGGTCGCCGCGCTCAACGGTCCGCAGGACATCGTCGAGCAGAATCGGGCGATCTACAAGAAGCGTCGCGACGTGATGGTCGAAAGCTTCGGGCGCGCCGGCTGGGCCATTCCGGTGCCTCAGGCGAGCATGTTCGCCTGGGCTCCGATCCCTGAGCGCTTTCACAATCTGGGCTCGATGGAGTTCGCCAAGAAGTTGCTGACCGAAGCCCATGTCGCGGTCGCTCCGGGCGTTGGCTTCGGCGAGGAAGGCGAGGGGTTTGTCCGGCTCGCGCTGGTCGAGAATGAGCAGCGTCTCCGGCAGGCGGCACGCGGCGTGAAGAAGATGCTCAGCGCCTAGGCGCGCTCAGCCATCCAGCACGCGATCCTTCGCCGAAGGCCAACCTTCGAACAGCGAACCGCGCCGGTCGATCGCGACGAGCCGCTTCATCTCCCGCCCGCACGAATTGAGATCGTCCTTCAGCATCTGGATTGCTGCATCGATCTCCGAATCGGCTGAGCACTCGTTCGTAAGATGGTGTGAGCGGGCACTTACCCTGACGCCATGAGCGTTGTGTTCGACGTGAAATTTGCCGAGGATCCCAGCCATATCGCCTCCTTGCCGCCGGATTTCTGCTTACCCCTATTAAGGGTCGATTTCCCGAGATGCGGCTATCGAATTGGACGTGAAGGAAATCTAGATGGAGCACGCGACAAGGGCAATGCGCAATTGTCGTTCAGACCCCAGCGCATTCCCTCGAGGATGCCGGGTCCACCCCGATATTCAGAAACGCTTCGACACGCCTCCGTAAAGCTCCGCGTCCGGAGTGTCGCGATTTAGTCCGAAATTGGCGCCTGCGTCGAGCTGCAAATCATTGCTCAGCAAATATGCGACGGCGCCGTCGGCGCTCGCCTCGCGCGTCGTCCCGGAGGGATCCCAATCCCAGCCGCCCCAGAGCTCGGCTGAGAGGTTGAGCTTTTCGGTCACCGCCCAGCCGAGGCTGACGACCTGCGCCATCGCCGCGTGATGGCCGTGGCCGTCGCCATCCGCGACCCAATCCGCCTCGGGAGTCAGAGCGATGCTGAACGGCGACTTCGGGATCGCATAGCTGATCGGCACCAGAACTCCGCCTTCCCACTTGCCGTTGCCGAGCGAATGATTGGCCGTCGGAAGCTTCACCACCGGCATTGCGACGACCTGCAAGGGCGAGTCCGCCGGCGAGAGCCGCTGCTTGTAGATGATATTCACGTCGCCGCTGCCGCTGGCGCTTTGGCGCGAGCCCGAAACGCTGCTGGTCGCCCGCTGCCACGGAGTGAGGTCGACCTCGATGTCGGAAGCATCGGAAAGCCCGTATTTCACAATCGTCTCGCCGATCACGAGCGAGGTATCGCGCTCGCCGCTTTGTTTCTGAAGCGTCCAGTCGGCGAACCCTGCCTCGACCTGCCAATGCCCGGCGAGTACCCGTGCAGGCCGAGGTGGCCTTGCCCGGCCGGTCAGCGCAGATCGGCGGCTGATCCGCCGCAAAGGCGCCGGCGCTCGGTACAAAGCGCCACTGCCCCGAAGACCGAATGCGCCCTCATGGCCCATCATTGCGCCAGCGAAACGCCGCCGTCGAGTGACAAGCAAGGGATTTTGAGGCAGGTGCGCGATCCGTGCGCCTCCCAGCTTTTCTTTTCGCGATTGCTCTCGGCTCGTCGCTTTCGGGCGCGTCGGCAGCGCCGTTTCAGTCCGCGACGACAATCATGGGCGCTCCGTTCAATAGCAATGGCGAGGTCACCATCGTCCATTTCTGGGCGACCTGGTGCGTGCCCTGCCGGATCGAGATGCCGATCCTCGACGATTATTATCGAAAGCACCATAGCCAGGGGCTGGCGATGCTTGCGGTGTCGATCGATCAGGGCGCTTCCGACCGCAAGCTCCAGAACATGACGAGCCAGTTCGCATTCCCAGTCGCTCGCGTCGCCGATGTGAAAATGCCGCGGCGCGACATCCCGACGGCAATCCCGGTCACGCGCGTCTACGACCGCTCCGGTCGCCTCGTCTTCGCGACCAGGGGTGACGGCAGGTCGACCGTCGACGACGCGATGCTCGAACGTGTCGTCACCCCATTACTTCGCCGCTAAAGCTGGAACAGCAGCCCGGCTGAGAATTTTGCCTTCGGTACCAGCTGGTAGCCGTTCACCCGCGTGTAGAGTGGAAGCTCGACATAGGTGAAGCCGACGACCTTCGTTCCAAGCTTCGCTGACAAACCGGGCGCGAGATTGACCTGCTCGCCTCCGCTGTTCAGTCGGTCGGCGTTCGGCCCGGTGTCTCGCCAGGTCTTTCGGAAACTCAGCTGGAGCTGCGGCGTGATATTGCGCCAGCGCGTGAAATTTAGCGCGGCCGAGGCCTGTGCGAAACTACCAGGCTTATAACCGTCCCGGCTCGTCAGCGGTGCTTGCCCGGTGACTTGCGCGAAATAGCCGAGTTCGGACGAGATTGCGCCGAGATGATAGGCACCAAGCACGGCCTCCAATGTCCCGGTCCCCGGTTGCAGCCCGCGATCGACTTCCTTGCCCTTTGCAGGGCCTTCATCGAAGGTTTCGCGGAACCTCCCCGTCGGAAGAACGAGCCCGGCCTCGAGCCCGATCACATTGCCCGGCGTCGACAAGCCCTGCCAACGCCCGACCATGCGAACATCGCCAATGCCCTTCGTATCCGAATGGCTCCGCTCGATCGAATCCTCGGCGATGGTGCTGTGCGGCCGGGTTAAAAGCGGAAGCTGTACGTCAAGGCCCCAATCGTTCGCGAATTGATGGTCGAGCGTGACGGTGAGGCTGTGGTTATAAGTGTAGCGCTCGAGTTCGCGGTCGGTCGGAAGCGCGATTGCACCGCGATCGACCTTTTCCGTTCCAGTCCTGAGCGTCGCCTGCGGGATGTAGTCGTAGCGCAGCATAAGCGTCGTCCCCGGCTGGGCTGCAAGGCCCTGGCTCAGCCAGTCAGCGGTCAGCGTGCAGCCGCAACTCGCGCAGGCGTTCGCAGCCGTCGAGACCATAAGCAACGCCGGTGCGATCGCAACGCTCAGCGCGGCGCTCTTCAATCGATTCATGTCGAGAAATCCCCATGTCGTCCAAACGGATGGATTGTTCAGGCGGGGATTGGAGGTCCTCTTAGCGGCGGGCGATCACGCCTGCTGTGCCGCGCCACGAAAAGATACGTTCGTCCGAGGAGCAAGGCGGCGGCAAAGAAGGCGACGCTGAGAAGCATCGGAGTCCAGTCGGGACCAAGCGCACCAAGTGCGGAGGCCGACGCGTACGGACATGGCTGGTGCGCGAAATTGTGGTTCGCCGGGTGCCTGTGCATCGCCGGCATCACCAAGGTCGCATCGGGGCACAGAGAGATCGTCACCGCCCCATGATCGAACGCCGGCATGAACCCAGCCGGCGCGAGCGAGCGCTGAGCGAGCAGCAGCGCGAGCAGCACGGCATAAGCGAGCCGGATCGAAAGCTGTGCTGTCCTCATGGCGCCCATTGGACGCCGGCTAGGCGCAAGCGGTTTCAATGTCACGCCTCAGTTGAGCACCGGATAATAAATGACCGCATAGGCAATATTCAGGACGAGCAACGCCACTGGCGCGACAATCTGGATCCAGCCGCGCTTCCACACGAGTGGAACCGCGACTGGAATAAGCATTGCTCCAACCAGCACGTTCTCACTCGACCAGTGAGTCACGTTGAGCGCGGCGCCAGCAAGGAAGTTCACGACGATCGACGACGCGATCAGCACCAACACCGCCGTGATGTAGGTTGGCCCTTCGAACTCGTGGAAGCGCTTCATGTCGTAGGTTTCGCCGCCCTCGAAGTCGGGACTGACGAGAGCGCACATGAAATAATTGACGATCACGAACAGGAACCCGCCGACGATCGTCGCGAGAGTGAGGCCTCCCTTGGTCCGGAAATCCCAGAGGCTGATCCAATTTGCACAGAGGTTGACCAGCGCGACCAGCATCCAGAGCAGGTGTGGCCAGGAGAAGATTAGCTGGCGTCGGTGCCGGATCATCCGAGTCCACGCGAACAGCAGGTGCGTCAGCGCGAGCGTGTAGATGAATGAGAAAAAGAGGATGATGAATTCGAACGGGCGCAAGCTCGCGATCCTATCACCAGCACGCGAGCTAGTCAGCTGGTCGTCAGGTCTGGATCCTCCACGCCCGCGCCGAATAAGCGACGAAAGCGATGAGGGCGGCGGCAATTCCAAACCGCAGGAAGTCGGCGCTGATCAGCCAGTAAAAAAGCGCAGCGACGGTCGCCGATGCGGGAATGGTGATCACCCATGCCACAGCGACGTTGCCCGCGATCCCCCAGCGCACCGCCGACGCGCGCCGAGCGGCACCTGCGCCAATGACGCATCCCGTCACAGTGTGGGTCGTCGAAACCGGAATGCCGAGCGCCGAGGCGGCGAACAGCATGATCGAAGCACCGGCGGACGCGCTGAACCCCTGGTGCTGCGATAATTTCGTGATCCGGGTACCCATCGTCTCGATCACCCGCCAGCCGCCCGTGAGGGTGCCAAGGCCCATTGCGATGTAGCAGCAGAGCGCCACCCAATTGGGCACCGCGAAATGGCCCCTCATATAGCCCGTCGAATAAAGAAGAACGGTGATCAGCCCCATCGTCTTCTGAGCATCGTTGAGGCCGTGGCTGAGCGACAATGTGCCCGACGAAACCAGGTGCAACCCACGAAATGTCCGCTCCGCCCCGTGAGCGCTCGCGCGCACTCCGAGCCAGCTCGTCAGGAGCATGATGCCCATTGTCAGGACCAGGCCCAGGATCGGCGAGGCGACGATCGCGATCAACGTCTTGTTGAGACCGATCCACTGGATGCTCGGAAAGCCCGCGTGCGCCACGCCCGCGCCGACGATCCCGCCAACGAGAGCGTGGCTCGACGACGATGGAATGCCCTTCAGCCAAGTAACGACGTTCCAGAACATGGCACCGATCAGCGCTCCGAAAACGACTGCGGGAGTCACCAAATCCTTATCGATCAGCCCCTTGCCAATCGTGTTCGCGACATTGTGAAGCGCTGGCCATTGCAACGCCAGGAAGTAGGCCGCGAAGTTGAAGAAGGCCGCGAACGCTACCGCCCAGCCGGGGCTGATCAGCCGCGTTCCCACCACCGTTGCGATCGAGTTCGCAGCGTCGTGCAAGCCGTTGAGAAAATCGAATCCCAATGCGACGATGATGAGGCCGATGAGCAGCGGAAGAGCGAGGTGGTACACGCTTGGGACGCTCAGGCGTGGTCGATCACAATGCCGTCGATCTCGTTCGCGACATCCTCGAAGGCGTCGGTGATCCGCTCCAGATGCTTGTAGATTTCGCGCGCGACCATGAACTGCATCGGCTCCGAGCCATGTGCCTGAAACGCCTTCTTGAGCCCGGCTGCGTGGACCACGTCGGCGTCGCTCTCGAGGCGCACCAGCTTCTCGGTCAGGACGTGAATCCTTGTCCCGCTGCGGCTGATATCGCGGAGCATCGGGATCGCCTGGGAGGTCAGCCCGGCCGCCTCGACGATGATCGCGACCATGCGCTTCATCTCTGGCTCGAAGCTCTTCAGCTCGTAAAGCGCAATCGCTCGCGCCGTATCCTGCATTTCATCGATCGAGTCGTCCATCGCGCCGATCAACGAGGTGATCGACCCGCGGTCGAACGGAGTCAGGAATGTTTGCCGGACGGAGCGCAGGACCTGTCGGATGATGTCGTCCGCCTCGTGCTCGCGGCGGTGGATCTCGGCAATCCCCTCACGCGGGTCGACGCGATCTTCCGCTAGCTGCTCAAGCGCATTTGCCGCGGCCACCAGGGTCGCAGCATGCCGCTCGAACATTGAGAAGAAGTCGCTGGTCTTCGGAAGGAGGCCCTGGAACCAGTTGAACATCGCTGCCCCTGTCTCGTGTCATACGCCGCTTACGGAACGATGGCAGTCACGGCAACCAGCGCTCGAACTTACCGGGATCAGTGTTGCACTGCGGCAAATCCACAGCATTTTTTGTTGACGATGCATTACCTGCTTGCGCTGCGCTCCGGTTCAGGCACAATAGGTGGTAGCGAGGAAGAGGGGGCACTCAACCAGTGGTGTTCTAACGCCGGAACGACCATGTTCCCGCGAAGATTTCCACTCGTCCCCGATTTCCACAGGGGACGGAAGTGAAAAAGTCCCGTCGAGCCGCAAAAAAGGCTAGGGTGCAAGCATGGCTCCGAGTTCGAACAATTGGGGAACAAACGGTTCTCGAACGGACCGATGGGGGACGGGGAAGCAAAATGGATTTCAGCATTGGTAGCGAAATTCCCGCCGATGATGTCGCGACTTCTTCGGGCAGCTCGAAGTCGGTCCACGCACCTCGGTTCGACGTCAAGATCGACGCCAGGCGCGACGAGCTCCTGACCGAGTTCGGCAAGGATACGCTGCGCGACCGTTACCTGCTTCCCGGCGAAAATTATCAGGACCTGTTCGCGCGCGTCGCCGCAGCTTATTCCGACGATGGGGAGCATGCCCAGAGAGTCTACGATTATATCTCCAGGCTGTGGTTCATGCCGGCAACTCCCGTCCTTTCGAACGGCGGGACCGGACGCGGACTTCCGATCAGCTGTTATTTGAACAGCGTCGACGACAGCCTTCAGGCAATTACCGAAATCTGGAACGAGAATGTGTGGCTCGCGTCCAAGGGCGGCGGCATCGGCACCTATTGGGGCCGCGTGCGCGGCATCGGCGAGCCGGTCGGCCTCAACGGCAAGACCAGCGGAATCATTCCGTTCGTTCGCGTGATGGACAGCCTCACGCTGGCGATCAGCCAGGGCTCGCTACGTCGCGGGTCGGCCGCCTGCTACCTCGATGTCTCGCACCCCGAGATCGAGGAGTTTCTCGAGATCCGAAAACCGTCGGGCGACTTCAACCGCAAGGCGTTGAACCTCCACCACGGCGTGCTCATCACCGACGAATTCATGCAGGCGGTGCGCGACGGCGCCGAGTTCGAATTGAAGTCGCCAAAGGACGGAAGTGTGCGCGGTTCTGTCGACGCCCGCTCGCTCTTCCAGAAGCTCGTCGAAACCCGTCTCGCGACGGGCGAGCCCTACATCATCTTCATCGACGCGGTGAACAAGGCGATGCCGAAACATCACCGCGACCTCGGTCTTAAGGTTTCGACTTCGAACCTCTGTTCGGAAATCACGCTTCCAACCGGCCGCGATCATCTCGGCGCAGACCGAACCGCGGTGTGCTGCCTGTCGTCCCTGAACCTTGAAACTTGGGACGAGTGGAACAAGGACAAGCAGTTCGTCGAGGACGTGATGCGATTCCTCGACAACGTCCTTTCCGACTATATCGCGCGGGCTCCCGATGAGATGGCGCGCGCCAAATATTCCGCTGAGCGCGAGCGTTCGGTCGGCCTTGGAATCATGGGCTTCCACTCATTCCTGCAGGCTCGGAACCTCCCGTTCGAAGGCGCGATGGCAAAGAGCTGGAACCTCAAGATTTTCAAACATATCCGCTCTCAGGTCGACCAGTCGTCGATGATGCTCGCAAAGGAGCGCGGCCCCTGCCCCGACGCGATGGACATGGGCGTGATGGAGCGCTTCAGCTGCAAGATGGCGATCGCACCGACCGCGTCGATCTCGATCATCTGCGGCGGCACCAGCGCATGCATCGAGCCGATCCCGGCCAATATCTACACTCACAAGACCCTGTCGGGCTCCTTCTCGATCAAGAACCCGTATCTTGAGAAGATTCTGAAGGAAAAGTCGAAGGACAGTCAGACCGTCTGGAACTCGATCCTCGAGCAGGACGGCAGCGTCCAGCACCTCGACTTCCTGACTCAGGAAGAAAAGGACGTGTTCAAGACCAGCTTCGAGATCGACCAACGCTGGCTGATCGAGCTCGCAGCGGACCGCACCCCCTTCATCGATCAGGCGCAGTCCTTGAACCTCTTCATCCCAGCCGACGTCGACAAGTGGGACCTGATGATGCTGCATTTCCGCGCTTGGGAGCTCGGCATCAAGTCACTCTATTACCTGCGCTCGAAGTCCGTTCAACGTGCCGGCTTCGCGGGCGGCGTCGAGGCCGACAATACGCCCGAATTGAAGGAAATCCCGCTCACGTCGTCTACCGACTATGACGAGTGCCTGGCATGTCAATAAGGGCTCTGAAGCTTCGCAAATTCGCGAAGGGCGCCGGAGCAGTGCTGGTCGCCGTCATCGCGGTGGATTTGGTCCTGACAGCCGCCACCCTCGCCTTCGGATGGAGCAAGTTCAGGGGATGAAGCACGCGTTGCTCGCGTCGGTTGCGTTCGCCAGTCTCTCATCGCCGGCGATTGCTGCTCCGCCTACCGATACCCAGTCGCTCGAGAAAAGCTTCGACGCGCTGATCAGCGCAGCGGACCAGCAGCAATGGCTGCAGCAGATGTCCTCCGAACCGAACAATGTCGGATCGCCGCACGACAAAGCGAATGCTGAGATGGAGCTGACGCTGTTCAAACAATGGGGCTGGGACGCTCATATCGAGCAGTTCGAGGTTCTCTATCCAACTCCCATTTCGACGACGCTCGAGCTCATAACGCCCGAGCATGTCACGCTCGGTGGACAGGAGCCTCCAGTCGCCGAAGACCCGAGCACCACTCCGGCAATGCTCGCGAAGGCGCTTCCGCCTTATGTCGCCTATCAGGGTGACGGCGATGTCACCGCACCAATAGTCTACGTCGATTACGGAATGCCCGATGATTATGACGCGCTCGAAGAGCGCGGAATCAGCGTCAAGGGCAAGATCGTGCTGGCTCGCTACGGCGGCGGCTGGCGCGGCCTCAAGCCGAAGCTCGCGCAGGAGCATGGCGCGGTCGGATGCCTGATTTATTCCGACCCTTCTGACGATGGCTATGCCGGAGGCGATCCGTTCCCGAAGGGCGGCGCGCGACCGGCGGGCGGCGTCCAGCGCGGGTCGGTCGCCGACATGACGACGTTCCCCGGCGACCCACTCACTCCGGGCGTCGGTGCAACCACCGATGCCAAGCGGCTGACACGCGCGGAAGCACCCACTTTGCTGCACATTCCAACGCTCCCAATCTCCTATGCCGACGCATCCAAGATCATTGGCGGCTTGCAGGGCCCAGTCGTCACCGGAAGCGCTCGCGGCGGGCTTCCGCTGGCTTATCACTGGGGCGGAACCGACGCCGTTCGGATCCATCTCGCGGTCCGGTCCGACTGGTCGCTGAAGCCGATCTACGATGTCATCGCAATGCTTCATGGAGCGGTCTATCCCGACCAATGGATCGTTCGCGGAAATCACCGTGACGGCTGGGTCTTCGGCGCCTCGGATCCGCTGACGGGCCAGGTCGCTCTGATGAACGAAGCCAAAGCGATGGGCGACCTCTACCGACAGGGTTGGCGACCGGTTCGGACAATCGTTTACGCAAGCTGGGACGGCGAGGAGCCGGGCCTCCTGGGATCGACCGAGTGGTCCGAAACCCACGCCGCCGAGCTCAAAGCCAAGGCGCTCCTCTATATCAACACGGACAGCAACGGACGCGGCTTCCTGAACGCTGAGGGAAGTCATGACCTCCAGCATTTCGTCGATGCGGCTGCGAACGACGTGCTCGACCCGCAAACCGGAGTATCGGTAGCGGCGCGAGCCCGCGCGAGGATCGTCGCAGGCAGCTACTCCAACCCGGATTCCGAGCGTTCGGACGCCGTCGATGCCGTTAAGTCGGGCGGCGACCTTCCGTTGGGAGCACTTGGCTCAGGCTCCGATTACTCGCCGTTCGTGCAGCATCTCGGAATTTCGTCGATCGACCTCGGTTTCGGAGGGGAGGGCTCGTCCGGAGGCAGCTATCACTCGGCCTACGACACCTTTTATCACGTGATGCATTTCGACGACCCTGGCCTTGCCTACGGCGCGACCCTTTCGAAAGTCGTCGGCCGGCTCGTGATGCGCGCGGCCGATGCGCCCCGAATACCCGCGCGTTATTCGGATTTCGCGAATATTGTGTCGCATTATGTCGATCAGGTGATGGATCTCGCGACCAAGCAGCGCGAAAAGGATCGAACGCTTGCCGACGTTCGTCGCGAAGGCGTCTTCAAGCTCGCAGCTTCACCTTACGATCCAACCCTCGCTCCTGCCGACAAGGGCATCACTCCGCTGATCGACATGCTTCCGCTTCAGAACGCCGCTGATCATCTGCAGCGTGCCGCAGCGGCTGCCGACGCGTTGCTCGACCACGAAGAGCGGCTACCGTCCGCAATTCAGGCTCGCATCAACGCCAGCCTCGGTCCCATCGACCAGCTCTTGATCGATCCAGCGGGTCTTCCCGGCCGGTCCTGGTACAAGAACCTCATCTATGCCCCGGGTACGCTCACCGGTTACGGCGCCAAGACTCTGCCGGGTGTGCGCGAAGGGATCGAGCAGCGCCGCTTCGATGATGCGCGCACATACGTCCTTCGCACCGCCGCAGTGATTGAGAATTATGCCAGCCGCCTCGACCAGGTCGCGACACTGGCCCGGGGCGCGCAGTGACGATCAGCCGCATGATCGAGCTGGTCGTCGCCGTGCTGCTGCTCGGCGCTGGGATCGTCTTTTATCGGCGAAAGCCGACCGACGAGAACAGTTACGGCAACCAGGGCGCGGTAATCCTGCTCGTCGTCGGCGTGATCGTCGCAATTCATGCGCTCGGCGGTCTCGACTATCATCCGAGCCAGGCGGAGGCTGACATGATGCGGGCACGGCACCAATGAAACTCAGCCTTCCCACCTGCTTGCTCAGCTCGCGGCTGCGCTGCAACCCAGTCGCCGAGCGCGGTCGCGCCGAACGCGCCCGGATTCTGGCTCGGCCTGTGGCACGGCTTCATCTTCCCGGTTGCGTGGTGCGTTTCACTGTTCACGGACAAGGTCGCGATCTACGCGGTGCCAAACAGCGGCGGCTGGTACGATTTCGGCTTTTTCCTCGGCATCGTCGTGTTCGGAGTGGGCGCCCGCAAGGGCGTAACGAGCGTTCGCCGCTGATGTTCGGGATCGTTTTCCTCGTCCTCATGCTGGTTCCGATTGGAGTCCTCTGCTGGCGCCTGATCATCAGCAAGACGCGCGCCCATTGGATCCGCGTCGGCGCAGCAGCGGCGGCGATGATCACCGCCGTCGGCGCGTTCGTGGTCTATGACCATCTCGCCGACTTCAAGTTCAGGGACTGGCGCTCGGACATTGGCCTCGCCGCCGCCTCGTCGGGCAGCTTATATCTCATCGCCTGGTCACAGCGCCACGGCAACCGGCGCCATCGCACGGTCTCGATCATCGGTGCGATCGTTGGCCTCGTGCCAATCTTTGCGGCGATCGCCACCGCAATCCTGTTCGGAGGGACTCAGTCGTGACCCTCGATCGCATTTCGGAAAAAGCCCGCCTCTTCCCTATATTCAGCTCCTGAGGAGTAAGCCCATGTCCCTCCTATCCGCGTCCAAGTCGTACAAGCCGTTCGAATATCCCTGGGCGTTCGAATATTGGAAGCGCCAGCAGCAGATCCACTGGATGCCGGAGGAAGTGCCGCTGGGCGAGGATTGCCGCGACTGGGCGCAAAAGCTCACCGCGCACGAGCGCAACCTCCTTACCCAGATCTTCCGCTTCTTCACCCAGGCCGACGTCGAGGTGCAGGATTGCTACCACGACAAATATGGCCGTGTGTTCAAGCCGACCGAGATCAAGATGATGCTTACCGCCTTTTCCAACATGGAGACGGTGCACATCGCGGCTTACTCGCACCTCCTCGATACGATCGGCATGCCCGAGAGCGAATATTCGGCCTTCCTCCAGTACAAGGAGATGAAGGACAAGCACGATTACCTTCAGCAATTTGGAGTCGACACCGACGAAGACATCGCCAAGACCCTCGCCATGTTCGGCGGCTTCACCGAGGGGCTGCAGCTGTTCGCGAGTTTCGCAATGCTGATGAACTTCCCGCGCTTCAACAAGATGAAGGGCATGGGCCAGATCGTCAGCTGGTCAGTCCGCGACGAAAGCCTCCACTGCGAAGGCATCATCAAGCTCTTCCATACCTTCGTGAAGGAGCGCGACTGCCTGACCCCCGCGGTCAAGGAAGCTGTAATCGACGCCTGTCAGAAGACCGTCAGGCTCGAGGATGCGTTCATCGACCTCGCGTTCGAGATGGGGCCCGTCAACGGCATGAGCCCGAAAGAGATCAAGAAATACATTCGCTACATCGCCGACTGGCGACTGGGCCAACTCGGCTTTGCCCCCATCTACATGGTCGACGATCATCCGCTCCCATGGCTTGCGCCGATCCTCAATGGAGTCGAGCACGCCAATTTCTTCGAGACCCGAGCGACCGAATATTCGAAGGCTGCCACTCGAGGGAACTGGAACGAGGTGTGGGACAATTTCGATCGTCGAATGAAGGCAAAGGCAGAAGCTGCTGCAAACGATGGTCCCGGCGGTGAGGATGGTCCGGACATGTTCGAAGCCGCTGGCGTAGCGGCGGAATAGTTGCGGCGAGCCGACCAGAAAAGGGCAAGCTAATGACCAAACGCGCTCTTTGCGCGCTGCTGCTGCTCGCGACCGCCGCCGGCTGCGCCCGGCAGCACGCCCAGGCCGACGTCGCGTCCCAGGTCCGAAAGGATGCGCTGGCGGTGGTTGCCGCCTACAACGCCCAGGACGCTAATGCAGCGGCCGCCTATGATGCGCCGGATTATGTCGGCGTATATCACGGCACGCCGAACACGATCGGCCCCGCGGCCGACCAAGCGGGGATGAAGGCGCAGATGGCCGCCGCGAAGGTCGACTGGCAGCTCGGCCAGGAGAAGGTGACCGTCGCCACGGCCGGCGACCTCGCCGTCTTCGAGGCGCCATATACCTTCATCGTCACACTCCCGCAGGGCGGCCGCACGAACGAGCAAGGGACCTGGATCGCGATCTTCAAACGGCAGGATGACGGGTCGATGAAGCTGTGGCGGTCGATCGCGAGCAATTCATCGGCGACCGCCGTAGCCGTCTGACCAACCGCTGACCGCGCTTTCGGGCCGCAAGGCTGTTGATCTGCGGCTTAGGGCCTCGTTCCACGAGGATGCCAATGAGCGGGGGCCGGGACGATTTGGCGCCAATCAATGGCTGGTGACGTCGCTTACCCCGAAAGTGACGAGCGCAATCGCGATCGCGAACAGAAGGACGCCGATCACCACCGTCCAGATCTCGCGTTCTGTCGGATAGGGATTGACCGCCTTCTGCACGACCACGGCCGGAGGCTCCCGCCTGATCCGCGATGGGCGCGCCTCCACCGTCTTGCGGCGAATATTCGAACGCTTGATCTTGATCACCGGCAGATATTTACGCGCGCGGGATTACCGAGCGGTTACTTCGAACCCCAATGAATTTGCCCGACCGTCCTTGGTCAGCCTTGATCCATGGGCCCGCCATCCTAATTCGGGCCTACCCGCTCACCCGACGGAATGGAGGACGCGATGACCGCCGAACCGCTGCGCATGGACCTTTCGAAGATAGCACCGGAAGCCTACCGTCACTTCCTCCAGCTCGAAGGGCTGATTACCCAGCGCGTCGAGTTGAAGCTCCTCCACCTCCTCAAGCTGCGCGCATCGCAGATCAACGGATGCGCCTTTTGCATCGCGATGCATACCGACGAGGCGTTGCGCGACGGCGAGCGGGTCGAACGGCTGACGCTCCTGGATGCGTGGCAGGAATCGACCCTCTATTCGGACAAGGAACGCGCTGCCCTCGCCTGGGTCGAGGAAGTGACTTTGATCGCCGACAGCGGCGCGACGAAGGAGAGCTTCGAAAATCTGAAAGGTCATTTCAGCCTGGAGGAGATCGGCTGGCTGACGCTTGCGGCGACTTCTATCAACGCCTGGAACCGGATGGCGATCAGCAGCCGCGCGCAATACGAAAGGGCAATGTTCGCTCACGCAGTGCCGGCTCAGGCGACGCCAGAGCACGCCTGACTTGCGCCGCGCCGCCGCTCCTTTAGGGGCGTTGCGCGTTATGGCCGATATTGCGTCGATTATCGAAACCATGGAACATCGCTGGATGCGCGCGTGGACTTACGGCGATGCCAAAGCGATGAAGAGCCTGACCGCGAAGGACTTCATGTTCCTCGCGGCGTCGAAGCCGCCTGCGATTCTCGACCGGCCAAGCTGGCTCGAGGCGGCAGCACAACGCTATCGCTGTTCGTCCTACCGTTTTGGCGAGGTTTACGTTCGCGATTTGGGCACGGTCGCGGTCTTCGCAGCTCCCCTCGAAATCGAGGCGACCATGGACGACCGTGACTGGTCGGGACGGGTATGGGTCAGCGACGTGTGGCGGCGCGGACGCGTCCGGCGCAGTTGGAAACTCGCCGAGCGCATCCTTAGCCACACCGCCGACGACCCGCAGCTTCGCGCCGGGATCAAGTCGCTCCAACTCTGGAAATAACTGCGACCTTTTCCTCGCTCCGGCGTTACGGCTCCGTCACAGACTTGAAGGAGCAGATGGGATGGTTCGTCTGTTGCTTGCCGCGGCATCGCTTGCCGCATTCGCAATTCCGGCGGCGCCGGCCATAGCCGACCACCCGATCGGCATCGGCATCCCGAGCGGGCCGCCGCAGTTCCGCCATGGGCACAGCTTCAACCACCGTTCGCAGCGCGGCGGCGACGACAGAGCTGCGGTCTGGGGCGGCTATGACCTTCAGAGTTCGTACGACGACCGCGACTGGCGGGCTGACAGCGGCAACGATTGGTGGAATGACCGCCCTGACCGCGCCTACCCGCGCTGGGTTCAGGAGCAGCGCGAACGGGGCTCGTGCGACCCCGACCGGATGTGGTGGTCGGGCAGCGGCTGGCACTGCTGATTATTGCTGTTGAGGCGCGCCCGTCGCCGATACCGGGCTGGGAACGGTCGGCGCGCTAGCGGCCGCCTTGGCTTTTGCAGCAGCGGCCTCAGCAGCCGCTTGCGCTTCCTCGACCTCCCGCCTCTGCTTCTCAATCTGATAGATCTGATATTCGCTCATCGTCGGGTCGGTCTGGAACATGCTTCCGATTTCCTGGCCGCTCGCCACTCGCTTCGCCATTTCAGCGGCCGTTAGCGCCATTCCGATAAGGTTGATGCCTGCGTTCATGCACGGGGCCGGTCCAACATGGGCGCAGTCCGGAATAGCAGTTCCGCCGGGCCGCACCGGCCGCCCGGCGCTCTTCGCCTCTTTATGGGCTTTCATCACGTCGGGATTGAGCCGGTAGCCTTCCTGACGCTCGCTGCAGATCACGATCACGTTGCTGTCGGAGCTCTGCGGAGCGCATTTGTCAGGCGTAGCCGAGGGCCGCGCAACCGGCGCGTTGGTCGGCGGTGTGGGGCTCGGCGCCTGCGCAGCAACCTGGGCGAGCAGGAAAAGAGTGACGGGTACGCCCACGGCCATAACCCACCCTTCCGCTTGGCGAGCTTGCATTAACATGAACCGTTCGAGCTCTAGAGGTTGGCATGCGCGAAAGCGCCGTTCATGATCTTAGCCACAGGCAAGGCGTCAGTGATGAAAGTCGCGCTGCGCCTCCTCGAACCACCCCGGCGGTGCGATGCCCTGCTGCTTTTGCGCAGGGGCCGATGCAAAGTGATCGGGCTGGGTTCCTGGATACGCAATGATCATGATCGCGACCGCAAGCACGCCGAGCAGCGCGATCAGTGCCAGAAAGGGCAGTGTCGACAGCAACAGCCGCGGAGATTCGGGCTCGGTACCGGCCGCGCGCATTTCGTTCGCGGCGCTGCGCGCGCTTGCGCGCGAACGAACGGAGGTAATCCTCCGGACGCGTCCATCTGCCCGCCGGCGACTCCGTCACCTCCTGGCGCTTCATATATCCTTCGTGAGCGTTTTCGGGGTCGACCTCAATAACGCCGGCGACCGTCCGGCGCTTATTTTTGGCGCGGCACCGAGAGCGTGGTGATTGTGTCGTCCCCGCACTTCACGGTTACCATCGTTACGGCCTTGCTGCCGGTTATGGTCTGGCTCATCGCCCACCAATTATCCGGGGATGAGAAACCCGTATCGTTGGGTGCGAGCGTCGGTGCAATTTGCGCGGTAGTTCCCGTGACGGTCGCTGGTGAGAGTATCGTCTTGTAGCGGCGGTCCTCGGCAAGGCCCTTGCCGCTGACGACGACGTTGCCATTTTTGTCGAGACTTGCCTTCCAGGCCTTCGTCGCGGAATCCTGGAAAAAGCAATAAGCAGCTCGGGGCTTCGGGCTAGCAGCTGCGTTTCCAGCGGCGGCATTGTCCGCTTCATTCTTCCCGGGCGATTGGCCGCACGCAGCCACGCCAAGGGCCAGTCCCAGCAGGAATATCGATTTCAGCATTCGCGCCCTCCCCTTGCGCCTTTGAGCGCGAGGGAGGGCGGGATCAAGTCATTGGTGCGCTTCGTCGAGCGATTGTCCGCTTTCTTCCTGTTCGAACAAGTCGGCGACGACGTCGGCGTTGGCGCTGAGGCGGACCTTGTCACCTTCGACGTCGGCGACCAGGCCCTTGGGAATGAAATGATGATGCTGCTCATGGGCCATGCCGCTGTCGGCGCGGATGAGCTTGATGCGATTATCCTCGACCCGGTCGACGGTGCCCAAATGGACGCCGTCGGCGCCGATGACTTCCATGTGCTCGCGGACGTTTTCAAAGCCGCTCATGACCTTCTCCTCGCTCGGGATGTCCGTTCAACGCTTCGCGCGCGATAGTGGTTCATCGCGGCTCGCTAGGCGCTTACACCTGGTTGGCGCTCGAGTCATCGAGCAGCGCCAGCCAAGGCTTGGGTTGTGGCGCCGAATTGCGACGCCTAAGTCGCCGAAATGGCTGACGTTCGAACCAATACGCTCACCGATGCGCAGAGCGTCGAAGCGCCGCCCGCGCCCACGCATCTCGCGATCCGGCGCCAGGACTATCAGGCGCCGGACTGGACCGTTCCTGAGATTCGTCTCGACTTCGATCTCGACACTGAGCGGACGCGCGTCCGAACGATTCTCGAAGTCGTTCGTCGCGGCGATCATCTGCAGCCGCTGCGCCTGGACGGCGGCGAGCTCGAGCTCTTGTCGGTCAAGGTCGACGGCCAGCTGGCCCAGTACCGGATGGAAGGCTCACAGCTGGTGATCGATCTTGAGGGCGAGAGAGCCACGATCGAGACCGAGGTCGATATCCGCCCGGCCGCAAACACCAAGTTGATGGGTTTGTACGCCTCCAACGGGATGCTCTGTACCCAGTGCGAGGCCGAGGGTTTCCGGCGCATCACCTTCTTCCCCGATCGCCCCGACGTCCTCTCAAAATACCGTGTTCGAATGGAGGGCGACGCCGGGCGATTCCCGGTGCTTTTGTCGAACGGCAACCGAACCGATGCAGGCAAGAGTGCCAACGGGCGTCACTGGGCACAGTGGGAGGATCCCTTTCCCAAGCCGTCCTATTTGTTCGCGCTTGTCGCCGGCGACCTCGAAGCCAATCGCGACAGCTTCACGACGATGAGCAATCGCAAGGTCGATCTCGCCATCTGGGTTCGAAAGTCGGACCTCACCAAGACTCAGCACGCGATGGACAGCCTCAAGCTCGCCATGGCCTGGGACGAGAAGGTCTACGGCCGCGAATACGACCTCGACCAGTTCAACATCGTCGCAGTGAGCGATTTCAACATGGGCGCGATGGAGAACAAGAGCCTCAACATCTTCAACTCGGCATATGTCCTGGCCGACCGGGAGACGGCTACCGACGCCGACTTCGACAATATCGCCCGGGTTGTCGCGCACGAATATTTCCATAATTGGTCGGGCGACCGAGTGACCTGCCGTGACTGGTTCCAGCTGAGCCTCAAGGAGGGTTTCACCGTCTTCAGGGACCAGAGCTTCTCGAAGGACGTCGGAAGTCCCGCGGTCAAGCGGATCGAGGATGTCCGGGTGCTCCGCGCCGTCCAGTTCCCTGAGGACCAGGGCCCGCTCGCTCATCCGGTACGCCCCGACAGCTATATCGAGATCTCGAACTTCTACACCGCGACCGTCTACAACAAGGGCGCCGAGGTCATCGGAATGTTCCACACCTTGCTTGGAGCAGACAAGTTCCGCGCCGGCACCGATCTCTATTTCGACCGCGAGGATGGCAAGGCGGCGACCTGCGACGACTTCGTTGCGGCGCTTGAGGAGGGGAGCGGTTTCGACCTCGAGCCATTCAAGATTTGGTATTCGCAGGCCGGCACTCCGAAGGTCCGAGCGCGGCTCGAACATGATCCAGCGAAAAACACTGCGACTCTGCATCTTGAGCAGCGCCTCGACCCCACTCCGGGCCAGAGCGTGAAGAAGCCGATGCCGATCCCGCTCAAAACGGCGCTGATCGGCAGCGAGACGGGGGCCGAGATCTCACCTGAGCAGCTCGTCGTCCTCGATCAGGAAAGCCAGAGCTTCACCTTCGAGAATGTGACCGAGCTTCCACTGCTCTCGATCAATCGGAATTTCTCGGCTCCTGTCGTGATGGAGGTCGAACGCGGCGCCGGCGAACTCGAGCGCCTGGCCCATGCTGATACCGACCCGTTCGCGCGCTACGAGGCGATTCAGGAGCTGATGATGCGCGCGTTGATTTCGGCCGCGCGCGGCGATGAACTCGACGCCGAGCCGGTTATCCGGGCGATCGGAGCTACTCTGACGTCGAATTCGCTCGATCCGGCCTTCAAGGCGGAGGCGATTCTGCTCCCGAGCGATACCTTGCTCGCGGAGCGGATGGAGATCATCGACCCCGATGCGATCCACTCGGCGCGCGACCGTTTAAGAGCGGCGATCGGTACGGCGCTCAAGGACGAGCTCATTGCAGCGCATTGCGGCGACAGCCCGAAAAACGATGATCTTTCGCCCCAAGCCAAAGGCGTTCGCCGCCTGCGAACGGTGGCTCTTGGCTTCATTGCCGAAGCCGACGAAGGGCAAGCCGCACGAACTCGCGAAGTCGCAATTCGACGCCGCCGACAATATGACCGACCGCCAGGGCGCGCTCGGAATACTCGTTTCAACTCATGCGCCCGAACGCGAAGCCGCACTCGATTCTTTCTACCGGCGGTTCCACGACGACCCGCTCGTCCTCGACAAATGGTTTGGGCTCCAGGCCGCCGCTCAGCGCAATGACACGGTCGACAAGGTGCTGGAACTCGCGAAACACCCCGACTTCACGATGACGAACCCGAACCGCCTCCGTTCGCTAGCGGCCACGTTCGCAGGCAATCATTGGGCTTTCCACTCCGCCGACGGGCGAGGCTATGCGTTCGTCGCCGACATGATCATCGCGGCCGACCAGCTCAATCCGCAAATCGCTGCGCGGCTGGTTCCACCGCTTGGCCGCTGGCGGCGGCTAGAGCCGAGGCGCGCGGCGATGATGCGCGATGAGCTGGAGCGGATCGCTGCGACGCCGGGTCTGTCGAAGGACGTCTACGAACAGGTGTCCAAGAGCCTTGCGTGAGCGGCTCTAACCGCCAATCCACTGCGCGATTTGCCGGGCGACCTCGTTTGCAGCGCGGTTGAGTGCCGGTCCGACTGACGGACCAGTACCGTCGGCCGGCGCCGAGGCCGTGAAACGTCGAACCCGGACCGTTCCATCGGGCGCCGCGAGAGAGCCATAATAAGCGACGATGACCTCGCCGGACTGCGAATCATATCCGAAACGGCCAATCTCGCCGTGAAGCACGATACCAGGATCGAACCCGGTCTGGTTTGGATCGAGCACGACGCGGTTCGTGGTGCGCCGCACCGTCTCCTCTATGAGATTCTGAAACAGCCTGTCAGGCGTGTCGACCCACTGCAGGTTCGTCACATATTGAACTTCCGTCGGTGAAACCTGGGCCGGAACGCGCACCGTATGGAGCTCGTTCGAGATCATTGGTAATTCGACGGTGACCGTCTGGCCCGCTGAAGCGCTGCGCGCGACATTCCCTGGATCGGGGGCTTCAGGCGTCAGCGTTTCGAGCATGGCGGGACCTTTACCGCCGCCAACGAGACCGCCGAGCGAGCAGCCGCCAAGCGCGGCGGCGGCGATTGCCGGAACCAATCTACGCAGCATCATTTGCGTTTCCCCGGGTTGTAGTCGGGCAGCTTCTGCGGCCCGATTGCGCCGCCAATGCCCTGCCGATTGACGCGGTCCGAAACCTGCTGGAGCGACTGCGAAAGTTGCCTGAGGTCGCGGACCAGCTTATTGGCTTCGGGCAATGTCGATTTGCTGAAATTCTGTACTCCGGGCCGTGCGTCGCTGACCATCGCGTCGAGATTGTCGGCCGCCTGCTTCGCCGAGACGATCGCCAGGTTGAGGTTCTCGACGGCCTGGCGACCAGGCCCACTGACCAGCTGGTTGGCATTGTTCGACAGGGCCGCAATGTTTTTGGCGGCTATGCCGGCATTATGCGCGGTCACCTTCAGCTCAGCGATCGTGTCGGCCATTTCTGGAGCGCGCTGCCGGAGAACTCCGGTGGTAGCATCGATATTTTCGAGAATGTCGGAGATCGCATTCTGGTTCTTGTCACTCAGAAGCTCGGTCAGGCGCTCGGTTAGCGTCTGAATTCGTGCCAGCAGTTCCGGCGCGCTGTTGAGCAAAGCACTAAGACCACTCGAACTGGCCGGAATCACCGGACACCCCTGCGGCCCCATCTGATTGATCGGCGGCCGGCCGCGCTGCGCGCCGTTCAACTGGATCTCGTTAGCGCCCGCCAGGCTGACACTATGGATTTCGGCGGTCGTCCCTTCGAGGACCGGAGTCTGCGGGTCGACGTTGATCCGTACCCAGACGAACTCGGGTCGGTTGGGGAGCAGCGAGACCTTCTCGACGCTTCCGACATGAACGCCGGAGAAGCTGACGTTCGATCCCTTGTCGATGCCGCCGACCGCCGGGAAATAGATGTCGTAGCATTTGTTCGTGTTGCCCGAGAGGCCGGCGAGCCAGACGATGAATAGCAAAGTGCCGATCAGAAGCGCGACCGTCACCGCGCCTACCATTACATAGTTCGACCGGGTCTCCATCAGGCCGTGACCTCACGCTCATAGCTGTCGGCCGCAGCTCGCCCCCGCGGTCCATTGAAATATTCTTGTATCCAAGGATGGTCTAAAGCCAATAGTTCCGGGATCGTTCCGACCGCCACAACTTTCTTGTCCGCAAGAACCGCGATGCGATCGCAGATGGCATGGAGCGTATCGAGATCGTGGGTGATCAGGAAGACGGTAAGGTCGAGCCGTTTCTGGAGCGACTTAATCAGCTCGTCGAACGCTGCGGCGGCAATCGGGTCGAGGCCTGCGGTTGGCTCGTCGAGAAAGAGCAACTCGGGATCGAGGGCGAGGGCGCGAGCAAGACCGGCGCGCTTGACCATTCCGCCCGACAGCTCCGACGGAAATTTCGGTCCCGCGTCCGCCGGAAGCCCGCCCATGGCAATCTTGTAGGATGCAATCTCGTCGAGCAGAGGCGGCTTCAAATAGGGAAAATATTCCTTGATCGGCACCTCGACATTCTCGGCGACGGTGAGAGTCGAGAAGAGGGCGCCGTTCTGGAACAGGATACCCCAGCGGCGCCGGATATTCTTTGCTTCGTCCTCGTCGCGACCGATCATGTTCTCGCCAAGGACCTGGATTGCGCCCGTGAGGGGCGTCTGAAGACCGATGATCGAGCGCAGCAGGACCGACTTGCCGGTGCCCGAGCCTCCAACGACGCCAAGGATCTCGCCTCGGCAGACAGTGAGGTCGAGATTCTGGTGGATCACTTGCTCGCCGAAGCTGTTGCTCAAACCCCGAACCTCGATGACCGGCTTGCAGCCGTCCGGGATCGTGGTCGGGTCGAGCTTCTTCGGGACGAGCGTCATATCCACCCGATATTCGAAAAGAAGACAGCAAAGACAGCATCGATCACTATGACCAAGAAGATCGACTGAACGACGGCGGTGGTTGTGCGGGTGCCGACCTCTTCGCTGTTCCCCTCGACGAGCATGCCCTGGAAGCAGCCAGCGAGCGCGATGATGAACCCGAATACCGGCGCCTTGATGAGGCCGACCCAGAGGTCGGTGAGCGGAATCACGTCATGCAGCCGCTGGATGTAGGTGATCGGAGGGATTTCCAGCGAGAGCCAGACGAAGACGCCGCCGCCGATTAGTGCCAGGAGCATCGCCCAGAAGGAAAGCAGCGGCATCATCACCACCGCTGAAATGATGCGTGGCAATACGAGCGCCTCGACAGGCGAAACACCGATGGTCCGCATCGCGTCGATTTCCTCGGTGATCTTCATGGTTCCGAGCTGCGCTGCGAACGCAGAGCCCGAGCGGCCCGCGACCATGATTGCGGTCATCAGAGTCCCGAGCTCGCGGACCGTGATCCGGCCGATGAGATTGATCGTGTAGATCTCCGCGCCAAATTGGGCGAGCTGGACCGAGCCCTGCTGAGCAATCACGATCCCGATGAGAAAGCTCATCAGCCCGATGATCCCAAGCGCTCGAACGCCGACCACGTCGAAGCGTTGAATGACGGCATTCACACGAAACCGTCTGGGACGGCGGATCACGTTCGCGAAGGCAACGAGAGTCGCTCCGAAGAAGCCGAGCAGTCCAAGGAGCGTTCGCCCGGTCTCGGTTACCCATTCCCCGAGTTCGATCAGCGCACGGGTGCCGCCGCCGGGTTGCTCGGGGACCACTCGTGCCGGCGCGTCGAAATCCTTGACCTGCTTCAGCAGGCTGACCTCGTCGCGGCTTGCTCCGATCACCTTCGCGCCGCGATCGCGAACAGTCCGGTAGACGATCCACGCGCCGACCGTGTCCATGCGGCTGATCTCGGAGAGGTCGATGGTCAGCGGGTCGGGCATCGCATCGATCTCGCGCTGCGTGGTCGCTGCTCGAGTGATCGTCAATGCGCCCGCAACCCGGTAAACCGAGCCTTCCGGGTTATCCCCCTCATGCACGTCGAGTTCGGCCATGCGGGCAGACTGATGCGCGATTCACGCTATCTGGGCAAGACGGCAGGTTAACCAGCCCCCTTTCCTGCCGCTGAGGTGCTCACTATGCCGCCGCCATGGCGAGCGAGCCGCCCCTGTTGTTTGTGCCCGTCGGGGCCAATTCCGCGCGGCCATTCGGCACCGGGGCCCGCGAGCGCGCATTCAGGCTGGCTACCAATGCCGGGCTTGAGGTCGCGGACGCTCCCGAGGCAGGACGAGCAATATTGTTGGCAAGCATGCGCTACGCCTGGGACCCCGCGTGGCTGAAGGCGATGCGGGAGGCGTCAACGCACGATTCTGACGCTTGGAGGCAAGCCCGTGATGGCCCATGTCCCGGCAGACGCAGACCCTGCAGCGGCGGCCTCGAGCCTTGAGCATCACGAGATCGTCGAAGGCTATGACATCCTTCCTGCCGAGACGGCGGAGCTCAGTTATACTGAGCTGAGGAAACGGGAACGGCCGTTCGTGCTGCAGCTCGATCCCGACAATCCCGACCCGGTCGAGCGTGCCGCTTACGATGCCGCGTACAAGGGCGTCACGGATGTCCTGACGCTCTACCTCTGGCGAAAGCCCGCTTTCTATCTGACCCGCTGGGCGGCGCGCGCCGGAATCGCTCCCAATTTCGTCACCCTGATCGGAGCAATCCTGTGCGTCCTCGCCTTCTACCTCTTCTGGCAGGGTGAATATTGGTGGGGCGTGGTTTCGGGGTTCACCTTCATGGTGCTCGACACGGTCGACGGGAAGCTGGCCCGAGTAACCGGGTCCTCATCGAAATGGGGCGAGGTGTTCGACCACGGGATCGACCTCGTCCACCCGCCCTTCTGGTACTGGGCATGGCTTCACGGGCTCGCGGCGTACGGCCGCCCGCTCGAGCCCGTGTTCTCGACTATGGTGCTGCTCGCGATCTTCGGCGGCTATGTCGCGCAGCGGATCATCGAAGGCCTGTTCATCAAGCAGCTCGGCATGGAAATGCATGTCTGGCAGCCCATCGACAGCAAGTTCCGTCTCGTCACTGCACGGCGCAACCCCAACATGGTCATCCTTTGCGTTGCGCTGCTGTTCCGCCGACCCGAGCTCGGGCTCGAACTTGTTGCCGGATGGACGATCGCCAGTCTGATTTTCCATGCAGTGCGCCTCGCGCAGGGCAAGGAGCGCGTCGCTCGGGGCGAAAAGCTCGTCTCCTGGCTTGAGCGATGAGCTCGACGGCCATCGTCCTTGCCGGCTCGCGCCCCGGGCGCGACCCGCTCACAGATGAGTTCGGAACCGACCTCAAGGCGCTGATCCCCATCTGCGGAGAGCCGATGGTTCGCCGTCCAGTGCTTGCTTTGCTCAAGAGTAAGAAGATCGGGAAGCTCCTGGTCCTCGCCCAGGAACCTGACCGCATCGCGGTCGTGCTTCCCAACGACCCGCGCATCTCGGTTCGTCGCTCGCTGGGAACGATCGCCGAGACCATTCTCGATCTGGTCCAGGCGAACGGACTGGAATGGCCGCTCTTGGTAACCACCGCCGATCATGCGCTGCTCGACTGCGCCACGGTAGACGAGTTCTGCGGCCAATCGGACGGCGCCGACCTCGCGATCGGCGTCGTTGAGCGGACGAACCTGATGCGCCGCCTACCGCAGACCAGCCGTACCTGGCTGCGGTTTCGAGGCGGCGCCTACACCGGCGCCAATCTCTTCGCTCTGCGATCTTCAGCGGTCGTCCCGGCGATCGAGCAGTGGCGGTCGGTGGAGCAGGACAGAAAGAAGGTGCGGCGCGTTCTGGCGCTGCTTGGACCGTTGGTAATGATATGCGTGGCGCTTCGCCTGGTTAGCCTCGACGAGGTGCTGGTGCAGCTTGGGGGAAGGCTTGGCCTGTCGATCAAGGCGGTGCGCCTCACCAACCCACTCGCCGGCCTCGACGTCGATAAAGCTTCGGACCATGAGCTGACCGAAGCGATCCTTCGAGGCGAGGCGTGAGCGATCTCGCCATCTACGACATGGACCGGACGGTCACGAAACACGCTACCTACACGCCATTCCTTCTTCACTGCGCGCTTCGGCGGGCGCCGTGGCGGCTGATCTTCCTTCCGTTGGTAATCCTTTCGATGCTCGTCTACGCCGCGCGGCTGATCGATCGAGCGCGGCTGAAGGAGATCAATCATCGCCTGCTGCTTGGTCCGACCATTCATCCGCGGCAGTTGGGACCGCTCATCGACAGCTTTGCGGATCGGCAGGTCGCGACCAACATCCGCCCGGGCGCGCTCAAGGCAATTGCACGCGACAAGGCAGAAGGACGGCGCGTCATCCTGGCGACCGCATCATATCGCCTTTACGCCGACGCGATCGCACAGCGCCTCGGCTTCGACGATGTAATCGGAACCGCTTCGGTGGTCGGCCTGGATGAGCTTATCCACGCAACAATTGCCGGTGAGAATTGTTATGGTCAGGCAAAGATGAGAATGATCGCCGACTGGATCGAGGCGTCGGGACTCAAGGGCGCGCACGGTCATGTGCGCTTCTATTCGGATCACGTCTCCGACCGGCCGGCGTTCGAATGGGCCGACCAGCCCATTGCCGTGAACCCGCACGGAAAGCTCCGCCACCTCGCCGAGAAGCGTGATTGGCAAGTGGAGAATTGGGAATTGTAGCTACCCGTCCGAGTCCGGCGACGAGACCTTGCTGGCCCAGACGGGGCGGACCGGTCGCCCGCCCCTGGCCTTCGTTTCAGCGACCTGCGCCGGTGATCGCAATCGACATGGCGATTGGCTGACCGGATTTCGCAGCGTTTATTGCCTCGCGGATTTGCGGACGGGCGCCGGCCCACGCGAAATTGCTGCAATCCTGAGAATCGTAGTCGAATTTGTAGATCGTGTAGGCATATGCAGAATCCGGGCAGACTTCGCGAACGGCGCTGCTCACCCTATGGACCAACGATCTTTGGCCCGCGCTTGTCCCAAGAGCCAGATCGCCGAAGGGCACTACTCGGGTCAGGGCCTCGGGATGGCCGAGGACAGTAACAGGCGACTGACTTGGCTGAGCTAGTGCAGGCGCACCTGCGAGAAGCGCCGCGATGAACGCTGCTCGCGATGGGATCTTCGCAACCATGTGCATTCTCCCTAACAGGCATCCCCGTTCATGGAGTAACCCGGCCGCGGCGACAGGTTCAGCAGTCCTTCGACCAGTGGTTGGCGCGTCTTCGGCGAACTCGCGAGATCAGCGACGAAAGGTCGCCGCGCTTCGACGGAGGTCATTCAACCGAACGTCAGCTAGACCGATTCGAGCGCATTTTCGAAGTCGGCAATGAGATCGTCGGCGTGCTCGACCCCAATTGAGATGCGCACGAGGTTGGGAGTGATGCCGAGCTGAGCCTTGCGCTCGTCGGGTACTGAAAGGTGGGTCATCGCAGCAGGAGCGCTCGCCAGCGTCTCGGTGCCGCCGAGGCTGACCGCGAGGTGCGCTATCCGAAGCGAGTCGAGGAAGGCAAAAGCCTCCTTCTCGCCGCCCTTCAAATAAAGCGAGAAGGTCGAGCCAGCTCCGGTGCAGTGGCGGCGATAGATGTCCGCCTGGCGCGAACCCTCATCGAGGAAACCGAGATAGCCGACCTTCTCGACCTTTCGATGTTCACGCAGGAATTCGCAGACTTTCTCGGCATTTTCGCCGGCTTTCTGCATTCGAAGCTCGAGCGTTTCGAGGCTTCGGAGGAGCATCCAGGCCGTGTTCGGATCGCAGATGGTTCCGATCGTATTGCGCATCGAACGCACGTGGTCGATCAGCTTCTGGTTCCCGACGAGACCGCCAGCGACGAGATCGCTGTGCCCACCGGCATATTTGGTGAGGCTGTAGACCGAAAGGTCTGCTCCACTCGACAGCGGCTTCGCCCACAGGGGGCCGAGGAAGGTATTGTCGATCGCGATCGGCGGCCGCTGATCGGATCCGAACGCCGCGTCACGGGCGGAGCGCACAGCCTCGACGTCGACGAGCTGGTTGGTCGGGTTGGCGGGGCTTTCGAGATAGATGAGGCTGACGCGCCCCTTCTCCTTGCCGGCGACAATCGCCGCATCGATCTCCTCGCGCGTAGCGCCCGAGGGGAAATCGACCCAGTGAACGCCAAATTGCCCGAGGATTTTCGCGATCAAAGTTTCGGTCGCAGCATAGAGCGGCCCGGAATGGACGACGCAATCTCCGGGTCTGACGAAGGTCAACAGCAGGGTGGCAATCGCCGACATGCCGCTCGAAAAAGCGAGGGCGTCATCGGCCTCTTCCCAGATGCTGAGGCGATCCTCGAGGATCTCCTGGTTGGGGCCGTTGAAGCGCGAATAGATGAGGCCTTCGGCGCCGCCTGGGCGCTTGCCGGTCACGCCCTCGAAAAATCGCTTGCCCGCCGCGGCGTTCTCAAAAACGAACGTGGAGGTCAGGAAGATCGGCGGCTTCAGAGATCCCTCGCTAAGCTCGGGATCGAAGCCATAGCCCATCATCAATGTCGCGGGCTTCAGCTTGTGATTGCCGATGGTTGTCGGCGACGGGCGCGGCGGACGCTTATGCTCGGAAACGCCGCTCAGTTCGTTCTCGTCGGGCAAATCGGGACTCCTCTTTTCGAAGCCTCCCTAATCACAGCCCGGCGACCCTGCTAGGCTGCACGTTCGGAGGCGTCAATCGCGAAGGGCGATTGCGCTCAGCTGGCGGCCATAATCGGATTCGCCCCGATGCGTCGATCGCCGGAAGCTGTAGAACCGGTCGGAGTCCTCATAAGTGTCGAGCCCAAGCGCTTCGATCTCTTCAATGCCGCCCGAAAGGAGGCGATGGACGACATACGCCTCGAGGCTGAAGTGCGGCTTGCCCGTGGGACCCATAACGAAGAAACGCTCGTTCGCAGGATCGTCTTCCAGGAAGCGATCGCGAAGCTTCTCATCGACCTCATAATGATGCTGGGCGATACAGGGACCAACCGCCGCGTGGATCGTCGCACGGCGCGCGCCGAAGCGCTCCATCGCCGCGAGCGTCGAATCGGTCACCCCGGCGAGCGCGCCGCGCCAGCCAGCATGAGCCGCGGCGACAACGCCCGCCTCGTAATCCGCGAATAGGACCGGAGCACAATCCGCGGTGAGGATCCCGAGCAGCAAATTGGGCCGGTCGGTGACCATTGCGTCGGCATGGGGCCGCGCGTCCTGCGCCCAGCGGCGCGCGACATAAGCGACCTCTGCGGAATGGACCTGGTGGACGGTCGCGAGTTCTGCGTCGCGCAGAAGCGCAGCAATCGCGAGGCCACGGTTCTCCTCGACCGCGGTACGATCGTCATTGCTTCCGTATCCGACATTGAGGCCGGCTAAGGCACCTCTCGAGACACCACCGCGACGTCCGAGGAAACCATGGGGCGAGTTTCCGAGCGAAATTGCGCGGATGACTTCGATGCCAGTCACAGGCGCTTGCGCATGATGATGTCCTCATCGGCGTGGCTTCCGACCATGAATTCGAAGCGGCCCACAGCTTCGAACCCATAACGATCATAGAAGCGCAGGGCGCGGTGGTTGTCGACGTAAACCGTGAGATAGAGAAATTGCGCTCCGCTTTGCCGCGCCTCTCCGATTGCCCAATCGGTCAAGGCGGCCGCAATTCCGCAGCCGTGATGCTCCTTCAGAACGTAGATCTGCCGATACTCGATTGCTCGAGCTTGGTTTTCGATCGGAAGCGAAGCTGGGCCGAGCTTTACGAACCCCACTATCTCGCCATCGACCTCGGCAACTCGAAAACGATATTGGGGATCGCTGAACTCGTTTCGCCACGCCTCGAGCGAGAATTGCTTCAGAAATTGGCCGAGATCCTGGGGCCGATAGAGATGCGCAAACGTGTCGCAGAAGCTCGTTCGAAAGACGCGGTCGATGGCCGGCAGGTCTCGAGGGGTGGCGTCGCGACAATTCATTCGAAGCCCGCCGGCACTGGCCATTCCTTCGAATGGAGCGCGATCGCCTTGAACAGGCCACCCATCTGGTCCGTCGCGATTAGTCGGTGAAGCGACCTTTCAATGTCCTCGGCGCGTTCCGGATTTGCATTCGACAGCGCCCGAGCGCGAGCAACAATTCCGAGGCGAATGAGCCATTCGCACTGAGTGACGACGGGCGTGATGAAAGCGCCCGCGTCGGTGGCAGCGCGCCCGACCGCGTCGAAATCGACATGCGCGGTCAAGTCCTGCTCACCGGGGTTGTCGAGCACTGGCGAAAAAGCGTGTCCGCGCACGGCCTGGAGTGTGTCGCCGGCACTGCGCCGTTCGTGACCATAATCGATGACCAGCGCGACGCCGCCCTTCGCTGCAAGGCAAAGGGCAATCGCGGCGACCGCTTCGTCACGCGCCGGCGAGCTTTCGGTGATCTCCCCGTCGCGGTCGAAGGCAAGCCCGCCCCCTGCAATTCCGATCCGTCGTTCCATCCCGCCGACATGCTGCTTCACCGGAAGTGCATCGAGGAATTCATTGGCGACGAGCAGCAGCGGCATTGCCGGCAGCTCGGTCACCGAACCATGCCACTGAGCGTTCGGCACGGCCTCTTTTTGAACGGCCCGAAGGATCGGGCTGGTCTCGACGAAATGGACCTCGCCTGCGAACCCGGCGCTGTGAAGCACACGAAGCGCGTCGCTCGCCAAAGTGCCCCTGCCAGGACCCAATTCCGCATAGATTGCGTCCTTTTGCGAACCCGCGCGCCGCCAGCTATCGGCAAGACACGCGCCGACCATTTCGCCGAACATCTGGCTGATCTCCGGCGCCGTGGTGAAGTCGCCGGCAGCTCCAAGCGGATCGCGCGTCGCATAATAATAGGAATTGCAGGCTTCCATGAACGCTTCGACGCCGATCGGCCCTTCGTCCCTGATGCGGTCCCGAAGCGCTCGCTCCAGCGGGGTCACGATACGCTGGCGAGCCCTGCCGTGGCCTCGACGCGCACTCGCCGCTTTTTCGCGGTCAGCATCAGCCAAAGGCCGAGGATGATCATCGGAAGCGACAACCACTGGCCCATGTGAAGGCCGGTAACTTGCGTAAATTGGATCAGCTGCTGGTCGGGCTCGCGGATGAATTCTATGCCAAAGCGGAAGATGCCGTAGAGAAAGACGAACGCGCCGACGAGCTTGCCCGGTTGGAAGCGGGAGTCGGTCTTCCAGAACATCCAGGCGAGGACGCAGAATAGAACGATGCCTTCCAGGATCGCCTCATAGATCTGACTGGGATGCCGCGGCGGACCGAGGATCGGGCCATAGGGCGTCATCTCAACAAAGCGGATCGCCCATGAAACATGCGTCGGCGCGCCCCAAAGCTCCTGATTCACGAAGTTCGCGAGCCGCCCGAAGAACAGGCCGAACGGCGCGCAGCAAGCGACGTAATCATGGATTCTTAGCCACGACAGCTTCTCCTTGCGCGCGAAGTAGAGGATTCCAAGGCTCGTTCCGACGACGCCACCGTGGAAGGACATTCCGCCATCCCACAGCTTGAGGATCTCGATTGGGTGCTTCAGATATTCGCCAAGATTGTAAAACAGGACATAACCGATGCGGCCACCCAGGATGATCCCGAGCGCGGCATAGAAGACCAGGTCGTCGGCGTGCCGGCGCGCGAGCGGCGCGCCCGGTTGCTTCAAGAGCTTCAGCAGATACCAATAGCCGATGAAGATCCCGGCCAGATAGGCGAGGCTGTACCATCGAAGATCGAATGCCCCGATATGCAACGCGACTGGCGAAAGGCCCAGATCGGTAAACTTCGTGAACCCTGGATACGCGTCCGCTTGCAAGGGCTTCCCCCTAGATGTTCAGCGCCTCATAAGGTGCCTGTGAGCAAAGGCAAAGGAAGCTGAGAGCGAAAATGCTGAGCGCGCTCGACCGCCGCTTCGACGAGGAACTGGAGCGGGTCATCGGCCCCGGCGGACAGCTCGTTATCGACAAGGATGAGATTGGCTGCGCGGTCGTCGAAAACTTCCCCTCGACCTTGCCCGAACTGTTTCGAATCTTCTGTGCGCTGAACTCGGCCAATGAAGCGGTCGTTGCGGGCGATGAACGCTTCACCTTCGGCGAACTTTGCACCCTCTCGGACCGGATCGCTCATGGGCTGGCCGCCCGAGGGATAAGCAAGGGCGACCGCGTCGGCATAGCGATGCGCAACTGTCCGTCCTGGATCCTCCTTTACATGGCTATTCTCAAGGCCGGCGGAGTCGCAACGCTCCTCAACGCCTGGTGGGAAGCCCATGAGATGGAGCATGCGATCCAGCTGACCGAGCCGCGGCTAATCATCGCCGACGAGACGCGCGCGGAGCGGATCAGTGAGCGATGTTCCGAACTGGATATCCTCGCGGTTGCGGCGGATCTTCCGGTTGAAATCGCGCTCCAGGAACTGTTCAGAGACGGCGGAGATGAAACCGCCTTGCCCAACGCTTCGCCAAACGAGGATGCGACAATCCTCTTTACTTCGGGCTCGACCGGCCGGTGCAAAGGCGCGGTCTCGACGCATCGAGCGGTAGCGACGGCGACATATTCCTACGCGACGGGACTTATCGTCCTCCGCGCCCTGCTGGAACAGGACAAAAGGCCGCCGCCGACGCCGCGGACACTTCTCAGCGTCCCCCTCTTCCACGTGACCGGCGAAGTGCCAATCATGCTCAACAGCTTCGTAATCGGCCGTTGCATGGTGATCATGCCCAAATGGGATGTCGGCGAAGCCCTACGGCTCATCGAGAAGGAGAGAATCACATATTTCGTCGGCGTTCCGACGATGAGCCTCGAGCTCATGAACCACCCCGACCGGGACAAATATGATCTTTCGTCGCTGAAGGATATCACTGCTGGCGGGGCGCCCCGGCCGGTCAGTCATGTAGAACGGCTACGCAAGGAATTCCCAAATGCGCAGCCGGCGCTCGGCTACGGGCTCACCGAAACCAACGCGGTCGGATGCCAGAACTTCTGGAGTAACTATGCCGACAAGCCGGGCTCGACGGGTCGAGCGGCCAAGCCGTTCGTCGAGATTGCGATACTGGGCGACGGCGAGAGCCAATTGCCCAAGGGTAGAATTCGGCGAGATCGCGCTACGCTCGGCAGCGAACGTAAGGGGTTATTGGCGCAACATCCAAGCGACCGAAGATCTGTTTACCGCTGACGGGTTCGTTCGAACCGGCGACGTCGGCTATCTCGACGACGATGGCTATTTGTTCATCGTCGACCGCAAGAAAGAGATCATCATCCGCGGCGGCGAGAACATCTCCGCTGCGGAGGTCGAGGAGGAATTCTACGCTTGCTCCAAGATCGCCGAAGTCTCGGTCTTCGGCGTGCCGGACGAACGGCTCGGCGAAGTGCCGGTTGCGATCGTGCTTCCGAAGCAGAACGAAAGTTTGTCCGAAGACGGTCTTCGCACGTTCCTCGACGGACGCCTGGCGAAGTTCAAGATTCCCGAGCGGATCATTGTCTCGAATGCGCCCCTGCCGCGCTTGGGAACGGGCAAGATCGACCGTCGCGCCCTCAAGGCACAGTTCGGCACTTGAAGGTCGGGCGTCGCACATTGCTGGTCGGTGGAGGCGTTGGCGTCGGCCTGATCGTCGGCTTCTCGCTGTGGCCGTGGCACATGGGCAGCGATCTCGCGATCGAGCGCGGCGAGCAGGCGTTCGGCAGTTTCATCAAGGTTGCGAAGAGTGGCCAGGTCACGGTCGCGGTGCCGCAGGCCGAGACGGGCCAAGGGATCTGGACCGCGCTGTCGCAGGTCGTCGCAGATGAGCTGGGCGCCGCCTGGACCGCGGTGGCGGTCGAGCCGGCACCGCTGACCGGCACTTACGCAAATCCGATGGCGAAAGCCGAAGGGTGGCCGAAGGGCAGCCGAATTACTGCGGGCTCGACCTCAGTGAGAGGGTTCGAGCCAGTTCTGCGGCATGCTGCGGCGGTCGCTCGAACGATGCTCGTTGGCGCCGCTGCGGACCGCCTGGGTGTCGATCCGGCGGATTGCGCGACGGCCGACGGCTTGGTCATGAACCGCGGGCGCACCTTCACGTTCGGCGAGCTTGCAGAAGAGGCCGCCGACAGATCTCCACCGCTGAACCCGCAGCTGCGACAGGACAGAGAGGGGCGTCTGATCGGCCAGCCACTGCCGCGCCTCGACGGACCGGCGAAGGTCGACGGCAGCTGGCGATTTGCGGGCGATGTGCGCCTGCCGGAAATGCTCTATGCCTCGGTCCGTATCGCGCCTCCGAGCGGCCGGCTGAAAGGATTCGACCGGAACGCCATCGCCTCCGTGCACGGGATCCGGCACGTCTCAGCGAGGGAAGGCTGGCTGGCCGTCCTTGCCGAGACATGGTGGGCAGCTCGAGCGAGGCGTTCAAGCGGCCGACCCGCAGTTCAGCGGAGATCGAACACCCTCGGACATGCGCGACGTGTTCGAGCAAGCCCTTGGATCAGGTGGCTCGGAGAGCTGGTTCAACCGCGGCGATTATGACCGGACGGTGCGAGGATCGCGTCCACTTGCCGCAACCTATTATAGCGCGCCGTCGCAGCATCTTGGTCTCGAGCCTCTTTGCGCGACTGCGAGTGCGAATGGCGCAAGCGTGGAGCTGTGGACTGGCACCCAGGCGCCGGGTTTCCTTACGCGAGGCGATCGCATCCTTTATCCGCTCGGTGCCGGCGAACCGGCGGGTCGCGCGATGGAGCCGGACGTGGTCCCAATCGCAATCGAGCTTGCGCGCGAATTGAAGCAGCCGGTGCAGGTTACCGCCTCGCAATCCTCAAGTCAGAACCACGACCGGGTTTCGCCGGGCGCACTGGCGCGCATAACTGCGCTGCCCGGTGATGGCGGAATCACCGCCGCTTGGGGAATGAAGGTCGTAACCGCCGACGGGTTCGGCTTGGCATTGTCGCGGTTGCAGGGTGCCGATCCGCCAAGAACGTTCGGCAAGACCGCGCTCGGCGGCGCCGTGCCGCCTTATTCCATTCCCAATGTGAAGATCGAAGCGGTCCGAGCCGATCTTCCGATCAGCGCCGGATATATGCGAGGGTCGCCACAGCGGGACTTCGCTTTCTTCACCGAGTGCTTCATGGACGAGCTGGCGCACATTGCAGGGATGGAACCCCTCTCCTTCCGGATGACCTTGCTCGGCGAGAACGGAAGACTTGCACGCTGCCTGCAGGGCGCGGCGCGGCTCGCCCAATGGGACGGCGGCGGCCCGGGAAGCACGATGGGGATTGCCGGCTGCTCGGCGTTCGGGTCGCACATCGGTCTTGTTGCAAACGCCACCATCGGCAATGACCGGCCTATCAAAGTGCAGCGCCTCGTCGCCGCCGTCGATTGCGGACGCCCTATCAATAGCGGACTTATCGTTCAGCAGATTGAAGCCGGGCTGACCTGGGCGCTTGCGCAGGCGACAATTGCCTCGCCCGAATGGGTTGCGGGAATGCCGCGCGCGCGGCCGCTCGGCGGCGCGGGACTACCTCGACTTAGCGATACCCCGCAGATCCTTGTCGAGCTGATCCCGAGCAGCGAAGCTCCTGGCGGCGTCAGTGGGCTCGGAACGACCGTTCTGGCTCCCGCTGTCGCCAATGCAATCTATGCCGCGACGGGCAAAAGGATGCGCTCACTGCCGTTCGATCTTTCGGCGGCCTGATGGACCGTTCGCCCAATCATCCGGCGCTGCCGGAGCCGAGCGTCGGAGTGCTGCTCATCAATCTTGGCACACCGGACGCGCCCGAAGCCCGCGCGGTCCGGCGCTATCTCGCCGAGTTCCTTAGCGACCCGCGAGTGATCGAAATTCCGAAGCTCATGTGGAAGCCGATCCTTCACGGGATCATCCTCCGGACGCGGCCGAAAAAATCCGCCGAGGCGTATAGCCAGATCTGGACCAACGAAGGTTCACCGCTCCGAGCCATCGCTCAGCGCCAGGCCGAAGCGCTCCGCGCACGCCTGCCGCAGGTCACTATCCGTTATGCGATGCGTTACGGCCATCCCGGAATTGCCGCAGCGCTTGAGAACATGACCCGCGAGGGATGCAGCCGGGTCCTCGTCGCGCCGCTGTATCCACAATATTCGGCGGCGACGACCGCAAGCGCCAACGATGCTGCGTTCAAGGTCCTCGCGCGCATGCGGTGGCAGCCCGCTTTGCGAACGCTCCCGCCTTATTACGACGATCCGCTCTACATCGAGGCGCTTGCCGCAAACTTGTCGCGCCAGATTGCCGGGCTCGATTTCGCGCCCGATCGGCTGCTGCTGAGCTTTCACGGCATGCCAGTGAGAACGCTCGAGCTGGGTGACCCTTATCATTGCCATTGCCAGAAGACGGCACGGCTCCTTTCGCAAGCACTCGGGCGCGAGGTCGACGTTGCATTCCAGTCGCGCTTCGGCCGAGCGCAGTGGCTCGAGCCCGCAACTGATGCGGTGCTTGCGGCCTATCCCAAGAAAGGCGTCCGCCGATTGGCGGTCGCTGCGCCAGGATTCTCCGCCGACTGCTTGGAGACTTTCGAAGAGCTAGGAATCCGTGGGCGGCAAAGTTTCACGAAAGCGGGCGGGGACGAATTCGCGCTGCTCGATTGCCTCAACGATTTGCCCGAAAGCATCGCCATGCTCCAACGGCTGATCGAGCGCGAGCTTGCAGGCTGGCTCCGCGAGGAATAGGCGCGCCCCTCGACAACAGGAGGAAGCTCAGCATGGCACGAGTTGCGATCGTTACCGGCGGAACGCGCGGCATCGGCGAAGCGATCAGTATCGCACTGCGCGACAAGGGCATGACCGTGGCCGCCAATTATGCCGGCAATGACGAGCGTGCGCGCCAGTTCAGCGACCGCACCGGCATCAAGGCTTACAAATGGGACGTCTCCGATTTTGATGCCTGCCAAGATGGCGCCCGCAAGGTCGAGGCAGAGCTCGGGCCTATCGACGTTCTCGTCAACAACGCCGGGATCACCCGCGACACGACGATGAAGCGGATGGATCACCAGAATTGGCAGGACGTGATCGACACCAATCTTGGCGGATGCTTCAACATGGCTAAAGCCGTTTTCGAGGGCATGAGCGACCGCAAATATGGCCGGATCGTCAACATCGGCTCGATCAACGGCCAGGCGGGCCAATACGGCCAGGTCAATTATGCAGCTGCCAAGTCCGGTATCCATGGTTTCACGAAAGCGCTGGCACAGGAAGGCGCGCGTCTAGGTGTGACCGTCAATGCAATCGCTCCTGGATATATCGATACCGACATGGTCGCAGCGGTGCCGCAAGACGTGCTCGGCAAGATCGTCGCTCGGATTCCTGTCGGACGCCTCGGAAAGGCGGACGAGATCGCGCGAGGAGTCACATTCCTTTGCGACGAGAATGCCGGGTTCATCACCGGCTCGACGCTGTCGATCAACGGCGGCCAGCACATGTATTGATGGCGGCGCGCGACTACGCTCCGCCAACCAAGCGATCTGTGCTGATCGCCGGCCACGCGACCTCGATCAGCCTCGAGCCGGTGTTCTGGAAAGCGCTGGAAGCGGCGTCCCGGGAGCGCGGCTGCCCGCTGAATGCTTTGGTCGCCGAGATCGACGCGGCCCGGCTCGAGGCCGGCCAGCCACCCAATCTCACCTCTGCTATCCGACAGTGGTTGTTCGAGCAGCGCGGAGGATCGAATTGACGAATGCGTCGCCACCGTCGGGCGCGAGGTCGAGGTACAAAGCCGGCTCGATCAGCTCCAGCTCCATGATCCGAAGCGTTCCCTCGTCATCTGGAATGATGTCAACGCGCGCGTAAGTTGCCGTTAAAGGCGTCGCCGCGAGCGCCTGTTGGGCGAGTGCAATCGTTCCCGCCGGCGGGCTGCACGCAAGCGCAACTCCGCCGAGATGCGGCTGCACCCGGAAGTCGCCGGCCTTGGGCCGCTTCACGATGGCGTGGCTGAACTCACCTTCAAAGAGCATCAGCGAAAATTCGCCGGTTCGAGCGATCTCTTCGATCAGGGGCTGGAGGATCATCGGCCTTTCCCGACTATCCTCGAGAAGACCATCGTTAGGCCCGATGAGGTGAGTTCCAGTCGCGCTTGCCGAGATCGGCGGCTTGATCACCAGCCAGTCGCTTCCGAACCGCCGCCGAGCTTCCTCGAGATCCTCATCGCAGCAACGCTCGACGGCGAGCGTCGGAACGGTCGCGACGCCGGCTTCGCCAAGCTCTGCGAGATAGGCTTTGTCGCTGTTCCATCTTAGGAGGTCGGGCGGATTGACGAGCGGCAGGCGTTCGCGCTGGGCACGCTCGAGGAAGGCGACCCAGCGCGTATAGTCGAGATGATAGCCCCAGGCCACGAGAGGCAGGACGAGATCGTAACCGCCAAGATCGTGGGCCTCGTTCCAAGCTACCGGTTCGACCTCGGCGCCGCGGCCCGCAAGCAGGGCCGCTTCGACATCGTACGTCCAGGCCCACGGCTCGGGGTAATCTCGCGCCGGAACCAAGATTGCGATCCTCATCAGCGGCCGAGTAGAATTCGAGCCTGACCCGCAATCTGGGCGAGCATCGGCGCGCTCACATGCCCCTCGCCCCGAGCTCGCCGAACGAGCTCGCGGAACTGATCGATGCGGGCACCATGATGGGCAACCCATCCGTCCACGCATTCGTCCAGATCCTTGCCGCGGCATTTGGAAAGGAATTCGATCCTGAGCTGCTCGAAGTCGCGCGCTAAGCCCGCGGTCAACAGGCGCTCCCATTGATCTGCGGGCGCGAAACGAGCGACCTGCTGCTGTGCCCAGTCGAGCCCGAGCGCTTCGCCGAGCCGCGTGTAGGCGCGGGTCAGGGACAGCTCGTCGAGCTGCTGTCGCGCTGCAAGCGCGGCGATCCCGAACACGCCGTCGAGCTCATAAAGCCGGACCAGCCCGCGGACGATTTCGTCACTCGCACCGAGCGCCAATAGCCGATCGCGACGCGCTGCAGCTTCGTTTCGGACCTCCGAGCGGATGAGCTTCGTGGCCGCGGACGCGATCTTGCGAACGCCGGGTTCGAGCAGGTGACAAAGTTCCGAAATCTTGAGCACGCCGCCGGCTGCGCGAAGGATGTCGGAAAGGTGCGCACGGATGCACGCCGCCGCGATGGAGAACAGCTCGATACGAACTGTCTCCGGCAGAACGGCCTCCTCGATCTCCGTCCAGAGATTGTCGAGGTCGAGCAGCCGCTCGGCCACGAGGAACGCCGAGACGACCTGCTGGAGCGACGCGCCTTCCTCCTCGGTCATGTCGAAGGCGATGCCCGGGCCGAGGCGGTTCACAAGCCGGTTGGCGACCTTCGTTCCGATGATTTCGTTGCGCAACCGGTGGGCGCGAATAGATTCCGCGTGCGTCTTTCGCATCGGCTTGGGGAATGCTTCGAATAATTCCGGCTCGACCAGCGGATCATCGGCGAGCCGAAGTTCCTCCGCGGCATCCTGGAGCACGATTTTTGAGATCGACAGGACGACGGCGAGCTCGGGACGCGTGAGCCCGCGATTCTCCTGCGCTCGGCGCATCAGCTCTTCACTCGAATTCGAGTCCTTCGACCTTGCGGTCGAGCCGGCCGGATGCCTCGAGCAGCTCAATCGTCCGGACATGCGCCGGAAGCGCCGTCGCTCCGCCCGCTTCCGCGATAGAAAGAGCGAGCGTCTGCAGGCGATTGTCCTCGAGCACGATCTCGGCGACGTCGTCGGTCATCCGAGCGAGCAAGCTGTTGCGCTTTTCGAACGACAGGCCGCCATCACGCATTTCGCGGTTGAGCGGAATTTTGATGTTCACTTCATTGTCGGAACAGTCGACGCCCGCGCTATTGTCGATGAAGTCGGTATTGATGCGGCCGCCACGCTCGGCGAATTCGATGCGGCCAGCCTGCGTGATCGCGAGATTGGCGCCCTCGCCGATAACTTTGGAGCGAAGGTCGGCTGCATCTGCTCGAAGGACGTCGTTCGACGGATCGCCGACGTCGGCCTGGCTCTGGTTCGAGGCCTTGATATAGGTCCCGATGCCGCCGAACCAGAGAAGGTCGACTGGCGCCTTGAGGATCGCGTTGATGAGCGTCGCGGGGTCGGCCTCTTTCGCCTGGAAGCCCAGAGCCTGGCGAGCTTCGGCGCTCAGGGAAATCGATTTCTCGGTTCGCGGGAAAACGCCGCCGCCCTTCGAGATCAGCTTGCGGTCGTAATCGTCCCAGCTGGAGCGCGGCAGCTCGAACATCCGCTTCCGCTCCGCCCAGCTCGTCGCCGGGTCGGGATTGGGGTCGATGAAGATGTGCCGATGGTCGAATGTAGCAATCAGCTTCAGCGATTGCGACAGCAACATTCCGTTGCCGAACACGTCTCCGGACATGTCCCCGCAACCGGCCACTGTGACCTCGTCAAGCTGAACATCAACGCCCATCTCGAGGAAATGCCTCTCGACGGAGAGCCAGGCGCCGCGCGCCGTGATCCCCATCGCCTTGTGGTCGTATCCGTTCGAACCGCCGCTCGCGAACGCGTCGCCGAGCCAGAAATTGCGGTCGAGCGCAATTGCGTTGGCAATATCTGAAAAAGTCGCGGTTCCCTTGTCGGCCGCAACCACAAAATATGGATCGTCCCCATCGTGGATGACGACGCCTTGCGGGTGAACGACCTTGTTGTTTACGAGGTTGTCGGTGACCGAAAGCAGGGAGCGGATAAAGATGCGGTAGCTTTCCGTCCCTTCGCCGAGCCAGGTATCGCGGTTCGACATGGGCGGCAGCTGCTTGGGATAGAAACCTCCCTTCGCGCCGGTTGGAACGATCACCGCATTCTTGACCAGCTGCGCCTTCATCAGGCCCAGGATCTCCGTTCGGAAATCGTCGCGCCGGTCCGACCAGCGCAGACCGCCGCGAGCAACCGGCCCGCCGCGCAGGTGAATGCCTTCGACGCGCGGGCTGTAGACCCAGATCTCCCGCCACGGCACCGGCGCCGGCAAGCCGGGAACCTGCGATGAGTCAATCTTGAACGCGAGCGCTTCCGCGGCGGCGGGCGCGAAGGCATTTGTCCGCAAGATGGCGAGGACGAGGGCGCGAAGGCGCCTCAAAATCCGGTCGTCGTCGATCGAGCGAATCTTCGTAAGGGAATGGTCCAGCTCGTCCCGATAGTGGGCGACGTGCGCGTCGCGGTCCTTGACCGATGGATCATGGCTCGCGGCGAACAGGCCGATCAGCGCAGGAGTCGCTCCAGGAGCGCGGCGCAACGCATCGGCGACCGTAATCAGGCCGAAGCTGCTGCCGGTCTGGCGGAGGTAGCGGAACCATGCGCGCAGCCAGACCACCGCCTGCGTGTCGAGCCCGGCGTAGAGCACGAGCTGATTGAACTCGTCGTTTTCGGATGCTCCGCAAAGAACGTTGGCGATCGCACTCTCAATGCCGGCGATGCGCTCGACCATCGAATCGAGATCCGCCTCTTCGCCGATTTCGACGTGGAAGTCGTGGATGAAGCCGATGCCGCCTTCGAGCTCGGTGGGAAGCTCCTCCAGAACGCGGAAGCCGAAATTCTCGAGCACCGGAACGGCCTCGGAAAGCGGGATGAGGCCGCTCTTCCGATACATTTTCAGGCGCAGCTGTAGCGGACCGTCGCTCGCGAGCCGCAAGATCCTGACGTCGCGGTCGGCATCGTCCGAAAGCCCCGCGAGGCGCATGATGTCGGCTGCCCCGTCCTCCGGCGCGCAGCGCGAACGATAGCTGTCGGGAAAGGCGCCGATGTATGTCAGTGCAAGACGCGTTGCGCGCTGCGCGCCCGCTCCAGCGATCAGCTCCGCCTCGACTGCAGGAGCCCAGCCCCGAACCATCTCGACGACGGCCGCATCGAGCGCCTCGGAATCGGGCGGAGGCGCGCTTTCGTCGATATATTGGGTGTATCGGATGAGCGCGAGGTCGGCGTCGCCGAGCTCAACCGACCAGCTGGTAATCTCGCGGCCGACTTCATTTTCGAGCAGTCTTCCGATCGCGAGCCGCCGCGACGTGCTCAGTTCCTCGCGCGGAAGCCAAACGAACGTGAAGAGCTGGCCCTTGAGCACGCTTCGAACCTGGATCAGCGCCGGCCTCGGGCGATCCGCCAGAGACATCGCGATCATCACCAGTTCGCGCAGCGATTGATAGTCGATCGCGATCACGAGATCGCGCGGAAGCGAGGCCACGGAGTGGCGCAGCGCCTTGCCCGAGTGACCCTTGGGATCGAAGCCGAAATCCTTGTCGAGCTGCTTGAGTCGCGCCCGCAGCACGGGCACTTCCTCGGGTTGGACGCGCAGGGATTCGCTGGTCCACAATCCAGCGTGGACGCCGATCCCCGTGACCTTACCGTTTTCGAGCAGCGGCACGACCACCAGATCGAGCGGGACCCGGCGGTGGACGGTCGATTGCCGCTCGGCCTTCGCCATCAACGGCACTTCGCCTCCCGCTGTGAAATAATTCATTGCGCCGAGGCAACCACCCTCGTCCGTCGGCGCTCCCGGAATGCTGAAAATCCCAAGCGCATCAGAAGGCTGCTCGTAAGGTTTCTCGACCTGGTAGCCAAGGAGCGTCATCGCGCCGTCGGCGAACCAGTTTAGGAGCGCGCCACCTTCGGTCCCGCCATCCCCAGCGTCGGCGCGCATCCGGGCCTGCAGCTTTTGCCAGTCGCGCACCGCGAGGCGAACATCCCCGAGAACTCGGCGAAGGTCGGCGGCGAGCTGCTGCCGCCCGCGCGCATCGGCCCGGTCCAGCTCCAGGTACATCATCGATTTGCGACGGTCCTTGTCCCCGCATAGCGGTTCGACGCTTTGCAGCTCGCCGTCCCGAGTTCGATCGACACAAACAACCGGGTGCAGCAGCCGATGAATGGTCAGTTGGCGGGCCGCGATCGCATTCGCGACCGAGTCGACGAGGAAAGGCATATCGTCGTTGACGATGCCGATCCGCATCCGGCGGCGGCCGGCCTCGCCTCCGGTAGATTGGATGCGGAGCGCTAGGTCCCCGCGACGCCGCTTGGCGGCGACTTCCGCCAGGAATTCGGCAGCGTCTCGCTCCGCTTCCCGCGACAGTCCCTGCGTTTCACCCGGAAGTGCGAGCCCGGTTAGCGCCGTGCGAATTGACTCGACCAGCGGCGGGTCCAGTCGCGTGTGGGCAGTCATGAAAAATTCTGCTCCCGGAGGCTCTCTTGCGGATGGCGCGGCCTATAGACCTGCGCTCTGCGAGGGAACAACCCCGCCACGCGCAATGGCGCCCGGTGTTTCTAACCTGATGGTGCTTAGGCTGCGCGGCGGATCGCGCGTTCGATCAAGGCCGCGTCATTGACCAGCGCGACTGCCTCGTGGCGACCATCGGTTCCACGCCGGGTCAGAACGATCGCGAATTCGTCTTCCGAAGGGAGTTCGGCGAGCGAGATTGGAGGGGCAGCGCGCAATCGGGCGCGAGCGACTTCACCCTTGGTGTCGATCTTGGGCTCGGGACGCCTCGCCTGGCGCTCCGCCGCGACCAGGCCCTTGAGACCCCCAGCCTGCTTTTCAATGAGGTCCTGAAATCCCGCTAGGGCGACGCCCAGACGAAGACCGTAGGACAAAGCAGCTGCAAATTCGGTCAGTCGCGCCTTGTCGTAATCGATCCCGAATACGAGCTTCACGACGGGAGTCATGGGAGCGCGCGCCTGCGCTTTCAGACCCGATTCCTCAAGAAGCTCTGCATATTCCTCAGGATTCTCCTCCGCGGAGAGCGAAAAATCATAGGCCAGCGAGAGGGCCCGATAGAGGGCTGCGCGCGTACGCCCTTCGCCGGCTTTCACTGCGTCGGCGGTTTCGCGGGCGGCCCACAGCCGGTCCGCAAGGCCGGCACTCTCTTCCAGATCGACGCTTGGAAGCTCACTCCCATCGACGTCGGCGAGTGGACCGTCTTCCCAAGAGCGGTGAATTGCGGCCGGTTCAGGATCGTCGACCATAGGATCGAGTTCGAGCATGTCGGCGACGATCGGGCCGAACATCGTCGCCGTCGCTCCGACGATTTGAGTCAGCTCAAGAGGCTCGTCGATCGGCGCGTTACCTTGCGCTTCCCCCAGTTGGTGTGAAGCCCCTTCCAACCCCTGCTGGCTCTCTGCCGCTAGGCGGGAATCGGTCGATTTCCAATTGATCACGCCGTAGATGAAGTCGATCGTCTCCCCGTCCGAGGAGAAGGGCATCAGAATTCCGCGATAACAAATCGTCTTCTCACGCTGGTTCGCAAACTCGGCCTCGAAGCCGATCGGCGCTCGGTTGGCGATGATCTGCATATAATGGTCGGTGAGGCGCGACAGAAGCGAACGGCTCGGTACCTCCGATATGGTGCGCGTATCATCCTCGAGGTCGCATTCTTCCCGGATCGCCGCGCCGATGTACGGGACCGCCGGGTTCTCGCGTCCGCAGGTGAAATCGAGAAGGATGCTGTTCGCTTGAAAATCGCTGACGTCTCCCGGCTCCAGATCCTCGATTGCGGGGAAGTCGCGTCCGTTCAAAAGGGAAACCCAGTAATTATAGGCGCGCACATGCATGCGACGCTCGTCCGTTCCGATCGCGGTCGTGACGACCTCCGCGGAGTCAGCCTCGGCCGAAGCCGACAAGTCGAATTCATTCGGATCTTCGCGATACGTGTCCATTGCGCGCCCGGGCCCCACTTCGCCTCTAAGTTGCAACGGAGAATGGATGAGCCGCGTTACGAAAGTGTTAAGCATAATTCACGGCATTCCCGGCAACTATCGAAGCTTGCCGGTCCGCGATGGTGCTGATAGGGGCGTGCCCGCGCCAAGGCAGCCGGGTCCGGCTGGCTGCGCACGGCATCTCCCGTAGAGCCAGGCCGCTTTAGCTCAGCTGGTAGAGCACATCATTCGTAATGATGGGGTCAGGTGTTCGAAGTCACCTAAGCGGCACCACCTCTTTTCAACAGCTTAGCTGGAGATTGCATTTGCCGCATCCAGCTACGCCCCACCGCATCCCCACAAACTCCCTTAGATAAATTTCCGAGTTTGTGGCCTGACGTCCCCTCTTTGGGAGACCCTAGGGCGCCGGGGGCACCATCAAAGTGCTCCGCGAGCGCGCGGGGAAGCTACAAGGACGGGGGACAAGCGCGGCTTCTGCAGGCGGCCGCTGACGCGATCTCCGAGCGTTACCAGGCAAAAAACACGGAAGAATTCATCGAGGACAAGTTCTCGGTGGACGTCCGCTAGGCGTAGTCTTCGATCCTTGGGCGATTGCTGCCCCTTCCTTCTCGCCCCATCACGTTCGGGCTGGGGATAATATCTAAAACGGCAGTCGAAAACGGACTCTCTCTGAGTGCGCTGGCGTTCTTCCGACCCTCGCGCATCCTGAGAAAGCGAACCGGAGCCGCTTCACTGGACGACGCCGCTGCATCCGTTACGGGTGCGCCATGGCGAGGCGACGCACCATCGGCAGGTTTATTGCGCCGTGGCGCTTTCTTGTCTTCATCGTTGTGCTTCTCGCCGCTGCGGAGCCCGCGAGCTTGTGGCTGAAGAGTTTGGGTCTCGGCATTATCGCCGCTTTCGATCTGGCTGCAGTCGTATTCCTACTTTTATGCCTTAAGCTGCTGCGCATCGACGATCCTGGCCTGATCAAAGACCTTGCCAAAAAGAATGACGCAAATCGCACCGCGCTTCTCGTCATTACCGCGATTGTGACGGTGGTATTGCTCATCGCGGTGGGATCGGAAACGATTGGCCGTCACCCTGCCACGTCGACCAAGGCGCTGATCATTCTGACGCTGACAATGTCATGGTTGTTCAGCAACAGCGTCTACGCCCTCCACTATGCGCACATGGCCTATACGAAACCAGGCGACGGGTGCGTTGGATTGCGGTTCCCCGGAACTGCAGATCCACTTTATTGGGATTTCATCTATTTCGCATTCACGTGCGGAATGGCGTTCGCCACGTCAGACGTGGAGGTAACGGATCGGAGCATTCGTAAGGTCGTGACCTTCCATTGCTTGGCGGGTTTCGCCTTCAATATCGGCGTGCTCGCGTTCACCGTGAACCTTCTCGCCTCGGGCTCTTAGTCGTTTGGTTTGGTTGGAAAGCTGGCACTAGACGAGCGCGAAGGTCCAGCGCAGTTTGTCGCGCAACGGTAAGGAGGGACAGCGATAAATCCGTTAGTCTTCGGCATCATCGCCGGTCTGATTTTTGGCGCGCTCGACGTGACGCTCATGCTGTCGATGAGCTTCCCCGATAAGAAAGCGGCCCTGCTAGGCGCATTCCTTAGTCGGTTCGCAATCGGCTTCCTAATACCGCTCGTCCAGATGCCGCTTCCGTCGTGGGCCATCGGCGGGATCGTGGGGTTACTTGTCAGCCTTCCGGACGCAGTCATTACGAAGGCCTACGTGCCTATCATCGCTACCGGCGTCGTAGGCGGCATCATCATTGGTTGGGCGGGTGGTCGGTTCACCGCTAGCTCCGCTTAATGCGACAAGTTTGGTTGGTGGTCTCAGGAGGTGGTCGCAACACTTTACCGAATGAAGGGTGAGGTGATGCGATGGCGAAGAGACGACTGCGGATGTTCAGTGCGACGGAGAGCGCAGAGGTTTGGGACCGCTGGCAGCGCGGCGAAGGGCTGGCGTTGATCGGCCGGGTAATTGGCAGAAGACACACAGCGATCTTCCAGCATCTGAAGCCGCATGGCGGGATCCGCCCTCCAATGCGGCGACGATCGCGGCGAGTGCTCAGCATGGACGAGCGCGAGAACGGCAGTGGAAACCCGCCATCCAGTGGCCTAGCCTGTTGCTCCGCCGATTAGTCTTACCCGGATAGCGACTTCGTCGCGCTAAGGGCGTCTCCCCCACGCCCGTGGACGATGTGCGGCGTAACGACAATGTAGAGATCGCGCTTGGCCTGGTTCGTATGCTCCACGCTGAACAGGCTCCCGAGGACGGGGACGTCGCCGAGAATGGGCAGCTTGCTCTTGTTAGAAATCCGGCTCTCTTCCGTCAGACCTCCGATGACGAAAGTCTCGCCGTCGCGGACGGTGGCGGAAGTCGAAGCTTCGCGCTGGCTGATCGTCGGATAGCCCTGCGAGAAACCGGTGACGCTCGATACGACGGCAAAGACGTGCGCAGTGACGAACCCATCATCGCTGACCCTGGGCGCGATCTGAAGCGTCACTCCGACGTTCACATATTCGACCTGCTGCTGAACGGCGTTCACCCCCGAGAGCGCGATCGACGTGAGGATCGGCAGCGCATCGCCGGTGATGATCTTCGCGGTCCCCCCGCTCTGCGCGGAGATGCGCGGCTTGGACACGATGCGCCCCTCGCCTTTGGCGATCTGCGCATAGAGAGCGACCTGGAAGGCGGCAGTCACTCCGCCGAACTTGGGCGTGTCGCTGAGCCCCGGGAAGCCCTTTGAATAGGCGACGCTCACGGCCGCAATCTGGTCGTTGCCATTAGTGAAATCGAGCCCCAGGTTGCGGGCACCCGTCGCGCTCAGCTCGACGAACTCCGTTTCGAGGATGACGCTCGTCACGGGCACGTCGAGCATCGCGATTTCCTGCTTGATCGCTGCCAGTCGCTCCGGCGAGCCGCGAAGGACGACCGCGTTCAACCGCCGATCGATTCCGATCGTGCCGTCCACCGCCTGCCCGAGCGAATCGCTGCTCGCTGCAGCGCCGGCCGGGGCATTAAGGATCGGCGAGGAGGGCAAGCCGCTGCCACTACCAAAATAAGTCGAGTTGCCGGCGGAGCCGAAATTCGGTTCTTCCGGCGTGAAATCATCGTTGGACTTGATCGTCTGGTTGCCGGTGAGCAGCCCCACGATCTCGCTCACGTCGGCATATTTCAGCTTCACGACCTCGAAGTCGTCTCCTGGGCCGGCGACAAGGCCGGACTGCACAGGTGCGACGGAGGCTTCGGCAGCGGGCCCTGCAGGCCCCTGCGGCAATTGAAACCACCCCACGGGCGGCGGTGCAGGCTGCATCGTGGCAGACCGAGACGACGTGGCGGCCCACAAGGCTGCAATTGCGAACAATAGGCCGAACGGTCTCATCGCGCGGGCAGAGCGCGGCCGCCCCGGCAGCGGGACAGGCCGCGCTCAGTTCCTTTCAGTTCGCAGTGATGCGCTGGCCGGTGACCTGTCCAGCCTGGTGCGCCAGAAGAGCGTTGGAATTCGGATCGTAGACGTCGATCGTGAACGGGCCCGTGAAGGTCATGCCGTTTGAACTCACCGTGACATCCTCCTTGATATTAACCCGCGCGTTGAGCGTGCCCGAACTGTCATAGCTCAGCGCGTAATGGTTGAGGTGGTAGCGAGGCCCGACTTGCGTCCAAACCCCCATGCAGAAATTCTCGGTCGCAGGAGCGCGACCTCCGCTGTTCATCAGCTCGGTGCCATCCGAGTGCCACTGCTGATAACCGAAGTCGCCCGGACCCGCGGTCGAAGTCATTTTGAACGACCACAAGCCGACGATCGAGCGGCTCGCCGCGGCCTCGTGCAGCAGCCCGCTTACGCCGGTCCCCTGTTTGACCTGCCATGACGCGGCTTGCGTCAGCTCGCCGCACGCGGCCGAGGCGCTAGATGCGAAGCCCACGGCCCCGAAACAGAAGAGCGCGATTGCCGAAACTCGAAACATCTTACGCATGACCGTTTCTCCCCAGAAGTGATTCCAGTGTCGCGTGGGCGGATCGCGAAAATGCGCCGCAACGCGCGGTCTTGCTGCGCCCGATCCGGACGAAAGGACGATGGAGAAAAGCTGATAATTTCCTGATTTTTTTCTGCTAATGTGCGTTCGCAGTTGCGTTGGGAGCGACATGGACCGGCTGATCTCGCTGGAGGCAAGGAGCGTCGATCTCGCGGTCGAGCCCCCGTTCCTGCTCGGCCGAGCGCGGCTCGAACCCCAGGCGCACGAGTACGTTATCGACGGCAAGCCGACGCGGATGCAGCCGCAGACCTTGAAAGTCCTCATCGCTCTGCATGACAGGAGCGGCCAGGTCGTGAGCCGCGACGAGCTGGTCGATCGGTGCTGGGGTGGGCGCATCGTCGGCGACGATGTCATCAACCGCTGCATATCCCTGCTGCGGCAATTCGCCGCGGAAAGCGGCGGTTTCGAAATTCAAACCGTGCCCAAGAGCGGGTACCGACTGATTGCGATCGACACTCCTCAGCTCGATGACAGCCCGCAGATTGGGGGAGGGGCGTGGCCGGCCGCCAGACGTCGCTTTGTAGTTGGTGGCTGCGTATCGGTCGTTATGGCCGCTGCGGCGGGCGCGTGGATTGATTTCGGGCCGGTATCTGCTTCGCCATCGACGCGGATTGCCGTGCTCCCATTTGCCAATCTTACCGGTGATCCGACACAAGCGTACTTCTCCGACGGCATTGCGGAGGAGCTGCGAGCGGCGCTGTCGCGGGCCGGAATGCAAGTGATCGGCCGGACATCGTCCGAGGCCGTCCGCAACATGGACGCGAGGGCGGCCGCCGCCAAGCTCGGGGTTCCGAATATCCTGATTGGCAGCGTCCGCCGATCACCCGGCACAATCAGGATCGACGCCCAACTGGTGCACGGCTCAGATGGTGTCGAGCAATGGTCTCAAAGCTATGACCGGGCGCCTGGCGACGTAATCAAGATTCAGACCAACATCGCCGAGAATGTCGCGATGGCTCTTAGTGCTGCCCTAGGTAATGGAGTCCGTAGTGCGATTCGGGCCGGCGGGACACGAAATCCCGAAGCGCAAAGGTTCGTGCTGCAAGCACTGGCGGCAGAGCGTGCCGGCACGCAACCAGGCGATCAGCGCGCGCTCAAGCTCTTCGAAGATGCGATCGCCGCAGATCGGCTCTACGGAGACGCTTACGCGCGGAAAGCGTATCTTCTCGAATATTACGCGGAAAGCTATGCCAGCACGTTTGCAGAGGTAAACGCGTACAGGTCAGATGCGCTTAGGTCCGCGAGAATCGCCTTGCGCATCGCGCCGGACCTTTCTCGCGCACATTGGGCGTTGGCCAATTATCTTCAGGGCGTTCTCGACTTCGCATCAAGTGATATCGAATATCGTCGCGCCATCGATTTCGCTCCGGGCGACGCGGGGCCCATGTCCGATTATGCGCTGCTTGTGCTGCGCATTGGCAGCTCGAAACAAGCACTTGCACTGGCCGACCGCGCGCTCCGCCTCGACCCGCTGGACCCCGACGCCTACCGAAGACGATTCCTGGTCACTCTACTATAGGCGAGATTTTGCGAACGCGGTGGCTTTTTCCAAGCAGGTAGAACGCTTCACGCCCGAGTTATTTATCTGGTCCGTGGGCGTCGGGCTCGCCCTAATCGCATTAAATCAGCTTGACGAAGCTGTGCGATATTTATTGCGGGGGCCCAAGGATTTTTACGAACGTCTTGTTGGCGAATGCGTCCTCTTGATTCGAAAAAATCGCCGAGCAGAGGCGGAGGCCAAACTGGCAATATTCCGAAAAATGTACGGCGATCTCGACAATTATCAGTACGCGCAAATTTATGCGCAGCTCAACGACAAAGATCGAGCGTTCAAATCGCTTAGTAAAGCATGGGCCCTCCGTGACACCGGTTTATTGTGGCTCAGGGTGGATCCTCTTCTCGACCCAATCAGGTCCGATCGTCGGTTCGAGGCGTTGCTAAGGAGTATGAAGCTGCGGGCGTGATGGTCCGCGAACACCTCTGGGTAGCGAGCTCCAGCGGCTGCCTACGCCGCTTGATTAAGGCAATGCCCGTTTTCGCTGAATACCCGCGAACAAAGCTGGCGTTCGCGCGCCTACAAGCAGAATGGGTAAAGCTGTTCCGACCCCAAAGCGGACGTAACCCATGTCACAAATGGGAACGAAAAGGCGGCTCATGCAATTGGTCCGCGTGCCGGTGTTTCGCATCAGCGTGGTGAACGAGACCTTCTCCGCTTGTGAAGAGCTTGAGTTTCCTACAGCAAGCGAAGCTCGAACGGCGGCCATCAAAGGCGCGCTCGCAATCGGCTCCGAAGAGGTTGTCAACGGGAAGGAGTTCTTTGGCGCCGAGGTAAAAATTGAGAAAGGCGACGAGCTGCTCAGACGCTTCGTGGTCTCGATCGGCGCCTCCCCCATAGCGCCCAACAAATAGGTCCGAGTTGGCTGAAATCTCTACGTGGTGCTCGGTCGCAAGCCGAGAGCGCGAGGAGTGCTAGCCTGAGGCGGCAAGGTCGGTTGCATCGAGCGATGCTACAAGCCGGTGGCCTCGCCAGATTTCACACTTCCGAAATTTCATTTGTCGCGCCACTTCGAGTGCCTGCTGATCGCTGCTGGCGGAAAGCTCTTCCGGCCAGCTCAGGCTTCCAAATTCATCAAGGGTGTACATCCGATACTCTGTCATAGCCCAACGCCCCATTGAGACAGGCGAGAATTTACCTTCAGTGGGCCGCCAGAAAAATAAACTGGATCAGGAGCTTGTGCAAATTCTGATTTCTTTGATGGTCGTGAATGTCTCGACCCGACAGCAGTGACCGTTTGAGCCAGACTTACGCCAGCAACCGATCCTGCCATAGCCGCGTAGATGTAACTGCCCGCCAATGGAGACCTTTGCCGGTCGCTAATCTCCTCGCCTCATACGATTTACAGTCTGACAAGGACGAAGGCCATTGAGAAGAAGTCGAACAAAGTCCCTAAACGGAAACCGGCCAAGCCGAAATCCTTGCGATAAGGCGGCCTCCGCACCAAAGCTCGCACTTGACGTTCTTCTTCAGCGACCGCGCGACCATGACCGCTTCAGCATCGCCAGTGGCCTCAATCCACTCAGCCGCCGTGATCTTGCCAAGGCCGTCAAGGCAGTAAAGCCTGTAGTCCGACATAGAACCGCCCCCCAGTCCAGAGTCGGCTATGCGACATTACGGAGCCGGAATCATACAACCAGGATCACGCTGGGTGTGTCAGAGACACGATCCCCTGGAAATGGTGTTTCAACTCTCCGTTGGGCGCGGGCCCTTTCTTTTACAGCATTAGGATCGGCGGATCGCGCGGTCAGTTTACATTGCAACACCGATGCGTCCCCTTCTTCGGTGTGCGCGTGTAACGGGCGGCTCCTGTGCCACGGGGCCGCCCTTTTCCTTAGCAGGCAGACAATAGTGGCAGCCCGCTGCACCTCACATGAGGGCTTTGCCTGTCCGCTAATTCTGCTCAACTGCATTTACAGTCCGATAGAACGAGGGCGATCCGAGCTGACAACCCTCAGCTTCGGCTTGTCGGTTTTCTCTAGCCTGATAAGCGCCTCGTAGAGGCACGCCAGCCTAAGGTGGATTTCTGCCGTAGGTTCGTCCGTCGCCTGGTTGGCGCGGGCACGCTCACTAGCAGCGCGCCGTTGATAGTATTGTCTCTCGTCTGGCGACATTTATCGCCCGCGCAGTTCGCGATCATCGAGAGTCGCAACCAGACGATTGTCTTTCCATAGCTCGCATCGCTTGGCGTTCGGAGCGAGCAACCGGACCCTCGCTAGCGCCTCGCTGTCACCGTCCGCGATAACCGCTTCGGCCAGTCCGATCCGACCCAAGGCGTCCAGCGTATACATGCGATACTCTGCCATGCGCATACCCCTGTAAACGCTGCATATTAAGCGCATGGGTATGCTGCCGCATTTAAGTAAATTAGGATCGCACGTTTGAGAAAAGCCGAATCAGGCCATAGGTTATCTTGCCGCACCTCACATGAGGGCCTGCTCCTTCTCGTTCAGATGCAGATAGTTGCTGTCGAAGTCGCCGATCTCGGCGAGCTTCTTCCAGTCGCCGATCGTGATTGAGCGTGGACTAGAGCGTTCGATCAATCCCTCGGCTTCAAGTCCTTTGATCATGCGGTTGACGTGCACGGACGTCAGTCCGGTGGCGTCCGCCAGCTGCTCCTGAGTCATCGGTACCTCGTAATTGGTCTGCTGGCCGAGCCCGGCCACCTTGAGCCGCAGCGCCAGCTCGCACATCAGATGCGCAATACGCGTGCGCGAGTCCCTGCGTCCGACGTTGGCGATCCATTCGCGAAAGATCGACGCGTCGACCAATGTGTCGATCCACATCGCCTTGCCGACGTCAGGACGTTCAAAGGCGATCCGCTCAATCGCGTCGCGTGGGATCATCGCTACCCGGCCGGAGGTTAGCATCTGAACGCTGTGGTCGGCCTTCCCCAGAAGGGAGTTCTGAAGATCGACCATCTCGCCTTTCATATGAACAGAACAGATTTGACGACCGCCGCCGGCGACCAACTTCGTTCGCACGGCGTATCCGCTGAGCAGCGCGCAGCAATGCGTAGCGCGCTCATATTCGCGGACAATGTAGTGGTTGCGTTCGAACGTCCTGACGGTGTGCGGTAGCGCGAGCAGAGCTGCGTGGTCATCGGCGCTGAGCGCGCGATGGTATTCCAGCCTGGTAAGCATCGGCTGTAGCGTCGTGGGAAATGGCGGAGAGGTCGAATGGTTCACGAGGTTTCTCCCGCGGGGCTTTGGGCGGGAGCGTCAAGAATCTCTCTGCTGCCAGCGCCCGGATAGTCCGGCTGGCAATCTCAGTGGCTTAACATAGTCGCTCTCAAATGACCCTGATCCATGTTTACCAATGGGCGTTTTTTTGTTTCGCGGAGTTGACAAGGGCCGCACGACTAAGGCCAAGCAGCATCCGGAGAGATCGCCTTCGGAGGGGTCGGCATTGCGCTTCCGAACACGGCATCGTCGAGCACCTCGAGCTACTCGCGGACCGCGCGGCAGCTTAATGGGCGACCAGGCAAGACGCTCGGGTTCGAAACTCCGGCTGAGCGCTTTGAAGCATGTGTTGGGATGACCCACTGAAACGACAGTCGAAAGCGGACGCGCGGCCGACTCTTTGAGGTGCTATAGGCGTTGCTGCAACGCTGGAGACCCAACCGATGATAGTCTCGTCCGCACTCATGGTTCTCGTTGTCGTGATCGTGTTGTTGCTGCTGCTTTCGGTCAAAAGCTTCGGTATCAACCGGGAGTACCAGCGTGCGGTGCTGTTCCGGTTGGGCCGACTGGGCGAGATGAAAGGTCCCGGCTGGTATTGGTTGATCCCGTTTGTCGACCGCGTCGTGAAGGTCGACACCCGGATCATCACTTACCAGTTGGAAACTCAGGAAACCATCACGCGAGACGGCGTCGCAGTTCGCGTCAACGCAGTGCTATGGTTTCGCGCCGAATCTCCGATCCAGGTTGTGAACTCCGTGGAAAACTGGATGTCGGCGACCGTTCAAGCCGCCGAAACGGCCCTCCGCGATGCCATCGGGCAGAGCGACCTCGACCACATGCTGAAGGACCGGGCCTCGATTAATCAGCGTCTGCAGGATCTGCTGCGCGAAGCGTCGCTCAAATGGGGAGTAGAAATCGACGCGGTCGAGGTGAAGGATGTTGACATCCCCGAACAAATGCAGCGGGCCATCGCCAAGGAAGCCGAGGCGATCCGAGAGAAGCGGGCTAGGATCATCCGTGCCGAAGGTGAGCAGGAAGCCGCGTTGAAGCTCTCGCAGGCGGCCGAAATCATCGGAACCGTTCCTGCGGCACTCGAGCTCAGACGCCTCCAAACCCTGAGCGAGATCGGCGTTGAGCACAATACGACCATCGTGGCGATGCTCCCTGTCGAACTCGTCCACGCTGCCCGCAAGATCGCCGGACTGCCGCCTGCCGATGAAAGCCGGGACTAAGGGTTGATGAGACGGGGCTGTCAGCCTCAAGCTGCGCTATCTGAGCAACGATTGCTTCTTACAGTCGCGGAGCGGGAGCCTCGCCACCGTGAAATGCTCAACGGGCAGGAGCGACACTGTAAAGGCCATGCGGGCCGCGGCGTCGGCGGCGTGATGAACCTGCTGTGGGTCATTGTCTTGTCCACGCTCGTGGCGACCGAGAAGCTGCTGCCGGCGGAGCTGTTGCTCCCAAAAATCGCTGGCGCTGCCCTGATACTGGGGGACAGTGGGGAGTTCTCGCGTAAATTCGCGGATTGCGTGTCCGCTTTGGCTGCTGGGAAGCTAACGCTAACGGGTAGAAAGCGGACGGCAAGTCTTGGGTAAACCGACTAGCGTCACCCACTACGAACGATTTGGGCACGGGCGCAGGGGTTGAGACAACCATCTGACGATAACACCCGGCTCTAGTGGACCCGGCCCCGAAGCCGCAGCTAGGCTCAGCGTGCTTCCGTCCGGTTGTCTAGCGCCCAATCGATTGCGAAATACTCCGCGAACAATCGCGCGTCGGCGGCTGTCTTTCTTCGACACCCCAGGCCACTCGGCCCAGTGAGCATAGATCGCGGCGTGTTCGGATCCGCGGCAATACGTTCCATAGTCTTGATAGAGACCAAAAGCGCCGTCTTCCCACACCACCAAGCCGACGATTTCAACCTCGCGCCCATCCCATGTCGCCGGGGAGGCAGCAATGCTGGCTGGATTGACCTTCGCTATCGCAGGTTCCTGTGGCGGGGTTGTCACGCAGGCAGCAAGAAACGCTAGGGGGATTATGCAAAGCGAACGCAGTACAATTCGGGCAATTCCACGCTCGGCGGCGAGGCGCATCAGCATTGGCCACTCCTCCGCAGGGAATGTCTTAAGTCAGGCAAATGTTCCGGGGACGTTCGGACAGCGCGCGCTAACGGCAGGAAATGTGTGGGTTGGGTCCGGGTTGGGGCGCTTTCTGCACAATCCGGCCCCACCGATGCTGTCCCGACCGTCGCTTGCTGCGCAGATGCCAGGAATGGCGACACTTTTCGCCGCGGCACGAAAGTCCGCGATTTAGCTGCTCTGCAATGGGGAGTAGGCGGACGGAAGCCGAAGCGCCGCTCTCATTAGCGGCGATGCGGGGGAATCTGGGCGATGCGCCTGTCGGCCTTCCACACCTCAGTGTTGAGTGGCCTCTGCATTGCGCGAGCTTCGTTCACGGCGTGATCGTCGCTTTCGGCTTCGATCTTGCGGTGCCCAACAATCCTGCCGGCCTCGTCGATGCTGTAGACCTGATATAGCTTCATCTTGCCCCCCGATTGCGAAACTGCCGCCTAAATGGTCCTCGTCGGACTCTCAACTTTACGGGAACCGACTCCGATCGAAAGCGTCGAAACTGGCATGTCTGCTTCGAAAAACCTTTACGCACTTGCTCAGCTCGCCCGGACGAAAGCCGAAGGAGCCGAACCGAGGCAAAGGGAGGCGCTGCTCGAAATGGCGCAGCGATACGAAGCTCGAGCTCAACGGCTCGAATCGGATTCCTAGAACCCGGCGCAAAATGCGCTGGACCGGTTGATCCTTTGGACACGCGGCGATTCTCCGTGATTGACGGGGAATCAACAGTGGCCCAAAACCCCATGGGGCCACAGCGGTGAGCGTGGCAAACATGGCTAGAGATACTCTGACGGAATCCTCAACGGCGAAGTCAAACCTTCGACATGAGCTGAAAGAGCTTGTCGATCGTGTGACGGCGATGGAGGAATTGGTGGGCCGCGCGGAAGCGGAGGTTCGGTCGCGTTCTTCCCGGCCCTTCCTCGAGGGCACCTTAGTCACTTCGTAGGCCTAAAAGAGCGCGCGAGGTTGACCGCGGCCGCAACGGCACGGCTGTTGTCGCCGGGCTAGCGGTAGGGATCGGTGAAAAGGGGATGCGAGGCATCAACCTGACCTATGTTGGTGACCAGTTCAACCGAGGAGGGTAGCGCCTTCGCATTGCCGTCCCAGCATCAGCCTGACGGCAACCGAGGGTAAATGGAAAGCTCCCGCTGCGTAAGGGAGTGTGACCATGCCCACCCAAAGCTACCGGTTCTACCGCTTAGATTGCGCCGGCCATCTTCACGAAGCTGCGTGGTTCGTTGCCGATAGCGACGAAGATGCGATCGAGCAGAATTCGAACGAAACACCCCGATTCAAAGTGCGAAGTGTGGCAAGGCAGACGCTTAGTCGCCAGCATTTCGCCTGAGCGTCTCTCGGCTTAGCCTTTATCGATCTCGACCGCTTCGGCTTCTAGGTCTCCAGCGATGTCATTCAGGGTTTGTCGGGAGTCATTATCGCCGGCATCCTTCGCAAGGTCGCGGCACTGCTTGGCGCGACCACGAAACCGGTCAAATTCCTCGCCCATGGTGGCAAAACGCCCGTGACCTGCTGTTCGTGCATCAATGGGTCCAAAGCGCCGTCTGCGGGACTGAGTTGTTCCGCCGCGATTGCAGTGCGGGAAAGCCACCGTCTCGTTGCGAGGTAAGAGTAATCCTTGGTCAGGCTTAGGCTCCGACATCCTTCCTACGGCCGAACTCCCGACGAGCGGCTTTTCCATGCGCTCGTTCCCGCTATAAACGGCGGTGAGACTCGCCCTTTCTACGTTCCCAAGGGGGCGATTTCACCTACCGCCCCCGCGTGGTCGGTAAGAAGGCCCGCGCTCCTGCTGAGCGTGGGCCTTTCTTTGTCTTACGGCCCGGCGTCCTCGTAGCGTGCCACTAAGGCGACCGCGACAAAGCCAGGGAAGATTCTCTCTTCAGTTCGTTGTTTTAGGCGGCGGCAGAACTTGGCTGGGCCTCTTCCCCTTGCCACCTACCGGTGGCGAGAGCGCCACACACGCATCGATCGATCCGGATTGTTATCGACATGCCCCTCCGCCGGGCCAACCCGTCCAACCTGGGCCACGCACGAACCGCCCGGGCTTGGCACCGGTGTGCTTGCCATCCTTAAGCACCTGGATTCCGTTGATGAAGACGTCGTCGACGCCGGTGGCTAGCTGGTTCGGCTGAGAATAGGTCGCGTGGTCCTGGACAATCGCGGGATCGAACACCACGACATCCCCATAGAAGCCGGACTTCAGCGAGCCGCGCTGCCTGATGCCGATGTTGCTCGCCGGTAAAGACGTCAGTCGCCGGATTGCATCCTGCAGAGTCGTAGCATGCTCGTCGCGGACGAAATGGCCGAGCAGGCGCGCGATATTGCCGTAGGCACGCGGGTGAGATTGCGATTTCAAAAAGACGCCCTCGGGGGCCGGAGACGCTTCGTCGGATCCGAAGCTCATCCACGGCAAGCTCACTTCGCGCTTTAGGTTGTCGTCGTTCATGATGAAATAGACGGTTCCGACCCGACTGTCGTCCTCGACGACCAAGTCCATCGCGGTCTCTTCTGGGCTCTTGCCGCGCATCCTCGCGACTTCGGCGAGCGTCTTGCCCGTCAACGGCTTCAGCTTGGGGTTCTTGAAGCTGACGAGGAGCACGTTGTCCGGGCTGCCCGACAGCAAAAGCAGGTTCTCCCAGTCGTTGGAGGGCGTGCGCATTTCCTTGAGGAGTCGAGCCCGGACGGCCGGGTCCTGCAGCCGCTTCTCCCAGGCTTCCAATCCCCCCGATTGCACCCAGGGCGGCATCGTCGCGTCGAGACCGGTCGCGCCCGCCGTATATGTGTACATATTCGCTGTGATGCGCTGCCCTGATGCGCGCGCGGCATCGACCTTTGCAATGGCTGCGTCGAGCTTGCCCCAGTTCGACTTTCCCGCCTGTTTGAAGTGGTAAATTTCAGCCGGAGCACCGGAATCGCGGCTGATCTTGACCAGCTCGTCGATCCCCTCGAGCAACTTGTTACCTTCGGATCGCATGTGGCTGATATACATTCCGCCGCACTTTCCTGCCTCGCTCACGAGGGCAGTGAGTTCAGGTGTCTCGGCGTAGGTCGCGGGCGAATAGATGAGCGCCGAACCGACACCCAGCGCACCCTCCTTCATCGCCTGCCGGACGAGCGCGCGCATCCGAGTGAGTTGCGCCGGGGTCGGATCGACATCCTTCTCGCCAAGCTCGTGAACGCGCACCGTCGTCGCTCCGACGAACGAAGCCACGTTCGGAGTAACGCCCTTGCGCTCTAGATATTCGAGATACTGGCCAAGGGTCGTCCACTTGATTGGATATTTGATATCGCCCTGCCGCTTGACCGCGAGCTGCTTCATGTGCGGCGTCAGCGGGCCCATTAAATCGCCCTCGCCAAACACTTCGAGTGTGACCCCCTGATAGGTGTCGCTCATCCCTCTGCCGTCGGCGATGAGGCTATCCACGGCCCAGCTCAGCATGTTGACGAACCCGGGCGAGACCGCCTTGCCGGTTGCGTTGATCACGCGCGTCGCGCGGCCCGGCGCGTGCGGCCCGACATAGACAATCCTGTCACCTTTCATCGCGACGTCGCCGACATACGGCGCGCTGCCCGATCCGTCATAAATCGTGCCGCCATGGATGAGGACCGAATAGCTGGCCGGAACCGGCGCGGCGGATGTCAGAAGCAGCCCTGCGGCTGCCAGGGCGAGCGCGGAACTTATCTTCATTTCTAATCCTCTTTAGAGATCAGTCCGCTTTGACGGGCGTGAACATTAGGTCCTGATAGTCCCAGCTGAAATCAGCCGCGGGCGAGACGGGCTTCATCGTCACCCGGTCGACTTTGCCATTCCCGTCGACTGAGAACGTCACGTATGCAGGCTCGACCCAGTCAAGCTTCGGGTTCGTTTTGAATGTGTCGTACTGATAGTGCGTGAGGATCCCTTCCATTCCGCTTGAATGAGGAAATTCGACGGTGAGGCCCTTGCCGGATTGGCGCACGCTGATCGTTCCGTACCCATGGGTCCGTATAGTCGCCGACATATCGCTCGAGCGGAAGTGACGGACCGATCGCAGCCGGTTTCGCCTGCGCAGTCTGCACCTGCTTCGCCGCCGCCGCGAGGCGCGCCAGCTTGAAGTTGTGGAATTTCTCCGGCCATTGGCTCGATGGGTATCCGAGGTAATAGTCAAGCAACTCGTCGCGAAGGCCGAGGATGATCTCGCCGTCCTCACTGTTGGCGGCGATGAAAATGCCGACATTCTTCCCCGGCACAAGCGCGATGGTTGCTTGGGATCCCAGAACCGCGCCGTCGTGTCCGACGATCTTGGCCCCGCGATAATCAGAGACATCCCAGCCCAGAGCGTAGAGATCGAAGTTTGGGTTGGTGACCGCGAACTCAGCCGGGAATTGCCGGATTGGAGTTGGTACCACGCCAGTCCACATCTGCTGCGACTGTTCGTCCGAGAACAGGCGCTTGTCGCTGCCAGGGATCTTCCCGTGGCCGAGCTGCGTCAGGAGCCAGCGGCTCATGTCGTTAGCGCTGATCGCAAGCCCGCCAGCAGGCGCCGCGTTTTGCGCGATGGTTGCGTTCTGGTCGAGGGGCATCTGCTTGCCCATCCCGTGAATCGCACCAGAGTTGCGGCTGTGCGGACGTGCGTGGTTGGGATTGGCCTGGAACTCGGCGTCGCTGTCGGTCGAGTGGGCCATGCCGAGCGGCGCGAAAACATGGTCGTGGATGTACTGCTCCCAGGTCTCGCCGCTGACCTCGTCGATCAGCTCTCCTGCGGCCATGTAGAGGATGTTGTCGTAGGCATAGCCGCTGCGAAAGCTGGTCGCCGGCTTGAGATAGCGGATCCGACGGACAGTTTCCTTGCGTGAAAGCGTACTGTTGGGGAGGAACAGGAGATCGCCCTCCCCCAGGCCGAGCCCACTGCGGTGAACCAGCAGATCGCGGATGGTCATTTCGCGCGTAACCCACGGATCCCACATGCGGAAGTCAGGCATGTGGTCGATGACCTTGTCGTCCCAGCTGATCTTGCCCTCATCGACCAGGGTCGCGAGCGCGGCGTTTGTGAAGGCCTTGCCGGTGGATCCGGTGAAGAAGATCGTGTCGGCATCGACCGGCTGATTGGTCGTGATGTCGCGAACCCCCCAGCCGCGCGCCATCGTGACCTTGCCGTCCTCGACGATGGCAATCGTGAGGCCGGGCACGCCGATTTCCTTCCGCAGCTGCTCGACACGTTGCTCGAATCCGGCAGGCGGCGCGGCGGCAGCGCTCGTCGCGGTCGTGATCAAGATCAGAGTGGTCAATGCGCGAATGCCGAGCTTCATCTTGCGATCACTCCTGGATGGGGGCGGGTTCAGGTCGTTGGTTATCGTTGTGCAACAACTTCCAAACGCCGACCGTGATCAGCGGAAGGATGAAGGTAGCGAGAAGTATGTAGGCGAGCGCGCGGTAGCCGGTGGCAATAAGTGCAACGAGACCGAAGCGGCTCGCGAGGAACATGCAGATGGCAAGGACAACGACCGCGATTCCGAGACGTTGCACGTAGGTAAGCTCAGTGCCGCTGCGTGTCATCCAGGCATGACCGATCCTTTCGTTGATTGCATGGACCGAACTGGTTCCACTCTCGAGCAACGCAGAGAATATCATCGTCTGGAAGAGAATGTGAAACAGCGGAAAGCCGATGCGCTGGAGAAGGAAGTCCGAGGGGAGCGTCGCGCTCTGCACCTCCGGATAGAATGCGACCATCGGGATGAAGAAGAGCAACGCGGGAAGCATCGTCAGCGGTCCCGCGATCGTGCCTGCAATCACCGCATCGCGATCGCTCATGAGATGGCGAAGGACGGGCAGGATCACGACTGCGCCGATGATATTGTATCCGAAATAGGTGAGCCCTGAGAGCGCCCAGCCGGAGGTCTGCGGATTAGCTGCGAAGCCGCCCGGGACGCCCGCTCCGAACTTCCACAGCGCGAGAATGATGAAGAGCGCATAGATCGCATAAAGGTAATAGGAGACGTCGCGGAACAGCCGCTCGACGGCCTTATTTCCGAATGCGACAATTACTGCGATGCCGGCGGCGAGCAGCACCGTGCCTACCCAAAGCGGCGCTCCGAAAACCGCATCTCCAATCGCGCCCGCGGCCGCACCGTAAACGGCCAGTATCAAGACAACGAATAACAGGTAGGCAATTTCGAACATGGGCCATGCTGGGCCTAGCAGCTGCTTAAAGAAGCTCCGGTAATCCAAGGTTTGGAATTGGCGCGCGGCAACGAAGGTCAGCGAGCAGAAGATGCTGAACAGCAAAGTCGCGAAGAGAATTGCGTAAAGCCCGCCCCAGGGCCCCCGCGACAAGAAGAATTCGGCTAGCTCTCGACCTGTCGCGTAGCCGCCGCCGATCACGACCGCCTTCACGCCAAGGCCCGGAAGGAGCCAGCGAGTGAAGCGGCTCGGCGTCTGGTAGCTCACCCGAGGCACGAATCCACCAGCCTTTCGAATTCCTGGCCGACCCGAATTGGATCGGCGACCGGTAGACCAAGGCGCGCGCTGCGCTCCAACGCCGACCGCCACTGCTCCGGTATCAATCCGCCTGGAGTTGCGACGCCGATCAACAGCGCCCGAGCGCCCTGCGCATAAGCGTCGTCGGGCTCTAGGCGCGAAAGCCCGGTGGTGATGCCGCCGCCCGCCAGCGCAAACTCGCCGATGCAGCAATCCCGCGCCCAATCGCGGGTCCCGAAAGCCGTCTTGGCGTAAGCACGCTCCTGAATGTCGCTAAGGAATGGTAGATAGGTCCCTCGAGACCCCGCGGCATTCCGGGTGGCCTGCGTCACGAGGCTCGCACTGCCTCGGCGCGGTCCATCGGAACGTTGCGTGTCGCTTTCGCCATCCAAAATAGACAAAGAGCGGCAAGCGTAGTCGAGCCCAGCCCGACCCCAAAGAAGGCCCACGGCGGGATCACCTGCCAGTAAACGCCCATGAAACCGGCGAGCAGACTGCCGAGAAACTTCGCGATATACCAACCCCCCATCGCCATCGAGGCGAAACGCACGGGTGCAAGGGACTCGACCAAGGTGAGACCGACCGGGATGACGAACAGCTCGCCGAGCGTCAGCAGCACGAAATAAGCGAGCACCCACAACGAGCTCACTCGGGCGCCTCCGGGGCCGCTCGCGAGAGCGGCTAACACCATAACCGCCATTGCCGTGCTGGCGATGAGACAGCCGATGGCCATCCGCCGCAGCAGATGCGCCGTAGTTTCCTTGTGCTTTCCCCGCCTCCAAACGCGAATGAGCAGCGGCGTTCCAAGAATGATGAGCAGCGGGTTGATCGACTGGAACCAGGTCGCGGGAATGGTCAAGCCGCCGACCGAGCGGTCAGTGAAATCCCTCACCCAAAGCGCGATGACGTTTCCGCTCTGCTCGTAACCAACCCGGAACAGCACCACCATCGCTATCATCAGCAACAGGACGGCGACATGCTTCCGGATGACAGGAGCGCGGTCGGCCTTCGCTTCGGCGGCAAGCAGGGCACGGTCTGGTTCGGCGGGAAGCAGGCGGAAAAAGCTGCAATAGATGACGAGCCCGATTGCCATCCCGGCGCCGGCCGCGGTAAATCCCCAGTGCCAACCATAAAGTTCACCCAGCGTCCCGCAGATCAGCGGCGCCAGCAGCCCGCCCAAATTGATGCCCATGTAATAAGCGCTGTAGGCGTAGGCCTTGCGCGGATCGTCGTCGGCGTAGAGGCTCCCGACCTAAATCGCGAGCGGCGGAATGAAAAGGCCATTGCCAAGCGCGACCAGGACAAGCGCGGGGAACAGCAAAGCTTCAAAGGCCATTGCGAAATGGCCGAACATCATCATCACGCCGCCGATAATCACGCTCGTCGTCCGACCGAGCCAGCGGTCGGCTATCAGACCGCCGAAGAAGGGACTGAAGAAGGCAGCGGCGCCATAGGCGCCGTAAATCAGAGACGACTTCGCTTGTGAGAAGCCGAGGTGCTTCGTCATGTAATAAACGAGGAGCGCCTGCAGGCCGTAGAAGGAGAATTCGGCCCACATCTGCGTGGTAAACAGGACGGTCAGCCCGGCAGGGTGCCCGAAAAAGTCCGGGCCGGCGTCTCAGATTTCTCGTCGAGACCGGCCCGGGGCATTGGATCAGAAGTTGAGTGAAGCCGTGAGCAGCCCCGCGTCGACACAAAGCCATGCCATCAATGCGGCGCAGACCGCGATGATGATCGCCCAAATCGCAGCAATTCGATGCCGTCCGGGCGCGGTTGTGACCACATAAGCATTCCAGATAGCGGCGATGGTACCCACGATCGCCACAATGAGCAGCAGCTGAAGCAGCCGCATCCAGATATCCAGACCACCATTTAGAGCGTTGAGATCCTTGTTGACGGCCGTGAGCACAAGCAGCCAGCCGACGACGATGACGAGATACAGCCATGCCGTCGCGCGTGTGGCGCGATAAAGCTGGAGCGGCCGGCCGGTGACTTCGGTCTCATATTTGTAGCGACGCCGGACGAGCGCCACCGTAGGCCAACCGATCGCTGCGATCAGTAGAACCAGCAACGCGATCCCGCCGACGGGAAAGATCCAGGCGGCATTGAGCGATGCAGGCGCCGGCAGAAACTCAATGATCGGCGCGTAGGGCGTGATCGAAAACATCTTCACATGACCGTTGCTGTCGGTCACGGCCTGAAGCTTGTCGGTTCCGTTGACCTCCTGCCAAACCCACGGTCCAATCTCACGCCACTTGCGCGGCACACCTGAGGGGCCGGTCACCGTCGATGCGACGAGTGTGCCATCCTTGTCCACACCGACGCTCGTTTCGCCAAGCAACGCGAGGAGCCTTGTCCAGCTGAAGCCGCCGGCGCGGCTGCTGACATAATGACCGGACATTGCTGCGCCGTGCGCTTTGGCCGTGCTCGCAGTGGGCAAATTCTGCGCAGGTGCCGGGAAGTAACGGTCGGTGAAATCCTCGAACAATTGCTCACGCAGGGGGTGAACAGCCGCGGCTTTGCCAGCGCTGTTCATTGAGACGAACAGGCCGACATTCTTGTCCAGGAACAGGTGCAGATCGGAGTGGAAGTAGATCGTGTCGCCGCCGTGACCAATGATGTTCAGTCCGTTGCGGTTTTCATGGTAAAAGCCGAGCGCCATAGCGGGCAACGCGGAGAACGGCTGGTTCGCCGGCGCGTGCATGAGCTGCGCCGTTGCGGGGCTGAGCAAAGAGCCGCCGTTATTGAGGTGGGCGATCATGAATTTGCCCATGTCTGCCCCGGACGAGGCGAGCGCACCGGCAGGGGCAAGTGGGATCACTTCGTAAGGCTTTGGCTCAGCCGAGCCAAATTCGTACGCCTTCGACATCAAAGGTTTCAAACTTGCCGGTGCTGGCTGTTCGAAGGTGGAATAAGTCATGCCGAGCGGCTGAAAAATGTGCCGCTGAACATATTGGTCGAACGGCTCGCCCGAGACCCGCTCGACGATGTAACCGGCGAGCGAAGCGCCGTAGTTCGAATAGGCCGGCATCGTGCCCGGCGCATAAATCCGGTCGGGAACCCAGCGGGCCAACGCGGTGCGCAGCGAGACCGGCTTTTTGTCGTACTCAATCAGATATTTCGCTGTCTCCGCGAAACCCGGGGTATGCGTCATCAGATTGCGCAGGGTGATTGGCTTGCCGTCTTTCGGCGGGATCTTGAAGTCGAGATATTGATTGACGTCGGTATCGAGATTGAGCTTGCCGGCCTGGACCTGCTGCATGACGGCGGTCCAGGTGAACAGCTTCGACACCGAGCCGGGGCGGAAGAGCGTTAGCTCTGGGTCGACCGGTTTCGCCGTTTCGACGTCCGAATAGCCAAAGCCCCGCTCGGTCAGGGGCTGACCATCCTTGACGACGACGACCACTGCGCCGGGAATGCCGCCAGCTTTCAGCGCGTAAGGCATAAAGCCGTCGAGCCACGCGTCGACGTCGGCTTTCGTGAGATCGTGTGCGGTCGTTCCGGTTGTCGAGGTGGCCGGAATTGCGGAGTTCGGAAGAACCGCCGTGTTGGTCCGTGTCGGCTGGAGCTGTGCCGGCGACTGTGCGCTTGCCGGCAGCGCGGCGGCGGTGGCGAGCGCGACGATCCAACGCAAAATCCGCATCATGCAGCTCCCTTAGTAATTAAAGCCCAGGCTCAACCCGATGGTCCGCGGGCGGATGATACCGGTGCCGACCGCTCCGCCCGGGAAGATTGGCGTTGCCGTTCCTACGACTGACGTAATCCCGCGGCTATTGCCGAGGTTCTTGACGTAGGCTTCAAGATCGAACCGCCCAAAGTCCACGCCCGCATTGAGGTCGATGACGCTGTAGGGAGGTATGTGCCGCTGGTGCCCATGGGCGGTGGTGAAAGCCAGGTCGTAGGGGCCTGTCTGTCCCGATAGGTGCCGCAATGAGGCGCCCACATGCGCACGGGTGCCGGGGCTCAGCTGCCAATGATAATCGGCGTTCGCCGCAACGCTTAATTTGGGCGTGAACGGCAGTGGATCGCCCTTCAAGCCTCCCACACTGGCAGGTGTATCGTCCGTAAGTCGGGCCTTGGTGTAGGCACCGTTCACCGACAGATCGAGACCGGGCACCAGACGCGCAGTCGCGGTCACCTCGACGCCGTCGCTTTTCGCGCCCGATCCGTTGATGTTCACACCAAACGGGATATTGTTCGCGACAACAACCGTGAAAAGCTGAATGTCTTTCCAGGTGATGTGATAGGCAGCTGCATCGATGCTGAAGCGATGGTCGCTCGATTGCGCCTTCACTCCCGCTTCCCAGCTGACGATAGAATCTGAACTATACGTACGGGTAATCTCCGGCGGTGCATTGGGCGCAATGACGTTGGGCCCGCCCGGCCGAAATCCTTTGGCCACCCGCGCGTACAACGTCGTGTTTGAATTCAGCTTGTACCTGGGCGCCACCGAATAGGTGAACACGTGCTCAGATGAGCTGTTTGTGATGTCGGTGGTTCCCCCAGCCAAAAGCCCCTCGGTTGTCTGGCGCGCCGACTGATCATTCTTGCTGTAGCGGCCGCCGAACTGCAGATCGAACTTCGGTGTGAAATGGACCGTGGCGTTGGCGAAGCCAGCGATTTCCTTATACCTCGAATACAGATCGAGATGACCCAGCGTCGGGGCAAGAAAGGCCGGCAAGGGAAGCGGAGTCAAAGTCCCTGGCTGGACTGCAACCAGATCCTGCCCGATCAAGCCTTTTTCGTGCGTGTAGAAACCGCCAACGAGCCAGTCCGCAAGTGGGGTCTGGCCCGATAATCGCACTTCCTGAGTAAACTTGCTCAGGTTGGTTTGTTGCGGTTCGATAAATTCGTTCGGCGGCAGGCCAAATGCCGCGGTAAGCAACCCGCTGAATGCGACCGTCAAATCAGCGCGCGTGTCCTGGTTCTGCCTGCTGAAGCTTGTCGACGTCGTGAGATTGGCGAAACCAAGGTCGAACGTGCCGGTGCCGTTGAACAGACGGTAGTGAAGGTTGGAGAACTGAGGGACAAACTGGGACTCGGACAGGCCGTGCAACGGCCTCAGTGTTACACTATCGGCTTCGATCAGGCTGGCTTCATCGGCGTCGATATTTTGAGCGATCGCGGTAAGACGAACGGATGCGGCGGCACTGGGCTTGAAAAGGAGCGACGCGCGGCCGCCGTAGACGCGGTCGTCGTTGATGTTCTTGGCGCGGTCGGAGCCGCCGGTCCCGATGGAATCGATGAATCCGGCGTCCTTGCGATAACTGCCGGATGCCCGCAGTGCGAGGGTTGGACCCAGCGGCACGTTGAGAACCGCATTGCCGTTGTAACCGATTCCGCCTTCACTGACTGACTCAACTCCGGCGCGTCCACGAAATTCGAACGCTCTGGTCGAAGGTGAATTTGTCAGAAAACGCAGAACGCCGCCCAGTGAGCTGGCGCCATAAAGAGTTCCTTGTGGACCGCGCAGAACCTCGATTCGATCGAGGTCGAAAGTGTCGAAGTCTCCGGCCAAGACGGCGCCGTTGACCAAGCCACTGCTCGACCCAAAAGGCGATTCATCAACGTAGACACTCACTGTCGATGCAACGCCGCCCGTATTCACGCCGCGAACGATCAGCCGCCCCTCTCCGGCGGTGGACTGATCGAGTTGGAGACCCGGAACAAGCTTCAAATAATCCTGGAAATTCGTTGCGTGCTGCGCTTCCAGGTTCGCCCCCGAGACCACAGAGACCGATTGAGGAACATCGATTAGCAGCTGCGGACGCTTTTCCGCAGTGATGACGATTTCCTGGTTGTCTTGCGCAACTGAGGGTTGGTTGCGGGCTTGGGCCTGTTGTTGCTGTTGCTGCGCCGTTTGCGCGGCGGCGAGCGCGGGCGACGCCGCGTTGACCGCAGCAAAACAAGTTCCTGTCCACCAGCAGATCTTGCCTGAACGAGTCATCCCCCTAGCCCTCCATGCTGCTCCCGTGCCATCATGCCGTCTGTTTCAGGAATGGCAACCAGTTTCTACAATGGCGCAGATCATCACGATGACGGGAATGTCGAATCAGACGGGGCGTGGCGTTGGCGATGTTGCTAAATCGCCCATCCCAGGCCCCAGCCGGGCTCTTCGGAATGCCCGAGTTTGCGCAAGGTCTAAGCCTCCGCGCGCTCTCTGCACGCGCGGGACTGCCTTATTCGACGCTTTCCAAGCTCGAAAACGGAAAGATGGCGCTGACCTACGACAAGCTGATTCGTCTGGCACAGGCGCTGAACGTCGATCTGAAAGATATTATTGCCGCCGAGGACGAGGTCAGCGCTCCAATCGCGGTCGGCAGGCGAAGCGTGAACAGAGCAGGGGAAGAGCCCGAGGCGCAATCAGACTGCCACGCGCATCATTATCCGGCTGCCGAACTCCTCGGCAAAATGATGATACCAATCATCATCGATGTTCGAGCCCGAAGTGTCGAGGAACTTGGGGGCCTGGTGCGGCACGCGGGAGAGGAATATCTCTATGTGCTCTGTGGAGAGATGGAGCTCCATTCCGATCTTTACGCGCCGCTGCCGCTCGGCCGGGGGGACTCTGTCTATTTCGATAGTGGGATGGCTCACGCCTATGTCCGAACCGGCCCTGAGAAGTGCACCGTTCTATCTGTTTGCGCGGGAGCGGGGATTCGGCAACTTGCCGGCGTTGCAGGTCGAAGCTGGCGCCTGACGGAACCCGCCGCCGATTTAGAATAAGTGTTTCCGTATTTGAAACTTTAAGACTACTCGCTATGTTCGCTGGATGGCCACTGTCACGACACGTAACCTTACGGTTGAGCGAGCAGCCACTCGGTTCGCCGAGCCTTTCCGCATTTCAGGCTATGTTTTCGAGGCTATGCCCTCGATCGTAGCGCGAATACGGGACGGAGAGAACGAAGGCCGTGGGGAAGCAGCGGGAGTTTATTATCTTGGCGATGATCAGGAACGGATGCTCGCAGACGTCGAAAGTATCGCTACCGAAATCCGGGCCGGCGCAGGTCGTCGCGAGCTTCAAGACCTGTTGCCGCCAGGCGGGGCACGAAACGCGCTTGATTGCGCGCTGTGGGAGCTTGACGCTCGCACTTCCGGTCAGCCGGTTTGGTCGCTAGCCGGCATTCCGCGCCCCCGTCCCTTGGTTACGACGTTTACGCTTCCGGCGGAGCCGCCCGCGGCGCTGGCAGAAAAAGTGAAGCGGTTCAGCTTTGCCAAGTCCATCAAACTCAAGCTCGACGGCAACTTCGACGAGGACCGGGAGAGAGTTGCGGTCGTGCGCCGAGCGCGGCCTGACGCGTGGCTCTCGGTTGATGCCAACCAGGGCTTTAGCCAAGATGATCTCGACAGACTGACCAACTTGGCCCGCGACTTCTCGATCGGGCTCATCGAACAGCCCGTTCGGCGCGGGGATGAGTCCGCTCTTGCCGGCTGGCGACCAGGGGTGCCCGTCGCCGCCGACGAAAGTATCCTGCACTTGGGCGAACTTGACGAGAGGGCCGCGGTCTTCGACGTGATCAACATCAAGCTCGATAAATGCGGAGGCCTGACCGAAGCCCTCGCGATGGCACGAAAAGCCCGCGCGATGGACAAGGAAGTAATGGTTGGAAACATGGGGGGCTCAACGCTCGCGATGGCGCCGGGGTTCGTTGTCGGACAACTGTGTGATTACGTCGACCTCGACGGACCAGTGTCGCTAGCTGACGATCCGCTGGCGACCCAGATATACGATGGCGGCGAAATTTTTGCCCCTGAGACGATCTGGGGATACTTGGCCGCACAGTGATCGCGAGCTGGGCGCATCAGTTGGATCGACCCGCCATTCTCCTCGAAACTTAAGCATGAGCGCCGTCCCCCGCGAAGAGTTGGGTATACGACTATTCCGGAAGCGTAACATTAATTCGGGCGCGCGCTAAGCGATCGACAGCCATCACTCAGCCGAAATGGAACGGTTGCGAATCTCATCGATTTCACAACCTATGACTCAGATCATCTTTCGTGATTTGCCGGCCGTAGCCAGGGTGGAACGCCAGTTGGCCATGCAGGCCCGCGATCGATTGTGGGATGATGAGATTGAGGAGCTCCCACATCTCATCGATGACGCGTCCATCGAGCTGTTCCGTATCACCCTGCGCGACACCTTCTATTGGGCCCTTCCCGCCTCAATTCACGGAAAATACAAACGAGCGGAATGGGAGGCGAAATTCGATGTCTTGGGGCAATATGCTCGGGATCTGAACGAGCAGTGGCGCGCCTTCGATCTCGACCTTCGATGTGAAGAAGGTGGCGGACTGCACTGCTTCGAGGTGTTTGGACGGCAGCTGCTGTGCGCCTCCCGCGGTCTTCATCCGCAAGCGGTGCTCGTCTTCGCAGACCCCAAGAACCCCGAGTTTTCCTAGCGCCTCAGCCGAAATGCGGCGCAAACCCTGTCGTCAGGAATCGGTCGCAACCGCCATCAGCGCGCCAGCGGAAACAAAACTACAAAGGCCGACGTGCTCCGAAAACGAATGCTTGAAGCGTTGCCCCAACTCGGAGAGTAGCCGAAAAAAACACGGACATAGGCAGCAGCTTATCGTCCGCTGCCAACCCCCTTCATGCGGACAGCACGGCGGGCCGGTCGAGTGTCCGAGCGCGACGTCATCGGTGGCCCTTCTCCTGTGCAGGAAAAATGGACTAACAGGCGGAACCGCTCCTCGCTCGCCCGCAGCTGTACTTCTGCTGCCCTTTGATGGGTAAGATCACGGGTGACCTTAGCGTAGCCCACGAGCCGACCCCCAGGATCGCGGATGGGATCGATGACGACGTTCGCCCAGAACTGACTTCCCATCCTTGCGGTACGCGCCAGCCATCAGCCTCGAAGCGACCCTCACGCTCGGCGGTCTCTAATGCGATTTTGGGGATTTGCTGCTCGCGCTGCTCCGGCGTGTAAATCGCGTGACATTTCGCCGATGATCTCGTCGGCCTCATACCCCTTGAAGCGCCGAGCACCAGCATTCCAGCTCGTGACAGCGACGCAGTGGCACAGGCGCGCAAGGCAAAGCAGTTTGCTCTCAAGCTCGATCCTGAGGGTCGCGTATCGCTGGACTCCTGATTAACTTACGTTAGCCATGCTTTAGTCTGTCCGCGCGGGGGGAATCGATGCGCGTTGAATTGGCTTGTCAGGCCTTGAGGGAGCAGAAGCGCCTTGAGCTTACTTATGACGGCTGGTCCAGAACGGTGGAAGTTCATGCAGTCGGCTTTACCAAGCAAAATCGTGCGGTGATGCGAGTCTGGCAAACTCTGGGGGGTAGCATTGGCAAGGAGCCTGTTGGCTGGAAATTGCTTCAGCTTGACGAAGTTTTCTCCGCTTGCATCTGCGTCAGGCGCTCGGCCGCGCCGAGGCCCGGTTACAAGCGGGACGATAGGGATTTTGATGTCATTGTCTGCCAGCTGTGAACCGCGCTCCTTTCGCGGCATCCGGACTGGCTGGAGTTGACGCTTGCAGGGTAGTGGCCGCAATGTGAGGCTGCTTCAATGGACATTTTCTGGTGGGTCTTTGGCCGCACCGGCGCTGCTTGCGACAGCGATTGTCTCCTTGCTGGCGCACTTCCTATGGTCGGGGCCTAACAATGTCAGCCGCTGCCGGTGCTTTCGTAATAGCTATCGCAGGGCCGCTTGCGATAGGTGGGCTGCCCGACTGGTAATGGTAGGAACGGCTAAGGCTGATACGCGGTGGCGGCAGGAATGGATTGGAAGTTTGCCATTTCGAGCGCGCGCTAATCCAAACCGAACTCCCATATTAATCTATGACCGTCGCGCGGAAGTCTGGAGCTGAGCGCCTCTGTCTCCAATAGCTCTCTAGACCCGTCCGCCGTAACAGCTGCCAGAACCGAACGTCCTTCCAACTCGGCCTCATCGGCGGAAGGAACAGGGCGTTCGTGATCCTATCCTCATCACCACCCTGGGGCGACAGTGCCGCCCATCTGCCCGCATTGAAATAGTAACCTTCCAATATCTCAAATGCGTCATCGAGCGATCCCAAAGCCGTGCATACGTTCGCGACATGCAGAGCCTCGGCGGGGTTTTTTTCGAGATATGCCAGCGCAGATGCTACGCCTAAAGCCGGGGGTCGAGACCCGGCGAGAGCTTCTGCGGCCGGCCGGATCGCCGCTACAAAGTCCGTACGAATGTCGGTCGGGCGTTCGGAATCGTCGCGTAAGAGCTCAACTGCCTCTCGCGCGCGGCCCGTGTACATCAGGTAGGCGACCCTGAGCCTCCAGATTTCCTGCTGTTGGGGCCAACGATCGATGGCCGCTTGAAGCGCGGTGTCGGCCGCCTGGATGTCGCCTGCCCCCCACAGATCGACGATGTACCTCCGATCGGCGCCCGGGATCAGGAAATGGGTTCGGTCCATGCGTTGCGAAAAGCTCCGGGCCTCCTTCCAGCGCCCGACGTTCCCAAGCATGTCAGAGGTGATCGAAAGCAGAAGGGGGATCGAGGAATTCTTTTTCACGGCATCGCGGTCGGCTCGTTCGGTCGTTAGCCAATGCCGGTAGACCGGATCGAGCAATAGAAGCGCACCCAAGGCCCTGGGCTCGCGCGAATCTAGATCTAGCGCCGCTTTGGCTGCTGCGCGGCTGCGCATGTCCAGCCCCGGCCGGTCCGTCAGCGGAACGGTGCGCTTTCGAACCGCATAGGCAAGCGCCAAGCCACCCCATATTTGCGCCGATCTCGGCGCTGCGCTGCTAGCTTGTGTAAGCAGCGCTATAGCTTGCATCGTTGAGCCGGGACCTTCGGGGTCGAGTGCATCGTTTTCCTGAAGTGCGTCGAAGCCTTTTTGCATCAGAAGTTGGGCTTGGGGTGACAGCTTTTCGCGAGCGGCAATGCTGCGCCAAAGACCCAAACCGCCGACCGAGGCCGCAGCGACTGCAGAGCTGCCCAGCAGCAGCGTGCGTCGATCAGGCCCGCGAAGGGCCACTGTGTCGGATTTAGCCCCCGACGGGCGGTCGGCGAGAGCATCGATGCTCTTGTTAACCGTCGACCAGCCCCGATTCGTTCGCCGGCCGCGCCAGTCCGTCATGTCCGCACACTGGATCTGATCAAATGGCATCGGCAAACGGGCTTCGTCGACGCGCGCTTGCACGAGCTTATGGAGCTCCCGCGCGCGGTTCGCCTCCGAGCGCACCCATTCAAAATCGGCTGCAGCTTTAGACCACAGGACAAGGACGGCCGCCGCTCGTTCCAGCTCCATCGCGATTACTTCTGAGTAGGGACGGTGGGCAGGGAGCTCCCGGTCAAACCATACGGACCGGCCGGCGCGGCGGAGTTCCCGCGCTACGCGTTCCGCCGCGACGGCATCAGATCTCGCATAAGAAAGGAAGACGTCGGCCACGCACACCCCCCATTGCTGGCTCCTGTATACGGTGCCTGCTCGAGGCGCGAGTTTTACGCGATCACACTGCGGTCTCCCAAGGTTACTATCCGCCGCACTGAACATCCGCCGCCGTCTCTTCGCCATCTCAGCACCTCACCTCTCATCGGGTAAAGTGTTACGTCGACCGCCTTAAACCGCCGTCATTCTAACCGTTGGATTTGGACAGATCTGCTATGCGATCCGCGCGGAGACATGAGAGATGCGTCATTGCGGGATTTTAGTTCTGTCGCTGGCGGCAGCGTGCCAACAGCAGCCGAAACCGCCGCAGAAGCCGACCGAAACGACGTTCGACGGAGCGCAGGTCACGAACGCCGCAGCGCCGATCGCTCACGGCGAGCGGATCAGCTGGATACTTGGCTGCCGCGGCTGTCATGGCGAGAAGCTGGAGGGCGGCAGATTCTACGAGCGCTACGCCTCCAACCTGACCCGCGACCTACCCAAGTATAGCGACGCCCAGATCGAGCGTGTGCTTCGAACCGGTGTGCCCCGCGACGGTCGAGAACTGTGGGGCATGCCATCCGAGATCTTCCAGCATTTGAGCGCGGCGGACCTGAGGGCGCTGATCGCGGACCTCCGGTCGACAACACCTGGTGGTAAACCAACCCAGCCCTCAAAGCCTTGGGAGCCCGATGCCAAGGCGATGATTGCGAAAGGAGACCTCAAGACCGCCAAGGACACGGCGTCCCAGGACAAGCTGATCGCGCCGGTCGACCTCGGGCCAAAGTATGCGCTTGGCCGCTACATCGCGCGCGTCACTTGTGCCGAATGCCATGGACCGAAGCTCGAGGGAGCTCCCGGTGCGAAGCCCGGCGAGCCTCCGAACTTGGTCGTCGCAGGAGCCTACAACCGGGCGGAGTTTGAGACGCTGATGACCAAGGGCCTCCCCCCAAATGGCCGCAAGCCTAAAAACCCGCTGATGGGCGGGGTGGCTCGCGAGCGGTTCACCCATTTCACGCCGCACGAACGCGACGCAATCTACGCCTACCTAAAGGCGCGCGCGGAAGAGTAGCCTCACTTATGTCCTCTGGGTTGACAGCGGACATCCGAGACCAAGGTCAAATTGCTTTGCTAGAGTCGGCCTCCGAGCAGACGAGCTTATGTTCGCAACGGGTGGAATCAATCAGCAACCCATGATCCGATCTCGCGGGCGAATTGTATGTCGGTCACGACCTGTTGCGCTGCGCTGGCATCGAGAACTTAAAGCATGTGAACTCCTCAGTCGAAATGACGTCGACCGTCCCGTTGTGCGCCTTGGCGATTTCATTGACGATGAATAGGCCCAATCCCAAACCTTGCTGGCTGGGCCGGACCATGCCCCGGAAGAAGGGCTGGAACAGCAACGCGCGTGCCGCGGCTGGAATGGGCACGCCACCGTTCGTGACGGTCAAAATGAACCGGCCGTCCGCCGTTCGCGCATCGACTTCGATCGGAATACCGGGAGCGCCGTGAGTCGCCGCATTCGAGATCAGATTCGAAGCCAGCTGAGCAATGCGGTTCGGGTCACAATCGACGGGTCGTTCGATATGCAGATCGATGATGATTTCGCGATCAGGTGCAATCGTGCGGACTTCCGACACAACCTGTTCGAGGACGGGCGTGAGGGGCTGAGCTGCCGTTCGCGCCAATGTAAGACCGCCACCGAGGCGACCGCGCGCGAAATCCAAGACGTTTGTAACCAGCGCTGTTGCCCGACTTACGCTTGCCCCCATTTCCTTGATGACCCGCCCGCCTCGTTCGGATAGCTGCTCGCGATCGGCCAACATGCGCACGCCTGCAGCAAGTGCTGCCAGAGGGTTCTTGAGGTCGTGGCCGAGCACCGCGATGAACTGCTCGCGCAAAACCGACACCTCGTGCTCCATTTCAGCCGCTTTCTGCGCTTGATCCCGCGCTTCAATCAGGCCGCGCTCGTAACCCCGACGATGGACCGCCCTGAAAAGCGTTAGCCGGGTGAAGATCTGCTTCCCCTGTGCGTCGCGCTTTTCCGCAGCGTTTGCGATGACCGGAATTTTCGAGCCGTCGGAATGGAGTAAGTCGAGGGCTATTTCATCGACGAAGCCCTGAAGCCGCAAGAGCGGTGCCAGATGCGTCTCGAACGCGATCCGGCCTCCGACGCTCAGAAGGTCATGTATGGGCCGCCCGAGGAGGTCATCAGCAGGTCTTTCGAGCCACTTGATCAGCCTTTGGTTGACCTTCACAATTCGCGAGTCCGGTGAAAGGGAAAGATAGCCGCAGGGCGCATTCTCGTAGAGGTCTACGAGGTCTTCGGTGGGGAGATCAGACAAAGTCCCGGATCGCCGCAGTCACTTCTTCCGGTGCGCTCAGATTTGGACAGTGCCCGGTTGCGTTGAGGAGCCGATAGTGGCTCCCCGGGATTGTCGCATGCACATATTCACCCACCGAAATTGGCGCGATGATGTCGTCACTGCATTGGAGGACAAGTGTGCGGGCGACGACCTTAGCGAGGTCCTCCCGGTTGTCGGACAGGAAGGTAACCCGAGCGAATTCGCGAGCTATCTCAGGATCGGTGGCACAGAAACTGTTCGCTAGCCTCTCGCCGAGCTTTGGGCGATCTCTATTGCCCATGATCGCGGGCGCCATTGCCGCGGACCAACCGAGGTGGTTGTCAGCTAGGAATTCCAGCAACTCTTCGACTTGGCCAGATGAAAATCCACCCACGTAGCCTTCGTCGTCAAGATAGCGTGGTGAAGGTCCGACCATGATCAGGTCCGAAAACATGCCCGGAGCCTTGATGCTCGCGAGGGCTCCGATCATCGCGCTGACTGAATGCCCGACGAAGACCGCATTCTTGAGGTCAAGCGCGCGCCCGATCTGCACGACATCGTCGGCGTAGCCGTCGAGCGTCGAATATTTTTGCGAGTCATAGGCGCTGAGGTCGGATCGGCCGGCGCCGACATGGTCGAACAGGATGATCCGAAAGTCTTCCTCGAATGCTCCCGCCACTTCCGCCCACATGCTTTGGTCACAACCGAAGCCGTGGGAAAACATCATCGCGCGAGAACCTTTGCCCGATACGTTCACATTGTTACGCGTAAGCAGCACAGGGACCTAACGAAGTTTCGAAGACGCACATCACTCGCGCGTCTTAGGTTAAACCTTCTAACGGACGCAATCGCGGGAGCCCAGTTCAGAATTCGACGCAGGCGACAGGGAGGGGCAACAGCTCGATGGATAAGGTACGTGTCCAGCCCCCTTCACACCGGTGATAGAGCCCGCGCGCTTGCACCCAGCCGCCCCGACAGCCCTCGGGTACAGGCAGTTAGATGCGAGATAATGTTGATTAATTGTTCACAAGTTGAGAATTAACACAAGTTGTTGACTCTGAATGCTCTCGCGGGAATAATTCTTGGGTGTCTGCGTCAAAGACCCTGTTCGCGTTGGCTGAACTCGCCCGTAAGCGAGCTGAGGAGGCACCACTGAAACGCGCGTTCTTGCTCGAGCAAGCCAGCCGGTACGAAGCTCGTGCCGAGCGCCTGCGGGCAGCCAGCGACGACGACAATACTATTCAGTAAGCTATAGCAGAGGTGACGACGACGTTCGTTGGCGCGTGACCCTAGGGGATGACTGCATGCGGCTCCTCGGACGCTGGATCCAATTGCTGACAAATCCCGAGTCCATTGAGATGCTTGACACTTGCGTGCTCATGGCGAGCGGTTAGCGTTGGCCGACCAAAAGCTTGCGTTATGGTGTTGTCGTATGCGTATCCTGATTTCTGCGTTGCTGGGGTTGTGGGCAGCATTGGCTTCGGCCGCCGATAAGCCAGTGAAAGTGCTCGAGCCGAAGAGCCAGTGGGTTGTCGACTACGCTGACAATAACTGCCGCCTGATTCGAATGTTCGGGGCGGACAAAGACGCGATCAAGCTCGTTTTCGAACAGACCGCTCCGCGCTCACCAATGACCGTGATGCTCGTAGGGCAGTTCCGTGCAGCGTACAGACAATAACATATTAGGTTTCGAGCCTCTGGCCGGCGTTCGGGTGAGCGGAGGTCAAAGTCTCGACGCTGTCGAGACTCGCGATGCCGTGGTCTTCTGGCCGAGACGCGTCGGGCGCGGGCGTTGGGGATTGATCCCCGAGGCGCTCGACGCCCGGATGCGGAAGGCCGATCCAATAGCGGCCGAAGCTTCATCATCCGCGCCGGCGGCGGGAGGAATACCGCGAGTGAAATGGAGGGACCGCGATTGGAGCGTGGAGCAGCCAGCGCAATTGCTCGCCGAGGACGCTGCCTTCGGCGCGCGTGCTGACCAGGTCACCATGATTGTCCTCAATCCCGGCCGGTCCGGATCGGTTTCCCTGCACACGGGAGGACTGGCCAAACCCCTACAAGCTCTCGAGCAATGCGCATCCGATAGCCTGAAGGATTGGGGCATCGACCCGGCCGTCCAGTCGACGATAGCTACCGATGCCCATCCGGTCACGGACCCGCATACCTTGTTCAGCTCTGACGACTACCCCCAGGCGGCCCTGCAATCGTTTAAGGAAGATAATCTCGACGTCTGGTTGAATCTTGATGCCGAAGGTCGGATCGCCAGCTGCCGCGTAATCAGTGATTTTTCAACGCCGGAAATCAACGACGCGATCTGCGGCATGATAAGGCGCAAAGAAAGCTTCGTTCCCGCTCGAGCGAAGGATGGCAAGTCCGTCCCGGACTTCTACATCCAGTCGTTCGTGTTCAGGATCCGGTAATTCGCATCACTGATATATGAGGCGTCACCAGGATCCCGTGCAGCAGACAGGCACGGCGTGGCCATCAGCTCAGACGTCAGCTCGTTTCCCTTCCCAGGTCTGTGCCTCTGGCCTTTGGGGCCACGAACCGACGGTTAGCGCGCCTGAGCTCGCGTCAACAGATAGTCCTGGTGCATGATGTTGCCTGAGAAATGGGGCTCTGCCAGCCTGATCATTTCCTCACGAATGGCTGAGAGCTTCTCCGGCTCGCTCGCGTATCGCTCGACGATCATTTGAAGTGGCCCAATCGACGCGCTCATGTAGTTCCATAAATGTTGCAAACTAAGCGCCGGAACGCTCATCGCACCACGCTCGAAGAAGGGCGTGTCGAATCCTTTCGAAAGCCGCTCAATCACAACCGCTACGGATCCCCACAATGGGGGCGGAGCTGCACCTTCCGGTGGCGGTGGCGAATGACGCGCGACAAGCGCAAAGAAGCGTCCGACGAAATGTTCGGGTGGCCAGGTTGCGAATGCGATCCGGCCGCCGGGCTTTAACACGCGCCGCATCTCGGCCAACGCTACATCGGGGCGCGGCGCAAACATGTGGCCGAACTGGCTGAGAACGACATCAAAGCTTTGGTCCGGATACGGCAATCGCTCGGCGTCGCCTTCGGTCCATTCGACCGCTCCGCATGCCGCTATTTTCTCGTTTTCACGAGCATGCTCGAGTAGCTCGGGCGTGAGGTCGAGTCCGGATACGTTCGCCCCGCACCTCGCCGCGGTGATCGCAACGACACCCGTACCGCAAGCGACGTCGAGGACCTCCTCACCAGCTCGAACACCTGCAAACTCGACTATGTGGCCGGCAACGGGGGTCGTCAGCGCCGCCGTCGGCGCGAAGGAAGACCACATTTCGCGCTGCCGGGCTTTGAACCCCGCGAAGCTGTCCTCGATCATAACGTTCTCCTGGCCAGGCGTTCGGTCGATTAGCAGTAAAGTCCGCAGCTGGACATATTCTGCGGGTTCTCGGGCAGTGCTAAAGACGAAAACTCAAACCGGCATCGGCGTATGACCCATCGAAAGCACCCCGGGGAGCAGCCGGAGACCACCGAGCAACGTGTCGAGATCCGTTCCGGATCCGCCGCCGAGGCTCAGGTAAACTGAAACCTGCTGGCTCCAGGCAACTGGCACCAGGCGGACCGATCGGATGTAAAATTCGCTCTGCTCGATCCTGTCGAACAGCGGTTCGACACTATGGATGGACTGGTCGACTTCGATATTCAGATGGCACATCGTCTTGTCCTTCGATTTCAAGCAATAAAAAACCCCGCTCCGAAGGCCGGAGCGGGGTTCCTGGATCTGGTGTCTTGCTGGATCAGCTAGTCACAGGTCGCTCCCGCTCCGAGATGGAGACGTACGACTACTGCTTTTGCGAGCGCGCAGGAGTTTTGAGACAACAGTGACTGCAGGCCGTTGGTCACGAGTCGGAACTCCTTGCGAACAGCAGAATGCTTCATCAATTACAGGGAGTCCAGACCATCGACTTAAAGGCGGGAATCACGGCCCCGGGCAGACGACAGAGCCAGCGGCGGACGAGCCTCGGGCCGCAAAACTCGCGTGAAAATCTGCCGTTTGGCTAGCTAAGATGTTACCAACATGGCAGCGGCCGATGACTTTGAGCCAGCGATTGATGACGAACTGATGATAGAGATCAAGGACAGGCCAGTGGCGCGCCCGATCGACGAGCCGGCAGAGCGGACTGGCAGCGACGCGGCCCGCAGACCGAACATCGAACAAAACCCGGACATCCGGTTCCTCGGCCGGCTGCTTGGCGACGTCATTCGTGAATATGGCGGAGAGCAACTCTTCCGTCGGATCGAAGAAATCCGCTCCGCCTCGGTCGACCGCTACCGTGGCGTGTCTCCTCGCTCTTCCACAGACCTCGGACTGGATTCACTGACGCTGGACGAGACCCTGGCCTTCACCCGAAGCTTCATGCTGTTCTCCCTGCTGGCCAATCTTGCCGAAGACCGGCAGGGCATCGCCCGAGAACCTGGTGCAACCCTGAATGAGGTGTTGTCCGAGCTTGAAGAGGCCGGCGTCGGGAAGGACACGGTGCTCGACTTCACCAGACGGGCGCTCGCAATTCCGGTCCTGACGGCGCATCCGACCGAAGTCCGCCGAAAGAGCATCATCGATCACCGCAACCAGATTGCGCGGCTGATGCGGCTCGCTGACCGCGGAATTGTCGAGACCGTCGAAGGAGAGCAGATCGAGGCTGAGATCCGTCGCCAGATCGCCCTCCTCTGGCAGACGCGTCCACTGCGCCATGAACGGCTCTACGTTCATGACGAGGTCGAGACCGCGCTTTCCTATTTTCGCGACATCTTCCTCGATGCGCTGCCCGCCCTGTACGCGCGCTGGGAACGCGAGCTAGGCATGCGCCCCGACGCCTTCGTCCGCCTAGGCAGCTGGATCGGGGGGGATCGCGACGGCAATCCGTTCGTCACGGCGGATAGCCTTCGACTGGCACTTGGAAAAAATGCCGAGGCGGTCTTGGCCCACTATCTCGAGAAGGTTCACGAGCTCGGCGGCGAACTGTCGATCTCGAGCGATCTCGAACCCGTAACCGAGGAACTGGCGGCGCTTGCCGCCCACGGCGACAGCGGGCCAACGAGGTTCGACGAACCGTATCGCCGTGCGCTGGTCTGGGTCTATGCGCGACTGGCTTCGACCTACGAGCATCTTGTTGGAGAGCCGCCTGCCCGACGCAGCCGGATCTGCGCAGAGAGATACTTCAACGCGGACGAATTCAGGATCGACCTCGACACGATCTCGGCTTCATTGAGCAAAGGCGGACGCGAGGATCTCTGCGCTGGCCCGATGCGCGCGTTGATCCGGGCTGCCGAAACATTCGGATTTTATCTCGCGACCATCGACCTCAGGCAGAATGCCGATGTTCACGAGCGTGTCATTGCTGAGCTCCTCAGGTCCGCCGGCATCGAGGATAATTATTGCGGTCTATCCGAGACGGGACGGGTTGCGCTGCTGCGGCGGGAACTCGCCGGGCCCCGCGTGCTCGCCTCCCCGTTCGCGGAGTATAGCGAAGAGACCCAGAGCGAGCTGGCCATCGTCCACGCGGCAGCCGAGGGTCACTCCCGCTACGGTCCCCGCTGCATCAATGCCTACGTGATCTCGAAAGCGGCTAGCATCTCCGACATCCTCGAAGTGTACATCCTTCTCAAAGAAGCCGGCCTGTGGAAAGACGCAACGAAGCCCATAGCCGCGGTCCCTTTGTTCGAGACCATCGCCGATCTCGACCATGCGGCCGAGATCATGCGCCAATGGCTTGGTTCCGAGGAAGGCCGCGCTGTTGCCGCGGTTCACGGGCATCAGGAGGTGATGGTCGGCTATTCGGATAGCAACAAGGACGGCGGATATTTCACCAGCGTCTGGGCTCTTCATCGGTACGAGCCAGGAACTTGCGACCGTGTTTGGCGAGGCCGGCGTCGGCTTGCAATTGTTCCATGGCCGGGGCGGTGCAGTTGGTCGCGGCGGTGGTTCCGCTTTTGCTGCGATCACCGCCCAGCCCGCTGGTACCGTGCAGGGTCGCATACGCATCACCGAGCAGGGCGAAGTGATCGCCGCGAAATACGGGACTCGCGACAACGCCCTTGCGAGCCTGGAAGCCATGGCGTCGGCAACGCTTTTGGCGACGCTCAAGCCGCGCTCGCTTGCCACCCGCGAGCGCTATTCGAGGGCCGCGGCCGAAATTTCGAATTCTGCGTGCAAGGCCTATCGCGGCCTTGTCTACGAGACCGCCGGTTTTGCCGATTTCTTCCGCCAGATGACACCAATCACGGAGATCGCCGATCTCAAGATCGGCTCGCGCCCTTCGAGCCGAACCCAGAGCGGGCGGATCGAGGACCTTCGGGCGATCCCCTGGGTCTTCAGCTGGGCCCAGGCACGATTGATGCTGCCCGGCTGGTACGGCGCCGGGTCAGCGCTTGCAGCCTTTGACGACGTTGCGCTGCTCCAGGAAATGCACGAGCGGTGGCCGTTTCTGAAGGTCACGCTCGCCAATCTGGAAATGGTGCTCGCCAAGTCGGACCTCGTGATAGCCGAACGCTACGCCGAGCTTGTCGAGGATGGAACGCTTCGAAGCACCTTCTTCGACAGAATCAAGGACGAATGGAACCGGACCCGCGATCGCCTTCTGGCCATCACTGGGCAGACCCGGCTGCTCGAACGAAACCCCGCGCTCGACAAGTCGATCCGCCTGCGCCTCCCCTACATCGAGCCGCTCAATCTACTTCAGATTGAGCTTCTGAAGCGTCATCGAGCTGGTGAGTGCGACGAGCGGATCAAGGACGGCATCCAGTTGTCGATCAACGCGATCGCAACAGCGCTCAGAAACTCGGGCTGAGGTATAAGCACGTTGCCGCGAGCGACGCCGTGATGAGGGCTTGATCATCGGCCCCGCTGAGCCTTCCGACACGAGTGCGCCACGGCAGCAGGTAGCGGATCGCTAAATGTGATGCGGGATCGCCGGCTCAGTTACTGCCATGGAATTGAGGTCCGAAGAGATTTGGGTTTGGGCCACCTCGGACTCGCAACCTCGACGATCTCAGCGTTAGCTCAGTCGCTTTGCTCGAAGTGCCCAGGATCAGATGATCCTGGCGAAATCTCTCGCCATCGAGATTGCTTGGTCGTCCTGGGCACAACAGCGCCCGGTTTACAGCCCCCCGAGGATTGAGCCGAGGAGTCCACCACTTCCCGCCCGGTCACTCCCCTCGCCAGTCGAGCGGCCGCGACGGGAAATATAGTGCATCGCAACCGCCCCAGCGACGATTGGCAAGAGCTTCTTGAGGACCGATGTGTCGACGCCGCTTTGCTGCGAGGCCTGCGCTGCGACGTCCCGGCTGGCGTCCTTGGAACCGAAAATATGCCCCAGGATCTCGTTGCCCACGCCGCCGCCGACGAGGCTGCCCAAGATGCCGCCCCCACTGGCGCCGCCGATCAGCCCGCCGAGAAGACCGCCTTGGCCTGGATCCGCGGTCTGCGGATCGACCGCCTGCCCCGCTGCGATCTCTCCGGGGACTCCTTGCTTCTCGATTCCATTGACGACGTGAGGGAGCAACGCGCCAGCGCCGCTCGCGACCGTGGATTCGTCCACGCCGATTTCACGCGCGATGGCGCTCGCGCCGCCAGCCTGGTTCAATAGCGATCCGATATCCATTGCCGTCGCTCCTCAAGGTTTGTTGCATCAATGACTGGCAGCCAGCGGGCGTTCCGTCCCTTTCCGCCATCGCGGCGCGCCCATCGCAAGAGTTGGGCTCGCTCGCTCTCTCTCTCTCTCTCTCTCTCTCTCTCTCTCTCTCTCTCTTGCTCGTCGCCACGCCGGATGGCGACGTCTACGGCACCAACGCGCTGAGCGTGGGTTACAGTCGATCATGGTCAGGCAACAGATCGAAAATCTCGGAGCACGCGTGATCACCTTTGATGATCGTGCGCAAGGCTTCTTCGAGCCTTACACTGACTCTCGGCCGGTTCAGGCGCTCGATCTTCTTAGCAAGCTTGGTGACCAGCCCGAGCTGAGACTGATCGCCGGCGGTCTCCTCGTAGCGGGGACGTTCGTGGGCAGAGACCGATTAGTTCGCGCCGGCGCCCGAATGATCATCGCGCACGAGGCTGCGACGGTGGCTAAGAATTTGCTGAAGACCGAAATCGATCGCACGCGGCCACGCAGCGCCAGCAATCGGAAGGAGAAGAAACCGAAGAAGGGCTCCCACACCGCAAAGGAAAAGACGAGCTTCCCTTCCGGCCACAGCGCGGGCGCCATCGCGGCGGCTCGCGCCTTCTCCCGTGAATTCCCCGAGTACGGCGCTGCCGCCATCGGTGCCGCGGGCCTTATTGCGGTTTCGCAGATCCCGCGCTGCGCGCACTATCCAACCGATGTCGCAGCTGGCCTTTTGGTCGGCCTCCTCCTGGAAGCGGCGAGTAATGCAGCGTGGGAGGTCACGGACATGGACGAGCGGAGCGCACAATGAAGCGGCGCAGCGTTTTTCGGTGAGCGGAGGTCCGACTAAGAAGTTTGGAGGAGCGCCCTCTCGGCAAATGGCCGCGCCCGCCGCTGCTCATGCAGCCTGAACGAGTAAGCATCGGCAAGCTCGAGGTGAATCTCGCGCGTTCTCCGATCCGACGACCCCATCGCTGCGACTAACTCTTGTTGCGCCCGCTGCGCCAAATATTCAACGTCCGACATACGGCTGCCCCCGTCCGTCCTTGCCTCCTTGCCCCATGCGAATCGCAAGACCAGACTGGTCCACAGTGACACGAACAGAAGCTTTTGCGGAGTTGTTTTTGCGCGAAGCGATCGAGCCGCGAAACCGAACCAGCGACGAGGGTCCTTCCGTGAGAAGGGTTCGTCAGGCTTTGAGTAGGCGCCGCCCGTGGGCGGCTGTCGACGCGAGGAACCGCTGCAAATGTTTCTGTCGAAGAAGCCGGGTGTTGAGTACACTCTTGGAAGTGCGCCGCCGCCTTTGGCCGGAATGCGGCTTGGACATGCGCGGTGGCCACCCGGCCAGATTGCAGGCCGCACCGAGATTCCTGACCTCGCTGAGCTGATGATGAGTGCGAATGCCGCCTCTGCACGTTCATTTCGGGAGTGGCGCCTGGCCGCCTGGTCCAGGGCCGGAGAGATGCGGTCGCAACCGGATCGCTTGCCACTAACGCGAGTGAGCCGATGCCAGCGGTGTCACCTCGCTAATTGTCGACGAATTCATGCAGACGCCGCGTCTTTCGCGCGGCGGAGTGTTTGTTGGCGGCCCCCGAAGTGGGGTGACCGGCGCTCCCTGCTAGGCCCGCCTCGGCGGCCCGCAACCCGGCTCTTCGCGCCGGGTCCTCCACTTGTTTCGGCCCTCCGGGTGCAGTCCGCCTCAACGGCGGGCCTGTTCGGTCGTCTTTCGCCGCCCACCCCGCTTCGGGGTTCCGGTGCGAAGGAGAGGAGAGCCAAGGGAGACATGGACAGCCACACAGAATTGCGGCGCAAGCTCGAGGATGCGGTTGCAAGACTGCCGCGAAGACAGCGGAAGATCTTCCGCGCCCATCGGTTCGATGACCTGTCCTATGCCGAGATCGCGAGGTTGACCGGCCTTTCGATCAGCGAGGTCGAGCGCGAGATGGCACAGGCCATCTACCAGCTCATGAGAGAGATGGATGGCCATCCGCTCCGCTGGTGGGAGCGATGGTTCTAGCTGGGTGAAGATCGTGGGGTAGCTGGAGGGCAGAGTTCGCGTTTGCCTCGCTTTGCAGCACGTCCCACAGGCCCTAGGATCGCAATGAATCATGCGCACCGATCTCGATCATCTTCCGCCAGGAAAAGAGCGCGAGCTCGAGCGCGTGGTTCAGATCCTGTTCGAGGAGTTCGACGAGGCTCGCTCGCTTTCGACCCAGGAGTGGAAGAAGAAGGGCCGGGTCCTCAAGATCATCCTCTACGGCTCCTATGCCCGCGGCGGATGGGTCGATGAGCCCCATACCGCCAAGGGCTATCAGTCCGACTTCGACCTTCTCATCATCGTCAACGACAAGCGCTTGACCGACCGGGTTGAATATTGGGCCAAAGCCGAGGAGCGGTTGAACCGCGAGCTCTCGATCACCAAAGCTCTCAAAACCCCGGTCAACTTCATCGTCCACACGCTTCACGAGGTGAACGATGGCCTTGCTCATGGCCGCTTCTTCTTCATCGATGTCGCGAAGGACGGGATCGCGCTTTACCAGAGCGACGACAGCGAGTTGGCCGAGCCCAGGCCCAAGACTCCCGACCAGGCGCTCGCGATGGCGAAGGAATATTTTGAGGAGTGGTATCCGAGCGCTGCGGGCCGTGACAAACTCGCAAAATACGCAGTCTCAGAAGGCCTGCGGAAGCATGCAGCTTTTGAATATCATCAAGCCACAGAAAGTCTTTATCACTGCGTGTTGCTTGTGGTGACATTCTACACGCCGCACATCCATAACCTGGGCTTTCTGCGCACACAGGCCGAGCGGCTCGACCGTAGGCTGACCTACATCTGGCCCACAGACTCACGCAAAGAGCGCGCGCTCTTCGAGAAGCTCAAGGACGCATACGTGAAGGCGCGCTACTCCAAACATTATCGCATTTCCGCTGAGGAGCTCGCCTGGCTTGGCACGCGGGTCGAGGAATTGGGAAGCGTGGTCCAGACGATTTGCATGGAGCGGATCGCCGTTCTCGAGAATGCTGCGGCGGCTTAGTGCCCCGTTCGCGGACTTCCACGGCCGCACTCCGAACTCGGACGGCGGGTCCGCGGTTACCGCCGTACGTAAGGTACAATCTCAGCGACGGCGCAGCTACCGATCGTCGAACGGCTGACCGTATCTAATACCCGTTGAATGTCTCCCTGGCAGGTGCCCATGCCGCCAAATTGCCGGGATAGAAGGGGATAGGATCCGCCGGCGATCATTTCGCAGCCTGGCGTGAGGTGCACCATGTAGGTGGTTGCGTTTCCGAGACGAAAAGCAATGGTTCGCCCATCGATGGTCGTCATGTCATTGTAGCTGTAATTTGGAATGCAGCTGATTGGCATCTGAGGAACCTTGCCCGCGATCAGTTCGGCATATTTCTGCTCAGCTCGAGGATCAGGCCCGGTCGGACGCGGCGCTATCGCACAGGACGCGGAAGCCGCCACTGCCAACAGAAGAGCAACGCAACGCATCTTGATCTCCTCAACCGCTTCCCGGCTCTTGGCGGCGCGCTCGCTTCAACAAGTACCGAAACTGCGTCCCAAACTCCCGCGCAAATACATCAACGTAAGTAGCATGAACAAACGCATTGGTTTCGCCACCTGCGCGGCCGCTTGCATGACCTGTTCGCTGGTGCGCGATCGATCCGCCAACCGCTGCGCGGGGCGAGAATTCTCGATCTTGACGGGCGGGGCTCGCGACCCGGTCTGGAGCGGCCACGCACCGCTAGATGTCTCACTAATCTGAAGAATCCGTCCCGGACTATTGATAACATTCTCGGTAGTTAGCGATTTCGACTTAGTTTTTTGCGCTAAGTATTTGAAATAATTGGTGACGCCTACGGGACTCACGCAGAGCCTTATAACTTACTGATATTCCCCTCTTTTTGATTGCAAATCCACCTAAGTTACTGCGGCAGGTACCTGAACGCGTGTTTGAGTATGTCCAAACGCAGCAACTTTGCCTGCTCCGGCGCCGCCGAGCTAGTGACCCGGTGAATTTTAGGAAACCGCACCGACGACTCTATGGATCGATCCCACTCATCGAGGCCACGACTGAGCACTCAGGCCTTGTCGCTATTCTCGTCCGCAGTCGTGTGGGCGCTGCCGGCCGGTTCATCCCGCTCCTTTCGAGTGGCCTCTGCCTCTTCCGTGAGCTGCGCCTCCCGCTCTTTCGCCTCGTTCTCCTCCCTGAGCTGGGCTAGGGCTTTCCGATACAGGCGGACCCTCGTGTCAGTGACGGACTCTTGCTCGTTTTCCACACTGAGTTCCTTCAATGAAGGGACTTGCCGACAGGGATGTCGTGCATTCCCTCGCATCGGAGATCTATCAGATTGCAGTCGAGCCTGCCACCGCGGCAGGACCGCCTTGCGTCGGCGTGGCGAATTTCGTGATCTGGGCAACAGGAGCGAACGACACAGTTGTCCGAGACTTCGCTCGCGGCTCTTTCACGCTCGACGGACATTGAGAACCTCGAGCACGTTTCATTCCGATGCTCTCAATGAACGCATCGGATCCTGCATTCATCCGCATCCGTGCGCAGGGCATCCTGCACTGGGGTGACTACAACGATTTCGAGCGCGGGCTTTCGAACGAACTTGGCCGCCGACGCGGAGCGGTGCCGTTGCTGCTGGATCTGAGAGGCTTCCGAGGCTGGAGCGCGGCAGGCCTCATCCGCGACCTCATCTTCGACGTGCGTCACCGGGCGTCATTCTCCCGAATTGCAGTGCTTGGGGATGCTCGCTGGCATAGGTGGATCACATATCTTGGAATTCCGCTTTTCCGTGCAAAGCTGAAGTTCTTCAGTACGCCGGCCGTCGCAAGGGGATGGCTTTTCGCTTGATCCTTCTCGCGACCTAATGCGGCCGTAACTGCCCAGCCACGCCGGCTCTGCAATTCAGGCTCGCCCTTTCGCCGAGTCGCGTACGATCTGGTTGATCTCCTCGGTTACCTCGGTGTTCTGCTTGAGGAGACAGTGGATCTCGTCACTGACCTTCAACAGCGCCTCGGCGTCCCTGTATGTCTGTTCAAGCTGACGATCGGATTTTGCGGCTGCGACCTTCTGGCCGACCATGATGATCGACAGCAGGACGAGCTGGAGGAAGGTCTGCGCGATCCAGGCGATGAGTGCGGCGGTGCCCGCTCTGATCGCCGCGGGAAGGCTGATGAGAGCCAGACCGGCGAACGCATAGGCACACCACATTGTCCCGACGACATTGGTGATTGTGACAGCGAGGCGGTCATTGAAGCGGGACTCTCGCTTCTCGAGCGGCCGCAGGTACTTCTTGCGAAATTCGAGATACGGGTTTGCAACGTGCTCCATGGAAATAGCCTTGTCGTGACAGCGCAGCATGGCTTAGCGCTGCCGAGACGCGTTTTCACTGAAAGGCGCAGCCCATCGTCCGATCTCGACCCATCGCGGTCATTGGCCAGAGCACGACCTGGTTCGTGTGATCGCCACAATGCCTATTCGCGCGATAGCCTGAGTTAAGGAAATAAGCGGAGCGGAGGCGTAAATGTCTGGGGCATCATGCCGCGCTATTTTCTCCACGTAGAAGCTGATGGCGACTGGTTCGATGATGAAGAGGGGACCGACTTTCCCAACCTCGAAGCGGCTCGGCAAACGGCCCTCAGGGCGGCTGCACAGATAACAGCGGACGACCTGGCCAGCGGCGTGGAGCGATTGTCTCAGCGCATCATCGTCACTGATGGAAGCGGGGCCGAGCTGCTATCCGTGATTGTAGAAGCGACAGTTCGCATCCAGGCGAGTTCAACGGCGTAAGGGACGCCGCTTGAGCCAGAGCCGGAAACCTGTCGCTTAAAGCACGCGCTCCGCGATCAGCTTCTTTTCCTCGGCGATCGCCCTCGCCGGATTCAGGCCCTTGGGGCAAACGTTAGTGCAGTTCATGATCGTGTGGCATCGATAGAGGCGGAACGGGTCTTCCAGCTGATTGAGCCGCTCGCCGGTCGCCTCGTCGCGGCTGTCGACGATCCAGCGATAGGCCTGCAGAAGAACGGCCGGGCCGAGATAGCGGTCGGAGTTCCACCAGTAGCTCGGGCAGCCCGTCGAGCAGCAGAAGCAGAGAATGCATTCGTAATAGCCGTCGAGCTTTGCCCGGTCTTCGGGTGACTGGAGCCGCTCTCGAGACGGCGCCGGGCTCGAGGTCTTCAGCCAGGGCTGGATCAGTGCGTACTGCGCATATTGGTGAGTGAGGTCCGGAACGAGGTCCTTGACCACGTCCATGTGGGGCAGAGGCGTGATCTGCACCTCGCCCTTCAAATCCTCGATGGCGGTCGTGCAGGCGAGGCTGTTGCGCCCCTGCATGTTCATCGCGCACGACCCGCAAATGCCCTCGCGGCAGGAACGGCGGAAGGTGAGCGTCGGATCGATCTCGTTCTTGATCTTGATGAGCGCGTCGAGGACCATCGGGCCGCATTTATCGAGGTCGATGGTGTAAAGATCCCAGCGCGGGTTCGCGCCCGTATCAGGATCGTAGCGATAGACCTTGAAGGTCCGGAGGCGCCTGCCCTCTTCGCCCTTCCAGGCGCGTCCCCTGGCGATCCTGCTGTTCCTGGGAAGCGTGAACTCGGCCATCCTGCAATTCCTGCTGGAGATGTTCTTTCTCAACGCTCGTAGAACTGGATAGTTAGCAAGCGTCCGGCATCTTCGATAGCGCCGGGGCAGTGAGTGGATCGGGGCGATCCGCGCCGTCAGCGCCTCCGATCATCTGGCGGGAACTTGGCGAGACGCTCTGCATCAAATGGACATGGCGCAGGACGCAAGGGCTAACCGACGAGACGATCTCCGGAACGACGTTGCCCATCGCAGCGCTGCCGCGGAAATTCGGTGCTGATAGTCCGAGACCGCAATCGATCCCACGCGATAACTCCATCGGATTTCTCGCCGCCAGAGATTATCGCGCACGCGATTGTCGCCCAGGCGGATGATCCGGGCCACTCAATTGCGCAGAATGGAGCAGCCGACCGTGGCTACTGACCGACCGCTCGAGGACGATGTCACGGCCCATAGACGCGCTGCGGCCTGCGCCGCGGTCGCCGAGATCGAGGATGGGATGCTGGTCGGCCTCGGCACCGGCACGACGGCGACCTTCGCGATCATCGCGCTCGGCGAACGGGTCGCGGCGGGTCTCAAAGTGACGACCGTCGTAACGTCGCTCGCCGCTGCCCGTGCAGCGGAATCGGCCGGCCTGGAGGTGCTTCCCTTCGACACATTGGCAAGAGTTCGATGTGGCGATCGACGGCGCCGACGAGCTCGATCCCCAATTGCGTGCGATCAAGGGAAAAGGCGGCGCCATGCTGCGCGAAAAGATCGTCGGTGCGGCCGCCACGCGAATGATTGCCGTCGTCGACGCGGGAAAGCAGGTGACCGAACTCGGCACCGCGCCGGTTCCAGTCGAAGTACTGCCGTTCGCGGCGCGTTTCGTTTCCGATCGAATCGAGCATTTGGGGGCGAGCGTCAGCCTGAGAATGGCGCACGATGCCGTCTATCGGACCGATCAGGACAATATCATTCTCGACTGCCGGTTCGGCCCGATCCGTGATCCTCAAGCCCTGGCGTCCGCCCTGTCGGGGATTCCCGGCATGCTCGGGCACGGACTGTTTCTCAATGAGATCGACGCCGCCTACGTCGGCCGGAGTGACGGCGTCATCCAACTGACGCGCGGCACGTCATGAACGGTGCTTCAACACAAGACGGCAGGAAGCGCATCGGGCTGCGGTTTGAGTCATCCAAACCCGCCCTGCCCGACCGGCGAATCGACATGGCCACCGATCCCCTGGAACGCACGTCGCCTTCGATCGACGAGCTTACGATCAACACGATCCGGACCCTGACGATGGATGCGGTCGAAAAGGCAGCATCGGGACATCCCGGAACGCCAATGGGCATGGCGCCCGTCGGCTATGTCTTGTGGAGCCGGTTCCTGCGCTACGACCCGGACCGCCCCGACTGGCCCAATCGCGATCGCTTCGTGCTGTCGGTCGGCCACGCATCCTTGCTTCTTTATTCGCTGCTGCACCTTTCCGGCGTTCGCGAGATCGACGCGAACGGCAGACACACCGGCCAGCCCGCAGTCAGCCTCGATGACCTTCGGCAGTTCCGGCAGCTCGATTCCAAAACCCCGGGCCATCCCGAATATCGCGTCACCACCGGCGTCGAAGCGACCACCGGTCCGCTCGGTCAGGGTTGCGGGAACTCGGTCGGAATGGCGCTCGCCGAGCGCTGGCTCGCCGAGCATTTCAATCGCGACGACGCCATTCTGTTCGACCACGACGTCTACGCCCTGTGCAGCGACGGCGACATGATGGAAGGCGTCGCGAGCGAGGCAGCCTCGCTCGCCGGGCATCTCAAGCTCGCGAACCTCTGCTGGATCTACGACAATAATCACATCACGATCGAGGGCGGAACTCCCCTCGCCTTCAGCGAAAGCGTGGCGGAGCGGTTTCGCGGCTACGGCTGGAACATCCTGCACGTCGCGGACGCCAACGATCTCGGTGCAGTCGCGCGAGCGCTGGATGCGTTCCGCTCGACCCAGGACGCTCCGACGCTGATCGTCGTCGACAGCGTGATCGGCTGGGGCTCACCGGTCGCGGGCACCGCCAAGGCGCACAGCGACCCGATGGGCGCGGAAGCGATTCGGGAGACGAAGCGCAATTACGGCTGGCCCGAGGACTCGCAGTTCCTGGTGGCCCCTGGAGTGATCGATCATTTCCACGCCAGCCTCGGCGACCGGTCGTCGCCGCTCCGCGAGGCCTGGGACCAGACTCTGGTCCGCTATCGGGCCGAACATCCAGAGCTCGCGGAAGAGCTCAATCGAATTCTCGAAGGCGGGCTGCCCGACGGATGGGCCCGCGACATTCCGGACTTTGTGGCGGATGCCACCGGAATGGCTTCGCGCGATGCCGGAGGCAAGGTGCTGAACGCAATCGCCCGCAATGTGTCCGCCCTGGTCGGCGGCGCGGCGGATCTCGCGCCGTCGACAAAGACCAGGCTGACATTCGAGGGCGCCGGAGATCTCGAAGCCGGGACCCCCGGCGGTCGCAACATGCATTTCGGGATTTGCGAACACGCAATGGGCGCGATCGCCAACGGCATGGCTCTGTCGTACCTCAGGCCGTTCACCGCGACCTTCCTGGTCTTCAGCGACTATATGCGCCCGCCGATCCGGCTCGCCGCGATCATGGAGCTGCCGACCCTGTTCGTCTTCAGCCACGATTCCATCGGGGTCGGCGAGGACGGGCCGACGCACCAGCCGGTCGAGCATCTGGCGGCGCTGCGCGCCATTCCCGGACTCAACGTCATCCGGCCTGCCGACGCCAATGAAACCGCCGAAGCCTGGCGGGTGGCGACGACGCGGACCAGGATGCCGAGCTGCATCATCCTCTCGCGCCAGAAGCTGCCGACGATCGATCGCGACCGTTACGCCTCGGCCGATCAGCTGGCGAAGGGCGCCTATGTCCTGGCCGACGCCGACGATCCCGAGCTGCTCCTGCTCGCGACCGGGAGCGAGGTCTCGCTGGCGCTCGGCGCACACGAACAGCTCGCCGCCGAAGGCATCCGCTCGCGCGTCATATCGATGCCGTCCTGGGCTTTGTTCGAACAGCAGCCGAAGACCTATCGCGACGCGGTGCTGCCCCCGTCTGTCCGCGCCCGCGTCGCGGTGGAGCAGGCGGCTTCGCTCGGCTGGGACCGCTATGTCGGGCCCGATGGCGCCACGGTTACCATGAGCACATTCGGCGCGTCCGCTCCGTTTGCGAAGCTCAAGGAGAGGTTCGGCTTCACGGTTCCCAACCTGGTCAAGGTGGCGCGACGCGTGATGACCGCGGAGAGGACATGATGACCAATCGATTGCACGAGCTCGAAGCCGAGGGTCAGGCGGTGTGGCTGGACTTCCTCGACCGAGGTTTCCTCGCCGAGGGCGGGCTGAAACGCCTGATCGAGGAGGACGGGGTCACCGGAGTCACTTCTAATCCGTCGATCTTCGAAAAGGCGATCGGGCACGGCCGCGAATATGACTCGGACATCAGGGCGCTGCTTGACGAAGGAGAACCAAGCCTCACCGAGATCTACGAGCATCTGGCGATCACCGACATCCAGGCCGCGGCCGACGCTCTGCGCCCGGTCTATGACCGGCTGGACGGCGCGGACGGTTTTGCGAGCATCGAAGTCTCGCCCTTTCTCGCGGGCTCGACCCAGGGGACGATCGACGAGGCGCGCCGGCTGTGGGCAGCCGTCGACAGGCCCAATCTGATGGTCAAGGTGCCGGGCACCCGGGAAGGCGTGCCGGCGATCCGCGAGCTCACCTCCAGCGGGGTCAACGTCAACATCACCCTGCTCTTCGCGATCGACATGTATCAAGCGGTCGCTGAAGCTTTCCTGGCCGGCCTCGAGGAGCGCATCGCGAGGGGCAGGGATAGCTCGCGCATTTCCTCGGTTGCGAGCTTCTTTGTCAGCCGGATCGACACGAGAATCGACGAAAAGATCGACGCGCGAGTGAAAGCGGGAGACGCCGAATCCCAGTCGCTTGCAGGGCTGCGCGGAAAGGTCGCGATCGCCAACGCCAAGCTCGCCTATCAATATTATCTCGAGCTGCTCGCGAGCGACCGCTGGCAGGCGCTCGCGGCCAGGGGCGCACGGCCGCAGCGCCTGCTCTGGGCGTCAACCGGGACCAAGGACGCGGCCTACAGCGACGTCCTTTATGTCGAGACCCTGATCGGACGAGACACGATCGACACCATGCCGCCCAAGACCATCGACGCGTTTCTCGATCATGGCGAGACCAGTCCATCGCTGACGGCGGACATCGAAAGCGAGCGCCAGGTCCTGTCCGAGGCGGAACGCCTGGGTCTCGATCTTGCGGGCGTGACAGCCGCGCTGGTCGTCGAGGGTGTCGAGAAATTCGAGGATGCCGCCGACGCTCTGCTCGGCGCAATCGCGAAAACGCGCTCCAGCATGCTCGGCGACCGGGTGAACGGGTTCGAAGCCAGCCTGCCAGAGACGTTGCAAAGCCTTGTCGACGACAGGCTCGAACGCGCTCGCGCCGAGCGCTGGTCGCGGCGGCTGTGGGCCGGCGACCCGACATTGTGGACTGGCGGCGACGAGGATCGATGGCTCGGCTGGCTGGCAGCGGGCCGAGGCGGCGCCGTTGACCTGCAAGCTCTTAGCGACTTCGCCGCCGAGGCGCGGGAATATGAGGACATCGTGCTGCTCGGCATGGGCGGCTCGAGCCTCGGGCCCGAAGTGATCGCGCGAGTGCTCGGGAGCGCCCCCGGCTATCCGGTGCTGCATGTGCTCGATAGCAGCGATCCAGGCCAGATCGCCGCCGTCGCCGCCGCCATCGACCCGGCGCGCACCCTGTTCATCGTCTCGAGCAAATCCGGTTCGACCATGGAGCCGGAGCTGCTTCGGACCTATTTCTTCGATCTGGTGAAACAGGCGGTCGGCGCGAACGAGGTTGGAAAGCATTTCGTCGCGATCACCGATCCGGGCTCAAACCTGGAGAAGGTCGCAAGGTCGGACGAGTTCGCCCATGTCTTCGCCGGCGACCCGGCGATCGGCGGACGCTATTCCGTGCTTTCGCCCTTCGGAATGGCGCCTGCGGCTGCAATCGGCGTCGACGTGCCCGACTTCCTGGCCGCCACTCGGCCGATGGTCGATTCCTGCGGCAGCGACGCGCCGCCGGCCGTCAATCCCGGCATCCGGCTCGGCGCGGTGATCGGCGAAGCGGCAAGAGCCGGGCGCAACAAGCTGACGATTCTGCCGAGCGAGCGATTGAAGCCTCTGGGCGCCTGGCTCGAGCAATTGCTCGCGGAATCGACGGGCAAGCAAGGCAAGGGCGTGATTCCGGTCGACCTCGAGCCGGTCGGCGACCCCGCCGCCTATGACGCGGACCGGCTGTTCGTCCATCTGAGACTCGAGGGCGACGATGATCGGGAGCTCGATGCGCAGGTCGGGGCGCTGGAAGCCGCAGGCCAGCCCGTGGTGCGGATCGCCCTCGCCCAGCCCGCACTGATCGGGCAGGAGTTCTTCCGCTGGGAGATCGCAACGGCGGTCGCCGGCGCGATCATCGGCATCGACCCGTTCGACCAGCCCGACGTCGAGGCGGCCAAGGTGAAGGCCCGTGCCCTCGTCGAGGCATACGAACGGACGGGCAGGCTCGACCTTCCCGAGGCCGTCCTGCGCGAAGGTCAGCTCAGCTTCTTCGCGGCCGAGGGAGCCGCTGACGCGACTGCCTTGCTCCAGGCGCTATTCGACCGGTTGACCCCTGGAGCCTATGCGGGCTTTCTTGCCTATGTCGAGCGCAATGATGCGCATGCGGCTGCGCTGAACGCGATGCGAACCGCGGTACGGGATTCCCGGCGCGTCGCGACCGTGGCCGGCTTCGGTCCGCGCTTCCTCCATTCGACCGGCCAGGTCTACAAGGGCGGGCCGGCGGGCGGCGTGTTCCTCGAGATCACGAGGAAAGCCGATCCCGACCTTGCCGTTCCCGGCAAACGGGAGAGCTTCGGGACCGTCCAGCTTGCGCAGGCGCTCGGCGATCTCGATGTGCTTGCCCGGCGCGGCCGGCCATGTCTGCGCATTCACATTGAGGAAGACGTTGGTTCCGGACTTGAATCAATCGGCCGGCTCGTCGCCGCTTCCCTTGCCTGAGAACTGAAAGGCACGCTTATGCGCATCGGAATTATCGGCCTCGGGCGAATGGGAGCCGCCATCGCAAGGCGCCTGATGCGAGCCGGACATGAGACGGTGGTATGGGACCGCGACGCAGCGGCGATCGCATCACTCGTCCCCGACGGTGCCACCGCCGCCAACTCCCTCGATCATCTGGCGGACCAGCTGGGCAGACCCGCCGTCTTCTGGGTCATGCTTCCGGCGGGCGGTCCGACCGAAACGACGATCGAGGAGCTGGGCCGCATCGGGGGTGCCGGCGCAGTCATCATCGACGGCGGCAACAGCTTCTACAAGGACGATATCCGTCGAGCGAAATCGCTTGCGGCGCTCGGCGTCGACTATGTCGATGTCGGCACGTCGGGCGGAGTGTGGGGCCTGGAACGCGGCTTCTGCATGATGATCGGCGGGCGCGAGGAGATCGCGCGCAGGCTCGATCCGATCTTCGATGCGCTCGCGCCCGGAATCGGCGACATCGCGCGCACCGAAGGCCGCGACCGGAAGGACGATCGCGCTGAGCGCGGCTACATCCACGCCGGCCCGCCGGGCGCCGGACATTTCGTCAAGATGGTTCATAACGGTATCGAATATGGCCTGATGCAGGCCTATGCCGAGGGCTTCGACATCCTCGAGGGCAAGGCGTCCGAACTGCTGCCCGAGGAAGAGCGCTTCACGATCGACCTTCCGGACGTCGCCGAGGTTTGGCGGCGCGGCAGCGTCATCTCCTCTTGGCTGCTCGATCTCACCGCCGCCGCGCTCGCGAAGGATCATGATCTTGAAGCATTCAACGGCAGCGTCGCCGACAATGGCGAGGGACGCTGGACACTGCACGCAGCGATGGAGGAGGCGGTGCCCGCCTATGTGATCTCGGCGGCGCTCTATGCGCGTTATCGCAGCCGGGTCGCGTCGACATTTGGCGACAAATTGCTCTCGGCCATGCGCCTCGGTTTCGGCGGCCACGTCGAACGTCGGCGATGAGCTCGGCCCTGTCGAAGCAGGCGCCGCCCGCGACCCTGGTGATCTTCGGAGTCACCGGCGACCTCGCCCGCCGGCTGCTGGTGCCCGCGCTCGTCAATCTGCGCCGCGAGGGTCTGATCAACGACGGGCTCGATATCCTCGGCATCGGCAAGCAGGATCTCGATAACGAAGCGATGCGCCACGCATTGGCCGAGTTCGTCGATGCCGGTGACCCGATATGGAAGAAGCTGCGGGAACGGATCTCCTATCTCAGGGGCGACTTCGGTGAGGACGGAACCTATCGGGCGCTCGGAACACGCATCGGACCGGCCAATGCCGCTTTCTATCTCGCAACGCCTCCGGACTTTTTCGAGCCGATCGCGAAGAGCCTGGCCGCGCATCATCTTCTCGACGAAATCGAGGGCCGCTTTCGGCGGCTATTGATCGAAAAACCGTTCGGGCACGATCTCGCTTCGGCGCGAGCGCTCAACCAAAGTCTGCTGAAGCTGGCGGACGAGACCCAGATCTACCGGATCGATCACTATCTCGGCAAGGAAACGGTTCGCAACATCATGGTTGCGCGCTTCGCCAACCCGATGATCGAAGCGGTGTGGAACCGCCGCTATGTCGACCATGTCCAGATCACCGCCGCCGAAGCCGTCGGCGTTGGCCGGCGAGGCAAATTCTATGACAGGACCGGGGCGCTGCGCGACATGGTGCCCAACCATCTGTTCCAGCTGCTGGCGATGGTCGGAATGGAACCGCCCAACAGCTTCGCCGCAAGCGCGATTCGCTCCGAAAAGAACAAGGTCGTTGAAGCGATCAGCAAGCTCTCGCCGAATGAGGTGAGCAATGACGTCGTGCGCGGGCGCTATGGCGCCGGACGCGTCGGCGGCGAGCCGCGAGCCGCTTATTCGGATGAACCGAACGTCGATCCGAAGAGCCGGACGGAAACCTATGTGGCGATGAAATTGCACCTCGACACCTGGCGCTGGTCGGGGGTGCCCTTCTACCTGCGCACGGGCAAGGCGATGGCGCGCCGGGACACGGAGATCGTGCTCCAGTTCAGGCCGGTTCCGTGCGCCCTGTTCCGTCACGGCGCCGCGACCATGCCCACGAACCGCCTGGTCATCCGGATCCAGCCCGACGAGGGGATCAGCTTCGATTTCCTCGCGAAATTGCCCGGGCCAGCCGTCGAGACCGCTCCGGTCAGCATGGACTTTCGCTACGGCGACCATTTCCAGCTGGGCAGCCTCACCGGTTACGAGACCCTGCTCTACGATATCATGACCGGCGACCAGACCCTGTTCCAGCGCGCCGACGCGATCGAAGCGGCATGGGCAGCCGTGCAGCCGATCCTCGACGCGTGGAGCCGTGGCCGGAGCCGGCCGCAGAGCTACAAGGCAGGGAGCAATGGACCGGAAGCGGCCGATGCGTTGCTCGCGCGGGAAGGCCGCTCCTGGCATTCGCTCGAAACATGAGCTCCGGCGAGCCTCCGGCCGAAGCGATCCGCCTGCTCGTCACCGACATCGACGGAACGCTGGTGCGCAACGACAAGAGCCTGCCCGAGGCCAATCGCGAAGCGATCCTGAGCCTGGCGGCAGTCGGAGTGACGACGACCCTGATCAGCTCTCGGCCGCCGAGCGGCATGCTGAAGCTTGCGAAACGATTGCGCATCGCAGGTCCAATGGCCGCATTCAACGGCGGCACGCTCTTCGATACCAACGGCATGATCCGCTTCGCGCGTCGGCTCGAAGCGGCCGACGCAGCGGCGATGCTGCGATTGCTCGACAGGCCGGGAGTTACGCGCTGGGTCTATGCCGACGGAGGCTGGCTCGTCGCCGGTCTCGACAATCCCCATCTCGCGCGCGAGCGCCGCGCCGCCGGGGTCGAGCCGGTGATCCGGAACGATCTCGCCGGGCTCGACGGGCGCATCGACAAGATCGTCGGGGTGAGTGACGATCACGACTTGCTTGCGCGGCTGGAGAAGCAGGCGAGATCGATGATCGGTGCCCGCGCGACCGTCGCGCGCTCACAGCTTTATTATCTCGATATCACGCACCGCCTGGCCAACAAGGGCGACGAAATCGCCGCGCTGGCGCAGGCGTTCGGGGTCGAGCTGACGCAGGTCGCAGCACTCGGCGACATGAACAACGATCTTCCGATGTTCGCCCGGGCCGGCCTGTCGGTGGCGATGGGACAGGCGCCCGCCTGCGTGCGGGCGGCGGCGACCGCCACCGCCTCGACCAACGAAGAAGCCGGAGTGGCCGAAGCAATCGTCCATTTCGTTCGCCCCGGAATCTCGCGGCGATGAGCCGGCCGCTGCTTGTCGCTCCATCGCTTCTCGCCGCCGACTTCACGCGGCTGGGCGAAGAAGTTCGCGCGGCCGACGCGGCGGGCGCAGACTAGATCCATCTTGACATCATGGATGGCCGGTTCGTTCCGGACATCTCCTTCGGACCGGGCATGGCCGGGCAATGCAACGACGGCGGCGCCGCGAGCCTCGATTGCCGAGGCTATGACCGACTGGACATGGTCCGCCGCGCCGAGCGCCATCGCGTCTGCATCGTCGAACAGTCGCCATTCGACCGCCTCGCGGGTCTCTTTCAGCGCCGACATCGCTCAGCCCATGACGACGAGGATTTCATGACTTTTTCCATCCTCGGCGAGGTCGAAGCGAAGCGGCCGCGCGGCGACCTCGATTCCGTCGATCTGGGCCGATGCGATCCCCTTCGCGACATGGTTAGGATTGTCGACGCGGATGTTGAATTGCGTCGAATTGCGGCGGAGCGTGATCTCGAAGCCCGGCCAGCTCTCCGGAATGCAGGGATCGAGATGAAGCGCCGAAGCGGTCAGGCGCAAACCCAGTATCTCTTCCATTCCGGCGCGATACAGCCAGCCGGCCGAGCCGGTATACCAGGTCCATCCGCCGCGGCCGACATGGTCCGCGGCGGAATAGACGTCGGCGACGACGACATAGGGCTCGACCTTGTAGCGGCGCAGGTCGGAGCGGCTGCGGGCGTGGTTGATCGGGTTCAGCATCCAGAACAGGCTGGCGGCCTTCCCGCCCTGCCCGAGCCTGGCCAAAGCAATGACGGACCAGGCGGCAGCATGGGTATATTGCCCGCCATTCTCGCGAATGCCGGGCGGATATCCCTTGATATAGCCGGGATCATGGTCTGTCCGATCGAAGGGCGGCGTGAACAGCAATGCCAGGCCGTCATCGCCGCGGATCAGCTCGCGCTCGACCGCAGCCATCGCCCGGCTCGCGCGCTCGGGATCGGCGACGCCCGACATGACGGCCCACGACTGGGCGATCGAATCGATCCGGCATTCATCGCTAACCGCCGAGCCGATCGGGGTGCCGTCATCGAACCATGCCCGCCGATACCAGCCGCCGTCCCAGGCCTCGCGCTCGATCGCCTTGAGCAGCGCCGCAGCCTCGTCGCGCCACTTCTTCCCGCGCGCCGTTTCGCCGCGCGACTTGGCCACCGCCGCGAAGGCGGTCAGGGACATGTGCGAAAGCCAGGCCAGCCAGACGCTTTCGCCCTTGCCCGCTTCGCCGACCCTGTTCATCCCGTCGTTCCAGTCGCCGCCGCCGATCAGGGGAAGGCCGTGGGCACCGCGCGCCAGGCTCGCATCGAGGCCGAGCGCGCAATGCTCGTAGACGCTCGCCTTTCTGTCCGAGACGGTGGGGGCGAAGAAGCTGGCATCCTCGCCTTCCTTCAGCGCCGGGCCTTCGAGGAAGGGAGCCTCCTCATCGAGAAGCGAGGCATCGCCGGTCGCCTCGAGATAATGGGCGACGCAAAAGGCGAGCCAGACCCTGTCGTCGGAGATGGTCGTGCGCACGCCCTGGCCCGAATGCGGCAGCCACCAATGCTGGACATCGCCCTCGGCGAACTGACGGCCGGCTGCGCGGACAAGATGCTCGCGCGCCAGCGACGGCCGGATTGCGGTGAGCGCCATTCCGTCCTGGAGCTGATCGCGAAAGCCGTAGGCGCCGCTCGCCTGGTAGAAGCCCGAACGCGCCCAGAGCCGGCAGGCGATCGTTTGATAGAGCAGCCAGCCGTTGAGCATGATGTCGATCGAACGGTCGGGCGTCTTGACCTGGACGGTACCGAGCAGTCCTTCCCACTGCTCGCGGACCTCGGCCAGCGCCGCGTCCGGATCCGAATCGCGATAGCGGGCGATGAGCGCTGCGGCCTGTTCGGGTCCGGCGGCGTCCCCCAACAGAACCACCACCTCGGTTTCTCCGCCCGCGGGCAGTTCGACGGTCGTGGCCATCGCGCCGCATGGATCGAGCCCCGCCCCGACCGCTCCGGAAAGCTGCGCCGTCGCGGCGAGGCCCGCCGGATCCGACAGGCAGCCGTTGCGTCCGATGAACTCGCGGCGGTCCCCGGTCCAACTCGTCTGCCGGCCGCCAAGGTCGAGAAAGGCGACGCGCCCGGCGAAGGCGACGTTCCACGGATTGCGAGCGAACATCGCCCCGAGGACGGGGTCGATCTCCGTTGAAACAAATGGCGCCGACGCCGGACGGGACGTTCCGAGCACCCATTCGACATAGCTGGTGACGGACAGGCGCCGCGGCCGGTCGCCGGTGTTGCGCAGCTTCAGGCGCGAGATCCTGATCGGGTCGGCAACGGGCACGTAGGTCAGCAGCTCCGACTGGATCCCGTGCGCTTCATGCTCGAACCGGCTGTAGCCCCAGCCGTGCCGGGCGACATAGACGCCCAGATCGTCCCGAATCGGCTGCGCCGTCGGGCACCAGAGATCGCCGCTCTCCTCATCGCGCAGGTAAATCGCATCGCCCGGGCGGTCGGTGACCGGATCGTTGGACCAGGGCGTGAGCTGATGCTCCCGGCTGTTGACCGACCAGGTAAAGCCGCAGCCTTCCGCCGATACCTGAAATCCGAAGCCCGGATTGGCAATGACGTTGATCCAGGGCGCGGGAGTCGACTGGCCGGGTCCGAGCGTGACGACATATTCCCGTCCATCCTCCGCAAACCCGCCGATCCCGTTGAAGAACTCGAGCTCGGGGCCGGCGGCCGGGGGCTGAGCGTTCCGGAGCGAAAGCTTGCGAGCCGCACGCGCGGGACGGACGGGCTCCTTGTTGCGGCCCAGCTGCTCGGCGAGCCCGCCTCCATCGCCCGTCAGCCGAACGCGCGCGACCGACGCCAGCAACGCGCATGTCTGCGGCGGCAGGAGATCGGCGCGCAGCAGGAACACCTGTCCCTTGGCACCCTCGGCCGACGCCGGGGGCAGGGACTCGCTGGTCCGCAGGACGGTTTCGAGCGCGGATTGCAGGTCCTGAAGGTAGGAGGAAGAGCGTTCGTTGACGATCACGAGGTCCACCTCGAGCCGGCGGGCCCGCCAATATTCCATGGCCTGCAGCAACTGGTGAACGATCCTGATGTCCTCGACATTCGCAATCCGCAGAAGGACGATCGGCAGGTCGCCCGAGATGCTCTGCGGCCACAGGCCGGATTGCGGCCCGGCTCCGCGCATGATCACTTCCGAGGAGGGTCTCAGCGACGGCCCGGCAAAGATGAGATGTCCGGCGAGGCGCTGGAACTGGTTTGCCTCGTCCCGATCGATGCCGAGGTGATGGAGCTGCACCTGCGCCTGGGTCCAGGCCAGCGTGACCGCGCGGTCGAACGCGCTGATGTCGTTGGTCCTGTCGACGACGTCGAGCAGCTTTTCCCGGGAATCGGCGACCAGGGTCCAGAAGTCGATGTGCGCGGCTGCGCCCGGCTCGAGGCGGACCCGCCTGCGCAGCACGAAGACCGGGTCGAGGACAGCTCCGGTCGACCGTGACAGAAGCCGTCCGTCGATCGCGGAGGCCGGCGTCCGAACGCCGAGCCCGCGGCCGAGGAAGCGGGCGCGGTCGGTCTCGAACTCCGCCTTGCCCACGCCTTCGCCCGAGGCGACCGAGTGATGTGCGGCCCAGACCTCCGGCTGTTCCGGCGAGCGTCGCCGGCGGGTGGCGAGAATGGCTCCGAAGCGGGCGGCATATTGGGTCTCGATGGAGAGTTTTGAAAAGACCGGGTGAGCGCTGTCGTCCGCCTGGGAGGCGATGGCGATCTCGGCATAGGAGGTGACCTCGATCTCGCGAGCCCGCCTGCCGTTGTTGGTAATGGTGAGACGACGAACTTCAGCATCATCCTCGGTCGAGACGACCACTTCGAGCGTCGTGTGGAGATCGCCGTCCTGGCGGGAGAAAGTCGCTTTCTCCTCGCTGAACGCGACCCGATATTGATCCGGCCGGGCGCTCGTCGGCTGATAGGTCGCCGACCACAACCGGTCGGTCTCGACGTCCCGCAAATAGATGTAGGCCCCCCAGTCGTCGCAGGTCGCGTCCTCGCGCCATCGAGTCACCGCGAGGTCCCGCCAGCGACTGTAACCCGACCCGGCCGCGGTGAGCATGACGCTGTAGCGCCCGTTCGAAAGAAGGTGCGTATCGGGAGACGCGGCATGGGGGTCGGCCTGCCGCCAGCTGCCGATCGTCTCGAACTCGCGGATCCTTGTATCCGGCTTCGCCTGGCTCGCCCAGGACGGCGACGGGGCGATCTCGCGGGGCATGCGCTCGTGCAGCAGCAATTCCGCTGCGCGCACGATCGGTTCCGCATGGAACCGCTTCCGCATGAGTCCCCCGAGCAGGGCGTCGGCGATGGAGACGATCGTCATCCCCTGGTGATGGGCCATGAATGCGCGGACGATCGCGACCTTCTGGCCGTCGAGCAGTCGGCGCGGCGTGAAGTCGAGCGCCTCATAATATCCGAAGCGGCCGCGGGCGCCGTACCCCGCCAATCCCCTGAAATTGCGGGCCGCGGCGATCGGGTCGATGATCGCGGCGAGCGCGGTTGCGTAAGGCGCCACGACGGCGTCCTCGCCCAGGCCGCGCTTCAGCCCGAGCCCCGGGATTCCGAAATTGGAATATTGATAGGTGAGTTGCAGGTCGCGGGCGTTGTAGGCGGACTCCGATATGCCCCAGGGAGTTCCCAGGGCCTTGGCATATTCGATCTGTCTTTGGACGATCGCGCGATTGGTCCGCCCGAGGATGCTTTCGGTCGGCGCGTGCATGACCAGCGACGGCATCAGATATTCGAACATCGAGCCGGACCAGGACAGCAGGGCCGCGCCGCCGCCGACTGGGGCGACTCCATGCCCGAGCCGGAACCAGTGCCGCGCCGGCAGGTCGCCCTTGGCGATGGCGATGAAGCTCGCGAGGCGCGCTTCCGAAGCCAGCAGGTCATAGGAGCTTTCGTCCAGCGCGCCGTCGCGAACAACGAAGCCGACCGACAGGAGCAGGCGCTCCTCATTCAGGAGGAAATCGAACTCCATGGCCAGGGCCATTTCCCGCGCCGCGCTGCCGACGGCGGAGAATCTGGCCGCGAGATCGTCGGAGGATTCGTGATCGCGCTGATGGCTGGCCACACAGCGGCAAGCAGCTTCGGCCCAGAAGAGGATGCCCGAAGCGTCCTCGCCACGCTCGATCGCGAATGCCCTCGCAAGATCGACAAGCGTTTCCGCAGGTTCCGCAAGCGCGGCCAGGCGAGAGGGGAGAGTTTCGCCCCCGAGGCCTACCCGGCCCGATTCCGCCAGGAGATGAGCGACCGACTTGTCGAGCTGGCGCCAGGTCACGGTTTCAGTGCGGCGGCGGTCGCGCAGCGATTCGACCTCTTCGCGAACGAGATCGAGGGCATCGGCGATTCCGGCGAGGCGCTTCGCATCTTCGAGCGGCGTCCCGCACCAATCCCGACAGGCATTGGCGAGCGCGATGAGATGTCCTGCCAGATTGCCGCTGTCGACCGAAGAGACATATTGCGGGTCAAGCGCGCGGAGAGTTTCCGTGTCGTACCAGTTGTAGAAATGGCCGCGATATCGCTCGAGCTTGGCCATCGCCGCCATCGTCGCCTCGAGCCGCTCGATCGTGTCGAGCGCGCCGGTCCAGCCGAAGTCGTGCGCGCTCGCCGTCGAGAGCAGATAGAGACCGAGATTGGTGGGCGACGTGCGCCGCGCCAGAACCGGCGATGGCTCTTCCTGGAAATTGTCCGGCGGAAGCATGTTGTCCGCGGGCGTGACGAAGGTCTCGAAATAGCGCCAGGTTCGCCGCGCGATCAGCCTCAGCGCGCGCCGGTCGGTCTCGCTTGCCGCATGCTCCGCCACTGCGCTCGATCGCCGGCTCACCCGGTGCGCGACCGCCGGTGACGCGATCCACAGCAGAGCGAAGGGAGCGGCAGGTACACCGTCCCGTCGCCGAACAGCCATGTCCCGGCGAGCGCTGCAGCGCCGGTGGCCACCGCTCCGGCCATCCACCGGTAATAGGTGGCGAGGGAGGGATCGGAACCGATCGTCGCCTGCGCCGCCGGCGTCCATTGCAGGAGATTGCGCCGGGTGATGAACAGCCGAAACAAGGTTCGGAGGACCGCATCGGCCATGAGCCAGGCCTGGTGAGCGAGGAGCGTGAGGATGAGCAGGGCCTGCAGGAGCGCGCCGCCGAGATCGGAGAAGACCCTCGCGAAGTGCACGCGGGCGCGGATTCCCGGGTGCCGGGCCACGGCGGACGCAAGCACCGGCGATACGCTCGGTAGCGCGATCGTCCCGAGGAAGAAGAGAGTCCACACCAGCGCCGCATCGAATGGCAGCGCCCAGCCCGCCAACAACGCCAGAACGCAGGTCAATGGCGTGACCGACCGGCGCAGGTTGTCGACCATCTTCCAGCGGCCGCTTGCCGGCATCTTCGCCGGCGGCTGCCGGGCTTTTCCGAGAAGCGCGCTCCAGCCGAGGATCCAAGGCAGCAACTGCCAGTCGCCTCGCGCCCAGCGATGGTAGCGCAGCGAGGCGACGTCGTAGCGGGCGGGATAGGATTTCGACGACCTCGACGTCCGAGGCAAGGCCGGCGCGGGCGAACACGCCTTCGAACAGATCGTGGCTGAGCAATGTGGAGTTGGGAACCCGGTCGGCGAGCACGGCCTCGAAGGCGTCGACCGCATAGATGCCCTTGCCGGCATAGGAGCCTTCGCCGAACAGATCCTGGTAGACGTCGGAAACGGCGGCGGAATAGGGATCGATGCCGTTCGGACTGGAAAATGCGCGCTGGTAGGCCGAGCCTTCATTGCCGACCGGAAGGTTCGGTGTGACGCGCGGCTGGAGGATCGCGTAGCCCTCGACGACGCGCCGCCTCGCGGGATCCACGATCGGATGGTTGAGCGGATGCGCCATCTTGCCGATCAGGCGCTGCACCGTGTCGGGCGGAAGCCTCGTGTCCGCGTCGAGGGTGATCACATATCGGACGTCCGCGGGCACCGTCGGCGGCCGTCCGCCGAGGCTGAGGAAGGTCGTGTCCCGGGCCCCGCGAAGCAGGCGGTTGAGCTCGTGCAGCTTGCCGCGCTTACGCTCCCAGCCGATCCACATGCGCTGGCTTTCGTTCCACACCCGCCGCCGGTGGAGCAGAAGGAACCGGTCCCCGCCGGGCGCCGGTGCGTGCCGGCGGTTCAGCCGGGCAACGGCGTCGACTGCAGTCTGGAGCAGCGCGTCGTCGCCTTCGACCGTCTCGGTTGCCGCATCGGCCCAGTCCGAGAGCAAGGCGAACTGGATCTCCCCGCCGATGCTGGCGAGATGATGGATCTCCAGCCGCTCGACCTGCTCCGTGATGCTTTCGCGCCGGGTCAGCATGGTCGGCACCACGATCAGCGTGCGCAAATGGGCGGGAACTCCGGCCTGGAGCTCGAGGCCCGGGACCTGCGTGGCGCCGAAGCGGCGAGTCACGCCCTGGTTGACGAGCGACACGGCCGAATCGATCGCCGGCACCGCGCCGAGCACCCCGAGCACTCCGAGCAAGATCCAGTCGACGCTGGCCTCGATGTGGAAGAGGATCGGGAAGCCGAGCAGCAGCAAGGCGACGAGTGCGCCGGCGCCGGCGTAGCCGCCGACGCCGAGCGCGCGATAGGCGCGGCTCGCGCTGGTCGAGAAGGATGGACGAAAGCCCAGTGCGGCCTCGAATGCGGGGCGGCCTTCGGCGATCAGATGATAGCCGGGATCATTGCGCCGGCGCTCGGTCGCGGCAGCGGCGGCCCGGACTGCGCGATTTGCAACCTCCAGCTCGTCGAGGCCGGATCCCCGGGCAAGCTCCTCGATGGCGGTCCGGTAGAGGTTGCGCGTTGCAAAATCCATCTGCGCGAAATCGCAGCCTTCGGCGAGCACGGGGTCGACCAGCGACACCCGTTCGAAGATGACCGACCAGTCGACATCGGAGATGTGCCGCATGCTGGTGATGATGTTGCGCACCGTGACGTTGGCGGAGATCTGCCGTTGCTGCTCGTCATGGATTGCGCTGTCGCTCGTCCGTCCGTCCGCCGACAGGCGTTCGTCGAGCCGGCGGAGCATTGCGGTAAGGACCGGACTTTGATCCCTCAGCCGGTGGATCAGCTGGAGCGCCAGCGCATCGGACGGCGCCTCGCGCCCGAGCCGGTCGACCAGATCGTCTTCCGTTTGCCCGGGGCCGTCGGCAATCAACAGATCATCGGCGATCGCGTCCGCCTTGCGGCGCTCGTCGCGGCTGTAGACGATGCGCTCGGCGATCCTCCTCAGATTCTCGACGAGGACGATTCGCAGGGTGATCGCCGAAGCCCACAATTCGCCGATCGTGAGCGGCTGCACCTCCTGATAGGCCTTGATGAAATTTGACCAGCTGTCGACATCGAACCGGCTGTCGGTGTGCGCGACGAATGCCCAGACCAGCCCAAACACCCGCGGCAGGCCGGCGAAGGGGCCGTCGACGAGCTTGGGCAATTGCCGATAGTAAGGCGGCGGAAGGTCCAGCCGCACCTCGCGGATCTGGCGCTCGACGAGATGGAAATTGTCGATCAGCCATTCCGCGGCGGGCGTGATTGCGGCCTTGTCGTCGACCGCAGTGCAGATCGAGCGATAGGAATCGATCAGGCTCGCTTCGTTGGCCTTCAGCCGGTCGTGCAGCGGATGAGCCAGTTGGCGCTGCGGCTTGACCCGCTGGGCGCGGGCCAGGCTTCGCGCATGCTCCTCCATCCGCTCGGCGCTCGCCAGTTCCTGGCGAATGGCCGCCGTATCGTTCCATGGCGGCTGTGCGCGCGCGCGCGTGAATGCGCGGCCGAGAAAAGGCGCCAGGGCAAGGGTCAAGGACAGAGGCATTGCGCTATTGGCTTCAAGACGTCTTCCATATCGGCGTTTGCAGGGACTGATCCGGACGTCCGCCCGGCCGGGGCCCATGGCAACCCCTTCCTGATTTTGACTGCGGCGAATGCGGGAAGGTTCCCGATCCGCGCCCGCTCGAAGGGATTGCGGAGTGCTAGGCGGGGAATAGCAGATTCACCACCGCTCCGCGCCCGGGTTCGTAGCAAATTCGCCCGCGCAACTGGCGGGCTAGGCTGTCGAGAATGCTTCGCCCCAGTTGCGCGCTCTTCGCTGCGACGTCCTTCTTCGAGATTCCGGGACCGTCGTCGGCGACCGTGACGGCATAATGTCCCTTGTCCAGCGAGACGCCGATCCGGATCTCGCCGCCTTCCCGTCCCCGGAATGCATGCTTGAGGCTGTTGGTGACGAGCTCCGCCACGATCAGGGATACCGACATCAGGGCTTCGAGATTGAGTGTCACCGGGTCCGCCTGCACGACCAGTCGGACGCCGGGAGTATCGCTCGTCTGAATCAGATCCATGCAGAGGGCTCTGAGATAGTCTCCGATGGGTTGATCCACGGACGAGGGATCGTGCAGGCGCCGGTGGACGCGCGACATCGTATCGAGGCGCGCCCGCGCCGCGTCGAGCGCGTCCGCCCCGGCGCTTCCGGCCGGCAGCGATTTGCGTCTCAGCCACAGGAAGGAGGCGACGAACTGGAGATTGTTCGCCACCCTGTGCTGAAGCTCCCGAAACAGGATGTTCGATCGCTCGCGCGATTCCGACAGTGCCTGGATTGCGAGGTTGAGCGTGCGGATCACGTAAAGCTCGAGCGCCGCCGTGAAGACGAAGATCACCATGGTGATCCGCTGCGCATGGTCCAGTGTGAACGTCCCGTAGGGCGGGAAGAACATCACCCACGCGACCATGGTGCAAAGGGCTGCGACCGCGAGGCCGATACGGATTCCGCCGAACAGTCCGGCAAGCAATATTGCAGGCAGGAAGGTCATGGGTCCGAAGCCCTCGCTGATTCCGCCGAGGATCCAGCGCAGGAGCGACGCGAGGACGAAGAACGCGCCCCCGGCGATGAGCCCCAGCAGGGGCCGGTCGCGCGGCAGTTTCCGGAACCAGGATTCCAATCCGGCAACGGACATCTGCATCAGATATCTGCTCTGCAAGTCTGCTTTCGATCTAGTCGCTCTGCGAAACGGAATCCATCGCGCCGGAAAGCGCGCTCGATTGGGCCGGCTCTCCATCAGCGCCGCACCGCTCGAGCGGCGGCGCCAATGACGAGCCGCGGGCTCAGCCTGCAACTTGCAGAAGGGCCGCGCTGAGGCTGATGTCGACCGCGGCGAGCGCCTTCGACACCGGGCAGCTGCTCCTGGCGGCCTCGGCATGGCCGGAGAAGGCCGCTGGGTCGATCCCCGGCACCTCCGCTTCCGTCATCAGCTCGATGTGCGTGATCGCAAAGCCGTCACCCGATCGCTCGATTGCGACCTTGGCGACAGTCCTGATCCGCGTCGGCGTGTAGCCTGCCTCGGTGAGGAGCAGCGACAGGGCCATGGAAAAGCAGCTCGCATGGGCGGCGCCCAGCAGCTCTTCCGGATTGGTTCCCGGTTCCTCCTCGAATCGCGAGCCGAAGGAATAAGGACCCTCGAACGCGCCGCTGCCGACGCTGACCGTCCCGGCGCCGTCGCGCACTTGCCCACGCCATTCCGCCGCTGCTGTCCGCGTGACCATTTGACTACTCCTCCTGCACCCGGTGATCGGGCCGTTCCCAGATCCATCCGGGTGGATCGCTGGCCGGGAAGGATTCCCGCGAAGCTTCGTCGATCGAGATGTCGTTCGCCCTGGCGGCCGCAGCCGCGAGGCGCTGTTCGACCCGGCGCCTCACCTCGTCCAATATCCCGGCGTGGGTGCCGGACAGGTGGCGCTCCAGATCATCCTCGATTTCGAGCACGCACGCGCAGATCGTCTGCGCGACTGCTTCGAGGACCTGCGCATCGAGCGGGAGTTCGGGCGCGCGCTCGTGCTGCTCGAGCACCCTTTCGACGGCCAGCTCGATCTGCTCGGGCGAGATGGGATCGCCATATTCGCTCACGCCATGTTCTCCTCGGCGCTGAAGCCTGAGCCAAGCAGGCGCTGGAGCCGTCGCCGTGCGCGCAGATGCCTCGTCTTGACGGTGGCGGCCGGAATGCCAAGTTTCTTGGCGACCTCGGCAACGTCGAGCTCCTCGATCTGGCGCAGGAGGAAGACTGCACGAAACGGTGCGGGGAGCTGCTTGATCGCCTCGTTGAGCATCCGCCGTACCTGCCCGCCGGCAACCACCCGTTCCGGGGACACGGACATGGAGCCGCGCATCAGCATTTCGCGATAGTCGTCGACGATCGGGACTTCGCTCTCGTCGAGCAACACTCGCCGGCGCTTCGCGGAGCGGGCCTGCACGAGCGCATTGTTGATGACGATGCGGGTGAGCCAGGTGGACAGCGAGGACCGGCCGGCAAAGCTCCTGATCGCCGCGAACGCCTTCAGATAAGCGCTCTGTACCGCGTCCTCCGCGTCCTCGCGATTGCGCAAGATCTGCCATGCCACGCGAAACAGCCGCTGATTGTTGCGCTGCATGACGAGTCGCACGGCCCCGGAATCGCGGCGCGCGATACCGGCCGCGAGTTCGAGATCGGAGCGGCTTTCATAGCCAGCGGCGGCCCGAGCGCTCATGCCGCCGCTCCGGGCCGGGCAGAAGAGCGGACGAGCGTTCGGGCATTCCGGGTCTTCCTGTTTTCCGGCCTTCGGCGGGCCGCATGGAAGGAAGATACGCGGAAAATGCCGCGGCAGCGCACAGCAGCTCCATCGACCTTGTGTCGAGCTTGGGTCGCAAAACAGACAGTCACGATTGCCTCCAGTTCAATGGACGCCTCGCTGACGAGGCTGCCCGTCGAGCCGACGCGACCGACCGGGCCGACAAGCAGGCTCGTTCAATTCTTTCCTAGAAAGTCGCGAAGGTCGGTGCTCGCAACGACGATCGGGAAATGTCCCGTCGCGGCGAATGGCGCCCTAGACCGTCGCTCGTTAAGCAGCGAGCGAGACAGCCCAGAGCCTAGAGGCGTGCGGTACTGCTGCCCGGATGGATTTCAGAACGTCGAGTTTTAGAAAAACTGACCATTGCGCTTTCAACTTGGTTCCGATCGCTCGGATCTTCAAGAACAACGGTTTGCGGATGCTTTGATCGGCGATCGCAACCCTGCCTTGCGTCCTGCATCATCTACCTGCTATTCTAATCTAGCAAATGAATATTATTGTAGTTTGAGGCCAAAATTGTTGATGTTATTGATCGCCATCGATCGCCGTTGCCGGTTTCCGGCGTGACCGGCGCGCGCATCAGCCCGCTCGCCGGCAAGCTCCTCGACCCGGCCCAGCTGATCAAGCCTGCCGACCTGATCGTCGCCTATTTTTCCGGCGTCCCGGATCCGTCGCAACCCTCGCAGCGCATCCATTTCGGAACCTCGGGCCATCGCGGCTCGGCGTTCCGCACGTCGTTCAACGAGCTGCATATCGTCGCGATTGCCCAGGCGATCTGCCTCTATCGCAGACGACATGGAATCGATGGCCCGCTCTTCATCGGCATCGATACGCATGCGCTGTCCCGCCCTGCCTTCGTCACGGCGCTGGAGGTGTTCGTCGCGAACGAGGTCGTGACGATGATCGATGCCGATGACGGCTACACCCCGACGCCCGTCATTTCGCACGCGATCCTCGCCTACAATCGCGGCCGCACCGAAGGGCTCGCCGACGGCGTCGTCCTCACTCCGTCGCACAATCCGCCGGAAGACGGCGGCTTCAAGTACAACCCGCCGACCGGCGGCCCGGCCGATTCGGCGGTGACCGGCTGGATCGAGGCGGCGGCGAACCGGTTGCTCGAAGGCGGGGTTCGCGACGTCGGTCGCGTCCCGTATGAACGCGCCCGGCATTCGCCCTCGGTTCACGGCCATGACTATCTTGGCCATTATGTGAGCGACCTCGCCAGCGTGATCGACATGGAGGCGATCGGGGAGTCGGGTCTGGCGCTCGGAGTCGACCCGCTCGGCGGCGCAAGCGTTCGCTACTGGGCCGAGATCATCGATCGCTACGGCCTCAATGGAGAGGTCGTCGAGAACAAGGTCGACCCGACATTCGGGTTCATGACCGCCGACTGGGACGGGAAGATCCGGATGGACTGCTCGTCGCCCTACGCGATGACCCGCCTCATCGGCCTTCGCGACCGCTTCGATCTCGCCGTCGGCAACGACACCGACGCCGATCGCCACGGCATCGTCACTCCCTCGGGCGGGCTGATGAAGCCCAATCATTATCTGGCGGCGGCGATCTCCTATCTGTTCGATCACCGCCCGGCGTGGGAAAAACGCTGCGGGATCGGCAAGACGATGGTGAGCAGCGCGATGATCGACCGCGTAGCGGCGCGCCTTGGGCGCGGGCTCGTCGAAGTCCCGGTCGGGTTCAAATGGTTCGTCGACGGGCTGTTTACGGGCGCGCTCGGCTTTGCCGGCGAGGAAAGCGCCGGCGCCTCGCTGCTGCGGCGCGACGGCTCGGTCTGGACCACCGACAAGGACGGCCTGGCGCTTGGGCTGCTGGCGGCCGAGATCAAGGCCCGGTCCGGCCGCGATCCCGGCCAGGTCTATGACGGGCTGACCGCGGAGCTCGGCCAGTCCTGGTATGAGCGGGTCGACGCCCCGGCGACTCCGCAGCAGGCGGACGTGCTGCGCAAGGTCTCGACCGACCGGATTCACGCGACGGAGCTTGCGGGCGAGCCGATCCAGACCAGATTGACCGCGGCGCCTGGAGGCGGAGCGCCGTTCGGCGGGATCAAGATCACGGCCGCGAGCGGCTGGTTCGCTGCGCGGCCGTCCGGCACCGAGGCGATCTATAAGATCTATGCGGAAAGCTTCCGGAGCGCCGGCCATCTGATTGAGATCCAGGAGGACGCCAGGGTAATCGTGGGAAGCGTTTTTGGCGCAGTCGAGGAACGCGTTTAGCTCCTGGCGGCTCCCGAAGCGTAGATGTCCATCATCGCGGCGAGCATCCCGAGCGCGTCTTCTCTTCGCCGCTGGAAGCTGTTGCGGCCGATCATCGACCCGAACCCGCCTCCGGCGCGGATTGCGCGGATCTCGTCGAGCAGGGTGTCATCGTCGCTGATCATCGTGCCCCCGAAAAGATGACGATCCGGCGGCCGGCGAAGGCGCAGTCGGTCACGTGGCGGACGCGGTCCGCCAGGGTGGCGATGGGGATCGACCGCTCTTCGTAAACCGCGCGCGCGGCGTCCTTCTCGATGTGCGCGGTCGGGAGCTTGACCTTGATGACGTGCGCCCCAAGCTGAGCCGCGATCTGGACGGCATAGCCGATGACGTCGATCGCCGTTTCCCCCGCCTTGCTCAAGGCGGAACCGCGGGGATATGCCCAGATGAAGACTGCGAGCCCGTTGCGCTTCGCTTCCTCGGCACAGAGCGCCAACCGCCGGTACATCGCAAGCTCGTGGGCCGATCCGGGATAGATGGTGAAGCCGATCGCACAGCAGCCAAGGCGAAGGGCGTCCTGAATGCCGGCGGTCAACGCCTGATCGGGGTCCTTGTCATCTCGAAGCACGTCGCCGTTGCTGAGCTTGAGGATGAGAGGCACTTCCCCGGCAAAATCGCGGGCGCCGGCCTCGAGAAGGCCCAGAGGGGCGGCGAAGCCGTTGCAGCCCCCTTCGACAGCCAGCCCGAAATGATATCGCGGATCGTATGCCGGCGGATTGGGCGCGAACGAGCGCGCCGGTCCGTGCTCGAAGCCCTGGTCGACCGGCAGGATGACCAGTTTCCCGGTTTCCGCCAGCGGCCCGTGATTGAGGATCCGCGCCAGGTTGGCGAGGGTTCCCGGGCTGTCCGCGCCATACCAGCCGAGGATCTCGCGTACGCGGGGTGTCATGACTGATTGATCCTGACCGGCGCCGATTGGTTCCCGTTCAATCCGCGGGCGGGGCCGGCGCGGCCTCGGTCAGTCCTCCACGAAGCGGTCGCGATAGATCGCCTCGACCCGCCCGGACTCGCCGTCGCTCAGCTGCGCAAACTCGCGTTCGCGCGCGCGCTGCGACAGCCGCCCGCCATTCTGGTGAAGGAAGCGAAAGAGCAGATCGATCGTGCGCTCGGGCATGTCGAACACCGCCTCGACGTCCTGGCGGAATGCGTCGTAGCGGCGCAGGAAACCGGCTTCGGCCGGCAAGTCCGTTTCGATCGTCCGTTGCACGCATTCGTACAGGAATTCAGCGTGCGGCGTGGCGTCGAAGAAGCGATAGAAATCGCCCGTGTCGTTGAGGACCCGCACATTGCCGCGCTCGGTCGGTTCCCACTGGACATGCGGCAGCAGCCGCGCGGAATAGCTCTCGAGCACCGCGCGATAGTCGTCGATCCGCTCGAGGATGGCCGCGGACACGGGGAAGACCACGCCGGGCGGATTGAAGCCCCGCTCGGCCAGGACGTGGTGAATGAGGTAGCGGTGGATACGGCCGTTCCCGTCGTCGAACGGATGCACGTAGACGAAACCGAATGCGAGCACGGCCGCGGCGATCACCGGATCCAACCTCAGCGCGGGTCCCCGGTCGAGCGCGACGATGCCGTCGATCAGCGACGGCAGATCCTCGGGCCGGGCGCTGATGTGATCTGGCAGCGGCATGCGCGTCTCGCGGTCGTGATCGCCGACAAAGCCGCCTTCCTCCCGAAAGCCCATTCGCACGAAGCGCGCGTCACCGATGACGATCCGCTGCAGCCGGAGCAGCTCGTCGCGGTCGAGCGGCTGACGCCCGGCCTCGGCGATCGCCCGCCCCAACCGCTGGATCCGGTCCTGGGGAGGATGCTCGCCTTCGATCGCATAGCTCGAGCGGGAATCCTTGAGGAGAAGGAAAGCTGCGGTTCGCGCGAGCAGGTCGCGCGGGACGGCGGCCACCACCTCCTGCGCGCGGCCGGCAAGGTCGAGCGCGACGAATCGCTCCAGCGCTTCCGTCCGGAAGACCAGCGGACAGAAATCCGGCGTGCCGGGAAGATTGTTCCGAACGCGATAGCGCGGCGCGGTCTGGCCCTCGACATCCCACTGGAGCTCGGCGTCGAGCGCATCGACATAACGCCCGCCGGCCGCGTCCGGCAGGTCGAGACGGGTTCCAGTCAGCCATTCATACAGGAACCAGATGCGCCGCACGTAGCTCCCGGTCGGCGCGTCGCGGACGAGCTGCTCGATTCTTGCCGGACCGACGGCTTCGAACAGGCGCTTGAGGACGGCGAGGTCCAGCCCTTCATACTTGAGAGCGAAGGTCAGATGGCCTTCCAGGGTCGGATGGGGGGCATGGCGGGGCGTCATGATGCGCCAGCCGTCCTGCTCGAGAATTCTATGGCGCTCGCCGATCGCCATCAAGGTGCGCGGCAGCGGAGCCGGCAGTCGAAAGCTCTCGATCAGCGCCGAATAGCCCGCAGGCGCCGCAATCTCCGGGAGGCGGCGTTCCTGAAAAACGAGCACCGGCCCTGAAAACTGGTCCTGGGGCGCACCGGGCATGAAGAACGTTCCTACGGCGTGAAAATTGAGCCTTTGGTCGTCAACGCGTGAAAAACGTTCCTAATGCATGAAAATTGATTCTACAACTGGGCAGTTCATGAATTCTGATTCCGAGCATGCGCCGGTCACGCGGTGGAATGCTTCGATCTGCGTTCACGGGCAAATCCCCGGTCGCTCTCCAGGAATGCCGCGAGCATCGCCGGAACGAGTTCCGCGACCGGCTCCGCTTCGCCATAGGCGGCCTGATAGGCTGCGGCATAGTCGGCGAGCGCGCGATTGAGCTCCGCAGAGACGAGAATCGTCATCTTCACCGGAGTGCGGTCGGGGAGCCGTTCGAGCTTGATCGCCGCCATTGGTCAGTCTCTCCACCCCTTCAGAACGAGATCCTTGTGGAGGATCGCGCACCGGCCAGCCCGGACGAACCGTCAGCGTCGGCTGCACGTCGAGGTTGCGCGAGACGATCGAATCTCCTGCGCGAGCGCCGTTCGTCTGCGCGGAATCGCGCAGCGCGCGCACGAGGTCGCGGTCACTGCCACCGTAGCCAAGCTCGCTCCCGACGCCGAGCAGGCTCGAGAGCGCGATGCCCTTGAGCAGCCGCCATTCATGGAAGTCGACCTTGTCCTCGAGTCCCGCATAGCCGGCGGCATCGGTCGCGGGCATGTTGTCGAGACGCACCGACGAACCGTCGGGAAGAGGATCCGCTGCCAGACGAGGAGCGCGCGCTGCTGTCCAAAGGCGACGACGCTGTCGTAGCCGCCGATGAGCCGCGCGCCCTGCGGGATGAGGATCGTCCGGCCGGTCGCGCTGTCGCGGACATTCTCGGTCACCTGCGCCACGACCATGCCGGCGAGGTCCGAGTTGAGGCCGGTGACCAGGCTCGCCGGGATCAATGTGCCGGCGGCGAGCGTCCAGGGAGACTGCGGCCCGGTGAGGCCGTGAGGATTGATGTCACCGTCACCCGACCGCACGAAATCGAGCTTGTGCTGCTGCGCTCCGAGTGAAGAGGCGGGCGCGTTCTCCGCGGCGTCGGGTAAGGCGAGCGCGGGAAGCGGGGCTTGCGATGGAGTCGCGCCGGCCGCAGGCTTGGAGAGCTGCACCAGCACCGAGGAGCCGCGCGCCGCCTGCTCTTCCGCAGCCAGCCGCTGCCGCTCGGGCCGCAGCTCGCTCGGCCTCGACATCACGGCCGGCGTCCGCAAGACCGTCCCGGCCGTCGGCAAGCTTGCGTTGCTGGTCGACGATCGGCCTGCCGAGATCGCCGGGCAGCGGCGACCCGAGATGCGGCACGTCGGCATAGGTCGCGGGCGCATCGGCAAGCCCGTCCGCCGACACCCTTGAGGCCGAAAGCTGCTCGTCCCCGACCCCGGCGAAACGGAACGACGGCGGCTCGAGCGCGACCCAGGCGAGACCGATGAACGCTGCGGCCGCGGTTCCGGCGACGCCGATGATCAGTCCGCGGCGAAACCGGATGGCGGATCTCGGGCGTCCGCGAAGCACGAGGCTTTCCGGATCCTCCTTCGGCGCCGGAACGGGCGCCTCGACCCGCTCGGTCCCGCTCACGAAGCCCTCCCGCGGCGGGTGTTCCCTTACGTAAGATCCCTTAGCTGACCGCATTTTCACGAGTGAATCAACGGCCGCCGCGGGTCTTGCCTGCAGCGTCGCTTATTGCCCTGTCGATCATTGGCAGGGAGCGCTTCCTGCCTTCAGCCTCAACTCTCCGGCGATACCGCGCGAGCCTGCGCGCAAGATCGCCGGCATCGTTATCATGTGAAATCATTCTGCGCGGTCGGGTCGGACTTTTCCATCGTGCCGGCATGTAGCAACGTGCCTGCCGTCAATTGGATAAGGATGTTTCCGTAGTGCGCGCGATGCATGACGCTGCCTTTGCCGGCCGCGCATTGCTATGGCGCGTTCCCATGGACCAGCCGAGTTCGGAGGCACGCCCCGAGGCCGAAGCGCATCTGCGCTCGATCCTGGCGACGGTGCCGGACGCAATGGTCGTCATCGACGAGAGCGGATCAATCCTCTCGTTCAGCGCAGCGGCCGAAAGGATGTTCGGCTACGGCGAAGCGGAGGTGATCGGGCAGAACGTCAAGATGCTGATGCCATCTCCCGACCGCGAGCGGCACGACCAGTATCTCGTCAATTATCTCACGACCGGCAAACGCAAGATCATCGGCATCGGGCGCGTCACGACGGCGCTCCATCGCGACGGGAGCACCTTCCCGATCGAGCTGGCGGTCGGTGAAGCCTGGCTGGGCGAACGCCGCATATTCACGGGATTCATCCGCGACCTCACCGAACGGCAACAGACGTTGCTGCGTCTCCAGGACCTCCAGTCCGAGCTGGCGCATGTCGGCCGCGTGAGCGAGATGGGAACGCTCGCCTCTTCCCTCGCGCACGAACTCAACCAGCCGCTGACGGCCGTTGCGAGCTATTGCGAGAGCGCGCGCGACCTGCTCGATCGCGAGTCTGGCGCCGACACGCTCGCGATGGTAAGGGAGGCGCTCGACGAAGCGGCGCAGCAGGCGGTCCGCGCAGGCCAGATCGTCCGTCGTCTCCGGGACTTCATGAGCACCGGCGAGACGGAACGGCAGATCGAGAGTTTGCAGCGTCTTATCAATGAGGCGAATGCCCTCGCACTCGTCGGCTCGCGCGAGCACGGCATCGACGTGCAGCTGCAACTCGACCCCGATGCCGACGAGGTGCTGGTCGATCGCATTCAGATCCAGCAGGTGCTGGTCAATCTCATCCGCAACGCCATCGACGCGATGATGGAGACCCGCACGCGCGTCCTGTCATTGCGCACGACACGCAGTCGCGACGACTTCGTCGAGGTCACGATCGAGGATACCGGCTCCGGAATCAGCGATGCGGTCGCAGCGCAACTGTTTCAGCCGTTCGTCACATCGAAGCAGAACGGCATGGGCATTGGACTGTCGATCTGCCGGACGATCATCGAGGCGCATGGTGGCCGCATCTGGTTCAACCCGGGCAAGAATGGGGGCACTGCATTCCATTTCACCGTGCCCAGCGGAGAAGCGAAGAAATGAGCGATGAAGAGATCCGCCTGGTGCATGTGGTCGACGATGACGAAGCCATCCGCCGGTCGGTCGGTTTCGCGCTCAAGACCTCCGGCTTCCAGGTGCTGGCTTACGAGGGCGGCAGCGAGCTGTTGAAGGCAGCGCCTCGCCTCAAGACAGGCTGCATTCTCCTCGACATCCGAATGCCCGGCATGGACGGCCTCGAAGTCCAGGAGGCACTGAAAGCCAAGGGCGTCACTCTGCCCGTCATCATCATGACGGGGCATGGGGACGTCAGCCTCGCCGTCCGCGCGATGAAGGCGGGAGCGATCGATTTCATCGAGAAGCCATTCCAGAAAGCCGTGCTGCTTTCCGCGATCGAGCAGGGAATCAACCGTCTCAAGCATTCTGCTGCGCATTCGAAGGAAGCGAACGATGCTGCGATCAAGCTTCAGTTGCTGACAGCGCGCGAACGCGAGGTGCTTGACGGATTGGCCAGGGGCCTCCCCAACAAGTCGATCGCCTACGATCTTGGCATCAGCCCGCGCACGGTCGAGATCCACCGGGCGAACCTGATGAACAAGCTTGGCGCGAAAAGCCTTTCGGAAGCGTTGCGAATCGCCTTTGCGGCGCAAGGTGAATAGCCGCGACTATGGAACATTACGGATAGAGCACGCGCCGGTCCGCCGTCATTTGATGTGCACGAAGGATGATGACGGAGCGGGTAAATGACCAGTCACGAAACCAAACTCGAGCTTCTCGCCCGCGGCGAGATCGTCGAAGCGCCAGCAGAGCGCGCTTGCACCGATCAGTGCTTTGAGCTCCCCAGCGGAATCTACATCGCAATGGCGCTGATGTTCGCGGGCTTCATCGCCGTGCTCGCCAGCGCGTTTCGCGGCGGGCACATGGCGGTCGGCTATGGCGTCATCTTCGCGTTCATTGCGGCCTTCTTTGCAGTGCCGGCGGCCTTCCCAAACGTGGGCGGCGAAGACGCGCGCAACAAGGCGCTCAGCTGGTTCGATTTCAGCGACCGCGGGATCATGACTGCGACCGGCCATTCGAGCGCCGGCGAAGCCACCACCCTGGTGCTTCTGCTGCCTTTCCTCGTCCTGTGCTTCGGCATCGCCATTGCGACGATCGCAGCGCTGACCTGAACGGCTCCGGGTTCCTGTCAGGAGCTGCGAACCGCCTCGTCACCAGCGACGTGCCTCCTGGACGAACATCATAGAATGAGCGGGAGAAATGACATGGACGGACATCGGACGCGATGGGATGACTGGTCGGCGGAGCAGTGGCTCGACGAGGCTCTCCGGTTCGAGAAGATGGCGCAGCGGTTCGTCGACCATCCTCAACTGAACGCGAGCTTCGGCGCGCTGGCGCACGATGCCCGGCTGCGGGCCGGACCGGCTCCCGTGCCTGCCAATGAAGCATCGCGCGTCTCCCGCTCGCCGGCTGCAGCCGGCACAGATTCAGCTCACCATTTGTCGAGGGACCTCGACTATTTCCGCCGGCGAGCCGCGAAAGAGCGAACAGCCGCCATCCAGTCGCGCGATTCGCGTGTCCGGCGAGCTCATCTCGAGATGGCGGAACGTTATGCCGGTCTCGTCCGAGCCGCGGCATTGACCGACGAATTGGCGCTGCGCCTCGTGTCCTGACCTGCTCGCCGCAATGCCGGAAGTTGCAAGTTCCGGCAGAACTTCTCACACCCAAGCCCGGATTTGAATTGCCGCACGCCAGCTTGCCTGTCGCAAACCAGGATCAAGCAAAGATCAAGGCGAGCGGTCCAGACAGGGGAGCCGCACGTGCAAGACAAGGAGCTGACCCGCCCTTCCGTTGATCCCGTCAGCGACATCCTCAAATGGGTGCTGCTGGTCACCGCGGTGATCTGTTTTGCACTGCTGGGATGGGCGACCGTTCTCACCTACGAGAAGGCCCCTCCGCACCCGCAGGCCTTCGTCGATAGCGCGGGCAATGTGCTCATGTCGGCCGACGATATCGCCGCGGGCAAAGGCGGCTTCCAGAAAGCCGACCTCATGGATTACGGCAGCATCTACGGAATGGGGTCCTATTTCGGCGAGGATTATACCGCTTCCACGCTGGTCCGGCTGGGCGTGCTCACCAAGCAGGGCCTCGCGAATTCCGGCGCCACCCCGCCGGGCACCAAGGCGCCCGGCAACAAGTCGCTCGCGGTGACCGGCCCTGCCGGAACGCCGCCCGAGCCCACCACACCGGCCGCCGCGTCGCCCGCCGAAGCGCTTTCCGACGCGGCCGCCACAGCGACTATGCAGAAGCAGCTCCAGGGAATTGATCTCACCCAAGCGAGGGTCGTGTTGCCCGATTCTGTCGCGCAGGCGATCCGCGGCCTGCAGGCCGAGCTCACGACCAAGCTCAACACGGTCAACCTCTCCGCCGGCTGGGTGCCGGCGAAGAGCCTGAACCCGCAGCTTCGCCAGCAGACGGCCGATTTCATTATCTATTCCGCGATCACGACCGTCGCTCGCCGGCCGGATATGAATTCGTCGTGGACCGAGAACTGGCCATACGAGCCGAGCGTCGGCAACGTGCCCACGACCAACACCTTCCGTTGGACGTGGATCAGCTTCTGCTTCACCTTCTTCGCGATGGGCTTCGTCCTGTGGCTCTACCGTGCCTATCTCGACCACCCCGACGATGCGCCGAAAGAGACTGGCCTCGCGACCTATCGCGCGCTGACGCCGAGCCAGATCAAGACCGGCAAATATTTCCTGGTCGTCGCTTTGGTGTTCCTCGCGTCGCAGGGCGCGGGCGCGATCATGGCCCACTCTTATTATGAGCGCGAGACCTTCTACGGCCTCCAGCTCAACTATATCCTGCCGTACAATTTCCTCAGGAGCTTCCATCTGCAGGCGCCGATCATCTGGATCGGCCTCGGCTGGATCGCGAGCGGCCTGTTCATCGCACCGGCAATCGCCGGCGGCCGCGAGGCAAAGGGCCAGGGGCTCCTGGTCGACCTCCTGTTCTGGGTCTCCTTGTTCGTCGTCGCTGCAGCGCTTCTCGGCAACTATCTCGGAATCCAGGGCGTGATCGACAAAGGCTGGTTCTGGTTCGGCAACCAGGGACTGTCCTACATCCAGCTCGGTCGCTTCTGGCAAATCCTGTTCTTCGTCGCGCTGCTGAGCTGGAGCGGCCTCATGTTCCGCGCGCTATGGCCCACCCGTGACACGCTCGCCGAGGCCACGAAGCAGTTCTGGACCGGCAAGATCCGCCTTGAGCATCTGATCTGGGCGGCGACCATCAATGTCGCCATCCTGTACATCTTCGGCATGATCCCGCTCACCGGAATCGAGAAGAGCTTCACCATCACGGACTTCTGGCGATGGTGGGTGGTACACCTATGGGTCGAGCAGTCGTTCGAGTTCTTCGCGGTCGCGATGAGCGCCTATCTGCTGATGTCGCTCGGTCTCGTGTCGCGCAAGCTCGCGGAGCGTTCGGTCTATCTTGAGCTGATCCTCATCTTCATGGGCGGCGTGCTTGGCACCGGGCACCACCTCTACTGGGGCGGCGGGCCGAGCATGTGGGTGCCTCTGGGATCGATGTTCTCGTTCATCGAGGTTCTGCCGCTCGTACTGCTGATCCTCGAGGCCATCTCCGCAGCACCGGCTCATCAAGGGCGCCGCGGCGTTCGATTACGGATTGGCCTACCTCTACATCCTTGGGTCGGCATTCTGGAATTTCGTGGGCGCCGGAGTGTTTGGCGGAGGCACGCTCAACGCGCCGCTCGTCAATTATTATGAGCATGGCACCTTTCTGACCCTCAACCATGCGCACACCTCCCTGTTCGGCGCCTTCGGCCTTCTCGCGCTCGGGCTCATCTATTTCTGCCTGCGCTACCGGGCGGGTCCCGGTGCGGAGTTCAACGAGAAGCCCGGCCGCATCGCCTTCTGGTGCTACAATCTCGGGCTGGTGATGTGGATCTTCCTCCACTTCTTCCCGATCGGTTGGCCGCAGCTCGACGCCGTCTACGAGCACGGCTTCGCCTGGGCGCGCAGCCAGGCATTCTACAATCAATATCTGTTCTGGCAGTGGATGCGCCTTCCCGGCGACGTGGTCTTCTCGGCCGGCGCGCTCCTCATGACCTGGGATTTCCTGATGAAGCTTTGGCGTCCGCGCGGCGATGAAGGTGTCATCCGAAGGTCCCCCGCGCCAGTGCCTGCGGAGTAAATCGATCAGCTGGCGGAAGCGTCGGACTGGCTGGATTGGCGATTTTCAGGGCGGGCGTGGCGAGTACGGGAGGCGAAGAAGCTGATCGCCTGGAGTTCTCTTTGACCGGCCTCTTTCCGGACCATGCCCCTACGGACAATCACGTAATTATGAGAGCGCCATAGAACGCTATTGCGAGTTGATATCGTTCAAGGAGGAATGGCATGCGAAGAAGGCGCGCAATATTCCATGGCTGCGACGCGTTGGACGTTGCGGCGCTATGGCCTTCGACGCCGCAGCTGGCGGGCCTTCCATTGCCGCAGGTCGAGGCTGAAACGCGGCTCGAGACGAACGCTCTGCCGGCAGGCAGGAGATAATGGCCCTTCATCACGCCAGTCCCGGAGAGATGGTCCATCTCGCCTCCGTGACTTCGGTTGACGGTCCGAAGACCTCGGCATTGGTCAAGACCGATTCCTTCGAAGCGATGCAGCTCGTCCTTCGTGCGGGCGAGGAGATCTCGAATCATTCGGTCCCGGGATATGCAATTGTGCACTGCCTAGAGGGCCGCGCGATCCTGAAAGCCGCCGAGCCGATCGAACTCGCCGCCGGAGACTGGCTCTATTTCGATCGGGGACAGAAACATTCGGTTTCAGCAATCCAAGACAGTTCACTTCTGCTGACGGTGATCTTCGACTGAATCCTCATATTGCGCTGGCGGAGATGCTTTCGCGGAACGCATCTTCCTGGCTGACGGCAAAGGTCAAGAATGCCCGCAGATGCAACCAAGACCGTCACCCGCGGTGAACAGATGCTCGCGCTCCGCAAGCGCCGCATGGCGGCCACGCACCCGTTCCTGCGCGGGGGGTTCAGGCCGTTCTTTTTCGGCGCTGCGACATGGGGTCTCGTTGCGCTGATCCTGTGGCTCTGCTCGCTCGGTGGGCAGTTCCAGCTGCCCGCGCAATTCGATCCGGTGGCCTGGCATCGCCACGAAATGCTGTTCGGCTTCGTCGGCGCTGCCGTGAGCGGATTTCTCCTGACCGCAATCCCGAACTGGACCGGGCGTCTTCCGATCGCGGGGAAGCCGCTGCTCGCGCTGTTCGGTTTATGGGCGGCGGCGCGACTTGCCGTATTATTCTCATCCCTGGTCGGTCTTTGGCTCGCCGCAATTCTCGATGTCGGCCTGTTTGTTTCGCTGGCCGCGCTCGCTGCCCGAGAGGTGATCGCGAGCAAGAAGCGCAACATGCCGATTGTGGCACTCGTGTTCCTGTTCGGGCTTGCCGACGCCGCGGATTATGCGGGAGCTGCGGGCCTGATTTCGGATGGACTGGGATGGCGAGGCGCCATTGCGCTGATGGTGATCATGATCTCCATCATCGGCGGCCGGATCATCCCGTCGTTCACGAGGAACTGGCTGGTGAAGCGAGGAGTGACGCAAGCGCTCCCGGCGCAGCCGCAGAGCCTCGACCTGCTGGTGATTGCCTCCACCGCGATCGCGCTTCTGTTCTGGCTCGCCTTCCCCGACAAGCCGCTGACCGGCTTCATGCTGATCCTCGCCGCGGCGGCCCAAGCACTGCGCCTGTCGCGCTGGGGCGGCCTTCGAACGGGCAGCGACCCATTGGTCCTCATCCTTCATCTTGGCTATGCATGGGTGCCCGCCGGCCTGCTGCTGCTGGGCCTTTCGGTCGTCGGAATTGATCTTCCGGAAAGTGCGGGCGTGCACGCGCTGACCGCGGGCGCCATGACGACGATGATTCTTGCCGTGATGAGCCGTGCAAGTCTTGGCCACACGGGCCGAGAGCTCAGGGCATCGCCGATGACGGTCGCTTCTTATGCCTGCGTCACTGTCGGCGCCTCGCTGAGGGTCGTCGCTTCACTGGGTGTCGGCCCCTACCCTGTCATGATCGACATTGCCGGCGCGTTCTGGGGCGCCGCGCTGCTGCTGTTCGTGATCGTCTATCGCCCGATCCTCTGGCGGCCCCGCATCGGAGAACGGCAGTAGCCCGGTTGCGGTCCTCGCCTCAGCCATGTCGTGCAGCGTTCCGCGTCTGAACTCAGGATCGACAACAAGCGGGCGATTGCGCGATACACAGCGCGGGAACTTCCCGTTGTTCAATCGATCGAAGGATTGGTGATGACGACAACGCCCAAGTCTGTTCAGCGCAAGCCTGCCGCCAGGCCGAAGCGGCGGGAAGGCGCCTCGGCGGACGCCGAGCACAGGCAACGGCAAAGCGATCGTCTCGACGAAGCTCTGCTCGAGACATTCCCGGCCAGCGACTCCGTGAGCATCGGCCGGGTCAAATGAGGGTTCGCAGTCGGTCGCGACAGCAAAAAAGGATGAGGAGACCGCAATGCCCCCGCCCAAGCCGCTCGACACTCCAACCGGGCTCGAAAGCAATTCCGTCCACGCCGCCGCGGAAGCCCTGAACGGAGTGCTCGCCGACAGCTTCGCGCTCTATCTCAAGAGCAAGAATTTCCACTGGCACGTGTCGGGACCTCACTTTCGCGACTATCACCTCATGCTCGACGAGCAGGCGGCCCAGATCCTCGCGACCACGGACGCGATCGCCGAGCGGGTACGAAAAATCGGCCGGACGACGCTGCGCTCGATCGGCGACATCGCCCGGCGGCAGCGGGTCAAGGACAATGATGAGGATTTCGTCAGCGCGAGAGACATGCTGGCGGAGCTGCGCGAGGATAATCTAAAGCTAGTGGGATCCCTGCGGGAAACCAAGGAACTGGTCGACGCGGCGGGTGACAATGCAACCAGCAGCATGCTCGACGACTGGACCGACGAAGCCGAGAAGCGCGCCTGGTTCCTGTTCGAGGCCAGCCGGGGCGAGTCATCCAGATAGCGCGCAGCTGCGGTCCGATGCTCGCCGGAGTCACCAGCTAGATGTTCGTCTGATCGGGCGGAACGTCGCGGGGCAGGCCGGCTGCGCCCTCCGTCTCTCCCCTTTTGCTCGCGCCCACTCCGGCGCCGTAGCATGTCATTGAAATCGACCCCATCGCATAACCCCTGACCAGCGGCTCCACGGCGTCCTCTCCCGCTGCCGCCAGCCCTGCGAGATAGAGCAGAGGGATGAAATGATCGGGCGTCGGGACGGCGAGAGCGTAGTCCGCATGTCCGGCGACCTTGAGGATGTCGCCAGGATTGTTCGCAAGCTGCTCGACGACCGCTTCGTCGAAGCGCTGGGCCCAGTCGAATGCGGCATCGGGCCGGTTCCACTCCACCCGCCGCAGATTGTGGACCACATTGCCGCTTCCGAGGATCATCACGCCGCGATCGCGCAGCGGCGCGAGCGCGGCTGCGAGCTCGAGATGATATTCGAGCGGTTTGAGTGCGTTGATCGAAAGCTGCACGACCGGCACGTCAGCCTTTGGATAGAGATGGGCGAGCACGCTCCACGTGCCGTGATCGAGGCCCCACTGGTCAAGGTCGAGGCCGACCCACTGCGGCTTCACGACTTCCGCGATTTCCTCGGCAAGTTCCGGATCTCCGGGAGCCGGATAGTCGAAGTCGAACAGATCCTGCGGGAAGCCGTAGAAATCGTGAATCGTGCGCGGCCGGCGCATCGCGGTGACCGCCGTCGCGCCGAAGAACCAGTGCGCCGAGATGACCAGCAGCGCGCGCGGCCGGGGAAGTCTCTCGCCGAGCGAGCGCCATGTGTCGGTGAAGCCGTTCCGCTCCAGCGCGTTCATCGGGCTGCCGTGGCCGATGAACAGAACCGGCGTCCTACTCACATCTACCTCCCGGCGTTCCGCGAGCGCCACTCGTAAAGGCTTGCGTCAGGAAGCGACAGCCCAGGCCCAGACGACAGCGCCGACCGTCAGCGCTCCATAGAGTATGAGCGCCGCATATTGGCGGAACGGAGCCCTCAGCTTCGAGCGGTGATCGCCGCAGAAGCGGTCAAGTTTGCAACCCAGCCTCCGGTCCGAAATGATGAGCGCGGAATCGAGGGCCGAGAAGCCGCGATAGAGGTTGATCAGCCGCGCCAGCTCGATCTCGCTGAGATTGGGATAGCGATCGATCAGCTCGGCGGCTTCCTCCACTGCGGGCCGCCGCGGCGGCTCGACCTGACTGAATGCAAATTGTCTTGCAGCAAAATCCTGAAACATGGTGCTCGTCCTTGAAGGGAGCGAGCCGGATGCGAACGATTGCGCCGGCCGGCTGTTCGTCGGCCTGGCATCTGCGAAATCGTCCTGCTGTAAGCCCTGGGCCGGCTACGGCTCGCGGGAATTCACCCGGCCGAGGGCCGGCCGGGCGCGACGTGCTGCTCCCTGGGTGTATCGGCGTCATCCTGTCCATATGCTTCATGTGGGGTCCTGGGCCGATATTTCAAACGACAGACAAAATAGCCTAGCACTTGTGGTCCGAGGGCGGTCCGGTGCGATCCGGACCGCCACGTCTCGAGGGTCCTAGAAGGCGTTCGGACCGATGAGTTCCCAGAGGAGCCAGGCGGCGAGGAGGAATGCAGCGATCGCGACGACGATTGCCATCGCTTCTCCGAAGCTCACCCGGAAATGTCTTTTGTGATCCTCCATGAAGACATCCAGTTTTGGACGCAGGCTGTCGTCCGAAGTGAGCAGCCCGATATCAAGATGGCGCCCGGTTTTCATGAATTCGAGGATCGCTCGATTCTCCTCTTTCGACACGTCCGGATAGCGCCCGAGCAGTGCGGCCACCCGTTCGCGCGCTATCGGCCAGTGACCGGCTTCGACGCGGCTGGCGTGCGCGTTCATTTCCATTCTCCTTGAATGCGATCTTGACCATGTGGCGAGACTTTGGCCGGCATCACGAGGTTGCCAGGGCGAAACCCTCATTCGGAGCGCGCATCGCCACGCCTTTCCGTTTCGACACCTTCTCGAGCCGCCGGGCGATCGCTCGGGCGCGAGGGAAGAGCTCGCCGTCGAGCTTCTCGAAATCGTCATCCGACGCGAAGAACATGAATCCGCCGGGCACGCGCACTGCAATGCCAACGACACGCCGATCGAACTCGACCGCGAAACGCTGTGTAGACACAACTCGTCTCCTGACGAGCGACCGCATGCGCGTCCGTCGCACCGGCGCGCCCAGCTGCAAGCCGCTCGTCTGTTGAAAATTCAGGAAATGCGCCCGCCGCGAAGCGAAGCGCGGTTCATGAGGAGAAGGCCCCGGGCGCGGCCCGCCTCGCGGGCGGGCGCCAAGGGCCTAGAGTCGTGCGGTGCTGCTCTCGGGATGGAGCTGCAACCGACCAAACTGAGAATGCCCAGTCATGAGCTCGATATGGCTCGCCGCCATTGGGGATCAAGGGGCCGTTGATGAATATCGTGTTGCCGACGAAGGCGCTCACCTTTGCTCGTCATCGCGGCCGACAAGGGCGAAGACGATCGGGCAGCTGGCAAAGGCGCCTCAGTGCTTGTCGGGGTGAGCTGCGATCTGAGATGTAGCTTTCGATGTGAGCAGGTCAGCGGCGACATGCAGGCCATGCCGAACGCGTCCGATGACGCTCTCGTCGACCCGGGTCGAGTAGACCAGATAGGACGAATAAGAAAATTCCGGGCTTTCCGGCACCAGCTCCAGCCGGCCTTCCTCGACGAAATGCTCAACAGCAGCCATCCGGAAGTAGCCGCTTCCGCCTTGCGCGCAGATGTAATCGAGCGCCAGCGGCCCATAATTGATGGAAACGACGCCGGGTCCGATGTCGGGAAACGCGGCATGATAACTGGCCGCGAAATCCTCTCCCCAGTCGACGTTCACATGATCCTCCGGCCGCAGCGGACGATCGTTTTCCGTGGTCCTCACAAGGACAAGCCTTTCCTCGAACAGCAACTCGGCAACGACGCCCGGCCGGACCGGAGCGGCGTAAACGATCGCGACGTCGAGCGAGCCTTCCTGGACCTGCTCCATCAACCGCTCGCCTGAATCGATGTAGGCGCTGATCGCGATTTCCGGACATTCGCGCCGCATCCACAGCAGCCAGTGCCGCATCAGCGGATTCCACTGGCTGAGCTCCGCACCGATGGTGACAACAGTCTCGCTCCCGGGCGCGACGGCCGCGGCGCGGCGGGCGCGGTCCCATACCTGAACCAGGGACGTGGCGAAGCGGAAGAACTGCTCGCCCGCGGGAGTGAGCCGGGCCCCCGCCTTGTTGCGGATGAACACCGTCCGGTCGAGGTTCTGCTCGAGTACGCGAATTCGCGCACTGACCGCCGTCTGGGTCAGGTTGAGGTTGGCCGCGGCATTGACGAAGCTGCCGGTTTTCACGACCTCCAGGAAGGTTCGCGCGACGTTGATGTCCATGTCTCGCCTCACTCATTTGACGCCAGGGACGCGGGCACTGTGGTCAACAGGCCGATACAAGAAAATTTCAGTTCTTATCCAACAATATAATGCGTTCGCCTTTTTTCAAATGCGGGCGCATTGCAGGCTCTGGAGTCGATCAATCAGACCCCCTGCAGGCACCGACTCCGCTGAGGAGCTGCGATGCCGATCACAGCGATGCCGGATCTTCCGCTCCGCAGAAATCGCACGCGGCGACCGATCATTTGCCCGCAGCAAGCGACTTGCGCAGCGACCGGACTGCCCGTCGAGAAAGGAAACTATCCAATGCTCGCCGCTCTGGAGACCGACGATCTGAAAACCGTACGCGAGCACGAACGGCTCCGTATTCAAGCAACCCGGCAGAATGACGCCGACGTCCTCGCGCCGTTGCTTCACGACCAGCTGATCTACGTCAACAGCGCGGGCGCGGTCTTCGACAAGGAACATTATCTTCGAAGCATCCGCACGGGTTCCCTGACGTACGACCGCGACTTTGACGTTCGGGAAACGGAAGTTCGCGTGCTCGACAATGTGATCATTGTCGCGGGCGTGATGCTCGGCCACTCGCGCCTCGACGGTGAGCAGCAGGTCTTTCATTTCCCGTGCATCGGCGTGTGGCGAAAGGATTCGGGCGAATGGCGAATGCTCGCGTGGCAATCGTCGTCATGCAGCATGTCATTCTAGATGCGAACGATCGCGCACATTCGGCGGGCACCCGGCGATACTCTTTTGCATCAAATGGGGGTCATGGGCGCGCCACGCTGGCGCGCCGCGATTTGCTTCGGAGGATGAAATGAGCGCCGACCATGTGCAGCTTGAAGGACCCGATCTCAGTCTGGGCGTCGACGTCTCCGCCATTGCCGACGGCGCGATGCTGAGCGGGCACGTCGGTAATCGACCGGTGCTCTTCGCGCGGCGCGGCGACGAGATTTTCGCGGTCGGCTCCAAATGTCCCCATTACGGAGGGCCGCTTGCCGAAGGGCTGATGGTCGGTGAGACCCTCCGCTGCCCGTGGCATCATGCCTGCTTCAGCCTGCGCAGCGGCGAAGTCCTTCGAGCGCCGGCGCGCGACCCGCTGCCCCGCTGGCGCGTCGAGATCAGCAACGGCATTGCCTATGCGCGCGAAAGGATCGAGCGGCAGCCGCGGCCGGCGCTCGGTTCGACGCCGGTGCCCGAATCCGTCGTGATCATCGGCGGCGGCTCGGCCGGGAACATGGCTGCCGAAACGCTTCGCAACGAAGGCTATGCCGGGCCGATCACCATCGTGAGCGCCGATACGGCGCTGCCCGCCGATCGGCCCAATCTCTCCAAGGACTATCTCGCCGGCCGAGCCCCGGAGGAGTGGACGCTGCTGAGGTCGGCCGATTTCTATCAGGAGAACGCGATCGAGGTCCGGCTGGAGACGCGCGTCGCGCGGGTCGACACTGGAAAGTCCGAGGTCGAGTTCGCCGACGGAAGCCGTCAGGGGTATGGCGCGCTTCTGCTTGCCACCGGCGCCGAGCCGGTCAGGCTCGACGTTCCCGGCGCCCACCTCGATCATGTTCATTATCTGCGCACGCTCGACGACAGTCGCGCCCTGCTGGCCGAGGCTGCAAGGGACCGCAAGGCGGTGATCATCGGCGCGAGCTTCATCGGTCTCGAGGTCGCGTCGTCGCTGCGCGCCCACGACGTCGAGGTTCATGTCGTCGGTCCCGATGCAATCCCGATGGCGCGCGTGCTTGGCCCCGAGCTCGGGTCGTTCATCCGCTCCGTCCATGAGCAGCATGGAGTCACGTTCCATCTCGGCCGGACCGCGGTGTCGATCGACGAGCAGGGCGTAACGCTGGACAACGGCGAACGCATCGGCGCCGATCTCGTCGTCATCGGAATCGGAGTCCGTCCCGCGATCGCTCTGGCCGAAGAGGCCGGCCTCACCATCGACCGCGGAGTGCTGGTGGACCAGTTCCTCGAGACGAGCGCTCGACATGTATTCGCTGCAGGCGACATCGCCCGCTGGCCGGATCCGCGCAGCGGCGAGGCGATCCGTGTCGAGCATTTCGTCGTCGCGGAGCGCCAGGGCGAAACCGCCGCGCGCAACATGCTCGGCCGGCGCGAAGCCTTCGATGCGGTCCCGTTCTTCTGGACCGAACAGCACGACCTCTCGATTGCCTATGTCGGTCATGCCGAGAAATGGGACGAGATCGTGATCGATGGTTCGATCGAGGGCCGCGACTGTGCGATCAGCTATTTGAGCAAGGGCCGCAAGCAGGCGGTGGCGCTGCTTCACCGCGACTTTGCGGGATTGCTCGCCGAATTGGAGTTCGAGCAGAAGGTCCAGACCCCCGACAGCCGCCGAGCCGCCCGCCAGCTCTCGGAGGTGGCCTGAGGTCGACAACCGTCCGGTCGCCGCCTCGAACGTCAGGCTCAAGCGAGCGTACGAGCCGCCTGAAAGTGCGGACGGCACACGAATCCTGGTGGACCGTCTGTGGCCGCGCGGCGTCAGCAAGGCGGAAGCCAGGTTGGACGAATGGATCAAGGAAATCGCGCCGAGCGCCGAGCTGCGCACCTGGTTCGGCCACGACCCGCGGCGCTGGGACGAGTTCCGCCAGCGCTACCGGGCGGAGCTCGCGCAGCATTCGGAAATACTGAAGGACCTCCGCCGCCGGGCCCGCGAGGGCCGCATAACCCTCGTCTATTCGGCCAGGGACGAGGTCCACAATGATGCGGTCGTCCTGAGAGACGTCCTGCTCGGCAGGGCCGACCGCAAAGAAAGCACATCATGACGAGCGAAGTCTATCCGGAGTCCACGCACGATCTCAGCCGAACCCGACGCGAGCTCGCGCCCGGCGCTGCAGCGGCGTTCAACGAGTTCGGGAAGGCGGTCTTCGCCGATGGCGCCCTGTCGTCGAAGACCAAGAACATCATCGCGGTCGCCGTGGCACATGTCACGCAATGCCCTTATTGCATTCGCGGTCACACGCGCGCCGCGCTGCGCGAGGGCGCTTCGCATCAGGAGCTGATGGAAGCGATCTGGGTCGCGGCAGAAATGCGCGCCGGCGCAGCATTCGCGCATTCGATCATCGCCATTTCGGAAATGGATGAAGCCGCCGCCGCGGCCAATGATCATCCGCAGCACGCACCGACCACGGGAGAACATCATGGCCACTCGATCTAGTCTCGAAACCGTCTGCGAGGTGGTCGGAGTGTTCCACGATGCCGAAGATCTCGAATCCGCGATCGATGAATTGCTGAGCTCGGGCTTCGACCGCGCGGAACTCAGCCTTCTTGCGAGCGAGGATGCGGTCGCGACAAAGCTCGGCGGCTATTATCGGCCGGCGAGTGACATGGCCGACGATCCGGCGGTTCCGCGCGCAGCATTCGTCTCGACCGCCGCCATCGGGGATGCCGAGGGCGCGTTGATCGGCGGCCTCGCTTATGTCGGCGCAACCGTCGCGATCGGAGCGGTCGTCATGTCGGGCGGCGCGCTTGGTGCGGCCGTCGCCGCCGCGGCCCTCGCCGGAGGCGCAGGCGGCCTGATCGGCTCGGCGCTCGCGCACTGGGTCGGCCATCACCACGCCGCCTATCTGCATGACCAGATCGAAAACGGCGGGCTGCTCCTGTGGGTCCGCGCCTGGAATGAGTCCGATGAAGTCCGCGCGCTCGAGATCATCGGAAAGCATGCGGCGGACAAGGTTCACTCGCGCAGCATCTGCGCGGTACCGGCCTGACCCTGCGCTCCGGCCGGCCAGGGCCGCCCGGCTTGCACCCGCACGGGAAATTTCCGGAAGAAGTTGCCTCACGAGGCGTTGCGCACGTCTGGCGATACGGCTGCGGGAAATACCAGCCTGACACGGCTCGAAGCGATGTTATAGGAGCCTCGCTGTGGACGCCGCCCCATTTCCGTAGCCGAGCCAGACATTGCCGGGAACTCGCCAGAAACGCGCGGGACGAGGTTTCGCGCCGGGAGCTCAACGACATCGCCGACGAGCTGGACGCCGAGGCGCACAAAATGGAGGCGGAGGAGTCCGGCCCATCCATGCCGGGGCCGCGCCCCGCCGAGTAAAAGCCGAGCGGGCGGGCACTTCGATCAGCTTTCTGGGACGAATGACGCTGCTCGCGCCCTAACCAGAAAAGGACGGCGATATCCCAACGCGATGGCCGGACATGCCGGCCATCGCTGCAGCCCTCGCACGAGCCGGCGGGGCTGCAAAACCCTGGCGTAGACGCTCTAACTCACCCGATGGTCGGTTCGATAGGCGATCGGCCGGCGCAACCGAACCTCGTCTTCGGCGATCGGCCAGGGCGAGGCATCGACGCGACGCCGCTTCCGGTCGTGGTCGGCTCCAAGGACGGAGAAGTGCCGCTCCTCGCCATGCACCAGCCACATCGTCTCGGCTGCCTGGCGCGCACCGGGCTTCAGGAGCATTTCGAGCACGTGTTTCGCCCAGGCCGTGAACGGACCGGCAAGACGCCTGACCCAACTTCCCGATGCGACGGAGGGAAGATCCGGCGCGTAGGCGCGGGATCCGGAATAATCCATATGGCCGCCTAGTTTCATTTCCGATCTCCTTCGGCCCTGGAGCTTGTGGGAGGTCGTTCACTCCAGGAGCATTTACCTGAGATGGTACTTGGCGACACAACATGCAAACGAATAGAATTGCCGATTTCGAGCAAGAAACTTCATATCAAATTCCGGCGATAAAGCGGGTTCGAAGAGGACCGAATGCGGCGCAATCCACCAAATCCCTGCAGCCATCGACGAGCACAAATTCACGCTGGCACCCGCGGCGATTGTGCCCGGACGACAGCTTGCCTCGCTGATCAGCCCGCATCGGCGCTGGGGTGATAACGCTTGACGCGTCGCAACCTGTTCTTGTCGGTGTGGTGCATCTCCTCGCCGGTCGCGGCGAGTTTCAGCAGCAGATCGGACGTGTAGCTGAGCGTCCCGTCCTCGTTGAGCGTGAACTCGCTCTTGAAGTCGCGGATCTCCGCGCGCTCGAGCAGATATTTGTTCTGCAGGATGCCGTAACAGGGTTCGCCAGGTTTCGCGTCGAAGCGGAGCATCTTGTCGTGCGGCTCGGCGCTGCTTCCGGCGAGGATCGCGATGCCGCGCCCGAACACCACGTTGCGCATCACCTGACGGTGAGCCCTGTCCCACAGCAGGAAACCAACCTCGTCATGGAACGGGTCCATCGCTTCCTCACCGTGGCGCCAGGCGGTCATGTTGTAGAGAAGACCCCACAAGACCTGCTGGCCGTTTTCCTGGACCGGAATCGGCTTGAAATTCGCATTCTCGAAATAGGTGGTCTCGGTCGTCCAGTCGTCCTTGTTGTGATACGATCGGTCTACGCCCTCGTCGCCTTCCCATTCGCCGACAAATGGGGTCAGCGGACCAAGCTTGCGCGAGTAGGGGACGTCGTTCGGCATCGTGGCAACCTCTCCTTCTTTTCGTGAAGGCGGCGCGCCAAAGTCGCCAGCCAGGCAATGACCAGTGAAGCCTGTCCATGGGCTCTCCTGTCGTGAAACAGCGCCTCATGGATGCATCCTCGCCCACGGTGCGCGCTCGTCGGCGTGCAGCACCACGATGCGCGAGCGCAATGGACCGCCGGCAACAGGAAGGAGGTGAAACGCCGAGCCAACTCAATCGATCTTCGGCAACGTCGAGAACTGGTGGAACGGCGGCGGGCTCGAGAGTCCATTCGAGCGTCGTCGCGCCCGCGCCCCATGGGTTATCCGGCGCCTTCTTTCCGGCGGCGAGCGACCAGAAGAGGTTGACGAAGAAGATCGCGACGCCGGCGATCGTGATCATGTAGCCGACCGATGCGACATAGTTCCAATGCGCAAAGGCCGGCGTGTAGTCGGGGATCCGCCGCGGCATTCCGTCGAGCCCGAGAAAATGCATCGGGAAGAAGATGACGTTCACGCCGATGAACATCAGGAAGAAGTGAATCTTGCCGAGCAGCTCGTTGTACATTTTGCCGCTCATCTTCGGGAACCAGTAATAGAAGCCGCCGAAGATCGCGAACACCGCGCCGAGGCTCAGCACATAGTGGAAGTGCGCAACCACGTAATAGGTGTCCTGCATGTAGGTGTCGACGCCGCCGTTCGCGAGAACGACGCCGGTGACGCCACCGATGGTGAAGAGGAAGATGAAGCCGATCGCGAACAGCATCGGAGTCTCGAACGTCAGCGAACCGCCCCACATGGTCGCGATCCATGAGAATACCTTCACCCCGGTCGGCACCGCGATGATCATCGATGCCGCGGTGAAGTACATCCGCTCGTCGACGCTCATTCCGGTGGTGAACATGTGGTGCGCCCAGACGACGAAGCCGATCAGCGCGATCGCGACCATCGCGTAGACCATGCCGAGATAGCCGAAGACGGGCTTGCGGCTGAAGGTCGAGACGATCTGGCTGACCATTCCGAAGCCCGGAATGATCATGATGTAGACCTCGGGATGCCCGAAGAACCAGAAGAGGTGCTGGTAAAGAACGACGTTGCCGCCCGCGCCGGCATCGAAGAAGGCCGTGCCGAAGTTGCGGTCCGTGAGCAGCATGGTGATCGCGCCGGCGAGCACCGGAAGCGAGAACAGAAGCATGAAGGCGGTAACGAGCACCGACCAGACGAACAAGGGCATCTTGTGCAGCGCCATTCCCGGCGCGCGCATGTTTAGGATGGTGGTGATGAAGTTGATCGCGCCGAGGATCGAGCTGATGCCGGCCAGATGAATCGAGAAGATCACCATGTCGACCGCGGGCCCGGCGGATCCGGCAGTCGACAAGGGCGCGTAAAGCGTCCAGCCCGTTCCGGCGCCGAGGCCGGTTCCTCCTGACACGAACGTGGAGCCCAACAGGAGGAGAAAGGCGGGGACCAGCAGCCAGAAACTGATGTTGTTCATCCGCGGGAAGGCCATGTCGGGCGCTCCGATCATCAGCGGCACGAACCAGTTGCCGAAACCGCCCATCATCGCAGGCATCAGGGTGAAGAAGATCATGATCAGCGCGTGCGCGGTGATGAGCACGTTCCAATGGTGGGTCCACTCGTCGAAATTGGCGGTGCCGGCGCCGATCGGCCAGGCACGGTTGAGCACCTGGATTCCCGGTTCCATCAGCTCCCAGCGCATGACGCCCGAGATCGCGCCGCCGATCACCCCCGCGATGATCGCGAACATCAGATAGAGCGTGCCAATGTCCTTGTGGTTCGTCGACATGAACCACCGGACGAAAAATTTCGGCTTGTGGTCCTCGTGATGCTCCGCGCCACCAGCCTGATGGAGCTTGAGCGGAAGTGCCTCGGCAGGAGCGGTACTCATCTCACCTTGTCACCGGTTGGAAATCATCGATCGTTCAGGGACGGCCGCAGCGCGAACCCGCCTGGTCGCCGTTTTCGGCGGATCATTTTGTGACATTCAGCATCCCCGTCATGCCGGGATGATAGATGCAGTAAAAGGCGATCGTCCCCGAATGCCGGATCACGGTCTTTCCGCTGGTTTTCGGGGGCAGTTCGACGTTGAAGCTGTTGTCGCGCGCAGTCGCCGAATGCTTGAGGAAGTCCCTGTTGACCCAGAGGATCGTGTCGCCGACGCGAACTCCCGCCGGCACGGGACCGAACTTCATCTTGTCAACGACGACTGCGTACACCTTGGGCGCGGCTGCCGCCGAGCTGGCTGGGGGCAAGGCGAGGACGGCAGCCGCTACTGCAAGCGACACGGGTCGAACAGGAAGGAACCTTCGCAGCGTCACCGCAGGTCTTTCGCGAGCTGCTCGGCATGCTTCTGGTGCTCCTCGAACAGGGTGAGCCCTGTCTTGAGGAGCGATTTGAGCTCGGCATTGTGCGCATCCGGAATCAGCGTCGTGCGCAGCGCGCCGTTCACGGTCCGGTGGAATGCAACCTCATTCTGGACGTAGGCGCGATCGAACGACTTGCCGCTGAGCTTGCCGAGCTCGCGAGCCTTGTCCTTGGCCTGCTTGGTCAACGCGTCGCTCGTCGCATTGTCCTGCGGAGTGACGTGAAGTTTCTTCACCAGGGCCAGCGCCTGCTCGTTCACGGCGCCATGGTCGCGAACCATGGTCTCGGCGAATGAACGGACGGCCTTGTCGTGCGATTTCGCGAGGGCCTGCTTGCCCGCGTCGATGTCGAGCTGACCGGCCGTATAGGCAATATGAGCGATCTGCGCGTCGTTGGGTGCGGCCGCTTTCTGTGCCACGGCTGGGCTCGAGAGCATGAGCAAGGTGGAGGCCCCGCAAAGGACGAGCTTGTTGATCATGAGCGTCTCCTGCCTTGTGAGTGGATGGCAGTCGTTTGATTCCGACCCATCCGTCAGGTTCCCGAGAGCTCGAAACGCTTTGGCCTGAATGCCGGAAAGCTCCGACGCCTCGCTTCAACAGCCGTCGGCGTATGGACTCGGCGCTGAGCGCTCCCGAGCCCGTCAGGCTCTCTGCTCGAAAACCTGCCGATCCTGAGACCGCGATTTCGGAAAGACAAACGAATAGTATTGCGCTTTCAAATCAAGAAAATGATTGCGAAATCGTCGCTTCCTTGAGCTGCGCGAAACACCACGGTCATCGACGAACCCGTTGACCTCAAAACATTCGTCGGCAACGCCCAATAATATGCGTTTGTCTTTCATTCGGGGGATTACCAGATGAAGTCCGTCCTCTTGCCCGTGCGGGCAAGGCCGGATGGAGTGAAACGCAGTGACGCAACATCAGGAAGCGCGGCCGGAAGAGGCGCCGTTCGACGAACCCGTCGAGGAGCCTCCGGAGAATCCGGTTCCCTACGCCGACCCCTACCCCGTCGAGAACTCCGGGGCCACCGCTGGATCCGAGGCTGCCCAATTCTCCGTCCGAATTTCCGCAGAACGAGATTCCCTGAACGGGAAAGCGGCTTTTGCGCCCAGGTCAGTCGGAAACCGCAGGACCAGGTGATGCGCTCGCGTCTATGTTGCCGCTGGACGTCTGCTTCTTTCCCGAGAGCGCCCCCTCGATTGCAGAGCGAAGTGCCGGCAACACCTCCCGGGCGAACCACGGGTTCTTCTCCTCCCAGATTCTCGATCTCCACGACGGATGCGGGAGCGGGAAATACGCGGGCAGATAATCGCGGAAGTTTCTTACCCGCGGCGCAATCGCCCCCGGCCCAAGGACATGCTGCTGAGCATAGCTTCCGACAAGCAGGGTGAGGCGAACGTGTGGAAGCAGTTGCAGGAGTTGATCGCGCCATAGATGAACGCATTCCGCTCGCGGAGGAGCATCGCCACCGCCCGCGCGACCGGGATAGCAGAAGCCCATCGGCAGGATGGCGATCCTGTCTTCGTCGTAGAATTCATCGGCCGACAGACCCATCCATTCACGCAACCGGTCACCGGACGCATCGGAGAAGGGTACCCCAGTCTGGTGCACCTTCGATCCGGGGGCCTGGCTCGCCACGAGGACGGTCGCGCTCGCGGACAATTGCAGGATCGGCCGAGGACCCAATGGCAATGCACCGGCGCAGGCGCTGCAAGCCCGCACCTTCGCGAGCAGTGCGGCAAGCGGTTCCGATCTGCTCTCCGGGCAAGCCTTCACGCGGATTTCCTGAACGACATCCGTTTCATCCCGATCGAATGATTGTGCCGGCGAGCATCCATGGCGCGCAAACACGCGACGGCGGTCGCCGCCGATGTGGAACCACGTTCACGGCGCGGCCGCAAACGCATTTTCCCGCGGTCTTGAAGCAAATGGATTGATATGATCGGGACAGTTCGCCGCCCGCACGGGACTGGACGGAAGTCTTTCGCAGGCAATGGGAACCCTTTCCTCCGGCGATGATCGAATGACTGCAAGCATCTCTGGCCGAATGGGCTCCCCTCTCCCCGGCCACCGGTGCTTCAACCAGCCGACCGGCCTCTGATCGCGAGTGCGAACCGAACTCGGAGCAGGGCCGGCCGGCACTCGCTTCTGTCAGGAGCAGCCCCGGGTGAATGCGCCGATGGAAATACAGGCAGTCGAGCAGAATCCTGACATCCGATATCTTGGAAGGCTGCTCGGCGACGCCATTCGCGAGCATGATGGCGACGTCCTGTTCGATCGCATCGAAACGATACGATCCGCGTCGGTCAATCGGCATCGAGGTCTTGCGGAGCAGCAGGATCTGGTCAGCGAGCTGGAAGCGCTGACGCTCGACGGAATCCTGTCGTTCGTTCGCGGCTTCATGCTCTTCTCGCTGCTCGCCAATCTCGCGGAGGACAGGCAGGGCGTCGCCGCCGATCCCTGCGCGACCCTGGCGCATGCCTGCGCGAAGCTCGAGGCCGAAGGCATCGGCAAGAGCGCAATTGCAGGACTTCTCGACACGGCCCTCATCGCACCGGTGCTCACCGCCCACCCGACCGAGGTGCGGCGCAAGAGCATGATCGATCACCGCAACCGCATCGCCGAGCTCATGCGACTGCGCGACGGGGGAGCAATCCAAACCGCGGACGGCGAGGACGTGGAAACGGCCATCCGCCGTTGCATCACCTTCCTGTGGCAAACGCGGCCGCTCAGGCGCGAGCGGGTTTACGTCGCCGACGAGGTGGACATCGCCCTTTCCTACCTGACCGGCATATTCCTGCCGGTCCTGCCGGCGCTGTACGGGCGATGGGAACGCACCCTCGGGCACCGCCCTGCGAGCTTCCTTCGGGTCGGCAGCTGGATCGGAGGCGACGCCGACGGCAATCCGAACGTGACGGCCGACACCTTGAGGCTCGCACTGGGGCGCGCTTCCGAAGCATTGCTCGGCGATTATCTCGACCAGGTTCACGCGCTTGGCGCGGACTTGTCCATCTCGGCGGAACTTGCGGCGGTCACACCAGCGCTCCTGCACCTTGCCGAGGCGTCGGGCGACGATGCTCCTGCCCGCCGCGACGAGCCCTACCGCCGCGCGCTGACCGGAATCTACGCGCGCCTGGCCGCGACCATGACGTCGATCACCGGCAGGCAACCTCCTCGTCCGGCCTCGCTCGAGGCCGATCCCTACGCCGGACCGCACGCCTTCAAGGAGGACCTTCTCTGCCTGGCTGAATCATTGGGAGCGCTCGAGGGCGGTGCACTTGGCCGTCTCATCCGATCGGTGGAAACGTTCGGATTCCACCTCGCCACGCTGGATCTCAGGCAGAATGCCGAGGTCCACGAGCGCATCGTCGGAGAATTGCTCAGATGCGCCCATCTGGATCACGATTATGCGGCGCTTCCCGAAGCTGAGCGGGTGTTCACGCTCCGCCGCGAACTGGCGACGCCCCGCCTGCTCGCCAATCCCTACGCGACCTATTCGGACGAAACCTCGGCGCAGCTCGCGATGCTTCGAGCGGCGGCTGACGCCCACCGGATACATGGCCCCGGCTCCGTCACGACCTATGTGATTTCAAAGGCGAACGCTGTTTCCGATCTGCTCGAGGTCCATGTCCTGCTCAAGGAAGCAGGCCTGTGGACGCACGGCACGATCGACACGCCGATCATGGCCGTGCCGTTGTTCGAGACGATCGATGATCTTCAAAATGCGCCGGCAGTCATGAGCGCCTGGTTCGAATTGCCCGAGGTCGCAGCAGGCGCACATGCCCGGGGCTATCAGGAAGTGATGGTGGGCTACTCCGACTCCAACAAGGACGGGGGTTATCTCACCTCACTGTGGAGCCTCGATCAGGCGAGCCGCGCGCTCGCCGCCGTGTTCGAGAAGGCCGGGGTCAGGATGCAGCTGTTTCACGGCCGCGGCGGCGCCGTCGGCCGGGGCTGCGGCTCGAGCTTCGCGGCGATCCGCGCTCAGCCGAAAGGAACGGTCCAGGGCAGAATCCGGATCACCGAGCAAGGAGAGATGATCGCGGCAAAATATGGAACGCCCGAGAACGCCGCCGCCAATCTGGAGGCGATCGCATCCGCCACCCTTCTCGCGAGCGTGGAGACGCGCAAGGTTCCGTCCCGCAGGCGCTTCCATTCGGCAATGGAGACAATCTCCGATAGCGCGTTCCGGGCTTACCGCAGCCTCGTGTACGAGACCGAGGGCTTTCGAACCTTCTTCCGGCAAATGACGCCGATCGCCGAAATCGCCGAGCTCAGGATCGGCTCGCGACCGGCCAGCCGAACGCCCTCGGGGCGGATCGAGGATCTCCGAGCCGTTCCGTGGGGCTTCAGCTGGGCGCAGGCGCGAGTGATGCTGCCCGCCTGGTATGGCGTGGGTGAAGGTCTGGCCGCCTGCCAGGACCTCGATCTGCTGCGCGAAATGGACGAGGCGTGGCCATTCTTCCGGACGACGCTCGACAATCTCGAAATGATACTCGCTAAGAGCGACATGACGATCGCGTCCCGCTATTCCAAACTGGTCGACGACAGGAGCATGCGCGAGGCGATATTCGGACGAATCCGCGACGAGTGGCTTCGCACGAAGGAGCGCCTGCTCGAGATCCGCGGCGAGGATCGGCTGCTCGAGAATGATCCGGCGCTGGATGCCTCGATCCGGCTGCGCCTGCCCTACATCGAACCGCTCAATCTCCTGCAGGTCGAGCTTCTGAAACGCTATCGCGCCGGGGAGAAGGATGTCAGGATCCATGAAGGCATTCATCTGTCGATCAATGCGATCGCGACTGCCCTCCGCAACTCGGGTTGATGAGTTGAAAGCCACGGCAGGAGCCCCATGTTCTAATCATGCACAGCTTGCCGTCATTCAGGCGATTTCTCGCTCATTCAGGCCAGCTGCTCGCGGGCGCCTAGCCCCAGACCCCGGAAGCAATCGCTCGGCGGGTCTGGGGGCTTTCAAGCAAAGCAACCGATGTCCTCGCCGCGCTGATCATGTGCGCGAACGGCATCTCCCACAGCCTGCATTCGTGAGTCTCAAATGGAAAAGATTGCCTCCTCCGGAACGGCGAAGCCGCCGATCCGCATTTCCGAAACCGATTATGCGCTGATCGCCAGCCAGGCGATGCGTCTGGAAGCGACAGCTCCCGACGTCGCCGAAATGCTGCTCGACGAGATCGATCGGGCGGAAATCCATTCGCGCGACGAGCTCCCGAGCGATGTGGTGACGCTTGGCTCGGTCGTCACTTTCGTCGATGAAAGCACGGGCGTGCGGCGGTGCGTCCAGATCGTGCTGCCGGCCGAAGCCGACATCGAGCGCGGCACGCTGTCCATCGTTTCGCAAGTGGGCGCCGGATTGGTCGGCCTTAGCGCCGGCCAGTCGATCGACTGGCCCTGCCCCGACGGGCGGCCGCGGACTCTCCGCATCGTCGACGTCGAGCAAAATCCGGCGCCGGATCCAAGCCGACCGCCGCTCGAAGCCCGGCATGAGCACGTGCGCGATTGAGCGTGACAGGATCGCCTTGCAACAGCCGGAGCCGAGCGTCTGAAGGCCGGCGACTGAGAGAAGCTGCTAGCACCGGCCGGTGATTCTGCGCCCAGCCACGACCGCCGGCATGTGACCGCGCAGGAACCTCCCCGAATCTCCGTCATCCAATGGGTGACTGGTCAGGAGGTATGCGTGGAGTTTGTCGAAGGCCCCGTCGAGCAGATCGATCCTGATTGCGCGGATATCGCGCCGGCCCCGGCGGTGTGGCCGAACCGATCCGACATCGAGCTTGCAGTACGGACTCTGATCGCAGCGGCCGGCGATGACCCGAACCGGGAGGGCCTCCGCGACACGCCCGCGAGAGTCGCCCGCGCCTATGGCGAATGGTTCTCCGGCTATGCGATCGATCCCGCCGACCTGCTCCGCCGCGTCTTCACGGAAGCCGACGATTATGACGATACGGTGCTTTTGCGAAACATCCCCGTCGTCTCCACCTGCGAGCATCATCTGGCGCCGATCATGGGCAAGGCTCATGTCGCCTATCGTCCGGATGGACGCGTAGTCGGCATCTCCAAGCTGTCACGGCTCGTGGATGCATTCGCGCGGCGGCTCCAGCTCCAGGAAAGGCTGACCAGCCAGATCGCGCGCACGCTCGATGAAGCGCTGAAGCCCAGGGGCGTTGCAGTCATCATCGAGGCGAGTCACGCGTGCATGTCGACCCGGGGCGTCAATCAGCATGGCGCGTCGATGGTCACGAAATCCTGGCTCGGCGAGTTCAGGGAAGATCCGGAGCTGCGGCGGGAGCTGATGGAATCGATCGGCTGTCATGCAAGCTGCTGAAGCAGCCAGAGAGGAGCAGGACGCGTGAGCGCGCAGTCGAAACTCGACTATCAAACAATGGACGACATGAAGCTCGCCCGGCGAATCAGCGCGCGCGACGCTCATGCCGTCCGCATCGTCACCACGCGCAACAATCAGAGAATGTTTCGTGCGGCGTTCAGCATCTCGAAGAACCGGGCCGATGCCGAGGATGCTGTTCAGACCGCGTACCTTCGCGCCTTCGCGGCCATCAAGCATTTCGAGGGCCGCTCGTCGCTCTCCACCTGGCTGACGCGCATCGTCATCAACGAGGCGCTTGGACGGAGGCGAGCAGCGAACCGCCGGCGGGCGCAGTTGGACGGCACTTCCGTGACTGTTCTCGACGATTACCGGGATAAGCTCATGCGTGGATCAACAAGCGGAACTTCGCCGGAAACCGAGATCGCGCGGGTGCAGGTCCGGCGCCTGCTGGAAGACGCGATTTCAGCCTTGCCCGCGGGCTTCAGACTGGTCTTCGTTCTCCGCGAAATCGAGGGAATGACGGTCGAAGCAACCGCCGACGCGCTCCATCTCAAGCCCGCCACCGTCAAGACACGACTCCTGCGCGCCCGCCGCCGTCTCCAGGATGCGCTCGCGCCCGAGCTCAAGTCGGCGCTTGCCGAATCCTTCGCTTTTGCGGGCGGCGATTGCGAGGCGCTGACCGAGCGCGTGGTCCAGGCTTGGTGCAGGGATGCAACTTCGGCCACATAGGCAGCTGAATAAATGCACGCCCACCGAACTCCATTTGGCAACTCCTCGCGTCTGCAAGCTCCACGTCAGGATAGACCCCGAGGCTCATCGTCCTCCGCGCGCGATTCATACTGAAGTCGAAGCGCCACCAGCGAGCACCATCCGGTTGCACAAGGAGGTAGAGCCCGCGTTCGTCCGTCAGCCGGTAGGGCCTCTCTCGGCCCTTTGCTTTACGGATCGCTGCGTCCGATAGCGCCATGCAGTAACTCCGTCGGTTCCGGGGGGATTACCTACGATGTTACTGCGGGGCAATTGGGATTGCATGGGACGGCATGAGACAGCGTCCCGCTCCGAAACAGCTGATTTACAGAGGGAAATGTGGCGTCACGGAACAGTATGAGACGCCATGGAACAGCGTGTCTGGTGACCCCTACGGGACTCGAACCCGTGTTTTCGCCGTGAGAGGGCGACGTCCTAGACCGCTAGACGAAGGGGCCATGCCTTGCGCGAGCGCGGCCATATGTGGGTTGAGGCGCTGCTAGTCAATCAGTCAGGGTCACGCTCACTGAGGTACCGCATGAGTTCCGCCAGCGTCAATTCCATCTGGTCCTGCATCTGGGTTACGAGCTCGTTTTCGCGCATTCCGACATGGTCGAGCGGCTTCGAATAACTGTCGGAAAACGACTGAAGGTCGCCGCCATCGAAAATGCCTTTCGCCACGAGCTTGGCGAGGATGACCAGCAACCCATTGGTGTTGGCAATCGTGCCGGCGACCAACGCCTCGTCCACCATCGAGAGCTGCTTGTCACTGTCGATCTTCTCTTCTTCGGTTTCAGTTGAGTCCATGAATGCGATCATGCATCCCCGGACGCTCGGCGCAAGGAAAAGGCTGCTAAGGCTGAACGAATTGCCCGAGCGCTGACCAGCTGCGCGCCTTTTCATCGAACCTCTTGGTGTTTGCAGCGCTCGAGGAAGGCAGGTCGAGAAGGTTTAGTCGCGGCGGATCGGCGATCAGCCTGCGTCCAATGGCGGCAGCGGCCGATCCGTTGAACGCGATCGCTCGAAGCTCGGGAAAATCCGTCAGCAGATGCAAGATTTGGTTATGCTCGGCCTCGCGGATCGCCTGGTCGAGGCTTCCGCTTCGGCTCGCCGAAGCAATCACGTCCCACAGTCCGATCCGCCGCTCGGCAAGCCGCTCGAGCCGATGCTCGTAACACAGCGGCTGAAGCTCCTCGCCGATCGCCGAGCCGAGCAATCGCCAGAATTGGTTCGTCGGATGTGCATAATAATGTTTCGCCGCGAGCGACGCATCGCCGGGTAGGCTGCCGAGTATGAACAACCGAGCGTCGCTCCGGGCGATTGGCGGCAATCCGAATTTGACGCTCAAGAATTAACCCCTACAGGCCCGGCGGGTGAAGCCGACCGACCTCCGCGTCGCCCTCTTCTCGGGCAATTACAATTATGTCCGTGACGGGGCCAACCAAGCGCTCAACCGGCTGGTCGGCTATCTGCTCCGCCAGGGCGTCCAGGTGCGGGTCTATTCGCCGACTGTAAAGGAGCCGGCGTTCCCGCCAATCGGGGATCTCGTCGACATTCCCGCAGTTCCGATTCCCGGCCGCTCGGAATATCGCCTCCCGCTCGCGCTCCCGCCGCGAGTTCGGCGCGATCTCGAAGAGTTCAACCCGAACGTCGTCCACGTGTCCAGTCCCGACATCGTCGGCCACCGTGCGGTCACCTGGGCGCGGCGAAACAAGATTGCAGCGGTGGCCTCAGTCCACACGCGCTTCGACACGTATCTGGCTTATTATCACCTGCAGGTACTCGAGCCGCTCGCCCGCAACATCATGCGGCGCTTCTATCATCGCTGCGAAGTGGTGATGGCTCCCGTTGAATCGACGGCCGCGATCCTTCGAGCGCAGCGCATGAACCGGGACATCGCAATATGGGGTCGCGGAGTCGATCGCGAACAGTTCACTCCCGGCCGCCGGGACATGGCCTGGCGGCAGTCAATCGGAATCGCCGACGACGAAATGGTCATCGCCTTCCTTGGCCGAATTGTGATGGAGAAGGGGCTCGACGTCTTCGCTGACGCAATTCACTCCTTCGCGGAGCGAGGCCTGAAACATCACGTGGTTGTGATCGGCGAAGGACCCGCGCAGCCGTGGTTCAAACAGCAGCTGCCTGATGCGATCTTCCTCGGCCAGCAGACCGGCGGCGACCTCGCGCGCGCGCTCGCGAGCGCTGATGTGTTCCTCAACCCTTCGATCACCGAGGCGTTTGGCAACGTAACCTTAAAGTCGATGGCGTGTGCACTCCCGGTCCTTGCTGCAGAATCGACCGGAGCAACCAACCTGGTTCACGACGGAGTTACGGGCACCTTGGTCGACGGTGCGAACCCGGATGAATTCGCAGGCGCGCTAGAGAAATATGCTCGCGAACCCGAACTCCGCCGTCGGCACGGAGAAGCTGGACTGGCGATTGCAAAGACCAAGGATTGGGACTTGATCAACGCGATAGTGGTTCGCGTCTATCTTCACGCCATCTATAAGCGTGAGCGCCTGGCGCGAATTACCGGACGGTAGGCTTTTTCTATTTCAGCCGTTCGATCCGCTGGGCGAACTCATCGATCAGAGCGGCGAGCTCGTGCACCGTTTCTTCGCTGACCTCACCGTGCTGAAGCCGGTTGCGGATCGCGACTGCGAGGTTGCGCATCGCTCGCCAGGCAGGTGACCCGCTTTCCGGATAGTGGCTTGGACTCAGGGCTTTCAGCCGGTCGATAAGCTCTTCGGCCTCCTCGGCATTTTCCTCAAGATGAGCCCTGCCCTCATCGGTGATCTGGAACGGCTTTCGAGCGCCTTCGCCGGTCGTCTCCTCGATCAGACCCATTTCCTGAAGCATGGTCAGGGTCGGATAGACAATTCCCGGGCTCGGCGCATACTCGCCGCCAGTCAGCTCTTCGACCGCTCGAATGAGGTCGTAGCCGTGCCGCGGCTGCTCCGAAATAAGCTTCAAGAGAACCAGCTTTAGCTCTCCACCTTCGAAGATCCGGCGCGCCCGCCGGCCGCGGCGACCGCCGACAAGACCTTCGTCGCCGAAATCGAAGTGAATCGGGCCCCAATTACCGTGCCAGCCGCGGCCACCGCGCATAGCCATTAAGGCTTCTGGCAAATTGAATCCAAAACGCCCGCGAGAACCGCAGCCGTTGTCACGATGATGATGTCTATGAGTCACCAGTTTCCTCCAGTCAGATGCGTCTTAGATATATCTTAGTAACTCTTATGACAAGCCGGTTGGTGCAATTTTTTGCGGTGTGCTTATGGTCGCAGCCGCCATGGCTGATCTCTTCGCCGATGAGAAACTCGAGGGGCGTCCGGCGGACATGCCTGTCGAAGGCGCGCCGCTGGCGGATCGTCTGCGCCCGAAGTCGTTGAGTGAAGTCGTCGGCCAGGAGCATCTCACTGGCCCGGACGGAGCGATCGGGCGGATGGTCGCCGCGGGACGTCTCGCCTCGATGATCCTTTGGGGACCTCCCGGGACGGGCAAGACCAGTATCGCTCGCCTGCTCGCCGATGCTGTTCGGCTGCGCTTCGTTGCGGTCTCGGCGGTCTTCTCGGGGGTCGCCGATCTCAAGAAGATCTTTGCCGAAGCCCGCACCGCCGGCCGCGCCGGACAGAAGACTCTTCTCTTTGTCGACGAAATTCACCGCTTCAACCGCGCCCAGCAGGACGGCTTTCTGCCGTATGTCGAGGACGGCACCGTAACCCTGGTCGGCGCGACGACCGAGAACCCGAGCTTCGAGATCAATGCGGCGTTGCTATCACGGTGCCAGGTCCTGATCCTCCGCCGCCTGGACCATGACGCGCTCGAGGAACTGGTGAGCCGCGCCGAAGCCATCGAGGGCCGCGTCCTGCCGGTAACCCAGGAAGCGCGCGAGGCGCTGATTGCGAGCGCCGACGGCGACGGCCGCTTCCTGCTCAATCAAGCTGAAACGCTCTTTTCAATCGAGCTCGGCGAACCGCTCGACCCCGCCGAACTCAGTGCGCTTCTTCATCGGCGCGTGCCGGTCTACGACAAGGATCGCGAAGGGCATTACAACCTCATCTCAGCGCTTCACAAAGCCATTCGTGGCTCGGACCCACAGGCGGCGCTCTATTACCTCGCGCGAATGCTCGTCGCCGGCGAAGAGCCGCTCTATGTGCTTCGCCGGCTCACTCGTGCTGCCGTCGAGGATATCGGCATGGCCGATCCAAACGCGCTCCTCCAATGCCTCGCGGCCAAGGAGATGTATGACTTTCTCGGGAGTCCTGAGGGCGAGATCGGGATCGTCCAAGCCTGCCTCTATCTCGCGACCGCGCCCAAATCCAATGCGGCCTACAAAGCCCAAAAAAGCGCCTGGCACAGCGCCAAGAATACGGGCTCGCTGATGCCGCCGATGCACATCCTCAACGCTCCCACCAAGCTCATGAAGAATGTTGGCTACGGCAAAGGCTATGCCTACGACCATAACGACGAGGAAGGCTTTTCCGGACAGGATTATTGGCCCGAAGGGATGGAAGCCGAGGTCTTTTACGAACCGACCGATCGCGGGTTCGAGGCGCGTGTAAAGGAACGGCTGGACTATTGGCAGCAGCGGCGAAAAGAGCTGCAACAAAGCGGGAAGAAGAACGGTTGAGCCGCCGCGGCTGAACGAGGAGGACAGGCATGTATCAGGTCGATTCCGGCGCTTATTGGCAGGCCCAGACAATGTACTGGGGACCCAAGATCTTCATTGCGATCATGATCCTGATCGCAACCTGGGTCGTCGGCAGAGTGGTGGCCTGGTTTCTCAAGATAGCGATCGATCGCAGCCCGGCTCTAAAAAGGCACGTCACCGGCACTCCCGAAGAGACGGTCGGACACCAGCTTGCAGTGATTGCCAAGCTCATCATCTGGCTGGTCGGAATCATGGCGGCGCTTCAGTTCCTGAGGCTCGGCCAGATCCTCACTCCAATCAACGAGCTAGTGACGGAAATCTTTGCCTTCCTTCCCCATCTCCTGGCCGCGGGGCTGATTTTCTTCCTCGGGCTGGTCGTTGCCCGGATCGTCAAGCGGCTCGTGGAAGCCGTGCTGATAGCAGCGAACGTTGACGGCCTCCTCGCGCGGATCGGCATCGGCTCGACCGAAGGCACGGTCCGCGCATCGCCTGACGCAGTTCCGCTCGGCGCTGCTCCAGGCGCAACCCGCGCGAGCATCGCGCGCGCCGTCGGCGTCCTCACCTATGCGCTGATCATCATTCCGGTTGCGATCGCAGCGCTCCAGGCGCTTGAGATCACCGCGATTTCCGCCCCCGCGACAGCGATGCTCAATGAGATCCTGGCCGCAATCCCGCATGTGCTTGCGGCGGCGCTTTGGATCGGTATCGCTTTTATCGCCGGCCGTTTCCTGAAGACGATCATAGAGGCCATTCTGCCGCCGACCGGCTTCGATGACGCGATCCGCTCGACCGGTGTTCTTCCGGCGGCTGCCTTTCCCTCGCGGATCGTCGCAAACATCGCGATGATTGCCATCATCCTTGCTGCAGCGATCGAAGCTGCAAGTCAGCTTGGCGGTGGGACTGTCGCAATCTTCCTTGCGCAGGTGACCGAACTCGGCGGCAAAGTGATCTTTGGGACGTTGATCATCGTCGTTGGAATTCTGCTCGCGCGGATCATCGCCAACCTCGTGGGCAGCGGCACTGGTGAGGGCAGCTATGCCCAGACCATCGTCCGCTATGCGATCATCGCCTTGTTCACTGCGATCGGCCTCACCTACATGGGATTAGCCGACCAGATCGTGATGCTCGCCTTCGGCCTGATCCTCGGCTCGGCCGCGATTGCCTGCGCTATCGCCTTCGGTTTGGGCGGGCGCGATGCCGCTGCGCGGATTCTTGAGCGCTGGGCGGACGAGACTGGCGGACCGCCGATGCCGCCGCCTCGCCCGAAGCGGATCCGGCAGGCGCCGCCTCCCGGAGATGAGCAGCCGCCGCTGGTCTGATGACTTTCGACGAGGCGGCCGCTTTCGCTTTGACGCTCTCCGGAACGGAGCGCGGAACGAGCTATGGCAAATCCGCGGTGAAGGTCGCGTCAAACGGACGCGCGTTCCTGTTCCCAAGCCATGAGTTCGACACATCCTTCGCCGTGGCGATGGACCGCGATACGATCGAAATCCTGAAGGCGACCGAGCCCGACACTTACTGGCAAACGCCGCACTATGAAGGCTGGGAAGGCGTGCTTGTCCGGTACGACGCCAGGGATCCGGACCGCGTTCGCGACGTCATCCAGCGGTCAAGGGATTTCGTTGCAGCCAAGCCGCCAGCACGGCCGCGCAAGCGTAAGTGAGGCGCTTTTCGAGCTACGTTGCGATCGACTGGTCCGGCGCGAAGGGCAAGCGGCACAAGGGTATCGCCATCGCGGAAGCGCGCGGCGAGGCGCCGCCACGGCTGATCCGACCAGGGCATGTTTGGTCGCGCGAGGAGGTACTCGAGTGGCTTTTGAAGCGGGCCGCGAAGGAACCGGCATTATTCGGATTCGACTTCAGTTTTGCGCCACCAATTGTTGAGCGAGGCGAATATTTGCCGGGCGAAACCGGCGTTCCGACGACCGCCCGCGAATTCTGGGCCTATGTCGACCTAGTGTCCCGGGATGAAGACCTCGGCGCAGCGAGCTTCCTGGAGCAGGTCCACCGAAAGCATTTCTATTTCGGAATCGCGGACGGCGTGAAAGCCGGTTTCATGCACTTCCGCCAATGCGACGCCCGGCTAAACGCGCAGGGCGGCCGCAAGACCGCCAGCGCGTATGACGCGATCGGTGCCGCGCAGGTAGCGAAGGCCAGCTTCTCGGGAATGCGGTTCCTTCACCAGCTTGACGGCAAGATCGCAATCTGGCCGATGGACCCGCTACCGGAGCATGGCAGCGCGGCCGTAGAGATCTACACCCGGATCTACCTCCGCCGCGCGGGAATGCCGGGAAAGAAGCTTCGTAACCGAACCGCACTTAACTTGGCCTTGGCAGGTCTCGGCAGCGCGTACACGCGCCTCGCGTTCGAACCCAGCGACCACCAAACCGACGCGCTGGTTACCGCTGCGGGAATGCGGCAGCTTGCGCTGACCGAGCCGCGAGCATTCGATCCTTCGGGCCTCACGCCCGAAATCGCGCGAAGCGAAGGCTGGACCTTCGGCGTGCTATAACTAGAGAGGCTTCGGCGTGCCGGATTAGCTCAGTTGGTAGAGCAGCGGTTTTGTAAACCGAAGGTCGCGGGTTCGAATCCTGCATCCGGCACCAGCTGCAGGATGGCGCCGATGGCAGATGAACCTAGGATCGTATGGAGCCTCGCAGCCGAACTCGGCGAGGGCCCGGTTTGGGTAGAGCGTGACCGAGCTTTGTGGTTCGTCGACATCAAGAAGCAACAGATCCACCGGTTCGATCCGGCGAGCTATGCGAAACAAAGCTGGATCGCGCCAGAGCAGGTGGGGTTCGTTTTTCCGGCTGAGCGAGGCGGTTTTATCGCCGGGTTGCAGTCGGGGCTGTTTCATTTTGACGAGCATAGCGGCGCCTTCGAGCTGATCGCCGAGGTCGAGCCGGACAAACCCCACAACCGCCTCAACGACGGCGTCGTCGATCCCGAAGGGCGGCTGTGGTTCGGGACGATGGACAATGAAGAAACAGCGAAGAGTGGCGCTTTCTATTGCTTCGCCGGGGGGCGAGTCGAGCGAACCAGCCTGGACGGCATTGCGATTACGAACGGGCCGGCCGTCTCGCCTGACGGACAGCTGCTCTACTTCGTCGATACACTAAAGGGTACGATCGAGTGCGCGGAAATCCGGGGCAGCGGCGAGCTCGGCGACCGGCGGCCGTTCGTGAAGATCGATCCCAAGGAGGGGCATCCCGACGGTCCGACGATCGACAGTGAAGGCTGTGTCTGGATCTCGCTTTACGGGGGCTGGGAGGCTCGCCGGTATTCGCGGCAGGGCCAGCTGATCGAACGCGCGCGATTCCTGGTTTCAAACATCACGAAGATTGCCTTCGGGGGGGACGATTTGCGGACAGCCTATGCAACGACCGCGCGCCAGCTGCTCTCGCCGGAGGAAATCTCGAGACAGCCGCAGATCGGGGATCTTTTTGAGTTCCGGGCCAATGTACCTGGGATATGCTGTCCGCGCGTTCGTTACTGAGCAGGAGGTTCACATGAGAGCAGTCTTTCCGATCATCGTTGCAGCAATGCTTTCAAGCTGCTCGTACCCGACTGCGCCGCCGGGCGTCGCGCTTGCCCGAGAAACGGCAGGCTTGATGGCCGGGCCGGCGCAAAGCTGCATTCCGACCAACTCTTCCCAGAATCTTCGGGTCCTCGATGCTCAAACCCTTGCCTACGGATGGGGCCGGACGGTTTACATCAATCATCTCAGCGGCCCATGCCCCGAGCTCGATTCCCAGAGCACCCTGATCATAGAGCCATCGCTGGGCGGCCAATATTGTCGCCTCGATCGCTTCCGCGTGCGTGGGATGGGCTCGTTCATTCCCGGGCCGGTTTGCATTCTCAATGACTGGGTGCCGTACCGGCGGCCGTAATTTGAAACTCGAGCGGCGCTACGTCGAAAAGCCGTGGGGCAGGACCAAGCTGCCGCCGATGTTCGTCCCGCCCGCGGGCAGGCGCATCGGTGAAGTCTGGTTCTCGGGCGCGGTCGACGAGCCGCTCCTTGCCAAATTTATCTTCACCGGGGAGCGGCTTTCGATCCAGGTTCACCCGAACGACGCGCAGGCGCGCGAGCGCGGCCTCAAGAGCGGTAAGAGCGAATGCTGGTTCATCCTCGATGCTGAACGCGAAGCAACTCTCGGCCTTGGCCTCAGGCGCGAAGTTTCGGCCGACGAGCTGCGCCAAGCGGCGCTCGATGGTTCGATCGAAGAGCTGACTGACTGGCGGCCGGTCAAGGCCGGCGACTTCTTCATGGTGCCGCCCGGGACAATCCACTCGATTGGCGGCGGAATTTCACTTCTGGAATTCCAGCAAGATGCCGATGTGACATATCGACTTTACGATTACGGCAGGCCGCGGGAGCTTCACCTCGACGACGCAGTCGCGGTCGCTCGCCTGAGCCGCTATTCCGACGAACTGGCGCGCCACATCTCCCCCTCCGATCAGAGCATGCTGGTCGATGGGCCGAACTTCAGGCTCGTCCACACTGATCGTGACATGCTCCAGGATCGGAAGCGCTGGGTTATTCCGCTCACCGGAGAGGTACGATCCGGTGACGAGGTCGCGCGGCCAGGCGACTGCCTCCTGCTACAGCGCGAGCAACAGCTCGAGCCGAACGGAAGAATGCTGATCGGCGCTAAGGCCTAGCATCCATCGCGAGCGCAATTGCACCGAGCGGCCCGGCGTCTTTGCCGAGCGCGGGCACGCAGACATACCCCTCCTCTCTCGGCAGTCGCATGTACCGGCCGAGCGACTCGACCAGCATTGCCTCGATCCTCCCCAGGAGATGCGGCTGGCCGCCAATCACCCCGCCTCCAATCGCAATGGCACCGGGGGCTGCGGCGCAGACAATCACGTGGCACAATTGAGCGAGCGCCCAGGCGACGGAATCCCACACTGGATCGTCGTCGGGCAGATCCTCGATGGCGATGGGCATGATCCGCGCCTTGATCGCCGGACCGGAGGCAAGGCCCTCGACACACGCCCCGTGGAATGGGCAAGCACCGCGCCATTCTTCACCTGCGCGCTGCGCCACTCGGACATGTCCGAGCTCGCCGTGGAGGAAACCGCGCGTTAGAAGGCCGTTGGAGACCAAGCCGACACCAACTCCGGTTCCAACGGTGACGTAAGCGAAATCACGCATATTCCGGCCGGCGCCCCAACGAACCTCCGCGAGGGCCGCGCCGTTGACGTCGGTTTCGAACCGCGCGGGGACACCGAGCTTCCGCTCCAGGCGCGAGGCAATGTCAGTATCGCTCCAGCCGGGCTTCGTCGTTGTCAGGATATGGCCCCAGGTTGGCGAGTCCGGGTGAAGGTCGACCGGGCCGAAGCTGGCGATCCCGAGCGCGTCGAATCCTCGTTTCCGCTGCCAACCTGTGAGGACAGTCTCGATCGCAGCGAGCGTTTCCTCGGGCGACGTGGTCGGCACCGCCTCGCGCGCAAGAATCATATCCGGCCCGAGTGCCAGCATAGCGACGCATTTTGTGCCGCCGAGTTCGACGCCGGCGTAGGTCAACGGGTCACTTGGGCAACGGCGATCATCGATCGCGGCGCTACCATAAGGTCCGGTGGGGCGGAACGGCTCTTTAGACCGCCAACTCGACCCAGACCGGAGCATGATCGCTGGTCTTCTCCCAACCGCGCGGAGTCCGGTCAACTCCTGCGGCCTTGAGCGCCTTGGCGAGATTTGGACTTAGCAGCGCATGGTCAATGCGAATGCCGGCGTCCCGCTCGAAAGAATTCCGCCAATAGTGCCAGAAGGTGTAGACGCGCTTGTCCGGGAACAGGTGCCGGAGAGCGTCTGTCCAGCCTTGGTCGACAATTTCCCGAAAGATCTCGCGCGCTTTCGGAGCAAACAAGGCGTCCTTCAACCAGCGTTCGGGTTTGTACACGTCAAGCTCGCTCGGAATGACATTATAATCACCCATCAGCAGGGCCGGCGCGCCGCTGTCGAGCAGGTCCCGGGCATGCGCTGCGAGCGCACCGAGCCACTGGAGCTTGTAGTCGAACTTGGGTCCCGGCTTCGGATTGCCGTTGGGCGCATATAGATTGCCGACAAGGATCCCCGATATCGCCGCCTCGATGTAGCGGCTCTGCTCGAGGTTTGGATCTCCGGGCAGCGAGCGACGCGTTTCCACCGGTTCCCCGACACGGCTCAGCAGCGCTACTCCGTTCCAGCTCTTCTGGCCGTGCCAGATTGCCGAATAGCCGAGCGCCAGGAGCGCATCGAGCGGGAATTGCTCATCGGTGCACTTCAGCTCCTGCAGCCCAACGATGTCCGGCTGGACCTCCTCGAGCCAGTGCAAAAGCACATGAAGGCGCGAGTTGATGCCGTTGATGTTGTAGCTTGCGATCTTGAGCGGCCGCTTTCTTGTCATGGGTTAGGAACCATCGGTGAGCAACTCGGTTCTACCGACGTGCTTCGGGTCCACCAATTCGTGCCTCCGGAGCGGAACCTGGGTTGAAAAGCCTGCGGATCGGCTCCGTTTTGATGGCGTAAATCATCGGAGGAAGCATGGAAGAGCCCCGTCAGGCCCGAGCCTGTCGGGGCTCTTTTTTGGGGCGCTTCTGCAAGTCGCATGAACTTGCTCACCGAGTTCACCCACTGATCCACCCACAGTTTTCTTCGAATTTAAGATCATTTAGGGCTGGAACAGCCGTCAGTTCGGTGTATTGTTAACTCGTGCTTCGGGAGTCGCAAGACAAACGCAGCATGGTGCCCCGGCAGGGTCAAACCTGCCGGGGCTACTCGTATCTGGGCTAGAGCGCCTCCGGCCTCGCCTCTTCCAGCTTCAGTCGTTTCGACCGGTCCGGCAGCGGATATTTGTTGCCGTTAGCGCAATTGAACAACAGCACCCGCTCGCCGCGGCGTACAAGTCCCTCAGCAAGCGCCTTGCGCCATGCCGCGAGCACAGCGCCGCCTTCCGGACAGAAAAGAAAGCCGTCATCGCGTGCCGCGTCCTCAACCCCTTTCAGGATCGCCTCTTCCGAGACCGCGATTGCCGAGCCGCCGCTATCCCGAACAGCGCGCAGCATGAGAAAGTCGCCGACTGCCTTGGGCACGCGAATGCCGGTCGCAACCGTCGCCGCATCATTCCACCGCTCCGCGAACTCGTCTCCCCGCTCGAATGCTCGAACGATCGGTGCGCACCCTTCAGCTTGGACCGCATACATGCGCGGCCGCTTCGATCCGATGAGGCCGATCGCCTCCAACTCGTCGAATGCTTTCCACATGCCGATGAGGCCGGTGCCGCCGCCGGTGGGATAAAAGATTGCGTCGGGCAGATCCCAGCCGAACTGCTCGGCAAGCTCGAAGCCCATCACCTTCTTGCCTTCGAGGCGGTAGGGCTCCTTCAGCGTGGAGCAATCGAACCACAGCCCTTCAGCCGCCCCCTTGCCGACCAGAACCCCGCATTCGTCGATCTGGCCGTCAGCGACATAGACCCGAGCCCCATAAGCTGCAGCTTCGGCAAGATTGATCTGCGGCGTTTCGGCCGGACAGATGACGACTGTCTCGATCCCGGCCCGGGCACCATAAGCAGCAAGCGCCGCGCCGGCATTGCCGTTCGTCGGCATGGCGATTCGCGCAATCCCAAACTGCTTCGCCATGGTCACCGCCATCGCCAGGCCGCGCGCCTTGAACGAGCCAGTCGGAAGCCGACCCTCGTCCTTCACGAACAGGCCAGCCCCGCCGCTCGAAAGCGATATGATCGGAGTTCTCGGGTTCGCCGAGGCTCACCGGCTCCTCCTCGTGTGGCAGAAGCTCACGCCATTTCCACATCCCTGGCTTGCGCGTCGCCAGGCTCTCCTTAGTGAGCGTCCGCTTTGCCGCATCCATGTCGTAGCGGACGAGCAACGGCTTTCCTGCACGGCTAAGGTTTTGCGGCCGCCCCGCTTCGTAGCGCTCGCCCGAAAGGGAGCATTCGAGATGGGTCGAGTTCATCTCTCAACAATTGTTGTGATGGGAAGAGTGTTGGCGTTCGACCTGGATCGTGCAGTGCTCGATATGGAAGTGATTGTGAAGCAATTTGCGGGCATCTTCGAGAAGCGCATCCGGATAATCGGCCTGGGCAGTGACGATGTGCGCGGTGAGCGCTGTTTCGGTCGTGCTGAGCGGCCAGATGTGGAGGTCGTGAACCGCATCGACGCCGTCAAGACGCATCAAACGCTCCTCGACTTCAGCCACTTCGATTCCCGATGGAACGCCCATTAGCGACATGCCCAGCGCTTCCTTGAGAAGCCCGACGCTGCCCCAGAAAATCACGGCCGCGACGAGTATGCTCACCGCTGGGTCGATCCATTCTTTTCCTGTCGACAGGATGAGAGCGCCCGCGACGACCACGCCCGCAGAAACCGCGGCGTCCGCGGCCATATGCTGGAAGGCCGCGCGCACGTTGATGTCGGACGCTCTCCCCCGCGCGAAGAGCAGCGCGGTCGCCCCGTTCATCACGATCGCGACCGCGCCGACCCACATCATTGTCTTGGGATCAGTCCTCGAAGACAGGATCAGGCGGTGAATCGACTCCGATGCGATCGCACCAACTGCAACGAGCAGGAACAGGGCATTGATCAAAGCGGCCAGGATCGAGGCTTTCTTTAGCCCGTAGGTGAAGCGGTTTGACGGCGAGCGTCTGGCCATGACCGCGCCTGCCCAGCCGACCACCAGTCCCAGCCCATCGGACAGATTATGGCCGGCATCGGCAATCAGAGCCATGGACCCGGACATGAAGCCGAAGGTCGCCTCCAACAGCACGATCGCAATGTTGAGCGCGATTCCAAGCGCAAAAGCGCGGCTGAAATCGGAAGGGTCGTGGGAATGAGAATGGGAGTGGCCGTGCACGCCCGAGTGACTAGCCGAGCCTCAAGCCGACGCCAATTCCCCTTCGACGAGCGCGCGCTTCGGCGGCTTCAACCAAAGAAAAGGCGGTTCGGGGACCGAACCGCCTCCTTGGCAGCGGGCTTGGGGAGCAGAGCGCGCTGGCTTGGCCTCTTAAATATCGATTCCGGCTGCAATCGCTTCCAGCTTGCGAACCCGCTCCTTGAGATCGGCGAGCTCGATCCGGTTGCCGGCGGGCGGGAGGTGGCCGTCGGCAATGGAATGAGTGAGCTCCATCTTCTTGAACTCAAGCCAGCCGTTCCATCCCTTGAGGGCGATGAAGCTTGCTCCTGCCACAGCGACGATCACACTTGCTGCAAGCACTCCAATGGTCAGCGGGTCCATCACTTCTCCTCCTGGCGGAGCGCCTCGATCTTGCGCGCCAACTCGTCATTCTGGGTGTTGATGTGATGATCGATCGCCATCAGTCGACGGTCGGTCTCGTCGAGGTCGTTGACCATCGCATGGGTGGTCGGCTTGGGCTTCGACACGAAGTCCATGCGATCGAAATCGCTCAATCGGCGGTCAGCTGTCAGCGACCTCTTTTTCTGAACTGCAAGGTAGACGCCGATCGCGGCGTAGGCGAGCAATGTCAGCTTGAAGCTGAGGAAGATCGCCGCCGCGACGAAGCCGATTCGGATGAAGGTCGGATCGATTCCACTGATGCCGCCGAGCGTCGAACATACGCCGGCAACCTTCGCGTCCTTTCGGTCGAGCGAATACGGGTAAATCTTGCGGGCCATCGTCATATTCCCCTTCGTGTCCTTCAGTTCGCGAGCTGCGGCCCTTTGGCCTTCAGCGCGACTTTCATGGCTTCCAATTCGGCGTCGATCTTTTCCGACGCCTTCAGTTGATCGATCTCGTCTTCGAGGCTGGTTATGCCCAGCGCATCGCAGCGGCCTTCGGCGAAGTCGGCACGGCGCTCGAGCAGCTCGAACTTTGCAAACGCGTCCTGAGTCCGGCTGCCGTGCATGATCTCGCGAGCCTTGGCCCTCGCGACCGCGCTTTCGATCCTCGCCGCAATCGCATTCTGGCGGGCGCGTGCCTCGCGCAGCTTGCCCTGGAGCTTGGAAATATCGACTTCATAGCCGCGCAGCAGCTGCTCCATCTGCCCGAGCTCGTCGCGGAGGCCGTCAGCCATATCGCCGGCCTTCTGCTTTTCGACCAGCGCCGCCTTGGCGAGGTCGTCACGGCCTTTCGACAAAGCGAGCTCGGCCTTCCCAGACCAGTCGGACGTCAGATCGTCGAGCCGTCCCAGCGCGCGCCGCATCTCCTTGATGTCGGCGATCGAGCGGGCTGCCGTCGCTCGGATTTCGACCAACGTCTCTTCCATTTCGAGGATGATCATCCGGATCATCCTCGCCGGGTCTTCGGCCCGGTCGAGAAGCTCGGTCATGTTCGCTGCGAAAATGTCACGAGCGCGGCTGAACACCGGTCCGCTGAGCCAGCCGGCGACCGGAGCGAAACGCCCGGACTTCGGCTCGGTCTCAACCTCGATCAGGCGGGGCGTTCGCACCGGGACCTTTGCTTCAAGAACTTCGAGTTCAGGCATTGACGGAAACCTCGATGGGGTTGGCGTTGGCCGAAGCTGGGCCGACTGCTGCGCCGACCGCGATGGTGCTCATGGCGAGCGCCGCTGCGATCGCGACGAGCGTGCGGGTGAAGGGCGACTGCGACGACATTTGATCTCTCCTTTTTCTCGCCCGCCGTTTGTTTGGTGGGTCGATGCATCAATCCTAATCAAGGAGCGTGCCAATCCAGCAAAACTGCGAAAAATGACGCCATCGGCAGACGTTTGGGAAATTTTTCCACCCAAAAGTTGGCGGCAATTCCCAATCCTTGAGCGGGAACATTCGCCGTCAGCCCGACGCTGATGCCGTCAGCATCCTCAAGGAGTTCAGCGATGATCAAAAAGGTGCTCTGCGAGTGTCTGGACGAGATGGTCGCCCCCCAGGAACGAGGGCGTGAAAGGAGCAAATCCCGCTTACGAAGCGTGGCGCGTGCGAAGCTCGCGCCCGGCGGACGGGCAGTGAACTCCGATCATTCTTCGGAAGGTTCGGAATCCTTCGAATTCGCTCTCGGCAGGCCTCTCGAAATAAGGCTCGACCTTGCCTTGAAGCTTGAGCGTCATCGGCTGGCCGTAGCGATCGCGGCTGCGACCCGCCGCAACCCAAATCCACCCTTCCGAAATCGAATATTCGATGACGTTGGTCTTTTCCTTGCCGTTGAACCTGATTCCTACGCCGCGCGAAAGGAGCGCCTCGTCGAAATGGTCGCTGCTCGGATCGAGCGAGAGGCGATCGGGCGGGATGTCTGTGATTTCGGCCACGAGCGCGCCCTACCCTCGTGGCGGTCGCGGGGTCAACGCAGAGTGCAAGAGTGGAAAACACGCGTTGTAAAGGTTGCTTGTCATGGCTAGTTGCCGCCTTCTCAACTCCGGACTAAGCGCTCGCGCAAAGCTATGAGCGACAAGGATCCCAGCCTCCGCCGCAACGCGCCGCAACTGGCGCTGCACGTGCCCGAGCCGGCCTTCCGCCCCGGCGACACACCTGACTTTTCGAAGCTCGGCATTCCGGCTGCGGGAGCGGCGCCGCGTCCCGATACGGGGGCGTCGGCGAGCGACACTTACCCGCTCACGACAGCGCTCGTGCGTGTGCTTGGCGACGACGACAAGGCGGTCGGCGCCTGGGATCCGAAGCTCGCTCCCGACACGCTCCGCAAGATGCTCCGCGACATGGTCACCGTGCGCACCTTCGATGATCGGATGTACCGCGCCAGCGTCAGGGCAAGACCAGCTTCTACATGAAGTGCACCGGCGAGGAGGCGATCGCTGTAGCAGCCCAGGCCGCGCTCGACCCCGAGGACATGCATTTCCCGACTTACCGCCAGCAGGGCCTGCTCATCGCGCGCGGCTATCCGCTGACGGAGATGATGAACCAGATCTATTCGAACAAGGGCGACAAGTTGCGCGGGCGCCAGCTTCCAATCATGTATTCGGATAAGAAATTCGGCTTCTTCTCCATCTCTGGCAACCTCGGCACGCAATTCCCGCAGGCGGTTGGGTGGGCGATGGGCGCGGCGATCAAGGGCGACAGCAGGATCGCGATGGGCTGGATCGGCGACGGCGCGACGGCGGAGGGCGACTTCCATTCAGCCATGACCTTCGCAGCTGTCTACAATGCGCCAGTCATCCTCGCGGCGGTGAACAACCAGTGGGCAATCTCGAGCTTCTCCGGGTTAGCAGGCGCCGAGCGCGCGACTTTCGCGCAGCGCGCGGTGGGTTATGGAATTGCCGGCCTTCGCGTCGACGGCAATGATGCGCTCGCCGTCTACGGGGC
>CAWBIC010000004.1:0-298530 GCA_963788765.1 uncultured Alphaproteobacteria bacterium | reverse complement strand
GAATGGGTGGTGGTCTCAGCTGATCGTCGCAACACTTTACCATTGGAGTGGTGAGGTGAAGCGATGGCGAAGAGACGACGACGGATGTTTACTGCCGCGGAGAGCGCGGAGGTTTGGGATCGGTGGCAGCGGGGTGAAGGCTTAAATCTGATCGGCCGGGTGTTGGGCCGGAGGCACACGGCGATCTTCGCGCATCTCAAGCCCCATGGCGGCATTCGCCCGATGCCGCGGCGACGATCGCGCCGCGTGCTCAACATGGATGAACGGGAAGAGATCTCGAGAGGCGTGGCGACAGGGGTATCGCTCCGGTCCGTTGCGCGAAGCCTCGGGCGAGCGCCATCGACGATCAGCCGCGAGCTCACGCGCAATGGTGGCGAGCGACGCTATCGTGCAGCAGCTGCCGACAAGCGCGCATGGGATCGCGCACTCAGGCCCAAGCTGTGCAAGCTCGCAAGGCATGAAGAGTTGAGGCAGCTGGTCGCTGCCAAGTTGTCTGATAATTGGTCGCCCGAGCAGATTGCCGGGTGGCTGAAGCACACCTATCCCGGCGACGAGGCTCACCAGGTGTCGCACGAGACGATCTATCGCAGCCTGTTCGTTCAGGCGCGCGGCGTGCTGAAGAAGGATCTTCAGTCATATTTGCGCTCGGGTCGTGCGATCCGCCGCTCGCGGCACGCGAGCAACAAGAAGGACGAGCGCGGCAGGCTTGCGGACATGATCTCGATCCGCGAGCGGCCGGCCTCGATCGAGGACCGTGCGGTGCCTGGTCACTGGGAAGGTGACCTCTTGTGCGGGTCAGCCAACAGCCACATCGTGACGCTGGTCGAGCGGCACACCCGCTATGTGCTGCTGGCGAAGGTGCCGAACCGCGACAGCCAGTCGGTGATCACGGCGCTGATCAACCAGGCGCACCGTCTTCCTGATGAGCTCCTCAAGTCTCTGACGTGGGATCGCGGCAAGGAGATGGCGCAGCACAAGCGGTTCACGCTGGCGACCGATGTCGCGGTCTACTTCTGCGATCCGCAAAGTCCGTGGCAGCGCGGCTCGAACGAGAACACCAACGGCTTGCTTCGGCAGTACTTCCCCAAGGGCACCAACCTTAGTGTCCACTCGCAGGAACGCTTGGACGAGATCGCGAGGCAGCTTAATGGGCGACCGCGCAAGACGCTCGGGTTCGAAACACCAGCCCAGCGATTTGAAGCGTGTGTTGCGATAACCGACTGAAACCGCAGTGGAAAGATACGGTAATGGGCCGCGCCTCCAGATCGACTGGAGGAGTGGCTGTCCCCCGGTCATGATGGAGTACGGGGTTTCAGGTGCTGTGGTGCCAGAGGCCCCGCTAGCCTGATGGAGGACAGCCGTGGAGCATTATGCCGGATTGGACGTCTCGCTGGAACTGACGAGCGTGTGCATCGTCGATGCGCAGGGTGGCATTGTTCGTGAGACGAAGGTGCCGAGCGAACCTGAGGCGCTGGTTCGCTACTTCTGCAAACTCTGAGCCTTTCGATCAGCCGGATTGCGCTCGAGGCTGGCCCCTTGTCGCAGTGGATCCATGCTGGCCTGGTTGCTGCCGGCTTCGAGGCGGTGCTCCTCGAGACGCGGCACGTGAAGGCGGCCCTGTCGGCGATGACGGTGAAGACCGACCGACGCGATGCTCGCGGCATTGCCCAGCTGTTGAGGCTCGGCTGGTACCGGCCCGTGCACGCGAAGTCGGTTAGCGCCCAGGAGGTGCGTGCGCTGCTCACGGCGCGCAAGCTGATGCAATCGCAAGCTGCTCGACGTCGAGTGCAGCATTCGTGGTGTGCTGCGCGGCTTCGGACTCGAAGGTTGGTCCGATCAGCCGCGGCCGCTTCGCAAGTGCGCGTCCGGCGAGCTGGTTGAAGGCCAAGCCGATCCTCGAGACCATCATCGACGCGATGCTTGGCGCCAGATCTGCGCTCGAGACCGAGTTCAAGCGCCTCCATCGTGACGCTGCTCTCGCTTGTTCGTGATGATCCTGTCTGCCGTCAGCTGATGAGCGTGCCGGGTGTCGGAGCGATCGTTGCGATCACCTTCAAGAGCGGCGTCGATGATCCCTCACGCTTCAAGCACTCGCGCGATGTCGGTCCTCACTTCGGCCTAACTCCGAAGAAGTATCAGTCGGGCGAGCTCGATGTGACCGGCTCAATCACGAAGGTCGGAGACCGCATGGTGCGCACGGCACTCTACGAAGCGGCGAGCGTGATGCTCACGCGCACCGTTCGCTTCTCAGGGCTCAAGGCATGGGGGATGGCGGTTGCCAAGCGACGCGGGACGAGGAAGGCGCGCGTCGCTCTCGCGCGCAAGCTTGGCGTCATCCTGCATCGCATGTGGATCGACGGCAGCAACTTCCGCTGGCCCAATGAAGTGACTGCGATCGCATAAGGTAGGAGAGCTTCAGGAGATCGGGCAGGCTGGGAAGTCTGCGCCACCGAGGTCCCGTCGCTGGGACGGCGAAGTTGGTGAAGCCGGAATGTCGGCTTAGCTGTGGACATGCTCCACAGACTACGATGGAAAGATGGGCTCACCGCTTCCTCTGACCGTATGATGTGGCAGCTCAAGCTGACCACGGACAGAAGCAAGTAACCAGCGGCAGGACAACCGGGGCGGCTTGACACAATGGCCCATTACAGAAGCAGACACTAGGCTGTCGGCGCGGCGCTCACTTGGATCGGCCTACACATCGACATTTTGGCCGCCATTCTTCGTCCCTCGTCGGTGGCTGAATCGAACGCGGCATCGTTCAGCAAACCAGTGCGTTTGATCCTTTCCAATGTGTTTGTCGCGATGAGACGCATCAGTGCGTCCTGATGAACGGCGCGAGCGAGAACGATGCGGTCCTGCGCTTCTTCGCCGCTGTCGTAGGGCCGCGAAGGCCCGCTAAGGCTTGCGAGGATTCCCCAGTCTGACCACTCGACCTTTGCATCGTCATAGATGTCGATCGCCGACATCGCGATGCGTGAATACAGAATGGCCTGTCCATGAGCCACATGGGTGATCGCCTGCGAAGCGACCATCGCATCATATGTGTCGATTTGCCAAGGACGAGCTTCAACCTGCGGAATAGGGGAAATATTAGGGAGGCGATGGGTGATCGACGAGCGATCAATCAGCTGGCGGAGTTCCGCTGATCTGGCACTGATGCAAGGTGCATAGGCGTCGAGCTCAGCGGTGTAAGTAACGAACCGTCGAAAATTGTCTGTCAGGGCTTCCTCTCCATGCCGGACCTGCGCTCGATCGTGCACAAACTCGGCAAATTGTTCCGCGCTGAGCGCGATCAGAACGCCAACGACAATGATTCCAATTTCGCCAACCAAAGCTCGCCAACCGTGTAACGGCCTGGGCAGATGGATGTGCATGACAAATGACCCCCGACAGGAGCGTAACAGAAGAACTATTGTCCGCAATCGCTCGAAAACCGCCATCTCCCCAATTGCAGGAATGGGTCGGAAGTTGCCATTAGCGGACGGTCTGCTGACGGCCACAATAGGGTGATTGTAATTCGGAGTGCAGTTTGCGAAGCTCGCGGCTACAGACAGATTCGGAATCGAACCGCAGAGACTAGACTAGATTTTGCTCGCCGGCCTGGTCGGGCTACCGACCAGTCATATCGTCGACTTTTCGGTCTCTATTCACGGTTCCGGCAAAACCGTGCGCCAGAATTTGGCCGCAGAGACTGGCGGCGATTTCGCGTCTAATCGGCCTATCATCGGCAGTCTCCGCAGATGGATTCAGGTCTAGAATCCCCACGAATTCCGCCATGTTATGTCGAATTATCGTGAAGACTCAATAACTTAAGTGTGGTTGGAGGCCCGAGCCGGAATCGAACCGGCGTGCAAGGATTTGCAGTCCTCTGCGTAACCACTCCGCCATCGGGCCTTGAGAGCGGGGAGCTCTTTGCCGCGGGGGCTGCAGTCCGGTCAACCCCGATGCAACAGCGCCGCCGAATTCGACCAAGGGCGGTTGGCGCAGAAGCGAGTCACAGATATGAGCCTTCTTGAAATTCAAGTGTATTATAGGCATATCACAGTAATGACCGTGCAAACCCCGATTCCCGATTTCGCCGCGGCGCGCGCAGCGATGATCGAGAATCAGCTGAGGCCCGAGGGCGTCACCGATCCTGCCGTTCTGGATGCGATGGCGACAGTCGCTCGAGAGACTTTCCTTCCCCCCCAGACGCGCGCGCTCGCTTATGTCGACCGCGCCGTGTCGATGGGCGAAGCCCGTTATCTTTCCGCTCCCTCCGTGCTCGGCTCCATTCTCATGCAGTTGAGGGTCGCCCGCGGCCAGCGCGCGCTCGTCGTGGGCGCTGGAACCGGCTATTCGGCGGCCGTCCTTCAAGCCATGGGACTGTCGGTGACGGCGCTCGAAAGCTCCGCCGCCCTTGCTGCTACGGCGCGGGATAATGGCATCGATACAGTCGAGGGGCCGCTTGAGGAGGGGTTGAAAAAGGGCGCCCCCTACGACCAGATCCTGATCGACGGCGCCGTCGAATATATTCCTGAAGCGATCATCGAGCAGCTGGCTGACGGGGGCAGGCTTGGCGCGGCCTTGGTCGAGCGCGGGATCACCCGCCTGATCGCCGGTCGCAAGGTCGGCGGCGCATTCGGTTATCTGTCTTTGCGCGATGCGGGCGCTCCGGCGCTCCCCGGCTTCGCGCGGCCCAAGGCATTCATCTTCTAAAAGAGGTTTTTCGAGTGGTTCGCAAGCTTCTCACCGGGTCGCTGATCGCAGCACTGATGGCCGGAACCGCCAGCGCCGATACTCTGCGCGACGCGCTCGTTTCTGCTTATCACACCAATCCCACGCTGACCGCGCAACGGCAGACCCTGCAGCAGAGCGACGCTCAGGTTGCAATCGCCAAGGCAGCCGGGCGGCCGCAGATCAGCGCGACCGTCGGGCTCAACCGCTATGTCACTCAGAGCGGCATCTATCGCGGCACCGGGAAAGGACCGGTCGTCACGGGGGGGGTGCAGTTGAGCTACCCTTTGTTCAACGGTGGCAGCGTTCGCAATAACGTCAAAGCCGCCGAAACTCGCGTCGAGGCGGGCAGAGCGACGCTGACTGCCGTCGAAGGCGACGTATTCACCAATGCGGTCGCTGCCTACATGGACGTGATCCGCGACCGGGCGATCGTCGAGCTTAACCAGAATAACGTAAAGGTCCTCCAGACGAACCTTGAGGCGACCCGCGACCGTTTTCAAATCGGCGACTTGACCCGCACCGACGTTGCCCAGTCGGAGGCGCGCCTTCAGCTTGGCTATTCGCAGCTCGCAACCGCGCAAGGCAATGCGACTGCGAGCGAAGCGACGTATCGGCAGCAGATCGGTCATCCGCCGGGCGACCTTGCGCCGCCGCCGCCATTGCCGCCACTTCCGACAGTGGCCGACGAAGCCGTGAAGATCGCACTTGCCAGCAACCCCGATCTTCTTGCGATCTCCCGTCAGGAAGTCGCTTCGGGCTATGACGTCAACGTCGCCAGGGCAAGCAGGCTGCCGACTTTGTCGGCGCAGGCCAGCGGCGACTATCTGACAACGATCGCCGGCAATTCGGGGCAGGGCTCGAGCTCGGGATTCCAAACCGGGATCGGGCTTGGGGCGAGCATCCCGATCTTCCAAGGGGGCCTTCCGGCCGCTCGCATCCGCCAGGCGCAGGCCCAGCAGGGTCAGCTTCGCGAACAGGTGGTGGGTACCGAACGGGCAGTAGTCCAGCAAAGTAGCGCGGCCTTTGCCAATTATCAGGCCTCCCAGGAGGAGATCCAGGCCGAGACGGTCGCCGTTCAAGCCAACCAGCTCGCGCTCGAGGGCAATCGGGCCGAGCAGAGCGTCGGCACCCGAACGATCATCGAGGTGTTGAATGCCGAGCAGGACCTTTTGAACTCGCAGGTTGCGCTCGTGACCGCGAAGCGCGACTCCTATGTCGCGGGCTTCCAGCTGCTGAACTCGATGGGCCAGGCGCAGGCCCAGGATCTGGGCCTCGACGGTGGCCCGCTTTACGATCCACTCGGCAATTATCGGAGCGTTGCGAACAACTGGAACGACTGGGCGAGCGATCCGGCACACATCCCGGCCGCAACCCGCACGGTGAGTCCGCAGGAAATGCCCGCGAATCCGATCGTCACTTCGGCGATCACTCCGGCGGGCAACGATCCGACGCCTCCAGCCCCGACCGGCGTGACACCGCTGCCGGCGCCGACCACCTCGGTCTCCCCGCCACCGACGACGGGCACCGAACGGGGCCGCCGCTAAAACGAAAATATTGCGCCGATTGCGGCGTGACTTCGCCGCGGCAATGCAGCTATCGTCGTTCGCGATGCAGTCGCCCGGTCGCGAACCCTCGATGGAAGACATCCTCGCCTCGATCAAGAAAGTGATCGCGGAGGAAAAGGAGCTGCGCACAACGGCGCGGCCACTCGACGTGCTCGAGGACGAGCCGCTTCGCGAGGAGGTGGCGGCCGAGGACGACGTTCTCGAGCTCAATGAGCCGCTCGCGCCGCCGATTGACCTTGGACCACCGCTGGTGGACGAGGGGGTCGCGGGGCAGAGCCGGCAGTCGCTCGAGCAGCTCCAGACGGTCGCGGCGACGGTTCCTTCAGCACCGCAGGTGAACCCGCTCGAAGAGATGGTGCGCGAGATGCTTCGGCCGATCCTGAAGCAGTGGCTCGACGAAAACCTGCCACAGATGGTCGACGAGCATGTGAAGCGGGAGATCTCGCGCATCACCGGGCGGCCACTCTGATTCTTGCACCCGGGCACAGCTTTGCTACGCCTGCGTCATGACCAAGCTAGCCCTGCTCCTCACCGCCACCGCAATCATCGAATCGCCGGCCGCCGCTCGGCCGATGACTGCGGTTGATCTCCAGTCCATGCACCGCCTCGGGGCGCCGGATGTCTCTGCCGACGGGCATTGGGCGGTCTTCACCGTCTCAACCACCGACTGGGACAAGAACAAGCGAGTCAACACGCTCGAGCTCCTCGATCTCACAAAGGCCGGGGCTCAGCCGCATCCCGTCGCTGGCGCCGGGAAGGGCCACGACGCTGTCTTTGGAGCGGATGGGGCGCTGTGGTTCCTGAGGGCCGTTGGCGACCAGGATCAACTGTTCCGGATGCCCGCCGGGGGCTCGTCGGTTCAAGTTAGTAATTTCAAAGGCGACATTGGCGGGTTCAAAATTGCACCATCGGGCACGATGGCCGTCGTCTGGGCCGATCGCGACCTTCGCTGCACCGACCTTAATTGCGTGGGACTTCCGGCGAACTCGAAGACCGGGTCCGGACGCACCTACGATCAGCTCTTCATCCGCCACTGGGACAGCTGGGAAGAGCCAGGGACACGCTCGCGGCTGTTCACCTTCGCGATCGCGGGTGGGAAGCTCAGTGGCCCCGGCATTCCAATCGAAGGGGGCCTCGTCGGGGACACGCCGTCCAAGCCTTTCGGCGGAGGCGAGGAAATCGCCCTCTCGCCCGATGGTCGGAACGTCTATTTCGCGCTTCGGGAGGCTGGCCGAACCGAGGAAATCTCGACCAATCTCGATATTTTCGCGGCACCGGCGGACGGAAGCGCTCCGCCCGTCAATCTGACCGATGCGAATGATGGAACCGACACTCTTCCGACGATCTCACCTGACGGGCGAACACTTGCTTATGTCGCAATGGCCCGGCCGGGTTATGAGGCGGACCGGCAGGTTCTCATGCTGCGCGACCTCGCCTCGGGACAAGTTCGTCCGCTGACCCGGGCCTGGGACCGCTCGGTCGGCTCGATCGAGTGGGCCAAAGACGGTCGGAGCCTCTTCGTGACCGCTGAAGATACGCTCGAAAACCCGGTCTTCCGAATCGACGCTGGGACCGGAAAGGTCATGCGCCTCACCGGCGACGGCAATTATGGCAATGTCCATGCGCTCAGCAGCGGTGACGCGATCGTCACGATGAACAGCATCATGGCCCCCGATGACCTGTATCGACTTGACCAGTACGGCAAACCCACGAAGCTGACCGATCTCAATCGCAATCTCTTGGCGCAGCTCGACGGCATCACCTTCAACAAGTTCAGCTTTGCCGGTGCGAATAATGACACTGTCTGGGGCTTTGTGCTCAAGCCGGCGAACGTCACGACGCCTCTCCCGATTTCATTCGTCGTCCATGGCGGGCCGCAGGGTACCTTCAACAATAGCTGGTCCTACCGCTGGAACCCGCGGCTGTTCTCGGCGCCCGGCTATGCCGTGGTCAGCGTCGATTTCCACGGGTCGACCGGCTACGGTCAGGCCTTCACCGACGCGATCAACAGGAATTGGGGCGGCTGGCCGCTCGAGGATCTCAAGAAGGGACTGGCTTTTGCCACCGCCCACGATTCTCAGCTCGAGGCGAACAACGCCTGCGCGCTCGGCGGCTCATACGGCGGCTATATGATGAACTGGATCGAGGGGAATTGGCCTCAGCGGTTCAAGTGCATCGTCCAGCATGACGGTGTTTTCGATACCCGAGCCATGGCCTACGAGACCGAGGAGCTGTGGTTTGATGAATGGGAGCATGGCGGGCATCCCTATTACGAGGCGCCGCAGGAGTTTGAGCGCTGGAACCCGGTCAATTTCGTCACCAGCTGGAAGACGCCTCAACTGGTTGTCACCAGCGAGCATGACTTCCGGATTCCCTACACACAGGGGATCGCCGCCTTCACTGCTCTGCAGCGCCGCAACATACCCTCTCGCCTGCTGGTCTTCCCGGACGAGAACCACTGGGTGCTGAAGCCCAAGAATTCCGTCCAATGGTATCATGAAGTGTTCGGCTGGGAACGGCAGTGGTTGGGCGAGGGCGGGGCGGTCCCGGATGCGATTGTGCCACAGGCTCCTTCGGCGGGACATGGCGAGCGAGGTTGATGCTGCAGTGCCGCATCGCTAACCGCGTGCGGTCATGACTGAGCTTCCCAAGACCTTCGATCCAGCAGCGATCGAGCAGCGATGGTATGAGCATTGGGAGGGGCACGGGCTGTTCCGTCCGGACCGCCCCGAGGCCAAGCCGTGGACGATCGTCATGCCGCCGCCGAACGTCACCGGCTCGCTCCACATCGGGCACGCGCTCGACATTACGCTTCAGGACGTGCTCGCTCGGCGCGAGCGAATGATCGGCAAGGATGCACTTTGGGTCGTCGGCACCGATCATGCCGGAATCGCGACCCAGATGGTCGTCGAGCGGAACCTCGAGAGCCAGGGCCTCCGCCGATCGGAGATCGGTCGCGAGGCTTTCCTCGAGCATGTCTGGGAATGGAAAACTCAATCCGGCGGAGCGATCACTCGCCAGCTGCGCCGCCTCGGTGCCAGTTGCGACTGGGCCCACGAGCGGTTCACGATGGACGAAGGCTATCAGCGCGCCGTCACCTACGTCTTCGTCGAGCTCCATAAGCGCGGCCTCATCTATCGCGACAAGCGCCTCGTGAATTGGGACCCCAAGTTCCAGACGGCGATCAGCGACCTCGAGGTTGAGACAAGGGACGTCCAGGGCAAGTTCTGGCGGCTGAGCTATCCGCTCGCGGACAATGACGGAGCGATCCAGGTTGCCACGACACGGCCCGAGACGATGCTCGCCGACATGGCCGTTGCGGTCCATCCCGACGACGAGCGTTACCGGGCGCTGATCGGAAGGCAGATCAGGCATCCGATCACCGGTCGACGGATCCCGATCGTTGCCGATGAGCATGCCGATCCCGAGCTTGGATCGGGCGCGGTCAAGATCACTCCCGGACACGATTTCAACGATTATGAGGTCGGCAAGCGTGCCGGCTTCAGGCCTGCCGACATGCTCAACATGTTCGACGCACAGGCCCGCGTGGTGCAGACGCAGGACGGTCTCATCCCTGAGGATCTTCTCGGCCTGACGCGCGAAGATGCGCGCAAGGCCGTCGTCGCGAAGCTCGAAGACGAAGGCGCTCTGGTCGGGGTCGAAGACCGCGTGATCCCGGCGCCGTTCGGCGACCGTTCGGGCGCGGCGATCGAACCGTGGCTCACCGACCAATGGTATGTCGACGCCGCGAAGCTCGCTCTTCCGGCGCTCCAGGCGGTTCGCAAGGGCGACATCAAGATCGTTCCCGAAACCTGGGCCAAGACCTGGTTCAATTGGCTCGAGAACATCCAGCCGTGGTGCGTCTCGCGCCAGCTCTGGTGGGGCCACCGAATCCCTGCCTGGTATTCCGAAGATGGCAATGTCTTCGTCGCGGAGACGGAGGAGCAAGCACGCAACCAGGCCGGCGACCAGTCGCTTCGGCAGGACGAAGACGTGCTCGACACCTGGTTCTCATCGGCGCTGTGGCCCTTCGCCACGCTCGGCTGGCCCGAAGAAACCCAAGAACTCAAGCGCCACTATCCCAATGACGTTCTCATCTCCGGCTTCGACATTCTCTTCTTCTGGGATGCACGCATGGCCATGCAGGGCATCGAACTCACCGGCGAGGCACCGTGGAAGACCCTCTACCTGCATGGGCTCGTCCGCGACTCGAACGGCGCGAAGATGTCCAAATCGAAGGGCAATACGGTCGACCCGCTCGGCCTTATCGACAATTATGGTGCAGATGCCCTGCGCTTCACGCTGGCAGCGATGGAAAGCCAGGGCCGCGACATCAAGCTCGATGAGAAGAGGGTCGAGGGCTACCGCAACTTCGCGACCAAGCTTTGGAACGCCGCTCGCTTCCTGCAGATGAACGGCGTCGGAGCAAGTCGCGGCATCGCCGCGCCTGCTGCCGAGCTGCCCGTCAACCGATGGATCATCGGCGAGGTCGTCGAGACGCTGGCCAGGCTTGACCACGCCTTCCAGGAGCTCCGCTATGACGAGATGGCGGACGCCATCTACCATTTCGTGTGGGGCACGTTTTGCGACTGGTATGTCGAACTCACCAAGAGCGCGTTTGGGGAGGAAACCAAGGCCGTCGCAGCCTGGACGTTCGATCAAATTCTGGTGATGCTTCACCCGCTGATGCCCTTTATCACCGAAGAGCTGTGGAACGCGAACGAGCGGCCCTATGAGCTGATCATCGCGAAGTGGCCGGATCCGCAAGCGCAGGTCGACCACCAAGCGAAGGCCGAGCTTGAGTGGCTGGTTCGGCTCGTCAGCGAATTGCGCTCCGCTCGAACAGAGCTCAACGTTCCACCTTCAGCGAAGCTTCAGCTGTTCGCGAGCGGCGCGTCGGGCGAGACCGCCGGACGCCTGGATCGCAATCAGACGATGCTCTCCAAGCTTGCGAGGCTGGAATCGATCCAGCTCACCAACTTCGAGGGCCAGGGCGCAGCCCAAATCGTCGTCGACGAGACGACATTCGCTCTTCCGCTCGAAGGGGTGATCGACGTCGGATCCGAAAAGACCCGGCTCGATAAGGCGGTCGCGGCTGCCGAAAAGGAGCGGGACAGTCTAGCTCAACGCCTGTCCAACCCCAACTTCGCCGAACGCGCCAAGCCCGAGGCGGTCGAGAAGGCTCGGTCCGACCACGACGCCAAAACCGCTGAAGCCGAACGGCTGCGTGCAGCGTTGGAGAGACTGGCCTAGCCTGTGCCGTCATGCGGGCGATGGCTGGCGCCCGACCGACGGCAGAAAATCATGTCGATTGGAACCCAGCCTTCGCTGGACTTGCCGGAAGGATGGAATGGCAGACGCAGCAGCACAACGCGGACCGGCTCGCGGCGACCTCACTCAGGGGCCGATTGGCAAGACGCTCCTCGCGTTCGCACTGCCGACGCTCGCGAGCTCGATCATCCAGTCGCTCAACGGTACGATTAACGCGATCTGCGTCGGGCGCTTCATCGGCGAGGACGCGCTAGCCGCGACCTCGAACGCGAACATGGTCATGTTCCTCCTGACCGCCTTCGTGTTCGGCTTCGGAATGGCCTCGACAATCCTCGTTGGCCAGGCATGGGGCCGCAAGGACGTGGACCAGGCGCGCCGAGTGTTTGGGACCGCGGGGGGATCGTTCCTGGTGGTGGCGATCGTGATCGCAATCGCGGGCTATTTCCTGTCGGGCTCGATCCTGAAGCTGCTCGGGACGCCGCCGGACGCTGCTCCGCTCGCGCACGCCTATCTCAGCGTCATCTTTCTTGCGATGCCGCCGCTCCTTCTCCTGACCCTGTTGATGATGGCGCTGCGGGGTGCCGGAGACAGCATGACCCCCCTTTGGTTCATGATCCTCTCGGTCGTTCTCGACAGCGGAATGAACCCGGTGTTCATCCTCGGCCTTGGACCTGCGCCGCGGCTCGGGATCGCGGGGGCCGCCTTTTCGACGCTCATCGCCAATTACGTCGCATTCTTCGGCCTCGTCGCCTACCTCTACATCAAGGATCTGCCGCTTCGGCTCCGCGGCGATGAGCTTCGTTACCTCTGGTGCGATCTCGCGATCCTCAAGACGATCATCGTCAAGGGCTTCCCGATGGGGCTCCAGATGATCATCATTTCGCTCTCCGCGCTCGCGCTGGTCGGGCTGGTCAACCGGGAGGGCGTCGATACGACCGCCGCATTCGGGGTCGCGATGCAATTGTGGACCTACGTTCAGATGCCGGCGATGGCGCTCGGCGCAGCCGTCAGCGCGATGGCGGCCCAGAATATCGGCGCCGGCCTGTGGGACCGGGTCGGCCGGATCACTCGCGTCGGGATCGTCCAGACACTAGCGATCACTGCCTCGATGATCGTCGCATTGACTCTGGCGGACCATGCCGTGCTCGCATTGTTCATGGGCGGAAGCAGTCCCGCGCTTCCGATCGCCCAGCACATTCATCTGCTCGCGACTTGGAACTTCCTTCTGTTCGGCGTGATGATGGTTCTGTTTGGAACCGTGCGAGCGAACGGCGCGGTGTGGATTCCCCTGATCGTGCTCGCCGTGGGCATGGTGCCAGTCCGCTTCGGCTATATCTTCGCGACCTACGGCTGGCTCCATGCAGACGCGATCTGGACGAGCTTTCCGGTGACCTCGGCAATCAATCTCGCTCTGGCGATCGGCTTCTATGTCCACGGCGGGTGGAAGAAGGCGCGCATGGGCGTCGGCGATCGGCCGTGTGAGGAGGAGACGACCGAAGAAGCGCTCGCCACTCGCGAGCCAGGCGGCGCGCTCAACCCTGCGGGGTGACGAACGGGTAAGCGAAGGCTAATCGCCTCATGCCAATGACCACTGCTACCTTCCCAGCTCTCCGAATGCGCAGGAGCCGCTCGAGCCCTTGGATTCGCGCGATGATTGCGGAAAACCGCCTCCATCCGTCCGACTTCATCTGGCCATTGTTCGTGTGCGACGGCCACGATTGCGAGGAGCCTATCGGAGCGCTTCCGGGCGTTAGCCGATGGAGCGTCGATCGGATCCCCGCACGGGTGCGAGAGGCGGCAGATCTCGGCATTCCCTGCATTGCGCTCTTCCCGAACACCCCGGAGCAGCTCCGCACCGAGCGCGCCGAGGAAGCGCTCAATCGCGACAACCTCATTTGCCGCGCGATCCGTGCCATCAAGGATTCGGTGCCGGAGATCGGCGTCCTCACCGATGTCGCTCTGGATCCGTACACCGCCCACGGCCACGACGGCCTCGTCGACGGGCATGGCAATGTCATCAACGACGACACGGTTGAGATCCTGGTTCGGCAGGCCCTAGTCCAGGCCGAGGCAGGTGCCGACATCGTCGCCCCTTCCGATATGATGGACGGCCGCGTCGGAGCGATCCGCTCGGCATTGGAAAAGTCGGGCCATCAGAATGTCGCCATCATGGCCTATGCCGCAAAATTTGCCTCCGCTTTCTATGGCCCGTTTCGCGAGGCCGTCGGATCGCTCGGCAGGCTGAAGGGCGACAAGCGGGGTTATCAGATGGATCCGGCCAACATCGAGGAGGCCCTTCGGGAGGTCGAACTCGATTTGGCCGAAGGCGCCGACTTCGTGATGGTGAAGCCGGGGCTGCCCTACCTGGACGTCGTCGCTCGGGTGAAGGAGAAGTTCGGCGTGCCGACCTTTGCGTACCAGGTGAGCGGCGAATATGCGATGATCGAACATGCCGCAGCGGCGGGCGCAGGCGATCGCGAAGCGCTGATCTTGGAGACGTTACTGGCATTCAAGCGCGCCGGCGCGAGCGGCGTTCTCACCTATCATGCTGTGGACGCCGCGAGGCTCATCGCGCGCTAGGAGCCCAAACGCTTCTTCATTGCGTCGATCCGCTCGGTCTGCCCGCGAGCGATGGTCGCGACCTCCGCCGCAGCGTCCCGGATCGCCTTCAGATCGTTCGGCGCGATTCCGCCGTTTTTCTGGATAGCCGTTGCTGAGATTGTGTCGATGTCGGCTTCGGCATTTGCGGTCGGGCTTCGCGCGGCGATCGCAGTGCTGAGCGCTTCTTGAGCCGAGATCCAGCCTTCGCTCTGTGGAGCGCCTGCCACCGATGTCAGTTGTTCGGCTCGGCTGACGACGGGCTCAAACGCGATGTCGCCGGCGCGAGCCTCAGCGACGAGGTCGGCAAGCTGCCCGGCAAGCCCCGCCGCCACAGGTCGGTCGTTGATCGGACGGACGGGCTGAACCCGCGGATCGATCGCCTCCGCTGTTCGCGGCCGAAGGGACGGGTAGGGACCGCCCGCCGAGGAACAACCGGTGAGCACAAGCATCGCAAGGAGGAGCGGTCTTCGCATCGCCGCCGGCTGTAAGGGGAAATTCGCGCACCCGCCATGAATATGAGGGGGGCTAAGATCATTGGGAAATTTGCGTCCAGCGAAGTCGCCGAGGTCCGCTTCTGGCCTGGCCACAAAGTGAAATCTATCCAACGCTTGTGAAACGAAGGCATGCTCATTTCCCTTCGCACAACATGGACCATTCCGGCGACCCGTGCCCGCTGCTTATCCCCCTGTTTCATCTCGTAAGTATTTGAAAATAAACGATGCTTGTGATGCCCTTCCTGAGTGATGGGTCACAGTTGATACCGGAGACATAGGTTACACTCTGGCGCTTTGGGAGGGCAAAGTGCCGTGGAAGGAGTGTGCCAAGATGGACGAGCGTCTTCGTTTCGTGGCCCGCCTGCTCGACGGCGAGAAGATGGCGCCGCTGTGCCGCGAGTTCGATATCTCGCGTAAGACTGGCTACAAGATCTTCGAGCGCTACGAGGACCGCAGTCGGCGGCCATACCGTCATGCTAACCAGCTCCCATTCCAGATCGAGAAGCAGATCGTCGAGCTGAAGAAGGAGCGGCCGACCTGGGGCGCTCCCAAGATCCGGGAGAAGCTGAGGCGCCTCTATCGCGGCTCGAGCCGGCACCTAACCCTTTCGGAGCAAAAGTGTTACCTATGTCTCCGAAATAATCTGTAACCCATGTCCTCGGTATGGACCTGAATAAAATGGCGCGCCCGGAAGGATTCGAACCTCCGACCCCCAAATTCGTAGTCTGGTGCTCTATCCAGCTGAGCTACGGGCGCGCGGGTGCCGGAAACGGCAGGGGCGCGACATAGGGGGAGCTATCCAGCGGCGCAACCCTTGATGAGGCCGGCTCGGTGGCTCGCTGGCAATAGCGCCTTTTCGTCGAGCTGGACGGAGCCAACGGCGTTTGATTGAGGTCAACTGAGGGCGGAATCAAAGACGCACTCCCGAACCCTAGCGGCCCTGATTTTGTTTGAACTTCAGGGGAGGACCGCCAGGCTGATCACAGCGCCGAGGAAGATGATCGTCGCGACCACGATCGTGATTGCCGTCCGGACCCGCTGACGACGACGTTCCAGTGCCTCCGCTTCAAAGCGGCGGCCACTCTTCTCGATAAAATGCTGCTCCCACCGATCCACCGCGGCGGTCGTTGGAGTGAATTGCCGATCGATGCAAGATGAACTAACGGCTGGCGGCGATCACGAAATCATCGCTGTGCAAGCCGTCGCCCGCTGGGCGAAATCTTCGGCGAGCTTGGCATGCCACGCCCGCGCCGTATCACTGACTGCGCGTCGCGCAGCCGTTCGTTCCTCGACTGCTCGGCGGCGATAAAAACGCTCGTTCGATTCCACTGGCCCGCCTCCCGCTAGAGAGCTTTCGGACCATCCGACAGCAATGCCTAAAGCTTCGTTAAAATCCGCATGCGACTGCCTTTTTTCGACCGAAGTCAATGGCGTCGGGAGTAGTTGTGCCGCCCTGGAACAGAGGTGTTGCGGTTAGATGACAGGTTCGAGCCATAATCGGATCATCGCCGAAACCTAACGACTCATCGCTCGTTGAGAGGGCAAATGGTTTCGAAGGATAGGATTATGGCGACTTCGGTCGAGCCCCGCCGCAATTATTTCAACCCCCATGCGCGGGGATATCATGCCGTTTATCACGACGGCGAAGTGAATCACTGCCCCGGCTGCGGGCGCACGCACTGGCTGGTCGGCCGACTTTCGGCCGAGTGCGCGTTCTGCTCGACGGCGCTTCCGCTCAAGGAAGCTGCAACTCATGGCCCCGCTGCAACGCCAGTTTTCTGGAGCGGCACACGTCCGAGCTACGCCGAGCTCAACGCCGCTTAAAGCAACGTAAATTTCGTTCCTAAAGCGGGCGCGAGGGTTTATACTGGCGGCCATGCTCAGGAACCTTGCGATTCTGACCGTCGCGCTCGCGCTCGCAACTGCGGCTGATGCAGGCGCATCCAAGTTCATGCTCGTCAATGGCACCGACGCATCGCTTTCCAGCCTTTCGATCCGGCGCGCCGGAACCCAGGATTGGAAGCCCCTCGGCAACGCGCCTGCGCCCGGGTCGAGGGGACCGATCGATTACAAGGATCCGGATTGCGCGTTCGACATCCAGGCGACGGTTCCCGGCAAGGGTCCTGTCACCTGGAGTGACGTCAATCTCTGCGAGGTGAAATCTGTGACCTTGAAACATGACGGGTCGGCAGGCGCTTGGGTCGATTACGACCATTGATCGAAGCGCGCCGAGCAGCCGCGGGATAAATTCCGACAGCAACCGCCGGTTTCATCGGCCTCACCGAATCAAGAAGCTTCGCGCCCGCGATGAAGACCACACCGGTGCAGGCGGCTGCAAGCAGCCATCCGCCCCAACCAGGGTAGGATGCGAGATAATGCTGGCCGCGCTCGACCGAGCCGAGCGCGATAGCATAGATGACCAGCCACGCTTCGAAGCGGGTCTTTATCGTGAACAGTCGACTGATCTTCTTCAACATCGCCATATTAACGCCTGAACGAGTCAATGGCGGTTTTGAGCCGGAAAGATCCTAATAGACAAGGTTAAAGAGACCCTAAGATCTGCCTCTTGTCCCGTTCCGGGAATTTTAGAGGCTGGGGCTGAGCTCGGGCAGGTCGAGTGTTTCGAGCAACGCCGCCCGGGCGCGTTCGACATCTCCAATCAACGTCGGGCGCTGAAGCGAGTCATGAGCGATCTGTTCGGGCCAATATTTCCGCACGACATCTCCGATCCGGTCGAGCTTCGAAGAATCGACCAGAAAACGGGGGTCGACCATCGCCGGGTCAGCGACCACCCGAAGCCGAAGGCACGCGGGGCCACCGCCGTTCGCCATGGATTGGCGGACGTCCACCAGCTCAATTCGGCGGATCGGTCCATTGCCGGCGAGATGCCGTTCGATCCAGCGCCAGACCGACGGAGTCTCGCGCGCTTCGGTTGGCAGGATGAGGGTCATTTCATCGTCGATGGGAGTGACCAGCTGAGCATTGAACAAATAGGACCGGATGGCGTCCTCGAGCGGTACGTCGGCTGCTGCGACCTCGACATATTCGAACCCGGTGACGAGCTCTGAACATGCGTCGAGCAGCGGCTGCTTGTCGGCGAAGGCGAGCTCGTGAGCGAACAGCACTCGCTCGTTGGCAACCGCGACGACATCGTTGTGGAAGGCGCCTGCAGCGATCGCTTCGTCAGACTGCTGAACGAATATCGTTCGGTCCGGATTGAGACGATGCAGCCGGGCGATCGCCTTCGATGCCTCGACATGCTGGCGGGCCGGGAATGCGCCGCCCGAAACACCGTAAACGAAGACTTCGATGCCCGCTTCAGCATGGGAAGGTGCGATGCGCATATGGTTCGCTGCGCCTTCGTCCCCAAACGCCGGAGGAACCGGGGCGTGGACCGCGAATGTTTCGTTGCCGAACGCAACCTCCAGCTGCGCGAGCGTCGCAGGCCATTCATGGCTGCGATGCGCCATGGTCCTGAGGTTCGCCACCGTCAGGTGACATTTGCCGTCGTCCGAATCTGGTGCTGGTGAGACCGTGGCTGCATTCGCCGCCCACATCGCAGAAGCCGACATCGCATTGGCCGCGAGCTCGAAATCGGCGTCTTCGAAATCCGCGCCCAGCTCGGCGAGCCATGCCCGGTGCGGCCGCGGATGGGGCACGAAAATTCCCTGCGTCAGTCCGAGCGCCAAATTGGCGCGCATCTTTTCGAGGCCCTGCAACGCGGCCGCACGCGGCTCCGAGACCTGAGCGAAATGGTTCATTGACGCGACGTTGCCGAAGCTCAGTCCGGCATAATTGTGGCTCGGCCCAATGATGCCGTCGAAGTTGAGCTCCCGAACCGTCACTTCGCGATAGTCATCACTATGTCACCAACCTCGACCTCGAGCAGCTCGGCGGATTGCGGATCGATCATCAGGCCTTTCTTCGGCAGCTTCTTGACCGACGCGCAGCAGGCTCGGAAGTCTTTCAGCCGACCGGCAGCCGCCAGCACTTTGTGGGTGCCGCCCTCGCCGATCTCGACGATTTTCTCCTCGCATGATTCTCGCACCGTGCGGATGTCGTCGGTCCGAGCCGTGACCGTCGGTCCGCCATCGAAGATGTCGACATAGCGGTCGAACAGGAAACCTTCATGTTCGAGCATCCGCAGCGCCGCTCGCCCGCTTGGATGCGGCTGGCCGATCACGGCTTTTGCCTCGTCGGTCAAAAGCGCGACATAGATTGGCGAGCGCGGCATCAGGTCGGCGATGAACTGGGTGCCGTTGACGGCATTGAACTCGTCGGCTTCCGGGAAGCTCATGCCGAAGAATTTGCCGGCGAGCGAGTCCCAGAAGGGCGCGTGGCCGGCCTCGTCCATGACTCCGCGAAGTTCGGCGAGCGTTCGGTCGCCGAACCGCGCGCGGTGCATCTTCATGAAAAGGTAGCGGCTCCGGGCGAGCAGTCCGCCGAGCCCGGTCGCGCGCATTTCGGGGTGAAGGAACAGGCCGCCGACCTCCGATGATCCTTCAAGATCGGTGGTCAGCGACAAGCGCTGGTTCCGGAACGTCTTGCCGAGTTCGGGGCTGGTCTGAGTGAGCGTGCTGAGATGGTAGGAGTAGAAGGGTTGGGTCACCCCAACCTGGCCAAACACCTGGCAAGTCCCGCGTATCTTGCGGGCATTGGGGTCCTCGAGAACGAACATGTAGAGGTCGCCGGCCTGGCTGTTCTTCTTGCGCAAGAAGCTCTTGTCCGACTGGGCGAGCTTGGCGACCAGGGTCTGCCGTTCGGGCGGAAGATTGGTGAAGCCGCCGCCCGTCAGCTTGGCCATCTGGTAGACGGCACGGAAATCGTCCGCTGTGGCCGGTCGCACTCGGTAGCTCACGCGACCTCGCTTGCCAGCCGCAAAATGGCGAGCGCCGACAATGCGGCCCGCTCGGCCAGGCTCTCTGTAATCAGAAATTCCTCCATGCTGTGGATCTTGCCGCCGCGGACGCCCATCGTATCGACGACCGGCACTCCGCACGCGGCGATATTGTTACCATCGCAAACACCGCCCGACGGTTGCCAGGCGATCGGCTGGCCGAGGTCGGCGCCGGCTTGCTTGACGAGATTGAAGAGGGCCTCGGCCGCGCTCGTGAGCGGCTTGGGCGGCCGACCAAATCCTCCGCTGACCTCGACCTTCACGTCATGAGCAGCGGCAATTGCCGCGAGCGCCTCTTCGATCTCGAGCTTCGCGTCCGCCTCGATGTCGGGCGTTCTGGGCCGCATGTTCACTCGAAGGATGGCGATATCGGGAACGACGTTGCTTGGGCTTCCGCCTTCGATCCGAGACGGGTTCACGCTGAGGCCGTCCCGTTTCAGAGCGGCCAGCCTCAGCGCCAGATCGGCCGCTGCGAGGAGCGCGTTTCGCCCGTCCTCGGGATTGCGTCCAGCATGAGCGGAACGGCCGTGAACAACGATCGCGAAATTGCCGCTGCCGGGCCGCGCCCCAGCGAGCGTTCCGTCGGGGAGGGCGGCGGGTTCGTAGGTCAATGCCGCGCGCTTGCCCCGTGCTGCTTGAGCAAGGAGCGATGCGGACGCGAGCGAGCCGACCTCCTCGTCGCTGTTGACGACGATTTCGTAACCGATCCGATCGGCGACCTTGGTTCGCTCGACTGCCTTCAACGCCGCGAGCATCACCGCGAGGCCGCCCTTCATGTCGGCGACTCCGGGGCCGTTGAGGATCCCGTCCTTTAGCCAGCGCGCTTGCTGGAAGGCGTGATCTGGGCCGAACACCGTGTCCATGTGGCCAGTGAAAAGGAACTGGATCGGCGCGGTTGGCCTGACCGTCAGGTGGAGGTGTCGGCCGTGGCCCAAGGTCACCAGCTTTCCGGCGGTGTCGACCGCGTCGACGGGAGAGGGTTGCTGGAGCCGCAGGACACCGGGAAGGGCGGCGAACGCGTCCGCGAGCAAATCCGCCATACGCTCCAGGCCAGCAAGATTGCGCGAGCCGCTATTGACCGCTGACCAGGCAAGCACCTGGTCGAGCATAGGCTGAGCGCCGGCGCTCTCTACAGCTCCACGTTCAGTCGACGACAATTCCCCCATGGCTGTGGCTCCTAGCCGCGCCTTGGGCCGAAGGCCACACCGCTGGAGAAGTCAGTCGATCCCCTTCGGGCAGGTAGTCAAGAGCTCGCCGCGAGCCCGCGAGGCTCAAGACCTAGGGCGCCGGTTTCACGAACTTCAGCGCATATTGGTCAGTGTGGCCGCGGATCGACGGGTCGAAGATCGGCTTGGTATGATCATCGCCCGGGCGATGAAGGAAATTCCCCTCGGCGGCGAGCTTGAACCCTGCGGACGTCACCTCGCGAACCACGACGTCGCGGTTAATTCGGTGCATCTTCGCAATGTCGGCCTCGCTCATGTTCGGCCGGCCTTGATGATCGAGGATGAAAAAGACTCCGCCGGGCTTCAGCGCCGAATAGACTGAGCGGTCGAAGGCGAGGGTGTCGACGGGGCCGTATTTGGCGATCTTCATGTCGTGATAGTTCTGGGTGACCCAGGCAAGGTCCAAGGGCTTGGGGAACCTGGCCGACCCAAACGGCTGGACGTCGAGCGAGACGTTGGTCCATTTACCCTCCGCGAGCATTGCTCGATCATCCTTCACGGAATCGTTCCAGCCCGCATTTTCGATTGCGTAGATGTGGCCCGACGACCCGACGACGTCGCTCAGCATGCGCGTGAAATAGCCGCCGGCTGGGTAGAATTCGCCGACCGTCATTCCGGGTCGGACGCCGGCAAACGCGAGCGTTTCCGCGGGCTTGCGCAGCGGATCGGCCGCTCTGTAACCCGCCGGTCGAGCGGGGTCGCTCACCGCATCGTGAATGACGGCGTTGAGGTCGGGAGTGGTGGCCTTGGAGCATGCCAGTGGCAACGCCAGCGCGCTTGCCACGATGATCAGCGTGATCGAACGCATTTCGGTCCTCCATTTGAGACTTCATTCTTGTGGCTGTCATTTGCGGGTTCGGAACGGAGTTTCGACCGGCGGTCAAAGATGGTCGGCAAACTCGCTTAGCAAACGGCGGTAAAGGTCGCGCTTGAAGGACACGATCAGTGCGGGAAGCTGAGCCGGCTCGATCCACTTCCACTCCCGGAATTCGGGATTCTTGGTGGCGATGTTCACGGCGCTGTCGGAGCCGACAAAGCGCGCAAGATACCAATCCTGGTCCTGCCCGACATATTTTCCGCCCCACAGCTTGTCGCGAAGGGCTGCTGGCAGATCGTATCTCAGGCGCTCGGTGCAAGTAGCGATCCACTCAACGAGGTTCGGCGCAATGCCGGTTTCCTCCTCCAACTCGCGGAGCGCAGTCTCCCACGGCTCTTCGCCCTCATCGATCCCGCCCTGGGGCATCTGCCATGCCTCGGCCGTATTATCGATCCGAGCCCCGACGAAGACCTTTCCGGCATCGTTCAGAAGCATCACGCCAACGCCGCGGCGATAACCCTCCTTACTCATTTCACGCGCTCGACATGCAAGTCGTGGAAGTCGTAGCTGAAGTCCGCGAGCGGCGAGAGCGTCTTCATCGCGACGCCGACCCCCGGGACGTCGAAAGCAGCAAGGGTCCGCCGGACTATCCGATCGATCCGAGGCTCGGCCGCCCATGATGGGCCCGGAGCGGAGGCAAGAGCAGCAGCTGACGCCCCAAAGAGCAACGCTTCGCGCCGGCTCGCTGCAATCATGACGATCCCCCTGTTTTGAGCTACTGCTCGCGCAATGACGGTAGCGAAAGACCAGCGAGCGTCCTAGATATCACTTCATGGCCACAGCCTCGCATCGCGTTACCCAAACCGAAGCCACCGCACGGCCTCCCCAGGAGGCTGTCGTCGTCCGCTTTGCCGGCGACAGCGGCGATGGAATGCAATTAACCGGCGGCCAGTTCACGCTCTCGACCGCGCTTGCTGGAAACGACCTTGCGACCTTCCCCGATTTCCCGGCGGAAATCCGGGCTCCGCAAGGGACGACCTTCGGCGTCTCTGCATTCCAGATCAATTTCGGCTCGACCGAGATCGACACGGCGGGCGACCAGCCCGACGTGCTGATCGCGATGAACCCTGCCGCGCTGAAGGTGAACGCGAGCGAGGTCCGCGACGGCGGGCTCATCATCGCGGACGACGGCGAATTTACGGCGCGAAACCTCGCCAAGGCGGGTTACGAGCAGAACCCGCTTGAGGACGACAGCCTGGCACGATGGCAGGTCGTCCATTTCAACATTTCGCAGCTGACACTCGATGCCGTGAAGCCGTTCGGGCTCGGCAACAAGGAAGCGCTCCGCTGCAAGAACATGTGGACCCTGGGCCTCGCGCTCTGGATGTTCGATCGCGAACGGCAGCCGATCGTCGACTGGCTTCAGAAGAAGTTCGCCAAGGCGGCCGAGCTCGCCGAAGCCAATATTGCGGCTCTGAACGCGGGCCACGCTTATGGCGAGACGGCGGAAATGGGTGCGCCGTTCAAGCAGCACCACCTCGCCCCGGCGCCTGCCGAACCGGGCCTCTATCGCACCGTCACCGGCGCAGAATCCCTGGCTCTCGGCCTCGTGGCCGGCTGCCAGCTCGCCGGAGTCAACATGTTCTTCGGCTCCTATCCGATCACTCCCGCGAGCCCGCTTCTCCACCACCTCGCCCGCCTCAAGGAATTCGGGATCACGACCTTCCAGGCGGAAGACGAGATCGCAGCCATTTGCGCCGCCATCGGCGCAAGCTATGCCGGCCAGCTTGGAATTACCTCTTCATCGGGCCCCGGAATCGCACTGAAGAGCGAAGGCATCGGCCTTGCCGTCATGACCGAGCTACCGCTGGTCGTCGTCAATTCGCAGCGCGGCGGTCCGTCGACCGGCCTTCCGACCAAGACGGAGCAGTCGGATCTCTATCAGGCGGTCTACGGCCGCAATGCCGATGCGCCCGTGCCGGTGCTCGCTGCCCGCTCCCCAGCCGACGCTTTCGATTGCGCGATCGAGGCGTGTCGAATTGCGACCCGCTACATGACTCCAGTGATGTTGCTCACCGATGGCTATATCGCCAATGCCGCCGAGCCTTGGCGCGTTCCCGACATGAACAGGTACGAGCCGTTTCCGGTCGCTTTCTTCGAGACCCCGCCCAAGGAAGGCGAAGTCGTCCTGCCGTACGTGCGCAATGACGACCTTGCTCGGCCCTGGATCAAGCCCGGCACTCCCGGGCTGGAGCACCGCATCGGCGGCATCGAAAAGGCGCCGGGCACGGGCAACATCGATTATCGCCCCGAAGTTCACCAGGAGATGACCAACACCCGCGTTGGCAAGGTGCTCGGGATCGCCAACTCGATCCCAGACCAGGATATCTGCCTCGGTCGCGAAGGAGCCGAGGTCGCAATCGTCGGCTGGGGCTCGACCTTCGGGCCAATTCACCAAGCCGTCCGCCGCGCTCTCGCGAAGGGACAGGACGTAGCCCATGTCCATGTTCGCCACATCTGGCCGCTGCCCAAGAACATGTCTGTCCTGCTCAAGGGCTTTAAACATATACTCGTTCCCGAGATGAACATGGGTCAGCTGAAAACAGTGCTCCGAGATCAGTTCCTGGTCGATGCGAAGTCGCTGACAAAGGTCTCCGGTCATCCGTTCCGAATTGCCGAAATCGAAGCCGCGATCGATGCCATGCTCGGCGCGAGCGATGAGGAGCCGTCGTGAACTTTAGACCAATGAGCGTCTGGTCGATGGTGATCCTGCTGATCGTCATCATAATGCTGATTTATTGGCTGAGGCCCCACGGATGAACGAAATCACCCCGATCGCGACCACCACTGCCAAGGATTGGGCGAGTGACCAGGAGGTCCGCTGGTGCCCCGGCTGCGGCGATTATGCGGTCCTGAAAGCGGTGCAACGAACGATGCCGGATCTTCTCGTTGCTCGGGAGAAGACGGTTTTCATCTCCGGCATCGGCTGCTCGAGCCGTTTTCCTTATTATATGGCAAGCTATGGCTTCCACACGATCCACGGCCGAGCGGCCGCGATCGCCACCGGCACCAAGCTTGCCAATCCCGAGCTCGACGTGTGGATCATCACCGGCGACGGCGATGCGCTGTCGATCGGCGGCAATCACACGATGCACATTCTTCGTCGCAACCTCGACTGCCAGATCCTGCTGTTCAACAATGAGATCTATGGCCTGACAAAAGGGCAATATTCGCCGACCAGTCGAGTCGGGACGCGCTCGCCCTCGACCCCGTTCGGTTCGGTCGACCGGCCGGTCACGCCGTGCGCTTTCGCGCTTGGCTCGGGCGCACAATTCATCGCTCGCGGGATCGACGTGCACAAGAATTTGCCCGACGTCCTGAAGTCTGCCCACGCGCACCGCGGCGCCAGTTTCGTCGAGATCTTCCAGAATTGCATCGTCTACAATGACGACGTCTTTGCATCCTTCACCGAAAAAGGCGCGGCAGACCAGAAGCAGCTTTGGCTGAAGGCTGGCGAGAAGATGCTGTTCGCTGGTGGCACCAAGGGCCTTGCGCTCGACACCGAGCATCTATCGCTAAAAGTGGTGGACGGCGACGACCCCTCGGTCATCGTTCACGATCCGACCAACCGCCAGCTCGCGGCGATGCTGATCCTCATGCCCGCGGAGGCTTATCCGATCGCGCTCGGAGTGATCTACGAGGATCCCCGGCCAACCTTCGAGAGCGCGGTGATAGAGCAAAACAAGGCCGCCGCATCGGGTAAGACACCCGACCTCCAGGCGCTCGTTGCGAAAGGCCAGACGTGGATGGTCGAAAAGGAACCTCACCGGATTTGAGCGAGGATCCTCCGGCCCTGTATTGGCAGGGAAGCGGGCTGAAGAAGGCTGTTGACGGGCTTCTTCGCGCCAACCGATCGCTTGTCCCCATCCCCATGACATTTTGGCGCGGATAAGACGTGGACAACATCACCCATAGCCTTGCCGGCGCCTTGCTCGGGGAGATGGGACTTAAGCGCCGCTCGCGCTTCGCGATGGCGGCGTGCCTCCTTGGCGCCAATGCGCCCGACATCGACGTCTTCGCGCCCCTGGTGCTGCCGGTCGATGGCATCGCCTTCCACCGCGGACCGCTTCACGCCATATTCGCCTGGCCGATCCTGGCGGCCGCCATCGTCGCCATTCTGTGGCTCGTCGACCGCCTGAAGCCTCGCGGTCCTCACACTCCGCCGTTTCGTGCCGGTGCATTGTTCATCGTCGCATTCCTGGCGGTGCTAACGCATCCATTCCTCGACTGGTTGACCACCTATGCGATTGCGATCTTCGCACCGGTCAGCTGGAGCTGGTATTCGGGCAACGCCATCTTCATCATCGACTGGGTCTATTGGGTGCTGATGATCGGCGGCGTCGGACTGTCGATGTGGCACCGGCGAAGGCATCTTCCAGATCCAGGCCGCCCGGCCCAGATCGCAGGCTTGATCATGCTCATCTATATCGGCCTCAACCTCGCCGAGAGCGCCTGGGTCGAGCGAGCCGCTGCAGCCGAGCTACGGCGGCGCGGGATCGAACCTGCGCTGATCGTCGCCGGACCCCCGCCACTCGCTTTTTGGGAGCGCACGATCGAATGGCGAAGCGCAGGTCGCTTCGGCAATGGAAGTTTCACGCCGGCTTCCGGGCTGAAGCTCGATCCGGCACTCCAGCCGCTCGGCCTCGACGATCCGCAACTGGCGCTGGCGGAGCGCACGAGCCGCTATGTGCGTTCTTTCATGCTGTGGTCACGAATGCCGATCGTCGTCAGGCTGGAAGGGCATTCTTATTTGACCGACCAGCGTTTCTACAATTCGAGCGAGTCGCCGTTCAGCAACGCCATGCGGCGGGCAGTTCGCAAAAGCGCGTTCCTCATCCCGCTCGACAATCCGCGTCCAAATTCATAACTGCGCCGACATGAGCACGCGCGGCGAGCATCTGGTGCGCGCAGACCGGGGCTTCGCCACCGGCGGCGGAACTCTTGCCCGCCTCGTCTCTCCGGCATTTTCCAAGGTCCTCGACGAGATTGACAAGCACCTTCTCGTGGGGGGCGTGGATGCAACTCTTCCCGACGGCTCGAAGCGCAAGCTCGGATTTCGTTCAAACGGCGTTCGAGCGGTCGTCAACATCGGTAGCTGGATGGCGCTCGTGCGTCTCGCGACCTCTGGCTCGATCGGTTGGTACAAGTCCTGGACGCTCGGCGAATGGTCAAGCCCCGACCCGGTCCAATTGTTTGAATTATTCTGCCTCAACGCGGCGCCGCTCGGCAATTCCGGCCGCTCCAAGGGCCCGTTCCGCTGGCTGAACAGCCTCTCGCATCGGCTACGCGACAATGCGCCGCGCAAGGCGCGCAAGAACATCGCTGCACATTATGATCTCGGGAACGACTTTTATTCCGCCTGGCTCGATCCGACGATGACCTATTCTAGCGCTCGGTTCACCGGCAATGCCGACAACCTCGAGGCTGCGCAGCTTTTCAAGATTGCGTACATTGCTGGATCGTCTCGACCTCAAGGCCGGGCACCGCCTGCTCGAGATCGGCTGCGGCTGGGGCACGCTTGCGATCGAGGCTGCGAAGCGCGGAGCGAATGTCGTCGGGCTCACGCTCTCGACCGAGCAGAAGGCATGGGCCGAGCGCAAGATCGCCGAAGCAGGGCTGGCCGACCAGATTGAAATTCGCCTCCAGGACTATCGTGAGACTTGCCAGGAGTTCGATGCGGTGGCGTCGGTCGAGATGGTGGAAGCGGTTGGTCAGCGCTGGTGGGGCGCCTATCTCGACAGCATCTCGCGCAATCTCAAGTCCGGCGGAAGAGCAGCGCTTCAGTTCATCAGCATGCGGCACGAATTGTTCGGCCGATACGTGCGCAACGCCGACTTCATCCAGACCTACATCTTCCCGGGCGGCTGCCTTCTCGACGAGCCGCAGTTCCAAGCCATTGCGAGCGAGCGCGGCCTTTCATGGCAGGACCAGGAATGCTTCGGTCTCGACTATGCCGAGACTCTCAAGCGCTGGCGCGAGCGCTACAACGAGGCTGTTGCGCGCGGCTCGCTTCACGGTTTCGCCGAGCCGTTCCACGACCTGTGGCGTTATTATCTCATGTATTGCGAAGGCGGTTTTCGTGGCGGCGCGCTCGACGTCGCGCAAGTGACGATGGTCAAATCTTGAAGGCCATCTACGATCGTTCCGAGGCGCTCGGTGAGGGACTTGCGGCAATCCGTACGCAGTTCCAGTTGCCCGGCGACTTTTCCGCCGAAACCGAGGCAGTCGCAACGGCCGCGGCGAGGAAGCCGCTGGTCGACCATGTCGACCGGACAGACATCCCCTTCGTTACGCTTGATCCGACCAGCTCGACTGACCTCGACCAGGCCTTCGCGATCGATCAATCGGGAAACGATATCATCCTTCGCTATGCGATCGCCGATATTGGCTGTTTCGTGGCCGACGGTGACCCGGTCGATACCGAGGCCTGGGCTCGGGGCGAGACGATCTACATGCCCGACGAGAAGGTCAGCCTGTATCCCAAGGTCCTGTGCGAGGGCGCCGCCAGCCTGTTGCCCGACGGCGACAAGCCCGCCATCATCTTCGTCGTCCGGATCTCGAGCGACGGCGGTGCAGTGCTCGACGCCGCCGAGCGGGCGCTCGTTCGGAGCCGCGCGAAGCTTGGCTATGCGACGGTTCGCTCAGAGGACCTGCCGGCCGGCTTCAACGAACTGTCCCGGCGAATTGTCGCTGCCGAAGACGCTCGCGGCGCCTCGCGGGTTGATCCGCCGCAGCAAGAAGTCATCAAAGCGAGCGACGGCAGCTACGAACTGCAGTTCCGCCCTGTCAGCGCTGCCGAGCAGGCCAATGCCGCTTTGTCGCTGGCTGCCAATCTCGCGATTGCCGATCTGCTGTATCGCCACCAGACGGGCCTGTTCCGGGTCATGCCCGAGCCCAACGACTGGTCAATCCGACGGCTGCGCCATAGTGCTCGAGCGCTCGGCATCGAATGGCCCAAGGCGATGAGCCTCGACGAGAGGCAGCGCAACCTTGATCCCAATGATCCCAAGCAGGCCGCATTCATGTTGGCGATCCGCCGTGCCGGCGCGCATGCGAGCTACGCGCCGTTCCGTGAGGGCGAGCGACCGTGGCATTCTGCAATGCGTGCAACCTATGTCCACGCTACGGCGCCCCTTCGACGGCTCGCCGACCGATTTGTCGATGAAGCTGCGCTCGCGGTTGCGAACGGCAGCAGCGTTCCAGCGAGCGCTGCCTCGGCCTTCGAACGCTTGCCGGACGTCATGAACCGCTCGGATGCCCGTGCGGGGCAGGTCAGTTCGGCTGTCCTCGAGCTCGCGGAGGCGGTGGTTCTGTCCGGCTGTGTTGGTGAAGTTTTCGAAGGCACGATTACGGATATCGACGAGCGCGGGGCCAGGATCCAACTCGCTGATCCCGCTGCGATTACCCGGGTGCAAGTGAGCGGCGCTCAAGTCGGCGAAGCCGTCAAGCTCCGCCTGGAGGAAGCCGATCCAGACCGCCGGCTGACTCGCTTCTCGCTGGCTTAGTTACGGCGGCTTTCGACGAAATCAGCGGTGACCCGCTCGGTAAGCCTGGCGCAATCCGCTCCGGCGAAAGGGAAAGTTCCGGTGAGCGCGTTTCGAACTTCGGGCGCGAGCGCCTGCTGGAGCTTGCGTCGCGCGCGCATCAGCCGGGTCTTCGCGGTGCCGGTCGGAATTTCAAGAGCCTGCGCTGCATCCTCAACCGATAGCCCTTCGATCTCGTGGAGCACGAACACGGTCCGGAAATTCGCCGGAAGGTCGCCTATCGCGCGCTCGAGGATCGAACGCAGCTGCTCGCGCGCAGCTTCCGCTTCGGGGCTGGGCGCGAGCGAACCTTTGGCGAGCTGGTCACGGTAAGTTTCGAGCATCTGCACCCCCTCTCTTTCGAGATGCTTGCGCCGCCGCTCCTGAACGCGCCGGTGCGCCAACGCCTCGTTGATCGCGATTCGCGTCAGCCAAGTCGTCAGGGACGAGCGGCCTTCGAACGAGCCGATCGCGGCCAATGCCTTGGCGTAGCAGGACTGCAGAACGTCCTCCGCCTCCTGGCGGCATTTCAGGATGCTCCAGGCGGCACGAAACAGGCGCTGGTTGTTCGCTCTGACCAGCTGGCCGACGGCTTCGACGTCGCCCGCCGCGCAGCATCCGGCCAATTCCATATCACTCATCGAGGCGTAATCGAGCGCGAGGCTGCGACTGCTCATTTGGCGATCATGCTCCCACGCATCCCCGGATGATACCGGCAATGGAATAGAGCACGCCCTGCCGAATTGATGCGAAGGCTCGCTCGAGCGCCCGGCACTAGGTCCAGATCGAAGCTGTTGTTCGACGCCGTCACGCTATGCCGAAACAGATCCTTGTTCACGAAGGTCACGACGTCGCCGACCTTCAGCGGCGGCACCAGCGCAAATTTCATCTGGTCTATGACAACGACACGCGTCGCGGCTGCTGTCGGCGCGGGAAATCCGGCCGGCAGCAGCACGCCCGCAACCGCGGCGTACAGGGGGCATCGCCGCGGCAACAGGTTCATTTCATCTTCGCCGCGAGTTGCTCGGCATGGGCCTGGTGCTCCTTGAACAGCGTCAGGCCGGTCTCCAGCAGCGACTTCAGCTCTCCATTGTGGGCCGACGGGATCAGCGAAGAGGAAAGGGCATCATTGACGGTCTTGTGGTAGGCGACCTCGTTCCTCACATATTCGCGGTCAAACGCTGCGCCCCTCAGCTTGGCGAGCTTGGCGCGCTCCGTGTCGGCGGCCTTCGTGAGCGCCGAACTGGTGGGATTTCCTTGCGGCGTAACGTGAAGCTTCTTCACCAGCGCCATCGCCTTGGCGTTCACGGCCGCGTGGTCGCGGGCCATCTCCTGCGCGAAGTCGCGAACCGCTTCATTGTGCGAGATCTTGAGCGCCTGTTTGGCCGCCGCAATGTCGAGAACGCCCGCAGTGTAGGCAATGTGCGCGATCTGCGGGTCCGTGGGGGGTGCGGCGCTGGCCGGGCCGGCAATCGCAAGAGCGCTCGCGGCGGCGATCAAGAAAGCAGTGCGTGTCATTCGTTCCTCCCTGTCTTGGCAAGGAGTTGGATGACGATTGATTCGAAACGGTTCCCGCTTTTCTTTTCAGGCTTCGACGCGGATCTTCTCGCTCGGGGTCTCAACCTTCAGACGCTCGAGTATCGCTGCAGCGACGACCGATGGCGGCTTGACGCTTTCCGGCTCTTCGCCGGGGAATGCGAGCGCTCGCATGCGGGTGCGGGTGGCGCCCGGGTCGACGATGTGAACTCGGATTCGCCCGCTATATTCGGTCTCGTCGGCATAGGCGCCGAGCAGAAACTCGAGCGCAGCCTTCGAGGAACCATAGGCGCCCCAGAAAGCTCGAGGCTCCATCCCGACCGACGAGGTCAAAGCGACAATATCGGCCTTTTTGGCACGCTTCAGCAGAGGGTCGAACGCGGCGATCAGAGCCTGGTTGGCAAGCAGGTTGATGCTCAGTAGCCGTGAATATTCCTTGGGGTCGATATCCTGTACGGGGCTTAGTGAGCCCAGCATCGCGGCGTTGAGAACGAGGACGTCCAGCGTCTTCCAGCGTTCGGCAAAAGCGCCGGCGAGCTTCCCGATGCTCTCGCCCTCGGTAAGGTCCAGAGGCGCGATCGTAGCGCTGCCGCCGCTTTGGTGGATCCGCTCCTCAATCTCTTCGAGGGCGGTCGCCGTGCGGGCAACGAGGATCACATGCGCGCCTGCCGCCGCAAGCGCCTCGGCAGTGGCCGCCCCGATGCCGCGCGATGCACCGGTGACGAGTGCAACCTTGCCCTCGAGTGTCTTTGATTCAGTCATTGACGCCCGGCGGCTAGCGGCTTGCGACCAAAGAGAGGGGCGCGCCCTTCTCCTTCTCCGAAACGTCGGTGAGGCTCGTTGGATAAGCGCCGCTGAAACAGGCGTCGCAACGCTGCGGCTGTGCGCTATCGCGTTCGTCGCCGAGCGCTCGATAAAGGCCCTCGATCGAGATGAAGGCGAGGCTGTCCGCATTGATGTAGTCCCGCATCTGCTCGACGCTCATCTGCGCTGCGAGCAGCTTTGCGCGCTCCGGCGTGTCAACGCCGTAGAAGCAGCTGTGCCGCGTTGGCGGCGATGCTATACGCATGTGCACTTCGCGCGCCCCCGCATCGCGCATCATTTGAACGAGCTTCACGCTGGTCGTTCCGCGAACGATCGAATCGTCGACCAGAACGATGCTCTTGCCGTTGACGAGAGCGCTGTTCGCATTGTGCTTGAGCTTCACTCCGAGGTGCCGGACTTCCTGGCTCGGCTGGATGAAGGTTCGGCCGACATAGTGCGAACGAATGATCCCGAGCTCGAAAGGAATGCCCGATTCCTGGCTGTAGCCGAGCGCGGCTGGAACGCCGCTGTCGGGGACGGGGACAACATAATCCGCTTCGACTGGCGCCTCTCGAGCCAGCCACGCACCGATTTTCTTGCGAACCTCGTAGACCGAGATTCCCTCGGCGATCGAGTCGGGGCGTGAAAAATAGACGTGCTCGAAGATGCACGGGCGCGCGGCGACTTGCTTGAATGGACGGAAGGAGCGGATCCCGCTGTCATTGACGAGGATCACCTCGCCCGCCTCGACGTCCCTCAAGAAGCTTGCGCCAATCACGTCGAGAGCGACCGTCTCGCTGGCAAAGATCGTCGCCTCGCCGAGCTTGCCCATGACGAGCGGGCGAATGCCAAGTGGATCGCGGCAGGCGACCAGGCCATCGTCTGTCAGAACGACTAGCGAATAAGCTCCCTCGACTTGCTTCAGAGCGTCGGTCAGGCGGTCGAGCATGGTCTCGCAGTGCGACGTCGCGACGAGGTGGATGATCACCTCGGTGTCGCTTGTCGACTGGAAGATCGAACCCCGGCGGTTGAGGGTCCGTCGAAGCTTCATCGCATTGGAGAGATTGCCGTTATGAGCGACCGCGAAGCCGCCTTCGGCAAGCTCGGCGAACAAAGGCTGGACGTTGCGGAGCGCTGTCTCTCCGGTCGTCGAATAGCGCACATGCCCGATCGCAGTGCGCCCCGGAAGGCGCCGCATGATCTCGTCCCGGTCAAAATTGCCGGCGACGTGCCCCATTGCCCGGTGCGAATGGAAATGCTTGCCGTCGAAGGCCGTGATTCCGGCGGCTTCCTGGCCTCGGTGCTGCAGCGCATGAAGGCCGAGCGCAACGAAGCTCGCGGCGTTCTCGGCGCCCCAGATTCCAAAGACGCCGCACTCCTCGCGCAGCTTGTCGTCGTCGAGCGGATTGGTCGTCAGCATCGAAAAAGGGTCCCCAACTACCCACAGGCTCGCGGTTGAATGCGGCATATAGGGCGAGGGCTGCCGATTGTCGCCCCCGGCCTGAATAAAGTGTGAAAATTTAACTGCTTAGCCGGGCTTAGCCTTTGTAAAGCGCAGGGAATTTTTGCTTCAGTGAGCCAATCTTCGGACGGTCGTTGACGAGGATATAGGGGTAGAAGGGATGGTTCTGAGCGAAGTGCTGATGATAGGCTTCGGCCGGGTAGAAGCCACCATGCTCGATCCTCGTCGCAATCGGCTTGTGCCAGATGTGCGCGGCGCCGAGCCTTTGGATGTAAGCGCGGGCGAACCGCTCCTGCCCGCTCGTTTGCGGGAATATCGCGGAGCGGTAGCTCGTGCCCTCGTCCGGCCCCTGGCGATTGACCTCGGTCGGATCATGAGCGACCGTGAAATAGATCTCCAACAGCTTGCCGTAACTCACCCGCGAAGGGTCGTAGGTAATCCGGACCGCCTCGGCGTGACCGGTGCTTTCTGAGCTGACCTTGTCATAGCTCGCGTCTGAAGCGCTTCCGCCGGCGTAGCCGGAGACGACATTAGTCACCCCGTTCACATGCTCGAACACCCATTCCATGCCCCAGAAGCAGCCTCCGGCGAGGACCGCGGTTTGAGCTGGCGCGGCCGCGGCGGGAGTCGCGGTCAAGACTGCAAGTAAGATCAATGCGAGCGTTTTCATCGCCACTATATAGTCATCGCTCGGGGCGATGTCGGTACTCTCTCGAAATTCATGGAAACTCGGGGACTTCCCGTCCGTTGGGAAGGCGAAAGGAATGCATCGTGCCTCGCAGCAAGCATGGTCCCGAAATCAAGAAGCCCGATTTGTACGAAGCCCTTCGTGACGAGGGAATGTCGAAGGAGAAAGCGGCGCGGATTTCGAACGCGAAGGCCGCTGGCACGCTCGATCACAAGGGCACGGCATTGGAAGACCGAACCAAGGACGAGCTCTCCGACGAGGCCAAGGAGATCGGCATCGAGGGCCTCTCGGAAATGACGAAGAAGGAGCTTATTGACGCGATTCGCGATCGATAGCCGGTGGCGCTGGACGGACGATCCACCGCGCAATAGAGCCTGCTGACACGGAGGTCAGCAGATGCCGAGCTACAAAGCGCCCGTCCGGGAGACCCGGTTCATCCTCGACGAAGTGTTGGATGTCGGGCGTTATTCGAACCTCCCGGGCTTCGCCACTGCCGCGCCGGACGTGGTGGAGGCGATCCTCGAGGAGGCCGGGCGCTTCTGCGAGCAGGTCCTCCAGCCGCTGAACCGCGTCGGTGACGAGACTGGCTGCAAGCGCGCCGATGACGGTTCGGTGACGACTCCCCCGGGCTTCAGGGACGCATGGAGCCAGTGGGTCGATGCGGGCTGGCCCACGCTGACTGCGCCGGAGGAATTTGGAGGCCAGGGGCTTCCGCAGGTGATCGGAACGGCGATCGGGGAATATGTTCTGTCCGCCAACCACAGCTTCGAAATGTACCAGGGCCTGACGAGCGGTGCGATTGCGGCCCTCTACGTCAAGGCGTCCGACGAGCTCAAACAGCGCTATCTGCCCAACATGGTCACCGGCAAATGGACCGGCACCATGAACCTTACCGAGCCTCACGCGGGTACCGACCTCGGGCTGCTCAAGACACGCGCCGAGCCACAGGACGACGGCAGCTACGCGATCACCGGCACCAAGATCTTCATCTCCTCGGGCGAGCACGACCTCAGCGAAAACATCATCCACCTCGTGCTCGCGAAACGCGCTGATGCGCCCGACAGCGTCAAGGGCATCAGCCTGTTCGTGGTCCCGAAATTCCTTGTCAACGAAGACGGCAGCCTCGGTGAGCGCAACGGCCTTTCGTGCGGCGCGCTCGAGAAGAAGATGGGCATCCACGGGAATGCGACCTGCGTCATGAATTACGACGGGGCGAAGGGCTGGCTTGTCGGTGAAGGCGAAAAAGGCCTCCAGGCCATGTTCATCATGATGAATGCCGCGCGCTTAGGGGTCGGCCTGCAAGGACTTGCCCAGGGAGAAGTCGCCTACCAGAACGCCGCCAGCTACGCTCGCGAGCGCCGGCAGGGTCGTGCACTAAACGCGTCCGAGCGTGAATCCAACGCCACGGCCGACCCAATCATCGTCCACCCCGACGTCCGGCGGCTGCTCATGGAAGCACGCTCATGGAACGAGGCGGGGCGGGCGCTATGCCTGTGGGGCTCGCTTCTGGTCGACCTCGTTCGCCGCTCCCCGGATGAGGGGGAGCGAAGTCAAGCCGACGATCTCCTCGGGCTCATCACGCCGGTCATCAAGGGCTATCTGACCGACAAGGGGTTCGAGGCTGCCGTTCATGGGCAGCAGGTGTTCGGTGGGCATGGTTACATCCGTGAGCATGGCATGGAGCAGTTCGTGCGCGATGCTCGGATCGCCCAGATCTATGAAGGAACCAACGGCATCCAGGCAATGGACCTTGTTGGTCGCAAGCTCCCGCGGGAAGGGGGGCGCGCGATCCTCGCCTTCTTCGAGCTCCTCGCGGGTGACATCAAAGAGGCGAAGCAAAGCGGCGATCCGGCCGGGGTTGCCGCGGATCTCGAACCCGCGCTCGCAGACCTTCAGGCTGCGACCATGTGGCTCGCCAACAACGGTATCACCAACCCCGACAATGCTGGTGCCGGTGCCTATCCCTACATGGACCTGATGGGCCTCGTGACGCTGGGCTGGATGTGGCTCAAGATGGCGAGTTCGGCGAGCTCCGCTTTGGCGAAGGGCGACGGCAGGGAGGGGCGCGACTTCTACCAGGCAAAGCTCACCACGGCGCGCTTTTATGCCGAGCAGGAGCTCCCGCTTTCGAGCGCTCTTCGAAAGAAGATCGAAGCCGGTGCTGACGCGCTGATGATGATCCCAGCCGAGGCCTTCTAACGCATATTCATGCACCTTTAGGAGCGGGACGTTCGTTGTCGTTTCCGGGACCCGAGGAGAAGGACAATGACCCAGACCGCGTATATTGTCGTTGGGATTATCGTGATTGCGGCGCTGATCGTTGGCGCTTTTCTCTGGGCGCGCCGGGCGCGCTCAGCTCACCTTCGCGACGCCTTCGGGCCGGAATACGACCGGGCGGTTGAGGCGAGAGGCGATCGCGCCAAGGCGGAAGCCGACCTCGCCGAGCGTGAGAGCCGGGTGAAGAAGCTCGATATCCGGCCGCTGCGCGCGGCCGAGCGCAGCGAGTTCACCGATCGCTGGAACGACGTTCAGGCGCGGTTCGTCGACGATCCCGCGCGAGCGGTAGCTTTCGCCGACGCGCTGATCGGTGACGTGATGAAGGCGCGCGGCTATCCTGTCAGCGACTTCGACCAGCGGGTCGGAGATATTTCCGTCGATCACCCAGTCGTCGTCGAGCATTATCACAAGGCTCATGATATCGCCGTCCGCGACGAGCGCGGCGAGGCAAGCACCGAGGACCTTCGGCAGGCGATGATCCATTTTCGCGCCTTGTTCGATGATCTGGTCGGCACCAGTGCGCCAGCTGAGCTCGAACCCGAAGAAGCTCATCACTGAGCCCCTGGCAGGCCACGTGTTTAATTTTTATTTAGTTTGTAATTGAATAGCTTAGCACCCGTCCGCAACCCGCTTTGAAGGGGTTCGCGACCAAAGCGGCGCTCGACGGCGCGGCTGACGAGTTCGGCGAAGCGGCCCGGGCACCCGGGTCGCTTCAAGTCCTGCTCACCAGAAAGCGAGAGCCAGACCCGCGCCAACTACTGCGACCGTCAGACCGAGCCCGAGCGCCGCGTTGCGCCAGCTTGCAAACGTGTTTTCCATGGTAACCTCCCCTTTGTCCCTGAGAAAGGACATAGCACAAAAGCATTGTCTTGCCACGTGAAATGCTGACAGTGCAGGGACTTAGCGTGTGGGCCCGAACGGCGTGCGCCGATTTCTCGTTCATGTCAGCGCGACGACCTGCCCGGCTGGCGCGATGAGCGGGGCGTCATGCCCGATGCCAGAACGTTCTACTCGCAAGGCTCCAACCAGTTGGAAGGAGGAAGAGCCATGCGTATCATGACGAAGATCTTGGCCGGTGCGGCAGGCCTTGCTGCGATGGCCGCAGCGGCCCCTGTGAATGCCCAGGATTACGGCTATTCGAACCGTTACGGCTCAAACCCTTATGCTCGAGGGATGCGATATTCAGGGGTCAATCCGAACATCGCGACCCAGCAATGCTCGGCGGCCGTCCAGAACCGGCTTTCGAACCGCACCAGCCTTGGTGCGATTCTCGGCTCCCTCGCCGGTTTCCCAACGGCCTCCCGCGGCCGCGTCCTTAGCATCACCCAGACGATCCCGACGCGGAACGGAATGCTGATCCGCGGCCTCGCCAGCAGCGGTCGCCATGCCCGCAATGTTTACGGGCCTTACGGTGCCGGCACCTATGGCGCTCTTGGTTATGGCTACAACGCTTCGGCGGACCTGTCCTGGAGGTGTGACGTCGACTATCGCGGCGATGTTCGAAACGTCGATATCAACCGTCGCTAACAGGCAGCGGCCTTTTGCAAGGAGGAGCGCCGGCGATTTCGCTGGCGCTCTTCTTTTTGCCTCAAACGAAGCTCGTGAAATCGGAGGCTTTGGTGGACATTGCAGCTTCATTTGAAGCGCGGCTAAACCGTTTCGAAGCTCGGGCGTTCATGACGCCTTCGGGCAGGGTCAAATAACGCGGACTGGCGAAGGAACAGATGGTAAGAAAAATTCGCGGCATTTGGCCGTTCAATGCATTTCTGGGCATCGGAATGGTGGTTGCGCTCGCGGCCCCGAGCGGAATTTTCACCGCCTCTCCCGCCACTGCCGCAGCGCCGTCCGAAGATGCGGGCGTGGCGGCATTTTATCGTGCACGCGGCGGTTCGCCTCTTTGGCTTTCGCCAGCCTCAGGGGATGCCGCGCAGCAGTTGATCTCGCTGCTCGCGACTGCCCAGGCCGATCACCTCAATCCGCGTCATTATAATGCGAAAGCTCTCGGGCGTGCCCTCGACCAGGCGCGTCGCGATCCCGCGGCGGTCGAGCGCGTGGATCGGATGCTGAGCTTGGCCTTCGTCGCATATGCGAGCGACCAGAGGCACGATCCCGGTGGGATCATTTACGTCGATTCTCAATTGAAGCCGACGCCGCCCTCGGCGCCGGAACTTCTGGCGTCTGCTGGACACGCGCCGTCGCTCCCCGACTATGTCCAGAACATGGGCTGGATGAGCCCGATCTACGCCAAGCTGCGGGCCGCGATCGCAAGCCGGATGTATCGTAGCGATGCCGAGCGCAGGCAGCTGGAGCTGAACCTCGAGCGGGCCCGAGCGCTACCGTCCGGCAATGGCCGCTACGTGATCGTCAATCCGCCGGCAGCTCGGCTGTACATGTATGAGGACGGGCAGGTTGTGAACTCCATGCGAGTTGTCGCCGGCCGGCCCGATCCGATCGCACAAACTCCGATGATGAACGCGTACATTCGCTATGTCGCTCTCAATCCCTATTGGAATTCACCGCCCGATCTCACGTCGAAACTGCTTGCTCCGCGAGTGATCAAAGGCGGCCGCGCCTATCTCAACCAGCACGGCTATGAGGTCCTGTCCGACTGGACCGACCACGCACGGGTGATCGATGCGATGTCGGTGGACTGGCACGCCGTCGCTGCGGGGCAGCGGATCCGGATGCGCCAGAAGCCGGGACCTGCGAACTCCATGGGACGAATGAAGTTCATGTTTCCAAACCCACAGGGAATTTGGCTGCACGACACGCCTGAGAAAGAAAAGATCGATGACGCTGCGAGGCTTCAGAGCAATGGTTGCGTGCGCCTCGAGGATGCACCGCGCCTCGAGCGCTGGCTGTTCAATGGCCGCCCGCCGAGCTGGAAAACGGCCAAGCCCGAGCAGAAGGTCGACCTTCCACAAATGGTTCCGGTCTACATCACCTATTTGACGGCAGTGCCGAGCGGGACGTCGATCGTCTATTTTGACGATTTCTACGGAAAAGACCGCACCGAGCAGCGGCGGATCGCCGGATTGTTCTAGATCGCGTTTCAGTTTGATGTGATCAAACGACATTTCACGGCCATGGCGGCTAGGCTGCCATGGCCACCGGAGCCGCGATGCCCCGGGCGAGGATGTTGAGGGCGGCGTTGTGATCGCGGTCGCTTGTGTGACCGCAATGGGCACAAATGAACGCGTCTCCGATCCTGCTTGGGCCTTCATGCGGAGCTTGTGGGTCAGCATGACCATGCCGGATTCTCGAACGAAGCAGGAACGCACCTGAGTATATTCGGCAAATATCAGCCAAATAATCCGTCTCCATGCGCCCATGTCGGAGCCCGCCCCAGTCACCAAATGTGCACGCGCAGCTTGTCAGGCGGGCACCCAAAGCATGCCGCAATTCAACATAAGAGAAATCAACTCTAGCCGAGGCCGGAACGCTTCGGATCGAGGTAGGAAGGCCTCAGCATATGAACGCTGGTTCGCTGTTCCTTCTTGGGGGCCAGCCGGGCGAGGTCGAACTGATGCTCGAACTGGACACCGAACTTTCCGGATTGCGCCCACCGAACGAGGCCGCGCACGGGGCCGACTCCGACAATGTCGATGGCGATGGTCTGACCCGGGGAGACGGGTAGCTGGCATTCGACCAGCGCGCCCATCGAGGAAATGTTCCGCAACCGCACTTCAACCGATGTGTCGTCGATTAAGGTGATGGCACGTCGCATGAGCCGCTGGCGAGCCTCGCGGCCACATGCAAATCCTTCGGCTTCGACCCTGACGTTGTTGGCGAGCTCTCTTGCGACCGTCGCCTCGCTGGGTTTCCCGAAAATGTAACCCTGGACCATGCTCACTCCGAGCTCGCGGATGAGCTGAAGGTCGTCATGGGTCTCGACCCCCTCGGCGCAGGTATCCATGCCGAGCGTTTCGGCGAGAGTCACAATGGCGCGGATGATCGCCGCGTTGCGGTTGGTTTCCGATGCCGCTCCGCGAACGAAGCTCTGGTCGATCTTGATCTTGTCGAACGGAGCTTTCTTCAAATAGCCGAGCGAGCTGTAACCGGTACCGAAATCGTCCAGCGACAGGCGGACGCCGAGCTTCTTGAGCTTGGCGAAAGTGTCATCGGTTAAATCGCCCTCGGCGAGGAACACGCCTTCGGTGATTTCAAGCTCGAGGCGCTCGGCGGCAACGCGGGTTTCCCCGAGATGCTTGGCGATCATCGGAACAACGGCTGGATCATTGAACTGAAGCGGCGACAGGTTGACTGCGAGCCGTACCGCCTCCGGCCACCTGGCGGCTTCCTCGAGCGCCTCGCGAAGGACCCATTCACCGATCTTTCCAATCAGGCCGGCTTCCTCTGCAAGGGGAATGAACTTGGCAGGGGACACCTGACCCCGGGTCGGATGGTTCCACCGCACCAGCGCTTCGAAACCGGAGATTTCCTCGCCTGCGGCATGGACGATCGGCTGGTAGTGAACCGCCAACTGCCCGCGCTCGATCGCCTGGCGCAAATCATTCTCGAGCAATTGCTGCTCGGCCGCTTCGCTGTGCATCGAGGGTTCGTAGAGCCGGTGCTTGCCGCGACCGGCGGCCTTGGCGGCATAAAGCGCAAGGTCGGCGTTTCTGACGAGCGCGTCGGCGCTCGCCCGTCCCGGATCGCCGATCGCAATCCCGACGGAGGCGCCGATCGTGACCTTATGTCCTTCGATCTGATACGGGCGCGACACCTGTTCGATCAAAGTCCTTGCAAGCGATTCGAGTAGCCCGATGTCGACCGAGCCCGGAAGAACGGCCTGAAATTCATCGCCGCCGAGGCGGCCGACCTGACCGTGATTGCCCATCACTGACTTGAGGCGCTCCGATACCTGCCGGAGCAGCGCGTCGCCGATCGGGTGTCCGAGCGTATCGTTGACGTTCTTGAACCGATCCAAGTCGATCATGAACAGCGTGCACCCCTTCTGGCGGTGGGCGGCGTTGCGAAGCGCTTCGTCGAGCGTCTGCCGCATCATGGCCCGGTTCGGAAGGCCGGTCAGCAAATCGAAGCGGGCAAGGCGCGAAATCTCACGTTCGGACTTGCGCTGCTCGGTGAGATCGGTCCCGATGCCGCGAAAGCCGAGGAAGCGGCCGCGTTCATCGAAGATCGGATTGCCCGACAGCGACCAGTGCACGTCCTCTTCGCTGGCGGGCCGAACCACGACGTCCGAGAATAGAAAACGCGCGGAAAGATGGAATCCGAAAGTCTTTTGCTCCTCAGAGTCCCGAAATCCACCGACAGGAGGTCGGTGAACTGCCGTCCGAGAAGCGCTTCCGGCTCGCATTGGAAATCGTCGGCGAGCTGCTGAGAGACGTAGGAGAGGGTGCCGAGCAAATCCGTTTCCCAGAACCAGCCGCGCCCGCTGTTCTCGAACTCGTCCACAAAATTGAGGGCTTTTCTTGCCTGCCACTCGATTGCCAGACGACGACGGCCCCGGGACAGGGATTCGCGCGTATTCGCGGTGCTGTACACAACCATGACGGTCGCGAGCGCGCCGATCGCGAAGGTCATTGGCGCGCTGCCTGCAAAAAGCGAAGTCGCGACGAGCGCTACCACGCCGTTGATGATTGCAAGCGGAGGCGAGACGATCGCGACTGTCGACCGGACGAAGAAGCCGGTCGTCATCGCGAGCGTGAGGAATGCGGCATCCTTGAGCTGGAGGCTGGCCGACGCCATGCTCCAGGTGCTCCAGAGCGCACCCGCTGCGAGCATGTAACCGCACATCAGCCGACCGACGGTGTGGGGCGCCATCTGCACCCTCCGCCAGCCCAGAAGAACGATCCCGGCGACGAGATCGAGCGCGATCGCGATCGCCAGCGGTACAAACACCGAGGCAAGCGTTCCCTGCGATGCCGCGGGATGATCCTGCACCAGCAAGCTTCCCGCCATGATGAGATGGCCGGCGAGGAGGAGCCACGGGGCGAACGTCCAGCTTTCGACCCGCCGCTCGGCCAGGGTCAGGTCCGCGCTGGCTTGTTGATCGGAAAGATCGAACAGCAAGGCGTCGCGAATGGATGCGCGCGAGGGCGCGAGAAGTTCTCGTTCCGGCGATTTGCCGAACATCGTGCGACGCATGAATCCTACCTGCAAGACGGGCGTTCAGCGCCCATCCTCGAACTTAACTTTGTGCAGTTAATAGTAAGGGGAAGGAACTCGGTTAGCGGCGCATTAAGCCTTGCTACTGCGGCAGAAATTCGGGGACCGACAGATACCGTTCGCCGGTGTCGTAGTTGAAGCCGAGGATTCGCGGGTGATCGCCAAGCTCCGGCAGCTTCTGCTCTATGCCGGCCAGCGTCGCACCGGACGAAATTCCGACCAGCATCCCCTCTTCGCGCGCAGCGCGCCTCGCCATGTCTTTCGCCGCCTCGGCCTCGACATCGATGATTCCGTCGAGGATCGCAGTGTCGAGGATGCTTGGGACGAAATTCGCTCCGAGACCCTGGATCGGGTGAGGCCCGGGCTTGCCGCCGCTGAGGATGGCAGAGGCAGCGGGCTCGACGGCGAAGACCTTCAGCTGCGGCCATTCCTTCTTCAGGACCTGCGCAACTCCGGTGATGTGACCGCCAGTCCCAACTCCGGTGATGATTGCATCGAGCGGCTGATCGGCGAAATCGCGCAGAATTTCCTGCGCTGTGGTGCTGCGGTGAATTTCGACATTGGCGGGGTTGTCGAATTGCTGCGGCATCCAGCTTTCGGGCGTCTGCTCGATCAGCTCGCGGGCGCGATCGACCGCTCCGGACATTCCCTTTTCCTTGGCGGTGAGCTCGAACTCAGCGCCGTAAGCAAGCATCAGCCGCCGCCGCTCGATGCTCATGCTGTCGGGCATCACCAGGATCAGTTTGTAGCCCTTGACCGCAGCGACCATCGCCAGGCCGATGCCGGTGTTGCCCGAGGTCGGCTCGATGATCGTCCCGCCAGGCTTCAGCTCGCCCGAGCGCTCGGCGGCCTCGACCATGGCCATCGCGATTCGATCCTTGATCGACCCGCCGGGATTCGCGCGCTCCTGTTTGATCCAGACCTCGGCGCGGTCGCCAAACAGGCGATTGATGCGGACGATCGGAGTGTTGCCGATGGTCTCGAGGATATTGGCGGCTTTCATTAGGCAGGCTCCTCGGGTTGGGAGCGGCGCAGATCGGGCCCGTCGAAGCTTTTTGCAAGTCGAAGTTCGGGAAACCACCACGACCAAAGGAAAACCACCGCAACCGCTCCGACTCCTCCCGCGATCACTGCAGGCACAGGCCCGATGAGCGCGCCGAGGAAGCCGGATTCGGTTTCCCCGAGCTCGTTCGAGGCAGAGATGAAAGAGAGGAAACCGCGCCGACGCGACCGCGCATCTCGTCCGGAGTATAGAGCTGGATCAGCGACTGGCGGACATAAACCGAGAACATGTCCGCAGCTCCAAGAAGCGCGAGACAGGCTAGCGACAACGGCATTGAGCGTGAAAAACCGAACGCGATCGTGGCCGCACCGAAGACCGCCACTGCGACCAGCATCTTCACTCCGACATCATGCTTTAGTGGCCGTGCGGAGAAATAAGCGGCGGTCAGCGTTGCCCCGACGGCCGGAGCCGCTCGGAGGTGGCCGAGACCCTCCGAGCCGGCGTGGAGCACGTCTCGGGCGAAGACCGGCAGCATCGCTGTCGCGCCGCCCAGAAGGACCGCAAACAGGTCGAGGCTGATGGCGCCCAGCACGAGTCGGTTGTGGCGGACGTAGCGCAGCCCTTCGACCATTTGCCCCCACGGGTTTGGTCCCCGCGCCAGCCCGGCGCGAGGAACCAGCGGAATTGCCATGAGGCAGATGAATGCAGTGAGGAACAGGACACCGCTGACGGCATAAGGTGCGTAAGGTGCGTAGGCGTAGAGATAGCCGCCGAGCGCCGGTCCGAGGACCGCTCCCGATTGCCAGGCGATCGACGACAAGGCGATCGCTCGAGGGAGGATCTCGAGCGGGACGAGGTTTGGGGCGAGGGCGCTTAAGGCAGGGCCCGCGAATGCTCGCCCGACGCCCAGAAGCGCCGCCACAACATAAAGCGCCGGGAGGGTCGTGCTGTGGGTCGAGGCGAGCCAGCCGAGGGCAACCGCGCAGACGAGCTCAAGCGCCACCGCTGCACGCGCAATCCACCGGCGGTCCAAGCGGTCGGCCGTCCAGCCAGTCACCAAAGTCAGCAGGAACAGCGGAATGAACTGGACCAGACCGATGATTCCGAGGCGGAAGGCGGCTTCCTTGAGGCCCATCGTGTGCCGGGCGATGTCGTAGACCTGCCAGCCGATGACGATGACCATCGCCAGGCTTCCGATCGTCCAGGTCAGCCGGGCGAGCCAGAAGTAGCGAAACTGTGCGATCCGCAGCGGTTCGGGAAGAATGCTCACCTTGGGTTGACTAGGGGGCGTCGTGGCCAGCGGCAACTTGCTTCGCGAGACGCTCGGGATAATGGCACTTTCGCGTGGCCAATGTTCGTGTATTGTTCCGCCGATGGGGAAGGTGAAATCGCGTTACATCTGCCAGGCATGCGGCTCGGTCAGCAGCCGCTGGCAGGGTCAGTGCGCAGACTGCGCCGAGTGGAACACCCTTGTCCAGGAAGCGGCCGAAGTCTCGAGCATTTTCGCGGCGAAGCACAACCTCCAGGGCGGCGGCCGGGTGGTTCAGCTCGTAGGGCTCGAAACCGAGGTGGCTCTTCCACAGCGGCTCCCAAGCGGGCTCGCCGAGTTCGACCGCGCCATTGGCGGCGGAATCGTCGCCGGCTCGGCTATGCTCGTCGGCGGCGATCCCGGAATTGGCAAATCGACTCTGCTCCTTCAGGTCGCGGCACGCCTCGCAAGCGAGCGCGCCAAGGTCATCTATGTCTCAGGCGAGGAATCGGCCGAGCAGGTTCGGCTCCGAGCGGTCCGGCTCGGACTTGGTCGAGCGCCGGTCCAGCTCGCGGCCGCGACCTCGGTTCGCGACATCCTGACGACGGTCGGCGACCGAGAGCCGCCCGCGCTGCTCATCATTGATTCAATCCAGACCATGCATTCGGACCTGATCGAAGGGGCACCTGGCACGGTCAGCCAGGTTCGCGCCTCGGCGCAGGAGCTTGTGCGCTATGCCAAGCAGCATGGCAGTGCGGTCGTTCTCGTCGGCCATGTCACCAAGGACGGCACGATCGCGGGCCCTCGCGTGCTCGAGCATATGGTCGACACGGTCCTGAGCTTCGAGGGCGAGCGAAGCCATCAATACCGGATCCTTCGAGCAATGAAGAACCGCTTCGGCGGCACCGACGAGATCGGAGTTTTCGCGATGGAAGGACAGGGGCTAATCGAAGTCCCCAACCCGTCCACGTTGTTTCTGACCCATCGCGGCGAGGCGGTGAGCGGGACCAGCGTCTTTCCCGCGATCGAGGGTTCAAGGCCAGTGCTGGTCGAGATTCAGGCGCTGACGGTGCGCCTAGCGAGCGGCGCGACTCCGCGGCGCGCTGCGGTCGGCTGGGACAGCGGCCGACTGGCGATGATCCTTGCCGTGTTGGAGGCCCGATGCGGTCTCAGCTTCGCGACCGCCGAGGTCTATCTCAACGTCGCGGGCGGCTATCGCCTGAGCGATCCTGCAGCCGATCTCGCGGTCGCGACAGCGCTGGTGTCGGCACTCTCGGAGCGGCCGGTGCCGCAGGAAGCGGTCGTCCTCGGCGAGATCGCGCTATCGGGCGAAATCCGTCCAGTCGCGCACGCGGGCCTGCGTCTCAAGGAATTGGCCAAGCTCGGTTTTGAGAGCGGCTGGGTGCCCAAGGGGACCAAAAGCGCAGAGGGGCTTCGGACATTTGAGTTCACGAATTTGCGTCAATTGGTCGATCACCTCCTCGGTCGCTGACCAAAGATCGGCATTCGCATGCGCATGGCTTGCGGTTCGTCTGGCACGAGACCAATGAGCCAGCGGAAGTGAACGTCCGGACCGCAACCCCTCACGATCAGCACCAAGAAGACGGTCTTCCGGTTCCCCGCCGATATTGGTCGGCGGCGGGTATCTGGCTGGCGCTCGCGATGGCGGTGCTCGACGGCGCGATCGCAAACGTAGCGCTGCCCGTCATCGCTCACCAGCTCGGAGCTTCTCCGGCGGCGTCGGTTTGGATCATCAACGCCTATCAGCTGACGATCACCATATTGCTCCTTCCGCTCGCCGCGCTTGGCGACCGCGTCGGTTACAAATGCATCTACATCCCCGGTCTTGCGCTATTCACGATCGGATCGGTCGCCTGCGCTGCCGGCGGGACGCTCCCGCTGCTGATCGCCGCCCGAGTGCTCCAGGGGATCGGCGCGGCCTGCATCATGAGCATGAACGCCGCGCTCGTTCGAGCGACCTATCCGGCGAAGATGCTGGGGCGCGGGATCGGATACAATGCGATGGTCCTGTCAATCTCGGCGGCCGTTGGTCCGACCCTTGCCGCGCTGATTCTCAGCGTCGGATCGTGGCAGTGGCTGTTCCTGGTCAACCTGCCGATCGGAATCGCCGCGCTGATGGTCGGCCGGCGGTCGCTGCCCGAACCGCACGGACACGGAAAGCCCTTCGACTGGCCGTCCGCGCTTCTCAGCGCCGCGATGATGGGCTTGATCGTTTTCGGCGCCGAGACCTTCGCACGCGAAACCCCGGGCAGCGGCGTGGTGATGATCGCGGCCGGATTTATCGCCGGCTTCGCGCTCGTCTGGCGCGAACGTGGAAAGCCGACGCCCCTGATTCCGCTCGACCTCCTCAGAATCCCGATCTTCAGCCTCTCTATACTGACGTCGGTCGTCTCGTTCGCCGCCCAGATGCTCGCTTATGTTTCGATCCCCTTTCTGTTCCAATCCGTCCTTGGCCGGACTGTCCTCGCAACCGGGCTTCTCATGACTCCATGGCCGCTCGGAGTTGGCGTCTCGGCCCCGATTGCAGGCCGACTTGCCGACCGGATCAACGCCGGCTTGCTTGGAGGGATTGGGCTCGCAACCTTTGCGACGGGCCTGTTTTTCCTGTCTCGCCTCGGCCCCGTCCCGAGCAATTTCGATATCGTCTGGCGAATGGCCGTGTGCGGCCTGGGCTTCGGTTTTTATCAATCACCGAACAACCGAACGATCGTCAGTTCAGCTCCCAAGCCGCGTTCCGGAGCAGCCGGTGGAATGCTCGCCACGGCGCGGCTCCTCGGCCAGACGGCAGGAGCGGTCGCGGTCGGGGTCGCGTTTCACCTGGCGGGTCTGAGAGTAACGCCGAGCCTTTTGTTCATCGCGTCCATCGCCGCGCTCGCAGCCGCTTTGATCAGCCTTTTGCGCCTCAACGTCGCGCCGCCGGGCCGCGTTGCGGTTTACAAGCCCATCCTCGACTAGGCCCTCCACCTCGACCGGCTCAGTCCCTTTCAAACGGAGGGGAGAAGAGGGGCTTCCGTCGGCTGTTTGGCTCAGCTAGCGCCCGGGCATGACCGCGCTCGACGTGTTCGTTTTCTTGTTGCTGATCGGCGGCTGCGCCGTCGGGGTCGTGCGCGGCTTCGTGCATGAGGTCGTCTCGCTGCTCGCGTGGATCGTCGCGATCGCAATGCTCAAGCTGTTTCACACCCAGCTGTGGAGCGGACTCGAAAGTTCGTTCCACACGAGTCCCGCCGCAGGGGCGGTGCTCGCCTTCGCAATCCTGTTCGTTCCAAGCTTTCTTCTCGTGAAGCTGGTTGCAAGGTCCATTGGCGGTCGCACTCGCCGCCATTCGGTGCTCGGTCCGATCGACCGCGTGCTCGGTGGCGGATTCGGGCTTCTGAAGGGACTTCTTGCAGCGACGCTCTTCTTCCTTCTTGCCAATCTCGCGACCGACATGGTCTACGGACCGCAAGCCGAGCGACCTCACTGGATGACGAGGTCGATGACCTATCCTCTGCTCAATGCCAGCGGCCGCGGGATCGTCGACTGGGTCCAGGCGCGACGCGGGCGATCGCCGGTAAACGGCCAATGATCCGCCTCCACGATACGATGGCGCGCTCGAAACGATCGTTCGTTCCGCTCAATCCTGGGCGGATCACCATGTATGTGTGCGGTCCCACCGTCTACGGACGAGCGCATATTGGAAACGCTCGGCCGTCGGTTGTATTCGACACTCTGGCTCGGCTGATCCGGCACGAGTTCGGCGCCGACAGCCTGGTCTATGCACGCAATGTCACCGATATAGACGACAAGATCATTGCCTCGGCCGAGGCGGAGGGCGTCGATCCCTCGGTGATCACCGAGCGCTACGAGCGCCATTATCTTGAGGACATGGGAGCGCTCGGGGTTCCTCCGCCCGACATCGCGCCGCACGCGACCGAGGAAATCGGACCGATGATCGCGATGATCGAGCGGCTGATCGAGGTCGGCAATGCCTATGAGGCAATGGGGCATGTGCTCTTCTCCGTCCCCAGCGACAGCGACTATGGGGTGCTGAGCAAGCGCGACCGCGAGCAGATGATCGCCGGCGCTCGGATCGAGGTTGCCCCGTACAAACGCGATGCTGCGGATTTCGTCCTGTGGAAGCCGAGCCCAGCCGGCGTGGTCGGCTGGGATTCGCCCTTCGGCCGCGGCCGGCCCGGTTGGCACGTCGAATGCTCAGCGATGATCGAGCGTCACCTCGGCGAGACGATCGACATCCACGGCGGCGGGCTCGACCTCATCTTCCCTCACCACGAGAACGAGATCGCACAAAGTCGCTGCGCTCACTCCGGCGCCCCGCTCGCCCGCTTCTGGGTGCACAACGGCTTCGTCGACATGGGCGCGGAGAAGATGTCGAAATCGCTCGGCAATATCGTCACTCCGGCCGAGCTGCTCGCTCACGGGCACAAGGGCGAGACGCTACGGCTCGCTCTTCTCAGCGCGCATTACCGTCAGCCATTACCCTGGACCGAAGCGCTGATCGGGCAAGCCAAGGCGATCCTCGACCGTTTCTATCGCGTGGCCGGGGACAGCGAGGCAGGTGAGATCGATGGCGAAGTTGTCGAGGCGCTTCGCGACGATCTCAACACCCCCGCCGCGCTCACGCGCCTGCAGTCGATCGACGATGCAGCAACGCTGAAAGCCAGCGCGCAATTGCTTGGACTGCTCGCAACCTCGGCGAACCATTGGTTCCGCGGAAGCGGTGATGCAAGCGCCATCGACGCTCGCATTGAAGAGCGCTCCGAGGCCAAGAGGAATCGCGACTTTGCGGCGGCCGACCGCATCCGCGATGAGCTGAGGGACGAGGGCATCATCCTTGAAGATGGCCCGAGCGGCACGACTTGGCGCCGGCAATGAGCAGCCCGCTCTATACGACCGAAATTCTGCGCCTCGCTGCCTCGCTGCACGAGGAGCGGGAGCTTGAGAGGGAGGACGGGCGCGCGGAATTGCGCTCTCCCACGTGCGGCAGCCGGATCAGGATTGCGGTGCAGCTCGACGACGATAGGCGCGTGTGCATGATCTCCCAGCGGGTCCATGCCTGCGCCTTCGGCCAGGCCTCGGCCGCTTTGCTCCAGCAGCATGCGATCGGCAGGGCGCACGACGAAGTTGCCAGTGCGCTGGTGACCATCAGCCGCTGGCTCGCCGAGGAACAGGACCAGGCTGGAGACTGGCCCGGCATCGCGGCGCTCGAACCGGCCCGTCCGCGCAAGGGCAGGCATGGCGCCATCCTGCTTCCGTTCCGCGCCCTCCTCGAAGCGATGGAGTCGGCCCGGTGACGACGCCGGCGGACACCGCTCAGGCGACTACCGCGATCCTCGAAAGCGGTGCCGTCATGCTCGGTGCGGCGCTTCTGTTCGTCACTCTGTTTCGCCGTCTGAAGCTCGGAGCGACCCTCGGCTATATCGTTGCCGGAGCGCTGATCGGACCGCAACTCCTGCGGCTGATCAAGGACCCCGAGCAGTTAACCAGCGTCACCGACATCGGCATCGCGCTTCTGTTGTTCATCGTCGGGCTGGAGCTCCAGCCGAGCCGGCTGTGGCGTCTGCGTAAAGACATCTTCGGACTCGGGCTTGCGCAGGTCGTATTGTGCGGACTGGCGATCAGCGGGCTTCTCTACGTGATGCTCGGATTAACGCCGGAGGCGGCGCTTGCGATCGGCCTGCCGCTCGCTTTGTCCTCGACTGCCCAGGTACTTCCGATGCTTCGTTCGGACAATGAGCTGAACACTCCGCAGGGCGAGCGTGCCTTCTCGATATTGCTGTTCCAGGATCTCGCGATCGTTCCAATGATCACGATCATCGCTGCGATGGCTCGCAGGGCGCCGGACCCAAGCGCTCCGGTCGGCTTGGCGCTCGCTTTATATACGGTGTTGGCGGTGATCGGGCTGGTCCTTGTCGGCCGCTTCATTCTCAATCCGCTTTTCCGCCTGGTCGGGCGGCTCGGCGAGCGCGAGCTGTTCATCGTCGCGGGCCTGTTCACGGTCATTGGGTCGGCTGCGGTCATGCATTCACTCCACCTCTCGGTACCGCTCGGAGCCTTTGTCGCGGGTGTGATGCTCGCCGAATTGCCTTACCGGCACGAGCTGGAAAGCGACGTCGAGCCGTTCCGCTCGATCCTGCTTGGCTTGTTCTTCCTGTCGGTCGGGATGCTGCTCGACCTCAAGCTCGTCGCTGCTCGACCGCTGCTCGTGCTCTTGCTCGCTGCCGGAGTGATCACCACGAAAACTGCGCTGATCACGCTCCTCAACCGAGCGTTCAGCTGCAATTGGACCCGGAGCTTCCGGCTCGGGCTGCTGCTAAGTCAGGCCGGTGAATTCGGGTTCGTCCTGTTCGGCCTCGGGACCGCTGCGCTCCTGCTCACGCCCGAGGCGGCATCCTTGTTCAGCGCCGTGGTCACGCTGTCGATGGTCACCACGCCGTTCCTCATGCGCCTCACCGACTGGCTCGAACGTCGGGAGACACGGTCGGCGGAAGGGCTCGACGGGCCCGAGCTGTCGCCACAGAGCAGCGCGATCGTCGTCGGTTACGGCCGGTTCGGTCAGACGGTCGCGCAAATGCTCCAGGCAAAGCGCATCGGCGTTACCATCATCGACAAGAAGCCAAGCCAGATCGAGTTATCGGGCGAGTTGGGAACCAAGGTCTATTATGGCGATGGGCTTCGCATCGATCTTCTGCGTACCGCCGGCGCCGAGATTGCGAAGGTCATTGCCTTCTGCAACGACAATGTGGACGGCGAGCTGTCACGAAGCGCGGTGAAGGCCGTGCTCGACGCATTTCCGCAAGCCTCCGTCATGGTTCGGGCATTCGACCGCCGGCACCTCATCGATCTGCGCGGGCTCGATCTCGTTCTTGCCGAGCGCGAGTTGTTCGAAAGCGCGGTCGTCATGGGCAAGGCTGCTCTTCGGGCGAGCGGCGTTACAACCCGTGAGATTGAGCGGGTCGAGAGTGAATATCGGATTCGCGATTGCGATCGACTGGAGCGGCAGCGCGAGACCGGCGATATCCGGGCGGGCTGGGAGACGTCCTTCGGCGAGGATCGCCCGCTACCGGACGAGGCGGCGACTCCGGCCTAGGCCTTTCTTGTAAGATATTGATCGAGGGCGCGCATGATCGCGTCGACGACGTCGCTATGCGCGCCGGAGCCACTCTTCACATGAATGTGCGCCTGTTCGTAAGATTGTCTCCGCTCATCGGCCAGGCGTTCCAAGGTGCCCTTGGGATCGCCGTTCCTGAGCTGAGCGCGCGTATCACGCCGAGACGTCCGCTCCGCGAGAATTTCGACCGGAGCATCCAGCCAGATGGTGATTGCGCGAGTGTTGAGGAGCTCGCGAGTTCGAGCATCGACATAGGCGCCGCCCCCTGTGGCGATGACCCGGACATCGCCTTCCATGAGTTGAGCGACGAGCCGTCGCTCACCATCTCGAAAATCGTCCTCGCCGTAGCGCTCGAACACCTCGGCCGGGGAAAGTCCAGCGGCATCCTCGATTGCTGCGTCACTGTCGACGAACGGCAGGCCCAGCCGCCGGGCAAGGCGCCGCCCTACCGTTGACTTTCCAACCCCCATCAAGCCGACCAGCACAACCGGCCGGTCGAGACGTTTCGCCATGTCCATATCCTTAAAGGGCTATACAGCGGCTCACCCGCTCGGCAAAAGCGCCCGCATGTCGAGATTGCTGGTGCTCATCATCGTGCTCGTCGTCATTGTCGGCGCGCTGTTTTACCTCTCAACTGTGCCTAAGGCGCAGCCGACCCATATGATCGAGATCGCGGTGCCTCAGGGAACCACTGCCAAGAGCGATGCACATTAAGCCGTTACTGATTGTATCAGCTGCTGCCGCCGCGATCGCGCTTCCCGCCATCGCGCAGGTGGTCGCGCAAACGGCACCCGCCGCAAACCAGTTTCCCAACGGCGGTATCGGGGCGGTTCAGCCTCAGCCACAGCCGTCCGCGACATCGCCGGCGCTCAGCAGCGACAACTCTGGGGCCGGTGACGAAACCGCGGTCGAGGAGATCGCTCCACTCCAGCTCCAACCGTCTGAGCCCGTTCAGCCGCCGATCGAATATCCCGGTTGGGCGCGACGCGATCCGCGGCTAGTGGGCAAGCTCGATCCCGTCGCGCAGGGCCTCGGAAACAACCCCTGGGGCGATGCGAGCGGCGCCTTCCTGTCGACTTTGATGCGGCGGATGGACGTGCCGATCGGTTCGAGGTGGGCGCATATCGCACTTCGCGACGCTCTGCTCGCAAAGGCGGGGGCGCCGCGCGATGTAAACCCGATCGACTGGGCTGCCGAGCGCACCTGGCTGCTCTTGCGCATGGGCGAAGCGGATGGCGCGCGCATGCTCGTCGCCGATGTCGATACGGACCGCTTCACTCCGAAAATGGTGCAGGTCGCTGTCCAGTCCGCGCTTGCGAATGCCGACGCTGCAGCATTGTGTCCGATCGAAAGCGGCATTCGGAAATACGACCCGCAGATTGCTCCGTTCGTCCAGGCAATGTGCGCCGCTTTGGCAGGAGATTCCGAGACCGCGTCGCGGCAGATCGATGACGCCCGGCGACATGGACGGATCGGCGGCGTCGATCTTGGTCTTGCTCAAAAGGTCATCGGTGCGGCTGGCAGCGGGCGCGCCGCCACGATCGACTGGGCCCCAGTCGATGTCCTGACTGCGTGGCGCTTTGGGCTTTCGGTGGCGACCGGGATGGTGCCGCCGGACAATTTGGTGAAGACGGCGTCACCGCAATTGCGCGCATTCGAGGCACGTGCGCCGCTGCTCACGCCGCAACAGCGGCTCGACTCCGCCTTGGTGGCCACGGGCCTCGGCGTGTTCTCATCGCAAAGCCTGGTCGACGTCTATTCGGCGATTTATGACACGACCGACCCCAGCGATTTGCCGACAACCGACGCGTGGCAGCTCCGCCAGGCTTTCGTGGGCAAGGATGAGGCAGCACGTCTCGACGCGATCCGCCATATGCTCGGCCTCGGCAAGGACGGGCTTCAGAAGGAAGCGACGCGTGCATTGGTTGCGCGCGCTGCAACTCTGATCGTGCCCGATGCCAAGCTCGCAAAAGACGCTCCGGACCTCATCTCGGCGATGCTCGCAGCGGGCTACGACCGGGCGGCGGCTCGGTGGATTGCCGTGGTTGGGTCAATGGACGATGGGGCGAGCGACCGCTGCTGGGCGATGCTTGCTCTTGGCGCCCCCAATGTTTCTGACGTGGCGAGCAGCCGCATCACCGGCTTCATCCGCCGTGACCATAGCCCGCAGAAGCTCCGTAGCGCCTTCCTCGTCGCCGGCCTCGCAGGGCTCGGGCGAATCAGCGTCGATACGGCCAATTCGCTCAACCGTCGCTATGGCCTCGGCCTTGGAGCGTCGACAAGCTGGACTCGCATGATCGACGCTTCAGCCGATCGCGGCCAGTCTGGCTCGGTCACGGTGCTCACTGGAACGGGCTTTCAAACCACCACATGGGACAAGATCCCCCCGGCTCACCTTTATCATTCCATCTCCGCGCTTTATCGCACCAACCAGGACTTTACGGCGCGAATGATCGCGGCCGAGGCCCTCTCACGCACGTGATCCCCGACGACCGAGCGCTTGTCGACCGGTTCCTCGACATGATGGCGGCCGAAGCGGGCGCGTCGAAACTTACGCTCGCTGCCTATCGCAATGACTTCGACCGATCGGCACAGGTGCTGGGATCGATTGGGTCGGCTTCGCTCGAGGATATCTCGCGCCTCGGAAGCAGCTGGTCCGACCTTGCGCCTTCGACGGTCGCGCGGCGGTCTGCTGCGCTCAGGCGGTTCTTCGGCTTTCTCGTCGACGAGGGGCTTCGCCGCGACGACCCTTCGTCCGCCTTGCCGAGGCCGCGCTTCGAGCGTCCATTGCCGCGGATCCTGGACGAGGAGGAAGTCCGGCGGATGTTCGAGGCCGCCGAGGAACGCGCTGCCAGCGGCGAAGCGCTTGCGAGGCGTAATCTCGCCCTGCTTGAGCTCCTCTATGGCTCGGGACTGCGAGCGAGCGAGCTGGTCGGCCTCCCGCGCGGCGCTGTCCGGCCCGGCCAGCCATTCCTGATGGTTCGAGGCAAGGGTGCTAAGGAGCGGCTCGTGCCGATTTCCTCGCGGGCGCAAGGTGCGGTCGCGAAATGGCTTGAAGGTGTGGATTCCTCGTCGCCCTGGCTGTTTCCCAGCGGCAGGTCTCATCTCAGCCGAGTGCGCCTCTTCCAGATCGTTCGATCGATGGCTGCCGACTTCCGGCATTTTGCCCGAGCGTGTCAGTCCACACGTGCTTCGCCACGCTTTTGCCACCCACCTGCTCTCGGGGGGAGCGGACCTTCGAGTGCTCCAGTCGCTCCTTGGGCATGCCGATATCGCGACCACGCAGATCTACACCCATGTCGACAGCGCCCGGCTGGTCGAGCTGGTCAACGCCCGCCACCCGCTGGCGACCCGCGGTCGTTGACGCCCGCTGCACGTTCGTCCTACCCGCTCGGGCAGATGTTGACGTTCCTCGATTTTGAAAAGCCGATCGCCGAGCTCGAGACCAAGGTGGCGGGACTTCGCGAAACGGCAAACAGCTCGGACGTCGACATCGACGCCGAAGTTAGCCGCCTCGAAGCCAAGGCGAAAAAGCTGCTTCGCGACACTTATGCCAAGCTTACGCCGTGGCAGAAGGCGCAAGTCGCGCGCCATCCCGAACGACCACATTTCAAGGATTATCTGGCTGGCATTGCCGAAGACTTCGTACCGCTTGCAGGAGATCGCTCATTCGCTGACGACCCGGCACTCATCGGCGGTCTTGCGAGGATTGACGGTCGCCGAGTCATGCTGATCGGGCACGAGAAGGGCGACGACACCGCGACCAGGCTCCGACACAATTTCGGAATGGCCAAACCGGAAGGATATCGAAAGGCGATCCGGCTGATGCAGCTCGCCGACCGGTTCGGGATCCCCGTGGTGACGCTGGTCGACACACCAGGCGCTTTCCCAGGTGTTCAGGCCGAAGAGCGCGGCCAGGCGGAGGCGATCGCTCGCTCGACGGAGGAATGCCTGAAGCTTGGCGTCCCAATGATCGCTGCGATCGTGGGAGAGGGCGGATCCGGCGGAGCGGTCGCAATCGCCACCGCCAATCGTGTCCTGATGTTCGAGCATGCGGTCTATTCGGTCATTTCCCCCGAAGGATGTGCATCGATCCTGTGGCGGACCGCCGACAAGGCCGCCGAGGCGGCCGAAGCGATGAAGATCACGGCGGCCGATCTGCAGGCCCTCGGGATCGTCGATCGCATTGTCGAGGAGCCGCTCGGCGGGGCGCAACGCGATCCCGATGCAGCGATCGGCGCATTGAAAGGCGCGCTCATTGAAGAGCTTGACGGAAGCGGCAAGCTCGGTCCGAAGGAGCTTCGTGCGCAGCGCCGCGCCAAATATCTCGCAATCGGCTGAGGGCCCCAGGCCAGTCCAGTCATTCTCCGTTCAAAGTAACGAGGGTTTGGTGTCCCGCTCTAACGGAGGTGGCAGCCAGAAAATGCGGAAAAGCGTTCTGTTTATCCTCGCTGCTGCTCTCGCGCTCGCACCGGCAGCAGCGCAGCAGGTCCGAACCCTCGACCCGCGTGACGTTGCGCAAGGGCAACGCGAGAACACGCAGTTCATCGAACAACTTGGCGGCGCTGAAACGGGTCCTCGCGCAGCCTATGTTCAAGCGGTTGGACAGCGCGTAGCAAGCTACTCCGGGATTGCCGCTCCCGGTCAGGCCTTGCACTTCACGACGCTCAACTCGGCCGTCGAGAATGCCTTCTCGGTGCCCGGTGGCTACGTGTATATCACCCGGCAGCTGATGGCCCTCATGGGCAACGATCTCAGCTTGCCTTCGCTCTTGGTCATGAAGTCGGCCACATCGCGGCAAATCATGCGCATCAGCGCGAGGCGGTTGAGCGCGAGCTTGCCCGCGAAGCCCTGCCCTATGTCATGATGGGGCAAATGATGGGCGGCCTCGCCAACCAGATCGCCGTTCGAAACCTGCTCGAAGTAAAGCTCGAAAGTCTGAGCTTCTCGCGCGACCAGGAATATCAGGCCGACACGCTTGGACTGAGATACATGATCGCTGCAGGTTATGATCCTTCGGGCGCGGCCCAATTGCTCGAGTCACTCGCCCGGACGACTGCTTTGGAGGCGCGTGTCCAGGGTCGTACGAACCGGCGAATCCCTGAATGGGCGCTCACTCATCCCTTGAGTGAGAACCGCATGCAGCGGGCACTTCAGGAAGCGCGGTCGACCGGACGGCTCGGAACTGGACTTTCGAACCGCAACCCCTTCCTCAATATGCTCGAGGGCATGTATGTCGATGACGATCCGGCACAGGGAATCATCGATGGGCCGGTGTTCACCCATCCCGACCTTCGAATCCAGTTCCGGGTTCCTGCCGGCTATTTGATGTCGAACGGAACCTATGCGGTAACGGTCTCAGGCTCTGCCGGCAAAGCGCAGTTTAGCGGCGGTCAGTACAGGGGCTCACTCGACGATTATGTTGCCCGTGTTTTCAGCCAGCTCATTCGCGGGCAGGCGGAAATTCCAGTTCCCCGTCCGCAGCGCACGTTGATCAATGGAATGCCTGTTGAATTCACGACGACGCACGTGAGAACCAATTCCGGAGTCATCGATGCGACCGTCGTCGCCTATCAATGGGACGAGCAGCACGTCTATCATTTTGTCATGCTGACTCGCGGAGGCACCGGGATCGGGCCCTTTGCGCCGATGGTGAATTCTCTGCGCAAGATCACTCAGTTTGAAGCAGCAGCGATCCGGCCTCGAGTCATTCACATCGTGGCGGTGGCGCCGGGTGACACGATACAATCGCTCGCCAACCAAATGGCCTATAGCGACCTCAAGCTCGATCGATTCCTGACGTTGAACGGGTTGACGGCCAACAGCCCCCTGGTCCCCGGCCAGAGGGTGAAATTGATTGTCTACGGGGCTCGGCGAAGCTGAGCTTCGGCCTCACATCACGGCAGATACGTTCGAGAGAACCGTCCCGTAAAGTCCGTTTGCGCCGCCGCCCAGGGCCTGAAGGCCACCAATCATCGCAAGGATGATCAGGGCGCAGATGAGCCCATATTCGACTGCCGTTGCACCACGCTCGCTTATCGCGAGCATGCGCAGATAATATCGGATAGCGATCACGCCACCCTCCTCTGGTCCACGTCCACGCGGCGGGTGTACGGCATGTGGGGTTAACAAGTCTTACCGCAACTGCGGTTAACGCGGCATCATCCGTGGAGATGTCCATCCGGCGAAATGAAGAAATTCGAACGTCTCGATGGTTCGAGCGCCGTCGCCGGCTGCTCGGAATGCCTGTGACGCGGCGTGGCCTTCGGAACGCTTCAGCGGCCGTCCCCTTGCGGTGAGGATATTGGTTGCTGCCATCGCTCTCAGGTCGGCGACCAGCCGATCGAGCGAGCGATACGACACTCGTACACGCTCGACGTCGACGACCGGCCTTTCGAATCCGGCATCCAGCAACAGCGGGGACAGGGCGGCGGCTTCGATCCGGGGGTGGACGTGGGGCGAAGCCGTCCCTGACATTTGATCCGCCACGCGCATGGCGGAGCGAAGCTCGGGAATTGTATCTCCGCCCGGGACGACGCCCAGCAACAAACCCTCGTGCCGCATGGCGCAACGGATCAGCCGCAGCGCGAGTGGAAGATCATTGGCGGTGTCGAGAGTTCCAATGGCAAGGACGAGATCATAGGTTTCTTTGCGCGGCTGCCATGAATCTTCCACGATCACGGAGCCGCCCGCTTGGTCCGCGAACAGGGCGCCCGGATCGAGGACTTTCACCGTCGGCGCGAACGCCATCAGCCGCTTGGGCCATCTGGGGTCGGGGCAGCCGATCAGCAAAGCATTTTCGAACGATCGGCCGATGAGCGCGATGCGCTCCAGACAATCCTCGAACAGGCGCTCGAAAAGGAACAATTCGGGGGACGAGCGAGCCGCTCGGTCGCGGCGCAGAGCGCGCAGCTTGATGTCGAACAACTCGGGCACGGCGCGTTTGTGCGATGCGGCGGGGCTGGCGACAAGAAGCGATGAACGGGCATCGAAGCTTGGCGAGACCGTGCCCGCCAAATTTCGCGGGTTTTCGGTCAGCCGCCTAAGCGTGGTGAAACCTTCGCAGTTGATGCGTTGACGTCAGTGATTAAGTATCCCGGTGAGGGAAAGGTGGAGTGAGCATAGAAATCTATACCAAGACCTTTTGCCCCTATTGCTGGCGGGCAAAGGAGCTGCTCGAGGCCAAAGGCGTGCAATATCGAGAGATATCGGTGGACTATGGCGGAGAGATCCGCGAGCAGATGATCGAGCGTGCGAACGGGCGTACCACGGTCCCGCAAATATTCATTCGCGAGCATCACGTCGGTGGCTGCGACGACCTGGTGGCGCTTGAACGGACGGGACGTCTGGACGATCTTATTTCCTGATGACTCGAATCGCACTCTTCCAGTCGACGACCGGGATCGACCCGAGGGACAATCTGCGCCGGCTCGAACAGGTGGTTGGCGAGGCTGCAGCCGGCGGCGCGGAAATGCTGTTCACTCCGGAGATGTCGGGATTGCTCGACAAGGATTCGGCGCGTGCTGCAAGAAACCTTCGCTCGGAAGAGGAGGATGAGGTGCTCGCCTCGTGCCGCGAGATGGCGCGGCATCATCGGATCTGGCTTCACCTCGGCTCAATCGCGGTCCTCGCCGGCAACGGGAAGGTCGCCAATCGCAGCTTCCTCATCGATCGCGAAGGCGAGGTCCGAGCGCGTTACGACAAGCTCCATCTCTTTGACGTCGACCTTCCCACCGGCGAAAGCTGGCGCGAATCCAATGTTTATTCCGCCGGCAGCGGAGTCGTCCTTGCCAATGGCACGCCGGTTGGAAAGCTGGGCCTCACCATCTGCTACGATCTTCGCTTCCCCGGCCTTTTCGCGAGGCTCGCGGAAGCCGGCGCCGACGTGATCGCCGTTCCCGCGGCCTTCACCGTTCCCACCGGAAAAGCGCACTGGCACATTCTGCTGCGTGCTCGAGCGATCGAGGCGGGGCTCTTTGTCGTCGCCGCAGCGCAGGTCGGTCATCACCAGGACGGCCGCGTCACGTTCGGACATTCACTCGTGGTCGACCCCTGGGGGGATGTCCTCCTCGACATGGGCGAGGAGCCGGGCGTTGGCTTTGTGGACATCGACCTCAAGCGCATCTCGGACGTCCGCGGCCGAATACCTTCGCTCAACCACCGCCGCCTCATACCGGAGGCGGTGACCTTGTGATCGTCTTCGATCTTCAATGCCGCGATGGCGGCGAGACGTTCGAGGCCTGGTTCCGATCGAACGCTGATTATGACGAGCAGCGGCGGGCAGGGCTTGTCGAATGTCCGTTCTGCCAGTCCGCCAATATCGAAAAGGCACCGATGGCCCCGGGAGTTCCGAAGAAGGGTTCGGGCGATCCGTTTGCCCGGCTCGCCGCAATGCAGGCCGAGTTGCTCAGCAACTCGCGCTGGGTGGGGGACAAGTTTGCCGACACGGCCCGCGCGATCCACAGCGGCGAGATGGAGCCGCAGCAGGTGCATGGGAATGCGACTCTCGACCAGGCGAAATCGCTCGTCGAAGAAGGCGTTCCGGTCGCCCCTTTGCCACTTCCGGTCAGGCCTCCCGAACAGCTCAATTGAACGCGGTCAATTGATCGGAAGGGCGCTCATCCCTATTCGTGACCTGGCGCGACCCCGTAGCTCAGCAGGATAGAGCATCAGATTCCTAATCTGAGGGCCACTGGTTCGAATCCAGTCGGGGTCGCCAGCATTCAAAGAGGGTTTGGCTATGGCGACCACGCATCCGCAACGAGAAGGCAAGTCTGGGACGCTGCGCCGGATGTTCGTCGAGCATCCGCGCTCGCTGGGCATGAGTTGGGGCGAGCACGGCTTTGGCGCGATCGTGATCGGTGCGACCCTGATCGCTGCGGGCGCGGCTTGCCTTGTTCATGCGCTGGTTCCGGCCTGGTTTACACAGACTGCCGGCAAGACGGTGGACCGCATGCACGACCATATGACACAGCGCAAAGCCAACGCCGCCAATCCGGAGAGCTGGCCTGACTACGAAATCTGAGTTGCTGTTTCCGGTTGCGATTGTCGGGGGCGGTGCATCGGGAACGATCCTTGCCGTCCAGCTTTCGCGGCGTGCAATCCAATCCGTGCTCATAGACGGCAGTGGCCGAGCTGGCCGCGGAGTTGCTTATTCGACGACCGAGGGCGCGCACCTCCTCAACGTTCGTGCCGAAGGCATGAGCGCTCTTGCCGGTGAGCCCGACCATTTCGCGAAGCGTTTCGAAGAGGAGGGTGGTGACCGGCGGGGGTTCGCTCAGCGGCGCCTGTTCGGCCGGTATCTCGGCGAATTGCTTGATACTGCTGTTGAGTGCGGTCGAACGGTCCTGGTGGATGCATCGGCAAAGGCCGCCAGCCGCGTGGATGGACGGTGGCGGGTCGAGCTCAGTGATGGGTCCACCATCGAAGCTGAGGCGTTGGCGCTCGCAATCGGTAACCAGGACCCCGAGCCGCTTCGCGCCTTCGCGAGTGCGGGCAAGTATTTCATTGCCAATCCATGGGGTGCGGATGCGGCCGCCGCCGTTCACGATCTGGTCGCTTCGGGCGGCGATGCCCTGCTAGTCGGAACGAGCCTGACCATGGTCGATCTGGTGCTGTCGCTCGATGCGGCCGGGCACCAGGGAAAAATCGTCGCGTTTTCGCGCCGAGGGCTCATTCCCAGAGGCCATGCCGATTTTGAACCGGCGCCGGTTGAGCTGGAGGACGTTCCAAACGGACGGGTTCGGTCGATCTGGAGCTGGCTCCGCGCTCGTTCCGCCCAAGTCGGATGGCGCGCGGCCATCGACAGCCTGCGCCCGCACAGCCAACGCTTGTGGCAGAGCCTTGATCTCGATCAGCAGAGCCGTTTCCTGCGCCACGCGCGGCCGTGGTGGGACGTTCACCGCCACCGAATCGCGCCCGAAGTTTCGGCCACCATCAAGCGCCTGATCGGCGAGGGCCGGCTGACCGTCATGGCGGGCCGGGTGATCGCTGCGAGCGGAACTACCAACGGCCTCGAGGTCGAGCTTCGGCGCCGGGGCGCGAAGGCGAGCCAGCAGATGCGCTTCGACTATGGCTTCAATTGCACCGGGCCTCTCCATTCAATCGAGCGGACTCGCGATCCCTTGCTTCGCTCGCTGTTCGACGGCGATCAAATCCAACCCGACCAACTGGGGATCGGCCTCGATGTGGACGAGAAATCGCGTGCGGGGGAACGCTTGTGGGCGCTCGGGCCTCTAACGAAGGGCCGGTATTGGGAAATCATCGCGATTCCCGACATCCGGGATCAGGCGGCCGCTGTGGCCGACGACATGGCGTGGGAGCTACAGCAATGATGTCTACTGATGACAACGGCGATCCCGTGAATGGCGACCTTGTCGAAGAGGGGCCGAAGATCGACGTTCCCCAAGACGTCAAGGACGCCGTCAGGACGCTCATCCGCTGGGCGGGCGACGACCCGGATCGCGAGGGCCTTCTCGACACGCCGAAGCGGGTTGCTCGGGCCTGGCGCGAATATGCAAAGGGCTATGAGGAAGACCCCGCGATCCACCTCAGCCGCACCTTCGAGGAGGTTGGCGGCTACGACGAGATCGTGCTCCTGAAGGACATTCCGTTCCAGTCGCATTGCGAACACCACCTGGCGCCGATCATCGGCCGGGCGGCAATCGCCTATCTTCCGAACGACAGAGTGGTCGGCATCAGCAAGCTCGCGCGGGTTCTTCACGGCTTCTCGAGGCGGCTCCAGGTTCAGGAGCGACTGACGGCGCAGGTCGCGGATGCGATCTGGCAGCATCTGCAGCCCAAGGGCGTGGCGGTCGTTATCGAAGCGAGCCATGCCTGCATGACGGCGCGAGGTGTTTCCACGCCCGGAGTGATGATGACCACGAGCCGGATGATGGGCACGTTCCGCGAGGACGAACGGAGCCGCCGCGAAGTGCTCGCGCTAATGGGTTATTAGCGAAAAGGGCGACCCCGAAGAGCCGCCCTTTCCAATTTTGTGAGGGTGCCTTCTAGCTAGGCATCCGTTTCCATGCCGTGCTTCAGCTGGCTCATCTGGTCATGGCCAGAGCGAACCGACTGATAGCAGCGTTCAACAGTCGTTCGAGCGTCGCCGGTGAGATCGTCCGAATTGAGCGCTGCCTCGAACTTCTCCTTGAGATAATCTTCGCCGCGCTCGACCTCGTTGATGATCGCCTTGTCATCATTGCCCGTAATCGCGGCCTTCAGATCCTCGAAGCGCTGGTGGGTTTTCCCCATGAGGGAACCGTCGTCCTCGGCGTTTCCGCCGAGCCTTCGGACCTCCACTCTGAGATCCTCGACGACCTGCCGGCGTTCGTTCGCGCGCTGGCGGAAGATGTCCGCAAAGCGATGACTTTCGATGTCCTTTGCGGAATTCTCGTAGCCGTTGATGCTATCGATCGTGGTTGCGATCAGCGTGTTGAGAACGCTGATTTCACCCGAATTGTGATCGGTCATATGCTTGCTCCAACTTGAGGGGTGTTGGTGATGAACGCGCAAGCCGCGCGAGCGATGCTCGGCGCGGGAAAATTCGCGGGCGGTGACCTTGAATTGCTGTCAGTCTGTCGCGCGCGGCAGCGCCGAGTCGCCGCATCAGGGGAAGACGCGACATGGCGCTCACTCGCCGCGCATTGCTCGAGCATATCGGAAAAGCGGGCGGCCTCGGCGCTGCTTACATGGCGATGGAGACGCTGGGCCTGGCGGTGCCGACGCCTGCCGGCGCCGAGATTTTCGAGCTCCCGCGAGGAAGCGGCGGTGGCCGGTCGGTAATCATCCTCGGAGCTGGAATTGCGGGGCTCATCTGCGCTTACAGGCTTCATGGCGCCGGATACCGGGTTACGGTGCTGGAAGCCCGCGAACGCATCGGCGGGCGTTCCTGGACCATCAGGGGCGGGGACCGTATCGTTCAGGCCGGCCGTTCCGACCAGGTCTCGTCCTTCGCTCCCGGCCTCTATTTCAATGCCGGCGCAGCGCGCATCCCAAGCACGCACCGCCTGATCCTCAGCTATGCGCGCCGTTTCGCAGTGCCGTTTGAGCCGTTCGTCAACGTCAACCGCAACGCTGGCTGGGACTTTGGCGGTAAGGTCCATCAGGAACGCCGGATGGTCGAGGACCTGCGTGGTCATCTCGCGGAACTCCTCGCCAAGGCGATCGACCGAAAGGCGCTCGAAGGGGCAGTCCCCAAGGACGAGCTCGATGCCGTGCGGCGGTTTCTCGCACCTTACGCAAATGTCGGTGCTGACGGCGTTTACATTCCGACCGGCCGATCGGGCTTCGCCGTCGAAGGCGGAGGATATCTCCAGGCGCCGGTTCCGTTGCCTGCGCTCGGCGTCAAGGAACTCGCGCCGTCAGGCGCTGTCGTCCTGCCTTATCTGTTCGAGCATATTCCCGACATGCAGGCGACGATGCTTCAGCCGGTCGGAGGAATGGATCGCATTGCTCATGCGATCTACGATGAGGTGAAGCCGCTCGTCAGTCTGAAGACGCCGGTGTCGGCAATCCGCCGAAGTCGGCCATCGAGTCCGGGTCGAGCATGGACCGGGAAAGCAGGCGATCGATGCTGACTATTGCATCTGCACCCTGCCGCTTCCGATTCTGGCGCGTATCCCGACAGATTTTTCAGCGGCCAAGACGGCCGCGATCGCCGCTGCGCCCGCCTACCTTCACAGCGTCAAGCTAGCCTTCGAGGCGCCGCGCTTCTGGGAAACCGACGATCATATCTTCGGTGGGCTCGCCTGGACCGACCGGCTCAACGAAAACGTGATGTATCCATCACATGGGATCGGTTCGCCACGAGGAGTGATCATCGGCGCCTATTGCGCGGGCTGGAATCATAACGACACGCCCGATTCTTTCGCCGCACTGTCTCATTCCGAGCGTTTCCGAATCAGCCGGGATTCAATCGAGGCGTTGCATCCCGGCCGCTCACATTTGCTAAGCAAGGGCGTGACAGTTGCATGGGGCCTGACGCCTTATTCGGAAGGCGTCGGGCCGCTGTGGCCGGATCCGGACATCGGCGCCGGCAATCTCGATCGAGGAGAAATGTATAAGGAGCTGCTGAAGCCCGAAGGACCAATCGTCTTTGCTGGCGAGCATTTGAGCTACCAGCCGATGTGGCAAGAAGGCGCCGCCACTTCAGCGCATGAAGCGATGAAGGTCCTCGCTTCGATGACGCAGGCTCAAGCCGCCTAGGTCCCGACCCCTGGAAGATGAGCGGCAATCTTCGCCCAAGGAAGATTGAGCCAGAAGACCGCGAGTGGGATCATGACCGTAATTGCGCCCATCGCGAAGCCAAGCTTCGTCGCCGGATGAATGTGGCCCAGGATCCTGCGGTCGCGGATGAAGAGCGGAATGAACAGGAACGTCCCGACAATCAGCTGAATGCTGATACCGGCGACGGTCGGCGGTGCGATCGGAAGTCGGCCGATGGCCGGGCCCATCACGACCATGATCGCGGCGCTCAGCATGAGCCGCTTGTGGGTCTGGACGTCGCGTCGGTTTTGCCACCCTCCCCAGACCAGCACTGCGAACGGAATGATCACCGCAAGCGGAACGATCGTCCAGGTCAGTGGGTCGGTGAACGGCGGCTGATTGGCTCTCGCGACCTGGCCGACCGCCGTCATGTACATCACTGGGATCATCAGGATCGCGAACAGCATGCCGGCCTTGCCAAGCTGCATGTGAACCGAATGCTTGCGCGCGCTGATGAGCTGCGTCTGCGCGACGATCAGCGTCATCCAGATCGTGAACACTGTTCCGTGGAGAATAACAGCGGGTGGAAGCGTCGGGTTCGGCCGCGGGTAAGACGGCACGATGCCTCTTAGATAGAAGCTTGGTCCGAAGCCCGCCAGGACGAGCGCCACGAGGAAAAGGGCCATTCGCGAATAGAATCTGCGCTCGGACGCCCTGCGGTCTTCCGGCGATGCGGCGACAGTTGCCATGCTACCCCCCAGCTAACGGCCCATGAACGGCATTTTGATCGAAAATTTCGAACCGATCAACGACGTTCGGGTGACGCTGGCGCAACTTCGTTCGCATCAATAGAACCACTAAAACTCGGCGAAGGGGAATAGACCATGCGTCATTTGAAGATCATTGCCGCGGCACTCGCGCTTTCCACCACTCTCGGTTCGGCAATCGCCTCGCCGCAGCGGCCGGTTTCGATCTCGACGGCCGTCGCCTCGCCCGATCGAACTGCTGACAACATGAAGCTCGATGCGGGTCGAAGGCCCGCGCAAGTCCTTCGATTTCTTGGGCTGAGGCCCGGGATGCATGTGCTCGATCTGTTCGGAGCCAATGGATATTGGGCCGAGATCATGGCTCCGGTGGTCGGACCCAGAGGTCACGACACAGTGTGGGAGGCGGAGCAATTTTACGGGCCTGACGAGAAGAAAGCCTTCGAAGCCTTTGAAGCGAAGCATCCCAACGTCTCGTTGACCGTGTCGCCGTTCGAGGCGCCGGCGCTGCCGAAAAATTACGCCGACTTCGTGATGCTCAACAACAATTATCACGACACCTATTGGCAGAGCGACAAATACAAGGTGCCGAAGATGGACCCGGATGCGTTCCTGAAGACCGTCTATGGAGCGATGAAGCCCGGGGGAGTGATCGCCGTGATCGATCATATCGCCGATCCCAACAAGGACACGCGCGCAACGGTCGACAAATACCATCGGATCGACCCCAATGTGGTGAGAGCTGATTTCAAGCGGGCGGGCTTCGCATTCGTGAAGAGCAGCGATCTGCTTCGTAATCGCTCAGACGATCATAATCTTCTCGTGTTCGATCCAAAGGTGCGTGGGAAGACTGACCGGTTCATCTTCGAGTTCCGGAAGCCGCGTTGAGCAAGAAGGCAGGTTCGGAACCTAGAAAGAGCGCCGGATACCGCGCCTATTGGGCGCTGGCGGCGCTCGTCCTTGGATTGATCGCCGGCTCGCTGTCACCCCGGCTCGGCGCTCACGACGCGCTGATCGGCTCCGCAAGCTTTGTCGGAACGCTTTGGCTCAACGCTCTGAAGATGACGGTCATCCCGCTCGTCGTGGCGCTGCTTGTCGTTGGTATCTCAAAGAGTGCCGAGGCCGCTCACGCCGGCCGCATCGCAGGTCGGTCGGTCATCTGGATCGCCATCATCTGCACCGTATCTGCGGTGTTCGGTGCGCTGATGATCCTCTTGTTGACCAAGTTATTTCCACTGCCCCGTGAAACGGCAGCAGGCCTTCAGACCGCGCTCGCGGGAATTGAGAGCAAGGCTCCAGCCTCACTCCCCGGCATTGCGGAGTTCTTCAAAGGCGTGATTCCCGACAATGTCGTTTCCGCCGCAGCCAACGGGGACATTCTTCCGCTCGTCGTCTTCTCGGTGCTGTTCGCACTTGCGCTCGGATACATCGCGGAGACGGGCCGACGGGCGGTCGTAACTCTGTTCGAAGCGATTGCGGACGCGTTGCTGGTGATCATTGAGTGGGTGTTGTGGATCGCGCCGCTTGGCGTCTTCGCCTTGGCGCTCGTCGTCGGCTCGGCCGCAGGAGGTGCAGCCTTCGCCGGCCTTGGCCATTACATCATTCTCATTTCCGTGATTGGCATCATCGTTGCCGTTGTGGCCTATCCGATCGCAATTTTCGGCGGCGGCATTCGAGCTTCCGTTTTCATGCGCGCGATCATCGCTCCGGAAGCGGTGGCGATATCGACGCGCTCCTCGCTTGCCTGCCTGCCCGCTATGCTGTCCGCGTCGCGCGCGATGGGCATTCGCGAGGAGGTGGCGGACGTCTCCTTGCCGATTGCGGTCGCATTGTTTCGAGCGACCGGGCCCGCCATGAACGTCGCTGTTCCTTTTTACATTGCACATTGGCTGGGTCTGCATCCGAGCCTTGCGCAAATGATTGCGGCGACGGCGGTTGGGGCCGTGATGAGCTACGGCGCCGTCAGCCTGCCGGGTGAGGTGACCTATATCAGTTCCATCGCTCCGATCGCGCTTGCGCTTGGCGTTCCCATAGCCCCGCTTGCGCTCCTGGTTGCCGTTGAGATGGTCCCAGACATTTTTCGAACGATCGGAAATGTCACGATGGATGTCGCTCTCGCCGCGCTCGTCAATCGGTCTCCAAAATCAGCCGGAAAGATGAACGCCAGCTGACCCCCGTTCGTCGGTCCGGCGAATAGCGGAACACGCCTGTCGGGCCGCCGAAAAACGCCAAGCTGTCATCGATGCGTTCGCGACCTCGTCACTTTGAGGGCTCATATGATGCAGCGACGCGGAGGAGGTTTAACCCCATCCCCAGCTCTCCTTCGCGTCGCTTCAAGAAGGGAGACCCGCGATGTCGAGGATTCTTTGCGTATTGGCCGCGGTGGTCATTTCGTCGGCGCTGCTGCTTCCGACCGCTTCGTTCGCGGTGGGCGCTTAACGTCCAGCGATCGCTCGAACCCGATCGGAATAGAGCCGTCCGACGGGTTGCTCGGAGCCGTCGGCGAGGCGCGCGATCCACCGGCCCGACTGGTTGCGAGTGAACCCGGTTATGAAGTCCTTCCGAACGATCGCCGAGCGGTGCAGGCGCACGAACAGGTCGGGGTTCAGCCCCTCCTCGAGCGCCGCCATCGAGTGGTGAATGAGCCAGCTACGGCGCCCAACATGGAGGCGCATATAGTCGCGCTCGGCTGACACTCGGTCGACGTCCTGAGCGGCGATACGAACCAGGCCCGAGAGGTCCGAAGCCCAGAATTCTTCCAGCCATTTCGAGCCCTTTGCCGGCTGCGGCTCATCGGCGCGGGACCGGAGATAGGATGCCGCGCGGTCGAGCGCTCGCTGAAGCCGTCCCGGCTCCACGGGCTTCATCAGATAGTCGACTGCCTCGACCTCGAACGCGGCAACTGCAAAATGGTCGAAAGCGGTGACGAAGACGACCGCCGGTGATGGTTCCTGTGCGGCGAGTGCCCGGGCGACCGCGATGCCGTCCAGGCCAGGCATGGCGATGTCGAGGAGGAGAACGTCGGGATGCAGGGCGTTGGTGAGATTGATCGCGGAATCGCCGTCGCTTGCCGTGCCGACAAGCTGCGCACCATGCGCTCGCGCAAGCAGAAGTTGCAAACGCTCCGCGGCCAGCGGCTCGTCATCGGCGATTAGAACCCGAAGCAGATCCTCGTCAGGCATTGGTTTCGACCGGCATCGTGATCGCGACCTTATATCCGCCCATCTTCATCGGCCCGGATCGGCAAGTCGCCCGGCTTCCGAAACGCGCGTCGAGCCGTTGGGAAACGTTGGCGAGGCCGAGGCCAGTGCCCTCATGAGTGGCTGCCGGGAGTTCGTCGCGGCCTCCGTTCCTCAGGCGGTTGCTGACTTCCAGAACCATGCGTTGTTCATCCATTAGTCGCGCTTCGATCCTGATCAGGACGGCTTTGCGGCTCTTCGAAACGCCATATTTGATCGCGTTTTCAACGATCGGCTGAAGGATGAGGGCGGGGAGTCGGGCCTGTTCCAATCCCGGTGGCACGTCGATCTCGACATGCAGACGGTCAGGGAAGCGTGCCTTTTCGATGTCGAGGTAAAGCCGCTGGAGGTCGATCTCTTCAGCAAGGGTGACGTTCGCTCCGGGATCCAGCGACAAGCTCGTTCGGAAGAAGGTTGAAAGAGCAAGCAGCATTGCCTCGGCGCGGTCGGTCCGACCCGTCATCACCAGCGACGATAGTGAGTTCAGAGTGTTGAACAGGAAGTGCGGGTTCACCTGGTAGCGGAGCGCACGCACCTGCGCGGCTTGGGCTGCCGCCTCGGCGTCGGCGGCGCGGCTCTGCGCTCCGTGCGCTTCGGATTGGGCGAGCATCGCGATGTAGAAAGCGCTCCAGGCGACAAAGAAGAACAGCCAGCTGACCATCACGTCGGCGGCCATCCGCACCTGCTCGTATGCGCGAAGCTCGCTCACGCTTGGATAGGTCAAGACGACCGGCGGGGCGTTCGGACGATCTATCCGGGTCTGGTCGCCCTCCTCGGTGACCTCATAGCCTTCCTTGGAAACATATTGGAACTCATCGTGGGGCTTGTCCTGATAGCGGTCGGCGGCGATCAGGAATGCAGCGAGCGCACCACCGGCGATGATGGAAGCCGCGCCCGCGACCAGAATTTGGCGCCGCAGTGCGGCTCCTCCAGCGAAGACCTTGATCGTTGCATAGACTCCGAACGTTAGAATCACGCCGGCAACGATCGTCACGGACTTGTTCTCGAGCACGGTCACTGGGTCGCGGCCGAGGAATGCTCGAGCGACGACGGTGAGGAGATAGAAAAACCAAAACCCGAGGATCGATTTCAAGGCTAGCGGCCAGTCGTCGAAACGACTTCGAACTACCGGTGCGCGCGTCATGAACATTCTGACCTCCATGTCGCAAAACGCTGCCCGGTAATACCGCCCGCTGCCCGTTGGCAGAAGGTACTGCCGCCACCGGTCGAAACAAAGCGTCGGAACGCGTCGCACAGCCACTCGTTACCCGAAAGGAATGGTATCCGAGAAAGCGAATTCTGTGAACGATTCCAAGAAGGACAAGCCCCCGCCCGCGGTCCACTCAGCGCCGCCCGAGCGAGGCCTCGAGCAGGAGCTCAAGCGGAACCCCGACGATCCAAATCTGAAAGCGGATGTCGGGAGCGACGAATCGATGGATGCGTCGGACCCTCCGGCTGCCGCTCAGCCAGGCGGAAAAGACGAGCCAGTCCCATCGTCGGGTTTTCCCGAATAGGCTAAACGTCCGTGATCCACTGTTCAGGGATTCGCTGGCTATGTGGAACTCGATCACCGGGACGCTCCAGGTACGTTGCTCTCTGAAGAACGTTCGGCGTCCTCAGGCCGCACGAGCTGCAGAGCGCGCCTGCGCGACCACACCAGCCTTTCCATTATGATGAAGCTGCGGGCTTGGCTGCGCTCGCCGTTCATCTGATGATGGCGGTAGTTTGGGCACACCCGTTCGAGCAAGGCAACAAGCGCACCGGCTTCGCGGCAGGCGGAACGGCTGCGGTTCCTCGGCCAACCCAGAGCATTGAATAAGTTTCGTTACAAAAAAATCGCGCCGTTGCAATAAATCAACAATCCACAGTTTTGAGCATCGGGGTGAATTTCCACCCTAGACGCGGTGACTCCCCTCTGATTCAATCCTTAACGGGGGGTGGGACTGTGGTTAAGTATCTCGAAACCATGCCGGCCGCATGATCCCGCCTGGGCAAGAGGAGTCGGGTTCATGATTACGCGGACCAGCCAGCCGGCAAGCGGCGCGATGCTGATCTCGGAGATGAAGGAGTTTGCGAGCTTCTCGAAAGCGACGCAGCGCTACATCCGAAGGTCGCTCGATGTTGCATATGGGCGACGGGACGCAATCGAGTGCTGGGCCCGGGACGAGGGCGAAGCCGCCTCGATTCGTGCCCAGGCGCGCCTCTACAAGCAGCTCGATCATCTGCGCCTTCAGGTGCCCGACGACAGCGGCCTCGACATGATCGAGCCGTTCATCGGAATGCTGATAACGGTTTCCGCGTTCGACCTCGGCCAGGACCGCTTGCCAAATTTCGCGGCCTACCGATTCCTTTACGAGCGCCTGATCGGCGCGGCCTCGAGGCCGTGGCTCCCGGCGGCTTTCTGCGCGGCGGCCGCGCTTCCGCATCTTCACCCGGATCGTCGGCGCATTTTGCTTCAGTCGATCAGCGAGAGCGCCGCGACCGCTCCGGGCTGGTCGAGTCGCGAACCCGTGTTCTGGCCGGAGTGGGTCGAAAAGGTCGATCTCCAGGCCGCGGCCTAAGATTTGATCGCAGCTTTGCGAGCGTAACGAAGCGATCCAGCAGCACGCGCTGGGTCGCTTCGTCGTTACTGGGGCCGTTAGAGCCGCAACTTCACCGACGGGAAGATCTCCGCCAGCTGCCTGAGGCTGTCGTCGGCGTTCGAGTGATGCACGAACACCGCGCCAGCTTGTTCATAGGCCGCGCGGTGCTTCTCGCGGTCGTCGACCAGCACGTCTCCGGGTTGCATGTGCAAGTGCTTGTCGCGGGCCATGCAGGTGATGATGGGTACTCCTGGGAAATGCTCCGCGGCCCATTTGATCTTCTGCGGAGCGGCCCAGGCGCCGATCGGAAGGCCGGTGAGGATCGTCGGCTTGAGGTGCTCGACCGCATCGAACAGCCGCCGTGCGTCGGGCATCTCCGGGAGAATTCCGTAGAAGTTCCTGACCTTCGCCAGGCGCTTCCAAAATGATTCTCGCCCATGTTTGGCAATGAAAGCCTTCGGGCTCATCCCGAGCACTTCGCGCGCTCCATGCTCGAAATCGGCAAGCACGCCATCCGCATCGAGAAACAGCCGGGAAGTCAGAAGCGCGCCGGCTCAAGCTCGACCGCGACCGGCGCATCGATAAAGTCCCAGCCGCGATCGCGAAGCACTTCATTGCTCTCGCGCGCCCGCCGGCCGGGCCCGAGCGACCAGGTGATATGGTAGGTCGAGCCGTCGGGCCGGTCGCAGGTACCGTCGATCTCGACGACCAGGCATTCGAGGCTGCGTCCATCGTCGGCGCGGCCGACCACTTTCGAGGTCTCGGGTTTTGCCGGAAGCGGAGTTTCGGGCGTCGCGCCGGTGCGCAACGTCACATGATCCGCATCGACCTTCTCATATTTTGGAGGGAAACGGCGAAGTAGCAGCTCGCGCTCGATTTGCGGAAGCTTCCAGCCAGTGACGGTTCCAGGCTCGGCCATGACTATCTGACGCCGCAGCGCGCAATCAGTTCCGGCTTGCCAAAAGCTCCACGAGTTCGCGAGCGAAATCAATCAGAGTGTCGTCGCGGGCCCCCATCACGACGATCCGGTCGCCGGGCTGCGCCTCTGCAACCATCGTCTCGCCGATCTTCGCTCGCTCGGGGAGATGAACCGCATCGTGGCCGCGGCCATTCACTTCCCCCGCCAGCCAGTCGCTGCCACGGGTCCGTTCAACCGTCCCGCCCTGGTAGACCGGGTCGGGAAGATACAATCGGTCGTCGCCCGCCATGCCGTCGGCGAAGGCGCCTGCCAGTTCCTCCCCCATCTTGGTCAGCGGCCCGAATCCGTGTGGCTGGAACATGATCAGGAGCCGACCAGGGTGCGCGCGCAGAGTCGCCATGCTGGCTGCGATTTTGTCGGGGTTATGCGCGAAGTCGTCGATGACGGTCACTCCGCTGGCTTCGCCGACCGTCTCGAGCCTTCGCCGCAAGCCGCAGAAGCGACCCAACGCCGCGGCCGCATCGGCGATTGAAACCCCAAGCGCCCGAGTCGCTGCGATCGCGGCCAGCGCATTAGAGGCATTGTGCAGCCCGGGGACCGAAAGCTCGACCGAATTGCGCTCATCGCCCGCACTGACCGTGAAACCGACTCCGTTTGCGCGCAGCTGCACGTCGCTTCCTCGGATATCGGCAGGCGGGCTCTCAAAGCCGTAGCCGACCAACTTGTCCTTCGACAGCGCCTCGGCAAGCGCGCGTACTTCCGGATCGTCGAGGTTGAGGACCGCCTTTCGAGCCGCCCCAAGAAACCCTTCGAAGAGGTTGCGAAGCTCGTCCATCTCCTTGTGATCGAGGCTGATGTTGGTGAGGACCGCAATCTCGGGCCGGTAAAGGGCGATCGATCCATCGCTTTCGTCGACTTCGCTGACGAACAGCTGAGGATCGCCGACCAGGGCGCTTGCGAAGGGTGCGGACGGCGTCACGAAATTCTTCATCACCGCGCCGTTCATCACCGTGGGCTGGCGATGGCAGGCGTGGAGAATCCAGCCGATCATGCCCGTAACCGTCGACTTGCCACTCGTGCCGCCGACGGCGACGCTTCGTTGAGCGGAGTTGAGCAGACTGGCGAGGAACTGCGGCCGAGCGAGATGTCGGAGCCCGAGTTCGCGAGCTCGGACGACGTCAGGGACATCGTCCTCGACAGCCGCCGAAGTCACCAGCGTCATCCCGGGCTGAAGCCCGGAGCCGTCTTGCGAAAAGAGCTGAATCCCGAGCGATCGGAGATAGTCGAACTTATGCGGAGTACGGCCCGCATCGAGCGACCTGTCCGAACCGGAAACTTTGGCTCCGGATGCGCGCACGATCGAGGCCAGAGGGAGCATTCCGCTGCCCCCGATGCCACTGAAGAACACAGGTGAATCGATCATCCCCGCGCCGTAAACGGCACGATTGGCGAACGCCAGCGGCTCTTCGATTGTCCGATCGCGTATCGAGACTTCGCGCTATCGCGCCTTCAGAAAGCGCGAGTGACGCCGATGTCCAAAACGGTTCGCCCATAATCATAGATCTCGATCGGGCTTCGATTGCGCTCGAAGGTCAATGAAATGGTAGGAGCGAAGCCGTGGAACTGGATTTGCCGCGCGGTGGCGCCGACCGTGGCTCGATACGAGGCCTCGTTGCGGCGATCGAGGTAAAGAAGAAGGCGCTCATCGGCGACGAGGCGGCCGTAGGTCAGCGAACCGGTATAGGTGAGCTGACGCGCTTTATGCCATCCGAACACCGACAATTGTCCTGAGGTCGTGGAGTAGCCGGGATCGCGGAGTGCCTGGCGGATGCCGGTTAGCGTAACGCCGCCGCCGGTGGCTATCGACAGCGCTTTCTCAAGCGCAATCTGGGCCGAGTAGCTATACCCGCTCTCGAGCACGTTGAGATGATTCCAGATGCGACTGGCGGCGGCGGCGCCGCGGACCTGAGCGGTGGTTGAGAGCGGATCGGCGACGTCGAGCTGAAGCGTGGCGGCGTCGGTAAATGGTCTCTGCCCGAACCACCGACGCGACGCGCCAAGGCTGGCATGGATCTGATATTTTCCGAGCGTCAGCTCCGGGCCCAGCGCTGCACCCAAAGAAACGTCGTTAAATCGCGACTTGCGGTAAAGGTCCGCCGATCCGGACACCGTTCCAAGGAGGCTCAGGTCGCGTCCGAGGCCGAAGCGCGCATAGCTCTGGCCCTCTACGGTGAGGCCCTCGCTGGACTGCGCGCGCGCATCCTTATTCAGAGTGAAATCGCCGATGACGGTGCCGAGCGTGTCTGAGCGCGTCGCCCGATTGACGTTGCTGTCGCTGGTGAGCGCGACCTCGATCGAGCCCCCCAGCGGTTTTCGCGCTCGCAGAGCCTCGGAAAAGCGGTCAACCTGGAGCGCGACGTCGGCCGGAAGTTGGCCGGCCCGCGCTTGCTTCAATGCCCGCCGGGCGGCGGAGTTTTCGCCCATCGCGGCGAGCACCTTCGCAAGCTCGAGCCGTGCGGGCTGGGCGTCCGCCTGTTCGTCGAGGATATTACGAAGGAGAAAAGCGGCTTCGGCCAACCGGCGTTCGGTCTCGAACATCCGCGCAAGTCGAAATCGCGCCTCGTTGCGGACCTGCAGCTCCGGATTGGTTGCAAGTGCCCGGTAGATCGTCTCGGCCGTGTCGAGCTGGCTCGCGCGCTCCGCGTTCGCGGCAACAATGAACATATCCGCCGGCGACAGCTGGACCGAGCGATCCTCGCTTTTCTTCTGTGTAACGCGAATCCGGGGCGTGCCAGGCGCAGGCTGGACCGCGGCCGCGAGCAAAAATGCAATCATCACAGTCGCTCTCGGAGCGAGGCACGGCAGTCGTCAATATGCACAAAAACCTCGCGAGATGAGGGATTTATTGGCGTCAACTGAAGTTGATGCAACTGTCTTATGAATGCCCGCCAAGCTCCTTCGACAGTTCGGCTCAACGACAGCGCTTGTCGATGCGCCATGATCAGACATAAGCAATTTCGATGCGCATCGCCGTCGTTGCTCCAAGTTGTCCGTTGAAGCGCGAAGCGGCCGACGCTGTCACGGCGCTGATCGCCGGGCGCGGCGATTGCGAGCTCAACATTCACCGGCAGTGCTTCCTGGTCGATGGCCATTTCGCAGGCCCGGACGATGCGCGACTGGCAGCTCTTCGTGAAGTCATGGCCGACGGATCGATCGACGCAGTCTGGTTCGCCCGCGGCGGTTACGGGTCGAACCGGATTGCCGAGGCCGCCTTGGCGAACCTTCCCGAAGAGGCGCGGAGCAAGACGTACATTGGCTACAGCGATGCGGGCTTTCTCCTTGCAGGTTTCCACAAGGTCGGTCTCGAAGTCGCCTGGGGCCCCATGCCTCAGGACGTGCTTCGAAGCGAGGGTGAGGCGGCAGTGACGAGGGCGCTCGACTGGATCGTCCGCCGCGATCCGTCGGTGCTCGAGCCGGCTCTCGACGGCCCTTCGATGGCGTTCAACCTGACCGTCCTCTCCAATCTCCTCGGAACGCCGCTCGAGCCCGACCTTAAAGGTGTCGATCTATTGCTCGAGGATGTGAGTGAGCAGCTCTACCGGATCGACCGGACGATGTTCCACGTCAGCGCCAGCCCGAACGTTCGAAGGGTCAGAAGAATCCGTCTCGGCCGGGTCACCGATGTCCTTGGGAACGACCCCGAATTTGCCGTCGATGAAGCGGCAATTGTCGAGCAATGGTGCGCCCGCTCCGGGATTGCTTTTGGAGGCCGCGCCGACATCGGTCACGACGCTCGCAATCGCGTCGTTCCGTTCCGGTCGTAAAATCGGCGAATTCCCCTCTGTAACAGCATTGCAAACCTGTTCGAGTTGCGCTCTATCGGAGAGGGAACAACAGGAGGGCCTGATGGCACAAGGAACTGGTCGTAAAGCGGGGGGCGGACTAGCTCGCCCGGTTACTCCGTCTGCAGATCTTGCGAAGATCACCGGAAGCTCGCCGCTTCCGCGCAGCCAGGTAGTTTCGAAGGTGTGGGATCACATCCGCAAGAACAACCTGCAAAACCCGCAAAACAAACGAGAAATCGTTGCCGATTCGACCCTCAAGCCGATCTTCGGCGGCAAGGATCGAGTCAGCATGTTCGAGATGAACAAACATCTTTCGAACCACCTGAAGTAAGCGTCAGCGCTTCTCAGCTTCGAAAGGGGATCCGCCTCGGCGGGTCCCCTTTCTTATGTGGATAAGCCGCGACTTGGCCGCAGCATCATCCTCTCCAGAGACCATCGAGCCTTTCCTGGGTTACCGGGAATCCGAGATGCGACGGGATGGTGATGAATTTCTCGCCGTCGCGCTCTTCCACCCACGGCGTCACCGGCTCGATGGGATGCGACAGCGCGTCTGCCAAGATCGCCTCGAAAGTCGAATGCTGCGCCAGTCGTTCAAGGGTGCGGCGCGTCGGGAAGATCAGGCGCGCCGCTTGCTTCTGCTCGCGTTCCAGAACTCTCGCGCTCCAAGCCAAGGCGGCGGCTGCGCATTCGCCTTCGACAATTTGGGGATCCCACTCGCCAGTCGGACAGCGAGCGACGAAGAACATCGTGTCGAAGCGGCGCACTGCGTGGAACTTGGGCACCCAACGGGCGAAGGGTGTGAGCTGCGCCGTGTCGATCGAAAGACCGGTTCGGTCTAGCAATTCGCCAAAAGGCGCATCGGCAACGAGCGCCTTCTGAAGCTCGGTCGCGAGTGAGATCGAGGCCGGGGGCAGAATGCCCACCGGCACAGCGGTTTCCTCAATCGTCTCGCGGACTGCAGCCACTAGAGCGGCATCGACCCCGAGCTTGTCGGCCAGCACTCGGTCGGCACGGTCGATCCGCCCGCCGGGAAACACCAACGCGCCGGCCGCAAACGCCATTTCGCTTGCTCGCTCGACCATGAGCAGCTCGGGCGGCGCGCCTTCAGGCTCGCGGACGACAATGAGGGTCGCTGCAGGAATTGCATCGTCAGACACGCCGCCGACCTACGAGAGCCCGATGCAAAGAAAAAGCCGCCCGCAAGGACCGAGCAGCTCATTCAGTCATTTTCCTGGCTTCAGCCGTTACATCGCGTCGATGTTTTTTTCCTGGGCTTCACTCGGGTTCGCGCTGTTATCTTCAGCAGCCGCATTCTGGTCGTTGAGCTGCGGTTGCTGCTGATTGCCCAGCGCCTGGTTTTCGGCGTTCATCGCAGCGTCATTGGCGAGCGCATTGAGGTCGTCGGCCGCTGGCTGGTTCAGCTCGGCATTGTTAATCGCGTCCTGGTTGTTGTTGCAGCCGGCAAGCGCGAGCGTAGCCATTCCGCCAAAAACAAAAGCCAGTCTTTTCATGTTCTTGTGTCCCCAGAAGGCGAATGTGATTGGCTTCCATATCAGCAGTTTGCTCGAAGATTCCACCCCTTTTCGCTGATTGGACCCCAATCCTGCTTCGGCGAGATTTCTTGAGATTTGAGCGGACATTGCCTATCTATGTCGTGCCGGGCAACCGGCTATGTCGGTAGACTGTCAGGTGGAATAGGCACTTCGGACCCGGGGGGCAGTACCCCGGCGCCTCCACCATCAACCGCGAAAATGCGCGGCTGTTGATGGGGGCGAAATAGGATCGACGAGTGCGATAAAGGCCCGATTGCCGATCGGATTAAGCCACCGTGACGGCTTATTCACACAAGTGCCAACGATAACGAGGCGCTCGCTCTTGCCGCGTAACTAAGGTCCTAACGGACTGAAGTTACAAAGCTAAAGCGCGGTTGGACCCCACCGGGCAACGGAAGGGGATTCCAGCGGTTTGGGGAGCACCGGGCAACAGAAGCTCCCCACTTTCTTCGCTCCTGGAGGAATTGGCGATGGTTCCGGTCTTTCGAGTCCGATCCTTGTCCGAGGCGCTTCCTTTCTATCGCGATATCCTCGGCTTCGTCGTCCATGAGGCGTCGCCCGAGGTCGCATCCTTTTATGCCGTGCTCAGCTGGAGCGGCGAGGAATTCCACCTTCAGCAGGATCGCAGCCCCGGCGGTTCTCGGCACTCGGCGATCGTCCAAGTCGACGATGCCGATGCCGCCTTCGCTGCTCTGAAGGCGCGCGGCTACGATCCGCCAGATCGCCCTCAAAGTCCGGTGCATTGTGGTCCTGTCGATCAGACCTGGGGTACGCGCGAATTCTACGTCGACGACCCTTCGGGCAACACAATTTGCTTCCAGCAGCTGGCTACCGCCGCCTGAGTTCGTCCCTGATCTCGGTCAGCAGATCGACCTCGCTCGGGCCGCTCGGCGCTTCCTCGGGTTTGCGCATGATCTTCGATGCCCAGCGAACCATTAGGAAGATGATGAATGCGAGGATGAGGAAGCTGACGACCTCGGTCACGAATGCGCCCCATCCCAGAACTGGGGCGCCCGCTTTCTTCAGCGCGGCATAGTCGCTCATCGAACCGTGATAATCGGCAGGGACTGGACCCAACATGAGGAAGTGGCTGGAGAAATCGAGCCCACCGAAAATCTTCCCGACGATCGGCATGATGATGTCGTCGGTAAGGCTGGTCACGATCTTCGCGAACGCGGCCCCGATGATCACTGCAACAGCCAGATCGAGAACGTTTCCCCTGGCGATGAATGCGCGGAAATCCTTCAGCATTTGATCCCCCTTGTGTCGGCTGGCCGACCCTTAGCCGAATTTGCGGCCAACGGCAGTGGCTCTCCTTAGAATATCTGCCTGATCGCTTGGGTTTGCGAAGCGCCTGTGCTGTGTTGGAACTGTAAGACAGCATCTTGAACGAAGGCCGTTGCCGCTCTACCTATCCCGCGCAACTGTCCAGTGGGAGGGGGATATGACTTTTCTTCGACGTTTGGGTTTGCTCGCGCCACTCGCGGCAGTTTCGCTTGCGGGGTGCGGAATCAATAGCGTTCCCACCGCTGAGGAGCAGGTCAACGCCTCCTGGGGCAATTTGCAAGCTGATTACCAGCGCCGCGCCGACCTGATCCCGAACCTCGTCGCGACGGTGAAGGGCTATGCCCAGCAGGAAAAATCCGTGCTGATCGAGGTCACCCAAGCGCGCGCCAGCGCTACCCGCATCCAATTGTCGCCGGGCGACCTTAGCGATCCGCAAAAGGTCAGCGCATTCAACGAAGCGCAAAACCGACTGACGCAGGCGATCATTCCTTTGCAGCGACTGCAGGAAGCCTATCCCGACCTCAAGTCGAACCAGAACTTCCTGGCGCTCCAGGATCAGCTCGAAGGCACGGAGAACCGAATTGAAGTGTCGCGCCGCGACTACAACGAGGAAGTGCGCAAATATAACACCTTGATCCGCACATTTCCGACGGCGATCGGCGCCAAGGTGTTCTATGGCGCCAAGGCGAAGGTTCCGTTCGAAGCGGTTGCCGCGGCGCAGCAGGCGCCGTCGGTGAACTTCAACGCTAGCTAAGGTGAAGCACTACCTCGCTGCGTTGCTGCTAGCGTTCTTCGCGCTGGTAGCGCCCGCATCGGCGCAGACCTTCCCGGCGCTCAGCGGGCGAGTCGTTGACCAGGCACATTTGCTGACGCCCGAGCAGACCCTTGACCTTGGCAGCAAGTTGCAGGCCCTCGAGGCGCAGAGCGGCCGCCAGTTCGTCGTCGCGACCGTGAGCAGCCTCGAAGGTTACCCGATCGAGGACTATGCCTATCGCCTTGGCCGCACGTGGAAGCTTGGATCGGCCAAGAACAATGACGGGGTTCTCCTCCTCGTCGCTCCCAATGAGCGGAAAGTCTGGATCGCCACCGGCTATGGAGCAGGTGTCTTCCTCACCGATGCCATGTCCGGGGTGATCATCCGCGAGAATATCCTTCCGCACTTCAAGCAGAGCCCGCCAGACTATGGCGGCGGCATCGAGGCCGGCGCGGACGCGATCATCAAGCAGATGAGCCTGCCGCCCGAGGAGGCCCAAAAGAATCTCACCCAGGCGCAGCAAATTCAGGATCGGCGGCAGCATTCGGGCGGCAGCCCACTGCCGATCATTTTCTGGGTGATGGTGTTCGGCTTCGTCGCGCTGTCGCATTTCCGCCGCGGCAGAGGCCGACGCTACCAAACGCGTTCCGGCGGTCTCAGCCCGTGGGTGATGCTGTGGGGCCTGAATGCCCTCGATCGTGGCTCCCGCGGTTCGTCGTGGGGCGGAGGCGGCTTGGGCGGCGGGTCGTCGTGGGGGGGCGGCGGCGGCTTCGGCGGATTCTCCGGCGGCGGCGGCTCCTTCGGCGGCGGCGGCGCGGGTGGCAGCTGGTGAAAGTGCACGTCTCACAAGCCGATCGGGAAAAGATCGCCAAGGCAATTGCCAAGGCGGAAGGCACGACGGCTGGCGAGATCGTCGCGGTCGCGACGCCGATCAGCGACCCCTATCATGATGTCGCTCTACACTGGGCTCTCGTCCCGTTGTTCGCGGTGCTTGCCTGGGCGGCCTGGAGGCCGACGGCGCTCGTCTGGTGGTTCAATCTATTATTCGGTGGCTGGCAAGCCGACCCGACACTCAGCCAATTGCTGACTTTGCTGATGGTCTTTGCTGCACTGAAGTTCACCGTCGCGCTGTTGATTCTCAAATGGATGCCGCTTCGACTTTTCCTCACCCCTGCTGCGACCAAGCACCGTCGAGTCCGGCGCCGAGCGGTCGCCATTTTCCGGGCAGCCGCCGAAAAACGCACTGCCGGCAAGACTGGAATCCTCATTTATCTCTCGATGGCAGAGCGTCGCGCAGAGATCGTGGCCGACGAGGCGATCCTGAAAATCACGGACGACCATATTTGGGGCGAGGCGATGACTGCGCTCTTGATTGAGGTCCGGCAGGGAAAAGTCGGCGACGGCATTGTGGCTGCCGTCGAAAGGGTGGGAGTGGTGCTTTCCGAGCATTTCCCGCGTTCGAGCGACGACAAGAATGAGATTCCGGACAAATTGATCGAACTATGAATCTGGACGATTTTCCCCAGCCTCAAGTGATGTGGGCGGGAAAATACGTCCGCGCGGTCAAGCGCGGCAAATGGGAATATGCGAGCCGAACGCGCGGCATCAACGCAGTCGTCATCCTCGCCGAACACGAGGGCAAGGTGATCCTCGTCGACCAGCCGCGAGTGCCGACCGGCCGTCGCTGTATCGAGCTTCCTGCCGGACTTGTCGGCGATGAAGATCCGGACGCGACTCCTGAAAGCACCGCAATCAAGGAGCTCGAGGAAGAGACTGGCTTCACTGCCGAGCGAGTTGAGCGGCTCGGCGAATATTATGCATCGCCCGGCATGCTCGCTGAAAGCTTCACGCTCGTTCGCGCGCTCGGCGTCAGCAAGATCGGCGAGGGCGGTGGCGACGAGAATGAAGACATTCGAGTGCACCTCGTCGGGCGCGACGACATCCCAGGCTTCATCGAGCAGAAGCGCGCCGAAGGGTTCGGCGTCGACGTCAAGCTCCTGCTGTTCCTGAATTACTAACGAGGGAGGACCGCGCACCGAGCTCGTTCAGCTCCCATTTGCGCGACCGCTCAGCCATTCATTCGAGATGAATGCTGAAACAAGTTCAGCATGACGTGGTTGAAAGAGCATGCCCCGGCTCGTGCACCTTTCCGATCTGCATTTCGGCGCCCACGACGAGACCCTCGTGAGTGCCGTCGAAAGCCGCATTGACGAGCTGAACCCCGACCTCGTCGTGATCAGCGGCGACTTTACTCAGCGCGCACGGACCGACCAGTTCAAGGAGGCGTGCAAGTTCCTCGAGCGGCTTCAGAATTCTGGCCACGAGGTGCTCGGCGTTCCTGGTAACCATGATGTGCCGCTCTATGACGTTCTCAGGCGCTTCCTGTCGCCGCTCGCCCGCTATCGCCGCTTCGTCGACGACAATCTCTGCCCGTTTGTTGAGCTTCCGGGCCTCGCCATTTTGGGGATCAACACCGCTCGCTCCCTGACGTTCAAGGACGGCCGCATCAATCGCGACCAGATTGCATTCATCCGCGATACCTTTTCGCGCACTTCGAAAGATTCGTTTCGTGTCCTCGTCACTCACCATCCGCTATTTGCGCTCGAGGTGGAGGGCGAAACGGCCCGGGCGATCGGGCGTCAGGAGCTGGCGCTGGACGCGATCCAGGAAGCAGGGGTCGACATGCTCCTTGCCGGTCACAATCATCATGCCTCGACGCACAGCGCGAGCGACCTCGTGACCCGGGCGGGTGGAGCGCTTGTCGTCCAGGCCGGCACTGCGACCTCGACCCGGGTTCGGAAGCAGGAGCAGAGCTTCAATGCGATTGATGTCGCCGATGCCTCGGTGATGATCACCGTCAATGCGTGGAGAGGCGGCCGCTTCCAGGCGCTCGATGCCCAGCGCTACAGCTGGGAAAAAGGGCGCTGGCAGCTCGCGCCGACAAAAGAGCCGGCACAGTGATCTTGCCGTCATTGCTGGGTTGATTAGAGCGGATCCATGCCGCTGCCTGACAATTTCGACCTATCCGAATTCGTCGACCGGGTGCTTGCCGAGGATCTTGGAACCGGCGGGGACGTGACCTCCAGGGCTACGATTCCCGCCGACGCCTGTTTTGTGGCGGACGTGAGTTGCCGCCAGCGGATCGTACTTGCAGGTGTCGAGATTGCAGCAGCCATTTTCAGGAAGCTTGATGCGGAGGTGAAAGTCGAGCAGCTCGCTGCCGACGGTGACCTCTTGGTCCATGGCGCCACTCTCCTTCGCTTTACTGGCAACGCGCGGGCGATGCTCGCCGCTGAGCGCGCCTCGCTCAACGCGCTTCAGCATCTCTCGGGCATCGCCACGCTCACGCGCGAATATGTGAATGCGATCGGTGGCACTGGTGCAGTCCTGCTGGACACCCGCAAGACCATCCCCGGCCTCCGAGTGCTCGAGAAATATGCCGCTCGCATGGGCGGAGCTCAAAACCATCGCATGCGGCTCGATGACGGAGTGCTCATCAAGGATAATCATGTTGCGGTTTGCGGTGGGGTCGCCGAGGCGGTGCGGAGCGCGAAAGCGGCGTCCACCGGGTTGCAAGTTCAGGTCGAGGTCGATCGCATCGACCAGATCGAGCCCGCGCTATTAGCGGGCGCCGACCGGCTTCTGCTCGACAATATGGACCCTGATATTCTTCGCGAGGCCGTCCACCTGGTGGGCGGGCGCGTCCCGCTCGAGGCGTCGGGCGGTGTGACTCTCGAAACCATCCGCTTCATCGCCGAGACGGGGGTCGATTTCATTTCGGTGGGACGGATCACTCAATCTGCACCGGCCGTCGACATCGGGCTCGATTATTCGATCAGTCGTTAGCCGGACGAAACGTCGTTCAGCGCGGTGACAGGAGCCATGTCCCATTTAAGCACAGCATGGCTGCTTAGTGCGCGGCCGCGTACCCAAATCGAGGAGTGTTTCGATGAAGAAGCTCATTGCTCTCGCGCTCTCCACCGCCGTGATTGCATTGCCGACCGCAGCGAATGCGGACGGCCGCCATCATCATGACGGGGATCGCTACAACCATTCGTATAATTACGGTGGCCATAACTACCACAACACTACGGCTATTCCTATCCGCGTTATTCCTACCGCTATGCTTATCCGCGCTCGCGAACCGTGATCTCGGTCGGCTACGGCTACCCGTCCTACGGATACGGTGGCTACGGCTATGGTTACGGCAATCCGTACAGCTACGGCTATCCCTATGGCTATGGCTATCCGGCCTATGGCTACGGCTACAGCTACCCCGGCTATGGCTACGGCTATCCGGCCTATGGCTACCGTTCCAGCTATTATGGTTGCGGTAACCCGGCTGCGGGCGCCGCAGTCGGCGGAGTTGCCGGTGCGGTTCTGGGCGCCGCAGTCACAAATGGCGGCCATCATTACTACAACCGCTACGGCAACCGCCGCTATGACGGGGGCAACCGCGCAGCCGGCGCCATCATCGGCGGAGTGATCGGCGCAGCCGTTGGAAGCGCAGCGACTTCGGGCTACTGCTACTAAGCGATTGCCGAAAGTCTGAATGAGCGGGGCTCCGGGAACACCCGGGGTCCCGCTCACTTTTTTCGCGCATTGTTGACCAACGGGCCTTATACGACGCCGAGGCGCGTGAGGCGCCTTGAGGAGATGGGTGTGTTCAAGGGCCTCAAGCCCATTCTCTATGGCGGTCGGGAAGTCTGGCCGCTGGTTGAGGGCGGCAAGGGCGTCAGCGCGACCAACCATGCGAGCTCGGGCGCCTGGGCGGCTGCGGGCGGAATCGGAACCGTCTCGGCAGTCAATGCCGACAGCTATGACGCCGAAGGCCGCATCGTCCCTCAGGTCTATGAGGCGCTAACCCGCCGCGACCGGCATGAAGAGCTGATCAAATATGCGATCGACGGCGCAGTCGCGCAGGTTCACCGCGCCTATGACCTCGCGAGCGGGAAGGGCGCGATCAACATCAATGTGCTGTGGGAGATGGGCGGCGCGCAGCGCGTTCTGCACGGCGTTCTCGAGCGTACCAAAGGTTTGGTGACCGGGGTCACCTGCGGCGCAGGAATGCCCTACAAGCTCTCCGAAATCGCAGCTTCATATGGGGTCAGTTACTTGCCGATCATCAGCTCGGCGCGCGCGTTTCGAGCGCTTTGGAAGCGCGCCTATCACAAGGCGGCCGAGTGGCTCGCAGCGGTCGTCTACGAAGATCCGTGGCTGGCTGGAGGGCACAACGGCCTCTCCAACGCGGAGGATCCGCGAAAGCCCCAGGACCCCTACCCGCGCGTCGCCGAACTTCGTGCAACGATGCGCGCCGAGGGCGTTCCTGACAGCGTTCCGATCGTCATGGCCGGCGGGGTCTGGCGCCTCGATGAGTGGGAGCATTGGATCGACAATCCCGAGCTCGGCCAGATCGTCTTCCAGTTCGGAACCCGGCCACTGCTGACCCAGGAAAGCCCGATTCCGCCCGAATGGAAGGCGCGGCTGATGACGCTTGAGGAGGGCGACGTGCTGCTGCATCGCTTCTCGCCCACTGGTTTCTATTCGTCAGCGGTCCGCAATCCCTTCCTTCGCAACCTCGAAGCGCGCAGCGAGCGCCAGGTCGCCTACACCAAGGAGCCGATCGGCGATCACCATTTTCAGCTCGATGTCGGGATCGGCACGAAGAAGAATTACTGGGTCACGAAGGGCGATCTCATCCACGCGCGGGAATGGTACGCGCGGGGCTTCACCAACGCGATGAAGAGCCCGGACGACACGCTCATTTTCGTGACGCCCGAGGAAGAGAAGCAGATCCGCAAGGATCAGGCCGAATGCATGGGCTGCCTCAGCCAATGCTCCTTCTCGTCCTGGGCCGACAATGAGAAGAACTCGACCGGCCGGCTCGCCGACCCGCGGAGCTTCTGCATCCAGAAGACACTGCAGGAGATCGCTCATGGCGGCCCGGTGGAGCAAAACCTCATGTTCGCTGGTCACGCCGCGTTCCGATTCAGGAGCGATCCCTTCTATTCGAACGGATTCATCCCGACGGTGAAGCAGCTGGTCGATCGGATTTTGACGGGGGCGTGATGGCGTTGCGGGGGGCGGTTGTCGGCCTGTTGCTCATTGTTGTCGCCGCTCCTTCGAGAGCGCAGGAAAAGCAGCCGCCTTATTGGGCCTCGATCGCTTCCGGCCTCGCCCTGACCCACACGGGACCGGGCCGAACCTATCCCAATGTCTGGCTTTACCAGCGACGCGATCTTCCAGTCCGAGTGGTCAAGAAATACGAAACCTGGCGCCTGATCCAGGATCCCGATGGGGCGCAGGGTTGGATGCTGGTGACGATGCTGAGCGACCACCGGACCGCGATCGTGAGGCCGGGACAACCTCGTTCGATCCGTTCCGATCCGGGTGACCAAGCGAGCGTCCGCTACCGCGCCGAGCCGGGCGTCGTCGGCCGCATCAGCAAGTGCAGGGGCGATGGCTGGTGCCGGATCGAAATCGGCAAGAGGGACGGATATGTGCGAACGTCCGACCTCTGGGGCGTCGCCGACAATGAGGTCGTGGACTGAGACCGCGGACCATGGCCGGGAGCGGACCCAAATATCTGGCTCAATCGGAGCTCGCGGGCCGTCCGCTCCCATTCTCGTCGGCGGTCCGCGTCGGCGACATTCTCTTTCTTTCAGGCCAAATGGGCTTCGGAGCGGACGGAAAGCTCGCACAAGGGATCGCCGGGCAGGCCCGTCAGGCGCTCGAGAATATCCGGACCGTCCTCGCTGATGCGGGACTTGGCTTCACGGACGTCTTCCGCTGCACCGTGATGCTCGCCGACATGGCCCAGTGGCCGGCGTTCAACGAGGTCTACCTCGAATATTTTAGCGCCCCCCTGCCAACGCGCAGCGCATTCGGGGCGAACGGCCTCGCCCTCGGCGGTCTCGTCGAGATCGAATGCCAGGCTTACGCCGGCACGGACTAGCGTCGGCCGCCCCTTATTCGGGCATCGACAACTTGGCGTAGGCGACGCGGGTCACCTTCAGCTTCCTGCCCTTGTCGTTGGTCGTCACGAACGAATGACCGATCTTCACCGGGTGCGTCGTCCAACACATTTCGCCATCCTTGGTCATGGCGCTGGTGAAGCACGCTTTGGCGTCCTTCATCGTCGCCGTGCCATGATCGATGTGCTTACCGCCGATTGTCTGAGTGATGTAATTGCCGTCGGCGTCGATCGAACTCTTTGAGCTTGCCATCCTTCTTGTCGAGAAAGGTCCAGGTGGTGCTGTCTAGTTGGAAGGCTGCGGGCTTGGCAGTGTGCTTGGCCAGGGCTGGTGCCGAGTTGGCGCAAACGGCAAGCGCAACGGCGAGACAGATGGTAAGACGCATCGGCTTTCTCCCCTTGTTTGAGGGGAGCGCTATTAGCACCACAAAATTGCCGCTGCGAGTTAAACCTTAGGCGAGCTCCACGGCAACCGCGGTCGCTTCTCCGCCGCCGATGCACAGGCTCGCAATTCCGCGTTTGCCGCCCTTCTGCTTCAGCGCGTTGATCAGAGTGACGAGGATGCGAGTGCCGCTGGCACCGATCGGATGCCCGAGCGCGGTTGCTCCGCCGTGGACGTTGATCTTCTCGTGCGGGATGCCAAGGTCCTTCATTGCGAACATCGCAACGCAGGCGAAAGCCTCGTTGACTTCCCAAAGGTCGACCTCGGAGGCCTTCCAGCCGGCCTTGTTCAAAACCTTCTCGATGGCTCCAATCGGGGCGACGGTGAATTGAGCCGGCTCCTGCGCATGAGCAGCTGTCGCGACGATTCGGGCGACGGGATCGAGGCCCTTGTCGCGGGCGTTGGACTCGCTCGTCAGAACCACCGCAGCGGCCCCGTCGGAGATCGACGAAGAGGTCGCAGCAGTAATCGTGCCTTCCTTTGCGAAGGCGGGCTTCAGCTGCGGAATCTTGTCCGGTCGACCGCGGCCCGGTGCTTCGTCGGTATCGACCTTGGTCTCCCCGGCGCGGCTCCTGATCGTGACCGGCACGATCTCGTCCTTGAATCCGCCATTGTCGATCGCGTCCTTGGCACGGCGCAGGCTCTCGATGGCGTAATCGTCCATCTCCTGGCGAGTCAGCTGATATTCGTCCGCGGTGCACTGGGCGAAGCTGCCCATCGCACGGCCTTCCTCATAAGCATCCTCGAGCCCGTCGAGGAACATGTGGTCGTAGGCGGTATCATGGCCGATGCGCGCGCCCGAGCGGTGCTTCTTGAGGAGATAGGGGGCGTTTGTCATCGACTCCATTCCGCCCGCGACGATCACTTCGGCGTTGCCGGTGCGGATCGCTTCGTCACCCATGATCACGGTCTGCATTCCGGATCCGCAGACCTTGTTGACCGTCGTCGCCTGAACCGACTTGGGAAGGCCTGCCTTGATCGCCGCTTGCCGGGCCGGTGCCTGGCCAAGGCCCGCAGGAAGAACGCAGCCCATGTAGATGCGGTCGATGTCGTCGCCCGAGATTCCGGCCCGCTCCACTGCGGCCCTGACCGCGGTCGCGCCGAGATCGGTCGCGGTTGCATCCGCCAATGCGCCTTGCATCGAGCCCATCGGGGTCCGAGCGATCGAGAGGATGACGGTGGAATTGGATGTGGTGGCCATTGGGAAATGCTCCGGAATCGAATTGCTGCAGTGCACATAAGGCTGACCGTCCGGTTGTTCAAACCGCGAACGCTCTGCTAGCGCCCGGCCGAACAGGAGACGCGACCATGTCCGATACCGGACTCGATTTTCAGCTGGGGGAAATGGCCGACACGATCCGCGAAACGACCGAGCGCTTCGCTCGCGACCGGATCGCGCCGATCGCCGCCGAGATCGATGAAACGGACGAGTTCCCGAAACAGCTCTGGCCCCTGATGGGCGAGCTTGGCCTCCACGGAATTACCGTCGAGGAGGATTATGGCGGGCTCGGCCTTGGATATCTCGAACATGTTGTCGCGCAGGAGGAAGTTGCTCGAGCATCCGCGTCGGTCGGCCTCAGCTACGGCGCTCACTCTAACCTCTGCGTCAACCAGATCCGTCGATGGGCGAACTCGGAGCAGAAGCAGAAATATCTGCCCAAGTTGATCAGCGGCGAGCATGTCGGTGCGCTGGCCATGAGCGAAGCGGGTGCGGGCAGCGACGTCGTCAGCATGAAGCTGAAGGCCGAGAAGAGCGGCAACGGATACCGCCTTAACGGAACCAAGTTCTGGATTACGAATGGCGGCTGTGCCGATACGTTGGTGGTCTATGCCAAGACGGGCGAGGGCAGCCGCGGAATCACCGCTTTCCTGGTCGAGAAGGAGATGGACGGTTTCTCGATCGGCCAGAAGATGGACAAGCTCGGAATGCGCGGCTCACCGACCAACGAGCTGGTGTTCGACGATTGCTTCGTTCCGCCCGAGAATATTCTTGGCGAGGAGAACAAGGGCGTCGAAATACTGATGAGCGGGCTCGACTATGAGCGCACTGTGCTTGCCGGAATCCAGATCGGAATCATGCAGGCCTGTCTCGATACGGTCCTGCCTTATGTCCGCGAACGCAAGCAGTTCGGAAAGCCGATCGGTTCCTTCCAGCTAATGCAGGCCAAGATCGCCGATATGTATGTCGCTCTCAACAGCTCCCGTGCTTATGTCTACAACGTTGCGAAGGCGTGCGACGCGGGCAAGACAACGCGGTTCGATGCAGCAGGCGCGATCCTCTACGCCTCGGAGAGTGCCGTGATGGTAGCAAACGAGGCGGTCCAGGCCCTGGGCGGTGCCGGCTACACCAAGGATTGGCCTGTCGAGCGCTATTATCGCGACGCCAAGCTCCTCGATATCGGCGCCGGCACCAACGAGATCCGCCGAATGCTCATTGGCCGCGAGGTTATCGGCTCCTGAACCCGCCAGCTTGAAAAGGGGGGTGCTGCCCCGAACCAACAACAGCGCCGCTCGCTGACCGAATTACGATCGGCAATTTCCCGGCTGCGCGCGTTCTAATCAGCGTGCAGGGCGGTCATCGCCATCAACCCCAGATCTTCACTCGCTTGTCCGGCGCGAGATACAGCTTCTGGCCCGGCTGCACCTTGAACGCCGGATACCAGGCGTCGATGTTGCGCACGGTTGCGGCTCGGAATTGGTCGGGCGCGTGGCCATTGGTGAGCACGATCTGCCGAAGGATCTCGGGACGCATCTTCGACGCCCAGGCCTGACCGAATGCAATGAAGAACCGTTGGTCGCCAGTGAGGCCGTTGATGATCGGCGCGGGCTTGCCGTTGAGGGAAGCATGATAAGCCTCATAGGCGGCGCCGAGCCCGGCGACGTCCGCGATATCCTCGTTGATCGTGAGCTTCCCGTTCACGTGAAGGCCGGGAAGAGCCTCATAGGCGTCATATTGCTTGGCAAGCATGTCGGCAAATTGCTGGAAGTGCTTGAAATCGGACGGAGTCCACCAGTTGCGCAAAGTGCCCGACGCGTCGAACAGAGCACCGCCGGTGTCGAAGCTGTGGCTGATCTCATGCCCGATCACTGCTCCGATGGCGCCATAATTGAACGCGGCATCCGCATTTGGATCGTAGAATGGCTTGACGAGGATCGCCGCCGGGAAATTCAGCGCGTTCTGAACCGGCAGGTTGACCGCGTTGACCAGCTGTGGCGGCATCCACCATTCGTGCCGGTCCATCGGCTTTCCGATCTTTCCGATCTGGTGCCGATATTCCCACAGGCTCGCATTCTTCTGGTTGGCATAGGCGTTGTCGGAGGTGACCGTCAGGCCCGAATAATCCCGCCACGTTTCGGGATAGCCGACTCCGACGACGATGTTCTGAACCTTCTTCAACGCCTCTTGCTTGGTCGAGTTGGCCATCCAGCCGATCGCCTTCACCCGGCGCGAAAAGGCGGATTTCAAATTGTCGACCATCCCTTGAATTTCGGCCTTGTCCGAAGCTGGGAAATATTTGCCGACATAGGCCTTGCCGACCGCGTCCTGGAGGGCGTTGCTGGTCGCATTGAGCGCTGAGATATCGCGGGGCCTGGGCTTGGTCACGCCCTGGAGAACCGTGCCGTTGAAGGCAAAGCTGGCGTCGCGGAACGGCTTTGGAAGAACGTTCGCGCGTTGATTGAGCGTATGGAAAGCCAGCCAGTCTTTCCAATTCTGAAGCGGTTCCGAGCCAACCAGGGCCGCAAGGCCCGGGATCGCTGCGAAATGATAGGCATCGAACTTCTGGGCATTGCCGAGCTGGGCGGCATTGAGGAGCGCAGTCCAATCGATGCCCGGAGCCTTTTGCTCCAGTTGAGCGCGGGTCCACACCTGCGCACCCTTGCCCGTGTCTTCGCTAACCTCGCGCGCCTCATGTGCCTTGGCGATCTTGGTCTCGAGGTCGAGAATTCGGCCAGCGGCACCTCCAGCGTCGGGATAGCCGGCATCCTGGAGGATGGTCTCGACGTAGGTCCGGTATTTGTTCCGGATGTCGGCCATCTTCGGGTCGGCCGAGAGATAATAATCGCGTTCCGGAAGTCCGATGCCACCCTGCATCAGGTAGGGCAGCTGCTCGCCCGCGGTTGCGAGGCCCTGGCTGACGAACACTCCGAACAGGTTTTCGGTGTGGAAATTACTGGCGTTGAGCGGGTCGGTGTCGGCGCGAACATTGCCTCCGATCGCAGCGCTCAGCTGATGAGTGTCGGCAATGTGCGCGATTGCGTCCAGATCTGCCTTTGCAGGAGCCAGGCCGGCCCGGTCGATGGCGTCGGTGTTGAGATAGGCATTGTAGTAATTGGCGATCATCCCGTCGGTGCCGCTGGTCGGATTGGATTTCAGAAGTTCGTCGAACAAGGCGCGCGTGTTCTTTTCTCGCTGCTGGTCGGCGACCCAGAACGCGCCGATGTTCGACCGGTCCGCGGGGATCTGCGTATTCTTGACCCAGCTGCCGTCGGCGTAGCTGAAGAAATCGTCGCCCGGAGCGACCGATTTGTCCATCCAGGAGGGGTCTATTCCGAGGTTGGCGCCTTGCTGTTGCGACTGGCCGGCCTGGTTGCCGGCATGGGTGTTGCAGGCGCTCAACGCGAGCGCGGACGCGAAAATCAAGAACAGCGGTTTGTTCATCGTGGTGACTCTCTCCGGGGGGCGCCTCTCCTGCTGCTCAAGGCGTGACTTTGCAATGGCGCAAGCAGCGGCTAGTCGAGCGGCTCGGGTTTTCGACCAACGGATGGATGGATGAGCGCGCCGCGCATCGAAAGCAGGATCGCGACCGACAGCGACGATTTTAGTGCGCTCGACGGGCATAACCGCGCGCTCGTTGCAAAGCTTCGAGCCGACGTCGCGCAAGCCGCCAGGGGCGGCACGGACAAGAGCCGCGAACGCCACCTATCGCGGGGCAAGCTGCTTCCGCGCGACCGCGTCGAGCGCCTCCTCGATCCAGGCTCGCCGTTCCTCGAGATTGGCCAGCTCGCCGCGTGCGATTTGTACGATGGCGAGGTTCCGGGCGCCGGCATTATCGCCGGTATCGGTCGGGTTTCGGGTCGCCAGGTGATGATCGTCTGCAACGATGCCACGGTCAAAGGCGGCACTTATTATCCGATGACGATCAAGAAGCATCTAAGAGCGCAGGAGATTGCGACCGAGAATTGTCTGCCTTGCATCTATCTCGTCGACAGCGGCGGAGCGAACCTGCCGCATCAGGCCGAAGTCTTCCCCGACCGCGAGCATTTCGGCCGAATCTTTTTCAATCAGGCGCAGATGAGCTCCAAGGGCATCGCCCAGATTGCCTGCGTCATGGGCAGCTGCACTGCGGGCGGCGCCTACGTTCCGGCAATGAGCGACGAGAGCGTCATCGTTCGCAACCAGGGCACGATCTTCCTTGCCGGCCCACCGCTGGTCAAGGCGGCAACCGGCGAGGAGATCAGCGCTGAGGATTTGGGCGGCGGCGACCTTCACGCAAAGAAGAGCGGCGTCGTCGACCATCTCGCCGAAAACGACGAGCATGCGCTAACGATCGTTCGCGATATCGTCTCGACGCTCCAGCCAGAGATCGGGGCGAGCATCGAGCTTCGCGAGCCGCGACCGCCAGCATACGATCCAGTCGAGCTTTACGGGATCATCCCCGAGGACGTGCGCGCGCCTTATGATGTGCACGAAATCATCGCGCGCATCGTCGACGGCTCCGAGCTTCACGAGTTCAAACCGCAGTACGGCACGAGCCTCGTCTGCGGTTTCGCGCACATCTGGGGAATGCCGGTCGCGATCCTCGCCAACAATGGCGTCCTGTTCAGCGAAAGCGCGGTCAAAGGCGCGCATTTCATCGAGCTTTCCTGCCAGCGCCGAACGCCGCTCCTGTTTCTGCAGAACATCTCGGGCTTCATGGTCGGTGGGAGATATGAGGCCGAAGGCATTGCCAAACATGGCGCAAAGCTCGTGACCGCAGTCGCAACCGCTAGCGTTCCCAAAGTCACGCTCCTCGTCGGCGGCAGCTTCGGCGCCGGCAATTACGGCATGGCCGGCCGAGCTTACTCGCCCCGCTTTCTCTTCACCTGGCCCAATTCGCGCATCAGCGTGATGGGCGGCGAGCAGGCTGCAAGCGTCCTCGCCACCGTCCACCGCGACGCCGACAAATGGACAGCTGAAGAGGCTGAAGCGTTCAAGCAGCCGATCCGCGACGATTACGAGGCGCAGGGCAATCCCTGGCATGCCACCTCTCGCCTGTGGGACGACGGGATCATCGACCCTGCACAAACCCGCGACGTTCTCGCCCTCGCATTTGCAGCCACGCTGAACGCTCCGATCCCGGAGCGGCCGCAGTTTGGCGTGTTCCGGATGTAGCGGCGGATGATGAAGTCGCTCCTCATTGCCAATCGCGGCGAGATCGCATGTCGGGTGATTCGCACGGCGCGCAGGCTCGGGCTTAGAACGATCGCCGTCTACTCCGACGCTGACGCCAAGGCGCTGCACGTGCGAATGGCGGATGAGGCGGTGCATATTGGACCGAGCCCCGCTCTCGAGAGCTATCTCGTGGGGCCCCGGATCATCGAGGCGGCCAAGGCGACGGGCGCGGAGGCCATCCACCCGGGCTACGGTTTTCTCTCCGAGAATGCCGGCTTCGCCCAGGCGGTCATCGACGCCGGACTGATCTGGGTCGGGCCAAGGCCGGATAGCATCCGCGCCATGGGCCTTAAGGATTCGGCGAAGAAGCTGATGGCCGAGGCTGGGGTGCCCGTGACTCCTGGTTATCTTGGCGACGATCAGGATCCTTCGAATCTCAGGAAGGAAGCCGATGCGATCGGCTATCCCGTCCTTATCAAGGCGGTAGCGGGCGGCGGCGGCAAGGGCATGCGGCGAGTTGACGAGGCTGGGCAGTTCGACGACTTGCTCGAAAGCGCCAAGCGCGAAGCGAAGAGCGCATTCGGCGACGAGCGGGTTCTGATCGAGAAATATATTCTTTCGCCGCGCCACATCGAGGTGCAGGTGTTCGGCGACAGTTCGGGCAATGTCGTCCACCTGTTCGAGCGCGACTGTTCGCTCCAGCGGCGCCACCAGAAGGTGATCGAGGAAGCTCCTGCTCCAGGGATGGACGTGGAGGTTCGCGAGGCGGTGTGCGGCGCTGCGGTGCGGGCGGCCAAGGCCGTGAGCTACGAAGGCGCGGGCACGATCGAGTTTATCGCCGACGCGTCGGAGGGGCTTCGCGCGGACCGCATCTGGTTCATGGAAATGAACACTCGGCTGCAGGTCGAGCATCCGGTGACCGAGGAGATTACGGGGCAGGATCTGGTTGAATGGCAGCTCCTTGTCGCCTCGGGACAGCCGCTGCCCAGGAGGCAGGACGAGCTCGCCATTAGAGGTCACGCGATCGAGGCTCGCCTCTACGCCGAGGATCCCTCGAAGAGCTTCCTGCCAAGTGTCGGAAAGCTTGAGCATTTCGATCTCGGCGAAGAAGGTCGCATCGAGACCGGAGTGAGCGAGGGGGATTCGATTTCACCCTTCTACGATCCGATGATTGCAAAGCTCGTCGCGAACGGCCTGGATCGCGACGAAGCCATCGGCGCCCTTGCCGGAATTCTCGAGTGTGTCGAAGTCTGGCCGGTGCGGACCAATGCCGGTTTCCTGTACAACGCGCTGGCCGATCCCGACTTCGCGAGCGGCGACATCGACACCAGCTTCATCGAAAGAAAGCTCGATAGTCTCGTTCCGCCCGGCGAGGCGGATGATGCGATTCGGCGGTCAGCAGCAACGATCGTTATTCTCGCCGCCGAGGAGGATGCTCTTCTTCCAGGTCTTTCCGGACTGAGGCTCAACGCGCCCCCGAGGCTGGCGGTGGCGCTGTCAGGGAAGACTGTCGAGCTGGGCGAGGATGACGAGATTGCGGAGGTCTCCGGCTTTGCTGACGAGCATCGAGTGGTCGTTTTTGTCAGGGGCCAGGCCTACGAATTCGGCCTGGCTGCACGAGGAACCGGCGCTTCGCACGGCATTCATGATGGGGACATCGAGGCGCCGATGCCCGGGAAAGTGACGGGTGTGGAAATTCAACAAGGTGAAAAGGTTGCCAAGGGGCAACGTTTGCTTACTCTTGAGGCAATGAAGATGGAACATTCGCTGACCGCGCCTTTCGACGGCACTATCGTCGAGCTCAATGCCATGGCCGGCGCGCAGGTGACCGAAGGTCAGCTCTTGGTGAAAGTGGAAGCCGAGCCGAGCGACGACTGATGGCCGTCGCACGGGTTCAGGATGCTCCAACCGAACTGATCTGGATTTATCGTTAAACGTCCCTTTACCGGCACTGAGCTTAGGGTTTGGGTGCGGCGGCGCGAGCGTGTATTCTGAAGCTTGCCTGCGGGGTGTGGCAGCTAAATTTCGAGGACGAGGATGGGCGTGGAACCGGATCCGTCGAAGCTGAAAGTGGATGGCGCGCCGGTCGAGAGAAGCGAGCGGCGGCCAGTCAGCCTGCGCGCCTCGATCGAAAGGGGGGATGGCACAGCACATGAGATCTCAGGTACTGAACCTGTCCTGCGAAGGCTGCGGCATCCAAACCCCCATAGAGCTCGAAGCTGGAGAGCCGATTTCACTGTCCGTCGCTGGCCGAGGCGCGATCGATAGTTACGTCCGCTGGTGGAAGGACGGGCATGCGGGGCTGGTCTTCAAGCCGGAGGAAACGACCGAGAAGAAACAATGGCCCCGGGTCAGCCCTCGAGTTCCGCTGAGCGCCGAGGTATCGCTTCGCCGTCTTGGTCAACAAAGCTACAGGGTGCGCATCACCGACCTCTCGCCGCAGGGTTGCAAGATCGAGCTCGTTGAACGTCCACGCATAGGTGAGGTCTTGCTCCTGAAATTCGACGGTTTCGAGGTGCTCGACGCCGAGGTCTGCTGGGTCGACGGCTTCATCGCCGGCCTGCGCTTCGAAAAGCCGTTTCATGCGGCTGTGTTCGACCTCCTCGTTCAGCGCCTGATGTAAACGACCGGTCGACAACCGCGGCTCGGCAGCTAAGCTTCTGCCCGACGAGGAGCAGCAATGGCGAAGAGAGGTTCACCGTCGGCGGAATCGCATGGTCACGAATTTTCTCCGGTGCATCCGCTCGAACGTCTGATTTTCTTTTCCGACGCGGTATTTGCGATTGCTATCACCTTGCTGATCATTGAGGTCCATGCGCCGCGCTTGCCGTTCCGGTCCAGCGATCGCGAACACCTGATTTCCCTCATCAACCTGTCCCCGAGCTTCGTCGCTTTCTTCATCAGCTTCTTTGTCATCGGCGCCTTCTGGGCCGGGCACCACCGCGCGTTCAGTCTTGCACGGCATTGGTCGCCGCGTCTGATCATGCCCAATACGATGATGCTGGCTGCGATCGTCTTCATGCCGTTCGCGACCGCTTATATGGGCACGAACATGGGGCAGCGGGTGCCGATGGCCTTTTACGATGTGGTGTTGTTCGTCACGAGCCTGTTCAACATCCGTCTCGTCAGGCTTGCGACCAGCGCTCCGGTCGTCGCCGAGCATGCCGATCCCATCGTCATCGCCCGCACGAGAGCTCGGGGATGGGGAGTTGCGGCGGGCGCGCTGATCGCCTTGCTTCTTGCCTTCGTCGTTCCGAGGCTCAGCCAGTTCGGGCTCTTGACGATCCCGCTCTGGCTCCGGCTGTTCGTGAAAAAGGCAGAGCGGAGCGCCAATAGCGCCTGACGCTTTAGATCGCGTTTCAGTCGTCTAATCGCGTCGTTGGCAAGCTTTAATTAGAAGCGAGACATCGTTTGCCGGGAGCACGGTCGTCTTCGCGGTCGGCAAGAGCCGCCGCATGACAAGGCCGATATAATCACCCATGGTTGTTCTCCGGTCGATGCTTGGGCCCGGCTTCCAGTCGTGAGCCCGTTTTTTTGATCTTATCGGGAAAAACCACCCTGGCTTCTGCAGAGCGGCAACATCCAGGGTGAGTGCTCCCGCGATCACCCCATGTTTGTTGTGATCAAACGACATTTCACGGCCATGGCGGCTAGGCTGCCATGGTCACCGGAGCCGCGATGCCCCGGGCGAGGATGTTGAGGGCGGCGTTGTGATCGCGGTCGCTTGTGTGACCGCAATGGGCACATTGGCGAGCTTGAAGGTGATCAGCGCGAACCACTTGCGTCCTTCGCGCTTAATCACCAGCGAACGCAGCTCACCGTCAACCGGCGATAAGGCTGGCGGCCCACGGGCGAACACGCTTATTGCTGTTTGGACGCCGGCACTTCGGCCGGAGTTCGCGTGAAGCGCCAGCGGTTTCGATCTCATTGAGGAGCACGGCAAGATGTCGAACACGCAGAGCGATCGCAGCCGAGTTGCCGCCAGCGATCAGGCCGAAGTTCGTTATTTCGGCAAGAAGCATGGGCTGAATGACGATGAAGTCATCGCGCTCATCAAGGAGCATGGGAACGATCGCAAGACGCTCGAGGAGGCGGTCGCGAAAATGAAGGTCGGCTAGGTCAAGATCACTGACGAAGATTTCCGCAAGGCAGCGCAAGCGATTGCGCTGCCTTCTTAGCAAGGTTCAGCAATGGCTCCTGTGCGGAATGCGAGCGACCAGCCGCGAGCTCTGCCAGAGCTCGCAGTCGTGCCCATCCATCATCCTCGTCGCGATCTCGACCGCGGTCTCGTCGTCGTCGGCTTCGAACCATTCGCCGGATGCGACCCTATTGACCCCATCGAGGCCATAAAGCCTATAGTCCGCCACCTTGAAAACCCTGTTGTTTCTGCCCGAAAGCGACCGTTTCTGACGCCAAAACGACTTTTTTCGAATTTGGTTTCCGAAGCACAAATTGCGGTCGCTTAAGCCTCCATTAGCAGGGCGCCTGCTACACTTGCTCGAGTGTGGAAGTGGCTCATCGGACCGACATTGCTCGGCACGGGATGCATCGCTGGATGCGTTTACGGACGCGACAGCGAACAAGTCGTGCACAAGAGCCCGAGCGACACCTATCAAGCCCTCGAGCAGTCGCTCGACAACATGCCGCAGTCGGGCACCACCTCGTTCGAAGGAGGAAAGCGGGTGCCCTACGAGATCCGGATCGATCGCGAGCAAGACCAGCAGCTCCTCGTCTCCATCCTCTTTGCCGGCAGCGAGGGCGCCAACGCCAAGCTTGACTTCTCGGCTGAGGACGGCGGCCGGGCGACGCTGATCACCGCGAAGATCCACGGCGACCATGATGTGCTTCGCTCGGCGCTCGCGGGCACGAGCCACGCTCGACTTGCCTATGCGCCGGACTGGGCGCTGAACCTTGCCGCGCGCCCGCTGCTTCGGGAGATCGCAAGCCAGGTAGAGGAAGGTGGTCCCGCTCAGATCGCGCCACAGGCGTTCCAGAGCGATTCCGAAGTGCAATGGGAGCAGCGTCTGAGCGACGAGCAGCGCCAGGGTCTTCAGCAGTCACGCGAATATGATGCGACCCGGCCGTCCACCGATCCCAATGCGGCTGCTGCCAATTATTTAGGAAACGCCAGCTAGCGGGAGGCTAGGATGCAGGCTCGCGGGCGCCGAGTTCGCGATCGACCTCGTCGATCTTGAGAAGCAAGTCCGCGAAGGACGGCGCTTCCTCGACCGGCCAGAGCCGCTCGAACGTCGGCCCGAGCAGATTCACGTCCCGCTGGGTCAGCAGTCCGACGGCGATGATCCGTTCCGCATCCACAGGAACTTCCTTCACGTGGTTCGGGTCAGCTAACGTTCGTAAACGGCGGTCGTGCCGATAATTTCGCTCCAGTATCGTCCTGGGACTAATCTGTGTTTTGGTGGAACCTATTGAATTGGCTTATGGCGACGTGATCGCCGCCCTTGCCTCAGCGCAGCGGCGACCGAGAGATATTCGTCGCGCTCCCGCTGTTTGAGGAGCAAACTTATGGCCCCCCCGGACAACCTATCGCATCGCGAGTTATGACAGCGCGCGGAAGATCGTCACCGCCGATCTGCTCGAGGCCGTGAGCGACGAGGATGCGATTACTCAAACCAGGACAGCGGGTTTCGGGACCAGGTGCGAGATCTGGGACAGCCGGCGTGTGGTTGCCGAGCTTGAGCGCAAGCGCCGACTGGACTGACGCTTCTCGATCTGCTCCTTCATCAAGAGCTTACTTCGCTGCAACCAGCCCCAATTCATCCTCGTCAGCTGTTGAGATCCTCCGCGCCCGCTTCGGCCGCCTCGGCGCAGCCTCCACCACCTCAGGTTTCACCGAAGTCCGTTCCAGCAACGGCTTCAGATACTGACCGGTAAAGCTCGCCGAGGTCGCGGCCACCGTCTCCGGCGTTCCTTCAACAACCACGCGCCCACCGTTCACCCCGCCGCCCGGGCCCAAGTCGATGGCCCAGTCGGCCGTCTTGATGACGTCGAGGTTGTGCTCGATCACGACCACGGTGTTGCCCTGGTCGGCAAGACGATGAAGGACTTCCAACAGCTTGCGGACGTCCTCGAAATGCAGGCCAGTGGTGGGCTCGTCGAGGATGTAGAGAGTTTTGCCGGTGGCCCGGCGGGAGAGCTCCTTCGACAGCTTGACTCGCTGCGCTTCGCCCCCGCTCAAGGTCGTCGCGGGCTGGCCGACCTTGACGTAGCCGAGGCCGACTTCCTTCAGCATCTCCATCTTGTCGCGAATTCCCGGGACCGCCTTGAAGAAGTCGGCAGCGTCCTCGACCGTCATGTCGAGGACGTCGGCGATCGACTTGCCTTTGAACTTCACCTCGAGGGTCTCGCGATTGTAGCGCGCGCCATGGCAGACGTCGCAGGTGACGTAGACGTCGGGGAGGAAGTGCATCTCGATTTTGATGAGGCCGTCGCCCTGGCACGCCTCGCACCGGCCGCCCTTGACGTTGAAGCTGAAGCGGCCGGGCTTGTAGCCACGCGCCTTTGCCTCCGGAAGGCCGGCGAACCAGTCGCGGATCTGGGTGAACGCGCCGGTGTAGGTTGCCGGGTTGGAGCGCGGGGTTCGGCCGATCGGCGACTGGTCGATGTCGATGACCTTGTCGAGCTGCTCGAGGCCCTTGATGCCGGTGCACGGGCCGCAGGGGATGCGAGCGCCGTTCAAGCTTCGGGCGGCGCCGGCGTAGAGCGTATCGATGGTGAGCGACGACTTGCCGCTTCCGCTGACCCCGGTGACGCAGGTGAAGGTACCCAGCGGGAATTTGACCGTCACGTCCTCGAGATTGTTGGCGGTGGCGTTCTGAACGGTGACGAACTTGCCGCTGCCCTTGCGGCGGGTCTTGCCGAGCGGGATCTCGCGTCGGCCCGAGAGATAGTCTGCGGTGATGCTGTCCTTGCAGGCAAGGAGCTCTTCGAGGGTCCCCTGGCACACGACCTCGCCGCCATGAACTCCGGCGCCGGGGCCCATATCGATGACATGGTCCGCGTGGCGGATCGCGTCCTCGTCATGCTCGACGACGAGCACCGTGTTGCCGAGCGATTTGAGGCGCTTCAGAAGTCTCGAGGAGGCGGTCATTGTCTTTTTGGTGAAGGCCGATCGAGGGCTCGTCGAGGACGTACAGCACCCCCGACAGGCCCGAGCCGATCTGCGATGCAAGGCGGATCCGCTGGCTCTCGCCGCCCGACAGCGTTCCACTGGTGCGGTCGAGGTGGAGATAGTCGAGGCCGACATTGTGGAGGAAGCCCAGGCGCTCGTTGATTTCCTTGAGGATGGCCTTGGCGATCTCATTCTGGGTCGGATTGAGCTTGGAGTGGAGGCTTGCGAACCAGGCGTATGCGTCGGCGACGCTTCGCCCGGTCGACTTCGAGATGTCCTCGCCGGCGATCCTCACCGCGAGCGCTTCGGGTTTCAGTCGGGCGCCGTGGCAGACCTCGCATGGGCGGCTGCCCTGGTAGCGGCTGAGCTCCTCGCGCATCCAGGCGGATTCGGTCTGGGCCATCCGTCGATTGAGGTTCCCGATCACCCCTTCGAACGGCTTCCTGACCTCGTAGCTGCGCTTGCCGTCGATGAAGCGAAGAGTGACCGCTCGGCCGTGGGTGCCGTGGAGCACGACGTCGCGCGCTTCTTCCGCCAGGTCCTTCCAGGGCGCATGGAGGTCGAAGTCGTAGGCGCGCGCCAGGCTGCTTAGAACCTGCATGTAGTAAGGCGACGGCGGGTTCGACTTGGCCCACGGGATGACCGCCCCCTTGGCGATCGAGAGCGCGTGGTTGGGGACGACGAGGTCTTCGTCGAACACGAGCTTCTCGCCGAGGCCGTCGCAGGCTGGACAAGCGCCCTGCGGCGCGTTGAACGAAAAAAGGCGCGGCTCGATCTCGGCGATGGTGAAGCCGCTGACCGGGCAGGCGAACTTTTCGGACAAGATGATGCGCCCGGCAGGCGCATAGTCGAGCTTCATTCCGGACGTAGCCGCCTCGGTGCCGGCCTGGGGGTCGGCGGGGTCGAGGTAAGCGAGGCCATCGGCCAGCTTCAGCGCGGTCTCGAAGCTATCGGCGAGGCGCGCCTCGATGCCTTCGCGAACGACGATCCGGTCGACCACTACCTCGAGGTCGTGCTTGTACTTCTTGTCGAGCGCTGGAGCTTCCTCGATGGCGTGGAACTCGCCGTCGATGCGGACTTGGGTAAAGCCCGCCTTCTGCCACTCGGCGAGCTCTTTTCGATACTCGCCCTTGCGGCCGCGGACGACGGGGGCAAGGAGATAGTGGCGGCTGCCTTGGGGAAGCGCCATCACTCGGTCGACCATCTGGCTGACCTGCTGCGCCTCGATCGGTAGTCCGGTCGCGGGCGAATAAGGGATTCCGACCCGCGCCCACAGAAGGCGCAAATAATCGTAGATCTCGGTGACGGTGGCGACGGTCGAGCGCGGGTTGCGGCTGGTGGTCTTCTGCTCGATCGAGATGGCGGGCGAGAGGCCGTCAATATGCTCGACGTCCGGCTTTTGCATCATCTCGAGGAACTGGCGGGCGTAGGCGCTCAGGGACTCGACGTAGCGTCGCTGGCCTTCGGCATAGATCGTGTCGAAGGCGAGGCTCGACTTGCCCGAGCCGCTGAGGCCGGTGATCACGGTCAGGCTCTCGCGCGGGATATCGACGTCGATTCCCTTGAGGTTATGCTCGCGAGCTCCGCGAACGGAAATATGAGTCAGCATTAGCGGCTCTGTTCCAGCTTTGTTCTAGTTAACGGAGCCGCCCCTGCGGGTCAACGCGGCACCTATGCGATATGGGAGTTGTTGCGCCAGATTGCGAGCGTTGGCTTGGTCGCCGGTTAGTGCCAAAGTCCCGCCTTCAGAGCATTTTAGGGGGCGAGATCGATGAACCATTCATGCTTGTTGGCGCTGTTCTTGATTTCCACCGCAGCAGCGGCTGAAATTCCGACCCCGGCGCGGCCGGTCACCGATCCGAGGAGCCTGACATCGCCGGGCGATCCGCTGGCGGCCCCGGTGCCGATCGACGACCTCGTTTTCTCGCGCGGCGTTTACGATGCTTCCTGGAGCGCCGACGGGAAACAGCTGTTCGTGTCGACCAATCTCACGGGCCGGTACAACATCTGGCGGATGGACGCATCGGGAAGCTGGCCCGTCCAGCTCACCCAAAGTGACGACGGCCAGGCGGGCTTCGCCATATCGCCAGACGGCAGGACGCTCTTCTACACGCAGGACAAAGGCGGAAACGAGCAATACGATATCTATGCCGTTCCGACCGCTGGCGGGGCGCCGAGAAACCTCACCAACACTCCGGACCTTCGCGAAGATTTGCTGCTGATGGCGCCGGACGGGCGAGCGCTCGCAATGTCGACCAAACGCAGCAATGAGGGACAGGTCAATCTGGCGGTTATGGACATTGCGAGCAGAACGGCCCGCGCGCTCACTCACGAGGCGGACCCGCAGTGGCGCTGGAATGCGGTTGCATGGACCGACGAGGGACGCTCGCTCATCGCCAACCGCGGATTTGCCGACGGAACCGCAAACGAGATTTGGAAGGTGGATGTTGCGAGCGGCAAGGCAATCAAGCTGCTCGGCAAGGCCGGCGTCGTCTACACCGCGTCGGATTCGACGCGGGACGGGTCGTTGATAGCGATTACGACGAACGAACAGACCAAGCAGCTTCACGCCGGCGTTTACACGCCTGCGACGGGCGCGATCCGCACTCTCAAGCCAACACCGTGGGAGCAATCGAGCGGCGCGATCAGCCCCGATGGGCGATCGATGGTCGTACAGACCGGCGAGGACGGCCGGCAGGCGCTCGAGCTCGTCAATCTCGCGAGCCTGGCCGAGCAGCCGCTGGCAATGCCTCCGGGCGTCAACGGGACGATCGGGACGCAGCCGTTCACGCCGGATTCGCGCCAGCTCTTGGTGCTCCATTCCGGCGCGGACACGCCTGGCGAGCTCCAGGCGTTCGACGTCGCTTCGGGAAGGATGGCGACTCTCACTCACCTCGCGATGGCGAGCCTCGCACCCGAGCATCTCCCGAAATCGAAGATCATTACCTACAAGAGCTACGATGGGACGCTCGTCAGCGCGGTCGTGACCATGCCGTTCAACCTCAAGCGCGACGGCAACAACCCCGCGGTGGTCATGCCGCACGGTGGGCCGACAGGGCAGACCAATGACGGGTTCAACCGCTACGCGACCGCGCTCGCGAGCCGCGGCTATGTCGTAATTCAGCCGAACCCGCGCGGCTCGACCGGCTACGGTCTCGCCTTCCAGAAGGCAAACTTCCAGGACCTTGGTGGAGGCGACCTCAAGGACGAGCTGAAGGCCAAGCAATTCCTCGTCGACAGTGGTTATGTCGATGGCAGGCGAGTCGGTATTTTTGGCGGGTCATATGGCGGCTTCATGACGCTGATGGCGATCGGCCGCGAGCCGGACGCATTCGCAGCGGCCGTCGATTTGTTCGGAATCATCGATTGGCGGACGATGTGGCAACATGAAGACGGGCTGTTGCAGGCTTACCAGAAGTCGCTGCTTGGAAGCCCGGACCAGAACCCGAAGGTCTATGACGCGACCTCGCCGCTGACCTACATCAAGGCGGTCAAGGCGCCGCTCCTGGTCCAGCAGGGCGAGAACGACATCCGCGTCCCGGCCGGGCAGGCAAAACAGGTGGTCGAGGCCCTGAAGAGCAAGGGAAACACGGTCGATTCCGTCTTCTATCCGGACGAAGGCCATGGCTTCAGCAAGCGCGAGCACCAGCAGGATTCGATGCAGCGGATGGTCGACTGGTTCGACAAATATCTGAAGGACGCGCACTGATCCCCCGCATTTTGCGAGGTTTCCGTGAGCCCCGAAGGTTGGAAGCGGAGCGCTTGTCCAGCGATTGAAGGAAAGGGCTCAGTCTTCAATCTTTCCTCACGTGCCGCTCATGACGCTCATTGTCGCTGCTGCCATAACGGGAGGGCAATGAGCGCGGGAAGCGTGAAAATGACTGGATCGAACGAAATGACCGAACAGGCGAGCCCGGGGCGGGCTTATCGTGCAGGTTTTGCAGTCGCGATCGCGACCGCGCTTCTCACTGTTTGGATTACGATCGTTCGTGACGATGGCAATGGCATCGGTTCCCTGATGCTGGTCCTGGCGGCGGTGGTCGGCGCCTGCTCAGCCTGGTTTCGGAGCGGCGGCATGGCCCGGGCGATGCTGGGGGTCGCGATCATGCAGGTGTTGCTCGGCATTGCAATCGCGACCGCGCCGTCGACCATTCACCAGCCGGGCGGCCCTTCCAGAGCTCTTTTGTCCGGCGCCGCCCTTGCTGTGCTCTGGCTGATTTCTGCCGGATTTTTTCGCTCTGCCGCAAAAAGCGGCCGGCCCTAACGAAGCGGATAGGAAGCGACTTCCTCATAATGCGCTCCATGCCGCGAGAGGTGGCTTTCGAAGAGAATGAACTCGTGAACCACGAACGGTTCCGAGAAGAGCGATTGCGCCCGGCCGAGATAGGTCTGCACCTCGCGAGATCGGCGGCCCTTCCAGCGGGCGAGCGTGATGTGGGGATGGAAAGCTCGGCGCTCGGGCTCCAATCCGACGGACTGGCAGGCGCGCTCGAGCTTCGACGCGAGCGCCGAGACCGGCGCCTTGGGCTCGATTGTTGCCCAGAGGGCGCCTGAATTGCGCTGCTCGAAACGGCCGACGCCCGCGATCTTGAGCTCGAACGGCGCGCTCCGGATCCGGCCCAAAGCGTCGGCGAGATCGTTGGCGATCGGTCGTTCGATCTCGCCAATGAAGCGTAGCGTCAGATGCAGCTGCTCGCTGGTCTGCCAGCGAAAGTCGGCGCTGTTGTCCATCGCGTCGACCAGAAGATCGCAAATGGCTTCGGGTGGGCGGACCGCGACGAACAGGCGATGCATGACATGAGCTTAACTGCAAACATCGGCGGATTGTGCAATGGCCGTCGGCTGACCTAGATCGCGGTGATGCTCGAATTTGGACCGAAGCACGACATCGAAGCGCTGGCGGCATCCTATCAGCGGTCCGGCCGGGTCCAGATTCGCGAGTTCCTGGCGAGCGATAGCGCGCGCGTTGTCGAAACGATGCTCAAGCAGCAGACACCTTGGGGATTGTGCTTCAACCAGGGCGACCGGGTTGCGGGGCTGCGCGGCTCGGACGTTGCGCACCTGACCCCCGAGAAGCGGAGCCAGATCATGCACGCCGTCACCCAGGGCGCCCGCGATGGCTTCCAGTTCTTCTACCAGCATTTCCCGCTGCACTCGGACTATTTCGCGGCCTCCGCTTCGGACGTGCCGCTGTTTCGGCTCTTCGAATTCATCAACAGCACCGCATTTCTCGACCGGGTGCGGCAGATCACTGGGCACGGTGACATCGCCTGGGCCGACGCTCACGCGACCTGCTACCAGCCGGGGCATTTCCTGATGCGGCATAACGACGAGATGCCCGATGCCGAGCGGCGGGCGGCCTATGTCCTGAACTTCACTCGCGACTGGCGGCCGGACTGGGGCGGTTTTCTCCAGTTCTTCGACGACAATGGCGACGTCGAGCATGGGTTTCGGCCATTGTTCAATGCCATCAACATCTTCTCGGTGCCGTGTGATCATTCGGTTGAGGCGGTTTCGCCATTCGCTCAGGCACCGCGGCTTTCGGTCACCGGATGGCTGCGTGCCGACCGGCCGCCGGGAGACATCGGCAGCCGCGCGAGCTCGAACGCGCCCCGTCCAACATAGCATCGAGAATGCCGGCAAAGCTTCGAAGATCGCGGCCCCTGGATCAGCGTCCAGTCGACCAGCATCCGTTCCTCGGCCAGGCCTTCGAGCTCGGTTTCAATTGCTGCTTCTGCATGCCACAAGACGAAAGAACAGGGGCAGGCGATGGGCGGCAAGAGCAAGCTCGGCAAGAAACGCTATGCGAAATTGTTGGACCCGATGGCGCACGAGCTGAGCGCCATGGCGCGGTGGGTTTCCGAGACCAAGCAGCGCCTCATCATCATTTTCGAAGGGCGGGACACGGCCGGGAAGGGCGGCTCGATCGCGATGATCTCGCACGTCCTCAATCCGCGCCAGTGCCGGATCGCGGCGCTTCCGGGTCCGAGCGATCGCGAAAAGGCGGAATGGTATTTCCAGCGTCACGTCGAGCACCTTCCGGCGGCCGGCGAGATCATATTGTTCGATCGCAGCTGGTACAATCGGGCAGGTGTCGAGAAGGTGATGGGCTTCGCGACCGAGGAGCAGGTGACGGCCTTCCTCGAGTGCCGCGCCTAAGTTCGAGCGCCAGCTGGTCGATGACGGCATCCTGCTGTTCAAATATTGGCTGTGCTGCGACCAGAGCGTCCAGGAGAAAAGGTTCGAGAAGCGCCTCGCCAATCCGATGAAACGCTGGAAACTCTCGCCGATCGATCTCAAGGCACGCGAGCAATATAAGGCCTATACCGACGCTCGCGAGGCGATGCTCAAGGCGACGAATACCGACTTCGCGCCATGGACGCTGGTCGATTTCAACGACCAGCGCCTCGGGCGACTGACCCTGCTACGCGATCTTCTCGATCGCTTGCCTGACTGCGAACTGCCGCTTGCCCACATCCCCTGGCCGCCGCTCGATCACGCGCCCCTCAAGGAGAGGTTCACGGTGCTTCAGCCGATCCCTGATTATCCCGTTCACAAGCGCAAGAACGGCGATTGAACGCTCGCAGCGAAGGCCAAATCAGACAGTCGCTACCTTGCTTGCTCTTGGCCGTTCCGGCTTTGCCAGCGGCTCGAAGCTGCGGGTGAGAGCGCTGGTCAACGCTCCGGCGAACGCGATTCCATAAAATCCAAGCACGATCATCATCGCCGCTGGTCGCTGCCAGACGGGCAGGTCGACCTTGCTGCCCTTTGTTAGGATCCGCCACCATGAGGTTGCGAGGCGGCCGCCCGAATAACCGGCGGCGCGCCCGATCCTGCCGAGCCGCGAGCGCGATTTGGTCTGGAACAGCTGGAAATCGCGGTCCGTCCCGGTGATCCACGCGCGCCAGGTGAGAAAGCGGAAACCGGGGTGGGGCGCGTGGATCGTCTTTGCGCCTTCGGTTCGGGCGAAGCCGTAGCCGCGCTCGGTAATGTCGCGCAGCCAGAAACCACATTGCTTCTTGAAGGCGGGAAGGTCGGGAAAGGGATTCTCGCGGAAGAAGTTGGTCCTGACAGCGGCATTGTTGGCGTGCATCTTGTGCCGCCTGACCGTCTTCCTGCCCTCATCGTGAAGGTCGAAGATCCAGCTCAGCGCCATGGTCCGCGACAGGAGGTCATCGTGGCCGAGAAAAGTGAAGCCGGCGACGGCCATGATGTCCGGGTCGGAAAAGGGCTTGAGCAGGCTCTCGATCCAGCCCGGCTGAGGCGCAGCGTCGCTGTCGAGCATGATCGAGATGTCGGTTTTCGACTTCGAGATCCCGTAATTCTTGAGCTTGTAATAAGTGAGGCCGTCGGTCGCGATGACCTCGAGCTCGGCGAGTTCTTTCAGCCGCGGAGCGACGCTTGCGAGGGTCCGATCGATGATCGTCGGATCAACCGTGCTCTTGTTGTAGAGGTACATGATGCGCGGTTTCTCGGCCATTCGCGGGCGAACCTCGGCGATTTCGCGCTCGAGCGCGGCCATTGCGGCCTTGGTCCATTTGTCTTCGACATCGATGGCATTCTCCCACTCGATGACGATGGTGATGGCGGGCAGCTCTGCCGCCCGGGGATTGATCGCTTTCTTGGCCATGACTGGGGCGAATATAGGTTCAGCAGTCGGTCAGGCCAGCCCTCTATTATTGCGGCGGTGGACGACCTCGTTCGGATTCGCTTGAAGTCGTTAAGGTCATCCACGATATATTGCGGAAGCGATACGGGGCCATGTGTCCCCGCGCGAAGGAGAAGAAATGGCTGAATGGAATGACCCGCGCACGACTGGCGTGAGCCCCGCCGCAACGGTTGGTGTTCCGCGCGCCGCCCGCGATGTGGGCCTTCGGTCGTATTTGCTGTCGGTTTACAATTACATGGCGTCGGGGGTGCTGCTGACCGGCATCATCGCGATGCTGTTCGCCAACAGCAGCCTCATCAATCTGATCGTCAACCCGGCGACGGGCCAGGCGACGCCGTTGTTCTGGATCGCGTTGCTCGCTCCGCTGGGGATCGTTTTCGCTTTGAGCTTCGGGATCAACCGCATCTCGGCGGGGACGGCACAGGGCCTGTTCTGGCTATATGCGGCGCTCGTGGGCGTCCAGTTCTCGAGCCTGTTCGTGGTTTACACGGGAGCATCCGTGGCCCAGGCCTTCTTCGCGACCGCCGCGGCGTTTATGGGCCTTAGCCTCTACGGCTACACCACCAAGCGCGATCTCTCAGCGATGGGGACCTTCCTCATCATGGGCGTGGTCGGCCTCCTCGTCGCAATGCTGCTCAATTATTTTCTGCATTCGCCGGGCCTCAATCTTGCAATCAGCGCGCTTGGCGTTCTGATCTTCGCGGGACTGACCGCCTATGACACGCAGAAGATCAAGAGCATCTATTTCGCGGTCGCCGGCAATAGCGAGGCGATGGCGAAGACGGCGGTGATCGGGGCACTGAACCTCTATCTCGACTTCATCAACATGTTCCTGTTCCTGCTGCGTTTCATGGGCAATCGACGCTAGCCGAGCAGATCCAAAAAGAAGGGCCGGAGAAGCAATTCTCCGGCCCTTTTTTTCATGCCTTACGCAGGCTGCGGTTGTGGCTGGGGCGGTCTCAGCCCCATCTCGTCAATGATCTTCTCGTCGATTTCTGCCGCACGCTTGTAGGCGTCCCGCGCCTGCAGTCGGTCGCGGTAGCGAAGGAAGCTGTCCTTCTCGGGAAGCATCTTGAACATCATCGGGAACATGATCTGCGCGCCGAAATAGACGTCGGCGGCCGTGAAGCGGTCGCCGCAAACATAATCGCGCGAGGATAAGAGGTCGTCGACGACAGCGATGACCCTGTCGAAATTGCCGTAACCGAACATCCGTTCGCGCTCGGGCGTCGGGACCCAGCCCATCGCCTGGTTCGAGACTGCCGCCTCGATCGGGCCAGCTGCGTAGAAGAACCAGCGATAGTAATCCGCTTTCTCATTGTCGCGCGGGCCGAGCCCCGACTCGGGGAAGGCGTCGGCGAGATAGGTGCAGATCGCCGCGCCTTCGGTGACGACATGATTGCCGTGCTTGATCGCAGGCACCTTGCCCATTGGATTGACGGCGAGATAGCGCTCGCTCTTCATCTGGTCGTACGGGATGATCTCAGTCTCGTAGCGAGCGCCGACCTCCTCGAGCATCCAGCGGACGGTTCGTCCGCGAGATTGCGGGTTCGTGTAAAATATTAGGTCGGCCATTTCGCCCTCCTGCTCTTTGGAACGAAAGGCGAACTACTCCTCTGGGGGCTGCTTCTCAAGCGTCTCCTGCAGGGGTTTCACGGATTGCCGAAAGGGGACCCCGGCCGACCCCGTTCCTGCCCCTCGCGGTGGCTAGCTCGTCTTCGGTTTGGTCTTCGCCTGATCGTCACGATAGCGGTCGATTGCGTCGTTCTGGCGCAATATCTTCGAATCCGGATCGATCGTCACCACGCTGTCGGGGCTCGGAAGAATGATCGAGCCGCGGCCATTGGCCATCGGCACGGTCTGACGCTGCCCATCAACCTCAACGTCGACCGGCATCGGGAAGGGAAGGCCCCGAGGCGTCGTCCACTGCAAGGTCAAGGTCTGCCCGCGCTCGCTCGTCACCAATCGCGGTAAATGCGCCTGCCGCAGGTAAATATCGAAAAACCACCTGAGATTGCGGTGCGCTTCCTCGCTGGCGATAGCCTCGAACTCGTTGGTCGAGCCGAAGCGCGGCTTGAAATTGCCGGGTTGCGGATCCGGCCGGCCGTAAACCTCACGGCGTATCGAACGCCAGAAAGGCTCGTCGCCGATCAGGCCTCGGAGCGTGTGCAGCACCCAACTTCCCTTAACGTAGATGTCGTTCCCGGGACCGGTCTTGTTGTCGTAAACCTGTTCCTCTGTCTGGTGATGGCCCGAGACGATCGGATATTTGTTGGCGATGGTCTGGCGCTGCTTGAACATCGCGGCGTCGTAACCCATCCGGCCATTGAGCCATTCCAGGGTCACCGGCTGCATGTAGCTTCCGAAGCCCTCGTGAAGCCACATGTCGTCCCAGTCGGCGTTGGTCAGCTGGTTGCCAAACCATTCGTGACTGAATTCGTGATTCATCAGCCAGTCGAAGCCTTCGGGAGCGGACTTGTAGTTGTTGCCGTAGGCGTTGATCGTCTGGTGCTCCATTCCGAGATGGGGCGTTTCGACGACACCCATCTTTTCGTCCCACCAGGGATAGGGACCAACCTTCGCTTCGAAGAAACCGATCGTCCGAACCATTTCTGCAAGCAGTTTTCGGGCCTGTTCGGCCTCGCCGGGGAGGTACCAATATTGGACCGGCATGCGGTAATGGTAGCGGCTCTGATAGGTGGTTTTCGCAAGTTGGTAGGGCGCAACGTCGATCGCCACCGCGTAATTGTTCGGACTGCGCGCTCGCCAGTTCCAACGCGTCCGTCCGTCTGTGAGGTGATCGACACCAAGGAGTTGGCCGTTGGACGGAGCCGCAAGACCCTTGGGCACGATAACGTGCTGGGTGACGGTGGCGACCTCGACCATGCTGTTGTCGAAGCAAGGCCAGAAGAGATCGCAGCCTTCGCCTTCGACCGCGGTCGCGACCCACGGGCGACCATCCTTGGTGTGAGCCCAGACGAAACCGCCGTCCCACGGCGCCCTCTTGGCTACGTGGGGCTTGCCGCCGTAGGCAATGGCGAGCGAAAGCCGGCTTCCTGCCTGCTTTGGTGAGGGAAGGTTGACGGTCACGAGGCCGCCGGAGTTCTTCCACGCCGAATCTGCTAGGCGCTGTCCGTCAGCCGAGATCCATTTGATTGGGAGCTCGGGATCGAGATCGAACTGCAGTTTTGCGATCGGCGACCTGACGAGGAAGCCGAGAATTGCCTCGCCTTCGATCCGCCGATGCTCGGGATGGATTTCGAACGTTAGGTCCGCGGTCTCGAAGTCGACCGACTTCTGCTCGGGCGTCAGCGGCCAACCCGTCTTTGCGGTCCGCGCCGCAAGCTCAGGCTGAGGTCGATGAGTGAGCCAGACAATGGCGACTAGCGCGAGCGCGAGGATCGTCAGGACACCCCACGGCACCCAGTCGATCCCGCGGTGTCTCACCTTCTCTTGTTCGTCTTGGCTCATCCCCGCTCCCCCCGGGGTGCCTTGTCCTTGGCCGGCGCCGAGCAGGGCTGCTCGCCGCGGTCGACCGCGCTTCTGTCGCGGATCGCTCGGAATTCGCTGTCGGCCGACCAATTGGGCCACTCGCGCGAATTGGCGAGCCGAAGGCCAAGCCGATGCAAGAGCGCATCATCCTCGGCCATGCCGCGGAAATCCCAGTTCGACTGCCATTCGTCGCTCGGCTGGTGATAGTGGTTGTTCGTATAATCCCGGCTGAGCTGTTCGCCGCGCCCGGTGCCGCCCGTGACGAGATCGTTGCCGGCCTCGAAGCTGATCGCGGGAATGCCTTGCTTGGCGAATGAGAAATGATCGGAGCGGTAGAAGCCCCCGCTTTCGGGGTGCGGATCGGGCGTGAAGTTGCGGCCGTCACTCTTGGCTTCGGCGATGAGGTCGTCGAGCAGATCGAGCTTCGCGGTCCCGGAAGTGCTGAAGTTCTTCTCTGGTCCCCACACGTTCAAAGCGTCGGTGTTGAGGACGGCGACGGTCTTCCCAGCCGGGTAGAGCGGATGAGTGGCATAGTAGCTGCTTCCCAAAAGCCCCTTTTCCTCGCCCGTGACGGCGAGGAAGACCACCGAGCGTTGAGGACGCGGCTCGCGTGCGAAGGCCCGGGCCTGCTCGATGATCATGCTGACGCCGGTCGCATTGTCGACTGCGCCATTATAGATCCGGTCGCCGGTGGCGTCCGGCTTTCCGACGCCGAGATGATCCCAGTGGGCGGAATAAATGATGGTCTCGTCGGGATGTGTCTTTCCCGGGAGGATCCCGACGACATTGTGGCTGGTGATGATCTGCGGGTTTGCCGAATAACGGGCCGACAGGGTCGCCTTGAGCGGGATTGGCTGGAAGTCCGGATGGCGGGCCGCGACTTTGGCTTTGTCGAGGTCGAGGCCCGAGCGCTTGAACAGCTCCGCTGCAAGCTGGCGCTGAATCCAGCTTTCGAACTGAGTATGCTGGGCCGCGGGATTGTCGCGAACGATATCGAATTCAGGAACCGTGTTGGACGTCTCGACCACTTGCCAGGGATAAGCGGCCGGAACCGTCTCGTGGATCAGGATCACGCCGGCTGCGCCTTGCCTTGCAGCTTCTTCATATTTGTAGGTCCAGCGGCCATAATAGGTCATCGCCTTGCCGCCGAACTTGCCCTCGACGGGCTCGCCGGGCGAAGCCTCGAAGTCGGGATCGTTGACAAGCTCGACCAGGATCTTGCCGTGCATGTCCTGGCCCTTGAAGTCGTTCCAGCCGCGCTCCGGCGCATTGATGCCGTATCCGACGAAGATGAGCGGCGCCCCATGGATGTCGATCTGCCTTGCGCCGTCGAGCGGGGCGAGAACCGCGATTTGAGGCCCCTGCTGGAGAGGAACCCTTGCGCCATTCTCATCGAGGCTGATGTCGGGAGTTCCGACAATCTCGGATTCCAGGAGTGGCACTTTCTGGAACCAGCTACGCTTGCCGTCGACGAGGTCGCCGCCTGGCTGGACGCCCGCTGCCTTGAGCTCCCCGGCGATATAATTGATGACGGTGGGCTCGACTGCGCTTGCGGTGCCGCGGCCCTGAAAGGCGTCCGACGCGAGGGTCCTGTCGACCCTGGACAGGCGTTCGATGCTGAAATTGCCGACCGGCGAGCTGGCGGCCGGAACCGCAACAACGATTGCGCTCGCCACCAACCAGCGGCTCATGCTCAATTTCACTCTCCCCAACGCACCAGAATTACTGCGGCTGCCTAGCTAGCGGCTCGCCTTTGCGAAAGCCCGTTCGTTCGACGAACGCATCATTGACGTCGACGGCAATTACTCAACCATAAGGTTGACAATATAGACCAGAACGAACATTTTAAACCACATGGTTGAGAAACAACTCGATACGACATTCCACGCACTCGCCGATCCGACTCGGCGCGGCATGCTTGCCAGCCTAGCGCTCGGCGAGAAATCGATCGGCGAGCTGGCGGAGCCCTTCGACATGAGTTTCGCCGGCGCCTCCAAGCACGTGAAGGTGCTGGAGGATGCGGGGTTAATCGCCCGCCGGAAGGTCGGTCGAACGCACATCATTCGGATCGACGCCGGGCCCCTCGAGGAAGCTGAACGGTGGATGCGTCAATGGGAGAAATTCTGGACGATGAGCCTCGACCGCCTTCAGGCTCTGGTCGAAGCCGACAACGGCAAGTGCAAGTGAAAGCACCGGCGATCGTCACCGTTCGGCGCGAAATGGCGGGTCCGCGCGAGCGCGTGTTCGACGCCTATCTCGATCCCGAGCAGGCGAAGCATTTCCTGTTCGCGACCCAGGGTGGCGAGATCGTTCGATGCGAAATCGACGCGCGGGTCGGGGGACGGTTCTGGATTACTGATCGGCGCTCAGATGGCGATGCCGATCACCACGGACAATTCATCGAGATCGACCGCCCGCGACAACTTGCGTTCCTGTTTCGGGGACCCGGCACCGAAGAAGGTGAATGGTCCAAGGTGACCATCGAATTCGCCGAGACCCCGACCGGGTGCGGCCTCACGCTGACCCACGAAATTCCAGCGAAATGGGCGGACTATGCTGAGCCCGTCCGCAACGGCTGGACGATGATTCTCAACTCCCTTTCCCGCCAGATGGAGACCTACGATGGCTGAAGCTGCACTTGCTCCGATCCAGCGCATCGGACCGGATTCGATCCGGCTCGAGCGGTTGCTCGAAGCTCCGCCCGAGACGGTCTGGCGCTACCTCACCAAGGCCGAGCTTCGCGAGCAGTGGTTCATGGGGGGAACGGATGCCAAGCCCGACGGCGAGTTCGAGTTGCTGGTCGACCACGACAAATTGTCGGACGAGGAGGTGCCGTATCCCGACAGCTTTGAATGTTTCAAAGGCCAAGTGTTCAGCGAACGGGTGCTTCGCTTCGATCCGCCGCGGCTTCTCGAAACGACATTCCAGGGCGGCAAGGGCGGCAAGATCAGATACGAGCTGTTCCCGGAAGGCGACAACACGCGGCTGGTGCTGACCCACAGCGACATCACCAGCCCGAGTGGGTTCCAGGATTTTGGCGGCGGCTGGACCTCGCACCTCGCAGTGCTTCAGGAGAAGCTCGCCGGCCGCGGGGTCAAAGACTTCTGGGCACTGCATTCGCAATCGGCGGATGCTGTCAAAAAAGCGCTTGAGGGCTGAGCCTTGTGCCCGCTCTGTCTCTCGACTGCGTCATCGCTGGCCCTCGGCCGCTGTTCAGCGGCGAGCGTTGCCGCATTCTTCGCATTGAAAGGAGCCCATACATGGCGACGATCACGATGACTCATCCGGTCGCCGGCCGCGATGAATGGCTGAAGGAGCGGCTCGAGCTCTTGGAGGCCGAGAAGGCGCTGACCCGAAAAAGCGACGAGGTCAGGAAGCGGCGAATGGCGTTGCCCTGGGTCGAGATCGAGAAGGATTATCGATTTCCAACCTCGAGCGGCGAAAAGTCGCTTGCGGACTTGTTCCACGGCCGCTCGCAGCTGATCGTCTATCACTTGATGTTTGGGCCCGATTACACCGCTCCCTGCGCCTCATGCTCGATGATCGCCGATGGCTTCAACGGCTTCTGGGAGCATCTGGCAAATCACGATGTAATGCTCATCGCAGTCTCGCGCGCGCCGTTCGAGATGATCGAGGCTCACAAGCAAAGGGCGGGATGGACCTTTCCATGGGTCTCGTCATCCGGAAGCGACTTCAACCATGATTTCTTCGTCGGCTTCACCGACGGGCAGCAGGACGAAGGCTATGAATATAACTTCCAGTCCAAGCCGTCGCTGCCCCCCGAAATGCCGGCCGAGCCGGACAGCCATGCTGGGATGTGCGGAGTTGACTGGCGCACCTTTCTCAAGGAGATGCCGGGCATGAGCGCCTTCGTGCTCGAGGATGGCCGGGTCTATCATAGCTATTCGACCTACGGCCGCGGGCTCGACATCCTATGGGGCGCCTACCAGTGGCTCGACCGTGCGCCGCTCGGCCGCAACGAATCCGGTGGCCAGTGGTGGAAGCGCCGCTATGAATATGGGGCTCTGTAAGCACCGTTTATGGCATTATCTCGCCGATTTGTTGGAGAAGCCTGAACCTTGGCCTAGCTACACAGCAATTCAGGCGGAGAAAAATTGATGACACATCGAGGACAATGTTTCTGCGGTGAAGTCGAAGTGGAGGTCTCGGGCGAGCCGGGGGCGCAGGGCTATTGCCATTGCAAATCGTGCCGAACCATGGCGGGAGCGCCGGTCCGCGGCTTCACCTTGTGGCCGGCGGACGCAGTTCGCGTAACTCGCGGCGAAGACCAGCTCAAGGGCTTCAACAAAACCGACTTTTCCGACCGCCGGCACTGCTCCAATTGCGGCGGACAAGTGCTGATCCATCACCCCTCGATCGGAATGACGGACGTTCATTCCGAGACTTTGTCCGGCTTCGACTTCCAGCCCGCGGTTCACGTAAACTATCAGGAACGCACTCTTCCGATCCACGACGGGCTTCCGAAACTGAAGGATTTTCCGTCCGAGCTCGGTGGGTCCGGAGAAGTCATCCCGGAATAATCGCCTCGATTTCGATGTTCAGGTTGACGAACCGCGGAGCGACTGTGTTATATTTATAATACAGGAGATTCGGATGAAACCTCTAGCGATTGTCATGCTCGTCCCTTTGCTCGGCGCGTGCAACGTCCATTCCAAGCACAGCTCCGACAATGACGACAATGTCAGCATCAATGCCGACGAGACCGGCAACATCGCCTTCAATGTGCCCTTCATCGAGGGACAGGTGAAGGTCCCGGGTTCGATGATGCACGGCGGCAATTTCGATATCGACGGAGTGAAGCTCATGCCGGGAAGTGCCATCAGCGGGTTCAAGCTGAACGCCGGCAACCAGGGTTCGACGGTCGCTATCACCTTCAAGGCTCCGGCCACGCTCGACCAAACTCGCGCTTATTTTCTCGACCAGTTCAAAGAGAAGGGCGTCGAGGTCGCCGCCAGCGGTGATGGGATCAGCGGCACGTCGAAAGACGGAAGCCCCTTCGTGATCCACCTCGCAGCTGCGGGCGGCGGAACCGAGGGCACGATCGAGGCGCGCGACAATCACTAGAGACAGGCGCAAGATTTGCGCGAACAGCGAGCTCGCGCCTAGAACTTAGCGGGCATGAAGCGCTTCATTGTCTTGGTCGCGGCGGGAGTGGTGGTCGCGCTGATGCTGAGCGGCTGCGTCGCCTCGATGGCGATGAGCGCGGTGTCGATGGCAGCCGAGGCCGCACGGGGCAAGCCGAGTAGCAACGAGGAGCTTCAGCCGCAGGCTCGGGACGCGTGCACCAGGCAGGCAGAGCAATATGGCGCCGTCCACATCATCGATGCCGAGCAGCACACGATCAGCAAGATCATCATCTGGGGAACGGTTGACGACGGGAAGCGAAAGCGCTCGTTCCAATGCGACTATGCAACGCGCATTACCGGTTTCAAGCTCAGGGACATTCCCCAGACGCCGCAATCCTGAGACTTACGAAAAGCCGCTTGGATTTAAGTCCGGCCCTTGCGGATGATTGTCGAAGCTACTCTGCGGCGGGCGCTTCGCCGCCTGTCTTCTTCCTTGCCGAAGCCTTGCTCTTGGGCCTGGCTTTCGCGGCCTTGGGCGGGGCGGGGACGATCTCGAAGCTTGGCGCATTGTCCTTGATCCGGACCTTGACCTCCCCGCCATTGACGAGCTTCCCGAACAATAGCTCCTCGGCGAGCGGCTGCTTGATCTTTTCCTGGACGAGCCGCCCCATCGGTCGCGCACCGTAAAGCTTGTCGTAGCCACGGTTCGTGAGCCACTCGCGCGCCTCCTCGTCGAGCTCGATGTGGACGTTGCGGTCGGCAAGCTGCAGCTCGAGCTGAAGGATGAACTTGTCGACGACTCTCGCGACCACAGCGGGCGGCAGATAGCTGAAGGGAACGATGGCATCCAAACGGTTGCGGAATTCCGGGGTGAACATTTTCTTGACCGCGTCCTCCTGCGCATCCTCGCGGGTGGCGGCGCCGAAGCCAATGCTCTCGCGAGCCATGTCGGCGGCGCCGGCGTTGGTGGTCATGATCATGATGCAATTTCGAAAATCGACCGTCTTGCCGTGATGGTCGGTGAGCTTGCCGTGGTCCATGACCTGAAGCAGGATGTTGAACAGGTCCGGATGCGCCTTCTCGATCTCATCGAGCAGGAGCACGCTGTGCGGATGCTGGTCGACGGCGTCGGTCAACAGTCCGCCCTGGTCGTACCCGACATAGCCCGGCGGCGCTCCAATGAGGCGGCTGACCGCGTGCCGCTCCATATATTCGGACATGTCAAAACGCTGCAGCGGAATGCCCATGATGAAGGCGAGCTGGCGAGCGACCTCGGTCTTGCCCACCCCGGTCGGGCCCGAAAATAGATAATTTCCAATGGGCTTGTCGGGATCGCGAAGGCCTGCTCGGCTGAGCTTGATCGCCGAGGCGAGCTTCTCGATCGCAAGATCCTGGCCAAAGACGACGCGTTTGAGGTCGGCCTCGAGGTGCTCGAGAGTCTGCTTGTCGTCGGCGCTGACGGACTTGGGCGGGATCCGCGCCATGGTCGCGACCACGGCCTCGATTTCCTTGGGCGTGATGATCTTCTTGCGGCGGCTCGGTGGAACCAGCATCTGCATTGCGCCGACCTCGTCGATCACGTCGATCGCCTTATCGGGGAGCTTGCGGTCGTGGATGTAGCGCGCCGAGAGCTCGACCGCCGACTTGATCGCATCGGACGTGTAGCGGACATTGTGGTGACCTTCGAACGAGGAGCGCAGGCCCGCGATGATCTTGATCGTGTCTTCGATCGTCGGCTCGTTGACGTCGATTTTCTGGAACCGGCGGAGAAGAGCACGGTCCTTTTCGAAATGGTTGCGGAACTCCTTGTAAGTCGTCGACCCGATGCAGCGGATTGCACCGTTGGAAAGCGCCGGCTTCAAGAGGTTCGAAGCGTCCATCGCACCGCCCGAAGTGGCACCGGCCCCGATCACGGTATGGATCTCGTCGATGAAGAGGATTGCGTTCGGCATCTTCTCGAGTTCCGAGACGACTGATTTCAGCCGCTCCTCGAAATCGCCGCGATAGCGGGTGCCAGCAAGCAGCGCTCCCATGTCGAGCGCATAGATGGTCGCGGGCTTCAGCACCTCGGGGACGTCGCCCTCGACGATCTTGCGCGCGAGCCCTTCGGCGATCGCGGTCTTGCCGACTCCAGGATCGCCCACATAGAGCGGATTGTTCTTCGAGCGACGGCAGAGGATCTGGACGGTGCGATCGACCTCGGGCATTCGGCCGATAAGGGGATCGACCTTTCCGGCGCGGGCTTTCTCGTTGAGGTCAACGGTGAATTGCTTGAGGGCGGATTCCTTCTTTGCGCCCTCTTTCTCGCCTTTCTCCTCGGCGCCTTCGGGTGGACGCGCTTCGGGTGCGCTATCGCCCTTGCCGACGCCGTGGCTGATGTAGGTCACGGCATCGAGGCGACTCATGTCCTGCTGCTGCAGGAAATAGACGGCGTAGCTCTCGCGTTCCGAGAACAGGGCAACGAGCACGTTGGCGCCGGTGACTTCGTCGCGCCCCGAGGATTGGACATGGAGAATCGCGCGCTGGACGACACGCTGAAATCCGCTGGTCGGAGTGGGGTCAGTGGCGGTGTCGGCGACCAGCGCTCCAAGTTCATTGTCGAGATATTGTTTGACCGATGCGCGAAGCTCGTCCCGGCTAACTCCGCACGCGGTCATCACCTTGGAGGCATGCTCATCGTCGATCAGGGCGATCAATAGATGCTCGAGCGTCGCATATTCGTGTCGGCGCTTGCTCGCCTCGCCCAAGGCATTGTGCAGAGTTTGTTCGAGCTCGCGAGCGAAACTAGGCATTTAGTCGAATACTCCCGCTCCTGCGGGTGAGCCCGCGGGCCATGGATGGAATGTCATATGCTCGAACGCGGCAATCAAGACCCGTGTCCCGGCTTTTCCCCAGATTATCGCCTTGCGAGCTGCCGGCAGGCTGAACCAGGCCGTCATGCATCAGGGGCATGACTCAAACGGCTCATGACTTCTTGAACAGCTCTTCCGCCGCGGAGCGGTGGTGTTGCGCCCGCTTCATGTGGTTTTCAACCCGGCCAATTTCAACTTCGAGCGCCTCAATCCGCGCGTTGAGCTCCTCGATCGACATCGGATCGAGGTCCTGCTTGGCAAGCGCAACGAGCGGGTCGTCGGGCTTGCTCGGGAAAAGGTCGTCCAAATCCACCGCGAAATCGTTGACCGGTACCAATCCGCTGTCAATAACCCGCAGCGAATGACCGACCTTCCATCCTCGATGCGGGCGATCGTTGCCGCCGACGGCGAGCTCTCGCTGGTCGACCGGCCAGTGCCGCAACCGGGTCGGGACGAGGTTCTGGTGAGGGTTGCCGCTGCAGGCATCAACCGGCCCGACGTGCTCCAGAGCAAGGGACTTTATCCGCCGCCGATGGGAGCGCCCGACATCCTTGGCCTCGAGATTGCCGGCGAGGTCGTCGACGGGCCGGCGGAGCTTGTTGGGCGCAACATATGCGCGCTTGTCGCTGGCGGCGGCTATGCCGACTATTGCGTTGCGCCCATTGGCACATGCCTGTTCGTCCCGGGGGCCCTCACGCTCATTGAGGCCTCGGCAATGCCCGAGACGCTCTTCACGGTCTGGGTGAACCTTTTCGAGCGCGGCTTTGCAGCCGACGGCGACTGGGTGCTGGTCCACGGGGGCACCAGCGGGATCGGGACCATGGCGATTGCTCTTGGAAGCCTTTTCGGCCTGCACGTGATCGTCACCTGCGGAAGCGATCGGAAATGCGCCCGGGCGCTCGAGCTCGGAGCAGCGGCGGCGATCAACTATCGCGAGCAGGATTTCGTCGAGGAGGTCCACCGGGTCACCTCCCGGGTCGGGGTCAATGTGATCATCGACATGATCGGTGGCGATTATCTCCCCCGGAACCTCGCCTGCCTCGCAAAGGAGGGTCGCCACGTCTCGATCGCAGTACAGCATGGGGCGACCGCCGAGATTCCGATCTTCGATATCATGCGGCGGCGGTTGACTCTGACCGGCTCGACTCTTCGGCCGCGGACGATCGAGTTCAAGACAATGGTCGCGGACGAGATCGCAAAGACCGTGTGGCCCTATGTCGAGGGCGGCAGGCTGACGCCGGTGATCGACAGCGTTTTCCCGCTCGCCCAGGCCGCCGCTGCGCATGAACGGATGGAAGCGGGCGCTCACGTTGGCAAAATTGTGCTAGAAGTGAACTGACCAGCTTTGAGAGGCGGCCATGGGCGATCGGTTGCTACTCCACGAATATGCTTTGTCGGGGAATTGCTACAAGGTGCGGCTCACAGCCGCGATCCTCGGAATTCATCTGGATCGCCGCGAATATGACATCATGAACGGGGCGACCCGGACTCCCGAATTCCTGCAATGTGTGAATGCCAATGGGCGAATTCCGGTACTTCAGGTCGGCGATCGCTTCATCCCGGAAAGCAATGCAGCTTGTTATTTTGTGGCGGAAGCGTCGAACTTGATCCCGACCGAACGGTTCGATCACGCCGACATGCTTCGCTGGATGTTCTGGGAGCAGTATAACCACGAGCCGAATATCGCGACCCTTCGCTTCTGGATGCATTACCTCGGCGCGGACAATTTGACGGACCTGCAGCGGTTGCAGATGACTCCCAAGCGCACTGCCGGGAACGCCGCCCTCAAGCTGATGGATGAGCATTTGGGACGTCGGGAATGGTTTGTTGGCGACATGATGAGCCTCGCGGACATATGTCTCTTCGCCTACACCCACGTCGCCGGCGATGCCGATTTCGAGCTCAAGGCCTTCCCCCAAGTTCTTGAGTGGGTTGAGCGCATCAAAGGCCATCCGCATTACCTTGCCATTGACGCCTGAGCGGCCTTGCCCCGGAGACGGTGCAGGTTTACATCGCCCGCCACGTCGGCCGCTCCGCGAAGGGGCGGCCCAATTTGTTTGTAGATACGGAGACATCCCAGTGGCCCAGCCTCTGATGCCCCATGCGACCGCCGCCTGGCTGGTCGACAACAGCTCGTTGACCTTCGAGCAAATCGCCGAGTTCTGCGGCCTTCACATCCTCGAGATCCAGGCAATTGCCGACGATACGGCGGCGACCAAGCTCACCGGCCGTGACCCGGTCCGCGCCGGCGAGCTCACCCACGAGGAGATCGAGAAGGGTCAGAAGGACCCCGACCGTAAGCTCCAGATGTGGAAAGCACCCGAAGCTGTGCGCCGAACGAAGGGACCACGCTATACGCCGGTCTCGAAGCGCCAGGACAAACCAGACGGAATCGCCTGGATCATCAAGAACCATCCAAACGTCAGCGATGGCCAGATCGGTAAGCTGATCGGGACGACTCGAACGACGATCGCTGCAATCCGCGATCGCACTCACTGGAACATGGCGAACATCACTCCAAAAGATCCGGTGACGCTCGGCCTCACGACGCAGCGCGAGCTCGACGCGGCTGTCGCCAAGGCGGCCAAGGCAGCGGGCCAGGAAGCGCCCACCGACCTCCGCTTCGACATCGACCGGGAAGCGCTCATTGAACAGCTTCGGCGCGAGCGCGAGCAGCACGCGCGCGAAGCCGAGGCGGCGCTTGCGGAAGCCGGCGATGAAATGCCCCGCGCCGAGATCTTCCCCGGCATCCGGGATCCGTTCACCAACCGTCCGAGCGAATAGCTGCTTGCTTGATTTGAGCGGTAGCGCGGCTCAAACTCCGCAAATGGAAACCGGCGAGATAGTGAACGTCGAACAGCTGAACTTCGAGGACGCCCTGAAGCGCCTCGAAGAAATTGTTCGCACGCTCGAGAAGGGCGAGGCACCGCTCGATCGCTCGATCGAGCTTTACCAGGAAGGTGACAGGCTGCGCCGCCATTGCGAGGACCGTCTCAAAGATGCGCAGGCGCGGATCGAACAGATCACGTTCGGAAGCGACGGCAAGCCCGCGGGTCTCAAGCCTTTCGATGCCGGTTGAGACGGTCGATCGGCTCGCTCACGAGCTAGAGGCCGAGACGAAGGCAGTCTCGGCCGATGTCGACCATTTCTTCGCGAAGCTGCTCGCTGCAAAAGGCGATACCCGCGATATTTTCTATGAGGCCATGCGCCATGCAGCGATTGGCGGCGGCAAACGGCTGCGGCCGCTGCTGACAATTGCTGCGGCTCGGCTTTTCGCGATCGATCGCGAGCGAGCGCTCCGGGTTGCGGGCGCGGTCGAAGCGATTCACGTCTATTCGCTGATCCACGACGATCTGCCGTGCATGGACGATGCCGAGCTTCGCCGCGGCAAGCCGACAGTTCACAAGGCTTTCGGCGAAGCGGCGGCCGTGCTTGCGGGCGACAGCCTCCATGCGCTCGCGTTCGAGATCCTCGCCCAACCTGCGACTCACGAAGATCCATGGGTCCGCTCCGACCTCGTGCTCGAGCTGGCGCGAGCCGCGGGTCCCAACGGAATGGCCGGCGGGCAGATGATGGACCTTGCAGCCGAGGGGAAGGAAGTGGACCTTCCAGCGATCACGAGGCTGCAGCAGCTAAAGACCGGTGCCCTGATCGAATATGCGGTCGAAGCGGCCTGTATCATGGTGAAGATGCCGGTCGAGGCGCGAACTCCTTATCGCGGCTACGCGCGCAATATCGGCTTGGCGTTCCAGATTGCCGATGACCTCATCGATCATAGCGGAACTTCGGCCGCCGCTGGAAAGCCGACCGGCCGCGACGCCGACGCGGGCAAGGCGACGTTCGTTTCACTCCTCGGCGAAGACCGTGCGAGGCAGCAGGCAGATTTCCTCGTTACCCAGGCGATCGAGCATTTGTCGGGCCACGGCCACGAGGCGGACCTCCTGCGCGCCATCGCGCGCTTCGCGATAGAAAGAGATCACTGATGAAAGTGGCAGTCTATCCAGGCACGTTCGATCCAGTGACGCTCGGGCACCTCGACATCATCCGCCGCGGCGCTCACCTCGTCGACACCTTGGTGATCGGAGTCACGACAAATCCGTCGAAGGAGCCGATGTTTGCGGTCAAGGACAGGCTGGCGATGGTTCGCCGCGAGGTGAAGGACGTCCCGGGCAACATCGAGGTCGTGGAATTCGATTCCCTGCTGATGGAATTCGCTCAGGAGCAAGGCGCCACCGCCATCTTGAGGGGGCTAAGGGCAGTCGCGGATTTCGAATATGAATTCCAGATGGCCGGTATGAACCAGCAGCTGAATGACGAAATCGAAACCGTTTTCCTGATGGCGGACGCGTCGCTCCAACCGATTGCATCGAAGCTGGTGAAAGAGATCGCGCGCTACGGGGGATCGATCGACAAATTCGTCACGCCCGCCGTCGCTCAGGACGTTCGGCGGCATTTGAACGGCAATTCATGAGCGGATCAGCCGCTTGATCCTACAGTCGGGATCTTGAATTCGGGGAGAGATATGTTCGATAAGTTGCTCTTCGCGGCACCCATCGCCGCGCTACTCATTGCTGCAGCGCCGCCTGCTGTGCCTCCGACCCCGAGCCTTCTCGCTCCGCCCGAAGTCGCTGCCAATCCCCAGAACCACTGGTTCCTCGACCTGTCGAGCGGCGGAACGATCGAAATCGTGCTTCGCCCGGACCTTGCTCCGAACTATGTCGAACGCATCCGTACCTTGTCGCGCCAGGGCTTTTACAACGGACTGACCTTCCACCGCGTGATCGCCGATTTCATGGCGCAGGGCGGCGATCCCAAGGGAACCGGCGAGAGCGGATCCAGCCTTCCGGACGTGAAAGCGGAGTTTACGTCCGTCCCGTTCCTTCGCGGCACGGTGGGCGCTGCGCGTGCCGACAATCCCGACAGCGCCAACAGCCAGTTCTTCATCATGTTCGTTCCGCATCCCGAGCTCGACGGCAAATACACAGTCGTTGGCCGAGTGGTGAAAGGCATGGACGTCGTCGACAAGATCGCACCTGGCGAACCGCCTTCCGACCCGACGAAAATTGTGAGGGCGTATCTGGGCGGCTAAGGCGGCGCGCGATGCGCGTCGTCGACTTCGATTTCGACCTTCCTGCCGAGCGCATCGCGCTCCGGCCGGCGCGCCCGCGGGACAGCGCTCGGCTTCTCGAGATCGAAGGAAAGTCGATCTTCGATATCAAGTCTGGAGCTGCCGAACCTGCTCCGACCGGGCGACGTGCTCGTATTCAACGATACCAAAGTCATTCCTGCGCAGCTCGAAGGACGACGAGGGGACGCCAGCATCGGCGCCACTTTGCACAAGCGCGAGGGACCGCGTGAATGGCGCCGTTCCTGCGCAATGCCAAAAGCGCACGGGTCGGCGACACGATCGACTTTGGCGAAAGCGTTTCGGCTTCCGTCGTAGAGAAAGCGGACGATGGATCGGCGCTGCTCCACTTTCACGGACTTGAGGCTGTGGAATTGTTGCTCGAACGGGCGGGCCGAATGCCCCTTCCGCCCTACATTGCGTCGCGGCGACAGGTGGATGAGGCCGACCGTGAGGACTATCAGACAATGTTCGCGCGCGAGGAGGGCGCGGTTGCAGCGCCGACTGCCGCCCTCCACTTCACGCCGCGGCTGCTCGAAGCCTTGGATGAGCGAGGCATCGGCCGCGAGACCCTCACGCTCCATGTGGGTGCCGGCACCTTCCTTCCAGTCAAGAGCGAGCGGATCGATGAGCACAAGATGCACGCCGAATGGGGCCGCATCGATGGCGAGACTGCCGAGCGGCTGAATTGTGTCCGTCGGTCGGGAGGCAGGCTGATCTCCGTGGGAACGACCAGTCTGCGGCTATTGGAAAGCGCCGCGGACGCGGACGGCGTCATCCAACCTTTTGAGGGCGACACAGCCATCTTCATCACGCCCGGCTATCGCTTCCTTGCGGTCGATGGCCTGATTACGAACTTCCACCTGCCACGCTCGACCCTGTTCATGCTGGTCAGCGCGCTGATGGGGCTTGAGCTTATGAAAGAGGCTTACGCCCATGCCGTTGAAAATGATTACCGTTTCTACAGTTACGGCGATGCGAGCCTGCTTCTCCCGGAACCACTCAATTAGGATTTGCAGAACTCGGTTTCGCTTTATGACGACTGCCGCGGTGAGACGGCGATACTCGGAATCTGGCGCAGCGAATGCTCGCTGCAGCTTTGCCGCTCCGTATCCGCCTGGATCCGGTCCGCGACACCCAAACGGGCTCGCGGCACTCATCGTCACCGCATCAGAAGCCGGGACAGATGGCAGCATCAGACAAGGTGTCAGACCAACCTAGAAATCACTTTTACTCCGGGGAGGCGCCCTCAGATGGAATCAGTCGATCGCGACCGCCATCCATTCTTCGGCTAGTGCATTCAGACGGTCGACAACCGCCGTCGAACCATGGTGATCTGAAAGCGTGAGCGAGCAGCGCAGGCGATAAATCTCGATGGCGATGTTTTCGGCGCAGGTGATGTGTTTCCTCGGTGCGGCACTGTCTTGTAGCTGATCAATCGCAGCAAACACCGCGCCAGGTGTACAGGTGCAATCGTTCCGTCGCTCAGCACTTGATCAAGCGCCTGATACGACGAGCGCATGCGGACTAAATTGGATCACGATGACATCTCCCGCATCGGGGGAAATGAGCTCGATGGCTCACCTCCCAAATTGCGCGTCTTCTTGTCTGTCGAGAACATCTTCGATGGCTCTCGCGACGACGTAACCCGCACCACCTATTGCGGTCGCAACTATGGCCAAGAGCCATTGGCCGAAGGCCAGCAGCGAAATCGCAACGATCGCGGCGAACACGGCCCAGATGCGAGCTTTGGACAATTGAAGTTTCATTGCCTTCACTACCCTTTTGCAACCAAATCGGGTCCCTTGTGCGACATTATGGTTAACGAAGACGTAAATGACTAACGATGAATGGGATGCGTCCATTCGCGAAAGGAGAGCAGGCCTCCCTGCATGGCGTGCGGCATACGAGTAACGAGTCCGAAATCGTTTGCTGGCAGGTTGGGTGACACTTCATGCTCAGTGGAGCTGGCCGGATGTCTGACGTTTTCGTTTACGAGCGTGCCTGGGCTCCTTCGCGGAGGCGCTCGCGAAGCGTGGCCATCACATTGTTTATCGCGCTAACGAGCCCAACCATTGTCCCGGCTGCGGCCGCTCTCAATGGTATATCGGCCGATTAAGCGCGGAGTGCGGTTTTTGCGGAACCGCAATCGCGCTCGCAGAGACCGCTCGCCAGGAGGCGAGCTCGATGGTTTCGCGACGCAATGTTTCTTCGTCACCTGACCAGCGCCGCTTCCCCCGGGTCCCAGCGAAGCGCCGAAAGCTGAAACTGCTTATCGACGGTTCGCCGACGAGCTTTGCCATCCACAATGTCTCCGAGGGCGGGGTTATGGGTGATCACGTTTCGGACCTGTCGCCAGGAGCAAAGGTCCATGTCCGTTTTGAAGGCGGAGTTCTTGTGCCGGCCGTCGTGAAATGGACGCAGAACGGGCACGTCGGCCTCGCGTTCACTGACCCCATCATTCTCGATCGATCCGATCAGCCGACAAACTAGGCAGTAAAGCCGCGGGACGTCCATCTTCGATGGGATCCGCATCACGGACCCCAGCGAGCACGTCGCCGTGGCTGATCAGCCACGGTGTTCGCGACTCAAATCAACGGAGCCTCGAAGAACGATGCTCATCTCGCCCCGTTGGGGGCCTGGTCTTAACCTGTTTCGGGCGTCCCCGGGAGGCATAGCCGCCGTGGGGGGCAGACGACGAACGGGAGGGGGCCCTTGCACGTCGTTTCGTCGGTGTTGGGGCGCCTAGCTCTTAAAGCCGCGTCAGCACCCACGCCATCGACGGGTCTCCCGCTTTTTGCCCACCTTTTGCCGCCGTCCTAGGGTCGCGCCTCAATCACCATATTGAACGGCGTATCGGTCGCGCGACGAACGCGTGTGAAGCCGGCCTCATGCAATATTGCGCTAAGGCGCTTCTCTCCCGCTTGAGCGCCTAGCGCCAGCCGACTTCCTGCGCCCTCGACCCCGGTGTGCAGATCATCGTCGAGGCTGAATAATACATTCGGCCCACGGGATTGAGGTTGTCCGTCAGCTCGTCACCGGCTCTCGGCTCGACGATCATGAAGGTTCCCTCGGGCTTCAACATCTCGTGGACGTGCCGTGCGGCGCCGAGGGATCGCCCATGTCGTGCAGGCAATCGAAGCAGCAGACAAGTCGTAGTCGCGGCCCGGCGCTTCCTTCGCCGAGGACATTTCGAACCTCGCGTTCTGGATATCTCCAGCTTCCTTGGCTGCGTCTCGGGCGCGATCGATCGACTTGTCGTGATAGTCGAAGCCGAAGAAGGCGCTGTTTGGGAAATGCCTCGGCCATGATGATCGTCGAGGCGCCGTGTCCGCAGCCGATGTCCGCGACCTTCGCTCCCGCCTGCAGCTTGTCGAGAACGCCATCGAGCGCCGGAATCCAGCCGGCGACGAGATTGGCGCGATAGCCCGGACGGAAGAATTTCTCGCAGCCGCGGAAAAGGCATTCATGATGTTCGTGCCAGCCGACCCCAGCGCCGCTTCGGAACGCGTCAGTGATCTTGGGCTCGTCGATATAGGTCGAGGCGATAAGCTCGAATGCCGGAGCGACAAATACGGGCGAGTCCTCGTTCGAGAGCGCCATTCGTTGTTCGGCGTTGAGCGAGAAACGCTCGCCTTGCGAATCATAATCGACGAAGCCGCTTGCAGCCTGGGCTGATAGCCACTCGCGAACATAGCGTTCGTCGAGGCCAAGGTGCGTTGCAAGCTCGGCGCTTGTCGCCGGGCCGATGTCCGCGAGGCCCTTGTAAAGACCCAGCTTCGTGCCGGTGATAACGAGACTTCCACTCATCGCGGCCGCCATGTCGCCGACGATCTTATGCATGAACTCTTCGAGTTTCTGTGCATCCGGCTCTATCGTCTGCTCAGGACGCGGTGGTGCGATCGTTGCCATCACAATCCCCCTTCTTTTCGAGTCGGGACGGCGACTCTTTAACCGAATCTCGGTCGAGGCGTCAGTGGCGCAATCCGCTCTTATTCCTGCGGCTGTAGCCAATGGCTAAGGTCGCGGCCGATGAGCTCGCCGAGCTTGTCGATCTCCGCTTGATACTGGGCCTTGATCTCATGCTGGACGACAATCGGAATGGGCCGATTTTCGTCCGGAATCCTGTTCCATTTGAGAACCCGTTTGCGAAGTGAGCGGGGGGATTCGCCCGGGGTTGGTGTTTCCCGCTCTCTTGCCCGCGGCCTTGTCGAACCGGCCAAGAAATCGTGCAGCTTGCGAGATAGGGCAGGAGCGCCCGCGGCGGCCGCTTCAGCAGCTGCTGCAGGAATATCCATCGCACGCCCTTGCCCTCGCGCTCGGCCTCGAGCCCTGGTGGCGCAACGAGGCGAAGATCCGCGAACTCGAGCAGGCGCCGATACTGACCTTCGGGATCGGCGACGAGGTCGTCGAACACGATCACCAGGCATTGTTCCTTGCCGACGGTCGCGAACAGCTGCTCGATATAAGCTGCCGTAGCGCGCAGCCTCGTCGTAGCGGAGCCACTGCGGATCGATTGCGCTCCACGGGATTCGCCGGCCGGCAGCGCGATCTGGGATTGCCGCCCATGCGTCCTCGAACCGGCGGATATTCTCGTCGCCGGTGAAGATCAGCCGTCTTGTGGAGAGAGGACAGCATTGTCAGTGGGTCGCGAACGGCGACGACGAACCGTGAATCTGGCCATAGCTTTAGCGCCGGCTCGAGCCGCTCGGGCGCGTAGAGGTAAGAGACCGACGATCGTTGCAACGCTCTGGCCTGGGTCCGGCGGAGCGAAGAAATGATCGAGATAATCATGCTCGATCAGGCGTCTGAGCTCAGCATCTTCCAATCCGCGAAGGTCGTGCTGCCAGAAATAGTGTGGCTCCTTTACGAACGGGAATAGGATTTGCGGATGTGCCTGGAGCCAGCGTGCCATGGTCGTCGTTCCGCAACGCGGCGCTCCGACGATGAATAAGAAGCGGTCAATGTCCTCGACGTGCGGCATCGCTTGAGGCCCCTAACATGTGAAGTCGGCTTGGCCACCCCGTCCGAGTTGCGATGAGAGGAAGAGCCGCTAAGCGCAGGCGAGTGAGCCATTTCTAGCTTTTCCATCGCTGCAACCGACGGGCGCTCGCGCGCCGGAGTGATCGCGATGCAGCGGGGGGAGATAAGGACGCCCGCGTTCATGCCGGTTGGAACCGCCGCGACGGTGAAGGCAATGCGACCTCAAGAAGTGCTCTCGAGCGGCGCCGACATCATCCTTGGGAATACCTATCACCTGATGCTGAGACCCGGCGCAGAACGGGTCGCGAAACTCGGTCGGATCCACAGGTTCATGGGGTGGGAGCGGCCGATCCTGACCGACAGCGGCGGCTATCAGGTCATGAGCCTCAGCGAGCTCACCAAGGTGACCGAGGAGGGGGTCTCGTTCGCAAGCCACCTCGATGGGTCGCGCCACATGCTAAGCCCCGAACGCTCGATCGAGGTTCAGCGGCTTCTTGGATCCGACATCGTCATGCAATTCGACCAGCTTGTGCCGACCACGTCGACACCAGCCGCTCAATCGGAAGCCATGGAGCGCTCAATTCGCTGGGCGAAGCGAAGCCGCGACGAGTTCAACCGTGGCGTTGATCATTCGGAACGCGCGGCGATCTTCGCAATCCAGCAGGGCGCGCTTGACGAGAAGCTCCGACGTTATTCCGCCGAGGCGCTCATCGATATAGGGTTCGACGGTTACGCGGTCGGCGGACTCGCCGTTGGCGAGGGCCAGGGGGCGATGCTCGGCTGTCTCGATTTCGCGGTGGAGATGTTACCTGCCGGCTGCCCTCGCTACCTGATGGGCGTGGGCAAGCCCGACGATATCGTCGAGGCGGTGGTTCGCGGAATTGACATGTTCGACTGCGTGCTTCCGACTCGCTCGGGCCGGACCGGGCAGGCGTTCACTGGCGAGGGGCCACTCAACATGCGCAACGCCCGCTTCGCCGAGGACACGGACCCAATCGAGCCGGGTTGCCCCTGTCCCGCTTGCCCGACCTTCGAGCGCGCCTATGTCCACCATCTCGTCAAATCGGGCGAGATCCTCGGGGCGATGCTGATGACTGAGCATAATCTCTGGTTCTACCAGCGCATGATGAAGGGGCTTCGCGAGGCGATTGCGGAGCAGCGGCTGGGCGGGTTCGCCGCCGAATTCCTGAGCCGCTACAGGCGCTGATCCGCCGTTTTGCCGAGCGCATTCGCGTCGCTTGGCTCAAGGCAAGCGAACGCTCGGCCTAGATTGCGTCGTCCCTTAGAGCTTCGGTCTCATCTACCGGCTGCAACTTATCCTGCGTCCTCAGTGCAAAATCGCTTGCATCGTGGCGCTCGTGAAGCTGCTCGCGCTGGATTGCCGCTCATCTTGTTGACGATCCGGCCGCGCTTCACCGCCGGGCGGCCATCGATCTCATTCGCCCAGCGCATGACATGCTCATATTCGTGGGTGGCGAGAAACACCTCGGCGCCTTCGTAGCTGCGGCCGAGCGCGATCCCTCCGTACCACGGCCAGATTGCGATATCGGCGATCGAATAGTCGGGACCGGCGATATATTCGCTTTGCGCGAGGCGGCGGTTGAGAACGTCGAACTGGCGCTTCGCTTCCATCGAATAGCGGTTGATCGGATATTCGAGCTTCTCCGGTGCATAAGCAAAGAAATGCCCGAATCCGCCGCCGAGGAAGGGGGCGGCGCCCATCTGCCAGAAGAGCCATGAAAGGGTTTCTGCGCGTGTCGGACCGGAGGCCGGCAGAAATTCGCCGAACTTCTCGGCGAGATAGAGCAGAATCGCCCCCGATTCGAACACGCGCACAGACTTAAGGCCGCTCCGGTCGACCAGTGCCGGGATCTTCGAATTGGGGTTGATTTCAACGAAGCCGCTTCCGAACTGCTCGCCGTTCGCCGATACGGATCGGCCAGGCGTCATATTCCGCGTCGTTATGGCCTTTTGCGAGCAACTCCTCGAGCATGATCGAGGCTTTTTGCCCATTGGGCGTGGCGAGCGAATAGAGCTGCAGCGGATGCTTCCCGACCGGTAGTTCCTGATCGTACGTGGCCCCGGCGGTCGGACGATTGACGTTCGCGAACTGGCCGCCATTCGGGCTTTCCCAGGTCCAGACTTCCGGCGGCACATAGTCGTTCATGCTGGATCCCTTTCGTAACGCCTGGGAATCGCCAGCTAGGAATGCGCGGATGCGCATTCCAGTGTCAGGGATGTGCCTTAGCTCGCGCCGACGGAGAGGAAGCCGGGAAGGGGGCCGTTCCAGTCTGACTTGATATCCTCGACGATAGGAGAGCTCTTCTCCGGTGTCTTTGGCTCAGGCTCGCTTGGGCGCTCCGCCTTTTGCGCCGGGGCTTTTGGCGTCTTCTTCGGCTTCGCTCGCCTTTCGGGCTTGTCTGGCGTCTTTTCGGCAGGCTGCTCGCTGGCTTCAGCGACCGGGATCTTGTGACCGATGAGCTTCTCGATCCGGTCGATCGCTTCGCCGTCCTCGCGGGCAGCGAGCGTGATCGCGATGCCCGTCATTCCGGCGCGCCCGGTGCGGCCGATGCGATGGATATAATCGTCGGGCTGCCACGGAACGTCATAATTGATGACGTGGCTCACGCCTTTGACGTCGAGGCCTCGAGCGGCAACATCGGACGCCACCAGGATCGTGATCTCGTCGTTCTTGAACCGGTCGAACTCGGCGATTCGGTTGGACTGGTCCATGTCTCCCTGAATTTGTCCGACCGCGAAACCGGATCGCTTCAGGCTGGACGCAAGCTCGCGGACCGTCGTCTTGCGGTTAGCGAAGACGATCGCGTTCTTGAATTCCTCGTGCCGAAGGATGTCGCGAAGGACGTCCTTTTTCCTGTCTGACCGGACCTGGATCAGCCGCTGCTCGATATTGACATTCGCAGTCGCCGGGCGCGCGACCTCGACCCGTTTGGGCTCGTTGAGGAACTTCGCTGCGAGCTTTTGGATCGGCGGCGGCATGGTAGCCGAAAAGAGCAAGGTCTGGCGGCTCTTGGGAAGCTTCGAGCAGATTTCCTCGATGTCGGGAATGAAGCCCATGTCGAGCATTCGGTCGGCTTCGTCGATCACCAGGAGCTTGCAGTCGGTCAGCATGATCTTGCCGCGGCTGAAGAGGTCCATCAGCCGGCCCGGCGTCGCGATCAGAACGTCGACGCCCTTCTCGAGCGCCTTGACCTGGTCGCCCATTTGCACGCCGCCCATCAGCAGCGCCATCGAAAGCGGATGATACTTTCCGTATTTCTCGAAATTCTCTGCAACCTGCATCGCGAGCTCGCGCGTCGGCTCGAGGATCAGCGAGCGCGGCATCCGAGCGCGACTTCGGCCCTCGTGCAATATATCGATCATCGGCAGCACGAAGCCGGCGGTCTTGCCGGTGCCGGTCTGGGCGATTCCGACGAGGTCGCGCCCCATCAGCACCGAGGGGATAGCGGCGCGCTGGATCGGGGTCGGTTCATCATAGCCGCTATCGCTAACGGCGCGGAGCAATTCGTCGGAAAGGCCGAGGTCGGCGAAACTCATTGATTCTTCCGGATAAATATTGGCTGGCAGCGTCAGCGGCCGGAGCGGCTATACGCGTGTGCGAAGCCCGTTGGCTTGTCAAGGAATGTGGGTGTCCGGCCCGCCCAATCCAAGGGTGCGCTTAGTCGCTAGTCCACGATCTTGGGAATGAGCTGGCGAAACCGGTCGATTGTGCAGCTTCCCCCCATTCGTGAGTGGATTGCGTCGCGATGAGCGCACAGGCGATCATCCTGCGGTTGAAGATAGAGGCCGCCGTAGAAGTCGAGAGCCGGGCAGTCTTCGTCGAGCACCGCACGGATCCGCACGCGGTTGCTGGTTGCGACGATGAAGTCGATTTGCTGCGGCCCCGACATCATCGCTCGCCTCAGCGCGCCCACGGGGATGCATTTGGGTCCCTTGCGCTCCGTCCACTCAATGCGCGGCATGACCGGGCGCGGCTGGAGAGGTACTCGAAGGATTACTTCGTCCTGGACCACGAGGCGGGTGACCGATTGGCCGACGAGGCCTGGCTGGGCAATGAGCAGGCCGAGCAACAACGGCCCCAAATTGAAAATCGCTCCTGGGATCATGTCCAGCCCACCGCCATTGCCCCCGGCTTCGCAGCGAAGCGTTGAATGCTGAATGAACTAAACGTGTCATAGGAACCGAGCCGACGCCGCTTGCCTTAAAGTGGCACAGACAATAGAGGCGCGTCGAACATTGCCGGCCGGCTCGAGGGAGTGAGGCCGTAAGCCCGGCCCCCAGGAGACGATCAGGATGGCGACAGCCGCCCCCAACCAGAACTTACCATTGTTCTACAACGCTCTAGAACCGCTCAACGTAACCCAGCACGGCACAATGAAGGTGCGCACGCTTCTTCAAATGCCGCAGATCGCGCGCACTCATGCCGTGCCGGTGACCGTCGACGAATTCTCATTGGTGCAGCGCCACTACCCGATCGTATTTTCGGTTGGCGACAATTCGGTTCCGATCGCGCTCATGGGTCTCAACGAGGGCGTCAACGTGTTTCTCGACGAAGAGGGTCGACCGTACGACCCGAGCTTCTACATCCCGGCATATATCCGCCGATATCCGTTCCTGCTTGCGCGGCTCCGGCCGGACAGCGATGAACTTTCGCTCTGCTTCGATTCCACCGCCAACGCGGTCGGCGAGTTCGACGAGGGCCAGCCTTTGTTCGATGGCGATCAGCCGAGTGAAGCGACGAAGGCGATTCTTCAGTTTTGCGAACAGTTCGAGGCCGCAGGACAGCGCACCGCAGCTTTCGTCGAGGAATTAAACAAGTCCGACCTTCTGATGGACGGCGAAGTGGCGATCCAGCCGGAAGGCGTCCAGCAGCCGTTCGTCTACCGCGGTTTCCGGATGATCGACGAGGAGAAGCTGAGGAATTTACGCGGCGACGAACTGAGAAAGCTGAACCAGAACGGTATCCTGCCGCTACTTTACGCCCACCTTTTCTCGTTGAGCGAGATGCGGGCCGTCTTCGGTCGCCAGATGCAGCTTGGGAAAGCGCCCGTTCAGGCACCGGAACCCGCTCCTGCGGACGCCTAGCTGACTATTCGGCCGCCGTCGCATATCGGCGGCCGAGCATTGCTTCTCCAAGCTCGATTGCGAGGATTTCGATCAGCGCTGCAGCGCGGTCGAACCCTGCGCCGGGTTCCTTGAGATCCTCGTCGAGATAGAAGCGACGATCGATTTCCAGCTGCAGCGCCTGGACATTGCGCGAAGGTGAGCCGTGGCGGTCGATCACGTGTCCGCCGGAGAACGGATCGTTGAGATCAGCTTCGAACCCGCAGCTTGCAGCAATTGCCATTGCCGAGCGACTGATCCAACCGTCCGCAGCGCGGCCGCGGCAATCGCCGAAGACGATCGGCGCAACACCTCTGGCGGGGGGTGGCATCGAGTGGCAGTCGATCAAGAGAGCGCAGCCGAACCGGTCGAGTAGCAGGGAAATTTGTTGATCGATCGCGTCGTGGTACGGCCGATGCGCCTGGTCGAGCCGCGCCGCAAGCTCAAGCGGAGTGACCGGCCGTCGCCATAAATAGCCATGCTGCTGAGTGCGCGAGGGGATGATCCCGAGGCCGCCGCGTGCCCGCGCGGTAACCCGGGCGCGACGGACGCCGTCCACAACCGAGGGGTCGATGTCGTCCTCCGCGCGGTTGCAATCGATCGCGGCTCGGGGCGCCCTTGCAATTACCGCTCCGCAGCCGTGCTTCAGCGCCCGCCAGACGAGCCGGTCGACCAGCGGGTCCTCAAGCGAGGAAAGAGCCCGTCGTCCACCGGCCGCGCTGTCGATCAGCCAATCCGGATATTCGCGTCCGGAGTGCGGCACGGACAGCAGCACAGGCAGCGCACCGCGCGGCTCGTGAATGACTGGGGAAGCAAGCGGCGTCACAAAAAAAACTTTCGAGAGCGAAGGTCCGCCTTTTTGTGTCAGTTTAGGACTCGCGTGAAGGGGGCTGCAACGCATGAGCCCCTTATTCGCTTCTGGCAAAAGACAAATGATCAGCGCATAGAGAGGTCATGGCGAGAATCCTTCTGGCTGAAGACGATACGTCGATGCGGGAGTATCTCCAGCGCGCGCTGCAACGGGTTGGCTATGAGGTCGAGGCGGTCGGTTGCGGCACCGAGGCGATGCCACTGCTCGAGAAGGAGCGCTTCGACCTGCTTCTGACCGACATCGTCATGCCGGAGATGGACGGGATCGAGCTCGCTCAGAAGGCGAGCGCGATCGACCCTTCGATCCGTGTCATGTTCATCACTGGGTTTGCGGCGGTTGCACTGCAAAGCGGACGCACCGCGCCCGAGGCGAAGCTCCTGTCCAAGCCGTTCCACCTCAAGGACTTGGTGATGGAAGTCGATCGGATCTTCCAGACCGAGGATCAGCACGGGCGCCTCTAAGTTCCCGCTTCGAAAGCCTGTTGCGCCTCGCGCATCTGCTCCCTAAATGCCGCTCTCCAAGCCAATCGGCTGACCCGGGTGGGCGTGTAGCTCAGTGGTAGAGCACTGTGTTGACATCGCAGGGGTCGCAAGTTCAATCCTTGCCACGCCCACCATTTTCGCGCTTCGCTAACTTGATAAGTTTCAGCGGAAAACGCCGTTTGGGTTAGCCCACGCGTCGTACGCCTAATCCTTCTTCGGATTCTCCGGTGTCACTGGTGCCGGCTGTCTTTTCAAATGATCGACAGTCTCTTGATCCGCTCACCTACAGCCGTGCTCACGCAATCATGAATCTCGATCGGGAAGTCTTTCGGCAGAAGCTGTTCGACGCGCCGCAACGCGCCGTCTGCGCCATCGAGTATCTGTTGCAGCGAGTCTTTCACGAGTGAATCGGGGAGCTTCGCGGCCGCTCCCGTTTGTACAAAGTGGCGACCGAGGATCTCGTGCAGCCGATAGTGGCGATTACTACCCACAGACATCGCGAGGCGCATCTGATTCCGGTTGACTTGATGCGCATCCAGACTGGGTTGGGCCGTGAGGATGTCGTAGAACGGGGTTAAGTGATAGCTGCCCCCTGATCCGAGGTACACGCTGAAGTTTTTTGCGTGCCCATCTGTAGCTCCGATGAGCCAGAAGAATATTTGGGCTTTGAAGACTTTCGCTTGGTCTTCGAGGGGTGTGTCGCCGCCCTCAAGAAGAGTAAGTATCTCAACGAGGTTTGGCCCTCCGTCGCTCTGATATTTCCGCGTCGGCGGAATCGACAGCGCTTGGCAAAAATCCTCTTGCGGCACGCGCAAAAGGCGGCCGTCGCGAGTCCATCGGCGATCGAAACGCTCGACGATGAGGGCCTTTGTCGCGCCGAACGTCTGTATCTCGGCGTTGTTGACCGACAGCCCAAACTCTCTCGCGAGGGCTAGGCAGTAGAACTCGTTTTCTACGCTATGGGTAAGATCGATGCCGTTGGGTAAGCGGCCGATCGAAGGTTTGAACAAGTGGGTCGTCGGTGTCGTGCCGAACGGTTTCAGCCAACGATCGTCATTATAGAGCAGCGCCGTCTTTTCTTGGGCACCCGCAACGGAGATGCGAAAATCATCGTCCTTCGTGAGACCGAGCGGCGCTTGAGCGAGGCCCTTGAGGATGACCTCTATCTCTTCGAGGCTAACAGGCTCACCGCGGATGTCGTCCCTGGCGTTGCCGTCCTCGCCATCGGCAAGAAACTGGAGTGCACCGACGCAATCCCGACCGATGGCGGCAAGCATGCTGTAGGCGTCCGTTCCGGCCGCTCCCACTTTCTCAGCAATGCGCCTGCGCAGGGGTAGTGAGTCAGGCAGCAGGTTCTCGAACACCGCAGTAACTTGTTCTCCTCGATAGGCGCTCTCCCGCAATGGCATTGATAGTGAAACGGGTATGGCATTTTCCCAGTCGAGCCACGATTGATCATAGTCGAATGCGATCGCTCCGGTGCTCGCCTTCTGAAGGTGTCCAACCCGCCGATTGTTGAGCAACACGGACAATGGCGCATGCTTCGGACGTCGAGGCACTCAAAAGATCTCCTCGATGTCGGCCGGACCGGTTTTTGATCTCGGTGTGATACGAAACTCCAAATCGAGGGCAGCGAGCACCTTGAGCATTGTGCCGAGCTTTGTGGCCGCGTTTCCTTGCTCGATGAGAGAGATGTACCTGGCGCAATCCCGTTCGGTCGCCCAGGTCCGATTGGCTCATTCCCCGATTTCGTCGGGTGCGTTGGATGAGGTTGCCGATTTGACGAGCTGTTCGTGCAAGTTCCATGGTGCCCTCTTGGCTTCTTATACGCTATTCACGATATGCTCTCAATATACGACTTAGCGCATAGGTACAAATTTATACGCCAAACGAGATAAGTAAAGATTATCGAGAGTGCCGTATAAACTCTTCGCCGATCCTTCACGACGACGAGTCAGGAGCGGACGTCGATATCTCGATGTGCAAGGCTTCATCGATGAGACGGAGGATGCATGAATTTCAGGCATCGTTCGATGCTAAATTCGTGCCTCGACTACGGAGCTAGTTATCCGAACAACCCCACCAAAATTTCTGCGTGGCAAGCTGACCTAAACTCTAGCGCGGCGGCGGTTCCAGTCAGGGCGCGGCGCCAGCGAACGGGCTCCAAACAATTTGTCCAGCTGGCCCCGGCGAAGGTCCTCGATGGCTCTAATGAATCCCTTTCCGGCATGGACACGTGCAACGGAGGGGCTGGCCGAAAAGTCGGCCGAAGCCGATTTGCCGATTTGCCTGAACAGCGCAGCTGCTACCTAAGTGGCACCCACTTTGGGCATTCCCTCAACCCACAGCGCAATCATGCGTGCACCGATATCCTTGAACTGTGGGCGGTCGATTGCATAAGCTTCGATGTCCTTGATCGTGTCGGTGAGTGCGGCGCAGATGCGGTCCAGGACCTCCCGGATTTGCTCAGGCGAGGCAATTTGGCGATTCTCGGCAAAGGCGCGCAGCTTGTCCGCCGAAGGCCAGTGTTTCGATCCGTCCATGGTCAGCGCCATGGTGTCACTTGGAATGTACGCTGCCGTCGTGACCAGGTCGTAGACTGGCGCAAGCTCGGCTTGGCCTTCGGGACCGTCATAGACCATTCCGAAATTCTTGAGATGCGCATCGCCGTTGCGGACAGCGCAATTGAGAGCGATTAGGGTAAACAGCCGCTCTGCGCCGTCGTTGATGGTGTCTTCGCTCGCGAACTGCCGGAAGCGCTTGAGGATCGCAGTTTTGTACGAGCCGTAATATTTCTCTCCAGTTCCGCGCGCGTTGAGGACGGCAAAGTCCTCGAAGCCCCGGTAGGTTCCGTCGTCGCGCAAGTCGAAACGATTGATGACAAGCGCTTTGCCGTCGTTCGAAAGCTGGAAGCCGGGCACTTTCAGCCCGCATCGCTCTGCCGCCCGCAGGCAGAAGAACTCGTTGGCGGCGAGTTCCGGATATTCGTTTTCCCAGAATTTGACGATGTGAGTTGCACCGCGAAAGCTTGTTCGGTCCTCGAGTGGACGCTCGATCGCTGCGTCGTCCCGGATCAGCAATTTTGGCTGGACCCCGCTAATACCGGATAGCGGAGCGAAGCGCTCGATCAGATACTGGAATAGCGCTCCCCCTTTTTCGACCAATATTTCCTGAATCGACTGGAAGGGGACCTGCTCGTCGAGTGGTTCGTCGGGACCCGTGTAGCGCAAGCGGCCGATCTGTGATCGCCCCACGATGGAGAGAAGGTCAAAATCGGAAAAACTGCCGGTCGTCTTTGCGAATGTAAGACGAAGGCGTTCGCGAAGCGCGCCTTCTGGCAAGTTCATTTCGAAAATTGGCGTCAATCCGTAAGCCATATCCCATGATTTTGTCCGGACTGGCATGGTGAGGGAGACAGCGCGCTGAGCGGGCGTTCGAGGAAGGTAAGCGAAGGCTGAGCCCCGCTCTCCCCGCACGTCCAGAAGGCCGGCCTCAGCCCGATCGGACCACACCTTAATCATCTTCATTCCGAAGATCGTCGAGGGTCGGACGCGACCGTCGTGCATCGATGATTTTCAAATCGAGCGAGAGCGATGCCAGGATCCGAGCAATCTTTCCAAAACCCAGTTCGGCCGTCCTGCCGTTTTCCAACGCGTCCAGAGTTGATCGGCCGATTTCCGGCTCGGCGCGCCAATGCGAACTGCGTTAATCCGACACTCGCCCGTCGCTGCGCGATCTCGCGTCCTGAGAGGGGAGATCCAGCATTTGCCTTGCATATAAGGCAAATTATCAAATATCAATGAAAAAGCCTCATATACAATGCAATTCCCGCGGGTTGGTCTCAAGCAGAATTTGCCACATGCCGAAATTTCTGCGTGCAAGCCTCGCGTCGAGCCGCGTTATTCCTCAGCCAGGCTCCGCTGCATGTAGAGCGAATCCAGCCAGCAGCCGAACTTGAAGCCCACCGACTTCATTCTGCCCGCTTCAACGAATCCGAAGGCGCGATGCAAGGCCACGGACGCCGGTTCTGCACCGCCGATGACAGCAATCATTTGTTGAAAGCCCGCAGCGTGCGCGGCTGAGATCAAAGCGGTCAGGAGGCTGCTGCCGATGCCTTCACCAAGATGCGCGGGATGGACGTAAATACTGTCCTCGCAGGTGAACGCATATGCGGCCCGGTCGCGGAACTGAGTGGCATAAGCATAGCCAACCGGCTGATCATTGAATGTGGCGACGAGAAACGGCCAGTCCTTCCCTTGAACCGCCGCGATCTTCCGTCGCCAAAAGCCTGCATTCGGCGGCTCCTCGTCGAAGCTCGCAGTTCCGGTGAGAACATGGTGCGCATAGATGGCGGCGATCGCCTCGGCGTCGGCGATGCTCGCGGACCTAAGATCGGTCAAAGCTGACCGTTCTTCGGAAGTTTCGTTGTCAGGCTCATCTCACCGATGCTTTCGAACGGAAGTGACAGCAAATCCTGTGCGCAGCGTGATCAACACCCTGCGTCAAGCAGACTCCTTGCTACGCCTAACATGTTTCTTCCATTCAATTGCAAAGCCGCGCTCTTTCAAATGATGGGCGAGCAGCTCCGCCAGACGATGTTCGCGAAAGCCGACGCGCATGAAGCGCTGCAGGATGTCGAGGTCGGGGTTGCCATTGCCTTCGACGAAGATGGGGCCGTCCTCGACGATCGCGACGTCCCAGCCGACCACGACGCGGTCGCCGAATGCTCGGTGGGCGGCAATTGCGCAGGCCTTTGCCTCTTCCCAGCAGGGGATTCGCGTTCCTTCGATTTGAGCGCCGGTGTCGGGATGCGCGGCAATCCAGCCGATCCTCGAATCCATGCCCAGGTTGCTTGCTCTTCCCAAACTCCCCGACTCCAGGTCAATCAAAGCGCCGATCCCACCGGCATGAAGATTGTCGACGGTCTTATTGTCACCGAATGAGGTGCGCATCATCGCGGCCATGATTTCGGGCTCGTTCTTGGTGTTGAGGCAGGTAAGGACCCGGACCGTCGGAAGCGCGCCTGCAGTGAGCGCAACGAGATCAGGATGTGGGCGCATTCGCGGCTGGATGATGAGGGGCAGCTTTCGGGATTGTTCGACGAGCCGCGCCAGCAGGTCGGCGCTGCTTAGCCGCTCGCCCGCTGGATTTACGAAGGTCGATGGCGCGACAAAGTCCCAGCGCTGTGCTTTTCTTCCGCCTCTCCCCCGCGTTGGTTTCACGAAGAGGTGGCGATTGGGGAGGCTTTGGCCTGGCTCGCTCCCATTCAGCTGCATCAGCGTTTCGACGGTGCGGACGCCGTGCTGAGCGCAGAAGTCCGCGAAGCGGGCCTTGTCCTGGAGCGGAGTCCCCGCCCTTGTGCTTCAGCAGCCGGAAATAGCAGGTCTTGGTTTCGAACCGCTCGATGAAGCTCGAGGCTCGCCGCTCGCCATCATCGTGGAGCGAGAAGATGTAATACCAGGGCGGCAGGATGCCGGCGGAAAAATAGAGCTTCAGCTGGTCGGCAAGCTGCTTCGCTATGCTGCGGCCATAACGCTCGCGGATAATGGATCCGTTGCGCGTCGTGAACCAGGCCGACGCGAGCAGGAGTGCAAATGGCGAGAGGGCAATTGCGGTCGCGAGCTCGGCCCATTCGCCTGCACCATGCGGACCCCAATAACGTTCGGCAAAGGCATGACGAAGGGGATCATCCGACGACGATCCATAGGCGCCGATGAGGACGCCGAGCGCGACCGGCAATCCGGCAACTCGGTAGACAAGCCGTTCGGCGCTGTCGTTTATCGACATATCGGCGGCTCCTACACCAAGCACCGCCGCCGTCCCTAAATAGGGACTCCCGCAAAGGGGAACGCACGGCTGATCCAGTCGTTCGCGTTAGGACCTGCGCGATTCCACCATCAGGAGCCGGACCATGAGCGCGAGCGGACTCGAGGTTTTCGATCGGACTTTGGAAACCACGCATATCTGGCTGAACGAGATCTGCAACGACCTCGGCCCGGACAAGCAGGTCGCATGGAAGGTCTTGTCGACGGTGCTTCACAAGCTGAGAGACCGCCTGACGGTCAATCTTGCGGCTCATCTCGGAGCCCAGCTGCCGCTCCTCATTCGAGGGGTCTATTACGATCAGTTCGAACCGGGCCACATGCCAAGCGAGCTTCGCAGCCGCGAGGATTTCGTCGGCGAGGTCGCGGAATGGCTGAGCGACACGCGGCCGGTCGATCCGGGAGAAGCCGTCCGTTCGGTCTTCCGATTGCTCTCACGGCACATTTCCGAAGGCCAGATCAACAAGGTCCGGGACGCTCTGCCGAGAAGCCTCCGGCGCTTATGGGAGGAAGCCGAAGACCCGACGGTGATCGGCTATGAGCCGTTGATCCTCAGCGAAACCCAAATGTTCTAAAGGATTAGAGACAGGCCTCGAGGTATGGCTGGTCGAAGCCATATTGCTTGGCCTTGTCGAGCGTGTACGGCCGAAGGCCCATCGAGCGGTATTCGCCGAGAATCTTGCCGTCCGCCGTCTCGTCGAGATACTCGAACTTGAACAACTCCTGGGTGACGATCACGTCACCTTCCATCCCGATCACCTCGGTAATGTTGGTGGTTCGGCGCGAGCCGTCACGAAGGCGCTTGACCTGCACGATGAGGTCCACCGAGTCCGCGATCTGGCGGCTGATCGCCTCCTTCGGGATCTTGATGTCCGACATCATCACCATGTTCTCCATACGAGCGAGACATTCGCGCGGGGAGTTGGAGTGGAGGGTGGCCATCGAGCCATCGTGACCAGTGTTCATCGCCGCCAGGAGATCGAAGCATTCCTGGCCGCGAATCTCGCCGAGAATGATTTGGTCGGGACGCATACGAAGAGCGTTGATGACGAGGTCCCGGATGGTGATCGCGCCCTGGCCTTCGAGGTTGGGCGGTCGAGTTTCAAGCGGCAGCCAGTGCGGCTGCTGAAGGCGAAGCTCGGCGGCGTCCTCGATTGTGATCACGCGCTCGCCGGGGTCGATCATCTTCGACAAGGCGTTGAGCATCGTCGTCTTACCCGAGCCGGTGCCGCCCGAGATGACAATGTTCATGCGCGATGCGCCGGCGATCTTCAGGATCGTCGCCATCTTCTCGGACATCGAGCCGAAGCCCTTCATCATGTCGAGAGTGATCGGCTTCTCGGAAAACTTACGAATCGAGATGGCAGTGCCGCGAAGCGACAGCGGCGGAATGATGACGTTGACGCGGCTTCCGTCCTGGAGGCGGGCGTCGCAGAGCGGGCTGGTCTGGTCGATACGGCGGCCAACCTTGTTCACGATCCGCTGCGCGATCTGGAATAGATGTTCCTCGTCGCGGAACTGGATCTGGGCGATTTCAAGCTTGCCCTTGCGCTCGACGTAGGTCTGATCAGGACCGTTCACCATGATGTCGCTGATCGCGGGATCGGCGAGGAGTTCCTCGAGCGGTCCGAGACCCAGTAATTCGTCGACCAGCACCTTCTCGAGTGCAAATTGCTCGCGGCGGTTGAGAGTGATCTTCAGCTCGGCGAGAACTTCCGAGATGATCGGCCGAAATTCCTCGGCCAGCTCGTCCTTGCTGAGCGTGGCGGCGGCTTCGGGATCGACGCGCTCGAGCAGGCGCGGGAGCACCTGCTCCTTGATTCGGTGGACCGATGCCTCGAATCCCTCGGCTCGGCTGCTCGCCTGGTCGCCGGCGCCGTTCTGGCGCGCGGTGAGACGGTCCATGGCCCCGCCCGGAGCCGCTCCGGCGCCCAGCTCGGCTGGTGGCAAATCCATCGGAGGAGTGAATTCCTCGATCGGCGGAAATTGCTCCCCGCCCTCGTCAAGCGCCGCTGGAAAGGCTGATCCGCCCGGACCGCCCTTCATCGGCTTGGCAGTGCCGAAGCTCGGGCGTGCACCCCCGATTCCGCCACGCGTTCCAAATGCGCTCATGCCCAAACCTGCGTCCTGCTGAAATTCAGTCAGGGTGAATAAGCGAGAAACTTTTAGAAAAAGCTAACCCGGCAACTGGCCTGGTTGAGGTCGGATTAACCATTTTCCTTCAAGACCGATGGCGAAGAGGGGAAGAGCCATTCGTTCGAGCGCTTCAAGACAAAGGTTCGAGTTCCGCCGGCCAGGCCTGGGCCTTGCCGTGGCGCTCGCGTTATTGGCGGTCTTCGTCGCTTTGACTGCCCCTCCAGGTCTTCCCCGCTTCTTCTTCGAGCGCCAAGACGGCTTGGTGATCGTGGCGCTGATCGGGCTCCTGATCGCTGGCGCCTTTTCAAATCGCACCGAGAAACCCTGGACTGAACCCGATCCATGGCTGAGCCGATGGCGGGTCGCTGGGATCTCAATCGGGGTCGCGCTGGTGCTGTGGGGCGGCGCCTACCGATTGCTTGAAAATTATCCGCTGACCCGCGACGAGCATATGGTCGTTTTCGACATGGCCGTATTCCGCTCGGGCCATCTCGCCTATCCGCTGGCGGCCGGCTGGAGGCCCTATGCGCAAGCGCTGACGCCCGCTTTCTTGCTGCCGTTGCCGGGAAACGCAGCCTGGGTCTCCTCCTACATGCCGGTCAACGCAATGCTTCACGCGGCGTTCGGGTTTGTTTTCGATCCAGCGTTGCTGAACCCGTTCCTTGCAGCGCTCGGCGCCATAGCGCTTTTCGACGTCGCCCAGCGCCTTTTCCCGGATAGTCGAAGCGCGCAGCTGATTGCCCTGTTGGTCTATGGAACGTCAGCGCAGGTTCTTGTGAGCGCGATGACTCCGTACGCCATGACCGGCCATTTGGCGCTCAATCTTGTCTGGCTTGCCCTTTACCTGCGGGGAACGCGCTTCAGTCACGGATTGGCGATGGGCATCGGCTTTCTTGCGATCGGACTCCATCAGGTCGTTTTCCATCCGCTATTCGCAGCACCGTTCATCGATCAGCTGCGGCGGCGCGGAGAATGGCGGACAGCTGCAGCCTATTTGGGAAGCTATACGGCCTTCCTCCTGTTCTGGATCTCCTATCCTCACCTCGTGTCTGCTTCAGCCGGGCTTAAGGCCGTGGCCGGACCTGAATCGGGCGGCGCTGGGTTTCTCACCTCGCGCGTGCTTCCCCTTCTCATAAATCGCAATCCCGAAACTCTGCAGCTCATGGCGGCCAATATCCTGCGCTTCCTGAGCTGGGAGAATCTCGCGCTGGTTCCGATGATGGCCCTCGCCATTGCCGCCGTCCGCCGAAACGAAGGCGCCGCTCGGCCGCTCGTCAACGGCATCGTCCTGACGACGCTCGCCATGGCATTCCTGATTCCCTATCAGGGGCACGGCTGGGGCTATCGCTACCTTCACGGACTGATCGGCAATTGCGCCCTGCTGGCCGCATATGGCTGGCGCGATTTCTCGGACCGAGCGGCGATGCGCGGTTTCGTCCGCTTGGGAACGATCGCAACCGTTTGCGGCAGCATACCCTTCTTGCTTTGGCAGGCGCACTCGTTCGTTGAACCATATGCTGAGCTCAACCGAGTGATCGAGCACACGAACGCAGACATCGTCGTCGTCAACACCGAAGGGACCGGGTTCGTGGCCGACGAGGTCCGAAACCAGCCGGATCTCTCCAACCGTCCGATCAGGCTCGCCTCGGCTACTCTTACGCCCGCCGACATCCGCATCCTTTGTGCTCGGGGCACTGTTGCGTTCGTGGGCGCCAGCCAGATGCGGCAGCAGGGTCTGGTGCCGATGGATGCCCTGGATTCGAAGCACTTCGATGATCTGGGTGCGACTGCGAACAATTGCAGAACCGATCAGGGCAGGTTCTAATTCCCTGCGAGCGCGACTCTGGCTACTCGCCCCTTATCTTCTCCAGTCAGGCGAAGTTCCTCAAACCGCTCGACCAGCCAGCGCGCATTTCGGTCGGAATCATATGTCTTTCGAGCGTAAGCGCTGAGGCGCTCGTCGGGACCGACATTGCATGCCTCAATCGCCGCGGCGAAACGCCGGGCCGTGCCAATTGGATCGGTGGGCTCGACTTGGAGGGCCTGAAACATGTCCTCCGCTCCAGGGTCCGCAGCGGCACTGTCGGTTCCGCAGAAGATCGGCAATCCACAGGCCATTGCTTCCTGAACCACGAGCGGAAATCCTTCGCCAACCGACGGCAGTACGAGCGCGTCGGCTGCGCGATATAGTTCAGCCAGGTGCTCCCTGTTCATGCGGCCAAGCACTCGCACATTCGTGAGATTCCAGGAGCTTGGTTCTATCGGACCGCTGCCGACAAGGGATATGCGCCAAGCCGAGTTGGCTCTTGCAAGCTCGCGCAGGGTCGAAAGCCCCTTCTTTTCGACGAAGCGGCCCACAAACAATAGCTCACGCCGGTCGTCGGACATGGAGAAACGCTGGCGAGCTTGGCGCCGCTCCGCTTTTGCCGGGAACCGGAACAGTTGGTGGTCAACGCCATTCAGCAGGAGTGACGGAGCACTCTTCCAGCGAGGCCCGGCGAATGCCCTTCTTACCGCATCACTGATGAAGACGGCTTGCGGTGCAGAGGCGAGCAATGGCCGCGCAATCAAGCGGTTCGCGGCCGTCATCGCCAGTCGCATGACCGAATTCGTATAGGGAATCGCGCCGATGTGCTGGACGAGGATCCAGGGCTTCTTGTGCTTGCTCGAATAACGAGCCGCGAGCAGCGAGCTTAAATATAGCGCGTCGTGAACGATTACGGCGTCGGCGGCCGACACTTCCTGCTCGAGCCGGCGGTGGGCGGCTCGGCTCGGAAGCGGCATTGGGAGGCCCGTCCAGCGCTCGAGCGGATCGGTCGAGCGAAGAGCAACGGGCTCGATCAGCGGGTCTGTCGGCGGCGTGTCGAAGGCGGCTGCGGCCCAGCGGCATTCGTGACCCAGGCGAGCAAGCGCTCGGGCCATTGTCCCGGCGACGATCTCTATGCCCCCGCCGTGCCCCTCAAAAAAGGCCGAGACGATCAGGATTCGCAAAGTCGGCTGCCCACGACAAGCAGGCACGAGGGATTTTCGGCCTCATCCCGTCCGCCCAGCCCGGCACCGATCAGCGTCGAGAGCGCGGACGCGATCGGGCGCGGAAAGCTGCCGCTGTTCTGAAAAGCGCGAAGCTTGAGCGCGCGCTGTATTTCAATCGGACGCTTGCGCCCAAGACTTAAGCTGTGGAGCAATCCACCGGTGAAACGGGACAATGTTTCCCAGCGCTTGGTCGCTTTCGCACCGAGATAGCCGGTGACGTGATCGACCCTCATTCCGTAGCGTTCGCACAGATCCTGCCAGTCTTCGAGCGCCAGATAATTGAAATGCGCCAGCCGTTTGTCGAGCTGCTGCAGATATTTGCGGCGGTCGGATCGAGCAGCGATCGAGCCTGCAAGATTGTCGTGAAAGCCCGGGCAGGGGACGGTGTAGAAGAATCGGCCACCGGGTTTCAGCACCCGTCCGACCTCGCGGATGACCGGCTCCAGGCTCGGAATATGCTCGAGCACTGAATTCGAGATGACGTAATCGAACGTCGAATCCGGCTCTGGGATGGAATCTCCGCCTGTTGTGTGGATTCGCTCGTAGAAGGGGTATTTCCGAGCCGCCTCGGTTTCGAGCGGGTCGGGATCGATACCGACCAGTCGCGGCTTGCGTCCGATCCGCTTGAACAGAATGTCCGTCAGAATTCCGTCCCCGCATCCAAGGTCGAGCCCAAGGCCGTCAGGAATATCCGCCTTGCCGAGGACATCGATCTCGATGCCGCGCCAGAAAGCGGTTGCCGGCTGAGCTGGATAGCGTGCGACGAAATCGGTCAAGAGGTCGCGATCGATCCTCATCCATAGACCCTTTCCCGCTGTGCAATGATCGCGTGCTGAAGCGTCAAAATCCGCTGGGCCATTGCCGCTTCGATCGGCTTCAATGCGTCCTTCTCGCCGACGATGGCGCGGCCGAACCGAGCAAACACCTCGTCGTTGCCATAGCGCAATCGGCCGGCGAGATGCGGAACCCCGCTGGTGAGGTGCTGCCACCAATGTTGAGCGGTAGCAGCAAGGCTTGTTCGAATGACTTCGCCTGTCCCGTGAGCGCCGTCGTTGGGCAGCCGCAAATAGATATCCCGAAAAATGTCGACGATGCCGACGGCCTTTTCGCCGTGGACCGCCAGATACCATTCGGACAGGCCGGATTCGAAATTGCACGACATGGTGATTGGGTAATCGGCGCCCTCGGCGGTGAACCATGCATCAATCTGCGCCGGAGTAACCGTTCCGCTTCGGCTCTCGGCGCCGACCGCCTTCACCAGCGCAAGCTCTCCGGCAATGCTCGAAAGGAGATAGAGCAGATGTGGGCTTTCGTCATAGAAGAGACCCAAAGGAAGGTCTTCGTACCAGCTCGGCAGTCGCCGCGACGGATTGCCCAGCTGGACCGCTCGAACCCCTCGGATCGAGCCCAGTCGGTCCTCGGCCAAATCGCGCTTCAGCCGGCGCATCGATCGGGCAAACTGGAAATTGTGAACGACAGCTAGGCATTTGCGATTTCTGGCGGCGTCCTCGACCATTGCGGAGCCTTCATCGACGGACATTGCGAACGGCTTCTCGGTGATCACGTGAAGTCCTCGGTCGAGCGCTTCTCGGACCAGATCGTGGTGCGCCATCGGGGCAGTCGCGACGCTGATCGCGTCTACATCGTCGATCCAGTCGATCTCGGCGAGGCGGGAACATGCGCTCGACCGGGCGCTCGGGATGCGTTGTCCGACGGAGCGCGCACGATCCTCGCGACGATCGGCAACACCGATCAATTCAAACCGAGGATCGGCGAGGATAGTCGGCACATGCCTTGCCTGTCCGACCCATCCGAGACCGACGACGCCAATTCGAACGGCCTCAGCCATTAGCCGGCACCTCTGCAACCAGACCACCGCGCGAGAATGCCCACGAGCTTGTGAGATAATTCCAGCAGAACATGGCGGCACAAGAAAACGGGGCGGCGCTCCACATCGGTAGAACAAGAAGGTCCCGGGCGAACCAGAGGAGGAATAAAGCGAGCGGAAAGTTCGTGAGCAGCGCCGCTGCGTATTTCCCGAATTCGCTCCACGTCCGACTGGAGCGGAAAGTCATGACCGACTGTGCGAAATAGCCGACGGGGATCAGGACGACCGCGCTTGCGGCCTGGCACCAGAAGACGTTCGCTCCGATCATATCCATTCCAATCAGTATCGCGTTGTGAAGCAGTGCACACAAAATCGCGACGCCGGTATAGCGGGGCATCCGGTGGACATGACCGCGCATCGCGGTTCCCTTGAGCTCTGACCAAAGCCGTCGCGCGGGCTCTCTCCAGGCGGAGGTCGTCGACCGCACGACACGAACCGCAAGAAGGATGAACATCACTATCGCCAGAGCTGCAAGGTTCACCACTCTGAGCGCCACGGCCGTTATTGCCGCGGCCGGCGCAGCTGCTCCAGCCAGCACGAGCAGGCCGGTCCAGCTCCATTCCGCGATTCCGAGACCGGCTGGCATCAACGGCAAGCCCTTGATGAGGCCAATAAGGGGATAGCCGATCAAGACCGTCACCCCGTTGAAGTGGTCGAGGAACGCGGTGGCGATGAGCAGCGCACGAACCGACAGGAGCATCACTCTTGCGAACGACCAGGCCGAAAGGATTGTAAGCGTTCTTAAAGGCGCCCTGCTTGCTCGGTCGAAGGCATCGGCAAGGGTGGCCGCAAGGGTCGCGCCTTTAGTCTCCGCTCGCGAAACATGGCGGCAGAGCAAATGTCCGGCCGACATCGCCTTTCGGACCGACAGGCATCCGACGAGGCTCGTCAGGATGAAGAGGACGACCGACACCGAGCTTTCCAGGTGGAGCTCCAGGACAGCAATACCAGCGATCGCCCCTGAACCGAGCGCGATCAGATCGAACAGGCCTTCGTATAGCGTAATGCCGACCGAGGCCCTGCTTCGGACGGCAACCCAGCGCGCAACGGACATGCTCAGTTGCGGAGGGGTGACCTGCCCGAGAAGAGCGCCCCAAGTGGTTGCTTCAAGAAGCGTCCCGAATGCGACCGGGGGCGAGGCCGGGCTCAGCCAGGCTTTGGCGAATTGCCAGCGTGCAACACCGATGACGAGGTTTGCCAGGGTAATTGCCGAGACCGCGACGAGAAGCCATGGCGGAGTGGCCTCGAGCATTCGGCCGACATCCGCAGGAGTGATTTTCAGCTTTTGGAAAAGCAGAGCGACCAATGACAGCGCAGCTGTCAGCCACAAGATTATGAGGACCGGTTTCCGCGTCATTGAACCGCTGCCTCGCGCCATCCGGTTGGCACGGTGCGGCCGATCAGTTGTTCGATCGAAGCGAAGTTCTCGCGCGCAAGCGCGCGTTCCCGGTCCGATGCTTCGATAATTGCGCGGTTCGCCGGCGAAGGTGCGCCGGAATAAAGCAGGCTCTCAACAACCGGGGCGTGCTTGGCACGCTCAACCAGCTTGCCGAGGCCGAGGCGACGGGCAATGCCTCCAAGCGCGTAAGCCGACCTTGTAAGCGCCGGCATCCGGGCACGGTGCGAGCCATTGACGACGCCCGTCAGGTTTGCGCGCTCGATCGTTGGGGCAAGGCCGATGAACTGACAGACTTCGCTGTGAAATTGTCGAGGATCGGCCAATAGGTCGTCGAAAAACAGGATCTTGATCTGGTCTGCCGGAAACTCGGCGAAGAAGGGCGCCAGGCAAGCCTGATAATCCATGTGCCGCCGGAAATGCGGGTGGCGGGTCATTTCCTCGACCTCGCTCCCGAAGCGCCGGGTATGGGTTGACCACCACCTTAACGTGGATTCGGCAAAGTCTCCCGGTTCGCGCAGGCACACCAGCACTCGAACACCAGGGAAGGCCGCGCGCAGACGGCTGGCAGTCGCGGAATAGACATAGGCGTCATGCGCGATCTCTCCGACCTTCACGCCTGCCGGGGCTTTATCGATCAAAGCGCGATAGCAATCCAAAGGGCGGGGATTTTCAGTCTCGAAGAACCCGCTGCTCTTCGAGGGGAGGATATAGGCGGCCGGATGACCGCGAAGCGCTTCGAAAAGCCACGTCGATCCTGCCTTGGGGGCGCCCACGTAAATGAAATCGAGATCTCGATGCATGGTGTCCTGATGCGCTTCGTGGCCGAGCCTTAACGCACGTCAATCGCAACATCGGGCCGGATGAACTGGGCTTCGTTGTCGCACAGCACTGCAAGCAGGAAACCGCCGAGGATCGTCTGAAGTCCGATCGTTCCAATGAGACCGGCCAGCGAGACCGGCAGGATCGAGGGCAGCGCCGCGAAGCTCTCGCTACCCCAGTAGATGCCGACGGCGGCCAGGCCGAGGAAGGAAATGCCGATCAGCGACAAGCCGAAAATGACGCAGCTCTCCAAGTTGAGGACGCTTCGGGCTGTGCCAAGCCACGGTCGTGGCAGGCGGTAACCCGCACGAACGCCGTAGACATGCGACGCGACCCCCATGAGGGCAGCCATGTGCCCCACCGTGGCAAGGAGCGCTCCGACGACGATCCAGCTCTGGCCAAAGGTTGTTCGACCGGTAAGGCCGAGCGACCGCAAGATCGCAACTCCAAGGATGAGTGTCCCGGAGAGGAAGGCGGCAAAGCCGGGAATTGCAAACAGCCAAGTCGGCGAGAGCATGAAAAGATAGCGAAGGTGCCTCCAGCCGTCGCGCCAAGGGCGCAGGTGGGGCGCCCGGTCGCGCAGGTCCGGCAGGAGCTTGACTGGAGTTTCGACGATCAGCAGCCGCTTGAGCGCGGCCTTGATTACCATCTCGCTCGCGAATTCCATGCCGGTGCCGCTCAGTCGGAGGTCGAGGAAGGCGTCTTTTCGAATGGCGCGCAGACCCGAATGTGCGTCGGAGATGTCGGCTCCGAAGAAAAGATTGAGGATACCGGTAAGGATCGGATTTCCGATGTAACGGTTCTTCCACGGCATCGCGCCTTTGGCGATGCCGCCCCTGAAGCGCGATCCCATGACCAGCTCGGCACCCCGCTCGAGCTCCCCGATCATCGCTACGCCGTCGACGAAATCGTAGCTTCCGTCAGCATCGCCCATCAGGATGTAAGTGCCTCGAGCAGCCCTGCTGCCGCCAATCAGCGCTGCGCCGTAACCGCGAACGGCGACCGCAACAACGCGTGCTCCAAGCGAAGTGGCAAGCGCCTGGCTGCCGTCAGTCGAGCCATTGTCGGCAATGACGATCTCGCCGGTGAGACCATGTTCCGCGGCGATTCGGAGCAGCGCTTCTTGCGCGTTTCGAATGCAATGCGGAAGGCACTGGACCTCATTGAGGCATGGCATCACGATCGTGACGTCAACGCCTTCGGCCGGTGAAATCGACCTTGCTCGCTCGAACTGGCCTGCCGGCGCGTGACGCATGCGCTTCCCCCTCGACTTTGAACGAGGGTTAGGTGAGACGCTCTAAGGAACCGTTAATTATGTTTCGAAAGAAATTGGCCTGCGGAGATCAGCCCGCGCTCTCGGCGAGAACGGTCAGTCCGCGCTCGCTGACCTCGGCAAAGCCGCCAGTGACTGGAATGCGCTCGGGTTGCGCGCCGGCGCTTCGATAGACGGCAACCTCACCGTTCCTGAGCGTGGTCATGTAAGGAGCGTGGCCGGCCATGATGCCGGATTCGCCCTCGGTGCCGGGGACGACGACCATGTAGACGTCCTCCGACATCACCTGACGGTCGGGGGTGACGAGCTCGAAATGGAGATCAGCCATTATTGCTTGCCTTCAATCGCGCCGTCGAACGCGCGAGCGGCCGCTTCGAACTTGTCGCGGCAGCCGGTGTTGCAGAAGCCGACGACCTCGCCCTTGTAGGATGTCAGACTGTCCGCGCTGACCGGCTTGCCGGACCACGGGCAGACTGAGTTGACGCAATCTTCGAGGCGCAGCTCTGTCGCCAAATCTCAGGCCTCCTGAGCCAGCTTCTCGGCCTTGGCGACCGCTTCGTCTATCCCGCCGACCATGTAGAAGGCGGCCTCGGGAAGGTGATCATATTCGCCGTTCACCACCGCTTTGAACGAACGGACGGTATCTTCGACCTGGACGAACTTGCCCGGAATACCGGTGAAGACCTCGGCGACATGGAACGGCTGCGAAAGGAAGCGCTGGATCTTGCGGGCCCGGCTGACGACCAGCTTATCTTCTTCCGAGAGCTCATCCATGCCGAGGATGGCGATGATGTCCTGAAGGCTCTTGTACTTCTGGAGCGTCTCCTGAACCGCTCGGGCAACCTCGTAATGCTCCTGCCCGACGACCACCGCAGTGAGCACGCGACTTACCGAATCGAGCGGATCGACGGCAGGATAGATGCCGAGCTCGGAAATGGCGCGGCTCAGCGTCGTCGTCGCGTCGAGGTGGGCGAAGGATGTTGCCGGTGCCGGGTCGGTCAAGTCATCGGCCGGCACGTAAATGGCCTGGACCGAGGTGATCGAACCCTTGTTGGTCGAGGTAATGCGTTCCTGAAGCGCACCCATGTCGGTCGACAGGGTCGGCTGATAGCCCACGGCCGAAGGAATACGGCCAAGAAGCGCCGACACTTCCGAACCCGCTTGCGTGAAGCGGAAGATGTTGTCGACGAAGAAGAGCACGTCCTGGCCTTCCTGGTCGCGGAAATATTCGGCCTGCGTTAGTCCCGAGAGCGCAACTCGGGCACGCGCTCCTGGCGGTTCGTTCATCTGCCCGAACACCAGTGCCACCTTCGAGCCTTCAGGCGTCGGGTTGCCATCGGCGTCCTTGGCGATGACACCAGCATCGAGGAACTCATGGTAGAGGTCGTTGCCTTCGCGGGTTCGCTCACCGACGCCGGCGAACACCGAAACGCCGCCATGACCCTTTGCAATGTTGTTGATCAGCTCCTGAATGAGCACTGTCTTGCCGACTCCGGCGCCGCCGAACAGACCGATCTTGCCGCCCTTGGCGTAAGGGGCGAGGAGGTCGATGACCTTGATCCCGGTGACGAGGATCGCGGCCTCGGTCGACTGGTCGACGAACGGCGGAGCCTCGGCGTGGATCGGGGCCGACATTTCGCTGCCGATCGGGCCGCGCTCGTCGATCGGCTCGCCGATGACGTTCATGATCCGACCGAGCGTTTTGGGGCCAACGGGCACTCGGATCTGTGAGCCTGTCGATTTGACCGTCTGGCCGCGGGTCAGGCCGTCGGTCGAGTCCATCGCGATCGTTCGAACGACGTTCTCGCCGAGATGCTGAGCGACCTCGAGGACGAGGCGGTTACCGCCATTGTCGGTCTCGAGCGCCGACAGGATCGGCGGAAGCTCGCCCTCAAATGCCACGTCGACGACGGCGCCGATGACTTGGCTGACTCGGCCGGTGAGGTTGCTGCTCGAGAGAGCAGCCGAGCTCGAATCGGCTGGAGCGGCCTTCTTGGCGCGGGTGCGGGGCTTGGTCTCGGCGGCGGTTGCCATAAACGTCTTCCTTGCCTTCGTGTTTAGAGCGCTTCGGCGCCCGAGATGATTTCGACGAGTTCGGTGGTGATCGCGGCCTGTCGCTGGCGGTTGTACTGGATCGACAGGCGATTGATCATGTCGCCGGCATTGCGGGTCGCATTGTCCATTGCGGTCATCTGCGAGCCGTAGAAACCGGCCTGATTTTCAAGCAGCGCGCGGTAGATCTGAACTGCGATGTTGCGGGGCAGCAGATCGGCGAGGATTTCCTCCTCGTCCGGCTCATATTCGACACATGCGGAAGCTGTGCTTCTAGCAGGAGCAGCGTCTTCCCTCGCTTTGACCGCGACCGGAATGATCTGCTCGACCGTCGGTTCCTGAACCAGCGTCGAGCGGAAGTTCGCGTAGGCGAGGTGGACGACGTCGATGCCGTCGGTGATGTAGCGGTCGACGAGGTCCTTTGCGATCGCCTGGGCGTTCGCATAGGTCGGCGACTTCATCTCGCTCGTGTCGTACTGGGCGATGATGGCCCGCGGGTAGAGACGCTGGATGACCGGGCGGCCCTTTCGGCCGACGATGTAGAACAGGACCGTCTTGCCTTGCGCCACGAGGTCGTCAGCCTTGCGCCGCGCGGCACGAACCACGTTGCTGCTGAACGCTCCGGCGAGACCGCGGTCAGCGGTCGCGAGCACGATCAGATGAGTGTCGTCCTTGCCTGTTCCGGAAAGGAGCTTCGGGGTCTGGGGACCAACCGTCACCCGCGATGCGAGCGATTGAACGACGTCCGTCATCCGTGAGGAATAGGGACGCCCAGCCTCGGCGCCCTGCTGGGCGCGACGAAGCTTTGCCGCGGCGACCATCTTCATCGCCTTGGTGATTTTCTGCGTCGACTTTACCGAGCCGATGCGGAGCTTGAGGGTCTTCAGCGACGCCATTTTAGGCGAACTGCTTCCCGAACTGGCCAAGCGCTTCCTTGAGCCTCGCGGCGTCGCCGTCGTCGAGCGTCTTGGAGTTGCGGATCTTGGCGAGGATCTCCGGCTTGTCCGAGCGAAGGAAGCTCAGCATCGCTGCCTCGTAGCGGACGACGTCCTTGGTATCGACGCTGTCGAGGAAGCCCTGGGTGCCGGCGAAAATCGAGGCGACCTGCTCTTCGACCGGCATTGGCTGATATTGCGGCTGCTTCAGAAGCTCGGTCAGGCGAGCGCCGCGAGCCAGAAGCTTCTGGGTCGAGGCGTCAAGGTCCGAGCCGAACTGCGCGAAGGCCGCCATCTCGCGGTACTGAGCGAGTTCCAGCTTGATCGAGCCCGCGACCTTCTTCATCGCCTTGGTTTGCGCCGCCGAACCGACCCGGCTGACCGAGAGGCCGACGTTAATCGCCGGGCGAATGCCCTGGTAGAAGAGGTCGGTCTCGAGGAAGATCTGGCCATCGGTGATCGAAATCACATTGGTTGGAATGTAGGCCGAAACGTCGCCCGCCTGAGTCTCGATAACCGGGAGCGCGGTCAGCGAGCCGGCGCCATTGTTCTCGTTCATCTTGGCGGCGCGCTCGAGTAGCCGACTGTGGAGGTAGAAGACGTCTCCCGGATAGGCTTCGCGCCCCGGGGGACGACGCAGGAGAAGCGACATCTGGCGATAGGCGACAGCCTGTTTGGAAAGGTCGTCGTAGACGATCACGGCATGCATTCCGTTGTCACGGAAATATTCGCCCATCGCGCAGCCGGTGTAGGGTGCGAGGAATTGAAGCGGCGCTGGCTCCGAGGCGGTCGCAGCGACCACGATCGAATATTCCATTGCGCCATTCTCTTCGAGAGTGCGAACGATCTGGGCGACGGTCGAGCGCTTCTGGCCGATCGCGACATAGATGCAGTAGAGCTTCTGGCTCTCGTCGCCGCTCTTGTTGAGGTCCTTCTGATTGATGAAGGTGTCGAGCGCGACAGCGGTCTTGCCGGTCTGGCGGTCGCCGATGATCAGCTCGCGCTGGCCGCGTCCGATCGGGACCAGCGCGTCCAATGCCTTAAGGCCGGTCTGCACCGGTTCGTGGACCGACTTGCGCGGGATGATGCCCGGCGCCTTCACCTCGACCCGGCGACGCTCTGAATATTCGATCGGGCCCTTGCCATCGATCGGGTTGCCCAGCGCGTCGACGACGCGGCCAAGAAGGCCCTTGCCGATCGGAACGTCGACGATCGAGCCCGTCCGCTTGACCGTTGAGCCTTCCGAAATCTCGGCGTCGGAGCCGAAGATGACAACTCCGACATTGTCGGCCTCGAGGTTGAGGGCCATGCCTTTGGTGCCATTGCCGAACTCGACCATCTCCCCGGCCTGGACGTTGTCGAGGCCGTAGATGCGGGCGATTCCGTCGCCGACCGAGAGCACGGTCCCGACTTCGGAAACCTGCGCTTCGGCGTCGAAATTCGCAATCTGGTCGCGGATGACGCGGGAAATTTCAGCGGCGCGGATATCCATGGGTATGTCTTAGCCTTTCATCGCCTGGGCGAGCCGGTTGAGCTTGGTTCGTATGGAGGCGTCGATCTGCTGACTGCCCAGCTTCACGACAATGCCTCCAAGAAGGGTCGGATCGACGCTCGCATCAAGAATTACGTCGCGGCCAACGCGAGCGCGGAGCTGCTGACGAAGAGCGGCCAGCTGGTCGTCGTTCAAAGGGCGCGCAGTGACGACCTCGGCCGTGGTTTCGCCGCGATGTTCGGCGGCGAGGCGACCATAAGCCCGGATGACTTTGCGCAATTCGCTCTTGCGGCCGTTGCGGGCAAGGACGCCGAGGAAACTCGTTGTCACCGGATCGAGGCCGATTTGTGGAGCGATCGCTGCGAAGGCCTTTCCGGCTTCGTTGCGGGAAACGAGGGGGCTCGTCACGAGCTCATTGAAATCCTTCGAATCAACCACCGCCTGGCTGAGCGTATCGAGGCTCGTGCCGACTGATGAAATCTGCCCCTGGTCGCGAGCGAGGTCGAACAGGGCCGACGCGTAACGCCCTGCTAAGCTGGCCCGAATGCCGCCGGAATTATCCACGCGCGAAAAGCTCCAGAAACGGAATGTGCCCCGATGCAAAAACGGGGCGCGGAAACGGGTTACCCCGCACGCCCCCGATCGGTTGCGCGGCCCCTAGCAAGGGGCTGGCGGGGATGCAACCGACTCAAATTCGACTTTGACCGCAAGTCGGCGGAAGCACGCCTCTGATTGAGCACCTAGAAGCCCTGGCATGACCTACCGAATTAAAGGGCTGGATCCGGCGCCTTTGAAGCTGCTCTTTCGATTGTCTGACGACGAGCTCGCGAGGCGCGGAATTGTCCGGATGACGGTCACCGACCCGACTTTTCCGTGCCGAGTCAGTCTTGTCGATCGCCCGATCGGCGAGAAGGTGCTGCTTTTGAACCATCTCAGCCACGATGTCGCCAATCCATATCGAGCAAGCCATGCGATCTTCGTCGCAGATGCCGAGCAGGGTGAATATTTCGACACGGTCCCGCCGGTCTTCAAGAAGCGGGTGCTGTCGCTCCGTGCCTTCGACGAGGACGGGATGATGAGCGATGCGATCCTCACTCAGCCGGGCGAAGCCGATGCGGGCATCCGCAAACTGTTCGAAAACCCAAAAACCCAGAGCGTCCACGCGCATAATGCGACGCGCGGCTGTTTCTCAGCCAGAGTTGAAAGGGCCTGAGCCAATGGCACTCCTTGCACCAAGCAGCGACACGCCTAGATCGGATCTTATGGCGAGCGTCACACGCCTCGATCCCGATACCGCCTGGGCGGCTTTCATGCGCCGCGATCGCAGCTGGGACGGGCGCGTGATCGGAGCGGTTCAAACGACGCTGATCTATTGCAAGCCGAGCTGCCCAGCGCGGCGACCCAAGCGCGAGAATGTGATTTTCTATCAGTCGATCGACGAGGCGAGGGCGGCCGGCTTTCGACCGTGCCTTCGCTGCAAGCCGGATGAGGTCGGGCGCGACCGCGAGGCGGTAGCCTCGGCGGTGAAGCTGATCGAGCAGGCCGACGAGACTGTGACGCTTTCGGACGTCGCGGCCGCGGTCGGCTACGCGCCGCACCACTTCCAGCGCATTTTCAAACGCGACCTTGGAGTGTCGCCGGCCGAATATGCGCGGGGTCTTCGCAACCGGCGGACCGAGAAGGCGCTCAAGGCCAATGAACGGATCACCGACGCCGTCTACGATGCCGGTTACCAGAGCCCGAGCGGGTTTTACGATGATGCAAAGGAAAGATTGGGTATGACTCCATCGGCTTGGCGTGAGGGGGGCAGGGGAGAGACGATCCGCTGGACCACGTTCGAAAGCCCGCTTGGTGAGCTGTTCATCGCCGCGACCTCGAAGGGCATTTGCCGGCTGACCTTCGACGACAGCGAGGGTTCGCTTCATCGGCTGTTCCCCAACGCGACGATCGTGAAAGACGAGGGCGACCTTCGCGAGTTTGTCGCGGGAACCTTGAAGGCGATCGAGACTCCGCTTGCCGCGCCCGATCTCCCGATCGATGTTGCAGGAACCGCCTTCCAGGAGGCGGTCTGGCGCGAGCTCCGGCGGATCCCGACCGGAGAGACCCGAAGCTATTCCCAAATCGCGGCCGCGATCGGACACCCAAAAGCGGTCCGCGCCGTCGGCACCGCCAACGGCGACAACCACGTTTCGGTGCTTATCCCGTGCCATCGAGTGATCCGCAGCGACGGGTCGCTTGGAGGCTATGGCGGTGGCCTCGATCGCAAGAAGATCCTGCTCGCGGCAGAAGGCCACGCGGTCGCGCAGCCCGAGCTCCCGCTCGCCGATTAGCCGCTTGCCATGATCCCTCCTTTTGGCCGAACAAATGGCCGGAAAAAATGGGGGGCAGAATGCAGCATCAATTCGCGACTGAAGGCGCGCGTGAAAGGCCGCTCTGGCGTCGCATCGTCGATTATCCGCTAGTCGCTTTGCTCATTGCGGCAATCCTTGCAATCGCCGCGAGCGCTCTTGGCTTTGCGCTCGGCAAGCTCGTCCCGCCGTTGGGGAGGGAGTGGACCGCAATCGTCCACGCGCTGCTCGTCATCGTTCCGCTTCTTGCAGTGTACAAATTCATCATCGTCCGGCTCGGCGAACCTCCCCGCGACGACCTGGAATGGACTGCTGGCGCCGCGAGGAAGCTAGGCCTTGGACTTCTCGTCGGCTTCCTCATCATGGCGGTGGCGGTGGCGATAGCAGCAATCTTCGGGGTCTATCGGATCGTTGGCGCCGGCGACACGTCACGGCTTGTGCTCGAGATCGTCGGGGTTGCGATCATGCCCGGCATTACCGAAGAGCTTTTTTTCCGAGGCATCCTGTTCCGCTGGATTGAAGATTTCGGCGGCAGCTGGGCTGCGCTGATCGTCACTTCGGCGCTGTTCGGGCTCGCTCACATCATGAACCCCAACGCGACCTGGTTCTCCTCGTTCGCGATTGCAGTTGAGGCCGGGCTGTTGCTCGGCGGTGCCTATATGCTGACCCGCAGTCTGTGGTTTCCGATGGGCCTGCATGCGGCTTGGAACCTCACTCAGGGCGAGATTTTCGACATCCCTGTCTCGGGCATTGACGAGCACGGCCTCGTCGAGGCGAAAATGGCCGGGCCTCAGCTCCTGTCCGGAGGCCAATTCGGTCTGGAAGCTTCGCTGATCACGATCTCGCTCGCAACCGCGCTGGGGTTGTGGATCATATGGAAATCGGTGAAGCTCGGCTTGATCGTTCAGCCGCGCTGGGTGCGTCGGCATCTCGCGGCTGAAAACTAGAGGAAACTATAAGGGTCGACGTCTATTCCGACGCGGACCTTCGAGCCCCATTCGATCCCGGCCAGCCAGTCGCGGATCACGTCCTGGACGTCGAGGGTTCGCCGTGCGTGGACCAGCAGGCGCTGGCGATGACGGCCGCGGAGCATCGCGAGCGGCGCGGGAGCGGGGCCGAACACCGCCATTCCTTCGACCTCGGGTGCTGCGTTCGCGATCCTTCGCGCTACGGACTCGGCTTCGCCGGCATCCTCGGCCGACACGATGATCGCCGCCAGGCGCCCGAAGGGCGGCATTGCGGCTTCGCGCCGAGCCTCGGTCTCGGCGGCATAAAATCCAGGAGCGTCACCCGATACGAGGGCTCTGATCACCGGCGCGTCGGGGGCGTGGGTCTGGACGAGGACGCGTCCAGGCTTGTCGCCGCGTCCGGCGCGGCCCGCGACCTGCTGGATCTGCTGGAAGCTTCGCTCGGCCGCGCGAAGGTCTCCTCCGGAAAGGCCAAGGTCGGCATCGACAACTCCGACCAGGGTCAGGTTCGGGAAATGATAGCCCTTCGTCACCAACTGGGTGCCGATGACAATATCGATGGCTCCGGCTTCCATCGCGCCGACAAACTCGGCGGCCCGGAGCGGCGACCAGATCGTGTCCGAGGTGACGATCGCCGTCCTTGCACCCGGAAACAGAGCGGCGATCTCGTCGGCGATCCGTTCAACCCCGGGCCCGCAGGCGACGAGGCTGTCTTCCTCGCCGCATTCGGGGCAGGCCCTGGGCGGCGGCATGACGTGGCCGCAATGGTGACAGGCCAGCCGGTGCATCAGCCGGTGCTCGACCATCCAGGCAGTGCAGTTGGGGCATTGGAAACGGTGACCGCAATGGCGGCAAAGCGTCAGCGGCGCAAAGCCGCGACGGTTGAGGAATAGGAGCGATTGCTCGCCGCGGTCGAGATTCGTTTCGAGCTCGCCGACGAGCGAAGGCGCAAGCCAGCGACCGCGCGGCGGTGGGTCCTGGGTGAGATCGATGGCGCGGATCTCGGGAAGCGAGGCGCCCGCGAAACGCACCGGAAGCGAGACCTCGCGATATCGTCCGAGCTCGACCATGTGACGGCTCTCGATCGGCGGAGTGGCGGTCGAGAGGATTACCGGAATGTCCTCGAACTTGCCGCGCATCACGGCGCAGTCGCGAGCCTGGTACTGAACGCCGTCTTCCTGCTTGAAGCTCGGCTCGTGCGCCTCGTCGATGACGATCAGGCCGAGCTTGGGATAGGGCAGGAACAGGGCCGAGCGCGCACCGACCGTCACTGCCGCTTCGCCGCTCGCAATGCCGCGCCAGGAACGCCGCCTCTGCGACGAACGCAGATCCGAGTGCCAAGCGACGGGAGCACATCCGAAGCGAGCCTCGAAGCGCTTCAGAAAAGGTTCCGTCAGCGCGATTTCCGGAAGCAGCACGAGCGCCTGCTTTTTCTGACCGAGACATTTGGCGATCGCTTCGAAATATACTTCGGTCTTCCCGGAGCCGGTGACCCCGTCGAGCAGCACCGGATCGAAGCCTCTCCCGATGGCCGAGGCGAGGCTCGCGGCTGCCTGCCGCTGGTCGTCGTTGAGATCGGGCGGAGCGTGATCAGGATCGGGACGAGGGAGCGGTCGGTCCGCTGCTACCGCGACAGCTTCAAGGGCTCGAGCGTTGACGAGCCCTCGAAGCACACCGTCGCTGACTTGGGCATGGTCGGAGAGCTCGCGGATCGTGCCCTGCCGCCCTTCGAGCGCTGCGAGCGCTTTCTCGCGCTGCGGAGTAAGGCGCTGCGGGATCAGCCCCGTGGCTCGATATTCGGTGAGCTGCCGAGGGCCGTCGAGCGCCGCCGACGAGGGCAGGACCATTCGAAGCACCGAGGCCAGAGGCGCGAGATAATAATCCGCGGTCCACTCGCACAGTCGCCGAAGTGGTGTTGCGATTGGCGGCACATCGAGAACGCGAGCGAGCGGCCGGAGACGAGCGTCCGGCACCTCATTGGTCGGCAGCCGGTCGGCTTCCCAGGCAACCCCCAACAGCTGGCGAGGCCCAAGCGGAGCGACGACGATCGAGCCTGGCTCGACGTGCATCTCGTCAGGCACCCGATAATCGAGCGGCCCGAGCGCAGCATTGAGAGTGACTACCCGGGCGCGATTCATCGCCGCCTAAATCGAGAGCGAATGCCGGCTTGGCAACCGGCAGCTTGGGCCATGCTACAATAAGGCGATGGATGCGCAGAGCCAGCTCGACGCGTTAATTGACAGATACTCGCCAAAAGTCGCGTCGGATGGGCGTACGGCCCTGAAATTTCTCGAAGGGCGGCTGCCGACCGCAACCCGCCTCGTCTACGATAATTATAATGCGCTGGTGGTCGGGTTCGGGCCTGACGACAGGGCCTCGCATGCGATCCTCTCAATCGCGCTTTATCCCAAATACGTCAGGCTGTTTTTCCTCAATGGAGTCGAGCTCGCCGACCCGACCGGAATTCTCGAAGGCGAGGGCGCTCAGGTCCGGAGCGTCAAGCTCGACCCGGCCTCGCTCATCACAGCCAGCGAGGTGAGCGCTCTCATTGACTTGGCACTTGAGCTCACGCGGCCCTTCCCGGCGCCAGGGCAGGGCAGGCTGATCATCAGATCGATCTCGGCCAAGAAGAGGCCCCGAAGACCCTAGCGTCCGCGCTTCTTGCGGTGCGTATCGAAGTCCAGCACCGCATTCTCCTCATCCGGCTGAAGCAGGCCGAGCCGTCGAGCGACCTCCTGGTAAGCCTCCTCGACGCCTCCGAGATCCTGCCGGAAGCGGTCCTTGTCGAGCTTCTGGTTGGTCTTCACGTCCCACAGGCGGCAGCCGTCGGGACTGATCTCATCGGCGAGTATGATTCGCGCAAAGTCGCCGTCCCAGACCCGGCCGAACTCGAGCTTGAAGTCGATCAGCCGGATTCCGATCGCCGCGAACATCCCCGACAGGAAGTCATTCACCCTGATCGCCATGTCGGCGATGTCGTTCATCTCGTCCTGGGTCGCCCAGCCGAAGCAGGCGATATGCTCGTCGGCGATCATCGGGTCGCCGAGAGCGTCGTCCTTGTAATAATATTCGATGATCGTCCGCGGAAGCTGCGTGCCTTCCTCGATCCCGAGCCGCTTCGAGAGCGAGCCGGCGGCGACGTTGCGGACCACGATCTCGATCGGGATGATCTCGACCTGGCGGATCAGCTGTTCGCGCATGTTCAGTCGACGGATGAAGTAAGTCGGCACTCCGATTGTCTGGAGCGCGGTGAAAATATGCTCCGAGATGCGGTTATTGATGACGCCCTTGCCGCTGATCGTTCCGCGCTTCTGAGCGTTGAACGCGGTTGCGTCGTCCTTGAAATATTGAATGAGCGTGCCGGGCTCTGGACCCTCGTAGAGGATCTTGGCCTTACCCTCGTATATCTGGCGGCGGCGAGCCACGGTTCGCATCACTCCAGCGCGAAATGGAAAGAGCGGCGGCTATAGGCGAGCCGCCGCTCCATCGCAATTCGTCGACAGCGCCTACTTTGAGACAGTAGTGGCGACCTTGCTGCTGACGATGCGGACCTGCTGAAGACTGTTCGGCTGCAGATATTTCTGGGCGAGCTTCTGGATCTCCACCGGAGTGATTGAGGAAAGCACAGCTTTCTTCTCGCGGATTCGGTCGAGGCGCTTGGGATTGCTCTGGGCTTTTTCGAGCATGGTGAGCCAATAGCCGTTGTCGCGCAGCATATTTTCGGCCTTTTCGAGCTCCGGATTCCTGGCTCGAGCGAGCAAGTCCGAGCTCACCGGCTTGGCGCGAAGATCAGCCGCCGCTTCGGTGATCGCCTTTTGCACCTCGTCGGTCTTGTCGGGCGCCACCACAGCCGCTGCGGAAAGATAGCCGTAGCCGGTGAAGGTGTCGGACATGTTGCTGGAAAGACTGACGCCGTAGCTATCGCCGAGCTTCTCCCGAACGCTGTCCGTCAACATCAGGTCGAGCACATCCTTGAGCAGCTCGACCCCTAATTCCTCGCGGTAGTCGGAATCGTCGGTTGTCGGCCACACGGCCTCGACCATCGCTTTGTCCTTGGGACCGTCGTGGGTGAGCACAATCGGGCTTCGCTCGGTGCGGAACGCGGCCTTGCGAATGTCTGTCGCAACCGGCTCCTCCAGCTCGCGCGCCGGCAAAGCGCCGAAGCTCGAGGCAACTGCTGAAACGATTTGATTCTCGTCGATGTCGCCGACCACGGTAATCTCGATCGGGGCTGAGGCAATCACCGGGGCGAGGGCCGCCTTGGCTTCGGCGAAATTGCGCTTCGACAGGACTGCGGCGTCGGGAAGCCCGAACCGCTCGTCGCCGCCCGCAAGGAGGACGGGAAGGCGCACCGCAGCAACCGCCTCGGGCTGGGCGTCGACCTGCTTCTCCATCACCGGAACGGCATTGGCCCATTTGTCCGCTGCCTCGGGCCGAAAGCCCGGGTCTAGGAGGAAGGCCGCGCTGACCTTCATCTGCAGCGCGAAATCCTCTTGAGTGGTTGCTCCAGTCGCGATGAACGCATCGTCGTCGACCGCCGCTCCGACGCTGATCACCTTGCCGGCGAGGAGATCCTTAAGGTCGTCGAGCGAGTGCTTCTTGAGACCGCCGGCGGCCGAGGTCATCGACAGCATTGGAGCGAGACCCGGCTCATTCTTGGGAAGGTCGAGCATTCCATCGCCGAGGCGGACGATGAAGCGCACCTTGCCCTTCTCGAAGTCAGTCTTCTTGATGTTCAGGCGAACGTTATTCGCAAAGCGGATCGTGCGGACACCGAGATCGGCGATCCTGCTGTCGCTGGCAATGCTGCCGGCCTTGCCGAAGTCATTGTAAGCGAAGGCTTCGCCACTTGCTTCTTTCGGGGCAGCAACCGCGATGGCACGGCTCGCTGAGAACGCCGAGGCCAGCTGGTCATGGGGGATGTCCTGCTTGTCGCTGACATGCACCAAGGGCGCGCTTCCAGTCCACAATTCGCGGAACGTTGCGTTCACCTGCGCCGTGGATAGGGTTTTCGAGATCGAGTCGAACTCGGCCTTGGAGAATTTGGGGGTAGTCACGAAATCGTGGGTGTCGATGACCGCGAGGATGTGGTCGACGAGCGACTTGTTGGTGCGCGTATCCTGCTGCTCGGCCGCAGCGTTCAGAGCGCCGGTCGTCGCTGCGATCTGCGTCTTGAGCTCCGCCGCCGTGAAGCCGAACTGAAGGGCTCGCCGAACTTCTTGCTCACTGGTCGTGAGCGCATCCTTCCAGGCGCCGTCTTTTGCAACGATCTGGAGCGACGTGACAAGCGCTGCGTCTTTCTCTTCATCGATCCCCATTCCTCCACCCAACAAGGTCGATCCGGGGACGTTGATGAGCTTTTGCAAACGCCGGTTGAACATCCCCGCAGCAAGCGCCTCGAGGATCTTGTGATTGCGTTCAGAGAGCGTGTCGGCGGGATCCTTCCAGGGCCGCGCGATGGTGTAGCTGACGCTCGTTGCAACGGCGGGGTCGATGAACGTGTCGAACGAGGCGGGACGAGCGAATTCGACCTTGCCGCGCGGCAGTGGAGCGCCCGCTGCACCGACTCCGCGCCAGTCCCCGAAGACCTTCTTGATCTTGGCTTCCACGGCGACCGGGTCGGCGTCGCCGACGAAGACCAAGGTCGCATTTTCGGGCCGGTAATAATGCTGATAGAGGTTGCGGATCGTCTTTGCCGAGGCGGTCTTCAGAACCGCGTCGACACCGATTGGCAGGCGCTTTGGATAGGGTGTTTCCGGCAATTGGAAACCGAGCTGGTCAACGACCTGATGATATTGAAAATTGTCGCGCGCCCGCTCTTCGCCAAGTATCACTCCGCGCTCGCGGTCGACCGCGCCGGGATCAAACTTCGTCTCGCTCGCAACTTCGCGAAACAGGAACAGCGCGGTGTCGATATGCTCGGCATCGGCCTTGGGCAGGTCGAGCATGTAGGTGGTCGTGTCGAAGCCGGTCTGGGCATTCGTATCCGGACCGAAGGCGAGGCCCTGGCGTTCGAGGATCTTCACCATATCGCCCTCGGTAACGTGGGTCGACCCGTTGAAGGCCATATGCTCGATGAAGTGCGCGAGGCCGCGCTCGTTGTCCGCTTCGCCGATTGAGCCGAACGCGATCTGGAGCCGCACCGAGGCCGTATCCTTTGGCGTCGAGTTGCGCATGATCGCATATTTCATGCCGTTGGGGAGAATCCCGTATTTGATCGACGGGTCAGGGGAGACGTCGGTGAGCGGAACGCCCCAGCCATTGAGCGCAGGCGCGGTGGCAGACTGGGCACTTGCTCCAGCGATGGCGATTGCAATGGCCGCGCCGCTGGCGCGCGTTAGAAACGCTTTGAAGATCACGAACTGTTCCCCACACCCCGATTGATTCGCTGCTGCGGACCCTAGGGCCGATGCTGAGGGGAGCAAGCCCGCTATTCGACAAACAGCTGAATTTATTGGTTAAAGCGCCTTGGGTGTCCGGCGATAACAAACCATCGACCGAGGAGCGCGACGCAGCGCTCCTCGGCGATGATCAATGGAGTGGCCGCTCGGATGTCGAGGCCCAGGGCGACTCATATTCGATGCGGTTGAGCACCTGGAACGCATTCGCCATGGCATGGCCAAGCCGACCAAAGCCGCGAGTGATTGCCGCGTTGAGGTCGTTGCGGGCGGCGAGGTAATTGCGGTCGTAAGTCTCGTCGATCATGGCGAGGATCCTTTCGTCCCTTGAAGAGGCTCACAGAGCCAGTGGAAAGTCGTCGATGGGGTCGTTCGCGGGGCATAGGGCGCGCTCGATCAGCGCGAGCCGTCGAGCTTCATTGAGTGCGCGCCACGACCGGGCGGTGGAGCGTCCGGCCTTGACCTTTTCGACCTGCTCGACGGGGCCGTTCTCGATGAACGCACGAATGTCGTGGCCATAAGCCATGGCGTGCCTCCTCCTGGTCTTGTGGGCCGCCGGCGAGGGGGCTTGGAAGGGAGGGATTTTCCCCTCGCCGGCGACGGAGTTCTCATCTATGTGAGGAGAGCGATTTCTGCCAATCAAACCGTCGACGTAATCAATAAAGCACGCTTATGAGGTGAGTTGATGAGGAGGCTTCCTCCGCTGGCTGCGATCAGAGCTTTCGAAGCTGCTGCCCGGACCGAGAACTTCACCGCCGCGGCAGCCGAGCTTGGAATGACTCAGGCTGCCGTGTCCTACCAGGTGAAAGGTCTCGAAGAGCGCCTCGGCGCGCCGTTGTTCGTTCGTGAGAAGGGACGGGTCCGGCTAACGCCGCTCGGCTCGCGATTGCTGCCCTCGCTAACCAGCGCTTTCGATTCGATCGAAGCGGCATTTGCATCTCACCGCGAGGAAGATGAAACGCTGCTGACGATTACGACGACACATACGTTCGCCAATACTTGGCTGGCGTGGCGGTTGGGGGCGTTCCAGATCGATCATCCCGAGCTCGCCGTGCGAATGACCACGAGCAATGAAGTGGTCGATCTAAGATCGGGCGATGCCGACGTCGCGATTCGCGCGGGCCGGGGCGATTGGGAGGGCCTTGAACACCATGAGTTGTTCAAGTCGAGCTTCACGCCGATGGCGAGCCCGTTCTGCATTCGCGAGATCGAGGCCAAGCTTGGCCGCCGGCTTGAGCCTCGCGACGTACCGCACGAACATCTCATCAATCCGAACGACGACTGGTGGCACCAGTGGTTCAGCGACAATGGCGTTCCTGCTGATGACGGGGTGTTCCGGCGTCCCGGCGTCCGGCTCGACAGCCAGGCGGACGAAGGCCATGCAGCGATGGCGGGGCAGGGTTTTGCACTGTTGACGCCGCTCCTTTGGAAAGGCGATGTCGCGGCCGGGCGCCTCGGCGTGCCATTCCCCGATCGCGTATCGAGTTCGCGGCTGGGCCTATTGGCTGGTCTATCCGGCCGAGAAGCGAATGATCCCAAAGGTGAAGCGCTTCCGCGAATGGCTGCTGGGCGAGATGGACCGAGCGCAGGCAGACGCCGCGGGTGGATGGCCGCAACCAGTCTCGATCGCTGCACTGGGGTAGAGAAGCTGTGGCGGCGCGCCGCGCCGCTTGCTAGGCAGTTCGAATGGCATCAGCTGACCTTTCTTCCGTTATCGAGACCCCGTTCGATGCCGCCCTTTCGGAGCGCTACCTGGTCTATGCGCTGTCGACGATCACAGCGCGCTCCCTGCCCGATGTCCGCGATGGGCTAAAGCCAGTTCACCGGAGGCTCTTGTGGGCCATGCGGCTGCTCCGGCTCGACCCCACCGGGGGCTACAAGAAGTCGGCCCGAGTGGTCGGCGATGTGATCGGCAAATATCATCCGCACGGCGACCAGTCGGTCTACGATGCAATGGTCCGCCTGGCGCAGGATTTCGCGCTTCGCTATCCGCTGGTCGACGGGCAGGGCAATTTCGGAAACATCGACGGCGATAACGCCGCCGCCTACCGCTACACCGAAGCTCGGCTGACTGCGATCGCGACCCAATTGATGGCCGGTCTCGATGAAGGAACGGTCGAATTCAGGCCCACTTACAACGGAGAGGAGGAGGAACCCGAGGTTTTTCCGGGTCTCTTTCCGAACCTCCTTGCGAACGGCGCGAGCGGGATCGCCGTCGGCATGGCCACATCGATCCCACCGCACAATGTAAGCGAGCTCGTCGACGCTGCAATCGCTCTCATCGAAGACCCCAAGACCGACGACCGAGCGCTTCTCAAGCACGTCCTGGGCCCGGACTTTCCAACCGGCGGTATCCTCGTCGATGACGAGGACACTATTGCCCGGGCCTACGTGAGCGGAAGGGGATCGTTCAGGCTGCGGGCGAAAATCGAGGTCGAGCGCGAGAAAGGCGGCGGCTGGCACCTCTTGGTCAGCGAGATTCCCTATGGCGTGCCGAAGGCCAAGCTGATCGAGCAGATCGCCCAGCTCATTGTCGACAAGAAGCTGCCGATCCTTGCTGACGTCAAGGACGAGAGTGATGAACAGGTCCGCTTGATTCTCGAACCGCGGGCGCGGACCGTTGATCCCGAGCTGCTGCTCGAGAGCCTCTTTCGACTGACCGACCTCGAGATCCGCTTTCCGCTTAACCTCAACGTCCTCGATGCTACCCGCACCCCGGGCGTCATGAGCCTCAAGGAAACGCTGGCCGCGTGGCTTGAATTCCAGTTCGAGGTGCTGGTTCGGCGAAGTCAGGTCCGGATCGGTAAGATCGACGGGCGCCTCGAGCTGCTCGACGGCTTCCTCGTCGCTTACCTCAACCTCGACCGGGTGATCGAGATCATCCGTACCGAGGATGAGCCCAAGGCGGTGATGATGGCGGAGTTTTCGCTGTCCGACCGTCAGTCCGAAGCGATCCTCAACATGCGCCTTCGCTCGCTACGCCGGTTGGAGGAAATGGAGATTGGAAAGGAGCGCGAGGCGCTTTCGAAAGAGCGCGACGAGCTCGTGAAGTTGATCGAGAGCCCTCCTCGCCAACGCACTCGGATGAAGCGCGACCTTACTGCCGTGAAGGAGAAGTTTGGCGACGCGCGGCGCACTCAGATCGAAGTCGCGGCCGTTGCTCGCGAGATCGACTGGACGGCGATGATCGAGAAGGAGCCGATCACGGTCATCCTGTCGCAGCGAGGCTGGATCCGGGCGATGAAGGGGCATCTCGCGCTCGATCAGGTCACTGATTTGAAGTGGCGCGAGGGCGATGAGCCGTTCATCCACTTCCACGCCCAGACAACTGATCGCCTCGCACTCTTTGCCTCGAACGGGCGGGCCTACACGCTTTCCGGAGACAAGCTTCCGAGCGCTCGCGGTTTCGGTGAGCCGCTGCGGCTGTTTATCGATCTCGAAGCCGAGGTCGATATCGTCCAGCTGCTCGTCCTCAGGCCCGAGATGAAGCTGCTTCTCGCCTCCTCCGACGGACGGGGGTTCATCGCAGCTGGGGAATCGACCCTCGCCGAAACCCGCAAGGGCAAGCAATTGGTAAACCTTCGTTCCCAAGCCACGCTGGCGATCGCGCGTTCTGTCCCGGATGCTGCCGATGCGGTCGCGGTCGTTGGCGAGAACCGCAAGATGGTGGTGTTCCCCCTCTCGGAGCTGCCCGAGCTCGGGCGCGGGCAGGGCGTGATGCTTCAGCGCTATCGCGACGGCGGGCTCAGCGACGCAATCGCCTTCCGCCTCGAAGATGGTCTCAGCTGGGCCCTCGGCGGAGAAACTGGACGCACTCGGACCGAGACGGATCTGGCGCCGTGGCGCGCCGCTCGCGGGGCCGCCGGGCGTATGCCGCCAATCGGTTTCCCCCGCAGCAACCGTTTCGATTAGGCGTTAACCAACGACGGTTAACAACAGCAAATACAACCAAAAAGATACTCCGAATTAACTCCTCTGCCGCATAGACACAGTTATGCAGGCTGCAGCAAACCGGCCGGCGAGTGCAACGAGGCGCCGTCGGGCGGACAATCCGGGCGTGACCCCGCATCTTATCGGTGCGGACGATACCGGTTTGCTTGATGCATTGCCGATCGCAGCAGCAGTGATCGAATCTCAACGCCGATCCCTCACCATCGCCGCCCGCAACAGCCGCTTCGACGAACTCGTGCAGCGGTCGACCTGCACAGCGGTCGACTGGAACGACGCCAAGTGCCTCAAGAACGGCCGGATTGCCGAGCTGCTCAGTAACTTCTTCGAAACGACTAACGCGCCCGACGAGCTCGATTTCAGCGACGGCGACGGCGTTGCCGCGCAATTTTACCGGATGAAGCTCGCACCATTGCCCAAGAGGCATGGATCGCAGCAGCGGTGCCTCCTCAGCGTGGTCGACCGGACGGTCGAAATGCAGGCGGAGCGGACCCTTCGGGCGGAGATGTTGCGCGACAGCCTCACGGGCTTGCCCAACCGGCTGGCCTTCAGCGAAGCGATCGAAAAGGGCGGAGAGAAGTCGACGCGCGACATCGACCATGCCGTGCTGATCGTCGACATGCTGCGCTTCTCGCGAATCAATGAATCGATGGGCGGTCTCGCCGGCGATGAGCTGCTGATCACGTTCGCCCGCAGACTGATCCTCGCGCTCCGGGCAGGTGATGTGCTGGCGAGGACCGGTGGCAACGAGTTCAGCGTCCTTGTTTCGCTTCGCCGCGGAGTTGAGGATGCACTCAAGGCCGCTGAGCGGATCCAGCAGGTGATGGCCGCGCCGTTCAAGTTGTCGGAGCTCGAGATCCGTGTCGAATGTGCGATCGGCGTTGCGTTGATGCACACGGGCCAAGAGCCCGAAGAGCTGTTTCGAAACGCGCAATTCGCAGTCAAGCAGGCAAAACTGGTCGGCAAACCCCAGGTCTATGAGCCCAAGCAGGCCACCGAAGCGAGGCGCCGCTTTTCGATCGAGACCGAGCTTCGCCGGGCGCTCGACAAGGACCAGCTGAAACTGTTCTACCAGCCGCTCATCAACCTCAAGAGCGGGGAGGTTGCAGGCTTCGAGGCGCTTGCCCGCTGGACCCACGAAGACAGGGGCGAGATCAGCCCGACCGAGTTCATTCCAGTGGCCGAGGAATCCGGGCTCATCCTGCAGCTCGGCCGGTGGGCCATGGACAAGGCTGCTCAGACGCTCGCCGAGTGGGACTGTGCGGCCGGCCAGGTGCTCCCGCTCTACGTCGGCGTCAATCTTTCCGCTATTCAGGTTGCGCGCGACGACATTGCGGCCGTCGTCTCAAGCGCCCTCAAGTCGAGTGGTCTCACCGGCGACAGGCTGACCCTCGAGCTGACCGAGAGCTCGATCGTCCAGGATCCGGTTCGAGCGACACGCGTATTCAATTCGCTAAAAGCGCTCGATGCCACTGTTGCGATGGACGATTTCGGAACCGGATATTCGAGCCTGGCCTACCTCCAGCGTCTCCCGATCGACGTCCTCAAGATCGACAAGAGCTTCGTTTCCGGGATGATGGTCGACCCCGACGCGGTCGCGATCGTGCGTGCGGTTCTAAGCCTCGCCGAAGCGCTCGGAATGTCGACCACCGCCGAAGGCGTCGAGACAGTCGAGCTTGCAACAACGCTCGCAACTCTTGGATGTGCGTCAGGCCAGGGATTCTATTTCGCAAAGCCGCTCGAAGCCGCCGCCGCGCTGGAATATTGGAAGTCACGCCGTCGCTATTCGGGCAGCAGGTAGGAATAACGTCCGGGTTTGCATCTTTTGGCCGCTTTCGCGAAAGTCTTGTGGATGCTTCTCACCAGTCGCGGATGCCGGCAGTCGGGCGGATGAACGCCGATCCTCAGCACCTTCATCGGCGCATTCCTAAGAAGCGCGGCCGCCAGCAGCGACGAGGCGAGGCGGAGGGGGGTCCGGCTGGCCCAGGTGATCACCGGGCCCCGGGCGAGCTGCGCGCCGGTCGCTGGAGACCAGACCCGCAGGTGATCCTCGGCAAGGGTAATGCCGCAATCCGCCAGGGCTTCCTTAGCGCCCGCTCCATAGAGCCAGGCGGGCGCAACGAAGCCGTCGATCGGCCGTCCGATCAGGTCCTCGAGCAGCGCACGGCCGTTGACGATGCGCGATGTCGCGTCCTTTCGGGCAAGGCCGAGAAACTCTCCCTCTCCTGCAGTGAGGAGGCGAGCGCGGACCTGGTCCGCTCCTCCTGAATGCCGGGACGTGTCGCGGTGAAAATAGCCGTGTAGGAAGATCTCCATCCCAGAATCGGCCCACTCGCGAAGGCGCTTGGCAAAGGGAGAGCCAGCAACAATCGGAGCATCGCCCCAATGGTTGGGGACGACCAGCATCGCCAATCGGGAGCCGACATAGGGTTGAAGCAGCGCCAAGAGCCCATCCACTTCGCTTTCGAAGCGGGGCGACACGTCGTGAATGGAGGCGAGGAGCATGGGCTGAGGAGCGATCGGCACGGTCGAAATCTTGCGGAAATTTCATCGCTCGCGCCAGTCCATTAACAAAGCTTCACTTGAAGTTCACCGCCTCTGACGGGCTTCTTTTGGTCAATGCGGATCGTCGATGTTTGCGCCTTCTACACGCCCTTTGGAGGCGGTGTTCGAACTTATGCTGGGGCGAAGCTTCGCGCTGCCGCCCGCTTCGGCCATGAGGTGATCGTCATCGCGCCCGGCGAACGCCATGAAGTGACGAGGCACGGGCCTGGCGCTTTCCTGGTCACGATCCCATCGCCGAGGCTGCCGGTCGACGGGCGCTATCGTTATTTCGATGACGAGCAGCTGCTCCACGCAACTCTCAATTCCTGGCAGCCCGACCACGTCGAGGCATCGTCGCCGTGGTCGAGCGCGACGATGGTTGGTCGCTGGCAGGGCGCAGCCTCTCGATCGCTGGTGATGCACGCCGACCCGCTCGCCGCTTACGCCTATCGTTGGCTTGGCGGCATCGCACCGCAGCGAGCGATCGATCGCTGCTTCGGCTGGTTTTGGCGGCACCTCAGAGGTCTCGGGCAGATGTTCGATACGATCGTCTGCGCGAACGGGCAGCTCGCCGACCGCCTGAGTACCTGGCGGCGTCGCCAATATCCAGACGATCCGGATGGGGGTCGAAGCTGACCACTTCTCGCCATCGTTGCGCTCGCAGGATTTGCGCCGGAGCGCTCTTGCGGGTCTCGGCCTCGAGCAGCATGGCGTCCTCCTCATCGGCATCGGAAGATTTTCCGCGGAGAAGCGTTGGGACATTGTAATCCGCGCTGCCGGCGAATGCGGCCGCAAGATGCCGGTTGGCCTAATGCTCGTCGGCGATGGCTCGAAACGGCAGAAGCTCGAAATGATCGCCGAGCAATATCGCAACGTCGCGGTCCTCGGACCGATCTCCGACCGAGCGCAGCTTGCCGGGCTCCTAGCAAGCACGGACGGACTGGTTCACGGCTGCGAATCCGAGACCTTCTGTCTGGTCGCTGCCGAAGCTCGAGCGAGCGGAATTCCGTTGATCGTCCCGTCGCATGGCGCAGCGGCGGATCAGGTCGTCGCGGGGGCCGGGACCACTTACAGAGCAGGTCGCGAACGATCCCTCGAGGACGCGATCACCCGCTTCATTCACCGCGGGCCCGAGCTTCAGCGCGCAGCCGCGGTTCGAGCGAGCGGCCCCCGGACGATGGACGAGCATTTCGCTGACCTGTTCGCAAGCTACGAGCATTTGGTACCAACTCATTCGGTCGGCGCCGGCGCGGTCGCGGTCAGCGCAGGATCATCGCTCATGGACCCGCAAATCGCCCTGAATTCGAATTCAGCTCGCTGAAGCGAGCGCATCGGTGACGATGCGGTCAAGCTCCTCCCCGTAGGGAAATCCCGCTTGCACCCAGCGGTTCTCAATCTGTCTCAGAGTGCGAGCAACAATGGGGCCCTCGACGAGCCCCCGGGCGATGAGCGCTCCTCCTCCGATCGGCAGACGCGGCGGCTTCCATTTCGAGATGAGCGCGGCTGCGCTTGGATTGCCCTCGAGGAGCAGACGATCGACGGCGCAGTCCGGGCCAAGGCGGTATGCGAGCGTCTTGGGAGAGGATTCAGTCTCTGTCCGAGCTGCGCAGGCGAGCCGCTTTCGGGCCTTGTTCGATAGCTTCAGGCGGGCAGCGACGGCCTGCGGAATCTCTGAATCGCGTGGCAAGAGTGACGCCAGACGGCGAAGAGCGTCGGGGGCAAGACGCGCCTCTTGCTCGGCCGCAATCAGCAATTCCAGCCGGGGAAGACGATCGGCAACGATCTCCGGCAGGACCGGCTCGAGGATAGAGTGATCGAGCATGATCGAGATCGTCGGCGAAGGGTCGGGAAGCCCGAGGAGCTTCAACAGCTCGTCCGCGATGCGCTCGCGCGACAGCGCCATGAGGTCGTTCGCTCGGCGAGTGCATGCATCGAGTGCGGCGTCGTCGGGCTTTCCGGCACCGAAGCGTGCATGAAAGCGGAAGTAGCGGAGGATCCGCAAATGGTCCTCCGCAATTCGCTTCAGCGGATCGCCGATGAAGCGCACGTGTCGAGCTTCAAGGTCGTCGAGCCCACTGAAATAGTCGAAGACTTCTCCGGTCAGCGGGTCGGCGGAGAGCGCGTTGATCGTAAAATCGCGCCGCGCAGCATCTTCTTCCCAGGCCGCCGTGAAGGCAACGGTCGCTCGTCGCCCATCGGTGGCGACGTCGAGGCGAAGGGTTGTCACTTCATATGGGTGGCCGTCGCTGACCGCGGTGATCGTTCCGTGGTCGATGCCGGTCGGCACAGCTTTGATCTTCGCATCTTCGAGCCGCCGGATGACCTCGTCGGGCTGAAGTCGGGTTGCAAGGTCGACGTCGCTTACCGCCAAGTCGAGCAAATCGTCGCGGACTGCACCCCCGACATAGCGAGTGAGTTCCTGATCGGCACCGAGCGCTTCGAGCAGCCGTTCCATCCCGCGCCGGCTGCGCCATTTCGAAACGTCGATCTTCAGCGCCATTGAAGCCTCCGCGACAAATTGACGATCATCGCGGCTGTTGCTCCCCAGATCCTGCGTTCTTTCCAGACGATCTCGTAATAATGGCGCTGGCTCCCCTCGAACAGGGCGCTCGCTCGGTGTTGGTTGGCAGGATCGAGTAGATAAGCAAGCGGCGCTTCGAACAGGTCCGCGACTTCATGCTCGTGCGGCTCAAGCGGAAGGTCGGGCGGGACAACGCCGAGCACCGGAGTGACCAGATAGCCGGTGACGGTTCGATAGGGTTCGATCGTGCCGACCAACTCGACTTGCTCCGGATCGAGCAGAATCTCCTCCTCGGATTCTCGTAGAGCCGCGGCGATCGGTTCTTCGCTTGCCTCGACCCGTCCCCCGGGAAAGGCGATTTGCCCGGCATGGGTGCGGAGATGCTCGCGCCTAAGGGTCAGGATAACGCCGGGTTCCGATCGATCTGTGACGGCGATGAGGACCGCGGCCTCCTTGGATGGATGCGCGCGCAGTTCGGGATGATCGCCCTGAAGCGGCGCTTGTGACGCAGGCACAGCGAGAGCGGCGCGCAATCGGTCGGCGAGATCGCTCATCCGCTTGCTTCCAGGGAGAAGAACGAGCCGCTGCTCCAGATGCCGGGCGGATCGCCGCCTTCCGCGAGGGCCAGCTCCGCAAGCTCATAATATACCGCGCGAGAAAGCTCAGCCTCGAGTCCATTCCGAACGAGCAGTCGGGGCGAGGGGCCTTGGCTCGTTGCCATGATCCGAAGTGGATGAGCTGCGCCAAGAATGACCGCGTCGCCGCTGTCGAGGCGAAACGCGATCCGGCCATTGCGGCCTTCGCCTTCCAAATGCATCTCGATCGCCCGGAACGCGGTGACCTCGACATCGATGTCGAGCTTCTCGACCGGCGTGACGAGGACGTGACGGCCATCGCTCTCGCGCCTCAGAACCGTCGAAAACAACCGCACCATCGCGGGGCGCAAGATCGGCTCGCCGTCATGGAACCAGGTTCCGTCCCGGGCGATTCGCATGCCCGAGTGGCCGCACCGCTCGGGGTTCCATTGCTCGACGGGGGGAAGACGGCGCTCGTCGATCAGCTTCTGCAACTCGGCGAGGCTGATTCCTCCAAGCTCGAGGGGCGGGCGGCTTTCCGGCATGGCAGCGTCATTGGATTGCTTCGCCGCTCGGCTCAAGGCAGGAGTCCTTGCCATGGCGAATGCAAAAACTGCAATCGTGACCGGTGCCGGCAAGCGTGTCGGGCGCGAGATCGCAACCGCATTGCTTGACGATGGGTGGTGCGTTGTCGCTCACGTCCATCATCAATCAGATGATGTGACAGAGGGAGCCGTCAAGGCTGTTGCGGATCTCGCTCGTTCGCATTGCGCGGAGGCGATATTTGCCTCGGCAGAGGGCCTGCCGCCAGTTCGCCTGTTGATCAACAATGCGGCCCGATTTGCGTGGGACGGCTTTGGAGAATTCGATTCTGACGAGTTCCACCAGCACATGGCCATCAATGCTCGAGCGCCCGCGCTTCTGATCGAGCGCTTCGCCGCAGGGCAATCGCCTGAGGAAGATTCCCTCGTCGTCAATCTTCTCGATTCAAAGCTCGCGGTTCCGAACCCCGATTACCTCAGTTACACCTTGTCGAAGCATGCGCTCGCGGGATTGACCGATCTTTCGGCTCGCGGCCTTGCTTCGCGGGGCGTGCGAGTGAATGCGATTGCTCCGGGCTTGATGTTCCAATCGAGCGGCCAGAGTGAGGAGAATTTTCAGGCGATGCATGCGGACAATCCACTTCACCGCGGCGTTGAGCCCGCCGATGTCATCGGTGCTATCCGCTATTTGGCGGATGCGCGCTGCGTGACTGGCCAGATCCTCGTGATCAACTCGGGCCAGCGCTTTCTTCGCCTCGATCGCGACGTTCAGTTCCTGGGTGATTCATGAGCGGCACGGAGCTCGAGGGCCTGGTCCCCGACGCGCTCAAGGTTCGTTCCGCGCGACTTCTTCTCGAATCGCTGGCGGTCCAGGTCGACATCGGCTTTCACGAATTTGAGGTCGGTGCACCGCAGCAAATCCTCGTCAGCGTCGAGATCTGGCTTGACGACACAACAGCGCCTCCTGGCGACGATCCCGAGCGCGCGTGGAACTACGATTTCCTCCGCGAGGAGGTTGAGGAGATAGGCTCGTCGCGGCGGTTCAACCTTCAAGAAACGTTTGCGCACGCGGTGTTCGAGCGGCTGGCTGCCTTTCGCGGTGTGCGTGCCTTGCGGGTCCAAACGTCAAAGCCTGACATCTATCCGGATGCTCACGGGGTGGGAGTTGAGATCGCATCCTTTGGAGGAATTTGGCCGGACCCGTAACGATCGGCAGATGGTCTGCGGGTTTCACGCCTTCCGGCTGTGGAACAAAATCCGTTGCGCCGCCTTTCAGCCACATATAAGGAGGCGCGCTTGTCGCCCGTGCCTGGTGTCACTTCGGCGTTTCAAACCAGTGGCGGGTCGCGCGTCAGTACGTCCCGCCGTGACCGTGGTCACAGACACGGCGTAGCGAGGAGAAGTGCGAAGTAGATGTCCTACGCACAACGCAAAGAGCTAAGCGGCAATCGCAGCGTATCGATCGTCATGACGGTCATAGTGTTTGCATCGCTCATGTACGCGATCGTTTCCGGTCTGGCATATGAGGTCATCAAGAAGAGCGCTGAGCGTCTCAAGGTGATCGACGTCGAGCAGCCGCCACCACCGCCGAAGCAGCCGCCACCACCGCCCAAGGATCTTCCGAAGGTTCCACCGCCGCCGGTGACTCCGCCGCCGCTGGTTCAAATTGCTCCACCGACGCCGCCGACGATCACCACGGTCGTTGCTCCGCCGGTGATCCCCCCGGTCGTTCCGTCACCGCCGGCGCCCCCAGCGCCGCCGCCACCGCCGCACAAGACCGTGTCCGCACAGAGTGCCAAAGGAGACTTGCGCACGCTGTTCTCGCCCGATGACTACCCCGCCTCGGCGTCTGCAGCCGGAGCTGAAGGCACGGCCCAGGCCTCGCTTTCGATCGGTCCGGACGGACGCGTCACCTCGTGCAGCCTGATCCGCTCGACCGGGAACGGCGCGCTCAATTCGGCGACCTGCAACATCCTGAGACGCCGCGCGAAATTTACGCCGGCGCGTGATAGTAACGGCAACGCGACGACAGACACGATTACGACACCGCCGATCACGTGGCGGCTCGAAGGTTGATCAAGAGCTCGGTTTTCAAACAGATTTTCAGAAGGAAGAACTAGTATGCAAGCAGCAGAGGCACAGGCCCAGTACGGCATTGGACCCGCACTTCAGCAGGGCGGCATCATCACCATCTCGGTTTTCACCATCCTGGTTTTGATGTCGATCTTCTCGTTCTACATCCTGTTCACCAAGCTGATGCAGCAACAGAAGATCATCTCGCAGGGCCGCAAGGTCCGCTCGAGCTTCTGGAACTCGCCGAACCTTCGTGAGGCGGCCACCAAGCTCGACGCGAAGAGTGCTTATCGGGCGATCGTCGATGATGCGCTGCAGGCGCAGGATCAGCACGGCAAGCTGACCGATCCGATCGACCAGCATGACTGGATGGCAAACAGCCTGGCGCGCAGCCAAGGCGCGATCAATGCCCGTCTCGGTGAAGGCCTCGCCTTCCTCGCGACGGTCGGGTCGACCGCTCCGTTCATCGGTCTGTTCGGCACCGTCGTCGGCATCTACCGAGCGCTGATCAAGATCGGCTCGTCGGGCGAGGCGTCGATCAACGTGGTTGCCGGCCCGGTCGGTGAAGCGCTCATCATGACCGCGCTCGGCCTTGTCGTCGCGGTTCCGGCGGTGCTTGCCTACAACTGGCTCATCCGCCGCAACAAGTCGATCGTGGAGGACCTTGCGGCCTTCACGAACGACATCCACGGCTACATGATGTCGGGTGGTGCCGTTAAGCCGCGTATCGGCGGTGCCCCTGCGAGCGGCCCTTCGACCGCTCGGACGGCGCCGGCGCCGGCGGGCAGCGAGCCCGTCCGTCGCACGGAAACCACGCCCGCGAAGTAATGCTTAGGGGGGTCCGGCTCCACTGAACCGGACCCCGGTTGGACCGATTTAAGGAAAGAACCCAGCCGTATGGCAGGACAAGTACTTGCAGACGAAGACGACAACGCGCTGTCGGATATTAACGTTGTTCCGCTGACGGACGTGATGCTCGTGCTCCTGATCGTCTTCCTGATCACCATTCCGGTGGTGGTCCACCGGATCCCCGTCACCTTGCCGAAGGTCGCTTACGAACCGACGATCACGAAACCTGAAAACGTTTCGTTGAGCGTCCGCACCGGACCTGGCGAGACCTGCGAGGTTTATTGGTTGCTCAAGAAGGTTAACCAGAAAGAGCTCCTCGACATGGCCGTGAAGAAGCTCGAGGACCAGATCAAGGCCGTCGGCGGTGTTCAGAATATCACCGAGGACAATATGCCAGAGGCGCATATCCGCGGAGACATCAACACGCAGTACAAGTGCATCGGGGCCGTGATCATTACGATGCAGGAAGCCGGCTTCCAGCGCGTTGGATTCATCTCGCAACCGGGCGGCGCCATCTCGGTCCCGCGGCTGTAGGAGCGTTTCTTCATGTCGATGCAAACCACGAGCGACAATTCCTCCGGCGAGCCGATGCTGGACATCAACGTGACGCCGCTGATCGATGTTATGCTGGTTCTCCTGATCATGCTGATCATGACCATTCCGCCGCAGACCCACGCAGTTAAGCTCGATCTTCCACAGGCGAACAACACTCCGCCGCCGCCGATCGAGCCTCTGAAGAACACCGTCGGAATCAATGCGACAGGAACGATCACCTGGAACGGCAATCCTGTCGATCAACGGCAACTGCGTCAGTATCTCGAGGTGACTCAGCAGATGAACCCGGTTCCCGAGCTCCATCTTCAGCCCGATGCGACAGCGCGCTACGAAGTGGTGGACGAAGTGCTTGCGATCACCAAGCGGGCGCACGTCCAAAAGATGGGCTTCGTCGGCAACGAATATTATTCGCAGGGCATTTTCTAAACCTCGACGATAGATCGAGATTGAGGGCGGTTTCCTGGACTTGGGAAGCCGCCCTTTTCTTATGGCGAGGACACTGGCGCTCGCAGGAGCGCCATGCCATTGCTTGGGCCGATGAGTGACCAGCGCCGTTTTGCAGTCGTTATCCTTGCCGCCGGGCAGGGCACGCGGATGCGATCCGACACGCACAAGGTTCTTCATCCGATCGCTAGCCGGCCGTTGCTCCTTCACCTGCTCGACCAGGTCGATGCGCTAGGTGCTGACAAGCGCGTCGTCGTTGTCGGCAAGGGGCGGGAGCAGGTCGAGGCCGCGATTGCCGGGCGCAATGTCGCGGTTGCGATTCAGTCGGATCAAAAAGGCACCGGCCACGCCGTCCAGCAGGCCCGTGACGCGCTTGCCGGCTATGAAGGACCGGTGCTCATCCTCTACGGTGATACACCGTTCGTCGAAGCCGAGACGCTTCGGCGAATGCTCGATCGTCTGAACGGCGATGACGGCCCCGGTGTCGTGGTGCTCGCCTCCTGTCCCGCCGATCCACTGAAATATGGGCGGATCATCCTTGGAAACGGCGACCGCATCGCAAAGATGGTCGAATATAAAGACGCAACCGAGGAAGAACGTGCGGTCCGGCTGTGCAATTCGGGGATGATGGCGGTTCGCGGGCGCGACCTCTTCCGCTGGCTGGACAAGGTTGGCAACGACAATGCGGCGGGGGAATATTATCTTCCGGACGTCGTCAATATCGCCGCGGCAGAATTGCGCGAGGCGGTCGTGATCGAGGGCGATCCGTACGAGACGGCGGGCGTCAACAGCCGCGCCGAACTTGCTCACCTGGAGCTCGAATGGCAGCGCCGGCGGCGCGAGCAGGTGCTGCAGGACGGGGCGACACTGATCGATCCGGAGAGCGTCTGGTTCGCCTACGATACGAAGCTCGGCCGCGACGTTACCGTCGAGCCCCATGTCGTCTTCGGCCCCGGTGTCGACGTTGCGGATGGAGCCACCATCCATGCCTTCAGCCATATCGAGGGGGCAGCGATCGGGACCAGGGCGAGCATCGGCCCGTTTGCGCGAATCCGGCCCGGGACCAGGCTAGGAGAAGGCACCAAGGTCGGCAATTTCGTGGAGCTCAAGAAGGCCGAGGTCGGCAAGGGCGCCAAGGTCAATCACCTGTCTTACGTCGGCGACGCCTCGGTCGGGCCGAAAGCCAATATCGGCGCGGGAACGATCACCTGCAATTTCGATGGCTTCGGCAAATATCGAACCGAGATCGGGGAGGGCGCTTTCATCGGCTCCAACACAGCTCTGGTCGCGCCCGTGGCAATCGGTGCCGGCGCGATCGTCGGTGCGGGCTCGGTGATCACGCGGGACGTCGATGCGGACAGTCTCGCGCTCGAGCGGAGCGAGCAAAAAGGCATCGCCGGCTGGGCCAGGCGCTTCCGCGAGCGAATGACTTGAAAAGCTGCCGAATAGATTCGACCTTGTGATGCGTCCGGGCAACGGGTGCGGGACGGCGCTGCTATTTGAACTTGTTCAGGAAAGCGATGAGCTTGGCAAAATAGGTCGGCTGGTCGTCGTACATGTCCATATGCCCGCCGTTGGTTGCCGCGAGCTCGCCGTTCGGCAGCTGTTTAGCCATCGCGGCCATGTAGGCGGGATCCATCGTGTCATATTTTCCCGAGATCACCAGCGTCGGCAACTCGATGCGCTTGAGGTCATTGAAGCGGTCCCAGTTCACGAGGCGGCCGCTCGCCCCCATTTCGCTCGGCCCCTGCATGGTCACATAAAAGCGGCGGTTCATATTCTCCTCGGATCGTAGCAGCGGCTCCGGCCATTGTGATGCGGGACGGCGAAGGAAGTGCTGCTCGTACCAATTGGCAACCAGCAATTGCATATATTGCGGCTGCTCGGTCTTTCCGGACGCCTCCATCGCGAGGATCTGCCTGAGCGCTGCCTGGTTCATTCTGGGCTCAAGGACCTTCTTTGCGTAGGCGTTGTAGGCGGGGATCGAGGCCATCATGTTCGAGATGACCAGGCACTTCATCTGATCCTGGTGGGCGAGCGCATATTCCATCGCCAGCAATCCGCCCCAGCTGTGACCGAGCAGGCAGAAATTGCTCTTATCGCCGCCGATTGCCTTGCGGACCTGATCGACCTCGTCGACGTAGCGCGGGAGGGTCCAAAGGTCGGGGTCGTTGGGGCGATCGCTCTCACCGGTCTCGAGCTGGTCGTAATGATAATATTCAATGCCTTGCGCCGGAAGATAGCTGTCCATCACGTCGAGATAGGAATGCGAGAGGCCGGGGCCGCCGGTCAGGAGCAGGAGCTTCAGGCGCGGATTGTTGCCGATCCGCTTGATCCAAATCTGATGGGGGCCTTTGGGGGTCGAAATCGTGATTTTGCGGGCGCCCCCGCTCCATGCGTCCGAGTGACCGCGATTGTCGTAGTAGGAAGCCGGCGGGACGTTCGAACGAGCGTGATCGCCACTTGCCTGCCTACAGCCCAGAAGCAGCAGCGAAGCCACGCTTGCGGCTAGAAAGAATGTGCGCGACATGGCAGCCCCCTAGCGGATTGCTATGGGGTTCTATTAACGATGCGCTGCTGCGCTTCAAAGGAATCTCGCTGGCGTAATGTGCGGAATTGTCGGTATCGTCGGCACCAGTGATGTTGCGCAGCGGCTGTTCGATGGGCTCAAGCGGCTCGAATATCGCGGCTATGATTCCGCAGGCATATGCACGATCGACGATGGCCGGTTGGAGCGCCGCCGGGCGGAGGGGAAGCTCGACAATCTCGCGCTCGAGCTGGCCAAGCATCCGCTCCATGGCGTTACTGGCATCGCTCATACCCGCTGGGCGACCCACGGCGCGCCCACGGTCGGAAACGCCCACCCGCACATCATCGGCGCGGTGGCGCTCGTCCACAATGGGATCATCGAGAATTTCAAGCCGCTGCGCGACGAGCTGATTGCAGAAGGACGCAAGTTCGAAAGCGAAACCGATACCGAGGTCGTCGGCCACCTCGTCGCGCGCGAGCTGGAGCGGGGCGCTTCACCACAGGACGCGGTCTCGGCCGTCCTGCCGCGGCTTACCGGCGCCTTCGCGATCGCCTTTTTATTCCGCGACCATCCCGAACTGATCATCGGGGCTCGCAGGGGCGCTCCGCTGACCGTCGGCTATGGCGATGGCGAGAATTATCTCGGCTCGGACGCGCTAGCAGTCGCGCCATGGACGCAGCGCATCGCCTATCTCGACGAGGGCGACTGGGCGATCGTTCATCGTGACCGGATCGAGATCTTCGATCGCGACAACCGACCCGTGCAACGGGAGGTCGTTCAATCGGGAGCCTCGTCGGCGCCGGTCGATAAGGGCAATTACAGCCACTACATGCAAAAGGAGATCTTCGAGCAGCCGATCGTCGTTGCTCAAACTCTTCAAAGCTATGTGCGTCCTTTCGAGGGCGAGGTTGCGTTGCCGACGGGCGCTCTCGACTTGGCGACAGTGAACCGGGTCACCATCGTCGCGTGCGGGACAAGCTATTATGCGGGCCTGGTCGCAAAATATTGGATCGAGCAATTCGCGCGGGTCCCGGTCGACATCGATGTTGCGAGCGAGTTTCGCTACCGGCAGCCGGTTCTCGAGCCAGGGGGGCTCGCGTTATTCGTCAGCCAATCGGGTGAGACCGCGGATACGCTCGCGGCTCTTCGCCACGCCCGCTCCGAGCAGCAGCGAATCGCCGTCGTGGTCAACGTGCCCACGAGCTCGATGGCCCGCGAAGCCGACCTTCTGCTTCCAACGCATGCCGGGCCGGAGATCGGTGTTGCATCGACGAAGGCCTTCACCTGCCAGCTTGCGGTTCTCGCCGGCCTCGCCGCCAATTTGGCTCGAGCGAAGGGGCGCCTCAGCCGCGAGGAAGAAAGAGAGATCGTCGCCCACCTCCAGGAGGCGCCGGCGGCGCTTAACGCAGCGCTCGACCATGACGACAATATCGCGGCGATGGCACATCTCATCGCGCCCGCACGCGACGTTCTTTATTTGGGGCGTGGCCCCGAATATCCGATGGCGCTCGAGGGCGCTCTGAAGCTCAAGGAAATCAGCTACATCCACGCCGAAGGCTATGCCGCCGGCGAGATGAAGCACGGCCCGATCGCGCTTATCGACGACAATGTGCCGGTGATCGTCCTCGCTCCATCGGGGCCGCTGTTTGAGAAGACCGTCAGCAACATGCAGGAGGTTCGCGCTCGGGGCGGGAAGATCGTTCTGATCAGTGATTCCAAGGGCATCGCCGAAGCTGGCGAAGGCTGTATCGCGACGATCGAGATGCCCCAGGTCCACCCATTGATCGCGCCACTCGTATATGCTGTTGCGGTGCAGCTGCTCGCCTATCACGTGGCCGTGCTCAAAGGTACGGACGTCGACCAGCCGCGCAACCTTGCGAAGAGCGTGACGGTGGAGTGAAGGTGGCGGGCGGCGCTCTCTCGCGAGTCCAGGAGACCGTCACTGTTCCAAGAGGGATTGCGCTCGTCCGGCGGCTGTTCCGATCGAGCGAGGCGGCGCTTGTCGCGATGGCGGTGGCGCTCGGGATCACCGCGGGGCTTCTCACCTACGTGCTGAACAAGGTCGCGCACGGGCTTCAATCGTTGATCTATGGCCTCGGCGGCTCGAGCCTCAGCGCCGCTCAATCGGTTTCCTGGCAGTCGCTTCTGGCGCTTCCCATCGGCGGCTTGATACTCGGTTTCGGAAGCCGCGAGGCGGTTCGGCGCTGGCGCACGCCGGTCGACGTCGTTGAAGCCAATGCCCTTCACGGCGGCGCCATCCCCTGGCGCGACACGGTGCTGGTGTGCGTTCAGACCCTGTTGTCCAACGGCGTTGGAGCTTCGGTTGGGCTCGAGGCCGCCTATGCGCAGGCTGGCGGCGGCTTTGCATCGATCGTCGGGCAGTGGCTGCGCCTCAGGCGAGCCGACATGCGGATTCTCCTTGGATCCGGGGCGGGCGCGGCCATAGGGGCGGCCTTCAGCGCGCCGCTAACGGGCGCTTTCTACGCGTTCGAGATCGTTATCGGCGCCTATACGCCGGCAGCGATTGCCCCAGTCGCGGCGGCGGCGCTTTCAGCGGTTCTGACCGCGCGCCTGCTCGGCCTCGAAGCCTATATCATCGCCCTCCCCGGCGCGAAGGCGATCACGACTGACGATTATCTTATCTATGCAGCTCTGGGGGTCGTCTGCGCCGCGATTGCAGTGACGATCATGCGGATCGTGACCTTCCTCGAGGAGCGAATTCGTGGCTCGGCCCTGATCGAAGTATTACGTCCTGCGGTCGGCGGCCTGCTTCTCATTCCACTTGCACTCATCACTCCGCAGGTTCTCTCGGCCGGGCACGGAGCGCTTCACATCGATCTCGGCGCCGAGGTCGGCTTGCGCTTCCTTCTTCTTATTTTCGTCCTCAAGGTCGCCGCATCCTCAATTTCGCTGGGTTTCGGTTTTCGCGGCGGCCTGTTCTTCGCTTCATTGTTCATCGGCTCGCTCGCCGGTCAGCTATTTGCCGGAGCGCTGGCGCGGATCAGCGGCGCGCCGCCCATCGATCCATCGGATGCGGCGCTCATTGGAATGGCAGCAATGGCTGTGGCGATCGTCGGCGGCCCGATGACGATGTCGCTATTGGTTCTCGAAACCACTCACGATTTCACCTTGACGGGGGTTGCGGTCACGGCTTGCCTCTGTGCCAGCACGGTCGTCCGCGAGACTTTCGGCTTCTCCTTCTCGACGTGGCGCATGCACACCCGCGGTCAGAATATCCGAAGCGCTCGCGATGTCGGCTGGATTTGCAACCTCACGGTCGGCAAGATGATGCAGCGAGCGGTCGAGACTGCGACCGCTGAAATCACCATCGCCGAGTTCCGCCGCCGATTTCCGCTCGGTTCGACGGCGAACGTAGTACTCGCCGACAGGACGGCCAAATATTTCGGCATTGTCGACACTTCGCGTGCCTTCGAGGCGAGCCTCGACAAGGATTTGGAAATCGGCACGCTGGCGATAATGAAGGATGTCGTGCTGAGCCCTTCCGAAGACGTGCGTCACGCCATGAGGACGTTCGATATCCACGGTGCCGATTTCCTTGCTGTCGTCGACGACGGCGGTGAGGTGATCGGAACCCTGTCGGAGAAGTTCGTCCACCGGAGGTACACGGACGAAATGGAGAAGGCGCAGCGCGAGATGTTCGGTGAGTGAGCGATCACGCAAATTCCTTCTCATTGCCGTCGGAGCGGTTTTTGTTGCGATCTTCGGGGGCTATCTAGCGCGAAACTTCGCTCCGCTTGCGCAACCACAGCAGCTGCAATCCGAGCAATCGCGCCGTCCCATTCTCCAGATCGTTCGAAACCAGCCGGGGCTGCCGAGCCTTGCCGACACGATCTCGACGTTGTGCCCGTCGATCGGCGCAATCGCTCCGGCGGGCGCGACCGGCTCAGTCGCATCCGGATTTGCAATCTCCGGTGACGGCTGGGTCGTGGTTGCGACTTCGGCGCTTCCAAAAGGCAAGCTGGAAGTACATTTTGGCGCCGGCCCGGCGATTGCAGTCACGGAGGAAAGATCCGATCCGGTATCGGGGCTCGGCATCATCAAGACGGACACGACTGGACTGCGCCCCATACGCCTTGCAGACCAGGCATTCCCACGCGTTGGTGATTTCGGATTTGCGATCGACAATCCAGCAGCAGCCGGCTGCAGCGCTCAAGCCGCGATGATCGCAAGCGACTTCCTGACCGACGGAGGTGCTCCCACCGCTTACATCCGGCTCCAGCCGATGGGTGCCGACCTCTCGTCGGGCGACCCCTTCATTTCGGGAACCGGAGAGGTGATTGGTGTGGTCGCCGGAACGGTATTGCCGGACACCGTGATTCCCGGCGACATCGTCGCCGATATCGCTGACGAATTGGTGCGCGGCAGTCTTTCGCCGACGACTCACTTCGGGTTTCGAGCGGAGGATTTCGACACGGCTCTGGCGGGCCGCCTGAGCGAATCCCGCTCAACCGGAACCGCGGTCTCGCTGGTGCAGCCAAAGACTCCAGCCGCTCGTGCCGGGCTCCAGGCGGGAGACATCGTTGTCGGCGTGAACGGTTCGCCCGTGGCGAGCGCGTCCGAGTTGGGAAGGGCGCTCGACGGGACCGACAAATCTGCATCGCTCGATGTCGCACGGGGCGATGATCGCCTGACCCTGAAGATCGCCAGGTTGCCCGGGAGCTGAGGATGAAGGTTCGTGGTGGCTGCCATTGCGGAGCGGTGAAGTTCGAGGCGGAGGTGCCGGGGCCGCCCGTGCCTGCGCTCGACTGCAATTGCTCGATTTGCCGGATGACCGGATACCTTCACGTGATGGTGCCGCACCCGCAATTCGAGCTCATCACGGGCCGCGGTGAGCTTTCAAGCTACCGCTTCGGAACGGGCGCTGCCGAGCATCTCTTTTGCCGCCATTGTGGGACCAAGAGCTTTTACCAGCCGCGCTCGCACGCGGAGGCGTGGAGCGTCAACGCACGCTGCCTCGAGGAACCGGTCGAGCTTGAAGTCGAGGAGTTCGACGGGCGTGATTGGGAGCAGGCCGCGACCCGGCTCGACGCACGGCATTAGCGCCGTTACGGCGCCGCTGATGCATCGTCCGCTGCGCCTGACTATCGACCGTTCAGCAATTCAGGCGAACTGGCGTTGGTTGCAGGATCATGCCGGCGTGGCCGCCGGCGCCGCGGTGAAGGCGGACGGATATGGCTTGGGAGCGCGGGAAACTGTCGAAGCTTTATTCGAGGCAGGCTGTCGTGATTTTTTCGTCTCCAGCTGGGCTGAAGCCGAGCAGCTCGCAAATTTGCCGGAAGCAGCCAGCCTCGTGGTCCTTCATGGAGTTGGCCCGGACGATGTCCAATCGATCAATCGGCTGAGCGCTCGGCCCTGCCTCAACAGCGCGCAGCAAGTCGCTCGGTGGAAGGAGATTGCGCCTGGCCGGCCCTGCGACGTCATGATCGACACCGGGATCAACCGCCTCGGTCTGCACCCGACGCAGATCGGCGAGCTCGATGGGCTCGCAATCGACACGCTCCACAGCCATCTCGCCTGCGCCGACGAGGACAGCGCCCTCAACAGCATGCAGCTGGAACGATTCCGCGCAGTTGCCTGTACGGTTCCGGCTGACCGATACTCGATGGCCAACAGCGCCGGAATTTGCCTCGGCCACAATTACAGCTTCGACCTCGTTCGGCCGGGTCTCTCGCTCTATGGCGGAGTCCAACGCGAGGAGGCCAAGGGCAACATCCGTCAGGCCGCCCGAGTTGAAGCTCAGATCGTCCAGCGGCGAAAGATTCCCGAGGGCGAGACGTGCGGCTACGGCGCCACCTTCCACGCGCATGAGGACACTCAAGCCGCGATCCTCAACATTGGTTATGCCGATGGCTACCTTCGCGGATTCTCATCGCATGGGTCGGCATTTGCCGGTGAATATGCTCTGCCGGTGCTGGGCCGAGTTTCGATGGACCTGATCGCGGTCGGCGTCGACGCCGCACCCCAGCTCAAGGAAGGCGACTGGGTCGAGATTGACTACGACTTGCCTTCGGCCTCGATGCAGTCCGGCCTTTCGCAATACGAGCTTTTGACGACGCTCGGTTCCCGCTTCGAGCGGCGTTGGGTCTAGCCCGCTGCTCGGGGGGCGCTGTCTTCGGCGCGTAGCGGCAGAGGTCGCTCACCGAGCATCGCCAGCATTCTGGCAGCCGCGCCTTGCAGGTGTATCGCCCGTGCAGAATAAGCCAGTGGTGAGCGTCACGCCGGAACGGTTGCGGCACGATTTTCTCGAGCTTGGCTTCGACATCATCGACCGTCTTTCCGGGAGCAAGGCCGCTCCGGTTGCAGACCCGGAAGACATGCGTGTCGACCGCGAAGGTCTCCTCACCGAACGCTGTGTTGAGAACCACGTTGGCGGTCTTCCGGCCGACGCCGGGCAGGGATTCCAGATCTTGGCGGGTCCTTGGAACCTCGCTCCCGAAGCGGTCGATCAACGCCCGGCTTAAAGCGATGACGTTCCTCGCCTTGGTATTGAAAAGTCCGATGGTCTTGATTGCGTCTCGAAGCGCATCCTCGCCAAGATCGACCATTTCCCTGGGCGTGCTGATGCGCGCGAACAAAGGCCGGCAGGCGATGTTGACGCTGGCATCGGTCGCCTGCGCCGAAAGCACTACAGCAACAAGCAGAGTGTAGGGGCTTCCATATTCGAGCTCAGTCGTCGGCGATGGGTTTGCCTCCGCGAGCCGGCGAAAGAACTCGAAGACCTCATCGCGCTTCACTTAAGGTCGTCCAGCCCACAGCCGAGACGTTCCAAGCCATCCTCGAACTGCGCCGTGGGCAGGCCGAAGCCAACGCGGAAATGCTCGGGCATCTCGAACCAGCGGCCAGGAACGATTGCCGTTTCGTAGCGCTCGCGGAGCAAGGCATCGAGCCGCTCGGTCTCGCCTCCGCTCCAGCACGGGAAGGTCGTGATTCCAAATTCGGCAGGCGTGGAATCGAGGTCGCTGCGAGCGCTCGCAAATGCATTCCAAAGCTCGCGATTGCGCGCGAGCATCGCGCAATTATCGCCCGTTATTGCTTCGATATGCTCGAGCGCGATGCAGGCGAGACGCTCGGCCGGGTGCGCCTGGTTGACCCCGAACAAATCGTTGAGCCGCCACATGCGTTCGGCGAGCTCGGGCTCGGCAAGGATCCAGCCACAGCGAAGGCCGCTCAGTCCGTAGACTTTCGTCAGGCTGTTGGTGGTGACGAATTCGGGACCGAGGTGGACAGCGCTTCGCCGCGCTGGGACCGCCGAATCCAGATAGACCTCGTCGACCAGAATGTGGGCGCGAGATTGGGCCGCCAGCTCGCCGACGGCCCGGAGGTCATCTTCACTTGCAAGTGCACTGCTCGGATTGTGCAGGTTGGTGATGATGATCAGGCGAGTGTCTTTCGACATGGCATCGCGGACCCTCGCAGGATCGAGCCCGAACGCATCCGCCGGATTGCGCTCGAACCGTTTGATGCGGGCTCCAAGGAAGCTCGCTGCTGCGAGGATGAGTTCGTATGTCGGATGCTCGACGAGAACCTCGTCGCCGGCCGAGATCAGGGCCGCCATCGCCAGGAAGTTGGCCATAGACGTGCCGTCGGCGGCGACAACCTGCTCTGGACCTACGTCGTAGCGGCGCGCGATCGCCTCTCTCAATGGCCGGTACCGCGGGTGGCTCGCACCATCGAGCTCGAGGTCATCGATTGAGATCGGTAGCCGGTCCATGCGGAAGTGCGGGACCTCGCTCCCGGTGAGGCTGTAGCGCGCTGGCGGCTTGAACTTCGCCCAGTGCATATAACCGGACCCCGTGGCCCTCATGAGCGAGACTTTGAGCGCTGCCAGTAAAGGCATGCAGGAATGCCCGCGGCGAGGATCGCATAGCCGATGATCGCGTTCACCGGATTGTTCGCGACCGTGGCGATCACGACAGTCCAGCATGCGATCACGAAGAAGGCAGTCGTAAAGGGGTGGCCCCAGACCTTGAACGGGACATCCTGGTCGGGATCGCGACGGCGGAAGACGAAAAGCGCCAAGCCGGTTAGCCCGAAAAAGATGAAGTCGACGGAAACGACGTAGCTGAGGATCTGCCCGAAGGTGCCGGAGGCGGCGATGACGGCCGCGGCCACGCCCTGGAGGAGGATCGCCACAACCGGCACTCGAGTTCTTGAGCTAACCTTCGCGACGCTTCTGAAAAAGAGGTCGTCCTCGGCCATCGCAAAATAGACCCGAGGCGCGGTCAGCATCCCCTGGCTGAGGAAACCGAGCGTCGAGATGGTGATCCCGATCGCGATGAAGGTCGCGCCTTTGCTTCCGAGCGCGAGCCGCATCACGTCGGTCGCGGGGGTCTTGGAATATGCCAGGCCCGCCGCCCCGAGCGAATGGACACAGACGAAGGCGACCGCCGTGTAGAGGATCACTACTCCTGCAACGCCGAGCAGTAAGCCGCGCGCCAGATCGCGCCTTGGATCGCGCATCTCACCCGAGACGAAGCTCGATGTTTGCCATCCGCCATAGGAGAACATGACCGGAGTCATCGCGGCGCCAATCGCCGCGAGCGTCGATGCCGAGCCGGGCGCCATCGCCTGGGACGGGGCCCGATTGCCGGGACCAGCAACCAGCCTGCGAAAACAAGCACCGAGATCGCGAGGATCTTCAGCACCATGAGCCCGCTCTGGAGGTTGCTTCCGGAGCGGACTCCGAGGCAATTGACCAGGGTCAGAAGGGCAAGGACGCCGAGCGCCACCGCATTGTCGGAGAGCGGCACCTGGACGAGATCGCCGAAGGTACCGGGCGAAGGTAATGGCAACGGCAGCCATTCCGCCCGACTGGATCACGAGCAGGAGGGCCCAGCCGTAGAGGAAGGCCGGCATCGGTCCGTAGGCGTCGCGAAGATAGGCATATTGCCCGCCGACCTCCGGGCGCCGCCCAGCGAGCTCGGCGTAGATGAAAGAGGCGGCGAGAGCGACCAGGCCGCCGAGCACCCACACGCCCACGATCAGGAGCGGGGTGGTGACGTGGCGCGCGACTTCTGCGGGAGTGACGAAGATTCCCGAACCGATGATCCCGCCCATGACCAGCATGGTCGCGTCGAACACGCCGAGCCTCCGGGCGAGGCCGTGCGAGCCAGTGTCCGGCGCGCTCACAGCGCGTCGATGACGTCACGCATCGAGTAAAGGCCCGCAGCCTTGCCGACGAGAAAGCGGGCGCCGGCGAGCGCGCCTCGAGCGAAGATGCTGCGGTCCTCTGCCCTGTGCGATAGAATCAGGCGCTCTTCGGGGCCGAGGAACATCACCTCGTGGTCGCCGGCGACACTTCCGCCGCGAAGCGCGGCGAATCCGAATCGCGCCTCGCTCGCGGATCAAGCCGGTACCATCGCGTCCGCGCTCGGAGCGAAGCTCGGTGCCGCGACCGCGCGCCGCACAATTGCCGAGAAGAAGAGCTGTTCCGGACGGCGCGTCGGCCTTCTTGCGATGATGCACTTCAGCGATCTCGATGTCCCAATCGGGTCCAAGGACGCGCGCCGCGCGCTCGACGAGATCGGCAAGGAGCGCCACTCCGAGCGCGGTGTTTGGAGCGCTGAGCACCGCGATCCCCTTCGCTGCTTCCGCGATCAATCGCTCAGCACCGGAATCGAGGCCGGTTGTTCCAACGAGAACCGGAATTCCTGCAGAAATCGCTCGATCGAGGCTTTGTTGAAGAGCCGCGGGCGCGGAAAAATCTATGAGCACATCGCCATGATCCTCATCGAGCGCGAACCCGGGATCTTCAGCGACAGCCGCCGCGATTGCCTGTCCCATGCGCCCGTTTGGAGCGAACAGGCTGATGCGGATCGGCTGGTCGGCGGTGCGCATTCGCCGGTGATGGCGGAAGGCGGAGCGCCGCGCAACGGCGGCGCTCCGTATCGATTATTTCGCCCAGTCCATCTGCTGGAGAAGCATGTCGGATCCGATGTGCCGATAGGTCGCACGCTGGCCACTCGCAGCGATCCCCTGGCGCGTTGACTGCTGAAGGAAGGCGTTCGTGTCCTTCTCCCGCGCAATGTCTTCGGCCGGAGTCGTCACATGATCGAAGATCGTGACGAGATAGAGGTCGGGCTCGCCCGCGCGCTTGTTTACGTTCGACAGGATGTAATAGCCCTTGATCCAACCCTTCGACTTTTGGAACTCCATGTTCTTGCGATATTGGCCCGCGAGGAAATCGGCGTAATCGCTGACATGGCCATCGTCGATGGTGATGGCTCCGACATCCCAGAAGTCGCCCGACTTGAGCGGCAGTTCCTGAGCCGCAGCCGGAACGGCCCAAGTCATCATTCCCGCTGCAACAGCGGCAAGCACCAGTTTTCGCATTGTGAATGCTCCCCCATGGCAGGAGCCACCATGCTCCTGCTCTCAAGAGGAACGGCGCCGCCGTGACAGGCGGGACGCCGGCATTCAGCGGCGTCGTTCCGGCAGCGCCTGAAGCACAACGGAGAAATTAACGCAAATTAACTTCCGACAAGTCGCTGAAGCGCCTTCGCAGCGGCTGGCGCGCGGATCTTCGCGCCGTTGATCATGAATATATAAGCGTCGCGCCCGTCCTTTACCCAATTTCGAGCGCGCTCCGCGAAACCTTCGAGCTCTGCCGCTTCATAGCCGGTCTCAATGTCTTCGTTCATCCGCTGCAGCCGGGCGTAGCCGAAATCGGCGGTATTGGCTTCGATGCAGGGATATTCGTCAGAATCCGCAAGGACGACCGCGATGTTGCGAGCACGGCAAAGGTCGAAGAACTTCTCGTCGTTGAAACTGTCGTGACGGGGCTCGATCGCGTGGCGAAGAGTGAGCCCGTCGAGCTCCTCAGGCAGCAGGTCGATGAACGCTGCAATGTCGTCGCGATCGAACTTGCGACGCGATGCAAATTGCCAGAGAATGGGCCCGAGCTTCGGTCCAAGAGCAGCCAATCCCTGGCCGAAGAAGCCGCCGAGCCCTTCGCCCGTCTCGGCGAGTTTCGTTTTCATGACGCAGAAGCGCGAGCCCTTGACCGCGAACTGGAACTCGTCAGCCCCGGCCTTTGCCCACATTTCCCAGCTTTTCGCCTTCTGGCGGCCATAGAAGGTCGCGTTGATCTCGATCGCTCTTAGCGCCTCGGATGCATAATCCAGCTCTTTCGATTGCGGCAGCCTGTCGGGGTAGAAGACGCCGCGCCACGGCGCATAGGTCCAGCCGCCTATGCCGATCCGGATTTTGCCTTCGCCCATCGCGCTGCTGCTTTATGCTGAGGCGATGGATGTTCGCAATATCGTCATTCTGACCGGTGCCGGTGTTTCTTCGGAAGGCGGGCTGGCGACCTTCCGTGGACCAGATGGCCTATCGGACGGCACCGGGTCGAGGGCCGCATGGCTGCTTTCCTCAACGGAACTCTCGCGGCGCCTGAGGGGCTTTTTTACGGGCGAACAGGCGGTGATAGGCCTCCTCGCTTCGCCTTTGCCCTTCCTCGGTGAGTATGACCGACTTTGCCTTGCTTACCGGATCGAGAATGAGGTCCTTGGAATGAAGCCATTCATCGCATCCCAGTCGAACGACTTCCAAGCGCGCGATGTCCGCGGGGGGCCCTCATCGTGATTCAGTGTCAGAGACAACAACGCCAACACCGCTTCGTCGATTAGATCATTGTCAATCTCAAGGTCTTCCATAGCGCTAAACCAGCTGATTCCGTTATAGTGGCAATCCCATTCTAGTGGGTCCCGGCGTTTTGGGCAGGCGCCAGTTCCTTCTCGCTCTCAGGCACATGCTCGAAGCGGAACTCGGAAATGGAGCGCCTTCAGCACGGCTATCAAAGTGGACAGAGTCGGATTTCCATCTGCACCGAACGACTTTGTGAGTGTTTGCCGCTTGATGCCGGTCAGCCGCTCCAAGTGAAGCATGCCGCCCTTAGCTCGAGCAACGACACCGATTGCTCGAGCGATGAAACTCGGATCATTGCTGTCGGCCGCTTCGTCGAGAAATGCGCGCTGCGAGGATTCGTCGTGAAGATATTCGGCGGCGTCGAAGGGGCGAATTCCGATTGTCATGTTACCTGCCCTCCTTGGGTTAAAATTGTTACTTCCTTTTCGGTTGTTTCGTCTTCTTAGCCTTCTTGGCCTCGTCCAATTCCTGCACCATCTCCTGAGCCTTCTTGATATCGGCCTGCTGCGTTGACTTGTCGCCGCCGCACAGGAGCAATTGCACTATCAGCCCGGTGCGCGTCAGATAGACACAATACCCAGGACCAACATCGACGCGCAGTTCGCTGACCTTTCCGCCGACGCCTTTCACGTCGCCGAAATTGCCCAGTTCAACCCGAACGATCCGCGCAGCTATCGCGGCACGCGCCTTGGGATCCGCCAATTCGACCAACCCACTTAGAGAACTGTTTCGTTCGTCCGACGGTAAACATGTGTCGCTTATATGCGTCATCGGGAGGAAATGTCAACTAAAAGCGTCACGCTGCAAGGATCGGTCCGCGCAGGCGGGGGCCGGGTGCGCGGCAGTGTCATCGGAAGCCGAAGTGGCGGCGCCGACAATGTCCGCTGTCCCACCCCGTAGCGAACGTTAGCGGAGGCTCGTAAATCAGGTCCAATGAAGGATATTCGCAATATCGTCATTCTGACCGGTGCCGGCGTTTCTGCGGAAAGCGGGCTGGCGACCTTCCGTGGACCAGATGGCCTATGGGAAGGGCACCGGGTTGAAGATGTGTGCACGCCCGAAGCGTTCGCGCGCGATCCGAGGCTGGTTCACGCTTTCTATGACGCGCGGCGCGAGAAGCTCGGAACTGTCGAGCCGAATGCGGCGCACCGGGCGCTGGCACGGCTCGACGCCGAATGGCCGGGCGGGCTGCTGATCGTCACCCAGAATGTCGATGACCTTCACGAGCGCGCCGGCTCAGCGCGACTGGTTCACATGCACGGCGAATTGGCCAAGGGATGGTGCCTCGATTGCAATGAGCGTTTTCCCTGGTCCGGGGCAATGGGGGAGGGACGAGAGTGCCCGTCGTGCGGCGCCACGGGGATGGTCCGCCCCGACATCGTATGGTTCGGCGAGATGCCGTACCAGATGGAACGGATCGAAGAGGCACTACGGCGCTGCGACCTGTTTGTTTCGATCGGCACCTCCGGCGCGGTCTATCCCGCTGCGGGGTTCGTTCAGACCGCACGTTATTGCGGCGCTCGCGCTCTCGAAATCAATCTGGAGCCAAGCCTCGGAAGCTATTCATTCAACGAGAGCCGGGTCGGCCGAGCCGGCGACCTTGTCCCGACGTGGATTGAAGAGATGCTGGCCTAATCTGCCCACTCAAGGCCGATTTCACGGTAGAGCGAACGGTCCTCACCCCATTTCGGCTCGACCTTCACATGCAGGAAGAGGTGCACCGGGCGGCCAAGGTGCTGCTTGATCTCGGCGCGCGCCGCGGCTCCGATGGCTTTCAGTCGCTGGCCGCCCTTGCCGATGACGATCGCCTTCTGGCTGTCGCGCTCGACGATGATCTGCTGGTTGATGACGGTCTGGCCGTCGGGACGATCTTCCCATGCCTCCGTCTCGACCGCTGTCGCGTAAGGCAATTCCTGGTGAAGCTGGTTGACGACCTGCTCGCGAGTGAGCTCGGCAGCGATCATGCGATCGGTCGCATCGGAGACGTCGTCTTCGGGGTAAAGCCACGGACCCTCGGGCATTGCCTCCGAAAGCGCCTGCTTGAGGTCGCAAACACCGTCGCCATCAGCGGCGCTCACCATGAAGACCTTCTCGGGGTTGAGCCGATCCGTGATTGCAGCGGAGAGGCCGAGCAGAGCAGCCTTCTTCACGAGGTCGATCTTGTTGAGCGCGACGAACAGCGGTTGCTTGCGCTCGCCGAGCGACCTTGCGATCCGCTCCACTTCGCCATTCAATCCACCGGCCGCGTCGATCACGAACAGGATGAGGTCGGAATCCTGAGCTCCCGTCCATGCGGCAGCGACCATCGCTCGGTCGAGCCGGCGGCGGGGCTCGAAAATGCCCGGAGTATCGACAAGCAGGATCTGGCTTGGGGCTTCAATGGCGATGCCCATCAGCCGGGTGCGCGTCGTCTGGGCTTTCGGACTGACGATCGCGACCTTCTGTCCGACGAGCGAATTGACGAGGGTCGACTTGCCGGCGTTCGGAGCGCCGATCACGGCTACGAAGCCTGCGCGTTTCTCGCATTCAATCATCGCAGCTTGTCGAGCAGAGCTTCGGCCGCGTCGGTCTCGGCCTCCTGCTTGCTGGTCCCTTCCGCGGTCGCCTCGCCCAGTCCGGGCACCGAGACTCGAATGGTGAACTTGGGGTGATGATGAGCTCCGGTTCGTCCCACCACTTCATAGACGGGCGGCTTGCACTCCCGAGCAGCGGCTAGTTCCTGGAGCGCCGATTTGGGATGTTGTGGGGCCTTGCGCTGCTCGGCAAGGTGGGGCTCCCATGCGCTCGCCACGAACTTTTCTGCAGCGTCATAACCACCGTCGATCAGGAGCGCACCGATCAGTGCTTCGACCACATCGCCAACCACATTGTCGCTCTCGTTCGCGCCATCCTCGCGCGCCTGCTTGCCGAGCCGCATGAGGGAGGGAAGCCCGAGCTCGCGGCCGACTTCGGCGCAGGTCTCCCGAGCGACCAGCACATTATAGCGGCGCGAGAGATAGCCCTCCGGCTCGGCGCGGTGGCGGTCGTAAAGCGCCCGCGCCATGGCGTGGCCGAGCACTCGGTCGCCAAGAAACTCCAGCCGTTCGTAATTGTCCTTGCCAGCGCTCGAGTGAGTGAGAGCGAGTTCGAACAGACGCACGTCCTTTGGCTCATATCCAAGACTTTCGCGCACGAACTTCGCGACGTCTGCCTTCACTCGGGCGCTCCTGTGTAGCGATTGCCGATGCGATTTACGCGCAAAGCGGTGAACCAGGTCCATGGCTTCCAGTAGGTCGCGCTTCCGTCGGTCGACCAGAAGGTCCCGAGGGCGCGACCGATAAGATCCTGTTGAGCAAGCATTCCAACCCCGCCTTCGGTCACTTCGAAGCGGCTGTCGAGGCTGTCATCGCGATTGTCCCCCATCAGGAAGAGCCGGCCAGCAGGAACCCGGACCGGCCCGAAATCGTCGGCCGGGCCGTGTTCAAGCTGGTCGAACGTGGTGTAGCTGGGTCCCCCGGGAAGGCTCTCCATATAAGCCTGGTAGATGCAGTAAGAATGGCCTGCCGCAATGACGGTTGCCGCAATTGCGGGTGGGACGATCCTGCAGGGTGAGTTTTGGGTAATCGGGATCGGGACGTCCTTGAGCTTTCGACGGGGAACGGGGGTGCCGTTAAGCACGAGCTCGCCTCTACGCATCTCGACCGTATCTCCGGGAAGCCCGATCACGCGCTTGATGAGGTCCTCATTCTCGGTCGGCACTCGGAAGACCACGACGTCGCCTCGTTCGGGCAAATGCTCGAACAGTCTCGTCCCAAGAGGCGGGAATTCGAACGGGAAGCTGTAGCGAGAATAACCGTAGGGCCATTTTGCGACGAGCAGATAATCGCCGATGTAAAGCGTCGGAAGCATCGATCCCGACGGGATGCTGAAGGGCTGGAGGATGAAGCTCCGCATCGCCCAGGCGACGATCACGACCATGAGAAAGAAGCGAGCGATGCTCCCTGCGCTCTCTTCGCTTTCGGGCTTGCGCGACGTGCTGCGGGAGGATCGGAAGCGCATTCTTTCCGCTGTTTGGCGAGCGTTGACCCAAGGTCAAGCCGGGGTGGCATTTGGCTCTCGTCCGACTATGTGCCCATCATGGCCGAAAAAGAGCAGAAAACGCTGGAGCATTTGTTCCAAGCCGAGCCGGATCGCCTCAGCCGTTTCAGTTTCGATCTCGCCGGCATCCATTTCGACTGGTCCAAGACTCACCTCGATGGCGCGGTGATCAAACGGTCCCTCAAGCGGGCCGAGACGATGGGTTTCGCACCGGCGCGCGACGCTCTGTTTGCTGGCGGAATCGTCAATCCCAGCGAAGGCCGCGAGGCAACCCATGTCGCCGAGCGCGGCAGCGGGGCGCCCGAGGAAGTCGACCTCGCGAAAGCGCGCCGCCGGCGCATGCGCGCTCTCGTCGATGCGATCGAGGCCGGAGCATTCGGCAAGCTGACGGGAATCCTCCATATCGGGATCGGCGGGTCGGTGCTTGGACCAGCTCTTCTGGTCGACGCGCTCGGCCGCCGAGCGTCGATCCTGACCGTGCGTTTCCTGTCGAACATCGACGGCGCGGCATTCGACGAAGCGGTGCAGGCGCTCGATCCGGCAACGACCCTGGTCGTCGTTGCGTCCAAGACGTTCACGACTCTGGAGACGCTGACCAACATGGAGGCCGCGCGGACGTGGCTTCGAGCAGCTGGCGTGGTCGACCCGGACGGCCGCCTCATCGCGGTCACGGCGAGCCCCGAAGCCGCGCTCAAACAGGGGATCGACGAGAGCCGGATCCTGCAGTTCGGGGAAGGGGTCGGCGGACGCTATTCGCTGTGGAGCTCGGTCGGCCTCAGCGCCGCGCTCGCGCTCGGCTGGGATGCTTTTGAAACCCTGCTCGAAGGCGCAGCCGAGATGGACCGACACTTCCGGTTCGCCGATCCGGCCGAGAATGTGCCTCTCATCGCTGCTTTTGCGGACCGCCTCTACGTCGAGGAGTTCGACTGCCAGACGCGCGGCCTGTTTGCCTATGACGAGAGGCTCCGGCTACTGCCCCATTATCTGCAGCAGCTCGAGATGGAATCGAACGGAAAGTCGGTCACGAAGGACGGCAAGACGGTCGAGCATCCGACCGCTCCAGTCACTTGGGGAGGCACCGGGACAGATGCCCAGCACGCCGTCTTCCAGCTCCTTCATCAGGGGACGGTCCTTGTCCCTGTGGAGTTCGTCGCGGTCAGCGAGGCCGACGATGAGCAGGGTCCGGAGCACCATCGGCTGCTCCTTCTGAACGCCTTCGCCCAGTCAGCCGCGCTGATGGCGGGCCGCAAGAGCGACGATCCGCAGCGCAGCTATTCCGGAAATCGTCCAAGCACGACCATTCTTCTCGCTCGGCTCGACGCTCGCGCGCTTGGGATGCTGATTGCCTTTTACGAACACCGCACGTTCGCCAATGCGGTACTTCTCGGGATCAACCCATTCGATCAGTTCGGGGTCGAGCTTGGAAAGCAGATTGCCGGACAGCTGGCGGAGGGCGCGGATGAAGGTTCGCTCGAACTCGTCCACGCGTGCCTTGATGCAAAAGGCGGGCGTTTAATGGCCGACTTCGATCTGTTTGTGATCGGTGCGGGATCCGGCGGCGTCCGCGCGTCCCGAGTGGCGGCTGCCTATGGCGCCCGGGTTGCGATCGCCGAGGAGCACAAGGTCGGTGGAACCTGCGTCATCCGCGGCTGCGTCCCCAAGAAGCTGCTCGTCTACGGCGCGCATTTCGCAGAGGACCTCGACGATGCGGCTATGTTCGGATGGGACATTCCCAAGAAGCGCTTCGACTGGGCGGTTCTTCGCGACAATGTGCTTGCCGAGGTCGGTCGATTGGAGAGCGCTTATGCCGAGACATTGACCAACCATGATGTGACCATCTTTCACGAGCGAGCGACGCTGACCGGAGCCAATTGCGTCAAGCTTGCAAGCGGCAAGGAGGTGACTGCCGAGAAGATCCTGATCGCGACCGGCGCATGGCCGGTCATGCCCAGGATCGAGGGGGTCGAGCATGCGATCAGCTCTAACGAGGTCTTCCACCTCGAAAAGCTGCCGAAGCGGATCGTGATCGTAGGGGGCGGCTACATCGCCAACGAGTTTGCCGGAATCTTCCACGAGTTCGGGACCCGGGTGACGTTGGTCAATCGCAGCGACGTGATTTTGCGGCACTATGACCAGCAACTTGTCGACAGGTTGCTTCAGATCTCGCTTCGCAAGGGCATCGACTTCAAGTTCAACGCGCTCATCGACAGGGTCGAGCGGCGAAGCGACGGCCGGCTTCACATCGCGATGACCGGCTGCGACGACATCGAGGCTGACCAGCTGCTGTTCGCGACCGGCCGCAACCCGAACACCAAGGATCTTGGCCTCGAGGAGGTTGGGGTCGAGCTCGGAAAGAAGGGCCAAGTCAAGGTCGATGACGACAATCGAAGCTCGGTCCCGTCGATCTTCGCGGTTGGCGATGTCACCGACCGAATTCAGCTCACTCCAGTTGCAATCCGCGAAGCCCAGGCCTTCGCCGACAGCTTCTTCGGCAAGAAGGCGCATCGGGTGGATTACGGCTGCATCCCATCGGCGGTTTTCAGCCACCCGCCGCTGGCGAGCGTCGGGCTTACCGAAGGCGCTGCTCGCAACAAGCTCGGTTCGGTTAAGACCTTCGCCTCCGACTTCCGCCCGATGAAGAACGTCCTTGCTGGCCGCAATGAGCGGTCATTGTACAAGATCGTCGTTGACGAGAGCACCGACGAGATCGTGGGCATTCACATGATTGGTCCCGACGCGCCGGAAATCCTCCAGGCGGCTGCGGTCGCGGTCAAGGCGAAGTTGAAGAAGAGCGATTTCGACGAAACCATCGCCCTTCACCCGACCATGGCCGAAGAGCTGGTGCTGATGCGGTGAGCGACCGCGCGCTCGATCCTCGCTGCAAGGAGAGCTTCGATCGCCAGGGCTTCATGTCCTTGCTCGGTGCGGAGCTGATTGAGGCAGCAGATAGCCGGGCGGTGATCGAGGTTCCCTATCGCGAGGACCTCACCCAGCAGCACGGCTATTTCCACGGCGGCGTCATTACAGCGATTGCCGATACTGCCTGCGGTTACGCCGCTTACTCGACCATGCCACTGGATTCGTCGGTCCTGACGGTCGAATTCAAGATTAACTTGATGAACCCGGCGGCCGGCGATCGGCTTCGAGCGGAAGCGAATGTCCACAAGGCGGGCCGTACCCTGGTGGTGGTCGGAGCGACGGTCACAGCGCTTGATCGCGGTAAGTCGGTGCCTTGCGGCGAGATGCTCGGGACCTTCATCGTCCTTCGAGGTACGAGCGACGTCGAGCAGCGCGTTCGAACCTAGAGAGCCGAGCCTCTGGACTGAGCATGGGCGTCCCATTAGGCGAGGAACCCAATCAGCGGTGGGACTTGATGGAACTCGATGCGGTCGTGATAGGCGCGGGCCACAACGGCCTGACCTGCGCATATTATCTGGCGAAAAAGGGCCTGAAGGTTGCCGTTCTCGAGGCTTCGGCAACGGTCGGCGGAGCTGCGGTCACCGACGAATTCCTGCCCGGCTTTCGAAATTCGGCTGCGAGCTACACCGTCAGCCTGCTTCAGCCCAAAGTGATCCGCGACATGCAGCTCGAGCGGCACGGGCTGAAGGTCGTCCTGAGGAAGATCGACAATTTCCTGCCCGGCGATGGCGACTATCTGCTTGCCGGTCGAAACGGCCTGACGCGCAGGGAAATCGCGCGCCATCACAAGGCCGATGGCGAAGCTTACGATCGCTACGTTGCCGAGCTCGAGACGGTCGTTCGGCTCCTCAAGAAGTGGCTTTTGCGAGCCCCTCCCAACGTCGGGCGCACGGTCAGCGCGATCCCGAAGCTCTTAAGTCTGGGCCGTGACATGGCCGGGCTGTCGCTCGACGAGACCCGGATCGTCCACGACTTTGCCGTTCGAAGCGAGTCGGAAATCCTCGATCGGCACTTCGAGGGCGATCTCACCAAGGCGCTGTTCGGCTTCGACGGAGTCGTTGGCAATTTCGCTTCTCCGCAATCGCCTGGGACCGCTTATGTCCTGCTCCACCATCTGTTCGGCGAAGCTGCGGGCGTTCCGGGGGCCTGGGGCCATGCCATTGGCGGAATGGGCTCGATCACGCAGGCGATGGCACGGGCCTGCCGCGAAGCCGGGGTCGATATCCTTCTCAACACAGCCGTCGAAGAGCTGATCGTAGCGAATGGGCGAGCGGCGGGCGTGGTTGCCGGGGGCAAAGCTTACCGCTCGAATATTGTTGTCGCCGGCGTCAACCCGCGTCTGCTGTTCGATCGGCTGGTGCCGCATGGAGCGGTCGATGTGGACGTTGCCGCTCGAATGCACGGCTGGAAGTGCGAAAGCGCGACCTTTCGGATGAACGTCGCTTTGTCGGAACTGCCCAGGTTCACGGTGCTTCCGAAGAAGGGCAATCAGCTGACTGCCGGGATCATCATGGCGCCGAGTCTCGATTATATGCACCGCGCCTGGCTCGACGCGGCGGTGAACGGCTGGGGGAAGCAGCCAATCATCGAGATGCTGATACCCTCGACATTGGACCCGAGCCTTGCTCCCAAGGGCAAATATGTCGCCTCGCTCTTCTGCCAGCATTTCCGCTACGACCTCGGGCCGGGGCGGAGCTGGGACAAGGAGCGGGACAAGGCTGCGGACCAGGTCATCGCGACTGTCGATGCCCACGCGCCCGGTTTCGCCAGGTCGGTGATCGGACGCCAGATCCATTCCCCGCTCGATCTCGAGCGTCGCTTCGGACTGATCGGCGGCGATATTTTCCACGGCAAGATGGGCCTTGACCAGCTGTTCAGCGCCCGTCCGATGATCGGCGCGGCCGATTACCGGATGCCGTTGAAGGGTCTCTATCTGTGCGGTTCGGGCGCGCATCCGGGCGGCGGTGTGACAGGTGCGCCGGGGCACAATGCAGCCCACGCCGGTACTCGCTGACCGGCGCTTCTGGGGTCGGCGCCATTGAAGCCGCTCGACGGGATCAGGGTCCTCGACCTTAGCCGCGTGCTTGCGGGCCCCTGGTGCACCCAGTTGCTCGCCGATCTCGGGGCGGAGGTGATCAAGATCGAGCGCCCCGGCGCCGGTGACGACACGCGCCATTGGGGGCCGCCCTGGCACGGTGAAGGCGAAGACCGGGTCGCTGCTTATTTTCTCAGTGCCAATCGCGGAAAGAAATCGGCAGCGATCGATTTTGCCCAGCGGGAGGGCGCGGCGCTGGTTGAGAAGCTGGCGGAGCGAGCCGACGTCGTCGTCGAAAATTTCAAAGTCGGCGGCCTCAGGAAGTTCGGGCTCGACGCGCAATCGTTGCGCGCTTCCAATCCGCGGCTGGTCTATGCCTCGGTCACCGGCTTCGGCCAGGACGGCCCTTACGCCGATCGTGCCGGCTATGACTTCATCATTCAGGGAATGGGCGGGATGATGAGCGTCACCGGTCTTCCTGACGGTGAGCCCGGCGGCGGCCCGATGCGCGCAGGTGTCGCAATCGCCGACCTGTTCACTGGGCTCTATACCTGCACGTCGATCCTTGCGGCGCTCTTCGGTCGCGAGAAGACGGGCGCGGGTGCGACCATCGACATGGCCTTGTTCGACACTCAGATCGCAGTGATGGCCAACCAGGCCTCGAATGCACTGATCTCGGGCAAGGATCCGCCTCGCCAAGGTAACACGCACCCCAATATCGTGCCTTACCAACCGTTTGAGGCCGCCGATCAGCCGATCATCATCGCGGTTGGCAACGATCGCCAATTCGCCCGGCTGGCCGAGATCTGCGGCCACTCGGAATGGACCCGTGATGAGCGCTTCGCTTCGAACGGTGCCCGGGTAGCGCACCGCGAAGACATAGTGGGTCTGATCAGCGCTGTGATCGCTCAGAAGGGCGCCGCCGATTGGCTCGATCAGCTTGAAGAAGCGGGAATTCCGGCCGGCCCGATCAATCGCATCAGCCAGGCGTTCAGCGACGTCCAGGCCAAGCATCGGCAAATGGTGCGGACCATCGCCGGCACGCCCCTAATCGGGTCGCCGGTGCGGATCGACGGCGAGCGCTCCGATTGTGACCTTCCGCCGCCCGCTCTCGGGCAGCATACCGATGAAGTCCTGGCGAACCTTGGTATCGCCCAGCCCGAAGCCGCTCGGCTCCGGACTGAAGGCATCGTCGGCTAATTAGTTAGCCGAAGTCTTGCTGGCGCCCGAAACAAGCAGGTCGAGCTGGTTCTGGCAGCCGTTCTGGATCAGCACTTGAGCGGTTGCGACGAGGTCGGATGGGACGGAGCCCACATTCACCACTTCGACACTGCTCTTGTCGCCGGTGTCTGACCATTCGATCTGATATTGACCGTTCTTGACGGGAAGCGCCGTCGGCCAGCCGGTAATGGCTTTGCCTGCAACCCAGCTGAGCTTTTGCGACTGACCGTCGGAGGAATGGATCTGGACGCTCGGCGAGCCGTCGCTGTCGGGGCGCCAGAGCTGAACCTTGCTTGCATTGGTCACGCAAACCTTGCCGCTTTGGCTTACATCGATGTCCCAGATGCTGGGGTTGTGCGCGACCTCTCCGGCGCGAAGCGCTCCAAAACGCCCGCGCTGGCCGGCGGCGGATGCAAGGCTCATTTGGCTGGCATCGAAGTTCCCGGGCCCGCGAAGAGTCTTTGCCGAGCTGGGGCCGAGAACCGTCACGACGTCGCCGCCCTGGAGCGAGATTTTCGCGTTGGCCGGAAGCGTCTTGCCCGGCGGATAAGCCTTGGCCGAGGGCCCGAGCGATTTCACGACGACGACGTTGGCCAAAGCCGCTGTCGAAGAGAGGGCGATCGCAATCGCTGCGCCCCACAGCATCGGCTTCGCAACCATCATTCCAGCTCCTTCATTGCGCGTTCGCGACGTTATATTTCGTGTCTTCATTGCGAGTGAGGCACCGGCGCGTGGATTTGTCGGCTCCGTCCGCGACTGCCTTTTGCTGATACATGACGTCGGTAAGAAGCTTGCGCGAGACGCCCATGCGAATGAGGAAGTCATTGTCTTCGCTTGCGAGCAATGCCGAATCCTGCTCGACGTCGCCGATCATTCCGATCGCCTTGTCCGTATTCTTAAGCTCGGAGCGAACTGCTTCCTTGTCGCCGAGGTGGGTGAACATGTGGACCGCAAAGATCCCGCCCTGGTCGACGTAGCGGATGACGCCGCCCATGAAGATGAAATTGCACGCCGAGAAGCAGGCCCAGCCCTCGGGGATCCTGGTCGGGACCATTGAGTTGCGGATGATCTTGCCCGCGGCATTGCCTGCGCGAGCATCGCCGCCCGGCGACCTGATCCAGATTTCCTGAACCGGCTGATTGGCCTTCAGCGCGTCCTGGAGCTTTGCTGGAGCGTCCTGATCGATCTGGCCCTCGGCTTTCAACACCCGGACGCCGTTGATGGTCTCAAGCGAGAATTTCATCTCCGGATAGGTCGACCAGTTCATAAACTTGGGGCAGGTTGGATTGTCGGGGTCGGGCGGTGCTGTCGAGGCGACGTTGAGGAGCAGCAACGAAGCCGCAACCGCTGTCTTGATCCGCCCTTCGATCATTTCACACCTTGACGTAGGCGCTTGCGCCCGGAGCCCTGCACATCTTCTTGGGGACGGTCGTTTCTTCGCCGTCGACGATCACCACGTCGGTAACGGTCAGGCACGTGCCTCCATCAGCCGACGCCTGCTGCGAGGTGACTTTCGAGGTCCCGGAGACGTTGGGTCGGTCCTGGCTCGTCCAGCTGACCTCGGTCCCGACGCCGCCGCGGATGGCCTTGTCGGTCGCGGTCGCTGCCTGCTGCTGCTCCTTGCAGTCGAGCATCTTCAGGAGCTCGTCGCCGAGATAGGAAGCTGCCGGCATAGCCAGAGAATAGACTTCGCTGCCGACGCCGGTGCGGCCAAGAACTCCGCCTGCGATGCTTCCGAGCACGCTTCCGAACATCGAGCGCTTGGCCTTCTTCTGGGCCGTATCGGCGCATTTCTCCGAATTATCCTGAGCGAGCGCCTGGCTTCCGCCGAGAACAGCGATCGGCGCAAAGGCCAGCAGCCCGGACAAAACCAAGGCACGCATCATGACTCACACCCCCGTCTCGATGTGCCGACTGAATTATTCTTTGATTTGAATGGGGTCAATGAATTGAGATAGAATAATCGATCGATCATGCACTGCCGGAAGAGCGCTTGCCTTCAGCGGAGCCGCTGAGGAGCGCCTCGAGGGCCTCGATCCGCCTTGAGTTATCCGCGATCAGCTCACCGACTTTTGCTTCGCGCGCTTCTCGCTTGATGACCGTCCTGATCGCTCGGGCGATATCCTCGGAGACTTCCGCCAGGGCTTTTTGCTCTTCTCGACTCGGAATGGAGCCGTCGGGCCTTGGCCCGACGAGCAGATATCCGATCGGCTCCTCTTCATCGGAGCTTGGAATGAGCGGAACCCGGATCGGGAAAAGCCGGTCGGAGGCTTCGCAGATATCGCTCTTATAGTCCTTGGCGAAGACCGAAGTGCGCCAGGCCTCGACCTCGTCGTTGGTCAGGCCGTGAGCGCCCATCACGCAGCCATTGACGACCATCGCAGCATGGACGGCACGAACTCCGCGATCCACCTGCGCCAGGATTTCATCGATCATGTCGCGAAGGGATGCGGTTTCGCGCATATCGCGGACGCTCTGCGGGAGGTCGTTGCGAAGGAGGAAGAGGTTCTTCTGGAACCGTTTCTCCGACCACCGTTGGACGCGTTCCTGAATCGGGTTGACCATGATCGTCGCGAGCGCGGCCGCGAAGATGATCGGTCCCTCGTTGTTGGTGTTGCCGGAATAATTGTAGACGATCTGCTTCAGCGCATCGCCGGCGGCCGCGAAGATGGCCGCGACACCAAGTGTGATCACGGCGAAGTTCACCGACCGGCCGATCACGACTTCCGCGTCGTAGAGGCGATAGCGCAGCAGAGCGATCAACAGGCCGAGCTGAAGGATGAGGCCGGCAAATGCGAAACTGATGCCTGCGGCGGTTTCGACCAGCAGTTGCTGACCGAAGCTCCACGTCGACCATTTCAGATAATCGGAGACGATCGAGATGCAGCGGAGGACCGCATAACCGCTTATCCCGAGAAGCGCCCAACGGATCTGCTGCCGTTGGTCGGCCAATTCGGTTTTGTGCAGCCATCGAACGAGCGACAGCACGGCGGTGATCATGAAAAGGACGAACAGGGTTTCGTAGAGCGTTCCGTGAAGGAAGAAGAGGACCGGAAGGCAGAGGATCGCGCCGAGTTCGACGCAATGACAGATTGCCGTGGGGGAACAGCAGGATGCCGCCGAGCAGCAGAACGTTGCCAAGATCGTAGAGAGCGACGTTGATCGCTCGCGACACTCCGATCTGGGCGAGGAAGACCGACGAGGGCTGCTCGGCTGCGATATTGAGGAGGACGGCCAGTGAAAGGATCGAGCTGACGACGTCGGTCGAGTTGCGGCGGTGAAGCAGCCACGCCGCCCACAGAAGGAAGGGATAAGCAAGGACGTGGAGTAGGTCGATGAAGCTAAGAAGCTTTGGCGAGATGCCGAGCGCTCGAGCGCCGTTGTCGATATGCTGCTCGCCGGTGGTGACCGTGATGTCGCGGACCTTGCCGTCGGAGGATCGGACCGTCAGTGGGATCTGGGTGTTGTCGCCGCCAAATAGCAGGTTGCCCATCGCGATATAGGCGGGATCATCGGCGTGCGCCGCGAGCGTTGCCTCATAGACCGGCATCACTGGCGGCAAAGGCAAACCGTAGATCGCCACGATATGATCGCCAGCATGAATCCCCGATGCTCGGCTGGCCGGTCCGACGGTGAAGCGAACCAAAGTCGAATCGCGGGGCGCGACTGCAAATCCTGCTCGGCTGCCGATCAGCAGCTGCGAATTGTTTGCCGGTTCGGTCGAGCGGAAATAGAAACCCGCAATCGGTCCCGCGACGGCGAGCATCAGCGCTAGGAACCACAGCGCGGAGAAGACCCAATAAGTGCGTTTGTTGAACGGCGGGATTACCGACGGCAGCTTGAAACCGCCTTTCAGCGCCGTCATGGTCCTGGGCAAGGCAAGCTGCATCCCCCGTCAGCTCCGACCGCGTTTAGCTCTTCGTTATCATGAGCGGCGCGAACGCAGCGCGCAATCGCTAACTGGTCGAGGCGTCTTCGCTCTCGATGCCCTGGTCGCCGTAGCGAGATTCGATAAATCGGCCCTGAGTCTCGAACGCGGCAAGGTCGGACCTTGCAAGCTGTTGCGAAACCTCGGCGAGCGCGCTGCGCGCTGCAGCGAGGCTCTCGACGAGACGCTCATCGACCGTCTTGCCTTCGCTGTCCTGCTCGCTTCGATAGGACGCAGGAACATTGCCGTAGCGCTCGAGCAGCCCCGGCAAATGGATGGACATCAGCCGGCGCGCGTCCTGCGCCGAGGGGTCGAGCGTGTCTATTCGCTCGAGCGTCTTTCTCAAGGAAGGGAGGAGCGAGCTCATGGCGTCAATCTGTCCCTGCGCCGGCGCGGGTAACCCTTGACGAACACGATAAAGATAGGAGTTCGAAGCGGTCGACCATCGCTCCGTTAGGAAGGTCGGTCGACGGGGCAGGGGCCGCGATCGCCTGCCGGCCGCCACGCGCCAGAAGCACGCCAGCGATTGCAACCGTTGCAATCACCGCGAAGAAAAAGCCCAACATTCCGATCGGCTTTAGAAATCCGACGATCGCAGCAGCGAGCCAGATGAGAACGATTGCTCCGCCAATTTTGGCGAGAGATCGGCCAAGGCCTGCGTTCAGGCGTTGGCGCTCGCGCTTTGCCGCGGCGCGCGAGGGACCATCGCGCTGGTCGAGCTGATTGGTGACCCGATCGAAGCGCGCGATCGCCCGCTCGACCTTGTCGGTGACCTCGCTCACTTCGCCTCGATCGGGGTGAGCGGCGATGCCGCGCCCTCGAGCTTCGCCTGGTTCACGCCTTCGGCGCGCGCGATATAGCCTTTCGACTTCTCGACTTCCTTGCCGAGCGTTTCGACCGTCTGCTTCATGTTGCCGAGGGCCTGAAGTTTGAACTGGTCGATCTGGTCCATGGTGTCATAGATGTTCTGGAAAGCGCGCTGGAGGGTTTCGAGCGGAATGGTCGCGCTCGCGGCCTGCTCATGAATGGCGCTGCTTTGGGTACGAAGCATTTCGCCGGTGGAATCGATCATGCTCGCAGTCGTCGTATTGAGAGCGCCGATCTGCTCGAGCACGAGCTTCTGATTGCTCATTGCCTGGGCGACAGTGACCGCGGTCCTTAGAGCAGCGACGGTCGTGGTCGAGGCTCGGTCGACGCCCTTCACCAGCTCAACATTATTCTTCTTTACGAGATCGAGCGCGAGATAACCCTGAACCGTCACCGCCATCTGGGTGAGAAGGTCGGTCGTTCGCTGGCGCGTATAGAAAAGAGCGGTCTCGCGGATCGCCTTCGCTTTTGCAGGGTCGGTCGAATCAAGCTCGTTCGCCTTGTCCTCGAGCTGCTGGTCGAGGGTCTTCGAGATGTGGACCATCTGCTCGAGCTTGTGCATCGTCTTCCACAAGCTCGCGCGCTCGGTGTCGATCGCGGCATTGTCCATCAGAAGCTCGTCCTTGCCGTTGCCGAGGCTTCCGAGAATCTTCTGGATATGAGTTTGTGAGCTTCGATATTTGTCGAAGTAGCGGTCGATCCGGTTGCCGAACGGAATGATCCCGAGAAACTTCTTGGTCTTCGTCGCTTCCTTGGGGTCGAGGCCTTCGACTGTTCGCCTGAGCTCGGTCAAGTCGGCGCCGATGCCGGTATCCTTGTCGATTGCCTTCACCGGCCGGTCGAGGAAACGGTTGGAGGCACCCGCGGCTTCGGCGATCTCCTTTCGGCCCATGGCCGTCAGCTGATCGACCTTCTTGCCGAATTCGGGGCTGTTGGAATCGAGCTTGGCGAGTTCGTCGACGAATTGGGAAACGCGCTTGTCGAGCTCGCTCGTTTCCTCCGTCTTCAAAGGTACGAGACCGGCCGCTTCAGCCGGTTCGACCGGCTGAAGAGCGTCCGGCGGGTTGAGGTTCAGCTTCGGCTTCGTCGCGCTTTCAGCTGCGCTTTGGGTTTCTGGCGCCGGTTCGGTAGCCATGGCTCAAAATCCTTTCTCGTGCCTTTGTGCGGCGCACTGCTGCCCCGGTCAACGCCGCAGCTTTGCAGTGTATTATAGTCATAGCACACTACCGAGGCAAGGAAGACGGCAAGCGCGCGAAATGGTCAACGATTGTTAACCACGGCGTTGAACTCTTCGCTTACCCTATCCGGGCTACAGCGCTTTTTGAGCACGTCATTTTCGATCGCGAGGATTGCATGCCTGGCCTCAGTCAGCTGATCACCGTCAACACAGCAAGAGTTGCTCGCATCGCCCGCGCGGCGGGCGTTCTGGCCTCTCGGCTGCGCCAAGACAAGAGCGGCAATATATTGACGATCTTCGCGATCGCTCTGCCGCTGATGGTCGGCGGCCTTGGCCTTGGTGTCGAGGGGGCCAATTGGTACCAGACCAAGCGCGCTCTTCAGAATGCGGCCGACGAAGCGGTGGTCGCGGCTGCGACCAACAATTCATCCAACTATCTTGACGAGGCAAAAGCGGTCACCGCCCAATATGGGTTCACCGATGGTTCGTCGAACGTCGCCGTGACGGGCAGCAATACCGCCACCTGCCCGGACGGCACGACCACCTGCTACAGCGTCACGATCACGAAGAAGGTGCCCTTGATCTTCTCGTCGATCATCGGCTTCACCGGCAATTCGACGATCGGCACCGGCAAGGCAGAGCTGATTACATCGACCGCGGTTGCGAGCTATCAGACGACCCCTCGCAATTATTGCATTCTCGCGCTCGCCAGTTCTGCTCCAAGTAGCAGCGCCGTCGAATTCCAGACGAATGGCGCGCCAAAAGCGGATCTGACCGGCTGCAGCATCATGTCCAATGCCAGCATGGACTGCAACGGCCATAATTTGAAAGCGGATTATGGCGATGCCCATGGGACGAATAGCGGTTGCGGCATCATCCAGAGTTCGAACCTGTCGTCGGTGTCCGATCCTTATGCGGCGCTTGCCTCGAGTATCCCGGCAAACACATGCTCAAGCTATCCGCAGGAGCCAGGCAAGAAGGGAACGCCGCTTCCGTCGAGCAATCTGATAGCGGCGTCGGCGGGCATCAATCTTGGCAACAAGATGTATTGCGGCGATGTCCAGCTGACCGGCAACGTGGTCCTGACCGGATCCAATGTGATCACCATTGAAAATGGCCAATTCGACACGAATGGCTATTCGATCACGACGGCTACGGGCGCCTCGGCAACCATCATCTTCACCGGGTCGAACGGCAGCTACACTCACACGCCGACGGGTGGCGGGACGATGAACCTCAGCTCACCGACTTCGGGCACGTGGTCGGGCGTCGCACTCTACACCGATCCGAACCTCACGACGGGTGTGGACATCAGCGCAGCGGGTAACAGCCCGTCCTGGAACATCTCGGGATTGGCCTATTTCCCGCACTCGTCGGTGACGTTCAGCGGCGCCGTTGGGAAATCGACAAGCGGCTACTCCTGCTTTGTCCTGGTGGTCGACAACATCACCATCAACGGCACGGGAAGCATTCTCAATCGCGGCGAATGCGCTCAGCAGGGGCTCGCGATGCCCAACAGCCAGATCGCGAACAGAGGACGATTGGTCGCTTAAAATCATGCGAAAGATCTTTTCTCAAATGAAGCGGCTCGTCTCTGACCGCTCGGGCCTGGCGGGGATCGAATTCGCGCTGGCTTCAACCGCGCTCACCGTAGGACTGCTCAACGGCCTCGAGGTCGCGCGCTGGTCGTTCGAGCGGATGGAAGTCGCGAACGCTGTCCATTCGGCGACCCTTGCCGTGTGGAACGCTTGCGACACCAAGCATCTGCCGGCTAAGTCCAATTGCAGCGGCCTCACCACGGCAATCACCAACGGTCTCGCGACGACCTCGCTGACGACTGACGTGACGATTGCATCGGGCTATCCGACCGAAGCCTATTATTGCCTGAATTCGTCGAAGGTGCTGACTTAGGTCGCAGCATATACTGCGACAAAACCGAGCGATTGCTCGTCGGTTGGCGATGCGACCCACGCGCCTGGCGATTACGTCGTCATCCAGGCAGCTTTCACCTACCAGCCTTTGTTCGGTAACAGCCTGACTGTTGGCAGCCTTCTGGGTTCGAACATCACTTCGACGGGATACATCCGGTTGCAATGATGAACATGTCCCCATTCAAGCGCCTTTCGCGCAACGAGGACGGCGTCGCTGCCGTCGAGTTCGCCATTTATTCAACGGCGTTCTTCGCCATGCTGTTCGGCGGGATCTACGCCTCGATCCTCGGCTTTACGTCGGCAAGCCTGCACGAAGCAGTTGAAGCGGGAGCGCGTTGCAGCGCGATGGGCGTCACATGCACCGATGCTTCGACCACGCAGACTTATGCCGGTTCAGCATTTCACAATCTGACGACGGCGACGCCTTCATTCGTCGCCGCTACCGCGACCTGTGGCAAACAGGTTACCGGAACGATCGACTATGATTTCCACTGGATCATTTCCACCAAGACCATCCATTTGTCGGCGGTCTCCTGCTTCCCATTGCAATCGGCGACCGCGCCCTAAGCGGGTTTTCGGCGGCTGAAGAAGGCACCGATCGCCTGCTTCGCTTCATCGGATTTCAGCTGCTCCGAGAAAATTTCGGATTCCATTCGCATCCGCTCCACGAGATCATCGCGATCGCCGTGCCTCAGCAGCCGCTGGGTTTGTCGGATCGCCTCGCGAGGCTTGGCGAGGAGGCGCTCGACAACCTCTCCAAAGACACGGTCCAGCTGACCGGCTTCGGCAATATGGCTGATGAGGCCGATTTCCAGCGCCTCTTCGACACCGAAGCTCTCGCCAAGAAGGAGGTAGCGCGCTGCTCGCCTTCTGCCGGCGATCCGCGGAAAGATCAGCGAGCTCGCTGCCTCCGGAACGAGGCCGAGATCGACAAACGGGAGCGAAAAGCGCGTTCCGTGCTCCGCAGCGACGAGGTCGAAGTGAAGCAGCATGGTCGTTCCGATGCCGACGCAATTGCCGTGGATGGCGGCAACCAGCGGGATCTTGCAGGAGACCAAAGCTCGAAGGAAGCGCCAGACCGCGATCTCTTCATCGCCTCCGGGCCGAAGCTCGAGAAAATCTGCAAGGTCGTTGCCGGCGGCAAAATCCTGGCCTTCTCCCTCAATGGTCACGAGACGGATGGCATCGTTGGTTGCGACCCCTTCGATGGCGTCGGCGAGCGCAGCATACATTGCGACAGTGATCGCGTTGCGCCGTTCAGGCCGAGCAAGGGTAATCGCGAGGACACCACCGCGCTTTTCTGCTCTGACATGCTCGCTCATCGATCATCCCCGAATCTGGTGACGCGCCCGGCTGCACCAGCTATGGCCGCCCAATCCACCAAAGCCAGGACAGACGCAAACCACCATGAAGTTCTTTGCCGACACCGCTGAAATTTCCGAGATTTCGCGAGCTTGCCCAGACCGGCCTTCTGGACGGGGTCACAACCAATCCAACGCTGGTCCATAAATCCGGGCGCAACTTCCTCGAGGTGGTCAAGGAAATCGCCTCGGTCGTGAGCGGGCCGGTTTCGGCCGAGGTCGTGGCGCTCGATTACGAAGGGATGATGCGCGAAGCAGCGGTGATCAGGAAGATCGGCGACAATGTCGCAATCAAGGTGCCGCTTACTCCAGCGGGCCTGAAAGCGTGCAAGGCGCTGACCGGCGACGGGGCGATGGTCAACGTCACCTTGTGCTTCTCTCCGGCGCAGGCGCTTCTCGCTGCGAAAGCGGGCGCAACCTTCATTTCTCCCTTCGTTGGACGGCAGGATGATGTCGGGTTCGACGGGATGGAGCTGATCGCCGACATCCGTCAGATCTACGACAATTACGATTTCCCGACGCAAATCCTGGTCGCTTCAGTTCGCCATCCGATGCACGTCGTGGAGGCGGCGAAGATCGGCGCCGACGTGATGACCGCTCCACCGAAAATCATCTGGCAGCTGTTCAAGCATCCGCTGACTGACCAGGGAATTGCGAGTTTCCTTAAGGACTGGGAAGAGACGGGCCAGAAAATCGCCTGATATCAATGTCGTGACATATCAGAATTAATCTCTTCGCAACCCTCAGAAGTAACCTTTTCTCAAGGGTCGCCCGGTAGTTTCCAACCCAACCTGCGAATGGACCTCGCAGGCGGCGGGGCGAATTGCCCCTGCACTTGGAACCAAGGAGCGAAGACCATGAGCAAGTTTCTCAAGATGATTAAGAACCAGAAGGGTGCCACCGCCATCGAGTACGGCCTGATCGCCGCTCTCATCGCCGTTGCGGCGATTGGCGCGATGCAGGGCATCGGCAACAAGCTGAACTCGACGTTCAACAACGTTTCGAGCAGCCTTAAGTAAGACGCGCTCGCGTTCTTACGAAGCGTTCGGGCGGCGGTGCCTTAAAGGCGCCGCCGCCTTTGTTTTGTGTTCCAAACGGGCGCTTGGAATTGCTGTGGTAGGAAATTAACTGCTGCGGGCGTATTCTTCCTTCCAATGGCGACCGTGATCCCCTTTGAAGAACGCGCGGTAGCCCAGCTCCGCCACCGGCTCGGCGAAGCGGTGGAAGCGAACCAGGACCTGATCGCATTTGCCCGTGGCCATTCGGGCGCGGTCGCCTCGATCCATGAAGCCGTGCTTGCCGCAATCGATGCCGACAGCGTCGAAGGCCTTCTCCACATCGTCACTCAGGAATGGCCGCTGATCCTCGGGATCGATGCCGTTGCAGTATCGCTGATCGTGGCCGGGAAGGGCTTCCGAGCCGACGGCAACGGCATCCAGCTCGTCGAACCCTCGATCCTCAGAAAATCGATCGACGCGGTCGACAGCGTCCAGATGCGCAAGGTCAAGCGCGGCCACCCCTTGTTCGGACCGGCCTGCGATCTCATTCGAGCGCAGGCACTGATTCGAGTCGAAAGCGAGCCTCCGTTCCCGGTCGGCCTTCTGGCGCTTGGACAGCGGGCGAGCCACCGCCTTGACGCCCGCCATGGGTCCGAGCTGCTGCTGTTCCTTGGCAAGACGCTTGCAGCTATCATCCGCAAGTGGCTGACTTACCCGCAGCTCTGATCCACCCGGCCCAGGCGCTTGCAGCGCAATGGGCAGTCTATCTCCAGCATGACCGGCGGCGCTCGCCGCACACGGTTCGAGCTTATGTCGCGACCGCGCACAGATTTATCCAATTCCTCGGCCGATATCGCGGCGAGGAAATTTCGGCAGCGGCGATCCTCGACCTTCAAGCGACAGATCTTCGAGCGTTTCTTGCCGATCGGAGGGGCGAGGGCCTCGGCCCGTCGTCAGCAGCGCGCGAGCTTTCAGGAGTGCGCGCTTTCCTGCGCTACTCGGCCGAGCAGCAGGGTCGCCATCCGCAGCTTCCGCGGACACGCGCACCGAAGCGACCGCGAACTCTTCCGCGGCCGGCCGCCCCCGATGAGGCGATCGGCCTTGCCGAAAATGCGGCAGAAGCGGCGAGCGAACCGTGGATCGGGGCGCGCGATCTTGCGATTCTGCTTCTTCTCTACGGAGCCGGCCTGCGCGTTGCCGAAGCGCTGTCGCTGACCGCCGCGATCCTCCCGGTCGGCCAGACTTTGCGAATCACCGGCAAGCGGTCGAAAATGCGGGTCGTTCCGGTGGTGCCCGCCATTCGCGAAGCGATCGACGATTATGTTCGCCAATGTCCCTACCCACTGTCGGGAGACTCCGCTTTGTTTCGCGGTGCGCGGGGGGGAGCGCTCAACGCGGACCTCGTGCGCCGGGCCGTTGCGGCGGCTCGGCGAAGACTGGGCCTTCCGGATACACTGACGCCCCATGCCTTGCGCCACAGCTTTGCCACTCACCTCCTTGCAAGGGGCGCTGACCTGCGCGCTCTCCAGGAGCTTCTTGGTCATGCAAGCTTGTCATCGACGCAAATCTATACCGCGGTGGACGCGGCGCGCCTGCTCGACGTCTATCGCCACGCCCACCCGCGCGCCTGAAGTCAAGCTTACCGGGTTTAGAAACCAACCAATTGAAGCTGGGCCTCAAGCGAGGCGGCGTTCGATCGCTTTCCAGATGAGAGCAGGTGTATCGGTGCCGTTGAACTCATCGATTGCAACGATGCCCGTGGGCGAAGTCACATTGATCTCGGTCAGCCACTTTCCACCTATGACGTCGATCCCGACGAAGACCAGTCCGAGCCGCTTCAGCTCCGGTCCGAGGACCGCGCAAATCTCCTCCTCTCGAGAAGTGAGCTCCGTCTTCTCGCCCCTGCCGCCAACGGCAAGGTTCGACCGGATCTCGCCTTCGCCCGGGACGCGATTGATCGCCCCGGCAATTTCACCGTCGACAAGAACGATCCGCTTGTCGCCCTCGGCAATCTCCGGGACGAATTTCTGGATCACATGAGGTTCGCGATAGGTGCGGTTGAAAAGCTCCATGAGCGCGGCGAGATTGCGGCCGTCGGAGCCGATTCGAAATACCGAGCCGCCTGCAAATCCGTGCAGCGGCTTGATCACGATCTCGCCGTGTTCGGCGAGAAACTTGCGAGCAAGTCCAAGCGATCGAGTGATCGCGGTCGGCGGCATGAACTGAGCGAAATCGAGCACCCAGACTTTTTCCGGCGCGTTTCGAACGCTTGCCGGATCGTTGACGACCAGAGTTTCGCTTTGGATTCGCTCGAGCAGGAATGACGCGGTGATGTAGCCGAGGTCGAACGGCGGGTCCTGGCGCATCAGGACGACATCGACGTCCTTGCCAAGATCGAGGACGCGTGGCTCCCCAAGGCGGTAATGGTCGCCCGTCACGCGCTGGACAGTGACGGGATAGCCCATCGTCCACAGGCGCTCCTCCGCGAGGCTCAGATCCTCGGCAGCATGGCAATAGACCTCATGTCCGAGCTCCTGGGCCTTGAGCATGATCGCAAAAGTGGAATCGCCCGCGACATTGATCCGCTCCAGCGGGTCCATCTGAACGGCGACGCGGAGCTTCATGATCGTGGGCGTCTAGAGAGCGCTTCTGCTGCTGTCACCCTTTGCTGCCTTGGGGGGGTGCCGGCGTTCATTGCGACCGCTCAAGCGCACGGGCGTAAGCGCGTTTGCGGGGGATTTTGAGCCGCTCCGCAACTTTGGCAGCAGCACGCGAGGGCGAGAGGGTCTTCAAGGCCTCGTGGAGGGCGAAATCCAGCTCCTCGTCGCTGGCAGCTTCAGCTTCGGGCGGCGGCCCGACCACGATCGTGATTTCCCCCTTGGGAGTTGCCGTCGCAAACTTCTCGGCGAGCTCCTGGACGGTTCCGGTCAGGCATTCCTCGTGGAGCTTGCTGATCTCGCGCGCCACCGCGCAGTCTCGACGCCCGAGCACCGTCAGAGCGGCGAGGGTCTCGCCAAGGCGAGATCCGCTTTCGTAAAAGACGAGCGTCGCGCGAACAGACCCGAGCTCGGCGATCGCATCGGCGCGGGCCTTTGCCTTGGCGGGAAGAAAGCCCGTGAACAGGAAACGATCGGTCGGAAGTCCAGCAAGGGTAAGCGCTGCCACGACCGCGCTCGGCCCCGGCACGGTATGCACCAAGTGGCCCGCCGCGCGGGCCGCTCGGACCAGCTTGTAGCCTGGATCGGAGATGAGCGGTGTCCCGGCATCGCTCACCAGCGCGATTGCATGGTCGCCGAGCTCAGCGACGATGGAATCGCGCTCGCGCTCGCTCGAATGATCGTCATAGCGGGCCATCGGCACCTTCGCGCCGATATGCTGAAGAAGCTTCGCGGTCACTCGAGTGTCTTCGGCGAGGATTCGATGGGCATGGCGCAATGTTTCGGCGGCGCGAGGGCTGAGATCCCCGAGATTGCCGATGGGGGTCGCCACGATATGAAGTCCAGGCGGCAAATCCTCATTCATGTGAATCGATTAACCTCTTTCAATTCAATCGGAAAAGAATCATCGTCCCGACTTCTCATCGACCCTGGGGAGAGGAACGATGATTGCATTAGTAGGTGCTTCGGCGCTGGTTGTAGCAGCGCTTCAGGCAACGATCGCTGCGCCAACGACTGCCTTTCGCGGCTGCCTCCATGATGCTGCGGACAAGGCGACGACGCAGAAGGTGAGCGCCGACGCGATCGAGACTTACCTTCGCACCGCCTGCACGGTCCAGATGGGGAATCTCAAGGACGTGATAGTCGCGTTCCGGACAAAGAACGGCATGACCAGGAAAGCCGCTTCCGACGACGCCGAGATGACGATCGATGACTATGTCTCGACCCCGGCCGACAATTATAAGTTCTTGGCCTCTCAAAATGGTCCCCCGGCGACGCCGGCAAAGGCCACGGCCGTGCCCGCTTCGCAACCTAGCCCGCAACCGCATAACTAGGCTGAGCGAGCGCGATTTCGCCAAGGATGTGATCGAGAAGAAGGCGACCAGAAGCGGTCAGCCTGATGCGCGTTCCGTCCTTATCGAGATGTCCCGAAGCGACCAGGCGCTCGACGTGCTTCCAGTCGATGATCGAGGATAGTCCAAACCGCCCTTCAATCGCGGCCGAATCAACGCCTTCGACGAGGCGCAGACCCATGACCAGCGCCTCGTCAGCCGCTTCGCCCGGCGAAAGAGGAAGCTCTTCGACGATCCCATTTCCGGAGCGGTCGACAGCGGACAGGAAGTTCTCCGGCTTGCGATGGCGCATCGTTCGCATTCCAAGGCGGCGACCGTGCGCTCCAGGACCGATGCCGGCATAATCGCCATAGCGCCAATAAGTGAGATTGTGGCGACTTTCCTGGCCGGCCCGCGAATGATTGCTGATCTCGTACGAGGGCATGCGCGCCGCCAAGGTCATCTGATGTGTGAGCTCGAAGAGCACAGCTGCAGTATCGACATCGAGCGGCACAAGCTCGCGCCGTTGCGCCATCGCCGCAAACCGAGTGCCCGGCTCGATCGTCAGCTGGTAAAGCGAGAGGTGCCGGGTCCCGAGCGAGAGTGCCTGAGCGAGCGTCGCTGACCAACTCTCCTCATTGTCGCCCGGCAAGGCGTAGATGAGATCGAAGCTGACCCGGCGGAAGCGCTTCTGGGCAATCTCCAGTGAGCGAAAGCCCTCACGCGCCGAATGGGCGCGGCCAAGGAAGCGAAGCGCCTCGTCATCAAAGCTCTGGAGTCCGAGCGACAATCGGTTCACGCCCGAATGGGCGAGATCTGAAAAGCGATCGGCTTCGACGGAGTTCGGATTGGCTTCGAGGGTGATCTCGATGTCCGGGGCCGGCAACCAATGGGTGATTGCGGCTTCGATGATCCCCTCGACGGTTCGCGGAGCCATCAGCGAAGGGGTGCCCCCGCCAAAGAAGATCGATGTGAGGGTGCGGCCCGGCAACAGCTGTGCTTCGTGGGCGAGGTCCTTGAGCAGGGCATCGCGCCAGGCGTCCTCATCGATTCCGGATCGGACATGGCTGTTGAAGTCGCAATAAGGGCATTTGCTGACGCAGAACGGCCAGTGGACGTAAAGCGCCAGCGGCTCGGCAATCATTCGTTGAGCGCCGCCAAAAGCTTTCGGAACGCATCCGCGCGGTGGCTGATCCGGTGCTTGAGCTCGGGATCGAGCTCGCCGAAGCTTTCCTCATAGCCCACTGGCACGAACATCGGGTCGTACCCGAAGCCTCGCTTGCCGCGCGGCGGCCAGACGAGGATTTCGTCGACCCGGCCGTCGAACGTCTCGGCCTGCCCGTCGTTGGGCCAGGCAATTGCAAGGGAACAGGCGAAATGTGCGGCGGGCGCGGCATCGGGCGCGCTCGCCTCGACATCTCCCCAGACGCGTTCCATCGCACGCATCCAGTCACGGTTGCCGTCGGCGTCCTCGGCCCAACGGGCGGAGAAGATCCCCGGCCGGCCGTGGATTGCATCGACGCATAGTCCGCTGTCGTCGGCGAGCGCGGGCAGACCTGAAAGATCGGCCGCCTCGCGCGCCTTCAGATCCGCATTGTCAGCGAAGCTGTTACCGATCTCCTCGGGCTCAGGCAGGCCGAGCTCCTCGGCGCTGACGGTAGTGATGCCGAGCGGCTCGACCAAAGCGGCGATCTCGCGAAGCTTGCCCGAATTGTGGGTCGCTATCACCAGCTTGTCACCGATCGGTCTCACCGACCGACCGCCTTCAGCTGCGCCTGGAAGATTTCGCCGCAGCCGATGCGGGCGAGGCGGAGCAATCGCAGCAGTCCTTCCTCATCATAACATTCGCCCTCGGCGGTGACCTGCGCCTCGACGATCGCCCCGTCGGCAGTCAGTACGAAATTGCCGTCGCAACCGGCCTTGCTGTCCTCGTCGTAATCGAGGTCGAGAACCGCTGCCCCTTGATGGAATCCGCAGCTCACGGCGGCGACCTGGGTGCTGATCGGATCGGTCAGAATCGCTTTCGATTCCAGTAGCTTGTCGATCGCGATGCGAAGCGCGACCCACCCGCCCGAGATCGATGCGGTGCGGGTCCCGCCGTCAGCCTGGATGACGTCGCAATCAACGACGATCTGCCGTTCCCCAAGCTTTTGCAGCTCAACCACGGCGCGTAGCGACCGGCCGATCAGTCGTTGGATCTCCTGCGTTCGTCCCGATTGCTTGCCCTTTGCCGCCTCGCGATTTCCGCGGGTGTGCGTTGCGCGCGGAAGCATTCCATATTCGGCGGTGACCCAGCCTTGCGCTTTTCCGCGAAGGAAAGGCGGAACCCTGTCCTCGACGCTCGCGGTGCACAGCACTCGCGTATCACCGAAACTGACGAGACATGAGCCTTCGGCATGACGGGTGAAGCCGGGCTCGAAGCGAAGCTCACGCATTTCATCGGGGGCGCGTCCGGACGGGCGCATAAGGCATTGTCTCCTGATACAGGTGTGGCCGCTCCCTAGACCGCAGTTGAAGCCAATCCTAGATGTGTCCGAATGGTTCAGCCGATCGGTGAATTGACGGACCGGATGCGCGGCATCTTCGGGCTCGTGGTCGAGACCTATCTCGAGCGCGGATTGCCGATTGGGTCGAAGACGCTCGCCAGTTCGGTCAACCTGTCTCCAGCCTCGATTCGCGGAGTGATGCAGGAATTGGAGGAGCGTGGGCTGCTTACCCATCCGCACACATCGGCAGGGCGGATCCCGACCGAGAGCGGCCTTCGACTGTTCGTCGACGGAATCATGCAGGCAGCGGCGCCGGACGCGCACGAGAAGCGCGAGATCGAACGGCAGATCGCCCGTGACCAGCCGATCGAAGATGCGCTCGCCGCCGCTTCGGCTGCTTTGTCGGGACTGAGCCAGGCGGCGGGCGTGGTCCTGGCTCCCAAACGCGAATTGGTGCTCAAGCAGCTGAATTTCGTCCTGCTCAATCAGCGCCGCGCCCTTGCGGTACTGGTGGGAGCGGACGGAAGCGTCGAAAACCGGGTGGTTTCGATTGACGGCGGAATCAGCGCTGACGCTTTGAACGAGGTCAGCAATTTCATCAACGCCCGGCTCTCCGGCCTGACGTTGGCAGAAGCCGAGGGACGGCTTCGATCCGAGATTCGTGAACGCAAGGAGCTGATAGACGCGACTGCCGCAGAGCTCGTGGCGTCGGGACTTGCCGCCTGGAGCCAGGATCAGGAGCGGCGGCCGGTGCTGATCGTGCGCGGACATGCGAACCTCCTCGATTCGACCGCCGCAGACGATCTCGAGCGGGTGAGAAAGCTACTCGACGAGCTCGAGCAAGCCCAGGAGATCGCGCGCCTCCTTGAGGGCGCGCGCGATGCGCCTGGTTGCCGGATTTTCATCGGATCCGAAAACCGCATGTTCGCTCTATCCGGTTCGTCCGTGATCGCTTCGCCCTATCGCGGGAGCAAGGGCGAGGTCATCGGCGTTGTGGGGGTGATCGGGCCAACGCGGTTGAACTATGCCCGCGTGGTCCCCATGGTGGATTTCACCGCGAAAGCACTCACGAGATTGATGGCATGACCGAAGCGACGAAGGATGAAGATCAATTGCACGACGATGCCGAGGCGCTCCGCAAGGAGACCGCGGAAGGTTCGCCGGAAGTCGCGGAGCACGACCGGGTCGCCGAGCTCGAGAAGGAGCTCGAGGATTCGAATTCCAAGGTTCTCTACGCAGCTGCCGAGATCCAGAACGTGCGCCGTCGAATGGAAAAAGAGGTCTCGGACGCGCGCTCGTACGCGACGACCGGCTTTGCTCGCGACATGCTCGCGATCAAGGATCACCTCGACCGAGCACTCGCAGCTGTTGGCGAAGATCTTCGGGAGGACAAGACGGCAAGCCAGTTCCTAGCCGGGATCGAGTTCGACCGCAAGAGAGCTGGAATTGGTGTTCCAGCGCCACGGCATCGAACGGGTGAAATCGATCGGCGAGCCACTCGATCCGCACCGGCACCAGGCGATGATGGAAATCCCGAGCTCCGATGCTGAGCCCGGAACGATCGTCGATGAAATGCAGCCGGGCTATGTGATGAAGGATCGGCTTCTTCGGCCAGCGCTCGTCGCGGTTGCGAAGAAGCCCGACTAATGGACCTCGCGCCGGTGTTGCTCGGTCTTGGACGCGAGTGCAAATCGGGGCTCAGGCGCTACTGATCCGAGCAATCGCGCCACTGCATAACGACCGACTTCCGGACCGTGCTTGAAACCGTGGCCCGAACCAGCGCCGAGCAGCAGCACATTCGCCCATTGGGGGTGCAGGTCGATCAGGAAATCGCCGTTCGAGCTGTTCTCATATTGGCAGACACTTGCCTGGCTCAGCGGCGCATCCTTCAGCAGCGGGAAGCGCCGGTCGCGATAGGCAAGGATCGTTTGCAGCGCAGCATCGCTCGGGCGCCGGTCCTGGGTGTCCGGATCGACCTTTGGGCCATGAGCATCATGGGCGAACTTGACCCCGCGGGTTTCGAGGTCGGGAAAGCCATAGAACATGTCGCCGCCATTGAAGTCGGCCCAGCACGGCATGGCATTGGGCGAAAATTGCGGGTCCCCTGCTGGCGGGGAAAAGAAAAAAGTCTCCTGGCGGGTCGCACGGATGCGCCGGCCGACGACATCGGGAAACAGTTTTGGAAGCCACGGTCCGAGGGCGAACACGAAGAAATCGGCGCCGATGACCTCACCTGAATTGAGCTCGATCTGGGCCAATGCGGCCGACGAACTATCCGGAGCGGCCGCGCGCCCCGTCCGATAAACGCCACCGTCGCGAACTGTACCTCTCAACCAGCATGATCACTGCGCGTCGAGCCATCAATGCTCCAAAACCCGGCTCATGGAGCCCGACGCTGATTCCGTCGAAATCGATCATCGGGAAGAGCCGCTCGAGTTCGCGCCGATTGAGCGCTTGCGTCGACAGCCCAAGCCGAGCGTGGGCTTCGAGGGTCTCACGAAAATAGGGTTCTTCGCGAGGGAAGAAGAAGAGCACTCCATTTTGGATGAAGATCGGCAATCCTGCATTAGCGCTCAGCGCCTTCCATTGCGGCAGGGAATCGAGCGACATCCGGGTGTAGATCTCATCCTTGCCATAGGCGCCTCGGATGATCCGGGATTCCCCTCCCGAGGAAGCGCGACTATGTGCAGGTCCCCATGCGTCGATCAGAGTGACATGGTGTCCTTGCGACAGCAGGTGATGCGCAGTCCAGGCTCCAAAAACCCCAGATCCGATAACGACGACGCGAGTTTTCATTTTAGGGCTGCCGCGCTCGAAGACCCGCTCCGGCGAACGGCAGAAGCTCGCGCGTCGGGGTGTTCGCAACCGGAATTCCGCGATCCGCGATGAACCGGGCGCGGACGATTTCCGCTTGCTGCTCAATGCCATAGCGCCTGAACGGCTTCCCGCTCTTAAGCTCGAAGCGATATCTGCAGAACGGATGCCGAACGAGCGGAAGGAAGAAGCGCCCGCCTTTTTGGGCCTGCCAGACGTGGGTCATCTCGTGAATGAAGAAGCCCTGACGCGATAGCGGCTCCTTTGCAAAATCATCGGACCAACCTCCCGCCACTGGATGGAAATAGATGTTTCCATTGGGAGCCATCGCGCAATTGGAAGGCTGGAACGGCCACCATTTGCCCTTGATAAGGCGGACCTTTGGATAATCGATCGCGTCACCGAACAGGGTTCGGCACAATGCGATCTCGCCAGCTGTCAAATGCCGCGACTGCACCCGGCAGGACGTAGCGGCGCATCGCTCCTGGCGCTACTTGCGGGGTGAACAGCGCATCGCTAGGGCAATTGGAAAGAACAACGGAGGAAGCCTTCCCATGAGCGAGACCGCCGATCGGGTGAAGAAGATCGTCGTCGAACATCTCGGTGTCGAGCCGGACAAGGTCACGGAAGACGCGAGCTTCATCGACGATCTGGGTGCGGACAGCCTCGACATCGTCGAGCTGGTCATGGCCTTCGAGGAGGAGTTCGGGGTTGAAATCCCTGATGACGCCGCCGAGAAGATCACGACCGTTCGCGACGCAATCGATTATATCGACCAGAACAAGAGCTGATCGGGCTCCGGTCTTGCCGCTGAGCTGCGCCTCGAAAGGCGGCACGAACGGCTTCCCGAACAATCCGGGAGGCCGTTTGTTTAGGTGGAACTGACTGGAGTTAAGTGATGCGCCGTGTCGTCGTGACAGGTCTGGGTCTGGTGACGCCGCTTGGAAGCGACGTCGAGACGACTTGGGAAAACCTCTTGGCGGGAAAGAGCGGAATTGCTCCCATCACCCGCTTCGACACCACCGGCCAGAAGGCCACCATCGCCGGCGAGGTGAAACCCAAGGGCCATCCTTATGGCTTCGATCCCGACAGACGAGTGGACCACAAGGTTCAGCGCCAGGTTGATCCATTCATCGTCTACGCAATCGACGCAGCCGGCCAGGCGCTCGAAGACGCCGGCCTCACCGAGATGGACGATGACCTTAAGCAGCGGACCGGCGTCTCGATCGGTTCCGGAATCGGCGGTCTTCCTGGAATCGAGAGCGAATTTATCGTCCTCAAAGAGCGGGGGCCTGGCCGGGTCAGCCCACATTTCGTTCACGGCCGTCTCATCAACCTCACCAGTGGCCAAGTCTCCATCAAATATGGATTGATGGGCCCCAATCACTCGGTGGTGACGGCCTGCTCGACCGGAGCCCATTCGATCGGCGACGCTGCCCGAATGATCAAGGACGGCGATGCTGACATCATGCTCGCCGGCGGGGCGGAAAGCACCATCAACCCCTTAGGCGTTGCCGGCTTTGCTCAGGCCAAGGCGCTGAACACCAGCTTCAACGACCGTCCGGAGCAGGCGAGCCGGCCCTATGACCGGAACCGTGACGGCTTTGTGATGGGCGAGGGCGCCGGGGTCGTGGTGCTCGAGGAATTTGAGCATGCCAAGGCGCGCGGCGCCAAGATTTACGCCGAGGTGGTCGGATACGGTCTTTCGGGCGATGCCTATCATGTCACTGCTCCTCACCCGGAAGGCAAGGGCGCCGAGCTGGCAATGCGAATGGCGCTCCGAAAAGCCGGCCTCACGCCCCAAGACATCGACTATGTAAATGCCCACGGCACTTCGACAATGGCCGACACGATCGAGCTTGCCGCGGTCAAACGCGTGCTCGGGAACGACCTTCACGGTGCATCGATGAGCAGCACCAAGTCGGCCATCGGCCATCTGCTCGGCGGCGCCGGAGCGGTCGAGACGATCTTCTGCATCCTCGCAATCCGCGACCAGATCGTTCCACCGACGCTCAATCTCGATGATCCGGACGAAGGGACCGAAGGCGTCGATCTAGTCCCTCACAAGGCCAAGAAGCGGCCGGTTCGAGCAGCCCTCAACAATAGCTTCGGCTTCGGGGGAACCAACGCCTCGCTCATCGTGAAGGCGGTGTGAGGAGGCTGGTCCTGATCGGCGCCTTCGCGCTGATCCTTGCTGTGCTTGGAGCAATCTACGCTTTGTGGTGGGCGCCCGGCCCGAAGCGCGGACCGACCGACATCATCGTCAAGGAGGGAACGACGATCCGATCGCTGTCGCGCCAGCTTGCGAAGGTGGGTGCGGTCCCTGGAACAGCGAGCACATATTACGTCATGGCCCGCTTGTTCGGCTCGAGCGATCCGATCCAGGAGGGCGAGTTCGAAATCCCCAATGGAATGGGCGGGGCGGCGGTCCTCGATCTGATGCAGCACGGCAAGCCGCTGCTTCGGCTGATCACCGTCACGGAGGGCATGCCGTCCGTCATCGTCCAGGAAAAGCTCTCGACCAGCCCATTCCTCGCCGGGCCCACGCCCGAGGTCCCTGAAGGGTCGATACTTCCCGACAGCTACGGTTTCCAGCGCGGGGATTCGCGCGCCGCGCTGGTCAGGGAGATGCAATCGGCAATGACGAAGGCGCTCGACCAGCTGTGGACCAAGCGAAGTTCTGATTGTCCGGTCGCTACTCCGAAGGAAGCGGTGATCCTCGCCTCGATTGTCGAGAAGGAGACTGGGAAAGCAAGCGAGCGGCCGCTGATTGCGGGGGTTTACTGCAACCGACTCAAGATCGGCATGAAGCTCGATGCGGACCCATCCGTTATCTACGCCGTGACAAAGGGAAGACCGCTCGGACGCCGGATATTAAAGTCGGAGCTTCACTCGAGTGATCCATACAACACCTACACCCATTCGGGCCTTCCTCCGGGTCCGATCGCCAATCCGGGCAAAGCGAGCATCTCGGCGGTTCTTCACCCTGCGCAAACGCAGGCGCTCTACTTCGTCGCCGACGGAACCGGCGGCCATGTCTTCGCGAACAGCCTTGCGGAGCAGAATGCGAACGTTGCGAAATGGTATGCACTAAGGCGTCAGCGAGGACAGATGTGAGGAACCGTGGAATTGGCCGAGGCCGGATGTTCATGGGCGGAGTGCTTCTCTTCGCTGCGGTCATCACCTGGGGCGTGGGCTTGATGATGAGTCCCCACGGCCAGTCCGTCGCAGCCGGAACGGAGCATGTCCGGATGACCGTCGTGAACTTCATCCTCAAGGAAGCAATCGGCACCTTGATCCTGTGTGCGCTCTCGGGCTGGCTGCTATTTCCGCTTCGCCGGCCGAAATGGCCCAGGCGCGATTATGCGATCCTCGGGGTTCTCGCGGTGCTCGTCGTCACCAGCCTCTACAACCTCGTGTGGCTGCAGACCTCCGTCCTTCACTGACTTGCGAGGGCGTCGCTCGGGACATAGCCGACGCGGCGGTCGCTGCCGCCATAGCCCCACGCCCAGCCGAGGCTTTCATCGAGCATCACGAAGCACTCGCCGGGCTGGAGCTGGTCGAGCTTTTCGGAGTCCACCGACGGGCTCGCTCGGAGCTCCGCCGAAACGCGAAGCTTGCGCTCGACCGGCTCTGCATAATGAGAAGCGATCACCCGACCAACGAGCGCGGCGTCGGCAAGGTCCTTGCGATAGGCATTGAAAGCCGGATCCGGCGGGTCGGACGGACCGGTGAGCGCGAAATCCTCAGCGCTGGTGGGCGTAGGCCGGCGCTTGGCCGATGATCGGCCGGTGGGCCGCGGAGCTTGCGTCGCTCTCGCGGAGGTTGCGCTTGAACCCTTCAAGAAATTCTGCCCCGCTGCTCGTTCGGACGACGAAGACGTTGCGACGGTCGTCCTGGTCCCTCTCGCGGCGCAGATAGCCGAGTGCGCCGAGGGTATTCAAGGCGCGAGTGACGACCGGCTTGGAGACTCCAAGGACACGCGCAAGGCCGCGGACCGTGTGCGGGCCGGGAGTGAGATAGACCAGCATCAACAGCGCCATTTGCCGGTTGGTGAGGTCGGGCTCTCCTGAACGGACATAGGCGATGAGCGCCTTCATCCAGCCGGTAAGCGAAACCTCGCTCATTGCTGCTTGTCTCCGTCCTCGAGTGTCGCGTAGTTGCTCTTCTAAACCGGTAACACGCCGAAATGTTGCAGGGAGCTGAGCAGGACGGCCCGGTTTTTCCGTAAACCGTCGTTTCAGGAGCTCGGATAAAGGCCCTCGAGCGCTGCAAAAACGGCTCTTAATCCAAGGGCTTCACCGCCCTTTGGACGGCCTGGCTTCGCGGCTTCTCGCCATGCCCATGTGTCAAGATGAGCCCAGCGAATTTCATCCGGAACGAAGCGTCTCATGAACAAAGCGGCGTGAATCGCGCCAGCCATTGGGGTGCTTGCGGAATTGGCGAGGTCAGCGACGTCGCTCTTGAGATTTTCGTCATAAGGATCCCACAGAGGCATCCGCCAAAGCGGATCCTCGACCGAGCGTGACGAGCTTTCGAGATCGGCCGCGAGATCGTCGCTATTTACAAATGTCGCAGGCAGGTCTGGCCCAAGCGCAACCCGGGCCGCACCAGTGAGAGTCGCGAAATCGATGATCAGCTCGGGCTTTTCTTCCGCCGCCCTGGTCAAAGCGTCGGCGAGGATCAGCCGCCCTTCGGCATCGGTGTTGTCGATTTCGACGAACAGGCCCTTGCGGGACTTCACGATGTCGCCGGGACGATAGGAAGCAGCTGAAACAGCATTCTCGACGGCGGGGATGATGAGGTGAAGGCGAAGGGCAAGGCGGCTCTCGATGATCAGTTGAGCGAGCGCAATCGCATGGGCTGCGCCGCCCATGTCCTTTTTCATGATTCGCATGCCCGACGCAGGCTTAAGATCGAGGCCGCCGCTGTCGAAGCAGACGCCCTTGCCGACGATCGCTACTCTCGGGTTGTCGGGCTTGCCCCATTGGAGCTCGATCAGGCGCGGCGAGCGCTCGGCCGTTGCGGCTGCGCCGACGGCGGCGATCAGTGGATAGCCCTTTGCGAGATCTGCACCTTGAGTGAGCGTCAACTGGGCTCCCGAGCGCCGAGCGAGCTCGGCGACCGCTTGCTCCAGCTCGGCCGGGCCGAGGTCGGCGGCCGGAGTGTTGACGAGGTCGCGCACCAGCGAAACCGCCTCGGCTTGCCGCACCGCCTCCTCGATCCTTGCGGGTTCGCCGGTGAGGAGGATTCGCGGACCCCGCTCTAAATCCTCGATCTTGGAGCGATAGCTATCGAAGCGATGCTGGGCGAGGAGCCAGCCGAGCGTGGCTTTGCCCGGTTGGCCGGCCGCGATCCGGTAGGTCCCCTGAGGCAGCTTCTCGGCGAGCGCGGCGATGCACCACGGCGAAAGCTCGCCATGGTCAGTCACCGCTGCAACCACCTCGAAGTCGGCGCCGCGCGGAAGGATCGAGAATGCATTTGCTGGCCTTCCCTCGAACCGCTGCAATTCCAGTAAAGCGCGGTCTTCGGCAGGACGGGTCTTCAGCCAGGCGCCGAAACTCTCCCTGTCGACGAGATGGATGGTCCGGGCGGTCTCGCCACGGTCGGCAACGAGCAGCGATGCGAAGTCGGTCATGACCGCGCTCATACCGCTATCCTCGTGAAAGTCAGCGAGCCAGATTGGGACAAATCATTGGAAAAACTGTGAGCTTTGTTGGAACTGCGTTAAATTTAATGTATTTAACGATAAGTTGATAAGGTGGAGTGTAATCGATGCGTGGTCGGCCCAGCGGTCCAGCCGAAGAGCCCGAAACCGAATTTGTCGATGAGGACCGACGGTCCTTTCTGAACATCTATGGGAAAGCGGCGCTGGTTGCCCCGCCAGTCATAACGATGCTCTTGGCAACTTCCATGTCCTCTCGCGCGATTGCTCAATCGACCGGGGGTATCCCGGGCGGTGGCGGTGGCGGCGGAGGGGGCGGGGCAGGAGTGCCGATCGCCCTCATTGGGGCTGAAGGCGCGGCGATCGGAGCTGCTCATACCGGGGCTCCGGCCGTTGTTCCAGTGCAGGACGTTGCTCCAGTGGCACCACCGCCGCCCTTGATCGAGCAGCCACCGCCGGCGCCGCTTCCACCGCCGCCCACGCCGGAACGGGGCTGATCCAGCAAAACGTAAGACGCCTGGCGCAAGCGGCAGGTCAGTTTTCGAGCCATGGTCGCTTCGCTAAGCATCGCCAAGATGCCGATCATGTCCTCATGGAAGCGTCCTCCAAGGGCGAGCTTCAACCGAACCCTCACCGCCGATTGGGCGCCATCCTTGCGGGCAATGTTCCGCGGCAGCGCTGCGCTCGCCATGTTGTCGATCGGCTGCAGCGGCACCTCTGAAGCAACCAGCGGGCAGCCAAGTTCGTCCCAGGTGGTCCACATCTGGCCCGGACGCCCGCCCGGAACCGACAACTGGACGGGCGCCGAAGAGGAGGTGGACGCAGAGCTTCCGAACCTTGGCAAGGTCCACATCATAACCAACGTCACTGTCCCGACGCTGACGGTCTTCCGCCCCGAGCCCGGCTTGTCGAACGGCACGGCGATGATCATCGTTCCGGGCGGAGCGTTTCGGGCGCTTCCCTGGGACCTCGATGGAACCGAGACGGCGCACTGGCTCGTAGACAAGGGCATCACCGCCTTTGTCCTCAAGTATCGAGTGAGACCGTCAAAGGGCACCGGCGCCAATGGCCCAGAGAGCTTCGATCATTTTGCAGCTAGGACGACGGGCGCGAGGGCAATCGCGGTTGCCGATGCTGAGCAGGCGGTCCGCTTCGTCCGGGCGCATTCGGCGCAATTTGGGCTTTCGCCGCACCGGCTTGGAATGATCGGATTTTCGGCCGGGGCGATGACGGCAATGAACGTAGCCGTGGCTAACGACCCGGCTGAGCGCCCCGATTTCGCCGTCTCGATGTACGGAGCGCTACTAACGAGCGACGCGCCCGCGAAGGATGCGCCGCCCTTGTTCATCGTCGCGGCACAGGACGACGACCAGGTGCCGCCCGAGAAGAGCATTGAAATATTCCGGCGCTGGACTGCTTGCCGACTATCGGCGGAGCTTCATCTCTACGAGAAGGGTGGCCACGGATTCGCGTTCCGAACGCATCATTTGCCTGCAGATCATTGGCGAGACGCATTTCGAGCCTGGCTCGAGGAGCGCGGCTATGCGGTGCCTCTAAAAGAGATCAAAGAGCGGAAGGCGGCCCGGCTGATGGCGTCAGATCGAAGCTCACTCGCCCTTCGGTCGCATCCTCGATCAGCCGCTCATATTCGTTAGCGAGCTGCTCATGGATGCTGCGGGCCGTTTCGGAGGTGGCCGTCTCGGCGCGGCTTCGTTCGGTCTGCTGCCTCAGGAACAGATAGTTGATGTCCACGCCGGTGCCTCCGCTGCTCGCCCCTGTCGAGACGAACAATGGCTCCTTTCAGTGAACCGCAGATGACAAAAGGGCCGTTCCAACGACTAACGGTTGCTGCGCTCCGTCGAATCGCCTGGCTGGGCGCCAATCACGACGCCGGCGAAACGAGAAACTGTTCGATCCGTCCGTCCGCGCCCGGCTCATAGAATGTCGAGACCGACAGCTTCCGGCTCGGATAGGTGACGGTATAGCCCTGGATCACGAAGCCGCCGCGAAGGACCGGATCGCCATCTGGCTCGAACGCGGTTGGAACTCCGAGCGGCGCGAGGCTCGCCCGGAAATCGGCGATCGCCTCGGAAGTGAAATAGAAGCTGGCGTTCTTCGTCAGGAGCGAACGGTCGACCGTTCCAGAGCGAAGTTCGTCGAAAAGCTCGCGTGCACGGGCAGCCTGAGCTCGAGCAGCCGGGTCCGTCGCGTTTGAGGCGGGAGGAAGGATGATGTCGGCAATGTCGTGCGCAATGCGAGCATAAGCGCTGCCGGTGTTCCAGCTGTTGGTCAGAACGACCACTGCCGCCTTCTGGTCCGGATAGACGGTGTTGATCGAGAGGAAGCCGACGGCCTCGCCGGTGTGGGTGACGATGCGTCGCGGAGTTGAGCGAACGGAAACTCCAAGACCGTAATTCGTCCCGTTGCCGTTGTTCAGCCTGACCTCGGTTTCCTGCGCCTGCCAATCGTCGGCCGGGAGCACCGAACGGTTCATTCGGGCGATGTCCCATCTGGCAAGATCAGCTGCAGTCATCGACAGCTCGCCCGCGGCATAGAGCCAGCCGCGCGCGGGCGGCGCCTGGGGGCGCACCGGCCCCAATGCAAAGCGCGTGTAAGGGCTTGGGAATTGGGGCGTGTTGGTATCGTCCTGGTCGAGGACGCTGGTCATTCCGAGCGGCTGGAACACCTTTCGCCGCAAGTAGGTCATCAAGGGCTCGCCGCTGACCTTCTCGACGATCATGCCTGCGACGACATAGCCGGTGTTCGAATATTGCCACTGATCTCCGGGTTGAAAATCGAGCGGCTTTTTCGCCCATTTATCGACGATATGCTGAGGCGTCGTCGGCACCGTCATGTCGGCGAACATGTAATCCTGCGGCCAGAAGTCCTCGAGCCCGGAGGTGTGGCTGAGAAGCTGACGGATGGTGATCCGGTCGCCCTCGCTGATGCCGGCAATGTATTTTGAGACGTGGTCGTCGAGGCTGAGCTTGCCATCGTCCTCGAGCAGGAGGAGCGCCATTGCGGTGAACTGCTTGGAGTTGGAAGCGATCTGGTAGGGAAGCGAAGGATTTGCAGCGAGGCGCTCGTTCGCCTTTCCATAAGCCTTGTTGAGCACTGTCTGGCCGTTGCGGACTACGGCAATTTCCGCGGACGGAATGCCACTCTCCAAGAGGGTCTTTGTAACCAGAGCGTCGATGCGCGCGGTTTCGGTGGGCGTCAGAGGCTGGGCCGCAGCGGGGAAAGCGAGGAGCGCGAGAAGCGCCGCTAAAATGCGTAGCATGGCGGGGGCTTAGCTGGCACGCATCACCAGTAAAAGCGCCGGCTGGTCGAAAAGCGCCCTCTTCCCACGATTTTGACCCAGGATAATTCATGGAACGCCGCCGTTGAGCGGCCCGTTGACCCGACGCGACGCGTCAGGGAGAGATCAGATGAAAGCCGGCTGGGCTGCAATCGCACTTGCATTCGTGATGGCGATCATCGGCATCGTGCTGACGGTCGGGGGCATTTGGCTCGCCGCTCTGGGCGGCTCTCCTTATTATCTGATCGCGGGCGTCGCGATGCTTTCCTCGGCCTGGTTCCTCGTTCGTGGGCGGCTGCTTGGCGGATGGATCTACGTCGGCCTGTTCATTCTTTCGGCGATCTGGGGCTTTTCCGAATCCCGGGGGAACGCCTGGGCGATGGTGCCCTGGCTTGTCGCTCCGCTGGTGATCCTCATCTTGACGCTTCTGGTGATGCCGACTCTGACGCCGCGCGAGGGCAGGCGCAGCTGGGGCACGGCCTGGGGCGGGATCGCGATCAGCGTGATTTTCGTGATCGCCAGCTTCTGGATCCTGGGGACAAGCGGAGGAACCGCCGTTGCTGCTCTTCCCTCGCAAAGTTCGCCAGGCTTTGTCGATCCATCGCTTAACGGCACCGGCGCCGACTGGCTTGCTTATGGCGGAACGAACGCGGCGTGGCGGTTCACTCCGCTGACCCAGATCAATCCCGACAATGTCGGCAAGCTGCGCAAGGTCTGGGAGGTCCATGTCGACGGCCAGCCCAACAATCCCGATTACGTGAAGCTCTACGGGACCGAGAACACGCCGCTCAAGGCCGGCGACCTCCTTTACACCTGCACCGCCAAGAATGTGATCGTCGCGATCGATGCGGCGACCGGAAAACCGGTCTGGCGGGTCGACCCGCAGGTGCCGGACAAGTGGATCCCGTACACCACCGCGTGCCGCGGATTGAGTTATTATAAAGTGCCGGGCGCTGCTTCGGGGAGTGCGTGCGCTGCGCGGATCATCGAGGGCACGATCGAATTCGCGGCTGATCGAGGTCGATGCGGTGACCGGCAAGCCGTGCACCGACTTCAATGGCAGCGGACAACAGGACACCAAGATCGGAATGGGTTGGGTGCCACCGGGCTCCGCGGGCATCAACTCGCCGCCATCCGTCATTCGCGGGATCATCGTTGTCGGTCACCAGGTTCTCGACGGCCAGTGCCGCTGCGCGCCATCGGGAGTGATCCAGGGATTTGATGCCAGGACCGGCAAGCTCGCCTGGGCATGGGACATGCAGCATCCCGACTGGAACGGCTATCCGCCGAAGGGACAGACGTGGGCCAGGGGCACTCCCAACAGCTGGTCGATCAATGCCGGCGACGAGAAACTGGGGCTGGTTTACGTGCCGACCGGAAACGTCGCGGACGATTATGTCTCGACCGGCCGAACGCCTGAGGAAAATGCCTATAATAGCGCGATCGTCGCGATCGACGTCACCACCGGAAAGCCAAGGTGGAGCTTCCAGACGGTCAAGATGGATGTCTGGGACTATGATATCGGAAGCCAGCCGAGCCTCGTCGACTATCACGGAACTCCAGCGCTGGTGGTGGCCTCGAAGCAGGGCGATCTCTACGTCCTCGATCGAGCGACCGGGAAATCATTGGCGCCGGTTGGAACGGTCCAGGCTCCCTCGGGCGGGATCGAGGCGAGCCTCCGCTCGCCGACCCAGATCGTGTCGCTGTGGAACAGTTTGAGGAAGCCCGAGCTTAAGGAATCTGACATGTGGGGCATGTCGCCGATCGACCAGATGATCTGCCGGATCCAGTATCACCAGGCCGATTATCGTGGCTTCTACACGCCGCCCGGCGTTGACCATAACAGCGTCCAATATCCCGGTTATAATGGCGGCAGCGACTGGGGCAGCCTGTCGATCGATCCGATACGCGGGATCGTCATCGCCAATTACAACGACATGCCAAATTATGTGAAGCTCGTGACCCGCGAAGAAGCGAACAAAGCCGGGATCGTTCCGCGCTTCGCGACCACCACGCCGCCAAGCAAGCCCCACCAGATCGACCCACAATGGGGCGTGAAATATGCGGTCAACGTCAATGCGGGCTGGCGGATGCCGTTCACCAAGCTGATGTGCAAGCGGCCGCCCTATGGCGGGATCCGGGCCATCGACGTTCAAACCGGCAAGACCTTGTGGGATCATCCGCTTGGCACCGCGCGCAAGAACGGGCCGTTCAAGCTTCCGACCTATCTGCCGTTCAACATCGGAACGCCGAACAACGGCGGTGCGGTGACCACCGCAAGCGGCTTGATTTTCATCGCCGCTGCGACCGATGATCTTCTGCGCGCGATCGATGAACGCACGGGCAAGGTGGTGTGGTCGGTTCCGCTGCCGGCAGGCGGACAGGCGACACCGATGATCTATGAGCAGAACGGGCGCGAATATCTCGTCATGTTCGCAGGTGGCCATCACTTCATGGAAACCCCGATGGGCGACAGCTTGATCGCTTATGCGCTGCCCTCGTAGGTGACGCGGCGCCACGCTTGAGGCATGATCCCTTGTTCTTCGGGGGCTTGCCATGATCCATCTGATCGCAGCCGCGGCGGTCGCCTTTGCGACGCCCTCAGCTGAAACTCGGATCGTCGGGAACGTGCTTGGGCCCGAAGGGCCGCTTTACGTCGATGGCAATCTCTATTTCGTCGGCTGGGTCTCGGGGACGCTTTCAAAATGGGATGGCCGAAAGGCGACCGTTCTGAACAGAGCTAGAGGGTGCGGGCACAACGGCCTTGCTCTCACTCCCCAGAAGACCTTCCTCCTTGCCTGCACCGATACCAAAGGCGCGATTCTCGAGCTCAGCATGGACGGCAAGGAACTCAGGCGCTGGACGGCAGACGATCGCGGCCGAGCCTTCGATGGCGGCATCAACGACATCGTCGTCTCGCCGAAGGGCGCCGCTTATGCGACAATATTTGGTCCCTATGAGGGAAATCCGACAGCTGTTGCGGGACGAGTGCTCTATCGGGCGCCGGGCAGCGACCATTGGGTCCAGGTCGCCGACGATCTCAATTATGCCAATGGTGTCGCGATCTCAAAAGATCAGAAGACCCTCTTTGTCGACGAGACCGTCGGCAATTGCATCCTCAAGTTCAATATCGCGCCGGACGGCAGTCTCAACCGCCGCTCGAACTTCGCGCTTCTCAATCTGCTGGTTCCGAACCGGGTCGAAAATTGGTGGCTCGGGCCCGACAGCCTCAAGGTTGATAGCGAAGGCAACCTCTATGTCGCGCAATGGTTTGGCGCAAAAATCCTCAAGATCTCGCCGGAAGGCAAGCTGCTCCATGTCTTCCACATCAAGGCAGGAGCGGGCACCACGAACGTCGCGTTCGGGCCCGGAGAGAAGGATTTGTACGTTTCGGTCGTGAAAGACGCCAATGACCCCAAAGCGCGGGGAAGCATCGTCAGGATCGCGAACGTCCCTTAGGCGGGAACTCCGTAGAGGTCGTGCTCGTCGGAATCCTCGACCCGAACGGAAACGATGTCGCCGGCCTGAGCCCGCCGGAATCGCGCAGCTGCACCTCGCCGTCGATCTCGGGCGCGTCGGCCTTTGAGCGGCCGGTTGCGCCGCCCGTTTCAGGGTCGACTGCGTCAATCAGCACGTCAATGATCGAGCCGACCTTCGCGGCGAGCTTTTCGGCCGAGATCCGGGCGGACAGCGCCATCACGGCGTCGAAGCGCTCCTGCTTCACGTCCTCCGGCACCTGATCGTCCATCGCGGTCGCGGGCGCGCCCTCGACCGCCTCGAATTTGAACGCGCCGACGCGATCGAGTTGAGCTTCCTCAAGCCAGGCGAGCAAATAAGCGAAATCCTCCTCGGTCTCGCCGGGGAAGCCGACGACGAAGCTCGAGCGGATGGCGAGGTCCGGCACTTGTGCTCGCCAATTGCGAATTCGCTCGAGGACCTTCGCATCGTTCGCCGGGCGACGCATTCGACGCAGCACGCTGGGGCTCGCATGCTGGAACGGAATGTCGAGGTAGGGGAGGACCAGCCCTTCTGCCATCAGCGGAATGATGTCGTTCACATGCGGGTAGGGGTAGACATAATGAAGCCTTACCCAGGCCCCGAGCCTGCCGAGCTCGCGCGACAAATCGGTCATGTGCGCTCGGACTTCCTCACCCTTCCAGGAGCGCGGCTGGTGCCGGATATCGACGCCGTAGGCGCTCGTATCCTGGCTGATGACAAGCAGCTCCCTGGTTCCGGCGGCGACCAGTTTCTCGGCCTCACGGAGGATCGCGTCGGGGCGGCGGCTGACGAGATCGCCGCGGAGGTGCGGGATGATGCAGAAGGCGCAGCGGTGATTGCAGCCCTCGGAAATCTTCAAATAGCTGTAGTGACGCGGAGTGAGCTTGAGGCCGGCTTCGGGGACCAGGTCGATGAACGGGGAGGGGAGCGGCGGAGCGGCCTCGTGAACGGCTGCAACGACTTCCTCATATTGCTGCGGCCCGGTGATGGCGAGGACGTCCGGGAAGCGGTTCCGGATAATGTCGGCTTCCTTGCCCATGCAGCCGGTGACAACCACCCGGCCGTTCTCGGCGATGGCTTCGCCGATCGCCTCGAGGCTTTCTTCCTTGGCGGAATTGAGGAAACCGCAGGTGTTGACGAGCACCACGTCGGCTCCGGCGTAATCGGGCGACATGTCGTAACCGTCGGCGCGAAGCTTGGTCATGATTCGCTCGCTGTCGACCAGGGCCTTGGGACAGCCAAGCGAGACCAGCCCGACGCGCGGGGGCTTGGGGAGTGTCGTAACGTTCATCGGAAGGGCCGCGCCAATATAGGAAGTTCTTCTGAGAAAACTAGGTGCTTAGCGCTTCACCTCGACGGCGATGATGTGGAGATCGCCAGAGCCGACATTCTCGACCGAATGGGGCGGTAGTGGTTCGATCCATGATCCAGCGCCAATTTGGGGTTTCGGGCGCCCGCGGCTGTCGACGAGCACCATTCCGTGCTCGTCGCGCCGGATGAAGTCGCTCCAGCTGAGGATGTAGAGCGCAGCAGGCCATTCGTGCGCATGGAGCGGGGTCCGCCCACCCTCCTTGACCTTGGTGTCGAGGATCCGCACCCGATCGTTCTCGAACAGGATCGAATGATGGTCGGGCGCGGCCGTCATCGCATCGAGTGGGCTCGTGGCCATTCGCTATCATCGAGCGCTCCGAGCTTCTCGGCAAGCTTGTTCATGGCTTCAAAGCGTGGCTAAGGCTTCGCTCGGCAACAGGAGTGAAGAATGCGTATCGCGATGATCGGCACCGGTTATGTGGGCCTCGTCTCGGGCGCGTGCTTTGCGGACTTCGGGCACCAGGTGACCTGCGTCGACAAGGATTTTGCCAAGATCGACGGCCTCAATGCAGGCCTGATGCCGATCTGGGAGCCTGGCCTCGAGGCGCTGGTCAAAGCCAATGCCGAGCGCGAGCGCCTGATGTTCACGACGAATTTGCCGAATGCCGTTGAGAATGCAGAAGCTGTGTTCATTGCTGTTGGAACCCCGGCCCGGCGAGGCGACGGGCACGCCGATCTGACCTTCGTGTTCGATGCGGTCCGCGAGCTTGCGAAAGTGCTGAGGCCTGGAGCCGTGGTGGTCACGAAATCGACCGTTCCCGTCGGAACTGGCGACCGCATCGAGGAAATCCTTCGCGAGGAGGGGGTCACGGACGTCTCGGTTGCGTCGAACCCTGAATTCCTTCGCGAGGGCGCAGCGATCGCGGACTTCAAGCACCCCGACCGGATTATCGTCGGAGCCGAGGAAGCGCGCGCGCAGGAGGTTCTTAAGGAGATTTACCGCCCGCTGTTTCTCAACCGGGCGCCGATCCTGTTCACTGGCCGGCGCACTGCGGAGCTGACCAAATATGCGGCCAATGCATTCCTCGCGGTCAAGATCAGCTTCATCAACGAGATCGCTGACCTGTGCGAGGCCGTCGATGCCGACGTCCAGGACGTTGCTCGAGGCATCGGTCTCGACAACCGCATTGGCCCGAAATTCCTCCACGCCGGTCCCGGATATGGCGGAAGCTGCTTTCCCAAGGACACGCTCGCGCTTCTTGAGACGGCCGAGAAGTTCGGCGTCGATCAGCGCATCGTCCGAACCACGGTTGAAGTGAACGACGATCGCAAGGCGAGCATGGTCAGACGGGTTGAACGAGCGCTCGGCGGCGATTTGAAAGGCAAGAAAGTCGCGGTTCTCGGCCTCGCCTTCAAACCCAACACCGACGATATGCGCGAAGCGCCCTCGATCCCGCTCGTCAATGCCCTCATCGAGCGTGGAGCAAGGGTCAGCGCATATGATCCGGTGGCTCGCGAGCAGGCTGGGAAAATCTTCACTGGAGTTGACTTTGCACGGGATGCCTATGAGGCGGCCGCGGACGCCGACGCATTGGTGATGGTCACCGAGTGGGACGAATTTCGGGCGCTCGACCTCGACAAGATCGCTGCCACCCTGCGCGGAAAGATGCTGGTTGACCTGCGCAATGTCTACGATCCGCAGGAGGCGGCGGAGGCCGGGCTCGCTTATTCTGGAGTTGGTCGCGGCAGGATCGGTTCGAACTGACGGGCAGGCGCGGTTTCGCGCATCGCGAGGAACACCGGCAGAACGCACAAAGCAACGAGCGCGATCATTGCGCCGGGCGCCATCGACCAGCCGGTTCGCTCAACCAGCCATTGCGCCGCAAGCGGCGTCAGCCCGCCGAAGATCGCGGTCGCCATCGTCGCCCCGAGCGCGAGGCCCGTGATCCGGGCCTCGCCGCGGAATTGCTCGGCAGTGGCGACGGCGCCGACCGCGCTCACTCCGCCCGCGACGGCCGCAAGGATGATCGCGCCGACCAGAGCCAGGACTTCGGATCTGCTCGCCATCAAGGCGAACATGGTCATCGGAAGGATGGCGCTGGCGGCGCACAGGATGAGGAGGACTGGCCGGCGGCCAATGCGGTCCGACCACCAGCCGACCAGCGGGGTGACGAGGATCACCGCGACGGCGGCGATGGTTGACAACCACAGCGCGGTTTTCTCGGCAAGAGCGCCCGAGGACGTGAGGAATGCGGGCACATAGGTGATCCCGACATAATAAGTAATCGAGCCAAGGGCGGAGATCGAAAAGCCGCGAGCGATCCCGCCGCGATGGTGCTTCAACGCATATTTGAGCGGCTCGGCCGGGACGGTGCCTTCCTCCTGCTGGCGGCGGAACTCGGGCGATTCTTCCATCGTCGATCGAGCGATCCAGACGCTTGCCGCGAGCGCTGCTCCGACGAAGAATGGGATCCGCCATCCCCAGGCTTCGAGGTCCGCTGCGCTCATGAGGCTGACGGTCAGTGCGCAGATACCGACTGCGATGAGCGCGCCGACCTCGCTTGCGGCGGAGGCAGACGACGTGATGAGGCCGCGTCGCTCACTTTGTGCGCCCTCGAGAAGATAAGCGACAACGCCAGTATATTCGCCGCCAACCGAAAAACCCATCACGCAGCGAAGTGCAAGGAGCAGCCAACCGGCGGCTGTGCCGACTGAAGCTCTGGTCGGAAGAAGCGCTGTGACGAGCATTGCGGCGGTCATCATCGCGACCGACATCAGCATCATCGTGCGGCGGCCCTTGCGGTCACCAATGTGGCTGAAGAGCAAGGCCCCGAGCGGCCTCATCAGATAGGCGATCGCAAAACCGCCGAGCGCCAGCAGAAGCGAATTGCTGCCGCTCCCGTAGAAAACTCGCGAAAGGACCGTCGCAAAATAGAGATAGAGCGTGAAATCGTACCATTCGACGATCGTCGAGAAGGCGGCGACGGCGAGCGAGCGCGGCGGAAGGATTCCTTGTTTTTTGTCGAGCGTCATTGGCGCTTAGACTGCCAGAGTGAGACGTCGGTCGCCAGCTGCGGCTTATTCTCTGGTTCTTGGCGCGAGCTCGTCCAGGTGCTCGAGAATATCGGCGGGGTCGTCGAACACACGCATGGCGCCGGCGCGCTCCAATTCCTCCTTGCCATAGCCACCTGACAAAAGGCCGATGCCGAGCGCACCGCAGCGTAGCGCCGCGTACATGTCCCAGATGCTGTCTCCAATCACGTAAGAGCCATCGGTGGATGTGCCGAGCCGGCGCGCCGCTTCAACGAAAAGGTCAGGGTCGGGCTTGGCGTAACGGACCATGTCGCGGGTGATGACGACCGACTTTTCGGGATCGACCTCGAGGCTCTTCAGGTTCATTTCCGCGGTGCGCATTCGGCCGCTGGTCGCGATCGCCCAGGGGAGCTTCTGAAGGGTCAGCTCCTTCAGCAATTCAACCGCGCCAGGGAGCGGCGGCACGTCGCTGGACAGCTCACGGAACAGCTCCGAATGGCGTTCGCGCAGGCGTTGGAGCGACTGTTCGTCGATATCCCGCCCGAGCTCGCGCTCGAGTTGCGCTGTAAACAGGCCGCCGCTCATCCCGATCTTTCTGTGGATCCGCCATACGGACAGATCGAGGCCCTGCTCGCGAAGAGCAACGTGCCAGGCTCGGACGTGGTTGTAGACGCTGTCGACGAGCGTTCCGTCGAGATCGAACAGAAAGGCGACTTGCCCGCTCATTCGTAACGGCAAACCGCGGGGCATCGAAATCGGTTCCCCTGCGCAAAATCGTCCGCAAAGCCTAACGGATTATAAACCACCACCCCGTAGGGGTGTTCACTCGTGGGAAATTTACGAGTGGAAAGCATCAGAAGGATCTTGAGATCGGGTAGCGCGAGCGCGCCCGACGAGGCGCGCCAGGAGGGCGGCAGCGCTGAGGCTTTGCTCAAGGAATTCGAAAGTAGCGGAAAAGGCTGGTTCTGGGAGACGGGCAGGGACGGAACCCTGTCGGTACATCAGCGACAGCGTGGCCAAAGCGCTCGGGCGCGAGCCGACCGACCTCATGGGGCGGGCATTCACCGATCTCATCTCGACCGAGACCAATGATGGCAGCGCCATGTCGGAACGGACCCTCGGTTTCTATCTGTCATCGCACGTTGCCTTCCAGGACCTGATCGTCCGAGCCAAGACCAAGAACGAGATCTGGTGGTCGATCACCGGTCGTCCGGTCCACGATCAGGTCGGCCGGTTCTTCGGCTTCCGCGGCTTCGCCTCCGACCTCACCAAGATGCGGCAGTCGGAGGTCGAGCTCGACCGGCTCGCGAAGCAGGATTCGCTGACCGGCCTCGCCAATCGCGAAATGCTTCGAAGGGCGCTCGACGATGCCCTGGTCGGAGCCCTGCGAAGAAAGCATTTGTGCTCGGTTTTCCTGCTCGATCTTGATCGCTTCAAGGCGGTCAACGATACGCTCGGTCACCCTGCCGGCGATACCTTGCTGCGCCTGGTCTCGCTAAGGTTGCGCGACGTCATCGGCGATCTCGGCCAGGTCGGCCGCCTCGGCGGCGACGAATTCCAGGTGGTGCTTCCTGCGACCTCGTCCAAGGACGAGCTGTCGCGCGTCGCCCAGGGCATAATCGACAGCCTGTCTCGGCCTTACACGATCAACGGAACGGCGGTGTCGATCGGAGCGTCGGTCGGGATTGTCACATCTGACTATGACGATCGCACTTCGGACGATTTGATGCGCGACGCCGACCTTGCGCTCTATGCCGCCAAGGCTGCGGGCAAGGGATGCTTCCGCTTCTTCGCTCCCGAGATGCACGAGGCCGCGCGCGAGCGGCAGCTGATGGAATCCGACCTTCGGGTCGCGCTCGAGAAAGAGCAGCTGAAGCTCGTCTACCAACCCTCGGTCGATGCCTCGAGCGAGGCGGTCACCGGGTTCGAGGCGTTGATCCGATGGCACCACCCCGAGCATGGCCTCGTCAGCCCCGCGGCATTCATTCCGCTGGCTGAGGAAATCGGACTCATCAATGAAATCGGCGAGTGGGTTCTAAGGACCGCCTGCGAAGAGGCGGCGAAGTGGCCGGACGGAGTATCGATCGCGGTCAACCTGTCGCCGGTGCAGTTCAAGTCCCCCGCTTTGCCAACCAACATCCGGCACGATCCTGCTCGAAAGCGGATTGCCCGCTTCGAGGCTGGAGCTGGAGATCACCGAAGGCGTGTTCCTCAGCAACGACGGCCACGTCCACGAGATGATCGCCAGCCTGAAGGCGATTGGATTGAAGTTGGCGCTCGACGATTTCGGAACGGGCTATTCCTCGCTCAGCTATTTGCAGCGAGTGCCGTTCGACAAGATCAAGATCGACCAATCGTTCGTTCGCGGCGCGGCCGACCCCGAGAGCCGCAACACCGCTCTCATTCGAGCGATGGTCGGACTGGCTTCCGACCTCGACATGCAGACCACTGCTGAAGGCGTCGAGACCCAGGAAGAGCTGCAGCTCATCCGGGACCTCGGCTGCTCGCTCGTCCAGGGCTATATTTTCGGTAAGCCGATGCCGCCCGAGGAGGCGCTGGAGCTTGCCAAGAAGGGCGAGGCGAAGCTCCCCGAGCAATTGCCGCCGCGCGAGCCCAGGATGCGCATCATCCGAGCTGCGCTCCTTCACCACCGCGGGCGTGTCATCGGCGCCCGCCTGCGCAACATCTCGAGCGGCGGAGCGCTGGTCGAATGCCGCGAGGAAATGCCGGTCGGCGCCAAGGTCCAGCTCGACTTTGCTGCTGGTGGGCTGATCGATGCGGAAGTTCGCTGGATGAAGGGCACTCAGTTCGGCGTCGAGTTCCGCGAGAAGTTCAACCTCAAGCTTCTCCAGCTGGCGAAGCAGGGAGCGAGCGCACCGACGGTAATGGCGCCGAGCTACCTGACCGGCGGCGATTTCGGGGCTGAGAAATAGTCGATCGATTTGACCCTCAAGACGTCGCGATGAGGGCGTGGCGATGAGTGGTTGCAGGCATTGATGCAAATGCTCGCCAAGCTTGCCTCACGCCTGATGGATTGCCTTCACCACCTGGTAGCTCTCGAGTCCCTCTTTTCCACCTTCGCTCCCAAAGCCTGAATCCTTCACTCCACCGAACGGAGTGTCGGCGCCGCTGATGGCGAAGGTGTTGATCCCGACCATTCCGCTTTCGACGAGGTCGCCGATGAGGTTCGCTCGGCGGCCGTTCTCGGTGAAGGCGAAGGCGGCGAGGCCGTAGGGCAGGCGATTGGCCTCATCGATCACCTCCTCGAAGGTGTCGAACGGACGACTGACCGCGACCGGGCCGAAGGGCTCATCGCTCATGATGTTCGCTTCATTGGGAACGTCGGCGAGCAAGGTCGGCTGGAAGAAAAAGCCGCTTTCGCCGCGCTCACCGCCGGCGAGCACCCGCGCGCCCTTGGCTTTTGCATCCTCAACCAGGCTTTCGATCGCGGCGGGCCGGCGCGCATTGGCAAGCGGACCCATCTTCACTCCATCTTCGAGACCGTTCCCGACTTTCACTCGAGCAGTTCGCTCGGCAAAGCCCTTCACGAAAGCGTCGTAGACACCGCGCTGGACGTAGAATTGGGTTGGCGACACGCAGACCTGGCCGGCGTTCCGGAACTTCTGCGGAACGACCATGTCGAGTGTCTTTTCGATGTCGCAATCGTCGAACACCAGCACTGGAGCGTGGCCGCCCAATTCCATCGTCACCCGGGTCATGCTGTCAGCGCACAGGCGCATCAGATGCTTGCCGACATTGGTCGAACCGGTGAAGCTGACCTTGCGAATGACCGGGCTTGCGATGAGCGTCTCGCTGACAAGAGCGCTGTCGCCGTGGACGAGCTGAGCGACGCCGTTGGGGATGCCCGCATCTCCGAGCGCCCGGAACAGCTCGGTCCCGACGCCGGGGGTCTCGTGGGGCGGGCGGGAGATTATCGTGCAGCCTGCGGCAAGCGCTGCGCTCACCTTCTTTGCGAGCAGATAGATCGGGAAGTTCCACGGCGTGAAGGTTGCGGTCGGGCCGACCGGCTGGCGGATGACCCGGCTGAGCTGCCCCGCCGGGCGGACGAGCGTTCGGCCATAGTCGCGCTTGGCGTCCTCGGCATACCAGTCGAACAGCTGGGCGGAGGCAAGGACCTCGAGCTTGGCTTCGCCGAGCGGCTTGCCCTGCTCCTGGGTCATGGTTCGAGCAACGACATCGGCGCGTTCGCGCAGCAGCTGTTGCAGCCTTTCTGAGGATCGCGCCGCGCTTCTCGGCGTCCATGGCGCGCCATTCGGGCCAGGCACGCTCGGACGCGCTCAGGGCCTCGTCGAGATCGGCCTTGGTCGCATACGGCACTTCGGCGATCGGCTTGGCGTCCGCCGGGTTGACGACGGTGTGGGCATCGCGGCCTTCGCCCGATTTCCAGACGCCATCGATGAAAAGCTGGAGGTCGGTTTCATATCCCATGGCGCGCAGATAGGCTTCGCTTGTTAGCGCTGCAACACGCCGCTACGCCTCATGACAAAGGAGCAGTTTCAAAGATGACGAAGAAGGAACTCGTCGAGCGCATGCAGCAAGGCCAGGCGTGGGTGCCGGGCAAGCGCGTGAAGATCGACTTTGGCGGCGAGCAAGGCGTGATCATGCTCGATGGCGCCGCCCACAAGGTGACCGACGAAGACGGTCCCGCCGATACGACGATCAAGCTTGGCTGGGACGATTGGCAGCAGCTCGCTGCGGGTCAGCTCGACGGAATGACCGCGTTCATGATGGGCAAGCTTCGAGTTGAGGGTGACATGTCGAACGCAATGCAGCTGCAGGGCGTGCTGTCGAAGCTTCGCGCTTAGCATTTTCCGCCAGCCGGTTCGTCGAAGCGTTGTTGAGCAATCTTGAACGAAACGGGAAGACCTTCGCGGCAGCAGCGAGGGGGTCCAATTGATGCGCAACCTGATTGCGATTGCTGGCGCGCTCGCCATATCGTCGTCCGCTCAATCGGCACAACAGGCGGCCAGTGGGCCGGCGCCTCGAGCGGCACCTTGCGCCGCTCCCGAATATCACCAACTCGACTTCTGGGTGGGAAGCTGGGACGTCTACCCCACCGGCAAGGACAAGCTCGTCGGTCACAGCCTCATTGAAGCCGTCTACGGCTGCGGCATTCGCGAAAACTGGATGCCTCTCAACAACCGGCCCGGCGGGTCGCTCAGCGTTTATGTCCCCGCCGAAAAGCATTGGGAGCAATTCTGGATCGATTCCGGTGGAAGCCGTGCATTGTTCACCGGCGGTTGGAACGGAAAGTCGATGGTCATCACTGGAAAGTGGGGCGGCCCGCTCGTCCGGATGAGCTATTCGAAGGGCGACGATGGTTCGGTTCGGCAATTTGGCGAGCAATCGAGCGACGAGGGCAAGACCTGGACCCCGCAATTCGACTTCACCTATCGAAAGTCCGCGAGCAGCAGCTGAGCGTTCGCTTGAGCAAGCGCTCCCGCTTTTCTATGGGCGGGGCATGCAGAAGATCTATCCCAATGCCGAAAGCGCGCTCGAGACGCTGCTGTTCGACGGAATGACGATCGCAGCGGGCGGCTTCGGGCTGTGCGGAATTCCAGAGCGTCTGATCGACGCCATCCAGGCCAGCGGCGTCAAGGATCTCACCATCGCGTCGAACAATGCCGGCATCGACAATGAGGGGCTCGGAAAGCTTTTAAGAACGCGCCAGGTGAAGAGGATGATCTCGTCCTATGTCGGCGAGAACAAGGAGTTTGAGCGACAGTATCTCGCGGGCGAGATCGAGGTCGAGTTCACACCCCAGGGCACGCTCGCCGAGCGGATGCGCGCGGGCGGCGCCGGAATTCCCGGTTTCTATACCAGGACCGGCGTTGGGACCGAGGTCGCTGAAGGCAAGGAGCACAAGGAGTTCGACGGCGACACCTACATTCTCGAGCGCGGAATCCGGGCCGACCTCAGCATCGTCAAGGGCTGGAAGGCCGACGAAAGCGGAAACCTCATGTTTCGAAAGACCGCTCGAAACTTCAACCAGCCGGCAGCGACCTGCGGGAAGATCTGCATCGCCGAGGTCGAGGAAATCGTGCCTGTCGGTTTGTTCGATCCGGACTGCATCCATTTGCCGTCGATCTTCGTGAACCGGCTGATCCTTGGGGCGCCGTACGACAAGAAGATCGAGTTCAGGACGGTTCGCGAGCGGGAGGCTGCATGATCGCGATTTCAATCGTCGCTTTGGCTGCGGCCGCGGCAGCCCAGCATCCGAGCGCGGCCGACCTTTCCGGGATCGATCAGGCAATCCGCGGGGTCTACGAGGTCATCTCGGGACCGCCGGCGCAAAAGCGCGACTTCGATAGAATGCGAAGCCTGTTTGCACCCGGTGCGACGCTGAAAGCGATCGGACCAAAGGGTCTTCATGGCGGATCTCTCGAGGATTATATCTCGCGCAACAAGGATATCCTCGAGAAGGAACGGCTTCACCGAGCGCGAGCTCGGTCGGCGCACCGAGGTGTGGGGCGGACTTGCGACCGCCTGGTCGGCCTATGACGGCCGGACTGCGAACGGCAGTTTCCGCGAGCGCGGGATCAACAGCTTCCAGCTCGTGAAGATCGAGGGCAAGTGGGTCGTTGCTTCGATCCTTTGGCAGGAAGAGACGCCCGATAACCCCCTTCCCCGCGAACTCACTCGAGGAACAAGGAAATGAGCACCCAAACCCTGACCAAGGGCTGGACTTCGTGATCAGATGGCTCAGCGCGCTGCGAAGGAGCTTTGTGACGGCTATTATGTGAACCTCGGGATCGGCATTCCGACGCTGGTGGCGAACCACGTGCCGGCGGGCATGACGGTCACTCTTCAGAGCGAGAACGGGATGCTCGGAATTGGTCCGTTTCCCTATGACGACGAGGTCGACCCGGATCTGATCAATGCCGGCAAGCAGACCGTCAGCCAGCTTGCCCAGACCAGCTTCTTCGACAGCGCGACCAGCTTCGCGATGATCCGCGGCGGGCATATCGATCTTGCTGTGCTCGGTGGGATGGAGGTCAGCGAGAAGGGCGACCTTGCGAATTGGATGGTGCCCGGCAAGATGATCAAGGGCATGGGCGGCGCAATGGACCTCGTCGCGGGGGTCAAGAAGATCATTGTCGTCATGGAGCATACATCGAAGAACGGCGATCCCAAGTTCATCGAGGAATGCACTCTTCCGCTCACCGGCAAGAACGTTGTCGATATGATCATTACCGATCTAGCGGTGTTCCAACGCCCAGATCACGACAGCCCGTTCAAGCTGATGGAGATCGCGCCCGAAGTGACGCCCGAGGAAGTGCGCGAGAAAACGACGGCGCGCTATTGCGAGTGAAGTTCGTCGAGACCTACGCGGGCAGCAGTCAAGTGCGGGCGACCTTCTGGGTGGCTGCACTGTTCGCGCTCGTCATGGCGCTTCTCCCGCATCCGCCAGAGTTGCCGATCGAACCTTCCGACAAGGTCCAGCACGCCATTGCCTTCATCACGTTGGGGCTGCTTGGCGGCTACAGCTATCCGCGTTTGAGCACATTGAAGCTGATCGGCGGGCTTTCATTTTACGGCGCTCTGATCGAGGTCCTGCAGGCCATCCCGATGCTTCACCGCGACAGCGATCCGCTTGACTGGATCACGGATACGGTCGCCTGTACGGTGGCTGTGATTGCGCTTCGTTGGTGGCGGGGGCGGCGGGCCTAGCGTTGCTTCCGCCAATGCTGCCTCTTATCTGCTTGAGAGAGATGAACAAGGGACAGGCATGACCCAGTTTGACGATCGCGAGCGGGCCTTTGAGTCCAAATTCGCGCATGATGAAGAGATGAAGTTTCGAATCACTGCGCGCCGCAACCGATTGCTTGGCGAATGGGCGGCGCGTCAGATGGGCCTCTCGCAAGCCGAGACCGAATCCTATGCGAAGGACGTCGTCCGCTCGGACTTCGAGGAAGCCGGCGAGCATGACGTGATCCGGAAAGTGCTCGGCGACCTCACCTCGGCAGGAGTAGAGATTGAAGAGGACAAGGTCCGCGATGCGCTTCGGAACAAGGAAATCGACGCGCGGCGTCAGATCATCGAGAGCACGAACCTCTGATGCCGATGCCAGCGAGCGAGATCGAACGACTGATCAAGACGGGGATTCCCGACGCCGAGGTGACGATCCGCGATCTTGCCGGGGACGGCGACCATTATGCAGCGCGCGTCGTGAGCTGCAGCTTTATCGGAATGAGCCGGATCAAGCAGCATCAGGCTGTCTATTCGGCGCTCGGGGGGAGATTAGGGGGAGAGCTTCACGCACTGCAGCTCGAAACGGCGGTGCCTACGGAGATGACCAGTGAGTAACGCCCAGAACCGCATCGACGAGCTTGTGAAGAGCAACGACGTCGTGCTCTTCATGAAAGGCACGGCGCTTTTCCCGCAATGCGGCTTTTCCAGCCGAGCGATCGCGATCCTCGATCGACTTGGAGCGAACTACGAGACCATCGATGTTCTTCAGGATCCTGAAGTTCGTCAGGGCATCAAGGAATATTCGGAATGGCCGACCATTCCGCAGCTTTACGTGAAGGGCGAATTCGTCGGCGGCTCGGACATCATGATGGAGATGTTCGAGAGCGGCGAGCTTCAGCAGCTGATCGGACGCCGAAGCTTGAAAAGAGAAAGGGGCGGTGCAGGGGACCAGAGAACCGCTGCGACCGCCCCTATTTGGCGTGGAACCAAGTGGACGCGATAATAGTAGCAACACGCGTGCCAAATTCGATAAGTGGCAGATTTCAGCCGATTTCTCAATCTCCCTAGAGTTCGTTCACTCGACCATGCGTAAGAAATTCCGACATAAGCTCGCATCCCCAGGCGACCTTTAGCGCCGTCGGTGTTTACAAACGTAATCGTGACGTTTACATGCGTAGTCGGAAGGGCGGACCGTGGATATGCGAATTAGCGACGCTGAGCTGGAAGTCATGGAGGTGCTGTGGGCAAACCGCCGGCCGCTGACGGCGACAGAGGTCGCGGAGCATATTCCACCTGAATCGCGGCTGGTCGCTTGCGACGGTGAAGACGATGCTGTCGCGGCTTTCTGCGAAAGGTGCGATCGGCTTTACCGAGGAAGGCCGCCGCTATCTCTACAAGGCGGTCATCGCCCGCAATTCCTATGTCGGCGCGTAAGTCGAGGCGCTTTGTCGATCAATTGTTCGGCGGCCGTCTATCGCCGCTTGTCGCTCGCCTCGCCGACGAGGATGCGCTCGATGAAGATGACATCGCGGCGATCGAAAAGATACTCAAGGAGCTGAAGCGATGACCGACTGGCTGGTGCACACGCTGGTCGCGACGTCGGCGCTGATCCTGGTCGTGCTTATCCTTCGCGAGCCGGTGAGGAAGCGCTTTGGATCGGGTGTCGTTTACGGGCTTTGGCTGATCCCCGCGGCGCGCCTGTTCATGCCGACAGTCACTCGAACGGTCGAACATATCGTTCCGGCGACGACCCCGTCCTTTGAGCTTGAGGCAAGCCAGTCGCTCTCAATGGCGCACCTCGCGGCGGCGCCGACGCTGATCGACCAGTTCGGCGGGTGGTCGACCCTTTTGCTCGTGGTCTGGCTCGGAGTGGCGGCAGTCCTGTTTGGAAGCCGCCTCATCGCCTTCGAGCGCGATCGACGCGCGATTCTCAAATCCTGCGTTCGGTCCACTCGCCTCGGCTCAGTCCGCCTCGTTCGCTCGCCGGAAATCCCAAGTCCTGTGGCTCTTGGAATCCTCCGGCCGATCATTGCCCTGCCATGTGACTTCGAGCGCATATACAAGAAGCGCGAGCGGCGGCTCGTGCTCGAACACGAGCTTGCCCACCATCGTTCGGGCGACCTTGTGGTCAATTTCTTCGCCTTCGTCCTTCTCTGCCTCCAGTGGTTCAACCCGCTCGCCTGGGTCGCTCACGCCGCTTTTCGCTTCGATCAGGAAGCGGCGTGCGATGCCCGGGTGCTGGACAAGGCGCCGGCTGCCGACCGCGCGAGCTACGGCCGCGCGATCGCAAAAGCCGCTTCGGGGCGGGCGCTGCTCTTCGCGAGCGCGCTCGATCGTCCATCCAGTCTGCAAAGGAGGCTTCAATCCATGCTTCGTAGTCCAAGTTCGAGCCGACGCATCGCCGGCCGATTGCTCATCATTGCCGCGACCGCTGCCGCGCTTCCGCTGACCGCAAGCTATGCGGTCGAATATGTCATCACTCCAGCGACCGCAGCTCCGGCCGTTCCGGCTGTTCCCGCTGCCCCCATGGTGCCCGCAACTGCAACTGCAACTGCAGCTGCTGCCGCGGACCAGGCGGCCGCGCCAGTGCAACCTCTTTCAACGGTTGCGCCGAGCCCGGAACATGAACTCGACGGCGACCTCAAAATCGACGAAAATTCGGTCACGCTCGATGGCAGGACGAAACGCTGGGACGAGCTCACTCCTGCTGAAAAAGCCCGCGTCGCGGCGGCAGTCGCAAAAGCCCGCACTGCGCTTTCAAGCGCGCATTCCGATCAGGCGAAGGCGATGCGCGATCTCGCCGACCTTCCCGACCAGGCACGAATCGCACAAATGCAGCGCGAGCTGGCGGAAAATCGCTCGAAGATCGCGCAAAGTATTCGGCGAATGGATGCGCAGGCGGCTGAGGCTCGGTCATCTGGACGCGAACCCGATCGCCTCGAGGCCGCTATCCGCGAGCGCCTTCAATCGCTTCAAAACGTCGATTTTGAAGCGGCCTCGCGATCCCTGGCGGGCATCGATCGCGAGAAGATCGCTTCGGAAGTCGCGGGAGCTCAGGAATCGATGAACCGCGCCAAGGCGGAACTCGACAGGGTCCAGGCCAGGATCGACGCCGAACAACGGCATTAGCTCGAAGCGGCGCGGGGCTTTCCTCGCGTGGCCAAGGCGTCCGTAGCTGGGAGGCAGCTGCGGACGCCAACTTGCTCACCGGGCGCATCGGCTTGAATGAACCGAGCGGTGCCTCTACCGCGCGCCCATGAGGCGCGTTCCAAATGGCACTTTGCACCCCTGTGCTGGTTTGAGCGTGAAATGAACCAGTATAGTCCTAGTTTCGGTCGGCCGCTCGGCTCCAAATTGTTCTGCGACTTGACACAAAGCTGGTCGGACGTTGGGGGCGGGGTTCGTACCTATTTGCTGCACAAGCGTCGCCATATCCTTGGATCGACGCCGCACAGTCACCTGATGATCGTGCCCGGACCGCGCGACGAGGTGATCGAAAAGGAGCGGGCAATCACGGTGACGATTGCATCGCCGCGTGTTCCAGGAAGCCCTCACTATCGCCTGATGCTTCGCAATGGAGCTGTCCGCTCGGCGCTCGAAAGATTTCGTCCCGACCTCGTTGAGTGCCAGGATGCCTATAATCTCCCGTGGTCAGCGATTGGATATCGAAGGCGACATCCCGCTACGGCCCTTGTCGCAGCCTATATGACCGATTTTCCGACCGTCTATGTCGAGCGGCCGCTGTCGAGGTTTGTGACTCGACCTGTGGCCGAGAGCCTGGCGCGCATCTGCTATGGCTATTGCGGGCTGCTTTACCGCCGCTTCGACGCCATCTTCGCGGTCAGCGAGAATGGCGGCGCGGGCAAGCTTCGATCGCTCGGGATCGACAATGTCGATGTCGTTCCTTTGGGAGTTGAGCTCGGCGAGTTTGGTCCGGATCGGCGCGACGAACGGCTGCGCAGCAAGCTCGGCGTTACTCCCGATCAGCCCCTGATCGTCTATCTCGGCCGACTGGACGGAGAGAAGAAGCCCGATCTCGTCGTCGACGCTTTCCGGCGGCTTCCGGCCTCGCTCGGTGCGAAGGTGGTGCTGATCGGTGAGGGTCCGCTGAAGGCGGAGATTGCTGCTCTTGGCGACGATCGGATCATCTTGCCCGGCTATTTGAAGGACCGCTCGGATCTCGCTCGCTGGCTCGCCAGCTCCGACATTTACGTCTCGGGGATGGCGGACGAGACGTTCGGCATTTCCATCGTCGAGGCGCAGGCTTCAGGACTGCCGGTCGTCGGGATTGCGGCCGGTGCGATGATCGATCGGGTGACAGAGGCGACCGGTCGCCTGGGGCCGGTTGGAGATGCAAGTGCGATGACTGCAAACATTCTTTCGGTCTGGGACGGCGACCGCCAGGCGATGGCCGCTCAGGCACGCGCGCATGCGCTTCAGTTCAGCTGGGATAGCAGCATGGAAGCTTTGTTCGGACGGCTTTACCCGGCGGCTTTCGCCCGGCGTTCGGGAGTGGGACGCCCGGCACCGGCGGCGGCCGCGGTTCCGGCCTGACCGAACGGCGGGCTCGCCGACACGATGGACGCGCCCTACGCCAAGCTGGAGCAAGTGCAGCCGGGCATCGCCCGAGTGCTTGCCCACAACCCGTCCGCCTTCACTTATTATGGAACGCAGACCTATCTGGCAGGCGAGCGCGAGCTCGCCGTCATCGATCCCGGGCCGGACTTGCCCGAGCACCTGGACGCGCTTGAGCAAGCGATCGGCCCTCGGAAGGTCGTCGCAATCTTGTGCACTCACACGCATCGCGACCACAGCCCCGCGGCCCGGCCGCTGGCGGATCGAACGGGAGCGCCGATCATCGGTTGTGCGCCGCTCGCGCTTCAGACAATTGGCCCCAGAGCCGACGCGTCGTTCGATGGCGATTATGCGCCCGACCGAGTGCTGGAAGACAAAGAGACGATCGAAGTCGATGGCGAACCCATGGTCGCGGTCGCGACACCGGGCCACACGTCGAACCATTTGTGCTTCGCTTATCGCGAGGCCTTGTTCAGCGGCGACCATGTGATGGGGTGGTCGACGACCGTCGTCTTTCCTCCCGACGGAGACATGGCCGAATATATGCGAAGCCTCGACAAACTGAGGCAGCGACAAGAGCAAGTCTATTATCCCGCTCATGGCGCAGCGGTCACCAATCCCCACCAATATGTCCGGCATCTGATGGGTCACCGACTGCAGCGCGAGAAGCAGATCCTGAAGCTCGTCGGCGAGCGGCCGCGGACGATCCCCGACATTGTTGCAAAGGCCTACCCCGGGCTCGACCAGCGCCTGGTGACGGCAGCTGGAGGCTCGGTCCACGCGCATTTGCTGGACCTCGAGCGCCGCGGGCTCGTTCAGCCTGAGAAAGACGAATGGACAGCCGTCTGAAAAACCTCGCCGCGATCGCCGCGATCGCAGTCGCGCTGGTCCTCGGCGTGCTGATCGGAGTCTCGACCGGAATCGTCGACCGGATCTTCGGCGGCTCAAGCCCGGAGACGATCGCGAGCGCCAGCCTTCAATCGATGCGGGCCGAGAACCGGCTGACCGTGTTCGCCGCCCGCTATGTCTCGGTGGTGACGAGCAGCGAGCAAAAGCTCGGTGGCCTCGTCAGTTCCGAGCGGACGCTGATTCTTCCGGGCGACGTTCGCTACGAGCTCGATCTCTCGAAGCTCGAACCCAAGAGCGTCACCTGGGATAATTCAAGCAGGACCCTGACAGTCCAGTTGCCGGAGATCGACGTTGCCGGCCCGGACGTCGATATCAACTCGGTCAAGGAATATGGCGGGGGCGGGGTCCTCTCCGCTCTCACCAACGCCAACGAGCAGCTCGACCAGGCCAATCGCGACCGCGCCGTCACCGACCTTCGCAAGCAAGCGACAGCGGCAGTCCCGATGCGCCTTGCTCGCCAGTCCGCGCGCGAAGCGGTCGGACGGAGCTTTGCGATGCCGCTGCTCGCTGCCGGTTTCAAGGACGTGAAGGTCGTCGCGCGCTTTCCGACGGACGGCAACGACGTTCCTGGCTACATCAACGGATCGACCCCATATGAAGAGGCGATCAGGAATTACGAGCAAAGGCGTGCAGCCGGGGAAGCGAAGTGACGGTCCACTCCAACAAATTGCAGGGCCTAGACCTCCTGACCGAGATCGATCGCCTGAAGCGCGAGCGCAACGCGGTGATCCTCGCGCATTATTATCAGAAGCCCGAAATCCAGGATCTCGCGGACTTTGTCGGCGACAGCCTCGATCTCTCGCGCAAGGCCGCTGCGACCGACGCCGATGTGATCGCATTCTGCGGCGTCCGATTCATGGCGGAGACGGCGAAGATCCTGTCTCCTGAAAAGACCGTGATCCTGCCCGACATGGACGCCGGTTGCTCGCTCGAGGACAGCTGCCCGCCAGACCAGTTCGCGGCCTTCCGAGCCGCCCACCCGGATCATATCGCGCTCACTTACATCAACTGCTCGGCCGCCGTGAAAGCATTGAGCGACATCATCGTGACGTCGAGCAGCGCGCAGATCATCCTTGACCAGATTCCCAAGGACCAGAAGATCATCTTCGGGCCGGACCGCCACCTCGGCGGCTATCTCCAGCGCAAGTTGGGACGCGAGATGCTGCTGTGGCCCGGCATCTGCATCGTCCACCAGGCCTTCAGCGAAACCGAGCTCCTGAAGCTGATGGCCGAGCATCCGGACGCGGCGGTCGCAGCGCACCCGGAATGTCCGCCGCATATCGTCGACCATGCCGACCTCGTCGGCTCAACCAAAGCGATCCTCGACTTCGCATTGCATTCGCCGGCCCAGACGATCCTCGTCGCGACCGAGCCGCACATCATTCACCAGATGGAAAAAGCGGCGCCGGACAAGACTTTCATCGGAGTCCCCGGCGGCGACGGGAACTGCAATTGCAACATGTGCCCATACATGGCTCTCAATACACTCGAGAAGCTGTGCTCTGCGCTTCGCGATCTCGAGCCCCGAATAGAGCTCTCGAGAGAGGTCATGGATCGCGCTCGAGTCCCGCTCGAGCGGATGCTCGAGATGGCCGGCCGGACGGTCGGGAAGGGTGACGTCGGAGCGCCGATCATCGAGGACAAGGAAGGCGGGGTTCGAGCGCAGGAGATCGATCCCACGATCAGCGGCGATTAAAAGTGCCGCGAAGGGCCCAGGATCAGAGCAAAAGCGGCGAGCGTGACCGCGCCCAGAACAATCACGACCCAGTTGCGCTCGATCGCGAATTCCTTCGGTTCACCCTCTGAAGCGGTTGCAAACCCAATCGTGATGAAGCCGGCTAGACCGCCGAAGCTCGATGCCGCCGCGGACATGATCGTGATCACGATTCCCACCGGGTTGGCGAGGCCGACGATCACCGCCGCGATGCCCGCCGTCGCATAATAGAGGTGGCCGATCGAGCGGCGCGCAATCTCGGTTCGGGGGCCCGTTGCCGATCATCGAGGCGAGTGAACGGATGGCAGCTTTGACCAGCACGAAATAAGCCGCTCCGCCAATAATGACCTCGGCGATCCGGATGGCGAGCGGATCGTGCAAATGTTCGAACCCACCGCCCTTGCCGACGCCGAGATCGCCGAAGGCGCTTAACCCGGAAAAGAGGAAGTAACCCGCTGCGACAAAGCCTTCGCTGACCCAGATCAGCCATAATGGAAGTCGAACCCGGTCGCTTCGCGAACCCCGCCAGAATAGCCATGCGACGAGCGAGAGCAGGATGTTCACAAGGACGCCTGCACAGGCGACGAGCAAGTTGAGCCGATTCGCCAGATACATCACATTCGACGTAGAAGGCGCCGATGGTGGTGACATGTCCGCCCTGAGCCGCACAGAAAGCGGCATGGCCGCCGATCTCGTGCCACATGGTCAAAAGCGGCATCAGCAGCATGCCCCATCCGACCATCGTCAGTTTGTCGATGTGCCGCCGCATCTTCGTCCCCCGAAAAATGATTATGGCACGCTGGAACGATGAGCCGCAATTGCGAGCGCATCGTTGCTGCTGCTACTCATCGTGCTTGCGTTTACAGGAGTTGCAAATGATCAACCTTCTCGTTGGCGTTGCTAGTGCTTCCCTCGCCATTGCAGCTCCGCCGGTCATCGCAACCCAGTTTCCAACGCGGATCCTTGCAGCTCAAAATGCAATGCGCGCGCGCGCCGGGGTTCCGCCGCTCGTCTGGGACAATGCGCTTGCGACGGGTGCCGCGGCCTGGGCTCAGCACATGGCCCAGACCGGTGTTTTTGAGCATTCCGATCGTCATTCCCGGCGCGGGATCGGCGAAAATATGTGGTTCGGGGCCCATGCCTATTACAGCCCCGAAGCGATGGCCGGCCTGTGGAATTCGGAGATCCGCAATTTCGTGCCGGGCGTGTTTCCCAATGTCAGCCGCACCGGCAATTGGTTCGACGTCTCCCATTATACGCAGGTAATCTGGCCAACGACCACGCGTGTCGGGTGCGCTCTCGCCTCTAACGGGCGAAGCGACTATGTCGTTTGCCGCTTCTCGCCCGCTGGGAACATCGACGGCAAATCCGTCGGCTACCGGATCGTCCCGAAGCATTGATCGGCCGAGCACGGCGTAGCTCTCTAAAGCACCGTGTTGCCGTTACCGACTTGCCTATGGAAACCTGCGGGCCCCACAGTCGTTGGTGAGCCGAAACGGAGGAATTTCGACGATGAAAACATTGCTAAAGCTCTCGCTGGCTGCAGCGGTCGTGATGACGGCGGCGCCCGTGGCGCCGCTGGCGGCGCCCGCGGTTGCAGCGACTCATCATTATTACAGCCACACCCGCTATCGGCACAAAGTGTGCCGAGGTCCCCTGCAGTGACGGGCACGGTGGTCGGCGGTGTTGCCGGTGCAGTTGTCGGTCATGGCCTCATCGGTCACGGGCTGCTTGGAACGGCGGCGGGCGCGGTCGGCGGAGCGGTCGCGGGCGGCGCGGTCGATCGGAGCATGACCAGGCACTATCGCTGCTATTATACCCGTTAATTGCTGGGCGGGCGGCAGATGCCCGCTTCAGCCGAGATCCGGCCGCGAGAGCGCCTCACAGCGCTCGTCGCGGTCGCGCTCGTCCAGCTGACGCTCGGACTTGTGCTTCTGAACGGACTTCGTGTTCGGGTCACTCAGCCCATGGAGAGCGCCCAGCGGCTGATCGAAATCGCGCTTCTCCATAAGCCGCCGCCAAAGCCCGTCGAGCGCCAATTGAAGGTCGCGAACAAGCCTCGATCTTCGCCGGCTCCTCGTGCGAAGCCTGAACCGATAGGCGGCTCGCCGGGGCCGCAACCTTCTCACTTTGCTCCTTCGATCACTCCTTTAGTGGCGATCCATCCGTCCGCGGCGGCGTCGGGCGGCGGTTCGGGCACTGGCCCGGCTAAGGGCTCCGGTTCCGGCGGAGGTTCTGGTGGGCAAGGCTATGGAGCAAGCGCCGGAGGAAGCGACCTCGAGCTGATCTCGGGAGAGATCTTTCCCTCGGACTATCCCAAGCATCTCGGCAATGCGGGAGTTGGCGGGCGAGTGAGCATGACTTTCACGGTCGAGACGACCGGGCAGGTGAGGAACTGCAGGATCACCCATTCCAGCGGCGTTGCCGAGCTCGAACTCGCTGACGTGCCGACTGATGGAGCAGCGGTTCCGCTTTCGTCCGAGCACCGACCGCTACGGCCGCCCCATTCCCGACGAGGTCGACTGGGACCACGACTGGATCGCGCCTCGCGATTAGCCGACGCGGCGCGCCTCGGCGTCGATCAGACGCGTTTCTGGATGGTTCTTGTCGAGATGACGCTTGATCATCTTGAGGTTGCGAGTGTTCGAGCGGAAGAAGAAGTCGGGGATCGCTCCGATCCAGGGAATCAGTCCCAGCAGCCAGTCGAAGCCGACATTTCCGGCCATCCGGGTCAGCTGCCATTTCGACATTCCGACGTTCTTGCCTTCCCACACGATATAGGCGCCCAGAGCGGCGGCGGCGATGTCGCCCACCACCGGCACGACGTCGAGAATGACGTCGAGGCCGACCGGGCGGTTGATGCCCGGAATGACCACCAACCGCTCAAGGACCCGTTCCATCGCTTCGACCCGCTGGCGCACCGATTGCGGATCTTTTCCAACGGAGGGGAGGGTGATGTCTTCTATCCGCATTTTCTACTCAGGCCGGTGAGCGTGTGAGGGCCGTAACGGTTCCAATCGCAACGAACCGTTCAGCAAGCCTCTGGATATATGCGCGGCGCTGTATTACTTGTCTAAGGCAGTTGGCGAGTCCGCCGCGAGGTGAAATTGGCAGAGAGGGACGGGATCTGGAGCCGCGGCGGAACGCCCGTGGAGGAACTGCCGGACCCCTTTGCGCCGATCTTAGCGGCAGAGCCGGAATTCGATGCCGGCCGAGGCTCCGAGAAAGCGTCGGCGATGGCCGATCTATCTTTATTCGATCTCGGGGCTGATCCTCATCACGCTCGTCTGGCTGGTCATCACCGCGCCCTTGTCGCGGGCGCTTGAGCCGCTTCAGGACCCGGCGCTGCTGCTGCTGTCGGATGACGGTCATGCGATCGCCCGCCGGGGCGCGATCAAGGAGGCGCCGGTCGACGTCACCAAGCTCAATCCCCTGACCCCAGCGGCTTTCGTGGCGATCGAGGATCGGCGCTTCTATCATCATTGGGGAATTGATCCGCGCGGGATTGCCCGCGCGTTCGTTGCCGACTTGCGCGGCGGTGGAGTGCGCGAAGGTGGAAGCACGATCACCCAGCAACTGGCGAAGACGAACTTTTTAAGCGGGGACCGCACCATCAAGCGCAAGGCGCAGGAGGTGATCATCGCCTTTTGGCTGGAGGCGTGGCTGACCAAGCAGCAGATCCTGTCCCGTTACCTGTCGAGCGTCTATTTTGGCGACGGCGTCTACGGATTGCGGGCCGCCGCGCATCATTATTTCAACCGCGATCCTCAGAACCTCAGCCTCGCTCAATCGGCGATGCTCGCAGGGATGGTCCAGGCCCCCTCTCGGCTCGCTCCGACCCACAATCTTGCAGGTGCGCAGAAGCGCAGCGAGCTCGTTCTTCACGCAATGGCGGACACCGGCGTGATCAGTCGCTCACGGGCAGCAGGAGCAATACCCGCGCGCCCCGTCATTCGCGAATCGCATGTCCCGACAGGCTCCTATTTCGCGGATTGGGTAACGCCTTTCGCCCAGCAATCGCAGGATCCCGATTTCGGTGAGGTGAAAGTCGAAACGACGCTCGACTGGTCCCTTCAGCGGATTGCCGAGCGGGCGGTGAGCCAGGCTCCGGCGGGAGCGCAAGCTGCGTTGGTGGCGATGCGCCCCGACGGGCGCGTGGTCGCGATGGTCGGCGGCAGGAGCTACCCGCAATCGCCGTTCAACCGGGTCACCCAGGCGCGCCGGCAGCCGGGCTCGGCGTTCAAGCTGTTCGTCTATCTCGCAGCCCTTCGCTCGGGCTGGACGCCCGACAGCATGATCGAGGACAAACCGATCACGATCGACGGGTGGACGCCTTTGAACAGCGATCGCGTCTATCGCGGCAAGATCACGCTGAGGGAGGCTTTCGCTCGATCGAGCAATGCAGCGACGGTGCGATTGTCCGAAAAGGTCGGACGCAACAATGTTATCCGAACCGCGCGTGAGCTCGGGATCAGCACGCCTATTCCGGACAAACCCAGCCTCGCGCTCGGAACGGGCGGCGTAAGCCTGCTCGAGCTGACTTCGGCTTATGCAGCAGTGGCGAGCGGCCGCTACCCGGTGGCAGCGCGCGGTTTGCCTCGGAGTGCCGCTCCTCAAAGCTTTGCCAGCTTCTTTCATGAGGGCAGCTCGCTCGACGAACGGCGCGACCGCATCCCGATGCTCGATCTGCTTTACGCGGCTGCAAACGAGGGGACTGGGCGGCGCGCCGCATTGGCGGTTCCAACCTTTGGAAAGACCGGCACCACCCAGGAGAACCGCGATGCTTTGTTTGTCGGCTTCGCAGGAGATCTGGTCGTCGGCATTTGGGTCGGCCGCGACGACAACGGGTCGCTTGGCAAGGTCAGCGGCGGGACGGTCCCGGCGCAGATCTGGCGGAGCTTCATGAGCTCCGCGCTAGCCGTCGATCACTCGCCGGGGCCGCTCTTGCCGGTTGGTTTTGAGCCAGACCAACAACGCCATCAGCGATCGCAAAGTCCGCTTCCGCCGGAGTGGAGCAACTCGACGAAGCCGCTCCGACAGCTCGTGCAGCACCTGCAGGATCTTGTTGGAGACGACCGCCGTTAGCGCGCGGACGGAGCGGGCGGCGGGGAAAGAGTGGGTTCAAGAAGCGTGCTTGTCGAGACGGTTGGCGCATAGAGCGGCGCGTTGGGCGGAATGACGGTGGGCTTGGTTCCGATTCGATGGACGATGCGCGGCGTTACAATGATGTAGAGCTCGGTCTTCGACCGTGTCGTCCGTTCATTTCGAAACACGTCCCCAACGATCGGGATATCGCCGAGCAACGGGATCTTCGATTTGCTGCTGATCGTCTCGTCCTGCGTGAGGCCGCCGATCACGAAAGAATCGCCGTCACGGACGGTCGCCGAGGTTTCCGCCTCGCGCTGGCTGATGGTCGGATAGCCCTGGCTCGTGCCGGTAACGCTTGAGACCACGGCGAAGATGTGGCTCGAGACGAAGCCGTCACCGCTCACCCGCGGGGCGATTTGAAGGGTCACTCCGACGTTCACATATTGGACCTGCTGGGAAACGCCGTTGACGCCCGACAATGCGATCGAGGTCAGGATCGGAAGCGCGTCACCGGTGACGATCTTGGCGGTCGAGCCGCTCTGAGCGGAGATTCGCGGCCTCGAGACGATGCGGCCATTGCCCTTCTGGATCTGCGCATAAAGCGCCGCCTGGAAGGCGCCGCTGCTGACGTGAGCGGAGCAGCCTTCGCCAAGCGCGCTACACCCTTGCTCGGGCAAGCCGACCGTGAACGAGCCGCTTCCAAGAGTGACAACGCCGATCTGGCCGTTGGCGTTGTTAAAATCGATTCCGAGCGCTTTCAGGCCCTGCTCGGTGAGCTCGACGAACTGGGTTTCAAGGACGACGCTGTCGACCGGGATGTCGATCGACGCGATCATCTGCTTCAGCTGAGCAATCCGCTCGGGTGGCCCCTTCAGCCAGATCGCGTTGAGGCGGCGGTCGATGCCGATCGTTGCATCGACCGACTGTCCGAGCGGTTCGTCGCTCGTGCCCGGTGCCTGCGTTTGAGTTTGCGGCGTGTAACTATTGCCGGTGAGACTATTGGAACCGAAGGCCGGCTCGATCGGAACGAAGACGTCGTTCGACTTGACGGTCTGGCCGTCGCTGAGAAGGCCCACGACCTCGGAAACGTCGGCATATTTGAGAAGCACCAGCGAATAGGCCTCAGGAAGTTCGCTCGCGACAGGAAGGGCGGCATCGCCCGGGCCAGCGGCGGCCTGGTCGCCTCCAGTGTCGGACTTCGCCTTGCCCGTACTGACTGTGATCTCGATCGTCCGATCGCCGGTCTGGACGCCGGCAACGGTTGATGCCTGGGCAACTCCGAAGCGCAGGATCAGGACCGTGTCCGCCTGCTCGAAGCTGATGTTGCGAACCAGGCCTTTCATTTTGGACGGCTGGACGGCGCGCTGACCGCGAGTCGTCAGCGCAAAGCCGATCGAAGGTTCAGTCGGTTGAGAGGCGATTGGGGCGAAGCTCGTCGCCTTGGGGCTGAACTGAAGCTCGAACCGCAATTCCTCGGCGCTCTCGCTGATCAGTCGCACATTGGTGAGAACTGCGGGCGAGGGCAGCGGCTGAACCTGAGCAGCGTAAGATGCCGAGGCCGGACACAGGAATAGGATCAGCAACGCGAGCGCTGCATGCATCCAGCCACGCATTCGCTGCGCGCTCGAAGAGATCTTTCCCGGCCCTACCAACATCCGGTCTCTAGGACGAAAGTTCACGTGACCCAAACATGAATGTGCGGGCGCCTTTCGACGCCCGCACAGTGATTTACGAAATACAACGCTTAGAAGGCGGTGGCGCCGATCGGCGTTCCAAGCCCGGTCGGGCCGTCATAGCCCGCTCCGCCGGTGCAAAGATAGGAACCGCCGCAGCTGCCGTTGCTACCCGACGTCACGTCGTTGAGAGCGCCGGTGCTGCCGTACGGATCTCCACCAAAGTTGGCGGTCCCGCCGTGGACTCCGTAAACGCCGGCGATCAGGGGAGCAGCAACGCTGGTTCCACCGAACACCATCCAGCCCGAACGGCGAGACGTCACTGGACCATAAACCGCAACACCGGTGTTCGGATCGGCAATCGCCGATACGTCTGCAACCGTTCGGTACGAGCACAGGGAGTCGTGCTGCCAGCTTGGCTTGCCGTAGACGGTGCTGCATCCGCTGCCAGCGCCATTCCAGACGGTTTCGGACCAGCCGCGCGAATTCGCAGCCCGAACCAGGCTGGTGCCTCCAACGGCAGTCACATGCGGCGAGGACGCCGGAAACTGGACGCCATAGCCATAATCGCCTGAGCTGACGGTGATCGCCACTCCGGCACGATTATAGGAGGGCTCGAAGCTCGAAGTTCCGCCTTCGCTGCCGCCGTAGCTGTTCGAAACGGCGTTCGCGTGGGCCCCGGCATAACCAGCGGCAGCCGCGAGATTGTTGAGATAGTCGTTGCTCGAATTCAACCAGCAGGATGTGACAGCTCGGGCACATCGCGCTGACCATTTGAAGGTCGAGCGCCGACTCCTGAGCCCAACCCACGTCGAGCCGCGGAAGTTTTGTTCCGCCGGTCTGGTTCACGACCTTCAGACAGCCGTTCGAAGTAGTGCAGGCCGGAAGCCCATATTGAGCGCGATAGACTGCCAGATCGGCTGACGCGTTGGGATAGCCGAACGCATCGACGATCGCGATCGTGTAGCTGGAGCTACCGGTAGTCGTGATCTTGTAGGCACTGCGCAGGTCACTGGGGCCGTAGCCGGAGGGAGTCGCGTTCCGAACCGCTGGTGTAAGCCGCTCGAGGATGTTGCCATGAGCGTCGGTAACGACCTTCGAGAAACAGCGGGCCTGGCCGCGGGCCACTGAGTCGCCGCAATTATTGCGGGCGAACACGTGACCAAATCGCTGGACCCTTCCCGGCATCGTCGCAGACGCCGAGGTCCCGACCACGCACAGAAGCGACGCGAGCGCATAAGCGCCCAACTTCCATAACTTCATGACAACCCCTCTCTTAATCCCCAGATGAACAACCATGCTGACTGGAAAAGATGAAAGAAATCAACCAGCTCGAGTCGTGCAGCTGACACGGGATTCTGCGCTTCAACGCGATTTTAACTCGCTTTGCCGTTAAGACAAGTAAATTGACTTGATTCTCCGGGATTGGTTTATCGTTTCTTTTCCAGCATTTGGACGTTTGCTGTTCGAACAGGTGAGACATACGCCAAAGCTCTTGATCGCAGCCGCTGGGGCGGCTTGGGTGGGACTGTCCGCACTCGCCTCCGAGGCTAGCGCGACCATTCCGCTGTACGACCCGGTGGTCCTCAACATCGGCATCAGTTGCCAATGGCAGCAGAGCTGTCAGCGTCAGCAGATGAAGGCGATGCTTGCAGCAAACAGGTTCATTGCCGGAAACAATCCGCCGGTCTGGCGAATTCACGTGTGCAACCGGAACGCGCGCCGAAGCGCTGCGCGCGCTGACTGGATCGGCTTCAACGCGTGCATCCGCAATCCGCGGCTAACGCCGCCACCGGCACTTTTTCAGCGGGCGAAAGCTCGGCGTCATGTGGGTTTGAAGGCTGCGGTTGCAGCGAGATGACATTCGAATGGCGGGTTATTGCAGCAGAGCGAGCTGCATCTGGCTACGGGAATCAAGGTAAGAGATGGTGATCGGCACGGGGCTCGGGAGCGCAACCTGCTGCTCCGGGATCGAGGCCGCAGGCGGATCACGCCCGAGGAGCCAGCGCGCCAGCTTCTGCGCGTCCTCGAGCCGGACGCAGCCATGGCTGAGGTTGCGTTCGTCGTTGGCGAAAAGTTCCTTCTTGGGAGTATCGTGAAGATAGATTCCGTCGCTGTTCGGAAGCTCAAATTTGAAGTGGCCCAGGGAATTGGCGGGGCCTGGCAATTGGCGAACCAAAACCTGCGCCTCGCCGGCGGCGACCGCTTTCCAGTCGACGCTGTCGGGTGAAAGCACGCGCGCATCAGGTGCGAAAGTGGTGACAATTTCATAGCCATGTTGGGTGAGATAGGAGTCGCCGTCCTGGAGCACGCGCGGAGCAATGAGCGACTTCGCAAGATCAGCGGTCACGTGCCAATAGGGGTTCAGCGTTTCGTAGCCGATGACGCTCTTCAGTGCCGGTGTCGGAGTTTCGGGCTTGCCAACGATCACCCGCATCAAATCTTGGACGTGACCGTCCTCGATCATGTACAGCCGGGCGGAAGCCGCATCGACCAGCACGTAACGACCGCTCACGGGAATTTGCGCATCGGGGAGTGAATCAACGTACAGCTGCGGAGTAACGGTGCCAACGATCGGTCCCAGCGCGGGGTAGAAGCGGGCAAGTCCATACGCCCCCACTGCGAAGGCAACGAAAGCCGCCCCGGCGATCAAATACCTGCGGCTATGAGAGGTGATTCCCGTCATCGGTCCAGCTCCCCGCTGACCAACAATTACGCCAATCCGTTGCTTTGCGCGACTCAGCCCAGGCGAATCCTCAATGCCTCGGAGAAGATCGGAGGGTTGGGGAGCGATCTAGGCTAATTCTTCTTTAACCATATTTAAATTTGCTATATTTAAACGCGAGATGGGCTCGGGGCCGGCGATACAAACGCTTGCCGATCGCATGGAGCAATGCCCATGAAACTGTCAGACAACCCAAGATCGCGGCTGGCTCTCGTCGCCACGTCCGCCCTGTTCCTGTCGCAGGCAAGTTCGGCTGCGATCGTTTCGATCCCGTTCATCGCTTCGAACTTTTCTCATCCGCTAAGGATCAACAATCCGTTCTTCACGCTCAAGGCGGGCACTCAGCAAGTCTTCAGTACCAAGACGGACGAAGGCTGCGAACTCGACCGGATGACGATCACAAACGACACTCGAAAGATCGACGGCGTCACCGCCCGGGTGGTGCACGATGTCGTTTTTAGCGACGATCAGTGCAACGGAGATCTGACCAAGGCCGAGGACACCCAGGACTATTATGCCCAGGATGACAAAGGCAACGTGTGGTACCTCGGCGAAATCAGCAAGAATTGCGACGGCGACCAGTGTTCGCTCGACGAGGGCTCCTGGATCGGTGGAGAGGACATCGCCGACATCGGCACGAATGCGAGACCAGGCTTGGTCATGCTCGCCAATCCGGAAGATGGAGTGCATTACCGTCAGGAGTTCTACGCCGGACACGCCGAGGATGAGGCGGTAGTGACCGATGACAATGTCACGGTGAGGCTTCAGTTCTCGAACGCAATAGATCCGGGAATCTTCCACAAGTGCGTCAAGACCAAGGAGTTCACGGCTCTCGAGCCCGACGTATTGGGGTTTAAATATTACTGCCCGAACATTGGACTCGTGCTCGAGACAGAGCAGCCCGGCAACCTTCGTTCGGAGCGCATCGATCCCAACGACGCCTTGCGCTTCCGTGTCGTCCCGCACTGATCGGGTTGGACTGAAACGGCGACGCAGGCCCGTCGCCAGGCCGCTTTCGCCGGTCTAAAGCAGCGAGTATTGCTGCTCTTCCTGCGGCTGGTTCCCGCTCGTGGGAGAAGCCCGATCCGGGCCTAACTCCAATGGATGAGTGTTCGTCATCTGAAGGTCGAACATGGCGCGGTTTTCGGTCCGCCATCTATTCTCCAGTTCTTGGAGTTCCGCCTCATGAGCTAGCTTCCGAAGCTCACTGATCACGTGCCGTTGCACTTGGCGGGCGTGTCTCATCCACTGACCAGCAGTTCGCATGACCCTTGGCAGGTCCTTGGGGCCGATGAAGATCGCCGCGAGAACGCCGACAACCGCAAGCTCGCTCCAGTCTATCCCGAACAAGCGTCTTTTCCAAAGCGCGCTCGGCTCATCGAGGAGCCGAGGCCCTCACCTCGAAAAATGGCTCGAGCCGGGTGGCGCGGGGCGATCGTGCGGCGGGTGAATAGGCGGTCCGAGAAAGTGCGGGGGGGGATCATGCGGGGGGCGATCGCGCGGTGGGTGATCGTGGGGGAGGTGATCGTGCGTGGGATGATGGTCATTGTGTGGGGGTTTGAAGCGTGGCGGCGGCCCCGAAGGCGGCGGGCCTGCGGGCGGAGGCCCCCCAGCTGATCGCGCAATCGCCGGCGAGGACATAGACGTTGACAAGAGCATTGTGATGACAGGCGGAGCGACGATTGCTGCTTTGCTGAATGTGGTCAGAAATGCACGACGATCTTCGTTCCGAGTTGGCCCCTCAAACTGCTTCACGACGGACTCCCTGCATTTAACTTTTCGTTCAATAAAGTATCGTTAACGAGTTTGCACGCCGAAAATTGCACCTTCGCAGGTTTGCGCACTTGTTCGGGGCGGATGGTGTTGGCCCTATTCTACTTCGCACGACCAAGGGCTCAGCTGGCTGTCAAAACTCGCCCACCGAAAAGTTCAAACCGTGCGAATTCAAGCAGGCTCCTCGCATCCATTGTTGGCGATTTCCAATATTGAGGTCATGCCTCGTCAATACAGCCATCTTTACAGCGCGTTAGATCAGGGGTTCGATGAAGTTGGAGTACACAATGCGACAGATCATCTGTGTCACCGCCGCGGCATTGCTAGCGGCCAGCGGAGCCACGGCCGGGGTTCCCAAACATTTTTCGGGAGCCGCGCTGCTCCCAATGGCGAAGGTTAGCCTGACCCAGGCTCGGGCGACCGCCATCCGCGCCCATCCTGGAGTGATCACTGACCAGGAACTTGAAAGGGAGCGCGGCGGCACTGGCCTTCGCTATTCGTTCGACATCAAGAACAACGGCAAGACGTTCGAGGTCGGAGTTGATGCGCGTACTGGCAAGGTGCTGGAAAACGACGCTGAGGGGGCCAATCCGGACTAAGCTCTTATACCATTGCCGCCACGCGAGTGAAGTTTGCCTCGCGGCTCGAAATGCGCGCTTTCAAGCGAGAATGTGAGATGGGTCGACATGCTCGACCGGTCTCTATTTCAATCGATCAATCGTGGTCGTCGTCGCCGTGGTGTTCGTGCCGCCGCCAGCCGCGATCTTCATCATGTCTGCGTTGCTGCCAATATCCTCGGTTGCCGTAGCGCCAATATCCGTAGGGCTGCTGATAACGGTAGGCTGAGTAGCCGTAGGGGTTGTAACCGTACCCGCCGAGGCCGTACACGTACGAGCCATAGCTGTAGGGCTGGTAGCTATAAGCGCTATAGCCGTAGGGTTGATAGCCGTATCTGTAGCCGTAAGTCGGATACGCATAGCCGTAGCTTTGATAGCCATAATGTCGGTGATTGCGGTGCTTCGCGGCCGCCGGTGCCGCAACGAGCGCCGTGGCGGCGGCAGCGAGCAATAGCAGTTTGAACATGGTCGGTCCTTTCGGTCCTCCCCCAGTCCGCCATACAAGAGGGAGCCTGAACGTTGAAAGAACGCCGCGAACCCAGTTTCACTTACATCCCGGGCAGCTGTCAGTGGTCCAAAATTGAGGGAAAATGGCTAATCAGAAATTCAAAAATTGGCTTCGAAAAGCCAAAATCAGCACCTGAATGGTGGAGCCGAGGGGGATCGAACCCCTGACCTTCGCAATGCCATTGCGACGCTCTCCCAGCTGAGCTACGGCCCCACGTCCTCGCGCCTGTAGGCGAAACATCCCCCGCTGGAAAAGGGGGAATCTGCCAGATCTAGCTGTCGTCGTCCTCGCCGGCCGCTTCGACTCCGAGGTCGTCGTCACCCGTTTCCAGATCGACCTCCTCGTCCGCGCTGACTTCCTCGTCCTCGTCGATCGCGAGATCGTCCGCAGCAAGATCGTCGTCGGCCTTCTCAGGTTCCTTGGCCACCGGGGCCGCTTCGAATGCAAGCGGCTGCTTCGATTTCAGCACCGGTTCGGGAAGGAAGTCGGTCCCGCACTCAATGCAGTGGACCGGATCGTCCTTACCGAGGTCATAGAATCGGGTCGAGCACTTGGGGCAAGTGCGCTTGGCGCCCCATTCGGGCTTCACCATTTGGGTCTTAACTCCAGTAAGATGTCGGATGCCGCGGACTTGCCGGGGCGTTCGGCGGCGCGCCTTGCCATAGGCATATGCCCCTGTCAAAGCGCGCTCCTAGTAGTGGATATGGTCTCGAAGTCTTCGAAAAACAGTGGTGCGGTCATTGCGGTCGACGGCCCGGCCGCGAGCGGCAAAGGCACGATTGCTCGTGCTCTCGCCAAGCAATTGGGCCTGCCGCACATGGATACCGGCCTCTTGTATCGTGCGGTCGCACTCAACCTCTGGCGCTGGGGCGGCAACCCAGCCAACGAGTTCGAAGCTCTTCGAGCGTGCGATTCTTTGGGTTTCAACCCCGATGACCCCGAGCTCCGGAGCGAGCCGGTTTCCGAAATCGCCTCGCGGATCTCGGCCTATCAGTCGGTTCGAACGGCGCTTCTCAAGCGTCAGCAGGATTTTGCTCAACAGGATGGCGGAGCAGTGCTCGACGGCCGCGACATTGGCACCGTGATCGCGCCCGAAGCGGACGTGAAGCTGTTCGTCACCGCTTCGCCCGAGGTTCGTGCCGAGCGGCGGATGAAGGAGCTTGAAGCACGGGGAATGAACGTCGGCTATGAGGACGTGCTCGGCGACATCCGTGCCCGCGACCAGCGCGATTCGACGCGCGAAATAGCCCCGCTCTTGCCGGCAATGGACGCGATCATCCTGGATACGAGTGGGTTGAGCGCAGGCGAAGCGATCGCAAAGGCGCTGCGCATCGCTCAGCAGCGGCTCGATCGGGAAAAACTCGGTAGCTAGCTCAAATCAGGCCAGCAGGCACCGCGCCGTCCGGCGCATCGCTGCTCCAGTCGCTCACCGTCCCCTCTGGAAGCGCAGCTTCGGGACTTTCCTGCCCTTCTTCAGCGCCTGCCCGCGTCCCGAGAGCGAGGGGTTCGACATGAAATAATTGTGGAGGTTGAACTCCTGCCCAGGCTTTGGCTGGAGCCTGGCGTAGCTGCCGTCCGAATTCAGCCTCCAGCTTTGCTGATTGTCGAGAAGGTTGGCGACCATCACCTGGTCGAGGAGCTGCGCGTGGACAGTCTTGGTCTCGATCGGAAGCATATATTCGATGCGCCTGTCGAAGTTGCGCGGCATCCAGTCGGCCGAGCTGATGTAGACCTTCGCTGCGGGGTTCGGCAGCTCGTGTTCGTTGGCGAACGCCCACAGTCGGCCATGTTCGAGGAACCGTCCGACGATCGACTTGACGTAAATATTGTCGGAAAGCCCGGGAACCCCGGGCCTTAAACAGCAAATGCCCCGGATGATGAGGTCGATCGAAACGCCGGCCGCGCTCGCCTCATAGAGCTTGTCGATGATGATGGGATCGACCAGCGAATTCATTTTCGCCCAGATGCCGGCAGGCTTCCCTGCCGTTTTCGCTGCGATCTCGGCCTCGATCAATCGGATCAGCTCATTTCGGAGCTGCGCCGGGGACAGCACCAGCTGCTTGAGGTTTCGAGGATCGAGATAGCCGGTGATGTAGTTGAACAGCTTTGCTGCATCGCGGCCGGTCTTGGGCTCGGCGGTGAAATAGCTAAGGTCGGTGTAGATCTTGGCGGTCACCGGATGATAGTTGCCGGTTCCGAAGTGACAGTAGGTGCGGTAGCCCTTTTCCTCGCGCCGGACGATCATCGAGACCTTGGCGTGGGTCTTCCACTCGATGAAGCCGTAGACGACCTGCACACCAGCACGTTCGAGCGCGCTTGCCCAGGTGAGATTTTGCTCTTCGTCGAACCGTGCCTTGAGCTCGACCACGGCCGTCACCGATTTGCCCGATTCAGCAGCATCGATGAGTGCCTTGATGATCGCCGACTGCCGGCCCGCACGGTAGAGCGTCTGCTTGATCGCGATGACGTCGGGGTCGGCTGCCGCCTGCTGGATGAAGGCGACGACGACCTCGAAGCTCTCGTACGGATGGTGGACGAGGATGTCCTTCTCGCGGATCGCTGCGAAGCAATCGCCGCCATGCTCTCGAATGCGTTCCGGGAAGCGCGGATTGAATGGCACGAACTTGAGGTCGGGCCGGTCCTCCTCGACGAGCTGCGAGAGATCGGTCATCCCCAAAAAGCCACGGCTCTGCGAGACGATCGCGGTTGCGGCGTCCATGCCCTCCTGAACAAAATGCACCAGGCTGTCCGACATCCCGGGCGCAAGCTCGAGGCGAACGACGCGGCCGCGACGCCGACGCTTGATCGCGGTTCGGAAGTAGAGGACCAGGTCCTCGGCTTCTTCCTCGACCTCGATGTCGCTGTCGCGGATGATCCGGAACGCGCCCCCGCGAAGAACCTCATACTTGGGGAAAAGATAATCCGTCTTGCGCCGGATCAGGGTCTCGAGCGCGATATGGCGGCCGCCTTCGCCAGGGATTCGGATGAAGCGCGGCAAGGTCGCGGGCGCCATGATCAGCTCGCGGACGCTGACCTTTCCCTTCTTCAATTCGAAGATGAGCGTCAGTCCCCTGTTGGGGATGAAGGGGAAAGGATGCGCTGGGTCGATGGCCTGCGGCGTCAGCACCGGAAAAATCTGCTCTCGGAAATGAACGTCCAGCCATTTCTCGGAAAGCTCGTCGAGGGGCTCGTCGGTCACGACGTGCATGCCGGCTAGATCGAGGTCGGATTGGAGTTCCGCCCAAACCTCGTGCTGGCTCGTGACCAGGAGGTCAGCTTCGGTCGTGATCGCGGCAAGTTGCTGGGCGACGGTCAGTCCTTCGGGCGACAATTCTTCGACGCCGAGCGCCTGATGTGCCTTGAGGCCGGCAACTCGAACCATGAAGAATTCGTCGAGGTTATTCGCCGAAATCGAGAGAAAGCGAATGCGTTCGAGCAGCGGATGGCTTGGATTGCACGATTCCTCAAGCACGCGCCGATTGAACGCGAGCCAGCTGAGCTCTCGGTTGAAATAGCGAGGCTCAGGCGTCGTGATGGTCTCCGTTAGAGGCGCAACGTCAACCACCTCGCCGTCGACGAGTTGCGAGCTATATTCCTCGTTCAACGTGCGGCGCCTGCGATCCAACCCATGTCGCCATTCTGAAACAGAGGCCTGTTACAGACTTGTGACGAAAAAGGGTATGAGAGCGGCCTTCCATTGAGTGACAAGGGGGAAATCATGGCCAAGGACAAGAAGAAAAAAGGAAAGAAGGGCGCCAAGGCAACTGATGGCATCAAGGCGCTCGCCAAGAACCCGCTGGTCGCCGATGTCGTAGCTGCAGCACTGGTCGCGACCGCCTCCGCCTTGAAGGATTCGCGAAGAGCGCGAGCGCTCGCGTCCGAAGCTGGCGATGAGCTTGCCAAGCTTTCAAAGACCGGAATCCGGCAGGGCGAGGCATTGTGGGACATGGCACTTCAGATCGGACGTCGAAGCCTCGAGGCGCTGACGAACGACGATGCGACCGGGTCGTCGAAGGTCAGAGCAGAGCCCAAATCGAAGCCAAAATCGAAGCCGAAATCGAAATCGAAATCGAAGCCGATGCCGAAGCCGAAGCCGAAGCCTAAAGCGAAGGCAAAGCCGAAAGCGAAGGCGAAATCGGCCTCGAGCGCGAAGAAAAGCAGCAAAAAGCAGCCGGCATCTGCGGGCAAAAGGTGAGTCTCGTCAGTCAGCCGACTTCGACGAGCGGCAACCTAAGGGCGCATTGGGCATTGCGCCCCTATGATCCCGCCTCCGCTAGAAACCCTTCCGCACGAGCTGGATCGTTCGAAGATGACCTGCCAGGCGGTGGTGGAAGCGCCTGCGGGCTCGCGTGTGAAGGTCTATTATGACCCCAAGAGCCACCGTTTCCGGATCGGCAAGTTCCTTCCGCTCGGAATGGTCTTCCCGCTCGATTTCTGCTTCATCCCCTCGACGCTCGCGGGCGACGGCGATCCGTTCGATCTTCTCATACTTCCCGAAGCGAGCCTTCCGGTAGGCTCGATCGTCGTGGTCAAGATCCTCGGCATCCTCGAGGCAGAACAATTCAAGCCGAACAAGAAGCCGCGCCGCAATGACCGGGTGATCGCTCGCCTCATTGAAAGCCGGCTCTTCTCCAAGATCGAGCGCCTCGAGCAACTGGGCCAGACGTTCGTCGACGAGCTCAGCACCTTCTTCGCCACCTACAAGAGGCTACGTGGCCAAACCTACACCGTGACCAGCGTTGGCGGGCCCGAGCGAGCGGTCGAGCTCATCCTCGAGGGCGCTGACGAATATCAAAGGAACTGCGGCTCCGACTAAGGCCAACTCGCTTGCCGCACCTGACCCTCGCGGCTATCCGCCCGCCCATGCCCGTTTCCACACAGCAGGTGCGTCACATCGCCAAGCTCGCGCGCATCGCGATGAGCAGCGAGGAGATCGAGCGGCTGGCGCCCGAGCTCAACAATATCCTCGGCTGGGTCGAGCAGCTCGCCGAGGTCAACACCGACGGCGTTGAGCCGCTCACCGCCGTGATCGATCAGAAGCTTCGGCTTCGCGAGGATGTCGTGACCGAAGGCGATATCCGCGACCTCGTGCTGGCCAACGCGCCCGAGGCCCAGCACGGCTTCTTCGCAGTCCCGAAAGTGATCGAGTGACCGTCCTCACCTCCAAGACGATTGCGGAGCTTAGGGACGGTTTCCGATCGGGCCATTTCACCGCGCTAGAGATCGCCGAGAGCTTCAATGAGGCTGTCGCTGCGGCGCGATTGCTGAACGCCTACACGGTCGAAACTCCGGACGATGCGATCTCCGCTGCTGCCGCTGCCGACAAGGCGCGTGGTTCAGATGAGCTGCCCGCGCTCGCCGGAATCCCGCTTGGCATCAAGGACCTGTTCGCGACGAAGGGCGTGGATACGACCGCGGGAAGCCGAATTCTGAAAGGGTTCAAGCCGCCCTATGAAAGCACGGTCTCGGCAAACCTGCGAAACGCCGGAGCGGGCATGCTTGGCAAGCTCAACATGGACGAGTTCGCCATGGGCTCGTCGAACGAGACCAGCGCTTACGGGCCGGTGATCTCGCCCTGGCGGCGCAAAGGCAGCAATGTCGGGCTAACTCCGGGTGGATCCTCGGGCGGTTCGGCAGCGGCGGTCGCTGCGGGCATCGCAGCGGGGGCAACCGGCACCGACACCGGCGGATCGATCCGCCAGCCCGCGGCGTTCGTCGGTATCTGCGGGATCAAGCCGACTTACGGTCGCTGCTCGCGCTGGGGCGTTGTCGCCTTCGCAAGCTCGCTCGACCAGGCGGGCCCGATGGCGAGGACAGTGCGCGACTGTGCGATCCTTTTGGAAGCGATGGCGGGCTTCGATCCCAAGGACTCGACTTCGCTCGACCTCCCGGTTCCCAAATGGGAAGCCAAATTATCGAGCAATCTCAAGGGAAAGCGGGTTGGCATCCCCAAGGAATATCGAATCGATGGAGTTCCGGGCGAGATCAACGCTTTGTGGGACCAGGGGATAGAATGGCTGAAGGATGCCGGGGCGACGCCGGTCGAGATCAGCCTTCCGCACACAAAATATGCGCTTCCGACTTACTACATCATCGCTCCTGCTGAGGCCTCGTCGAACCTCGCCCGCTACGATGGCGTTCGCTACGGCCTTCGAGAGAGCGGCAATGACGGGCTCGACGGAATGTATTGCGCAACTCGCGCCGAAGGCTTCGGGGCCGAGGTCAAGCGCCGCATCATGATCGGCACTTATGTTCTCTCCGCAGGCTTTTACGACGCTTACTTCACGAAAGCTCAGAAGGTGAGGGCGCTGATCAAGAAGGACTTCGCCGAGGCCTTCGAGAAGTGCGACCTGATCCTCACTCCAACCGCCCCGTCGGCGGCATTCGGGATTGGCGAGACCACGGACCCGCTGGCGATGTATTTGAACGACGTCTTCGCGGTGCCGGCGAGCCTTGCCGGACTGCCGGCGATGAGCGTTCCGGGCGGCCTTGATGAACAGGGGCTGCCGCTTGGGCTGCACGTCATCGGCAACGAACTCGACGAGCAGATTGTGCTGAATGCGGGACTTGCGATCGAAGAGCGGGCCGGCTTCACAACACGACCTCAGAAGTGGTGGTAAATGGCGGATATTGCTACACCTTTCAGAATCAGTGGTGAAACCGGCGAATGGGAGGTCGTGGTCGGCCTCGAGGTTCACGCGCAGATCACCGCGAGCAAAGCCAAGCTGTTTTCAGGAGCGGCGACCGCGTTCGGGGCGGAGCCCAATTCGCAGGTCAGCCTGGTCGATGCAGCGATGCCCGGGATGCTTCCGGTGCCGAACCAGGAATGTATCCGCCAGGCCGTTCGGACGGGCATGGCGATCGATGCAAAGATCAACCTTTGGTCGCGCTTCGACCGCAAGAACTATTTCTACGCCGACCTCCCGCAGGGCTATCAGATCAGCCAGCTCTACCACCCGCTGGTCGGCGAGGGCGAGCTCGAGATCCTCACTGACGAGAAGGACGAGAGCTCGGCCAAGACGATCGGCATCGAGCGGATCCACGTCGAGCAGGACGCGGGCAAGCTGATGCACGACCAGCATGCGACGATGAGCTATGTCGATTTGAATCGCAGCGGCGTGGCGCTGATGGAGATCGTGTCGAGACCCGACATGCGTTCGCCTGCGGAAGCAGGAGCTTACTTGAGGAAGCTGAGATCGATCCTCCGCTATGTCGGCTCTTGCGACGGCAATATGGAGGAGGGCTCGATGCGCGCCGACGTGAACGTCAGTGTGCGCAAGCTCGGCGGAGACCTGGGGACTCGAACGGAAACCAAGAACGTCAATTCGGTTCGCTTCGTCATGGCCGTGGTCGAGCATGAAGCGCGGCGGCAGGTCGAGCTGATCGAGGGAGGCGGAACCGTTGCCCAGGAGACTCGGCTCTACGACCCCGACAAGAATGTCACGAGGTCGCTCCGCTCGAAGGAAGATGCACACGACTATCGCTACTTCCCGGACCCTGATTTGCTTGCCCTCGAGCTCGACGAAGCCTTCCTCGAGGAATGCCGCTCGACCCTTCCAGAACTGCCTGATTCCAAGCGCAAGCGCTTCGAGCAGCTTGGAATAACGCCCTACAACGCCAGCGTTTTGACGGCCGAGGTCGAGACCGCACGATGGTTCGACATGCTGCTCGAAGCGGGCGCGGAGCCAAAGCAGGGTTCGAACTGGGTGGTTGCCGAGCTGTTCGGCGCCCTCAACCGCCGCGGCGAGAGCATCGAGCAGGGTCCTGTGACCCCGAACGCGGCGGCTGGGCTGCTCGGTCTGGTTGCTGACGGGACGATCTCGGGAACCATCGCCAAGCAGGTGTTCGAGATCATGCTCGAGACCGGAGAGGGCGCGGCCGCGATCGTCGAGAACCGCGGTCTCAAGCAGACCAGCGACACCGGCGCGATTGACGCCGAGATCGACAAGGTGCTCGCCGCCAACGCCGACAAGGTCGCCGAATATAAGAGCGGCAAGCCGCAGCTGTTCGGCTTCTTCGTGGGCCAGACGATGAAAGCGATGCAGGGCAAGGCCAACCCCAAGCTGGTCAATGAGCGGCTGCAGGCGAAACTGTCATGAAATCGTCAGCCGGGCGGGGCTAGGCGGAACCCCCATGCACAAGCTCATTGTCGCAGCAGCGGCGCTCGTCCTTGGTTCGCCAGCCCTTGCTCAGCGGCCGCCTCCGCCGAGGCTTCTCGTCGTCATCTCGGTCGACCAGCTCTCGGGCGACCTCTTCGACGAATATCGATCGCAATTCACGGGTGGCCTTGCCCGGCTTGCGAGCGGAACAGTTTTCGACAAGGCATTTCAGAGCCACGCAGTGACCGAGACCTGTCCGGGTCATTCGACGATCCTGACCGGCGATCATCCGGCGCGAACCGGAATTGTCGGCAACAATTGGATCGATCAATCGGCACAGCGTCCGGACAAGACGATCTATTGCGCCGAGGATGAGACCGTTCCCGGGAGCTCTTCTGCGCATTACACTCTTTCCGCGGCCCACCTTCGGGTCCCGACGCTGGGCGATCTGATGAAGACGCAATGGCCGCAAAGCCGCAACGTCGCAGTTGCCGGCAAGGACCGCTCTGCGGTCATGATGGGCGGACACCACTCGGATCAGCGCTGGTTCTGGAACGGCCGCCAGTTCGCAACCGATCTTTCTGCTCCAATGCCCAAGGGCATCGCCGCCGCCAATGCCGCCGTTGCGCGGATGATTGCGGCGCCTTCGCAAGGCCTCCAGCCGCCGCCATCCTGCGCATCCAGAGCGCAGGCGATCCCGGTTGAAGGCCATGCCCCTGTCGGAGCCGGCAATTTCTCCCGCGCCGCCGGCGATGTCGGGGCGTTCGAGGCATCGCCTCAGCTCGACGGAGCGATCCTGGCTGCGTCGGCGGCACTGGTTCGGGACATGCGCCTTGGGCAGGGCAACGCGCCGGATCTCCTGAGTGTCGGCCTCTCGGCGACCGACCATATCGGCCATGACTTTGGGACCGAGGGGCAGGAAATGTGCCTCAATATGGTCGAGCTGGACCGCGAGATCGGGGATTTCCTGGCCTATCTCGACAGCACCGGGGTTGATTATGCGGTCGTCCTGACCGCTGACCACGGCGGCCAGGATCTTCCCGAGCGCCTCCGCCTTCACGGCGTCGCCGATGCCCAGCGAGTCGATCCCAATCTCAATCCATCGTCCGTGGGGAAGGCTATCGCAGCAAAGCTGGGCTTGAGCGGACCTATCCTCCTCGGGGATGTCACCGGCGATATCTACCTCGAGCGGGGTCTCGCGGCCGCCGATCGGCAGCGAGCGCTCGATGAAGCGGTGCGCATCTACCGTTCGAGCTCGCAGGTCGAGGCCGTGTTCACGAAGGACGAGATCGCCCGCACATCGATCCCGGCGTCGAGCCCGGACAAATGGTCGCTGATCGAGCGCGTCCGAGCCTCTTTTGATCCGCAGCGCTCGGGCGACCTGTTCGTGGTCCTGAAACCGCACGTCACGCCGATCGGCCACGTCGTCAACGCCGTCGCCACGCATGGCAGCTTGTGGGATTATGATCGGCGCGTGCCGATCCTGTTCTGGCGCAACGATTTCAGCGGAGCGACGATCGAGGCGCCGGCGGATACGGTTGACATCATGCCAACATTGGCCGCGCTGATCGAGCTCCCGCTCGTCCCGGGATCGGTCGACGGCCATTGCCTCGAGGGAACGCCGGCTTTTTGTCCGGACCGCTAAGGATCAAAGGCCAGCTCCTGCAAGACCTCGAGGCGACCGTCGCCTCGGCAAAGCTAGATCGCGTTTCAGTTTGATGTGATCAAACGACATTTCACGGCCATGGCGGCTAGGCTGCCATGGCCACCGGAGCCGCGATGCCCCGGGCGAGGATGTTGAGGGCGGCGTTGTGATCGCGGTCGCTTGTGTGACCGCAATGGGCACAAATGAACGCGTCTCCGATCCTGCTTGGCGTGAGCTGCTCGCAGCTTGAGCAATAGTTGCTCGTATTGTGCGGCTTCACGCGGATGACTTGCCCACCGGCGCGTTCGGCCTTGTAGGCAAGGTAGGTGACAAAGCGGCCCCATGCCGCATCGGCGATGGAGCGGTTGAGAGCAGATTTCTGGGCAACGCGCGTGCCGGGCTTGTCGAGCGTTCCTTTGGCCGAGCGCACCATGTTCCTGATCTTGAGGTCCTCGATGACGATCGTTCGGTAGCGCCGGGTGAGCCATGCGCTTTGCTGGTGGAGGTAAGTCGAGCGGGCATTCGCCTCGTGGCGCTTGAGTGTGGCGAGCCGCTCCTTCAGGTGGCGGCGACGCTTCGAGCCCTTCCTTGCGCGGGCCAGCGCCCGGCTTGCCGCGGCAATCGCCCGCGAGCGGCGTTTGCCCTCGCGCGGATTGGAAAGGACCTCCCCGGTTGAAAGAGTCGCGAGGCGCGTCACACCCACATCGATCCCGACCGCAGGCCCGGCATGGGCCGGGGCATTGGCGAGCTTGAAGGTGATCAGCGCGAACCACTTGCGTCCTTCGCGCTTAATCACCAGCGAGCGCAGCTCACCGTCAAGCGCGCGGTGGAGATGGAGCTGGAAGCGGCCGATGCGGGTGAGGTCGAGGCGGCGGCCGACGAGCTTCCAGACACAGCGCTCGCTATAACCGAAGCTCCGCCAGCGCGTGATCGAGCGGAAGCGGGGATATCCTGGCTTGTCGCCGCTGCGGAGGCGCCGGAAGAAGGCGTTGAAGGCCTGATCAAGCGTCTTGAGCGGCCAGCGGAGCAAGGCCACCGGAAGCCCATGGAGCGACGGATCGCCCGAGAGGATGGTGAGGCTGTGACACTGATCGGCATAGCCGATCCTCAAGGCCGCCTTGCTCCAGGCGTTGCTGCGTTCTTCAAGTCCGGCGTTGTACAGCAAAGCGACTGGTCTCGAGCGCTCTTTCCAGCGCCTCACGCTGAGCGTTGGTACGCACCTTCATGCGGAGCTTGTGGGTCAGCATGACCATGCCGCATTCTAGAACGAAGCAGGAACGCAGCTGAGTATATTCGGCAAATATCAGCCAAATAATCCGTCTCCATGCGCCCATGTCGGAGCGCCGCCCCAGTCACCAAATGTGCACGCGCAGCTTGTCAGGCGGGCACCCAAAGCATGCCGCAATTCAACATAAGAGAAATCAACTCTAGCCGACCGGTGAGATCGGACCTGGAGACGGGCTCGTTCCCGGAGAGGGCGGGGACGGCACGTCGATGTCGGGCGAATGGGTCGGGATGCCCGGCGGTGGCTCGGTGGGTTGCCCTGGTTGAGGCGGGCTGGGCGGCGAGGGCGAAGGCGTCGTTGGCGGCTCGTTGGGTTGGGGCTGTTCTTGCATGAAGGGTTCTCCAGCGTTTGGGAACGCGCCTGCGAACAGACAGTTGCCGTCCCAATCGGGTTGCCCATCCGGCCACGCCTGTTATAGGCCGCGCCACCTACGGCGTCCGCGCGCGTGGCGGAATTGGTAGACGCGGCAGGTTTAGGTCCTGTTGTCGAAAGATGTGGGGGTTCGAGTCCCTCCGCGCGCACCATTCGGCTGCACCGGGACGTCAGGATTTCATCGGGATTTTCAAAAACGTGAGTATCAAGACCGTCGAGACGCAGAACGAAGGCCTCAAGCGCGCCTTCATGCTGACCATTCCCGCCGAGGACATCGAGGCTCGGGTCGAGAAGGAAGTGAAGCGCATCGCTCCGCAGGTGCGGATGCCAGGCTTCCGCCCGGGCAAGGTTCCACCGAACCTCATTCGCAAGATGCACGGCGAAGCGATCCGTGGCGATGCTCTGCAAGGCGCGGTCCAGGACGGCGTCCAGCAGCTCTTGAGTGAGCAGAACATTCGTCCGGCCCTTCAGCCGCAGGTCGAGCTCGATGACCAATATGCGCCCGGCAAGGACGCGGAGGTCTATGTCAGCCTCGAGGCGCTTCCGGACGTCCCCGCACCCAAGATCGACGGCCTCAAGCTGGAGCGGCTGACCGTCGAGCCGGATGAAAAGCTCGTCGATGAGCAGATCGAGCAGATCGCCAGCCAGAGCAAGCGTTGGGAAGACGCAGCCAAGAAGCATGGCGCGGCGAAAGGCGACCTCGTGGTCATGGACTTCGAGGGCCAAGTCGAAGGTAAGCCGTTCGAAGGCGGCAAGGGCGAGGACATGTCCGTCGAGCTCGGCTCCGGACGGCTGATTCCAGGGTTCGAGGACCAGCTCGTCGGGGCGAAGGCCGGCAACTCGCGCGAAGTGAAGGTGACCTTCCCCGACGACTATCCAGTCGACAATCTCAAGGGCAAGGATGCGACCTTCGCGGTTTCGGTGAAAGGCGTGAAGACGGCAGGCGAGACCAAGCTCGACGATGAGCTCGCCAAGACCCTCGGCCTCAACGATCTCGACCAGTTCAAGGGTTTGGTCCGAGGCCAGATCGAGCAGGAGCTGAGCGGGCTGACCCGCACCCACATGAAGCGGCAACTCCTCGACGTCCTCGCCGAGCGGCACGATTTCGTCGTGCCCGAAATCCATGGTCGAGGCCGAATATCAGAACATCCTCAACCAGCTTCGTCACGAAGCCAGCCATGAAGCCGATCCCAAGGCTGCCCTCGAGGAAATCGAGCAGGAATCGGCGGATTATCGCCGAATCGCCGAGCGCCGGGTGCGTCTCGGCCTGCTCTTGTCGGAAGTTGGCGCCGCCAATGGAGTGGAGGTCACCGAGCAGGAGATGAACCGACTGGTTGCCCAGAGCGCCTCGCAGTATCGGGGTGAGGAGCAGAAGCGCTTCATCCAGCTCGTTCAGGAAAATCCGATGTTCGCAGCCCAGGTTCGAGCGCCCCTTTACGAGGACAAGGTCGTCGATTTCCTCTTCTCCAAGGCTGACATCACCGACCGCAAGGCGACGCGCGAGCAGCTCGAAGCCGACCTCGAGAGCGAGCAAGGCCATGTCCATGGTCCTGACTGCGGCCATGACCATGGCGAGAAGCCCAAGGCGAAAAAGGCCGCGGCCAAGAAGAAGGACGCCGAGCCAAAGGTAGAGGCGAAGGAGCTGACCAAGGCGAAGGCTCCGGCGAAGAAGGCCGATATCGTCGAAAAACCGAAAGCGCCCAAACCCGCCAAGCCGCTCAAGAGCGAGCCCGCGAACACGGCTGCTGCGAAGGCGGCCGGCAAGGCCGAAGCCAAGCCTTCCGCGAAGGCCGCAGGCGAGCCCGCCGCAAAAGCGAAGAAGCCGGCCAAGAAGGGTTGAACGAGCGCGAGATCGTTTGCGAGGATCTGAACCTCGCCATCGACGATCTCAGGCGCCGCGGCTTCCGTCTCGACCTCATCTATCCCGCGGACGATCCGCACTCGGCGCAACTGAGCAAGGGCGTGGAGAATGTCCGGCTGACTTGCCGGCCTGATGCCCCGCCACCGTCCGATGCTCTGCCCCGCTTCACGCCCGAGTTCGTTGTGACGCGCGCGTCTTCGTCTTCAGGCGAGGGCCGCGCTGGCTTGCTCTACCGCGACCTCATCCCGAGCCGGCTCGGCGGGCGCTACATTGCATCCCACATCTCCATTCCGGAAGGTGGGCTGGTCGCAGACTGGATCCATTACCATCGGGTCGCGCTCCAGATGATCCATGTCCGGCGTGGCTGGGTGCAAGTCGTCTACGAGGATCAGGGCGAGCCGTTCGTCATGACTGAAGGCGATCTCGTGCTGCAACCCCCCGAAATTCGCCATCGGGTCCTCGAAAGCTCGGAAGGTCTCGAGGTCGTCGAGGTCACCGCGCCGGCGCTCCATGCGACTTTTGCCGATCACGAGCTCGAACTTCCGAATGGCTCGGTCCCTGAGCGAAGCTTCGGCGGCCAATGCTTTCTCCGTCACGTTGCCGATCACTCTCGATGGTGCCCGCTCTACGGCGGGGAAGCGCAGGAGACCGGGCTCGGCATGGCAACGGCGGAACTTTCGAACGCTCGGACGATCCGACCCGGCGCCGGCGATCGCATCGACTTTCCCGCGCATGCCGGCGAGCTGGTGTTCGGTTTCGTGCTCGACGGGTCGGCCTCGCTCGAATTTCGCGGCAGGCACGAAGTGAACGGCGCCGATTCATTCGTCATTCCGCCGGGCGAGCAATGGTCCGTCATTGATGCTTCTCAAGATTTCCGACTGCTCCACATAACGACAGCGCGGCTGGACTAGCAGGCCTGGCGGCTTTAGCCGTTCGGCGATTGATCGAGGGGGACCAGCTTGGATCGCGCGCCGCCCAGAATTGCCGTGCTTCTGCCGTGCTATAATGAGGAAGCGGCGATCGGCGCGACCGTTGCCGGGTTCAGGTCCGCTCTGCCGGGCGCGACGATTTACGTCTACGACAACAATAGCCGCGACCGAACGCGCGAGCTCGCCGGTGAAGCCGGTGCGGTCGTTCGGAGCGAAAAGCAGCAGGGCAAGGGCCACGTTGTTCGGCGCATGTTCGCGGACATTGATGCCGACGTCTATCTGATGGCCGACGGCGACCTTACCTACGACCCGGCGGCAGCACCGAAGATGGTCGAGATGCTCCTGGCGGAGCAGCTAGACATGGTCGTCGGGGCACGAGTTCACGAGGCCAAGGACGCCTATCGCGGCGGCCATGTTCTTGGGAACAAGCTCTTCACGAGCCTTCTCGCGGGCCTGTTTGGCCGCAGCTTCAGCGATATCTTCTCCGGTTACCGAGTGTTCTCGCGCCGCTTCGTGAAAAGCTTCCCGGTGCTTTCCGAGGGTTTCGAGATCGAAACCGAGATGAGCGTCCACGCGCTCGAGCTGCGGATGCCGGTCGGGGAGCTCGAGACCAGCTACGGCGCTCGGCCCCAGGGCTCGCATTCGAAACTCTCAACCTTCGGGGATGGATGGCGGATTTTAAGGACGATCGGCACCCTGTATCGGATCGAGCGACCGGTCCTGTTCTATGGCGGGATCGGCTCCCTGCTGCTGGTGGCCGCGATCGTGCTCGCGATCCCGCTCATGCGCACTTATCTCCAGACCGGTCTCGTGCCGCGGTTCCCGACCGCCATCCTCGCCACCGGCATGGTGATCGTCGCGGTTCTGTGCATCTTTGCCGGCCTTATTCTCGACACCGTCACCCGCGGACGGAGGGAAGTCAGACGGCTCGCCTATCTCTCGCTGCCAGCGCCGTTCGCTCCTTGAACCTTTCCTATTTCACGCCGATGTAAGCGGGGCATCAATAAAGGACCCGCTTCTTGTGATCGACCATCAGGACATCGTTTCGCAGCTCGTTCCCATCGTCATCGAGCAATCCAACCGGGGCGAGCGCAGCTTCGACATTTATTCGCGGCTGCTGCGTGAGCGGATCGTCTTCATCACGGGTCCGATCGAGGACCATATGGCCTCGTTGATCACCGCCCAGTTGCTCTTCCTCGAGTCAGAGAACCCGAAGAAGGACATCTTCATGTATATCAACTCGCCAGGCGGCGTGGTGACGGCGGGCCTCGCGATCCACGATACGATGCAATATATCCGTCCCAAGGTGAGCACGGTCTGCATCGGTCAGGCAGCGTCGATGGGGAGCTTCCTGCTCGCGGCCGGCGAGCCCGGCATGCGTGTCGCATTGACCAACAGCCGGATCATGATCCATCAGCCCTCGGGCGGTGCCCAGGGCATGGCGGCCGATATCGAGATTCAGGCGCGCGAGATCTTGCGCATGCGCCAGCGTCTCAACGAACTCTACGCGAAATACACCGGCCAGGCGCTCGAGGAGATCGAGAAGGCGATGGATCGCGACAAGTTCCTCGAATCCGACGAAGCCAAGACGTTCGGCCTCATCGACGAGGTCTTCGACACCCGCCCCGAGCCGGGCGACGATGCGGGCACGGGCGCTGGAGATGTGATTCCGGGCTAACCGGCATCAATCGGGATCAGTTCCACGCCCCTTGGCAGCGACTGCTTTCGCTTTAATCCTGTCGTTGAGAACCGCGGCCCTACCTCGCGCGGATCCGACCCTTCGATATCTCCAGTCCTCGAGGCGCTGTTCGAGCTAGTTTTTGTTCTCCTATTGTTCTCGTAGAACAAATAGGATACGGCTTGTTCTCCACAGGCGGTCCTCGGCCGCCGATGATTGAAGCTTGAACGGAGACAGGGGACATGGCAGCGCAGTTGAAGGTCATCGGTAGCGGAGTAGAAGTGTCCAGCATGGATCGTCAGAAGGCCCTCGAGGCGGCGCTTGCGCAGATCGACCGCGCATTCGGCAAGGGCTCGGCAATGAAGCTCGGCAGCCGCGAGAGAATCGAAATCGAGACGACGCCGACCGGTTCACTCGGCCTCGACATCGCGCTTGGCGTCGGTGGGCTTCCGCGCGGACGCATCGTCGAGATCTATGGCCCGGAGAGCTCGGGTAAGACCACGCTCGCGCTGCACGCGATCGCGGAAGCGCAGATGAATGGAGGAACCGCGGCGTTCGTCGATGCCGAGCATGCGCTCGACCCGATCTATGCAAGGAAACTCGGAGTCGACATCGACGAGCTGATCGTGTCGCAGCCGGATACTGGCGAGCAGGCGCTCGAGATCGTCGACACGCTCGTTCGCTCGAACGCAATCGATGTGCTGGTGGTGGACTCTGTCGCAGCCCTGGTGCCGCGAGCGGAGATCGAGGGCGAGATGGGCGATAGCCACGTCGGCCTTCAGGCCCGGCTCATGAGCCAGGCGCTCCGCAAGCTCACCGGCTCGATCAGTCGCTCGCGCTGCACCGTCATCTTCATCAACCAGGTGCGCATGAAGATCGGCGTGATGTACGGTAATCCCGAGACGACGACGGGCGGCAATGCGCTGAAATTCTATGCTTCGGTTCGTCTCGACATCCGTCGCACCGGCCAGATCAAGGACCGCGACGAAATTGTCGGCAACGCGACCCGGGTGAAGGTCGTCAAGAACAAGGTCGCTCCGCCGTTCAAGCAGGTCGAGTTCGACATCATGTATGGCGAGGGTGTGTCGAAGGTCGGCGAGATCCTCGACCTCGGCGTTAAGGCGGGACTGGTCGAGAAATCGGGCGCATGGTTCAGCTATGACAGCATCCGGATCGGCCAGGGCCGCGAGAACTCCAAGACCTATCTCAAGGAGAATCCCGAGGTCGCGAAGCGGATCGAGAATGCGATCCGAGGTCGCACCGAGGAGGTCGGCGAGGCGCTGATGGTGGGCGCGGCCAGTGACGAGGACGACATCGTAACCGACTAAGCGAACTCGCCGCTAGTCTCGGTTCCTTTCAAGTTGAATAACACACGATTTAGGCGACTTCCTCGGGCACGGGCGGAATCGTGTCCGCCCGTTTAGGGCCAATGCGGGCGAACAATCGTCTCGGTTCAGTCAAGACGATGATGAGAAAGCCTCCGGCTGCGCAAGCGGCCGTGCCGAGAGCGAATGGAATGACGGTGCCGTCGAACAGCTGACCGATGACGAAGCCGATCGCAGCGGCCCCAATCGTGCCGATGACCCCCTGAACCGAGGAAGCGGTGCCGGCAATCGGCGCCATATGCTCCATCGCCAGCGTCCCGAGGTTCGACGAGGTGAAGGAGAAGCTCGCCATCGTCAGTCCCTGAAGAATGATAAACCAGGGCAGGGTCTCGAACCCGGAAAGTGCGACCGCGGCGTGAGCTGCCGTGATGATCACCATCACGAGCGCGGCGCTATGACCCACGCGGCGTAGCCCGAAGCGCTCGACCACGCGGGCGTTGAGATAGGAAGCGAGCGCCATCGGCGCCGCGATCGAAGCGAACACGAGGCCGATCAGTGGCGCTTCGTGAAAGACGTCGAAGACGATCTGCTGGATCGAGGAAATATAGGCAACCAGCCCTGAGAAGCTGACCGTTACCGCGAGCGTGTAGCCGAGCGATTGACGCTCGCTGAGGGCCTTTGCGATCGCGGTGCTCATCGCCCGCCATTTGAGTGGCTGCTTGAACTCGGGATGGAGGGTCTCTGGAAGCCGCAGCCACGACCAAATGATCATGACAGCGGCGTAAGCTGCGAAAGCGACGAAGATCGCCCGCCACGACGCGAACATTAAGATGAGCTGCCCGACATTGGGCGCGAGCACCGGTACCAGCATGAAGGTCATGAAGACGAGGCTCATGACCCTCGCCATCGCTTCGGCTTCGAACAGGTCGCGGACCATCGCGACCACGAGGACGCGGGATGCGGCGGCCGAGGCGCCCATCAAGATCCGTCCAGCGATGAGCAGAGGAAAGGTCTGGGCAAAGGCGCATAGCAGCGCGAAGATGGCGTAGAGGCCAACCCCTGCGGCCATGATCGGTTTTCGTCCGAACCGGTCGGCGAGTGGTCCCCACACCAATTGGGTGGATGCGAAGCCTACGAAATAGGCGATCACGACCAGCTGCCGGTCATTCTCGCGAGCGACATTCAACGACTGTCCGATCTGGGGCAATGCCGGGATCATCGCATCGATCGCGAAAGAATTGAGCGCCATCAAGGCCGCGAGGAGAGCGGTCATCTCGCGTGCTCCGGGGCGCTTCATGCCATCGTGAATTGCGGGTTCGAACATCTTGGCCTGGGCTCTTCGCACCTGCTGGCCGATTGGCCGAAGGCGTGCAACAGTGCTTTTCCCTCAAAAGAGGATCCACGAGAATGACCTTTGCGCGACTTGACCGGCGAAGCCTTCTTTCAGGGGGAAGCGGCGCAGCCGCCATGATGGCGCTGCCGCCGAGCCGCGCGATGGCCCAAGCGGCGGAAGCGCTGAAGTCGATGGAGTCACCGCCGCCGATCTCGTCGCAAGAGCGGCTCGGCCGAATCGCTAAGGCGCGCTCGCTGATGCAAAAAAGCGGGATCGGGGCGGTCATCGTCGAGGCCGGGCCGAGCCTTGATTATTATACCGGCGTCCAATGGTTTCGATCGGAGCGACTGACCGCCGCCGTCATCCCGGCGCAAGGTGACCCGATCATCGTCACGCCCTTCTTCGAGAGCCCCTCTGTCAAGGAGACGCTCGCGATCCCGGCGGAGGTTCGAACCTGGAACGAAGACGAGGAGCCGCTGAAGCTCGTCGCGGATTTCCTGCGCGAGCGCAAAATTGCCTCAGATCCAATTGGCTTTGAGGAAACCGACCGTTTCTTCATCCTCGACCGTCTTCAAAACGAGCTTGCGGGGCTTCGCTTCGTTTCCGCCAATCCGGTCGTTCGGGCGCAGCGGATGATCAAATCCCAGGCAGAGCTGGCGCTGATGCAAGCCGCGAATGACATTACTTTGAAGGCGATGCGCCACGCCGGCGAGAATGCAAAATTGGGGATGGTCCCGGCGGACTTCAGCCGAGCGATCGACGCTGCGACGACCGCGCTCGGGGGCAGCCCCGAGTTCGCGCTCGTCCTCATCGACGAAGCCGCCGCTCAGCCGCACGGATCGCGAAAGCCGCAATCCGTGAAGCGTGGAAGCATTGTATTATTCGACTGCGGCTGCACGCTCCACGGTTACCAGTCCGATATCTCTCGAACGTTCGTCTACGGAGCGGTACCAAACCCCGAGCAGCGCAAGGTGTGGAACCAGGTCCACGAAGGCCAGCAGATCGCGATCCGCGCAGCCAAGGTCGGAGTGCCGGCGGGCGCGGTCGATGACGCAGTCCGGCGTGCCTACGAAAGCTGGGGCTATGGACCCGGCTACAAGCTTCCCGGCCTGTCGCACCGCACCGGGCACGGCATCGGCATGGAGGGTCATGAACCGGTCTATCTGGTTCACGGCGAGAAGACCCCGCTTGCACCCGGAATGTGCTTTTCCGACGAGCCGGGGATCTACCTTCCGGGCAAGTTCGGGGTCCGGCTCGAGGACTGCTGGCACATGACCGAGACCGGTCCCAAATTCTTCAGCCAGCCGCCGCCGAGTATCGACCAGCCGTTTGGCTAGAAATGGTCGTGGATCTCGCCGCTTCGAGCGACATGCGATGGGGCAGGCTTCGGCTCGATCTCAGGCGATCGTTCCTCGAGGAGGCCGCCTTCGAAGCGCGCGACCACGCTCGCTGCAACCGCATTTCCAACGACGTTGGTGGCCGAGCGGCCCATGTCGAGGAAATGGTCGACCGCCAGGATCAATAGCAGCCCGGCTTCGGGAATCTTGAACATCGGCATGATCGCGGCAATGACGACGAGGCTTGCGCGCGGAACTCCAGCCATGCCCTTTGACGTCACCATCAGCACCAGGAGCATCGTGATTTCCTGGCCGAGGCTGAGCTGGATTCCATAAGCCTGAGCGATGAAGATCGTCGCGAAGGTCATGTACATCATCGAGCCGTCGAGGTTGAACGAATAACCGAGCGGAAGGACGAAGCTGGCGATCCTCGGCGGGACTCCGAACCGGTCGAGCGCCTCGAGCGTTCTGGGATAGGCGGCTTCGCTAGACGCGGTCGAGAAGGCAAGAACGACCGGATCGCGAATGTAGCGAACGAGATGGCGAGTGCGGGGGCCGACGATGAGAAAGCAGACGGCGACCAGGAGCGCCCAGAGGATCGCGAGCCCGAGGTAGAAGCTGCCGACGAACTTGCTCAAGGTCGCGATGATCTGAGGGCCGCGCTCGGCAAGCGCGCTGGCGACCGCGGTGAACACCGCCAAGGGCGCAAAGCGCATCACATAGTCGGTGATCTGGAGCATCACTCGAACCAGCGCTTCGACGCCTTGAACGATCGGCTTGCCCTTCTCGCCGATGGCAGTGAGCGCAATTCCGAAGAACAGCGAAAAGATGACGATCGGAAGGATCTCGTTGGTGCTCATCGCCTCGAAGATCGAGGCAGGGACGAGATGGCTGACGAAGTCCTTGAGGTTGAAGGCCGCCGTCTCGACACCGCTCGCTCCTGCCGCCGCCGGAAGCGCAAGGTTGAGGCCGACGCCTGGATGAAGGGCGGTGACGAGGATGAGTCCGAGAGTGAGCGAGACCAGGCTCGCGAGAATGAACCAGCCGATCGAGCGTAGACCGACGCGGCCGAGCGCTGCGACATCGCCCATATGCGCAATGCCCGAGACCAGGGTCGAGAAGACGAGAGGAGCGATGATCATCTTGATCAGGCGAAGGAACAGCGCGGTGACGATGCTGAGATAATCGGCGATGGACTTCAGCCGGTCGGCCGACGCCGGTGTTCCGTCGTCGATCGAATGATTGATCGCCCATCCAACGAGGATCCCGAGAACGAGGGCGATCAGGATGTACCGAGTGAGTTTCTTGGCCATTCGAGCCCCTTTCGGCGGCGACCCAAGCGGCTGCTCGATGCGCCGTCAAGCTTCACAGCCGTGCGGCGCTTGCGCTAGGGCCGGGGCATGGCGCAAGACGTCCTCCAGTTCGGGCGTGAAATCCTGCACGACGAAGCGCGGGCGCTGGACGCGCTCGCCGACAGCCTCGACGGGCCGTTCGAGGACGCGGTCCGGCTGATCATCGACTGCAAGGGCAAGCTGATCGTCAGCGGTCTTGGCAAATCGGGCCATGTCGGGCGCAAGATCGCGGCGACGTTCGCGTCGACCGGAACAACCGCGACTTTCCTGCACCTTGCTGAAGCAATCCATGGCGATCTCGGAATGGCGGCAAACGGCGATGTCGCGATCCTCATTTCGCTGAGCGGAGAGACTTCTGAGCTCGAAGCCGTCATCGACCATTTCCGGCACGTCTCAATCCCGATTATCGCGATCACCGGCAATTCATCCTCGATGCTCGCCCAAGCCTCTGGTGCAGCGCTCGTGCTTCCGCACTGGCCTGAAGTTGGTCCCAAATCAGTCGCTCCGACGACGTCGACGACGATGACGCTGGCTCTTGGCGATGCGCTGGCGATGACGGTGATGAGCCAGAAGGGCTTTTCACGAAGCGACTTTGGAAGGCTCCATCCCGGCGGATCGCTCGGCGCGCGACTGAAGCCCGTCAGCCGGCTGATGCATAAGAGCGACGCGCTTCCACTGACGCGCGCGAATTCCTCGATGCACGACACGATCGTCGAGATGTCGGCCAAGCGGCTCGGCATCGTCGGCGTGGTCGACGAGATGGGCGATCTCGTCGGAGCGATCACGGATGGGGATTTGCGGCGCCATATCGAGCAGGGCCTCGATCACACTGCCGCCGAGTTCATGACCACCGACCCAAAGACGGTCGCTCCCGATGCCTTGATCGACGATGCTCTGGCTTTGTTCGAGGAGCACAAGATCACCGCGCTCTTCGTGGTCGACGGACGAAGGCCGGTTGGAGTGCTCCATATCCACGACTGCCCGCCGCTTCGATGAATTGCGTCATCGTCATTCCGGCACGGCACGCATCTTCGCGTTATCCGGGAAAGCCGCTCGTAGCTCTGAAAGGCGCGACCGGCGTCTCAAAATCCCTCATCCAGCGAAGCGTCGAGGCCGCTCGCCGGGTGAGCGGCGTTTCGGGAGTATTCGTCGCCACCGACGATGAGCGGATTGCGCAATGCTGCGTCCAGGCGAAAGTCGGGGTGATCATGACCTCGCGCGAATGCCGCAACGGCACCGAGCGTTGCGCCGAAGCGCTCACTGAGCTCCATGAGCCGGATCTGGTGATCAACTTCCAGGGCGACGCATTGCTGACTCCCCCGAGCTTCGTCGAGGCCCTGATCGGACAGATGGAGAGCGACCCTGATGCATTGGTGGCGACGCCGGCAATGCGCCTGCGAGCCGGGGAGGTGGAGGCGCTCCGGCGTGAAGAAGCGGCCGGCCGGGTGGGGGGCACGACGGTCGTCACCGACAATGAAGGGCGCGCTCTATATTTCTCAAAGCGGCTCATTCCCCATTTGCCGCAATGGGCGCTGGAGGCGCAGCCAACGCCGATGAAATTGCACGTTGGAGTCTATGCCTACAGACCCCGTGCGCTCGAGCTTTATCGAGGGACTCCGGCGAGCGAGCTGGAGACGCTCGAAGGGCTCGAGCAGCTGCGCTTTCTCGATGCCGGCGTTCCGATCCACGTCGTCGAGGTCGAAACGCCGCCGTTTGCCTTGCGCGAGCTCAATAATCCCGAAGACGTTGCCCCGATCGAGGAGGCGCTCGCCGCCGCCGGTCTCGAATGAGTTTCTGGGAGGGGCTAGATCCCCGGTACCGGTTGATCCTGTGTGACGTATGGGGCGTCGTTCACAATGGCGTGGAGCTTTATCCGTTCGCAGCCGAGCGGCTCCGGCAATGGCGTGAAGAGGGACGCTGCGTCGTTCTCCTGACCAACGCGCCTCGGACCGAGGATGCTGTCGCGCGCCAGCTGGAACGGATCGGATTGTCGCGCAGCGCCTATGATTTCATCGCGACGAGCGGCGAGGCGGGGATTGCGGCTCTGCAGGCAGTGAACGAGCCAGTGGGATTCATCGGCACTGGTGGAGATCGCTCGGTGCTCGAAGGCCGTTCGGTCCGGATCGCGGAGCGGGATTTCACCGATCTTGCATGCACGGGGCTTCGCGAAGATGAGCCGGATCCCGAGGACTATCGATCCGAGCTTGAGACACTTGCCGAGCGCGACGTCCATCTCCATTGCCTCAACCCCGACCGGATGGTCGTTCGAGGCGGCGTCTCCGAGCCCTGCGCGGGTGCGATCGCGGAAATCTACCAGATGCTTGGCGGCCGGGTGACCTGGTACGGGAAGCCCTACGCGGCAATCTATGCGCATGCCCTCGCTCGAGCCGGCAATCCTCCTAAGGACGAGGTGCTCGCGGTCGGAGACTCTCTTCAGACCGATGTCCTGGGAGCTGCGCGAATGGGCTTCGATACGGCGTTCGTTGCTGGCGGGATCCATGCCGGGGAGCCGTTTCCGGAGGATTTTGCCGAACGCAACGGTCTTGGCGAGTGGCTCCCGGTGGCGGTTGTCGACGGCCTCGCCTAGGAAAGCGCGAATGAACCTGCTCGGACGTTCTGTCGGCCTCGACCAGCCCCTTTTTCTGATCGCCGGCCCGTGCGTCGTCGAGAGCGAGGAATTGCAGCTCCGAACCGCCGAACGGCTGAAAGCGATGACCGAAAAGCTCGGCGTTCTCTTCATCTTCAAGTCGAGCTTCGACAAGGCCAACCGATCGTCGGACAAGAGCTTTCGGGGGCCAGGAATGGACGAAGGGCTTCGGGTCCTTGAGAAGGTGAGGGACGCAGTGGGTGTTCCAGTGCTCACCGACGTCCACGACATTTCCCAGATCGCGCCCGTCGCCGAGGTTGTCGATGTCCTCCAGACGCCGGCGTTCCTCGCCAGGCAAACCGATTTCATCCATGCCGTCGCGCCTCGGGCAAGCCGGTGAACATCAAGAAGGCGCAGTTCATGGCGCCCACGACATGAAGAACGTCGTCGACAAGGCGCGCAACGCTGCAAAGGCCGCCGGCGTCAACCAGGATACGATCATGGTCTGCGAGCGCGGCGCCTCGTTCGGCTACAACAATCTCGTCAGCGACATGCGGAGCCTTGCGATCATGCGCGAGACCGGCTGCCCGGTGGTGTTCGATGCGACCCACAGCGTCCAGCTTCCAGGTGGGCAGGGCACCAGTTCGGGCGGGCATCGAGCGCGCCCCCGAGCACGAGGCCGCGGATGTGGCTGGAGGACACGACCTCGCCGTCGACCTCGAGCAGGTCGACCACGCGCGTCTCGAACCGCGGCGTCGGCGCGCAGCAGCTCGTCGTCGCCGGCCGCCTTGTGGCCGAAGCGGAAGTTCTCCCCCACGCTGACGTGCTCGGCCTGCAGCGCCCCGACGAGCACGTCGTCGATGAAGCTCTGCGCGCTGCGCGCGGCGAACTCGTGATCGAAGGGGATGACCACGAGCTCCTGCACCCCGAGCTCGGCGATCAGCTCGATCTTGCGCTCGAGGGTCGTCAGCAGGCGCGGCGCGCCGCCCGGCGCGACGACGGCGGCGGGATGTGGCTCGAAGGTGGCGACGGTGTCGGCGCCGCTGATGACCTCGCGGTGGCCGACGTGCACGCCGTCGAAGGTGCCCACCGCCACGCGGCGCGGACGGCGCTCGACCTCCGGGAGCGGCGTCACCTTCATCCGCGGAACCCTACGACGGGCTTGAGCAGGCCGTCCGCGCGGGGCTCGGCGATCGCCACGAGCCCGTCGGCGTCGGCCAGCAGGACGTGCTCGGCGTCGGACTCGCCGGCGATCGACTGCCCATGGCCGGCGCGCCACGCGGCGTCGGCGTCGATCTCGATGCGCGGCATGAAGCCCAGCGCCTGCTCGAGCGGCAGGACGCGCTGCGGATCTGCGTCCTCGACGGTGAACTCCCCGATCCGCGTGCGGCGCAGCTCTTCGCAATAGCCGTCGCCCAGCTCGGCGATCAGCGAGCGGACGTAGGTCCCCGCGGAGCACTCGATCAGGAACTCGGCGCGGTCCCCCTCCCGCCAGCGCTGCTCGAAGCGGTAGACCGTGACCTCGCGCTCGGGGACCTCGAACTGCTCGCCGTCGCGCGCGCGCTCGTAGGCCTTGCGGCCCTGTACGCGCACGGCCGAGTAGATCGGCGGGCGCTGCACGATGACCCCCGTCGGCAGGACCACGTCGACCGGCGGCACCCGCCCGGTGTGGGTGATCTCGCCCTCGGGATCGCCCGTCGTGGAGAGCGCGCCGAGGCGCGCGACGGTGACGTACTGCTTGGGCAGGGCCATCAGGAAGCGCTGTGCGCGCCGGGCGCGCCCGACGAGGACGAGCAGCAGCCCTGTCGCGAACGGATCCAGCGTGCCCGCGTGGCCGGCCTTGCGCACGCCCGAGCAGCCGCCGCGTGGCCAGCGTCAGATCGTGCGAGGTCTTCCCCGGGGGCTTGTCGACGAGGACGAGGCCGTCCACTAGAGCTGCGCCGCGACCTGCTCGCGCAGGAAGACGACGAGGTCCTCCTCGGACAGCGCGGTGGTGAAGCCGGCCGCCTGACGATGGCCCCCCCGCCCCCGGCGCGGGCGATGACCGATACGTCCACCCGGCCGTCGGTCGCGCGCAGCGACACCTTGCGCGCCCCGCGGCTGCCCTCGGGCAGCTCGCGCGCCAGCGCGGCGACCCTGGTGCCGTCGACCGAGCGCAGGTGGTCGATGATGCCCTCCGAGTAGCTGTCCTCGGCGCCCGACTGCGCGAAGTCCTCGCGCGTGAGGCGCGTGAAGGTCAGCCGTCCGCCGTCGTAGCGCTGCACGTGGGCGAGCGCGCGCGCCAGCAGCTCGAGCTTGGCGAACGGCATGCCCTCGTAGAGGCGCCGGTAGATCCCGTGGACGTCGACGCCCGCGTCGATGAGCTCGGCGGCCATCACGTGCGCCCGCACGCCGGTGTTCTCGTACATGAACTTGCCGGTGTCGGTGACCAGCCCGACGTAGAGCGCCTCGGCGATCTCCAGCGCGGCTCGACGCCCAGCGCGCGCATGAGGTCCCACACGATCTCCGCGGTGCACGACGCGTCCTCGACGACGTGGTTGACCGTGCCGAAGCGCGTGTTGTCGTGGTGGTGGTCGATGTTGAGGATGTGCGCCTCTTCGCGCTTGAACGCGCCCGACCGGGTTGCGGTCGATGTTGCCGCAGTCGAGGAAGACGATCGTGCGCTCGTCGAGGTCGGCGGGCAGCGTGCTCTGCAGGCCGTCGAGCTCGAAGAAGCGGTACTCGTAGGGCAGCGGGAACTCGTCGGCGGCCATGTACATGACCGAGTCCTTGCCCAGCGCGAGCAGGATGCGGTGCATCGCCACCAGCGAGCCGAGGGCGTCGCCGTCGGGGTTCTCGTGGGTGACGAGCACGAACCGCGTCGCGTCGCGCAGCTCGAGGAGGACCTCTTCGCGGGTGTCGGCTTCCACCGTGCTCATGCCTGCTCGTCCATCAGACGTTCCAGACGCTGCGCACGCTCCGCGGTGTCGTCGTGGAAGAAGCTCAGCGCCGGCGTGTGCTTGAGGCGCAGCTCGCTGCCGACGCGTCCCTGCAGGAAACCGTGGGCGGACTGCAGGCCCTCGAGGGAGGCCTCCACGGCCTCGGCGTCGCCGAGGACGCTCACGTAGACGCGAGCGTGGCTCAGGTCAGGGCTGGTCTTGACGTCCGTGACGGTCACAAATCCGACCCGGGGATCCTTCACTTCATGGGTCAGCACGTCGCTGAGGACCTCTCTCACGGCCTCGTCGACCCGTCGCATCCTCTCCACGCTCATCCTATCCCTCCGGCGTCCTCGAACGAGGTCAGGCTGCGCTCCACGCGCACACCCTCTGGGTAGCGGCTCAGCAGCCAGGCCTCCACGTGGTCGGCAGCCTGCGCCAGCTGCCTGAACGAACCGCTGGTCAACGCCCCCGCGAGGGTCGAGCGCTGCCAGGTGTCCTGCCCGTCGACCTCGGATACGGCGACGCCCGAGGCGCGTGCGCAGCTGCGCCTTGACCGACGACAGCTCCTTGCGCTTCTCCTTGAGGCTCTCGGAGTCGGGGAAGTGCAGGTGGATGAGCAGGAGGGCGACGTACGCGTGGGGCACGGCACCTCGACGGTACCGTGCCGGCGCGTGGAGGCGATACTCGACCACGCCGCGGCGGCACTGGCCGCCGCTCGCGGGGGGTGACCGGGAGGCGCTGCATCGACGTCCGGAGTGGCTGGCGCGAGGCGCCTAGGACAGCGCCCGCTCGACCTGGCGCGTCTCGTAGACCTCGAAGACGTCGCCCTCCTTGACGTCCTGGTAGTTGGCCAGGACGATGCCGCACTCGTAGCCGGCGGCGACCTCGCGCACGTCGTCGTTGAAGCGCTTGAGCGAGTCGATCGTCGTCTCGTAGATCACGGTGCCGTCGCGCACGATGCGGATCTTGCCGCCGCGCGTGACCTTGCCGTCGGTGACGTAGCAGCCGGCGATGGTGCCCACGCGCGAGGCGCGGAAGGTCTGGCGGACCTCGACGGTGCCGACGGTCTCCTCGACCTCCTCGGGGCGCAGCATGCCGGTCATGGCGTCGCGCAGGTCGTCGAGCGCCCTGTAGATCACCGAGTAGTGGCGGATCTCGCACGCCCTCGCGCTCGGCGACGACGCGGGCGTCGCCCACCGGGCGCACGTTGAAGCCCAGGACCACCGCGTCGGACGCGGCGGCGAGCATGACGTCGGACTCGGTGATGCCACCCACGCCGGCGCTGATGACGTTGACGTGGATCTCGTCCTGGGGCAGCTTGGCGATCTCGTCCTCGAAGGCCTCCAGCGAGCCCGACACGTCGGCCTTGAGCACGAGGTCGAGCTCCTGGATGTCGCCCTGCTCGATGCCCTTGAAGATGTCCTCGAAGGACACCTTGCGCCCGGAGCGGCGGGCCTGGGCCTCGTTGCGCAGCCGCACGGCGCGCTCGTTGGCCTGCTGGCGCGCGGTGCGGTCGTTCTCGACCACGCGCGCGAACTCGCCGGCGTCGGGGACGCTGTCGAAGCCGAGGACCTCGACCGGGTCGCCGGGGACGGCCTCGCTCCATGCGCTCGCCGCTGTAGGCGACCATCGCGCGGACCTTGCCCCAGTGCGCGCCGGCCACGAGCGCGTCGCCGACGCGCAGCGTGCCGCGCTGGACGAGCAGCGTCACGACCGGGCCGCGGCCCGGGTCGAGCCTGGACTCGATGACGACGCCGCTGGCCTCGGCCTCGGGGTTGGCCTCGAGCTCCTCGAGCTCGGCGACGACGAGGATCGTGTCGAGCAGGTCGTCGAGGCCCACGCGGGTCTTGGCCGACACGTCGACGAACTCGGTGTCGCCGCCCCACTCGGAGGGCTGCAGGTTGAGCGTCGTCATCTCCGTGCGCACGCGCGTGGGGTCGGCGCCCTCCTTGTCGACCTTGTTGACGGCGACGAGGATCGGGACGTCGGCGGCGCGCGAGTGGTCGATGGCCTCCCGCGTCTGCGGCATCACGCCGTCGTCGGCGGCCACCACGACGACCGAGATGTCGGCGACCTGCCCGCCGCGGGCGCGCATGGCGGTGAACGCCTCGTGGCCCGGGGTGTCCAGGAAGGTGATCGTCTTGTCGTTGTGATGGACCTGGTAGGCGCCGATGTGCTGGGTGATGCCGCCCGCCTCGCCCGAGGCCACCTCGGTCTGGCGGATCGCGTCCAGCAGCGACGTCTTGCCGTGGTCGACGTGGCCCATGATCGTGACCACCGGCGGGCGCTCGACGAGATCCTCGTCGGCGTCCTCGTAGGTCGACCTCGTCCTCGGGCTCGTCGCCCGCGTGGATGATCTCGACGTCCTTGCCGAACTCCTCGGCCAGGATCGTGATCGCCTCGTCGGAGAGCGTCTGCGTGAGGGTGACCATCTCCCCCATGCTCATGAGCTTCTTGATGATGTCGGCGACGGCGATGCCGAGGTACTCGGCCACGTCCCTGACCGTCGAGCCGGAGTTGATCCGCACCAGATCGGTGCGGCTCATCACGTCGGCCTGCAGCGGAGCGGCGACCTCCTCGAGCACCTCGCGGCGACGGCGACCGCGGCTGCGACGCCCGGGCCGCCGGCCGGGAGGGCCGCCCGCGGGCGGGCCACCGGGACCGCCGCCGGGTCCGCCCGGACCGCCGGGGCCACGGCGCGCGGCCTGGGAGTCGATGACGACGCGGCGGCGACCGCCGGCTCCGGCGGCGCCCTCGTTGCGCAGGCCGCCGCGCGACGGGCGCGAAGGCTGCGACTTGGTCTCGTCGCGCGTGGGGCGCTTGGGCTCCGGGCTGGGCGATGATCTTGGGGCCGGTGCCCGGCGCCGGGCGCTTGGCCGTCGGCGG
>CAWBIC010000003.1:5000-113512 GCA_963788765.1 uncultured Alphaproteobacteria bacterium | reverse complement strand
TGATCGTGCTCTTCGTTTCGTCGAGCGCGCCGGTACAGCTGGCCAGGGTCTGGCATTGCGAGATGCCGGTGAGCCGGGTCACAGGCGTCGGGAAGTTCCACGAGGCTGCCGCCGCTGAGATACTGGGCGTAGAAGGTCGAGTAGCTGTAGCGGGTCTCCGGACGCACGGCTCCGGTCGCGGGCGCGGGCCGCGTGACCTTCGTCAGCACGCCCGTGCTGCTGTCCCAACTGTAATTGGTGACAAAGCCCTTGGCGTCGGTCGTAGTGATCGGCGTGTTACAGGTGACCGCCGGCGTTCCGCTCGCGCATTGCCAGGTCTTGGCTGGATCGCTGGCGGGATAGCTCGCATGGGTGACGATGGGTGACAGCGGTGAACCTGCCTTGGGATTGACCGTCGACTGGGTGAGATTGCCGCGGCTGTCATAGACGAAGGCCGCGCTGTTGCCCTCTGGTGCAGTCACGGTCTGAAGGAGGCCGGTGCCGGAAAATAGAAGCGTAAGAGGTGGTCTTGCCAGCTTCGTTTTGGTCAGACGAAACCAGCCCCGTTGTCGTGTCGGTCTTCACGACACGAGTGTTGGAATTGGGGTCGGTGACGGTGGTGGTGAGAACGCTGCCGGTGACTGAATACGTGTAAGAATTGGCGACGCCGTTATTGTTCACCGAGCCGACCAGGCCGCCGGCGTTCCAGCCGATCGTCTCGTTGTTGCTGCTCGCGCCCGGGCGCTTGACAGCGACCAAAGTGGGATAAAAACCGAAGAACGTTCCGGTATATGTATAAGTCGTCGTCCGGCCCAAAGTGTCGGCGATTGTAATGGCGGAACTTACATACGGCACGCCGGTAAACGTCAGCGTCGGCCAGCTTTGGCTGGCCGGATTCACCCGACATGTTTTGAGCCGCAACGGTCGCGATGGCTGCCCAGCCCTGGGCGTTGCGTGCTCCTACTCTACGGGTCCTCGACCTGGAACGTGAATGCGAGTTGATAGCCGTTGGTTGACGTGACACTGCGCAGGCGTTCGCCGTTGAAGCGCTCGCAGAACATGTATTTCTCATTCCAGACGCAGATGCCGTCGACGATCTCCCAATTGAACGTCAGCTTCTCGCCCGTCGGGTACGTTATGCTCGATACCCGGGACGTTCCTTGATATTGGTGCTCGCTGACGGAAGCCCAGGGCACGAGCATGTATGCGGCGCCATCCCGCGTCGTGTAGGAGAACGTTGTTCCGCTCAGGGTCAGCGTCGATCCCGTGCCTTGCCCGGGCACGTAATTGCCGCCCGTGAGCGTGAAGCTCTCGGAAGTTCCTCCATTGCTCAGGGTGTAGGTGGTGCCTGACACACTGATGACGATGGCTGTTGAATTCAATTACCGAACCGCCACCCGTCATTATACCAGAGACCACGACATGCCGGCGGGGCCGGCAGGGCCAATCGAGACACTATGTGTCCCAGCAATAATTGTGCCGCTGGTCACGTCGACCCCGTTTTGATCGACGGTCTGGCGGATCGGAGGAATCCCGGGGGCGTGTACACCGGACCAAGCGCCGGCGACGCCAAAGCGCTGCTTGCAAAAAGCGTGACTAGTAACTTCGTTGATTGTCTCACTTGGCCGCCCTGACTGAATTGCAATCGCGTCTCGTTCAGGATGGAGGTCAGGGAGCGCCGGTAGTGTTCTTGTTCGTGCGGTTGTCAGCCTTGTCGTAGGTGTAGTTGCTGACGACATTGTTGTTGACGGTTCCGCCGCGGCTGACTTTCACCAGCCGACCGCGCGCATCGTAGGTGTAGGGGTCGTCTCGGCGGCATAAGCTGCGGCGCCGAGCAAAATCAGGACCAAAGTGCGACGAGTGCCCGCATGGCCGCCTCCCTGAGCGACTCACCGAGCGCTGCCTCCTTAACCGAAATTAGACCTGGTGGCCATCCAGGGCTCGAGTGCGTCCACCGTTGGGAGCTCTTGCTTTTGACTTAAGACGACAGTCGCATTTCGCTAACGGCGGGAATGGGTGGTGGGGTGTGCGTTCATGGTCGAAGTTTAGTCCTTACCAGATCGACTGTAGAGTGCTTCGGTGAATTTGAGTTCTTCCGGCGCAGCTCGGTCGTCGAGGCTCGAGGTTCTGATGCCGTTGGGGTCACCATTCAGATCAGCCGATTCCGGCGTGATCGGTCAATTCACTGCCACTTTCCGTCCCACGCTTCGCGTGCGCTCTGGTGAGACACGGTGACATTCCTTGAGCGTAGGCAGTATGGCTCTCCCACCTTTTGCGCGTCGCTTCAGCTCCGGTGTCGTAACGCCTAATTGGCCTGTGCTGTCGCCGTTGATCAGGAGCGCAGATCTGCCTTCTGATGCGAACTTCGGGCGGCGGCACCAAGCAAAGCAGTCGGCAGACCTGGCGATTTCTGGTGCTAAGTCCGACTTAGGCGTAAACCTTGGCACGAAACGCACTTCGCAGTGAGAGTAAGCTGCAAGGGATGTCTGCCAACCAGTTGACATCGTGAAGATTTAAGACTCACCTCGCTGCCGGCCAATAAGCAGCGGCTTAATCATCTTCGTCTAAGCGGATAGTTCTGACGTCGGGGGGAACGGATGAACATGCGTGCTCGCACCAATGCTAATTCCGCTCGGACTATTGTGACTCACACTCCCGTGCCCGAGCGCGTTTGCGGCTTGCTTCGCTACCTGTCGCACCCGTTCGAGCGCGCCAACGAAGATTTGGCGCTCGCGTACTTTCGAAGCACCTTCGGTGAGGCATTCCAGCGGCAGGCGGACGGCCAGGCGAGCTGATGGTTACGTCGCTGGCGTGTTGGTACTCGAATTAAAGGGCCGAACGAATGACTGGCTCAATGGATTTTTCCAAGCGCTAGCCTACGGAAATGAGGAACTCGACTTCGCGCAGATCGTAGTAGCTTCGAAGAATTTCTTGGCGATTTGGACGGTCAGCGAAATCCCTGAGGATATTCGCTTAGCAGTAGCCGAGGAGGCAGGAGCCCCAACAGAGTCGGACGCGAATTAGCGAAACGATACGCTGGCAGAAGGGGTGATATACTCCAAATCGCAGCGTGGAACGGATCTGACCTTTTTACGCCCCTCTTCCAGAGCCAGCCCGAGTTGGTTGCAGAGAGATTCAAAGCTTTGAGCAAGTGCTTCGGAGCGGAAAGCGGGTCCGTCAGAAGATCACGGTGCGGAATTTCACTAACGTCCTCCGACAGATGACCCAATACTTCGATGCCGCCACTCCTGTTAAGACGGTGCGGGCGTTCTTCAGCATGATCTATGCATGGAGTGAAACCTCGACGATCCAAATCAGCAACCGTATTCCGGACCAGGCGGCCCTGGGTGGCGAGACCATCACAAACCTCATCCCGGCCCGGCGAATTCAGTTCAAGGAGTTCGTGGAGGATCGGTTAAGTCTCCCTCGACGCCGACGCCGATTACGACGATTTTTTTGCTCGCTATGATGAGGCCCTGGACGCTGTGGATCCGGAGTTCCGTCGACAGCACGGAATATTCTTCACTGATTTGAGCTTGTCGAAGTTCGCCATGTGGTTGGCGAAGCAGCATGTGCCTGCCCTGGGACAAGATTACCTAGTCATCGATCCGGCGTGCGGTAGCGGTAACTTGGTGACAAACTGGCGCTCGCCGCTTGAGCTCAGACACAAGGTCGTAAGCGAAATCGAACCCGAGCTGCTGTTCGCCGTCGACCAGCGAATGAAGGGTGATCTCTGGCACAACGGCCGTTTCACGGTTGTCCCAAGGCTAACAGAGAATGGGGACTCAATTTCCTGGACAAGAGCGCGGAAGCCTACTTGGATGAACTACGCGCAGCTCTGGCCGACAAGGGGCACACGCCGGACAAGCCTTTGGCCTTCTTATGCAATCCACCGTACCGGAGCGACGACGACCAGGCCGCCGCCGCCGTCACCTACCAAATACACCCCTCAATTCTGGAGCTTACAGGTACTGATGCGTCGAGCGAGCGATACTGCTGCTTCCTGGCGCAGATGAAACTCGTCTGCGAGGCTGCTCGATCGAGCGGCCTGCCTGGGAACTCGCTGTTGCTTCTTTTCACAAAATCGGCGTGGCTGACTGATAGAGCTATCTTTCGGCAGATTCGAAGTGAGATGGCGAGCAGCTTCGAGGATGTCTCCGCTAGCCTCGTTAACGGCCGCGAATTCTTCGACGTTCGAGGGAAGTGGCCCGTAGCATTCACCATTTGGCGCTACAAAGGTGCTGCGGCAGGTCTCGACAACCGTCGCGCGATTCCGATGATGGACCTGACGTGGCTAAAGCGTCGGGACCTTTCTGAAATTCCCTGGGATGATGCGAAAGCAGCCGACGAAGCATGTCGAAGGGTCGTGACTGATGACCGCTGCAAGGAAATCGAACTAGGGGTAGCCCGCCCTCGGCTCCGGAGTTGGTCGGGAATTTCGATGACTGACTTCAAGCGCGATCGAAGGCGCTCTGAAGATGGGCGCGACATTGTGGGAGGCCTGCCCCTCAATGATGTGCGGCGTAGGAACAAGAAGACTTACGGCAAGTCCGCCGGACGGTAAGTCGGTTTCATGGATGACCTCACGCCTTGTCGAGTGAAGCAGTCGACTCCTGGCAAGCCATGGTTCCGGCTCAACAGCCAATTCATGGACGCGAAGAGAAACCGCTGCTTCTCAGGCCCGCCAACCCATTGGGGATATTGTGCGAAAGATGCCGAGGCGTCGAAGAAGCTTTTCTTCTGGTACGCGCTAGCGCGAACGTTTGTTCAGTTCCCGTATCCGATGTGGGCCGACGCCGACGAACTGTGGGCACCCATGATCCCGGCACATCTCGAACAACGCGTCTTTGCGTGTGCTTCCGCGATCGTGTTCGCTGAAAATGAGTGTGTAGAGACCTTCTTCCCAGCCAACAATCCTTCGGCCGGAACGCAGGAAATCTTCGTCCGAAATCCATTGACACCTTTGGATCCGAACTCGTTCTGGTCGCAGATTGTCAGCCCCCAAATCGATATGGTAGCGTCTCCGGCAGGGCGTACTCTGATCCAAAGCGTGGACGAGGTGTTCGCTCGTTGGAAGTCAGTTCCTCGGACGTAACCGGGAAGTGGCTATCGGATTTTCACCTCCTTATTTTGTCGACGAGCGCCGCCTCTCTCGGACCGCGGGATTAGTTCAGATTCGAGACTTTGCACGTGATCAGCGGGTCGAGACGTTACTGACCGCTCTCGAACTCGTTCAATCGCGTCTCAAAGCAGCGAAAGCCGAATTCTATGACGTCGTAACGTCTGAGTTTGGGTTGAATTACTTCGGCCGTACTTCCCACGCATCGCAGCTCGAGGTCCCCACGGCGACCCGCTTCCAGAAGACTCTGGCGCGCCGCTTGGCAGTAGCGGGTCTCGCTGTGAAGGAGCTGCATAACGACCCGAATTTTGGTCGGACGAAACTCGCCAAAGTATTCTATCTCGCGGACAAGAGAGCCGGCCTCCAGCTTGAGGCTGATTATGTTCGAGAGGCAGCGGGCCCATTGGATCAGCGCGCGCTCTACAACAAACGAATAGGCGTGGAAGCCATGGCCGAGCAGCACCAGGTCTTCAGGCCGAAGCGGCGCGGCAAAATGGTGCGATACGAGCGTTTAGCACATCCCGAGTTGATCGATGCGTTCGCCCGCGGCCATCTAGGTGAGAAAACTGATGACGTGATGAGAGTGGTTGATGCTTGCAGAACGTTATCGACAGATCAGGTCGAAATAGTCGCCACGCTCTACGCCTGTTGGAACGACCTCCTCATTCGGCAAGACCGTGCCGATGAAAACACAATAATCAAGGAGTTCCTTGTATCTTGGCATCCGAAAAAGACGCGTTTTGACAGAGGCCGACTTCGTAAGGCGCTCAAATGGATGAATGCTCACGACTTGGTGCCCGTCGGCTCCGGATCTCTAACAAGCTCAAAGCGACTCAACTAACGAGCTATGCTTTGCCGTATCGCCAACGGATGTTACCACATTGGCACTGCAGAGTTCCGATCCGCCTGTGTCAGCAGCCCAAACCGCCTTTTGGCAAAGCTCGCATCTGAGCGCTCCGATCGCGGATTTACATGCAACAATGAGCTTTTCCGCCTCGGCCTTACGGACGTCAAAAGAGTGAGAGGCGGGATTACCCCACGCAACCATTCGCCTTTCCGCCTCTTTCCAAAGTTCAATTGCGCCTTCGTTCTTTGCATAGTCGGGGGTGCCAGCCTTCTGCACCTGAAACACCTTACTACCGTCGCTTATCAATTGACTCAGGAACTCTACGCCGGTGCGTTGGTCATTCTTCACGCCCCTGCGGTAAGGCAGACGTACCTTTAGCTTCTCGGCAGCAATCGGAAGCTCAGTGTCCATAATCTTGCGTGCGTCATTGCCTGCTGAGTCCGGCCTGGTGTCGAGGTGAGCACGCGCCATGCCGAAATTTGTTGCGTGCGCTTGGAATTGAATGCCCGTTTCCGGATCTACCCATGGTTTTAGCATGTGGAACGCCCAGCGCGGACGTTGCAGCAGATGCGTCAGCTCGATGTACCAATCACGCTCGTGCGTCATTAAAACGATCTGACGATCACTGAATTCGGTTTCCAGGATGTCGGCTAGCATCCCACGATGATTCCGGTCCAGGCTGATCACGACATCATCGAGAATGATGGGCCGATCGCTCGGCTCGCGCTGCGCCAGCGCCAGAAAAATGCTGAGCCCAAGGCTGTTTCGGTAGCCTTCCGACAACGTAAGCCGGGGCGAGGCTTGCTCCACGCCGTAAAACTGTACGGCGACATCAATCGCCTTATCAGCATTGAATGGGACATGGAAATGCACGTCCTGAATTTCTTGTCGGGATGGAATTGATCCCAGAGCCGCTGAATGTCCTTTGAGATCTCTTCGAAGATTGATGTGGATTGCGCGCGAATTTCTCCTCGGATCGCTGCCTCCAGAGCGTCCAAATTGCCAATCAGATTTTCGAGATTGGCTATCTCCTCGCCCAGTGCCGCGGGCCCCAACGCGTCATTTGCTGCCCCAATGATCTTTGCGTGTTCATGCAGCGCTTGGACGGACGCAGGTGCTTCGAAACTGTCGGTCCTTGCCGCTTCGCTAATTGCCACAGCCAATTCAGCGACTTCGGTTATGCGCTGGGCCTCGCAATTAGTGCGCATCGCGTTGATGTTGTATTCTGAGATGACTTCGGCCTGTTCCGCGAGGCCGGCATTGTTCTCACTGTCACGCCACGCAGCGAGCTCGGCGTTTTGCCATGCGAGCTTCAATCTCAGGACGGCGTCGCAAAACTTCCCCAGCGCTAATTTGTAGGCGTCGTCGGCGTCTTGAATGTCCCTCAATCGCTCTTTTTCCGCAGCGATGTGAGCGCGCAGATTCGCAGTTCGGACATTGGTTCCACAGGCGGGACATTCGACAGCCTCAGCATCGACCTTGTCCGCGAATTTGTCGGCCGCATTGACCACGGCAAGTCGCTCTTGAACCAAAACCTCAGCTAGGCTGCCCAGCTTGGCAGAAGCGGCTTCCAGGCTCGCAATCTCCGTGGATATTTCGAAGTCAGCTAGAGCCTTAAGGGCCGTGTATTGCCGTTCTTCCTTCGAGAGATTTGATTGCTGTCGCTCTATTTCCGCTGACGCCTTAGTCCGCTGCTCAGCGTGATCGATTTCACCCTCGTTCAGGTAACGGACGTAAATCCCTTCGACAGTCGCATTGATTTCCTCGTCAGTCTTTTCGCCGAACGTCTTGCTACGAGCGAGCAGCGCGGCATCCAATTTACCCTGCTTTTGCTTCAGCGCCCCCTTATCGGCGACCGCTTTGGCCAGCTGACGAACATTTTCTGCCGCAATCTCAAGGTGCCCAAGACCCAACAAGGGGAGTAACGCGGAATACTTATCGAGCTTCGTGGCCTTGATAAACGTCGCAATCTCGTCCTGTCGAAGCACGGAGCGCGCCAGCGACCAACCTTTAATGCGAGCTTTGGCGGACCCAGCAGGAACTGGCTTTGAAGGCGCGCTCATGCTTACTGCAACGTCGCTGCCATCGGTGAAGATTAGTGCGACTGACGTCGTCGCACCCGGGGGGCGATGCGTATTGAAGAGACCCTTTTCCTGATAGGTCCCGCTATATTCATGACTCAAGTGTTCGCACTTGCCTTCGATGAGAAGTTCAACGCCATCGACAAAAGAGGATTTGCCGGAACCATTTTCACCGTAGATGACTACGGACTGACCGTTGATCGGATAAACCGAGAGCTCTGCAGCGCCACGAAACCAGCTTAGTTTGAGTTCTTGGACGCGGGTCACTTCCCAGCTCCGGATTCCGCCGGTTCATCCGAATCTTGGACGTGCGGTGCGGCCAAAATCTCCGACGCGGCTTTCGCGATCTCCGCGCCTGTCAGCTTTCGGCACCCTGCATCACCGCGGAGAATTTTCTCGATGAAGCTTGAAGTCTTGGGGTCGATCTCGTGTTTAGCGGCAGCAGCTTCTAGACACCGCGCTACCCAATCCTCAGCCATGTCGCCCCCATATATACGCGGGTTATGATCGGCACGGGCAGTTACTTAGCAGAAGAGGTAGCACTGTCACCAACGCTGTAGCGAACCGACGCGACCGGCAGTCGCAAATACGACTGACAGCCTTTTTTGGACCTAATGAGGTGCGCTCGAGCGGAGCATATGATTCCGATTGCGGCAAGGATCGGCGCAACATCCTCGGGAAGCCGCCATTGCATTTTGCCTACTCGTCGACATCGTCGAAGATCGTGGCGAGTTGGTCCTGGGAGCGAGCGCCGGCGCAACGGCCGGGGGCTCTGAATTGTCGTCCTCGCCTTCATCGTCGCCGATCAATTCGATGCACTCCTCGATCGCCACCGCCGCCCGCTCGGAAAGGGATGAGAGCGCTTCATCGTCAGGTCGAAGCGCGGTAAAGGTGCGGATCGAGTTCTGCAGGTCACGGAGGTGCGCCGTACGGTCGCCGGATACCAGACGCGCGTCCCATTCGGCGGGATGAAGTCCGAATTCCTCGACGATCTCGTCCTGGAAGCGGTCGCCGAGCTCTTCGAACTCGCTATCCCTGAACAGCGCGCGGACCTCCTCGTCCCTGAATGGAGCCGGATCGCCCCACTGGAGCGTCAGTTCGCTGACGCGTTCCACAGCCACTCGCCGGACAGCCTCGGGGAGTAGCCCCAAGGTATTCAGCTTCGCAAGGAAGTCGAGCTCCGAGCTCCACATCATGTCTGAACTGATCTGCGGCGGCACCAATGACAAATCCGGCACCCGGTCAACGAAGCGCCCGACGAAGAGGGCGTCGCTTCGATGTGCCGCGAACCGCAGTACGTCCTCCTCGAGCAGCCCCTTTTCGGACATTCGATCAATGAGCAATTCATAATGGCCGGTAGGCACGTGAACGCTCGCGCCGGCTAACTGAACGGGGGCGCAGACGACCTCGGAAAGAAGCTTCTCCAGCTTGGCGCCGCGGAGATAGAGCTCAACCATTTCGGGCGATTTGGCAACGAGCTCGGCAAAGGCGTCCGCGATAGTGGGATGCTTGAAGGTCCAGCGCCGCCCCTCGTCAGTTTCGAGCAAAAGCGTGAGGCTGCCGCTCAGCGCTTCCATCGCTCGCGCCACCTCTGCAGGTGGAACGCCGCTCAACCGACAAACGGTATCCAGCGCCCCGGACGCCGGAATGGGCGACGCCACGCCAATGGGGCCATGCAGAAAGATCAGCGCGATCGCCGCACGGTCGGCTTCGCCCAGCGTTCGCAGCACGTCCTCGAGGAATGGCAATGGCTCCTCGACGAATTGCTGGATTTCCCCGGCGGATAGGTCGAGCCCGGTCGTGAAGAAGCTTGAACCGAGGCGGCGCGCCGTTTCGGGCAGAAACAGCCGATTGGTGGCGATCGCCGGAAGGAAGGGCTTGAGCCGCTTGCGCCATCCGGCAGGCTGATCGCCGCGGCGAATATGATTGTAGAGGATCTGTGCGCGCTCCAGATCGCTTAGCCCCTGGACATCGATAATCACTTGGCTGTTTCCGAGCAGCGGAAACTCACTGAGCTTGAGATGACGCTGAGCCGAGTTCCAGATGTAGGTCCGCGAAGTCATGAGGAGGCGCGCTCCGGCCTTCACCGCGGCGCGAATGAGCTTCAGCCTGCTGTTCCAGCCGTCGACCCGGCCATGCTGGCATTGCGTCTCGCCGAATGCGTCATCGATCCAGAAGAACTGATTGGGTTCGTTTGGATTCCAGTGCTGCTCGAAGGATTTGGCGTTGGAAATGCGCAGCGTACCGATTGCACCGTCGTCGAGCGCTCCGAGTGCGAGGCTCGCGCCAATCGTCGACTTGCCGCTCGCGGGATCGCCTAGGAGCAGGACGAAGCGGTGCTTCCGAAGTGCCTCCACGCTCTGGCGGTGAGCGGCGGTGGTGACGAACGCGGCTAGGTCGTCGCCCATCGCGCTCAAAATGTACCGGGCCTGTAGGTAGGCTCGCCCGTCTATGATCTGCGACAGGTCGCCGAGCCCGTAGAGCCGCGGTACCATCATCCGCAGCCGCGGCCGACTGCGTATCTCCTGGGTCAACCAGTCGCGGCCGAACACCCGCGCACGCTTCGCGCCGGCCGCCTCAAACGCGGCAACGATCCCGGCTTCACCGTCGCCCGACACGCCGGCATTGGTCAAAATCACGTAATCATCAGCGAGCCCCCGCTCGGCGAGCGCCGCAACCTTCGCAAGCTCACCGGTGACGTCGGCAAGCTTGAGCGTTGCACCCGCCTTGCCCGTGAATTTGCACTGAATTGTCGACTTCGCGTCAGGATCGTCGGATACGCCCGGCCAAGTCCCGATGAATGCGCCGTCGCGCCCGCCATCTTTGGCGGGGAGAAAAACCTGCACCGGCCGCTCGAGCACTTCGGCGGCCACGGCAACGGCAAGATCTTGGAATGCTTTCCAGCCCAAGGTGTGGAGAGCGAAGTCCGGCTCCGCCGCTTGCACGATCACGTGATCAGGAACTCTCTGGCGTCATGGACCCGATCGACTACAGTTTCCGGGTTGCTGGCGCGAGAGCACACCACGATGACATTCCTGAGGGCCTGGCGGCAACGCGAAGCCTCTTCTGACCGCTGCTTATTGAGAGAGGCGATCTGTCTCTCGGAACGGTTCGGTGTCTCTCGAAAAAACGATGTGCAGGCAAACGCTTAGCAGTTGCTGAGAGCAACTGCCTTTATCTTGCATTCCACCGTCCTTTTCGTCTCCCGCGCAAAATTTGGAATTCAATTGTCATGTGGGTTCCTCACGCGGCGGCTCGGTTACGTGCCTTACTGCCTTACCTGCCCCTTCCGGAGTGATTTGGTCTAAGTTAGCTTCTTCGGCCACTAGACTTGGCATTCAATCTGCCCGAACCGTCTCGAGCGCCAAAGGTTCGTTCCAAGTAGCTTCGGTTTGTCAGCTCCTTCGACCTGAAGCCCATCTCGCTCAGCAATCTGAGGCGCTAATTTCGTCAACGCGGTCCGTCCTCGCTATCCTCAGTTCGACTAAGTGGAGTTCGTGGGCATCCGAGGAAATGATCTGGTGCGGCGACTATTCAGCGACTCTTGTTTTCGAGCCGTTCGACTTCCCGCTCAACGATCTCACGAATGAATGCCGCTCTTCGCTGGCGCCCGACCAGCTTATCAATGCGCTCGCCCAATCCTTCGGGAAGCCGGATGACGGTAGATTTCACCTTCAGCGACGGCCTTCCCATGCCGCTGTCGTAACCAGGCGCAGAGCGCGATCAATCAATAAGCAGAATAACCGATATCGGTTATTGCAATATTATAGCGCTGCGCGCATAACCGATATCGCTTATTGACTTTCAGCGATGCGGAAGGATGGCGATGACAGCGCGCGACTCTTTGCTCGAGCAGCCAAACATTGTGACATCGCGCCGGGCGCTGCTCGCGACACTCACTACAGCGGGGCTTTCCCTTGGAGTCCTCCCGGTCACGTCAGAACCAAAATTGCCGCTCGTGCTTAGAGAGGCCGCACAACTTCCCGTTCTTCGGCGAACGCCCGAAGCCCGGCAGCTAAGTCGTATCCGCTATCACAACGCCGAGGGCTTCTTCAGCGGCGCGCACGGCACAATTGCACGTCCAATGGCCGAAGAACTTTATTCGATTGGCATCGTAATCCAGCTTGGAATCAGCGCGCACCTGCTGGATGTAGGCTTCGAGGATCGTTGGTGCGCCCAAAACATCGGGCTAAACGTTGCGAGATCACTTGCCCTTGCCAACGCCACTGGATTTGGCTTCGAATTCTGCTGATTTCGAATTGCTCGCGGCCATTCTCTCGCCCTACAGCAGATGGCGCAACTGCACCCAGCGGAAAGCTGCTCGGGATTTTCCATTCACGGAAGAAGAAATCCGGAAGCTGGCGCGCTCGCTGCTCAACCAGGTACATGGCGTTACGGGACATCCGCGACCGAGCGGCTGGCTCAGATACTCAGCATAGGGCGGTAAAGATGTCCGCGCGCGCCGACCGCGACACCAATGCCGCCGAAAACTATGCCACGACCATTGACGAAGTAGCGCGATTTGAGTCCGCTCTAATGAAGCTGCCGCGCTTTACTTGCGAAGTCTTCCTGGCGCATCGACTAGAGGATCTGAGCTATTCCGAAATTGCCAGCAGGACTGGCGTGACCGAGCAGCGGGTAGAGCGCGAAATTGCCCACGCAATTTGCGGTCTTGCTCGTGCGTTGGACAGTCGGCCATCTGGCCGAGGATGGTGGAAGGCATGGTGACGCGCCGCGTTGCAAAGCGCCCTTATGCAACACATGACGACGCGCAGCGCCGTTGGCTGATGCCTCTGTCCGACATGGTCGGTCTTCTGCTGGGCCGTCAGGGTAGGGCGCTCGTCTCAGAGCCGATCCGCTAAGGCGCCCACGATATGCGCATTCTGCACGCTGCCGCCTCACGCACATCGAGCTCAAATCGCCTCGATGCTTGCAAACGTCTGCCGACCAATACCGAATCCCACCGAGATCAGGAGCGACAGCGAACAAGAGCTCATCAGCCGCGCTTGGCGAACGGGAAAACTCGTGCCCCATCACGTAGCGAATCCAGCTCATCACTCCACCATTGGGCCATGAGAACTCGCTCCTGCCAGTGAGCTCCTCGATGATATGCGGCGCGAATGCTATCGCTGTCCTTGTGCGCCAGGGCGCGCTCTATTGCGTCAGGCAGCCATTTGCCGGATTCGTTGAGCAATGTGCTGGCCATCGCTCGAAAGCCATGCGCGGTCATCTCGCCTCCATAGCCGAGCCGTCGCAGGGCGCCATTGACCGTGTTTTCCGACATCGGTTGACCGGGCGACAATTGAGAAGGGAATACGTATCGCCCATCTCCGGTTAGGGCTTGCGCATCTTTGAAAATAGAAATCGCTTGCGCCGACAACGGCACAACATGCTCGCGCCGCATTTTCATTCTGACCGCCGGAATCCGCCAAATCGCTGCGTCAAAATCAATTTCCAGCCATTCAGCCTTTCGGAGTTCGCCCGGACGTACGAAAACATGGGGCGCTAGTTGCAGGGCGAGCCGCGTTCCCGCGTGCCCGGTGTAGTCATCGATCGTCCGCAAGAGTTCGCCCACGCGTTTCCGATCGACGATGGCTGCCAAGTTCTTCGATTGCGGCGCTGCGACCGCGCCTTGCAGGAGGGCGGCTGGATCGCTCTTTGCCCTCGCGGTAGCTACCGCATAGCGGAACACCCGGCTGGCGAAGGCGCGGGTGCGCCTCGCAGTCTCCAGATTGCCCTTCGCCTCCTGTCGCTTCAGGACAGCCAACAATTCATGAGCTTCAACCTGGTCAATCGGCCTGTGACCAATGGCTGATCTCAACCAATCACTGGCCCAACGCAGCTTTGTGATTGTCGCGGACGAACGACCTTCCCGTTCAGCCTTGCCAATATATTCGTCGGCGACGGCGCCAAATGTTGTGCCGGCCGCTAACTTTTTTGCAATCCGCTCCCGCCGCTTGGCGGCAGCTGGATCGTTACCGGCCTTGGCAGCTTCGCGCGCGGCATCGCGTGCCTTGCGGGCCGCGCTAAGTGGCACATCGGGATAGCGACCGATTGCTAGCTTCTTCTCGATCCCATCCAATCGATATTTGAGGCGCCAGAGCCGCCCACCGGCTGGAGTGACGAGGAGATAGAGACCGCCGCTGTCCGCCAGCTTGTAACTTCTGTCGCGCGGCTTAGCTGCGCGGATCGCAACGTCGCTGAGCGCCATGGTCCGGGACCTTTCTGCCCTAATTGCGGGGGCCCCCAAAAAGGCCCCCACTTATGTCCGGTTGGCGGTGGACTTCTGTGCACCAGGCTGGACAAGAAGGCCTAGAAAATGGCAGTTTTCTAGCGGTTTGTCTAGTAGTTTAGAAATTTTGCAAAAGAACAAATGGTGCCCAGGAGAGGACTCGAACCTCCACGCCCTTGCGAGCGCCAGCACCTGAAGCTGGTGCGTCTACCAATTCCGCCACCTGGGCACTTGTTGCTTTTGGCAGGTCGCGGCGCTTAAGGGTCGCCGCCCCGCCTTGTCAATCTAGGAACGAGAGGGCTATCGCGCCACGCATATGATCGACCGAAACCAACAGCTCGTCACGGTGTTTGGCGGGGCCGGCTTCATCGGGCGTTACGTCTGCGAATTCCTTTTCCAGAGCGGGGTCCGGGTACGCGTCGCGACCCGCGATCCACGCAAGGATTATTTCCTCCAGCCTCTCGCCGAGGTCGGGCAGTTTGGTTTCGAACTGGCCGATATCACCAACGCGAAAAGCGTCCGCAATGCGGTGAAGAGCGCGACTGCAGTCGTGAACCTGTGCGGCGTCTTCGGACGAGCAATGGGCAAGACGCATGTCGAGGGAGCCCGCAACGTCGCCGAGGCTGCCCGCGACGCAGGCGCCGAGGCGCTCGTGCAGGTCTCGGCGATCGGCGCCGATCCCGATGCGGAATCGAACTACGGCCGAACCAAGGGCGAGGGCGAACGAGCGGTGCGCGAGGCCTTTCCGGGCGCGACCATCATCCGGCCGTCGCTGGTCTTCGGGCCAGAGGACAAGCTCACCAACCGCTTCGCCGGGATGGCGCGGCTCCCGGTGCTCCCAGTGATCGCGGCCAAGCGCAACTTCCAGCCCGTTTATGTCCGCGACCTCGCCAAGGCGATCGCCCTTGCAACGCTGGACGCGGGCCGGTTCGGGGGCAAGACCTACGAGGTGGGCGGGCCGCAGTTGATGAGCATGGTGGAGCTGCACCGCTCCATCCTCGAGCTGACGGGGCAGGATCCAGAGATCGTCCACGTGCCAGACCTCGTCGCGGGACTGATTGCCAAGCTCGGCGTTGTTCCAGGCGCGCCACTTACCCGGGACCAGTGGCTAATGCTTCAGCGCGACAATGTTCCAGCCAAGGGCGCGCCGGGCCTCGAGGCGTTTGCGATCGAGCCAACTCCGCTCGCAGCGGTCGCTCATGAATGGCTCGGACGGTTCGACCGGGTAGGTAAATTCGCCTCGCGCCGAATCAATTTGACCGCAACCTCCTGAGCCGCCACGCCTCGGCGATGCCGCTTCTGTTCATTGCTATCATCCTCGGCATTGTCGAGGGCGTTACCGAATTCCTGCCCGTCTCCTCAACGGGCCATTTGATCCTCGCAACCGAGCTCCTCGGCTTCGATGCCGACAAATGGTCTGCGTTCAATGTCATCATTCAGCTGGGCGCGATCCTTGCAATCGTCGTCCTTTACTGGCGGACCTTCTGGGCTGTGCTCGAAGGACTTTTGAAGCACAATGCAATGTCGTGGCGCTTCATCCGCAACGTCGTGGTGGGCTTTCTCCCGTCCGCGATCCTCGGCTTCGTGCTTCTGAAGCATATCGAGGCTTTGCTCGGGGACCCTAAAGTTGTCGCCGTCGCCCTTATCCTCGGTGGCATCGCGATCCTCGTCATCGAGCGAATGGCGAAGCGCTCCGACGTGGTCGGTGTCGCCGAAATGCCGGTCGGGACCGCAGTCGGGATCGGCGTCGCCCAATGTCTGGCGATGATTCCGGGCGTCAGTCGCTCGGGCGCGACGATCATGGGCGCGCTTGGCATGGGCGTCGAGCGGCGCACCGCCGCCGAGTTCAGTTTCTTCCTCGCCATTCCAACGATGCTCGGCGCAACCACGCTCGAGTTCCTGAACCATCGCCAGGACATTCTCGCTGGAGCCCACGAAGTCGGATTCGCCACAGTCGCAGTCGGGTTCATCGTCAGTTTCCTGGTCGCGATCGTCATCGTGAAGGCTTTCGTTCGCTACATTTCTCGCCATGGTTTTGCGCCGTTCGCCTGGTACCGGATCATCGTCGGAGCAGCAGCGCTCGTCTGGCTCTTCGTCCGCTGAATTCCTTTTGCTTGTCGAATCGATTAAAGTCTCCCTAAAATCAGGAGCTTAGTATGCGCTTCGGCTTGATCTTCCTTCCGCTGTCGCTATGCGGCGTGCCCGTGCTGGCGCAAGCATCGCCTGCCCAGCCGAAAGCGCTCCAGCTCCCGCCCGACACCGCTGACCGTGTCGCCGATGCGATGCAGTCGATTTCGAAGGCCGTCCACGATTTCGGCGATCGCGGTGATGGGGCGAGGGACCGCGACGTCCAGAACCGGATTGCCGAGGCGAAACCCCAGATCGAGCAGGGAATCAAGGCCGTGAACGAAGCGCTACCCGAAATCACTGCGAGCCTTCAGCGCGCGCAGCAGGCGGTCGAACGCGCCATCGCCAATATGCCGGACCCGAATTATCCGAAGCGCTAGACGGCCCGCGCGCACTCGTTAAAGCTGCCCCATCATGTGGCAGCTCTTCCAATTTCCGCTTTGCCCCTTTTCCCGCAAGGTCCGGCTGGTTCTCGCCGAGAAGGGGATCGGTCACGAGCTCGTCCGGGAAAACCCGTGGGAGAAGCGCGACGAGTTCATGGACCTGAACCCCGCCGGCGAGACCCCAGTGATGGTTCAACCGGACCAGGGCGTAACACTCATCGGCTCCCAACCCATCGTCGAATATCTCGAAGAGACGGTCGACCGGATGCCCATGATCCACGGCAATGCCGCACTTCGCGCCGAAATCCGCCGGATGACCGAATGGTTCGACATCAAACTCTACCGCGAGGCGGTCGAGCCGCTGATGCATGAGCGAATGCGAAAACGGCTCGTGAGCAAGGAAAGCCCCGACACGAGGGTTCTTCGCGAAGCGATGCGGACCGCAGGCGACCATTTGGACTATCTCGATTATCTGCTCGACCACCGCCGCTGGCTGGCCGGGCCGGGCCTGAGCCTCGCCGACTTCACGGCCGCGGCGCATCTTAGCGTCATCGACTATCTCGGCGCACTGGACTGGCGCGGGCATAAGCAGACCAAGGACTGGTACGCGGTGATGAAATCCCGGCCGTGCTTCCGGCCGCTGCTCGGCGAGCGGATGGAGGTCATCGTGCCCCCCACCCATTACGACAAGGTCGACTTCTAGGCGGCCATCAACGCGCCGCGGAGGACTTTGTCCTCGAGCGTCTGTCCAGCGCCAAGCGCGACGCAACTCATCGGGTCGTCGGCAATCGTTACCGGCAACCCGGTCGAATCCTGGAGCACAGTGTCGAAACCGCGCAGCAAAGATCCGCCGCCGGTGAGGGTGATCCCCTGGTCGATGACATCAGCCGCCAATTCCGGCTCGGTATTTTCGAGGGCTGCGCGGACGACCTCGACGATCTGGTTCACGGGCTCGCTCAGCGCTTCGACGACCTCGGCTTGTGAAAGGATAATCTCACCTGGCATACCGCGGCTGACGTCGCGACCGCGAACTCGGGTCGTCGCCCCGGTTCCGTCACCCGGTCGGATTGCGGAACCGATCTCGAGCTTCACCCGCTCGGCAGTTCCTTCGCCGATCAGGAGATTGTAGTTGCGCCGGACGTAGGAGGTGATGGCATCGTCCATGCGGTCGCCGCCGACCCGCGCGGAGCGGCAGAAAGCGAGGCCCTGGAGCGAGATCACTCCGACTTCGGTCGTTCCGCCGCCGATGTCGACGATCATCGATCCGATCGGTTCGGCAACCGGAAGCCCTGCCCCGATTGCGGCGGCCATCGGCTCCTCGATCAGCGACACCCGGTCGCCTCCGGCATTGGTCACGGCGTCGCGGATCGCCCGACGCTCGACCGACGTCGCGCCGGAGGGAATGCTGATCACGACTTCCGGCCCGCGCGCGAAGCGGCTCGGGCCGCCGTGGGCCTTGCGGATGAAATGCTTGATCATCTCCTCGGCAACTTCGAGGTCTGCGATCACGCCCGCGCGAAGCGGTCGAATTGTGCGCACGTTCTGTGGAGTCTTGCCGAGCATCAGCTTGGCGTCCTCACCGACGGCGCGCACCTTGCGCATCCCGTTGATCGTCTCAATCGTGACCACGGATGGCTCGCTCGCAACGATGCCGGTGCCCGATACGTAAACGACCGTATTTGCGGTACCGAGATCGATCGCGATTCCACGCGACGAAAAACTGAACGGACGCATTCTTAAATCCCACCCCTCTAACCGGAGCTGAAAGGCTTACGTGAGAGACGAGTGAGAGATAGTCGCGTTAACCATATTAAACGCAAACCGTGAAGCGCCTGCGCCGAAGCGATAGGGTTAAATGCCCGCAGCTTAAGTTGCGGCCGTTACCAGATAGTTGAGCCGAAGATCCTCGCTAAGGTGAAGGCCACGTGTGGGCGACCAGGCGATGCCTTCGAAGTCGAGGCAATTGAGGCCGGCATCAGTGAGTAGGAGCTTCATCCGGTCCGGTCCGATGAACCGTTCAAACTGGTGCGTGCCACGCGGGATTTGGCCGAACCTTTCGGCGATCGTGATCATCATTAGCTTCGACCAACCGGTCGCGTTCGGGGTCGACGCGATCAAAAGACCGTCAGGAGCGAGCCGCTTCGCCAGCGCATGCACAAACGCCTGAGGATCGGCGACATGCTCGATAACCTCCATCGCGGTAATGAGGTCAAATCGGCCTTCGAGCTCCTGAACGTCACCCAAAAGATAGTCGATCTCGAGTCCCATTGCGTGGGCATGCTCGCGAGCGACCGCGATCACTTCGCCCGACGCGTCGATGCCCGTTACCCTCGCGCCAAGCCGGGTCAGCGGTTCTGCCAGCAGTCCGGCGCCGCAGCCGACATCAAGCGCCGTCTTCCCTTCGAGCGGGGTGCGGCTGCATTCGTCGGCCTGCCAGTGTCGGTCGATCTGATCGCGAACATATTTGAGGCGCACCGGGTTGAGCTTGTGAAGCATCGCGGAGCGACCGTCCGGATCCCACCAGTCACTGGCGAGGCGGCCGAACCGCTCCGCTTCCTCGGGGAGGATGCTTGTCTGCACCATTTGCGCCTCCTAACAGTCCGCGACCCTGGACCCAAGGAGCTCCATTGCCTCGCATCGTGATGAAATTCGGCGGTACGTCGATGGCCGGCATCGAGCGCATCCGCAACGTCGCCGGGCGAGTCCGGCGCGAGGCCGAAGCCGGCAATCAGGTACTCGTCGTCGTCTCGGCCATGGCGGGCGAGACGGACCGGTTGGTGCAATTATGCCGTGAGGCTGCCGCCCTCCACGACCCAAAGGAATATGACGTGGTCGTCGCGAGCGGAGAACAGGTGACTTCAGGTCTGCTCGCCATGACCCTTCAGAACATGGGCCTGAACGCGCGAAGCTTCATGGGTTGGCAGCTGGTCCGAGCCTCGGGCGTCCATGGCAATGCGCGAGTTGAATCGATCGAGGCCACGATGCTCGACGAATCCTTGAGCGGCGGCACGATCGCGGTGATCCCCGGTTTCCAGGCGCTCTCTAGCGAAGGCCGCCTGGCAACGCTTGGCCGGGGTGGCTCCGACACCTCCGCCGTGGCGATCGCAGCTGGCGTCAAGGCAGACCGCTGCGACATCTACACCGACGTCGACGGCGTCTATACGACCGACCCGCGGATCGTTACGCGCGCCCGCAAGCTTAGCCAGGTCACATTCGAGGAAATGCTCGAGCTCGCTGGAGTCGGAGCCAAAGTACTTCAGGTGCGCTCGGTTGGACTGGCGATGCGCGAAAATTTGCCTTTGCGAGTGCTTTCGGCGTTTGAGGACGAGCCCGGCACCGACATCGTCGCCGAGCTTTCAGGAGTTGAGATGGAACGAAACCTCATCGCCGGCATCGCCGCCGACCGGAACGAGGCGCGGATCACGCTGACTCGGGTGCCCGACAGCCCCGGCACAGTCGCGGCGGTCATCGGCCCACTGGCAGACGCCGGGATCCAGTTCGACATGATCGTTCACGCCGCAACTCCCGACGCGGGCGCATCCGATCTCACCTTTACCGTCCCCCGGGCGGGCCTCGCGCAGGCGATGTCGGCGATCGAGAAGCGCCAAAGCGAGATCGGCTATGCAACGCTTATCCATGACGATGCGGTCGCCAAGGTCAGCATCGTCGGGGTCGGAATCCGGTCAAATCCTCAGCTCGCCGCGCGGATGTTCGAGATGCTCGCCGAGCGGCAGATCAACCTCCTCGCTGTCTCGACCAGCGAGATCAAGGTCAGCGCATTGATCGCCGAATCCGAGCTGGAGCTTGCAGTCCGCGTCCTTCACTCCGGCTTCGGCCTCGACGAAGAGCAGGCGGCATGAGCGGTGAAGGGCTGATCGCCGAACCTCGTGCGGTCCATCCAACCGAAGGACACGCGCGCCTTGTTGTGCTGATGCACCGGGGCTCGGAGTTCCTCGGGTGCGACGTCGCCATCCTCGGCGGAGCGATGAGCTGGGTTTCGGAGCGCAACCTCGTTTCCGCTATCTCCAACGCCGGCGGGTTTGGAGTGATCGCCTGCGGCGCGATGAGTCCCGAACTCCTCGACGCCGAGATCGCCGAGACGAAGAGACGGACCGACCGAGCGTTCGGAGTCAACCTCATCACCATGCACCCGCAGCTATCCGAGCTCATCGACGTCTGCGCCAAGCACAATGTCGGCCATATCGTGCTCGCCGGCGGCCTTCCGCCAGGCAGCGCGATCGAGCGGATCAAGAGCAATGGCGCGAAGCTCGTCTGTTTCGCTCCGGCGCTCGCTCTTGCCAAGAAGTTGATGCGCTCCGGCGCGGATGCGCTCGTGATCGAGGGAATGGAAGCTGGCGGCCACATCGGCCCGGTTTCGACGTCAGTTCTTGCACAGGAAATTCTGCCCATCGTCGCCAAGGACATTCCGGTCTTCGTTGCTGGCGGGATCGGACGCGGCGAGGCGATCGCGGCGTATCTCGAGATGGGGGCGGTCGAAGTCCAGCTCGGCACCCGCTTCGTGTGCGCGCATGAGAGCATCGCCCATGCGAACTTCAAGCGGGCATTCATCCGAGCCTCGGCGCGCGACGCCGTGCTTAGTGTGCAGATCGACACTCGGCTTCCCGTCATTCCCGTTCGAGCGCTCAAGAACAAGGAGACCGAGCGTTTCGCTGCCAAGCAGCGTGAAGTCGCAAACCTGCTCGATACCGGTGAAGTCGAAATGGCCGAGGCCCAGCTGCAGATCGAGCATTATTGGGCTGGAGCGCTGCGTCGGGCGGTGATCGACGGCGACATCGAAACTGGATCTGTCATGGCCGGCCAGTCGGTCGGGATGGTCACTCGTGAGGAGCCCGTGGCGGCGATCATCCAGGAGCTGATCGACGAAGCCGCCGCTGCGCTCGAAAGCAGGGGGTAAGGAGGACTGCTGCAAAAGTAATTTGATCCGCGAGCGCATCCGCGTGAGGATGCTCCCGCGCGTTACAGCGCAAAGGGGGCTGGGCAATGCAACTTCACATGCCGGACTTCACCCACATTCCGCATCCGCATCTCGAACGGCGGCGCGAAATGTTCCTGAAGGCAAAACAGGAAGCGAACGGATTCAACAGCAAGCTTGCGGTCCACATCACGAACGTCGTCGGCACGATGTGGTGCGCTTACGCCTTCGCCTGTCTCGCGCTGATCAGCTTCCCGGCCGCGCTTCGCGCCGGCACCGCCGTCCTTGTCGCCTGGTTCGCGCAGACCTTCCTCCAGCTGGTGCTCTTGTCGATCATCATGGTCGGCCAGAAGGTCTCCGCCGCGAAATCCGACAAGCAGCTCGAGCAGACCTATTATGACGCCGAGGCGCTTCTCCAGGTCAGCGACGACATGCACAAGCTCGTCAAGCAGAACGTCGAACTTACCGGGCAGATGAACGAGCTGCTTCGCCAGAACACCGAGCTAACCGAGCAGATCAACAAACTTATCTGCAAGAGTGGCGACGCGTAACTTTCCTGCCTAATGCGGGATCGATCCGAGGACATCGCCGAGGCCGATCCGATGATTCTTCCTTGCGGGCTCTTGCTGCGGCTGTTGATCCGACTGGGGTTCGCTCGTCGCGTAGCCGCCACCCATGCCGCCCATTCCGCGCATCATCATATCGGTGGTCTTGAAGCGCACACGCGCGGTCCATTTCGGCGCCTTGGGCACATCGGAGAAATAGACTTCCGGTCCGTAGCCGACCTGCATCACCATACCCTGCGGAACCGCCTGCGCCACTTCGCTTGGAAGCAGGCACTCGCTGGCGCTCGGAGGTAAAGCAGCGCCCGAAGCGACCAGCTGCCGGACCGCCGACGGAGTCTCGTAATCGAAGGACGGCGTGATCGACGCGCTTCTGGCCGAAGTCCAGATGATCACATCGCCGGTCGGGTTACCGCCGAAGATCGCCAGCGCGTATCCGGTAGCCTGCGCCGCAGGCGTCCAGTCGAGCCGAACGGCACCCGATGGAAGGGTGCCCATTTCATGCAGTCCGAGCCCTGGCATGAAGTCCTGCCCCTGCCCGAGCGTGAAAGAAATCGCGGGCGAATAATTGCTCTCAATTCGATGGGCGCCGACAAGCGATGCAGACGGTGGTACCGAGCGCGAATCCCGAACGTTCGGCCATTCGCCGAAAGCGGCGGAGTTTTCCGCTGTCGGCTCGCGCATCGACATCCTCCCCATCGCGCGCCCCATTTTCGAGAGCGCCTGGAGGCCAGCCGGCATCTGCCCTTCCGCAACCTTCGCAAAATCGATGACCGTCGGTGCAGGCGAATGCTCGCCGCAACCCCAATAGATCAGCATCCGCCCGCGCGGCTTTTCGTAGTTCCCGGGCACTGAGGGCCCGCTCGGCTCGCGCTTGACTTGCTCGGGCGTGACGAGCGGCAGGCTTTGCCCCATGGCCATGCCGGGGGGAATGAAGTGGTTCGCTTGCGGAGCGCCGCTCGGCTTATCGCGCGAAGACAGACGCAAGTTGACCATGTGTCCAACGGCCGATCCGCCACCGTTCAACATTGCCATCATTTGCCCGACGTTGGGCCGACCGCCACCCATCATCGCAGCACCGAGCCCGCTGGTGGTCGAAACGTCCATCCAGTAATTCGCGATAGGCGGCGGCGGCGCGGCGGACGACCTCACCGGCGCTGCGTGAACGGACGCGCTGACAACGGCCGCGCTGGCGGCTACCAAGCCGAGCTTGTTCATCGATATACCCCCTGTCGAGCGGTCAGAACGAAACCGCCCGGCGAAGATTTACATCCCGTCAGGAGCGCTCGGTCAAGTGAAAGCGAACTTGTCCCTGCGGTCTGTCCATTGGTCGAACAGTCGTTTGCCGTTCGTTTTGGTCTCGCTTAGGCATGGCTGGTTAGGGGGGGACCATGCTAGAAATTGCCAATCTGTCGCATACCTACGCGAACGGCACCGTCGCGCTGGATGACGTGAGCCTGTCGATCCCGCGTGGGATGTTTGGCCTGCTGGGGCCGAATGGCGCGGGCAAGTCGACGCTGATGCGGACCGTGGCAACTCTTCAGCAGCCGACAGCGGGGACGGTCCGTTTCGGCGATATCGACGTCCTTGCGGACCCGCAGCAGCTGCGCCGGACTCTTGGCTATCTGCCGCAGGATTTCGGCGTCTATCCGCGCGTCTCCGCCTACGCGATGCTTGATCAGCTAGCCCTTCTGAAAGGCATCACCGGCTCAAGCGATCGCAAAAGCGTCGTCGAGACCTTGCTCAATCAGACCAACCTCTGGGCTGTCCGAAACAAGTCAATCGCGGGCTTCTCCGGCGGCATGCGCCAGCGCTTTGGAATCGCGCAGGCGCTGATCGGCAATCCCGAGCTGATCATCGTCGACGAGCCCACAGCCGGCCTCGACCCGGAGGAGCGCAATCGCTTCCTCAACCTTCTCGCCGGGATCGGCGATAATGTCGTTGTCATCCTGTCCACGCATATCGTCGACGACGTCGCCGACCTCTGTCCGTTGATGGCCGTGCTCGCCAACGGCCGCCTCCAGCTGGAAGGCAAGCCGGGCGACCTTATCGCTTCGAGCCGCGGCAAGATCTGGAAGAAGGCAATTCCCCATTCTGAGCTCGAGCATTACCAACAGAAATATGAGGTGATCTCGACGCGGCTGTTCGCCGGGACGACCATCGTCCACGTCCTTTCCGATAAGCAGCCCGAAGGCTTCGAGACGGTCGAGGGCGGGCTTGAGGACGTCTACTTTACGACCTTGTCCAACCTCCGCAGAGCGGCCTGAGCGGAGAATTCCAGATGTTCTTCGGAATCGCCGGATTCGAAATTCGTTACCAGTTCAGGAACCCGGTCTTTTGGGTTTCGATCGCGATCTTCTTCTTCATCGGATTCGGGATCACGGCGAGCGAAAACGTCAGCATCGGAACTCCGGGCGCGGTCCACGAAAATGCGCCTTACGCGATCGCGGTCGCGACCGCGATCCTGACGCTCTTCTATCTGTTCGTCGTGACCGCCTTCGTTGCCAATGCGATTGTTCGTGACGACAGCAGCGGCTTCGCGCCGATTGTTCGCTCGACCCGCGTGACCGGACCGCAGATCGTCACTGGCCGCTTCCTCGGCGGTCTGATCGTTGCGTGGCTCGGCTATCTCGCAGTCCCGCTGGGAATGGTGATCGGGTCGATGATGCCATGGGTCGATCCAGAGACAATCGGGCCTCAGCACCTTTCTTTTTATGCCTGGAATTTCGCGATCTTCGCGCTTCCGAACGTGCTTCTGACCTGCGCCGTCTTATTTGCGCTTGCGACTGTCCTGCGCTCGATGATGGCCGCCTATATCGGCGCTGTGCTGCTTGTGATGGGCTATCTCGTCACCGTCAGCGTGCTCGGCCAGAAAATCGAATATCGCGAAGCGTTCGCTCGCTTTGAGCCCCTCGGGAACGGAGCGCTCCGCGAAGCGACCCGCTACTGGACCCAGAGCGAGATGAACAACCGCCTGGTCGACTTCAGCGGCACGCTTGCGTTCAACCGTGCTTACGCCACCATCCTCGCCCTTCTTTTCCTCGGGCTCGCCGTGTGGCGGTTTTCGATGACCGAGCGAGCGCCGTCGAAACGGCGCCTGCGAAGGCTGGCCAGGCGTCAGGCGCGCGAGGCGAAGCTTGCAGCTGTCGCCCCGTCGCTCGACGGCGGCAAGGTGATTGCTCGCGACTGCCGTCCGTCGGTCCGCGCGCAACTCATTGCGCGCCTCGGGATCGAAGTCAGAATGGTGCTCACAAGCCCTGGACTCATCGTTCTTACCCTCTTCGCGATCGGCAATACCGCAGCTTTCCTGTGGTTCGCCGGTTCGGCTTACGGAACGCCCGACCACCCAACACTGGCCGCTACGGTCACCGCGGTTCGAGGCAATTTCTCAATCGTCCTTCTGATGATCGCGGCATTCTACGGCGGCGAGCTCGTCTGGCGCGAGCGCGACCGCCAGCTCAACGAGCTGATCGATTCGACGCCCGTCCAGAGCTGGGTCGTCACGCTTCCAAAGATGGTAGCGATCTTCGTGGTACTGCTGATCGTGAACCTTGCGGCGATGGCCACCGGATTGTTCTATCAGCTGGTCGAGGGCGCGCGCGAGGTCGGAATCGCGCAATATCTTGGTTGGCTCATCATCCCCGCCGCCATCGACGGCCTCTTGATCGCCGTGCTCGCAGTGTTCGTGCAAGTTCTGAGCCCGAACAAATATGTCGGATGGGGAATATTGTTCGTTTGGTTTGTCGGCGGGATTTTCCTCAGCAACATGGGCTATTCTGACCCGCTCTATACTTACGATTCCTCTCCCTCGGTTCCACTCAGCGACTTTGTCGGGGCAGGCAATTTCTGGAAGGGCGCAGCCGTCCTCCAATTCTACTGGTTTTGTTTTGCCGTAATTCTCGCCGTCGCCGCGCACCTCATTTGGCCCAGGGGCACCGATCTTGGCCTTCGCGTCCGGTTGAGACGTGCGCGCAAATACGCGACCGGTCCGACGCTTGCGATCGCTGGAGTCGCCGCCGTCGCAATGGCAGCGACCGGCGCCTTTGCGTGGCACAATTTCGCGCAGCTCAACCGGTACGAAACTTCGGACGATGCCGAGAAATATCTGGCGGATTACGAAAAGAAGTATCTCAAATACGAAAAGCTGCCGATGCCTTCGGTCACTCGAGTCACGCTTGACGTGCAGCTGTACCCCAAGGAGCGCCGGCTCCTCACGACGGGCCGCTACGAGCTTCAGAACAAGACCAATGCGCCGATCCGCGACGTCCACATCCGGCGCGGCGACCGCGATACCCGATTCCTGAAGCTCGAGATCAACGGGGCGCGGCTCGTCTACGACGATCCGCTGTTCGGCTACAGGATCTACCGCTTCGATACGCCGCTCGCGCCGGGCGCGACGACGGCGATGACCTTCACCTCGCAGCTGTGGCGACGCGGTTTCCGGGCGCAATCGCCTGCGACCGACATCATCGAAAACGGCACTTTTGCGAATAATGCCGACTTCGCGCCGACCATCGGCATGGACCGCAACAGCCTGCTCCAGGATCGCGCCAAGCGCCGCCGCCAGGGACTCCCGGCCGAGCTTCGGCCGGCCAAGCTCGAGGATATGAGCGCGACCGCGCGCAACTATATTCACGCCGACTGGGTCATGAGCGACATCACATTGTCGACGGATGCCGGCCAGACTCCAATCGCCCCAGGAAACGAGGTCTCGGACATCACTAAAAATAGCCGCCGTACGGCGCGCTTCGTGAGCCCTTCACCGATCCTCAACTTCTTCTCGATCCAATCGGCCGACTACAAGGTCGCGACCCGGATTCACAATGGTATCAGGCTGTCGGTTTATTATCACGCCGGCCACGACTGGAACGTGCCCAAAATGCTGAACGCGATGGGCTCGGCGCTCGATTATTACCGGGCGCATTACGGTCCCTATCAGTTCAATTACGCCCGGATCATCGAATTCCCCGGCTATGCCAGTTTCGCTCAGGCGTTCGCTGGCACCATGCCTTATTCGGAATCGATCGGGTTCAACGCCAACACCGACGATCCTACCAAGATCGACTTCACGAGCTATGTCGTCAGTCACGAGATGTCGCACCAATATTGGGCCCACCAGGTGATCGGCGCGGACATGCAGGGGGGCACGATCAGTAGCGAGACGCTCGCGCAATATTCCGCACTGATGGTGATGAAACACCTCTACGGGCCCGACAAAATCCGCCGCTTCCTCAAATATGAGCTCGATGCCTATTTGAGGAACCGAGCAAGCGAGGCCGTCGAGGAGCTTCCTCTCGAGCGGGTCGAGAACCAGCCCTACATTCACTACAACAAGGGCTCGGTCGTGATGTACTTGTTGCAGGAGCGCCTGGGCGAGGACGCAGTTGATCGCGCGCTCGCGCAATTCGATGCGAAATTCCGCTTCAAGGGGGCGCCCTATCTTCGCTCGCTCGACCTCATCGGCGAGTTCCGCAAGGAAGCAAAAACTCAAGAGCAGCAGCAGCTGATCACCGACCTGTTCGAAAAGATCACACTTTACGATCTCAAGGTCGCCGACGCCGTCACCAAGAAGGACACGACCGGCTGGACCACGACCCTGACGGTAGCAGCGAACAAATATTACGCCGACGGCAAGGGCAATGAGACGAGGACCCAGCTGAACGAGCCGATTGAGATCGGCCTGTTCACGGCACGGCCGGGGCTTGGTCAATTCTCATCGAAAAACGTGATCAAGCTTAGTCAGCAGCCGCTCCGCAATGGGGTCCAAAAAATCACACTGCATAGTACGGCCAAGCCCGCGTTCGCAGGCGTCGATCCCTATAATTTCTATGTCGACCGCAACAGCGACGACAATGTGAAGGACGTGACTGCGGCCTGACAGGTCGCCGAAATTTCTGTCAGCGATGTAATTTGCCCACGCAGAACTGCCGAACTACGCACTTGCACGCTCATGTAATGTAATATTATCACGTGAGACGCTAGTGGTGGAGAGTGATGACAATGCCATCTCTTCGACGGTCGCGCTGTGCGCTTCTCGCGCCGCTTCTGGCGTCGGCCTGCGTTGTCGGTCCGAACTTCAAACCGCCCGCCGCTCCGACGATTGCCACTTACACGCAGCAGCAACAACCGCAGACAACTTCCGAAACACCCGGCGTTCCCGGCGGTGAAGCGCAGCATGTGGTCGCCGGCGCCGACCTTCCAGCGGACTGGTGGACCTTGTTTCACTCCCGCGCACTCGACGACCTCATTGAGCAGGCGCTGGCCCATAACCCAGACCTCAATGCAGCACAGGCAGCCCTGCTCGCCGCGCATGAAAATACGCGTGCGCAAAAGGGCGCCTTTGCACCCCAAGTCAGCGCTGGCGCGAGCGTCACGCGCGAGAAGGACCCGTCCGCGACGCTCGCCCCGGTCCCAGCGAACAACGCGTTCGCCTACACTCTCATTACGCCGACGCTCAGCGTATCCTACGTCCCCGACGTCTTCGGCCTGAACAAGCGGACGGTCGAGAGCTTGGCAGCGCAAGAGCAGGCAACCCGCTACCAAATGATCGCCGTCGACATCACGCTGAGCGCGAACGTCGCCAACGCCGCGATCACCGAAGCCTCGCTCGAAGACCAGGTCACGACGACCAATGAGCTGATCGGAATCAACCGCCAGATCCTCAGCCTGCTCCAATACCAGAAGTCGAAAGGCTATATTGGCGGCGCCGACGTCGCAGCGCAGCAGGCGCAGCTGGCTCAGATCGAGGCATCATTGCCGCCGCTGGTCAAGCAGCGCGATCAGCAGAATGATCTCATCGCCGTCCTCACCGGCCGCTATCCCGCCCAGGCTGGCCCTCAAAAATTCTCGCTGACGAGCCTCACTCTTCCGACCAACCTTCCGCTCAGTCTCCCATCGACCCTTGTCGAGCAGCGCCCAGACGTTCTTCAGGCCCAAGCCAACCTCCACGCGGCAAGCGCCGGAATCGGGGTCGCTCGGGCCAGCCGCCTGCCGAACATCACGCTCAGCGCTGACGCGGGCACCAACGCGCTCACGATCGGCTCGATCTTCGGTCCCGGAACGGGCTTCTGGAGCATCGGGGGCGCGCTGCTCGCACCGATCTTTGACGGCGGGAAATTGCTCCACCAGGAACGCGCGGCGCGTGCGACCTACACACAGAGTGCCGAGCAATATCGAAGCACCGTCCTTACGGCCTTCCAGAATGTTGCCGATACTCTGGTGGCGGTCGAGCAGGATGCAAGGACGCTTAGGGCGGACGCCGCCGCGACCGAAGCGGCGAAAGCCAGCCTCGACCTCGCCCGGCTGCAGGTCCAAGGACGGTTTTGCCGCCTATCTTGCAGTCCTCAATGCCGATCAGGCCTACCGGCAGGCGCGCCTGACCCAGGTCCAGGCGGAAGCCGATCGCTTCACCGACACCGTCGCGCTGTTCCAGGCACTGGGTGGCGGATGGTGGCACCAACCCGAACTCGCGAGCACAGTCGATGCCCGATAGTTTCTTGCCGGCATTCACTGGAGTTCTTGCGCTGCTCCTGGTGGCCGGTTGCTCGTCGTCTCAGGACGACAACAACAATGCTGCTTCAAACTCGATAGCCAATGTCCGCCTGACAAAGGCGCAGCGCAGCCACATTGAGCTCTACACCGTCGTCCCGCTCGGATATCGCGAGCGGATTGAAGCTCCCGGCACGGTCGACTTCGACAACAACCAGGCGACTTCGGTGGTGTCACCCTTCACTGGCCCGGTCACGCGCATCCTGGTGGCGCAGGGGCAGGCCGTCGCGCGCGGGCAGCCCCTCGCCCTGGTCTCCTCCGCGGATTTCGCGACTGCCATCGGAGCGTATCGAAAGGATTCCGTCGCAGCGGTCAATGCGCGCCGGGTCGCGACGGCCGACAAGGATCTTGCCGCTCACAACGGCATCTCCGAACGTGAGGCAGCGCAAGCCCAGACCGACGCTTCGAGCGCCGATGCGGACCGCGACGCAGCACTTCAGGCGCTCATCTCGATGGGCGTTGATCGCGGAACGATTGCGCGAGCGATGAGCGGAAGCCCGTCGGCTGGCCTCACCGGCGTCATTCGGGCCCCCGTTTCCGGGACAGTCGTCGACAAGCAGGTCACCCCAGGCCAGCTGCTTCAGGCGGGCTCGTCCGCAGCGTTCACCGTCGCCAACCTGTCGCAGGTCTGGGTTCTTGCGCAAATCTCTCCCAATGATCTTTCCTCCGTCGGCATCCATGATTCCGCCGAGATCGATCCCGGCAACGGCACCGGGCCTTTCCACGGCACCGTCGACAACGTCTCGGCGTCCGTCGACCCCGACACGCGCGCGGTCGTGGCACGCATCGTCGCGCCCAATCCCGGCGACCTCCTCAAGAAGCAGATGTTCGTTCACGTCTCGATCGAATCGGGACGCGTCAGCACCGGCCTGCTGGTTCCGGTCTCGGGAGTGCTTCGCGACGACGAAAATCTGCCTTTCGTCTATCTGGCACTTCCCGACGGCAGTTTCGTCCGGCGGCACGTCGCGCTCGGCTATCGCGACAGTCAGAACTATGCCGTGACCAGCGGACTAGAGAGCGGTGACAAGGTCGTCGCGAACGGCGCGATCTTCCTGCAATTCATGCAGGGACAATGACCGAGGGTCCCGATAAGCCCGTGGAGCCGCCGCGGACCACCTCCTCCTTCATCAACCGCATCGTCGCCATCGGCCTCGAGCAGCGAATCCTGGTTGCCTTCCTGACGCTGTTGCTGATCGGTGCGGGTATCCGTGCATGGAATCGGTTGCCAGTCGATGCCTATCCCGATTTGTCGCCGCCAATGGTCTCGATCACAGCCCAATGGCCCGGCCATTCGGCAGAGGAAGTGGAACGGCTGATCACCGTTCCAATCGAGCGCGAGATGAATGGCATTCCGAAGGAGAGCAATCTCCGCTCGGTCTCGCTCTACGCCTTGTCCAGCATCGACATCACTTTCGACCAGGACACCGATCGAAATTTTGCGCGGCAGCAGGTCCTTAATCGCCTCGCCGGCCTCGGCTTGCCGAGCGGGGTTGCGCCCGATGTCTCGCCGCTGACCTCGCCGTCGGGACTGATCTATCGCTATACCCTGCAAAGCCCAGACCGCTCGCCGACCGAGCTCAAGACCTTCGAGGACTGGACCGTGGAGCCGGCATTCCGCTCGGTTTCAGGCGTTGCCGACGATTCCGGATTCGGCGGCGGGTCGATGCAGTACCAAGTGCTTCTCGACCAATACCGCCTGGCCGGCGCGGGCCTATCGCCGCAGCAGGTCGAGAGCGCGATCGGCGCGAACAACGGCAACGGGGGCGGAGGCTTCTATTCGGAAGGCGGTCAATTTTATTACGTGCGCGGCCTTGGCCGACTGCAGACCCTGGACGACATCGCAAACGTGGTCGTCGCCGTTCACAACGGCATCCCGACCCTGGTGAAGGACGTCGGGCAAGTCACGCTCGGAATCGCGCCTCGGCTCGGGCAATTTGAAATCGATAATCAGAACGATGCCGTCGAAGGCGTCATCATGCTCCGGACCGGCGAGAAGACGCAGGAAGTCCTGAAGGGCGTCGAAGCGAAAACGCAGGAACTCAACACCAGCATCCTCCCCAGAGACGTAAAGGTCGTCCCCTTCTACGACCGTTCCGACCTCGTCCACGAAACCGTCATCACCGTCGAGAACAACCTGCTGCGCGGAATGCTGCTCGTCGTCGTGATCCTGATCTTCTTCCTTTATGACGTGCGCTCGGGCCTGATCGTCGCCGCCACCATTCCATTATCCTTGCTCTTCGCCTTCGCCTGCCTCGATCTCCAGGGCGCTTCTGCCAATCTGCTGTCGATTGGTGCCATCGATTTCGGAATCCTCGTCGATGCGGCGGTGATCATGGTCGAGAATATCTACCGAAGGCTCGCGGAGAGCGACGAGCGGCCCGGCGACATGATCGGGATCATCCGCGACGCGGCCGCTGAAGTCGACCGTCCGCTCTTCTACTCGGTCGTCGTGATCGTGGTCAGTTTCTTGCCGATCTATGTCCTCTCCGGGCCATCCGGAGTGCTGTTCAAACCGATGGCCGACACGATGATTTTCGCCTTGGTCGGATCGCTGATCGTCACTTTGACCTTGCTTCCGGTGCTCTGCTCCTGGCTGATGCGGAGCGGCGTTCGCGAACGGCGCAATGCCGTCTTCGAGCGCATCCGCGCCGGCTATGTACGGGGCCTCGATCACAGCCTCGCGCGCCCGCTTGGAACCATTGCCGCATCGGCGCTGCTCCTGCTCGCCTCGCTGCTGCTATTCGCGGACGTCGGCGCCGAGTTCATGCCGCACCTCGATGAGGGCGCTTTGTGGGTCCGTGCGACCATGCCCTACACCATCTCATTCGATGAATCGGCGAAGATCGTCCCGCAGGTCCGTTCAATCATCGCTTCGTTTCCGGAAGTAACCGTTGTTGGATCCGAACATGGCCGCCCCGACGATGGCACCGACGCGACCGGCTTCTTCAACGCCGAGTTCTTCGTCGGCCTCAAGCCATATTCAAAGTGGCACGGATCGATCCGCACGAAGCCGCAGCTGATCGCGGCGATCAACGATAAGCTTCAGGCCTTTCCCGGAGTCACTTTCAATTACACCCAGCCCGCCGAAGACGCGGTCGACGAAGCGGAGACGGGTCTCAAGAGCGCGCTCGCAGTGAAGGTGTTCGGCTCCGACCTCAATGTGCTCGAGGCCAAGGGGAAAGCGATCAAGGCCGAACTCGAACATGTGCGCGGCATCAAGGATGTGACCCTGGTTCAGGAGCTTGGCCAACCGAGCCTCTCGATCCAGATCGATCGCGACAAGATCGCACGATACGGAATCAACGTCGACGACGTGAACGGTCTGATCCAAACCGCGATCGGCGGCGATGTCGCGACCCAGGTCGTCCAGCAGGAGAAAGAGTTTGACCTGCTCGTCCGACTGCAGGGCCAATACCGGAACGACCCAGTCGCCATTGGCAACATCCTGGTCGCGACGCCGGGCGGACAGCACGTTCCGCTTAAGGAGCTCGCCACCATCTCTGTCAGCAACGGCGCATCCTTCATTTATCGCGAGGACAATAGCCGCTTCATCGGCGTGCAATTCTCTGTCGAAGGACGCGACCTTGCGGGCGCCGTGGAGGACGCCATGACTGAGGTCTCGCGCAAGGTTGATTTGCCGCAGGGCTATCGCGCCGATTGGGGCGGAGAATATAGCGAATATACTGCGTCGCGCGCGCAGCTAATGACGATCGTTCCGCTTACTCTGCTACTGATCTTCCTCTTGCTCTTCTTCCTCTATCGGAACCTCAAATTCCCGGCGATCGCATTGATCGGCGTCCTCATGTCGGCGCCAGTCGGCGGAATCTTGGCGCTGTGGCTGACGGGGACCGCCTTCTCCGTGTCATCGGGAATCGGTTTTCTCGCTTTATTCGGAGTTTCGGTGCAGACCGCGCTCGTCTACATCTCCTACGTCAACGAGCTCCGCCTCGGCGGAATGCCGATCGGTGAAGCCATTCGCGAGAGCGCGATCCTGCGGCTTCGACCGATCATGATGACCGCGCTCGTCGCCGCGCTCGGCCTCCTTCCTGCGGCCTTCGCTACCGGGGTCGGCACCGACACCCAGCGGCCCTTTGCCATCGTGATCGTGGGCGGGTTGATCACCTGCCTTGCAATCATCGTCTTCCTGATGCCTGCGCTCTACACTCTCGTCGCTCGCGAAGGCGACCGGCTCGAGGTCTGATACTTAACGTTTCTCGCCGGGCGGACGCTAAGGTTCAAACACGGCACGAAGTGAGAAATGAGCGGGAAAAGACCCATTGCTCTTGCACAAGGTGTGAAGCTCGCTTCGCTCGAGGTCGGTTCGATTTCAGCAAGTCGACGATCGAGCAATAGACGCCGGATTGCTTCGACTTATCGCAGCGTGACATAAATGGCTTCGGCCTGTTTCGTATTCGCCCTCGCGGTGCCGAGGCCCGCATGAGCTCTGGCGGCCAGGCAAACGAAAGACAGGGATATGAGCAGGGATCAGAAAATCGTCGCAGCCGGCGCTGCCGCCGGGATCTTGGCGATGCTGGCGGCGCTGTTTGCACTCTCGAGCCTTCCAATCAGCCTGCCGCCGGCGACCGATTCCGGCGAGCGGCTCGCCTTCACGGCGAAATGGATGGCTTTGGCAGCCGCACCGCTTTTCGTCTCGATCGTCGCCGTCGGCAACGCACGCTTCGGTAGCAGGGCGATCGACCCGACCGCGCGCAAGGAAAGCAAGGCGATGATCATCGACGGTCGAGTGGTCGACAATACGCTGCAGCAATATGTTCTTTTAATCGTGGCCTCGCTTGCCGTCGGAGCCGCATCTCGCGGAGACCAGCTTTCGATCGTCGCGGCGGCCGCGATCATCTTTGTCTTTTGCCGCTTCGCCTTCTGGGTCGGCTACAGGATCAACCCGCTCTATCGGGCTTTCGGCTTCGCCTCGACGATCTATCTCAACCTGATCCTGCTCGGCGTCGCGATGTGGCGCGCCTGGGCTTGAACAACAAATAGCCTAGGGCCCGCCCTCGACCGAGCGCGGACCCTAAGCCCAGGAGACCGGCCGGTCTCCCGGCTGCGGTCGGCTAACAGGGGGCCGCGCCGACCACGTCTTTTCTTGAAGGGGGTGGGCGCAGCCTGCGCCCACCCATCGTGTTTGGCTTACTGGCCGCGTTCGCCGCGCTCGACCGGCGCCGGGGGCGGCGGCGGAGGCGGAGGGCAGGTTGCCGTCGCATCGATCACCGAGCCGTCCGGGCAGGTCTGGGTTGCCGGAGGCGGCGGTGGTGGCGGCGGCGGCGGAGCTGCGGCCGGTGGCGGCGGCGGCGGAGCCGCATGACCGCCGAGCGGAAGGACGAACTTGAAGTTGCCGCTGTGGCTGGTCACGTCGCCGTTGAACTCGCCCTCATAGCCGATGCGGACATCGACCGGACCCATCTTCCCGCCAACGCTGAGGCCGGCAAGGAAGGTGCCCTTCTTCTGCGAGGCCGAGACGATGTCGAAGTCGTTCGCCGGATCCGGAGTGAACCAGCCGTGGAACTTGGAATAGCTGCTGCCGAAGCGGTAGCGATAACCAAGGTTCACTTCCGGAACCACTCCGCCCATCTGGGTCGCCCACTTGACGCCCCCGGTGAGGAAGCTGTGGTTCGACTTCGAACTGTCGACCGTCAGCCCAGCGCCATTGCCGTTGTTCTCATCGAACCCGTCGAGCTTGGCATTGACATAGTCATAGTTGAGGTACGGCGTCAGAACCGACGTCGCGCTCATCGGCAGCCTGGCGCCGCCATGCAGACCGAAGGTCCACATCTTAACGTCGGGGCTTCCGGTCGGGGTCGCAGCGAAGGTCGCTCCAGTGGCGAGCCCGGCGAAGTTGATGTGCCTCGTCGAGTTGCCGTTCAGCGAGCTGTAGGTGGTCACGCCCTTCACGAAGAACGCACCCGGATCGTAGACCGCATAAGCGCCCGCAGTCCAGCCATTGCCCTTCGCGCTGTCGCCGAACTGGTTGTCGTGGACATTGTTCGACAGATAGCCCGCATCAACCCCGAAGATCGCCGAATTGCCGGCGTTGAAGTCGATCCCCAATAGCCCCGAGAAGCGCTTCGAGCGGCTCTCGCCGGCCTCGTTGTCGCCGCTGGCCCTCCGGGTCTGATAGTCGAGCTGACCCCAGACGTGGATCGGAGCCGACGAACGGCACTCGAGAACCGAGCCGGCAAGCGCCGGGATCTCGCAGTTGGTCGCATGGTCGGTAAGGTCGTTCTCGTGAACACCCAAGCTCGGGAACGAGTTCAGATAGTTCGCATAGACCGAACCCGACAGCATGTTCAGCGCAATGTTGTAGTTCACCGGATCGGTGAACAGGAACAGGTTGCCGAACATCGTCGCAGCACCGCCCGTCAGATTGACGTTATAGTAGCTGTCGAGACCGGTTCCGACCGCAATGCCATTGCCGTTGAGGCCAGCGACCTGGTCGAACGGCTTGCGCGTCAGAGTGAGATCGACATTGTCGGTCGCATCGTACGAGCAGGCGACCGACAACAACAGGGAGCCTGCAACAGGACCGCCGAGCAGGCACTGGTCGAACGTGCCATTGAGAGTGTTCGCGTCAATGACATTGTCATAGGTCGCCGAGGTATAGAGCCCGTTCGCCGACTGGATGTTCGCAACCAGCGTTCCTGCAAGGTTCGCAGTGTCGGCAAAGACCTGCGGGTAAGTGCCAGGAGCAGCGGCTCCGGAGACCGACGGAAGGTCAAGCGTCAGCGTCCCGTCAGAGTTCACGCTCAGCGTGTTCACGAACACGTAGGACGGCCCGTCGACGGCATCCGTGACGAGATGCAGGTTGCCACCCGCAGCAGCGCCATCGCCAATCGTCACAGTGCCGACACCGCACGAGCTCAGCGCCGGATTGTCGCCGCCCGCTCCGATCGCCGCACCGTCGTAGCAACCCGAGTTGACGATGCCGTTGAAGTTGGTCTCGGCGGTCGTCACGTTGATCGCGTCCGCATCGCTCTGCAACTCGATGTTGCCGGTGATGTTGCCGCCCATCAGGTTGATGACGGAGCGGTTCGGAGCCTGCGACACGTCGATTGCCTCACCGCGATGGAACGTGGTTCCGCCATCGGTCGACTGACGAACGATGATGTCGCCCGAATTGTTGATGGTGAAGACGTCGTCCGCAGTGGGGGCAACGCCGCCGCCGCTACCGAGCACGCGAATGCCGTAGGCAAGCGCCGGAGCACCGTTGGTGGTAATGGCATCGACACTGATCGTTCCCGTGTTGGTGACGTTCAGGTCATTGATCCCCGAATTGATCGCGATGCCGGTGGCCGTCGCCTGGCTCAGATTGACGGTGGCCACGCCGCCGCCGGTAGTGGCGGTGGTGTGGGTTCCGCCGCCGCTGGCGTGCGCAACGACGTGCAAATCACCGCTGTTGACCACCGTCCCCGACAGAATTGCCGACTGGACAGGAGTTGTAGCGGCGGTCGTTGCGCCGGCTGCCAGGTACATGCCGACCGCGAGAGCGCGAACCGTGTCCGGCGCGGTTGCGCTGGCTGCAACCGAGATGGAACCGGCATTGGTGACGTCGAGGTTCGCCGCGATACCCTTCGCACCATAGCCCCGGGCGTAAGCAAAAGCGTCTCCGGTCGACGCCGACACAAACGCCTTCGCTCCGACATCCGTCGTCCCATTATTGAGGAAGACGTCATGGCCGCCCGTCGCGCTTTGAGCAACTCCAAGCGCGGTCGCCGCAGCGAAACCATGGCCCGTCGCAATGGCGCTGTCCGATGCATGGATCGACAGGCTTCCATTATTGGTGAAGGAAGCCGTTCCCGAGCCCACGACCTGGTAAACGGCGTTGCCGAAGGCGTGCGCGATCGCGCTTGTGGCGCCCGTCGCCTTGGCGACGAGGCCGATGTCGATCGAACCTTCATTGTCGATCGTCGCCAGCGATGCGGTTCCGCCCGATACGGTTTGCGAGAGACCGTAGACATGCGCCGAGGCCGAAGCCACGCCCAAATCCGCAACCGCGTTGGCGGTGGCGTGGGCCGAGAAGCTGCCGTCATTGACGATCGACAGCGCAGCCGATCCGGCCGCATGAGCCGACTGGTAAATGCCGGTGTAGACCGAAGCGATGGCGGTTGCAGCGCTCACGCCATGGGCATTGCCTGTAGCTGCAAGAGCGATCGTGCCGCTGTTGGTGAGCGTCGCCGAGGCGTTAGCAGGCCTTGCGGCTGCGCCGGTGCCGACGGTACCCGTTGCGCTAACGATCTGCTGAACACCGCTCGCCCGGCCATGAGCGCTCGCACCGAGCGAGCCGGCTGCGCTTGCGAGGGCGGAAACGCTGAGGGTTCCGCCATTGGTCACGAGCGCGGCCGCGTCACCGTTGCGTCCGTCAACCAGCTGCTTGATCCCGACCACAGCTGCATTGGCGTTGGCGGTTCCGGTGGCGTTTGCAATCGCGGTCGCGCCGATCGCGATTGTGCCGCTGTTGTCGATGATTGCCGAACCGGAGGTGCCGCCAGAGCCGTTCACAACCTGAACGATTCCACCGCCCGATGTGCCGCCGATGCTGGCATTGGCCGAAGCGAGCGTTGCTCCGATTGCATTCGCGTTCGCGTTTATCGCGATCGATCCAGCATTGGTCAGCGAGGCGACGCCCGATGCCGCGAAGTTCGCGCTCTGCGCAATTCCGTACGTCAGAACAGCGCCCGCGCCCGCATCCATCGCGCCATTAGCGGCGGCAGCGACGCTGATTCCAATCGTGCCGCTATTGTCGAGATTTACGGCAGCGGTCGTGCCGGAATAAGCGATCTGGATGATTCCACCGATCAGATCGGCGTCGGCATTTGCGGCGCCGACTGAGGCGTTGGCATTGGCGATCGAGTCGATGTTGATCGCGCCGTCGTTCGTCAGGTTGACGGCGATGGCGCTTGCGCCATTGCCGATCTGCCAGATTCCGAACTGCTCGTTCGCGTTAGCGGTGGCGGTCGCTCCGGTCGCGTTGGCGCTTGCGAGGATTGTGAGCGCCGCATCGGTCGCGTTGTTGAGCGAGGCGCTAACCGCCGTCGCTCCGCCAAGGGTGAATCCATTGGCCGACTGATAGACACCATAGCCAAAGGGCGCGCCGCTGAAATTCGCGCTCGCGTGGGCAACGCCCGTCGCAGTCGCGTTCGCAATCGCTTCTACCGCGAGTTTACCCGCATTGTTGATTGCGATGTCGACGTTTCCAGTGCCCTCACCGATCTGGTTGACGCCAGCGCCAACGATCGAAGCAATCGCGCTTGCATTGCCGGCAGCGCTGGTTGCGGTTGCGATCGCCGCAATGTTGACGTCGCCCGCAGCGCCGTTCGTGATCGTCTCCGTCACATCGCCGCCGACGGGGGCTCCCTGCTGGATCTCACCGGTGGCGCAGCCGCTCACGACCGCAAGTGCGGGATTGTTGACGCTCGTCACCCCGGTGTCGCCAAGCAAGGTGACATCCAGCGTGTCGCTCGCTGAGCACACGCCCGGAGTAACGGTGGTCGCGGCGTACGCGGGCGCTGCGACGCCCAGGACAGCAACCGATGCGCCGGTCAGAAGCGCGATCCGACGATTTACAATCTTCATAAACAAAGTTCCCCTACGGCCGCGAACGCAGCCTAAAGTGTCGTTGATGGCGGGCTGAGCCCTTCCCGCGGACGGCCTAGGGGGTCGGCGGACCGGCGCACAAGGGATTAACCGACCCGAAAAGGCATTAACTTTGGATATCGGCGTTTTTACCCCCGGATTGTGCTGTTTCGGTGACACGAAGTGTCGGCACGCCAACAGAAAATCGGGGCCACCGAGCTCAGCGACTTGGCTGGCGAGGCACCATCCGCTCTGCTAGCGCGCGGCGGAAATGACTGACGCTGAGCACATCCGCAATTTCTCGATCATCGCGCATATCGACCATGGGAAGTCGACACTTGCTGACCGGTTGATCCAGACAACAGGGGGTTTGTCCGAGCGCGAGATGAGCGCTCAGGTGCTCGACAATATGGACATCGAGCGCGAGCGAGGGATCACCATCAAGGCGCAGACCGTGCGGCTCGAGTGGAAGGGCTATGAGCTTAACCTCATGGACACCCCGGGGCACGTCGACTTCGCTTATGAGGTGTCGAGGTCGCTCGCGGCTTGCGAGGGCGCTCTCCTGGTCGTGGACGCGGCGCAGGGCGTGGAAGCGCAAACGCTTGCCAACGTCTACCAGTCGATCGAGCATGACCATGAGATCGTTGCGGTCATCAACAAGATCGATTTGCCAGCCGCGGACCCGGAGGGAGCAAGGCAGGAAATCGAGGAGATCATCGGCCTCGACGCATCCGAGGCAGTGCTTGCCAGCGCGAAAACCGGGATCGGTATCGAGGAAGTGCTCGACGCAATTGTCGCCAAGATCCCGCCCCCCAAGGGAGATTTGGCAGCTCCGCTAAAGGCCATGCTCGTCGACAGCTGGTACGACGCTTATCTCGGCGTCGTCATCCTCGTGCGAGTCATTGACGGCACGCTGAGGAAGGGAGCGCAGGTCAAGTTCATGGCCGCGGGCACGACCCACCTCGTCGACCGCGTCGGCTGCTTCCGGCCCAAGATCGAGCAGCTGCAGGAGCTCGGCCCCGGCGAAATCGGCTTCATCACCGCACAGATCAAGGAAGTCGCTGAAACCCGCGTCGGGGACACGATCACCGATGCCAAGCGGCCCGCGCCGAAGCCCCTTCCGGGCTTCAAGGAGGTCCAGCCGGTTGTCTTCTGCGGCCTCTTCCCGGTCGACGCCAACGACTTCGAGAAACTCCGCGACTCCCTCTACAAGCTGCGCCTCAACGACGCCTCGTTCAGCTTCGAGATGGAAACCAGCGCGGCGCTCGGGTTCGGCTTCCGCTGTGGCTTCCTCGGCCTGCTTCATCTCGAGATCATCCAGGAGCGGCTGACCCGCGAATATGACCTCGATCTCATCACCACCGCACCGAGCGTGGTGTACGAGGTTCATCTGCGAGGCCCTTCGACAGCTTCGGGACAGGACGACGTTCTGGAGATCCATAATCCGGCGGACTGGCCCGATCCGAGCGTGATCGAACGCGTCGAGGAGCCGTGGATCGACGCCACCATCTACGTCCCTGACGAGTATCTCGGCTCGGTGCTGAAGCTGTGCCAGGATCGCCGCGGGATCCAGAAGGACCTGACCTATGTCGGGACCGGAAGCCACGCCCGGGCGATGCTCCGCTACGAATTGCCGCTGAACGAAGTGGTGTTCGATTTTTACGACCGACTGAAGTCGATCAGCCGCGGCTACGCCAGTTTCGACTACCGCCAGGTCGGCCACCGCGAGGGCGATCTCGTCAAGATGAGCATCCTCGTCAACACCGAGGCCGTCGACGCACTGAGCATGATCGTCCATCGCGCCAACGCCGAAGCTCGCGGCCGCGGCATGTGCGAGCGCCTGAAGGACTTGATCCCGAGACACCTTTTCAAGATCCCGATCCAGGCCGCGATCGGCGGCAAGATCGTTGCGCGCGAGACCATCGGCGCGCTTCGCAAGGACGTAACTGCGAAATGCTACGGCGGCGACGCGACGCGGAAACGAAAGCTGCTTGAAAAGCAGAAAGAGGGGAAGAAAAGGATGCGGGAATATGGCTCGGTGTCGATCCCCCAGGAAGCCTTTATTGCGGCGCTACGAATGGGCGATGAGGGATAATCGGTCAGGCTGTCGGCAGGATCTCGAGCTTCCATTCGAGCGCATCCTCGCGCCTTTTGAAGTTACGCCGACAGACGGCCTTTGAGGCCGGCTTGATCGATCAATCGAAGCACTTTCTCGAGTTGCAGCGCTTCGAACGAGGTCGAGGGTGCGGCGCGACCCTTGTCGACTTTCAGGAGTTGCGGATCGAGGTCAAAAGTTCGTCCCCGGCTCGCCGCGCAGGGCCCACGCCGCTTCGAAATACGTCCAAGTGGCGCTTTCGCAGCTTTCGCCTTATCCTCGGCGGGTAGCTCGGTTCGCATTGGGGGCAACGCGATGGCTGTCGACATGATGTCCTTGTTCGAGCGACGGATGAGTTATCCGCATCCGGACGCGCGTGATCGTCTCGCGCGGCTGGTGGGACTCTGACGACCATATCGTCAAGCTGACCAAGGTGCTTGGGCTGCTGGTTCACCCGGGCGGGCTGGTCGAGTGGGGCAAGAACCACCATCCAGGTGCTCACCGGCTGATCGACAGCGTGCTTTCGCGGCCTCCACTGGTAATCCTGGGAGGCGAGATCGGGTCAGGCAAGACCGAGCTTGCCGAGACTATCCCCGATGCCGTCGCGAGGGCGGAGGATATTGAGATCGACTTGCTCCCGCTGAGCCTTTCGGCGCGAGGGCAGGGCCGAGTTGGCGAGATGACCCAATTGATCAGCGCCGCATTCGACTTCACGGTCAGCGAAGCCGCGACGATCGACCGCAACAAGGAAGGCGCGAAGGGAGCGGTGATCCTGCTGGTCGACGAGGCGGACGCGCTTGCTCAATCGCGCGAGACCTTGGACCTTCACCATGAGGAGGTGAGCGGGGTCAATGCCTTCATCCGCGGCATTGACCGATTGTCGAACAGCCGCCTCCCCGCTGCGGTCATCATGTGCACCAACCGTTACGATTCGCTCGACCCCGCGGTGACGAGGCGGGCGGCCGAGATCCTCGAATTCCGCCGACCTGACGCCAACCAGAGGCGCCAGCTGCTCGAGCCCAACCTGTGCGAGCTCGGGTTCGAGGAGAAGGACATCGCCGCGATCGTGGCGACGACCGGCGCCAGGGACGGGCAGCCGGGCTTCACTTTCTCTGACCTTGCTCAGCGGCTGATTCCGGCGATCGTGCTCGACGCCTACCCCGAGCGTCAGATCCTCCCGAACCGGGCGCTGGAGATCGCCGTGGAAATGATCGCAACTCCAAAGTTTGTCGACAAGCGAAGCCGTCCGCAACAGCGAATGATGCGGTTTGTCCCGATGCGCGTGCCCCCACCCCCGGGACGTCAGCAATAGAATCGACTCTCGCAAAAAGGGGGTTATCTCTGGGGCGATGGCGAACGGGGGGCGCAACAAGCCGCGGGCCGGCGGCGAATCTCAGCAGCCGCTGATCGCATCGGAGCGGCTCGAGGGGCCTGCCACAGCGACTCTCGAGCTCAGCCTCGACGATCTCCTCGCGAAGCCGCTGCCGTCGAACCTACCGCCCGAAATGTTCACCGGACCTGGCCTTCTTGCGCTGGCCGACCTCGTTCCGGCGATGACCGCTTATTACGACCGCAAGGGCTGCATCCAGTTCATCAACAAGCTGTTCGCCGACTGGCTTGGAAAGTCGCGCGCGCGAAATCGTCGGGCATACGATGGCAGAGGTCATCGGCGAGAAGAATTGGCGGCATCGCAAGCCGATGCTCGAGGCGGCGCTGAAAGGCGAACGCCAGTTCTTCGTCGCCGAGCTCGACCATCCGACCCGCGGAAAGCTGGTCGCTCAGACGGAATATATTCCGTGGATACGACCGGGCGGTCATGTCGAGGGCCTCGTTTGCGTCGTCACCGACGTGACCGAGCAGGGGAGCGCCGAGCGTGCTCTGAAGGAGAGCGAGGCACGGTTCCGGCGTATCGCCAACTCGGCCCCGGCGATGATGTGGGTAACTCGGCTCGACCGAGTGCGCGAGTTCGTCAACGATCATTATGTCGCGTTCGTGGGGGGGCCGGAGGGCGATCGCGAGGCAGTGCGGACGATTGACTGGCGGACGCAGATCCATCCCGACGACGTCGACCGGATCGTCGCCGAAAGCATCGCCGGAGAGGCGACCTGCAAGGCGTTCACCCTCGAGGGACGCTACCAGCGCTGGGACGGTGAGTGGCGCTGGCTGCGCTCGGTCTCGCAACCGCGCTTCGGGCCCGAAGGCGAGCTCGTCGGTTTTATCGGGGTCGCGACCGACATCACCCTCGCCAAGGAGGCGGAGCTCGAACTCAAGGCTCAGGTCGAGGAGCAGATCCGCGACCTCGCGCTGTCGGAGGCGCGCTTTCGAGCGGTGTTCGACACGGTCCTCGAGGTATTGGTGCTGATGGAGCCGGACGGAACCATCGTCGAGCTCAACCGCAAGGATGCGCCGTGGCGCTACTCCAATCCGCGCGAGGCGGTGGGACTCAAGATCTGGGATGCGCCGACCTTGCAGATGTACCCTCAGCACATGATTCTGATGAAGCGGGCAGTGAAGCAGGCGGCAAACGGAAAGCTGTTCGAGCAGGAAGTTCGGATGGAACGCGAGGGAGCCCCAACCGCCCATCTCCAGGTATCGGTTCAACCTGTGAAGGGCGCGGATGGAGGGGTCATCTATCTGCTGTTCGAGGCGCGCGACATCACCGACCTCAAGGCCGCGCAGGAGCAGCTTCGCCAAAGCCAGAAGATGGAGGCGCTCGGCCAGCTGACGGGCGGAATCGCGCACGACTTCAACAATTTGCTGACAGTCGTCGTTGGCGGGCTCGACATAATCACCAAACGTTCCGAGCAGCCGAAGGTCAAGCGCTATGCGGAAAACGCGCTTGCGGCTGCCGAGCGCGGGGCGCGGCTGACGGCCCAGCTGCTGGCATTCAGCCGTGTCCAGCGCCTCGAGGTGCGCCCGACGCACGTGGCGCCGCTGATCGAAAACATGCGCCCGCTGCTGCGCAACGTGCTCGGTCCGGGGATCGCCAAGAAATTCGATCTCGACGATCTGCTGATCCCGGTGATGGCAGACCCGACACAGCTTGAGGTTGCGATCCTCAATCTCGCGATCAACGCCCGGGACGCCATGCCCGACGGAGGAGTTCTGACATTCACCACGCGGCGGCTGGAAGTTGCTGGCGATCCTGACCTTGAGGACGGCGATTATATCGCGCTCACGATCAGCGACACGGGCGCCGGAATGCCCTCGGAAGTCGTCGAGCGGGCGTTCGAGCCGTTCTTCACGACCAAGGAGGTCGGCAAGGGCACCGGGCTTGGCCTGAGCATGGTCTATGGCATGGCCCGTCAGTCGGGCGGCGCGGCGCGGATCGAAAGCAAGCTCGGCGAAGGGACTGCGGTCACGCTCCTGTTCCGCAAGGCCGACCTCGACGCTCCGCGCGATGCCGCAAGCGCGACTGACCAGGTGCCGGTCGAGCCGGAACCGCAAAGCGCCTCAATCCTCGTTATCGACGACGACCCCGACGTCCGCGAATTCATCGCCGAAGCGCTCGAGGAGCAGGGCTACCAAGTCCGCCAGGCGAGCGATGGCAAGAAAGGTCTTGTCGAAGTCGAACGCGATCGGCCCGACCTCGTGATCGTTGACTTCATCATGCCCGGAATGTCGGGCGCCGAAGTCGCGAAAAAGATCCGCTCGAAACTGCCCCGGCAGGCGATCCTGTTTGTTTCTGGCTACAGCGAGACCGAAGCAGTCAAGCGGACTGCCCCCGATGCACCGCTGCTCACAAAACCGTTTCGCGCCGACGCACTGAACAAGGCCGTCCGACGGGCGATCACGCCGCGGGAGTGAAACACGAATAGCACGCAAGCGTTATCCGCTCATGGTTCGAATCGCCGCCCTGATCCTGTTCGCCTCAGCAACGCCGGCACTCGCTCAACCAACACCCGCAAGCCTGAAGACGCCGCCGCCTGCATTGCAGCTGTTCGAACGCGATTGGGTGCTAATGAGCTGGGCGCTCAAATATTATGACGCAGATCACGACATCCTGCTTCAGCCAAGCGAAGCTCAAGCGGCTGCAGAAGCATTCCGCGAGCTCGCCGACACCAACGGCGACGGACGAGTTACGCCCGAGGAATATCGCGTCGCTCGGCAGACCATCCTGATGCGCGGGTGATCCGAGCTGCGAGGTTGCGATGCGGCTCGTCGAATTCCCGCACCGAGCCTAGCTAGCTAGGCGACGCGGAGCATCAAGCGTCCTTCGAACCGACCATTGCGTCAGAAAGGGCCTGGGACAAGGTCGCGAGGCGGTAGGGCTTATCACACTGCCTGACTGGGCGATTTCCTGGCTGCATCCGGTGGCAAGAATTACCGGCAGCCCGGGCTTCTCCAGGGCGAGCTGTTCGGCGAGCCGCAATCCGTGGCGGCGCTTGCCAAGAACAACACCGAACCGAGGGCGAACGCACCATCGCTTCGCATTTCACATTCCTACTCACCGGTGTTGCCCCGCCGGTGAGCCGGTTCATCAGCCATGCGAATATGAGGGTCAACTGACAGGCTGTTAACCATGATAAAGGCAACCAGCCGGTTGCGGGCTAATTCCCGAGCAATTCGGCGGCGCGCATCGCGAGCTCGGTGCGATTATCGACGCCCAATTTGTCGAAGATGGCATGGAGATAGACCTTCACAGTCCCCTCGGTCACACCGAGCTGCGCGGCGATGTCGCGGTTGCGAAGGCCCTGACGAACAAGATCGACAAGCTCCCTTTCCCGCGGAGTGAGCGAAGGGACGCGTGCCGCTCGCTCCTTAGCCTGGCGAATTCGTTCTTCGATTTCGGGATCGAAACATTGTTCGCCTTTGCGCACCTTTTCCATGCATTCGAAAAGAAGCGCAGGGTCGGATGTCTTCAGCACGATCGCATCGGGCGCGAGCTTGTCGGCGGCAAGAAGCTGGGAATCGTCCATGCCCGCGGTGAGAAGAACGACCGAAGGCGCTCGGCGCGATGCCGATCGGAGTTGACGAAGCACATCGAGGCCCGAGCCGTCGGGCATGTTTACGTCAAGGAGCAGCAGATCCGGCTTGAGTCGCTGGACCTGGGCAAGGGCGTCGGCGCCGTTCCGGGCACGTCCGGCGAGCTTGTAATCGCTGCCGCGCAATAGCACGTCGAGCGCGGCAGCAATCATGGGATGGTCATCGGCAATAAGCACACGCGTCATTCGTCTGGCCCCGATAGTGGAAGTGTGATGAGCAGGTTGGTGCTGCCCGCTTCTGATCGAAGCGACAACGATCCATGCGCGCGGTCTACGCGTTCCTTGAGCGACCAAGGCTCAACTGGTGAGCCGTTTGCCGGGCCGAAGCCACAGCCATTGTCCTTCACCTCGAGACGAAGCTGGTCCTGGTCCACGCCGACATCAATCCGAACGCGGCTTGCAGCGCCATGCCGCACAGCGTTGGCAACTGACTCGCGCACAAGCTGCTGGAGATCAAGCTGGACCTCAATCGGAATCGATCCGTGGCCTCCATCCGAATCGACGCGGCAATGAATTGACCATTGCTGCTCAAGCCGGCGAGCGACGGCCTTAAGGTCGGCAACCGTCTCACTGAACTCGAACTTGCGGTCTCGGCGTAGCGCCGAGACTAGGGTTCGGATGTCCTCCTGCTCTTCGATCAGCAAGCGCTTGAGCTCCTTCAGATCGGATTCGGTCTCCGTTCCTGGCGTTGACCCGCGAATGATGGCTTCGACCCGGAAAGCAGCGCCGGCAAGGAACTGCAGAACACTATCGTGAACGTCGCGAGCAAGCGAGAGGCGAGATCTTGTAGCTGCGCCTTCCTCCATCGCCGACACCAGCTCTTCACGATCGATAACTAGCCCCGCAGCGCGCCCCAGATCCGCTCCCAGCTCGAGGAAGTCGACCGACAGCTCGGCCATGTCCCAAAGAACCAGCCGACCAAGCCGCGTTCCCAAGCGGACTTCGGCGATGAGGCCTTCCGATGCTCCAAGCTCGCGCAATCCATCGACGTCGACCAATTTGGAGGCTGGTGCGAAACGGTACCAGCTGTCGCGCCGCCTCATCAGCGCCCTGTCTCTGTGGAGGCGAAACAGGACAACTCGGGGTCGCTCTCGACATGAAGGGACGATCGAACTTGAGAGTTTGAGCCACGCCTTCGCTCACGCATGGCCCCGCGACCGAGTCATTGCCAGACGAGGCGAGCAGCAGCGCTCCCGACTTCGCGCCAGCCGCTTCCATGGTGAGCGCCAATGCCTGCCTCAGCGGATCTTCCTCGCGGTTCAGCCGGCGCTCGATCTCATCGATATTGAGCAGAATGCGACTGAACTGGTGGATCCCGAACCAGATGAGCACCGCCGAAAGGATCAGTAGATGGCCGCTGCGGACGATGAATCGCGGGAGCTCGAATCCCTCGCTGCCGGCGAGCACCAATCCGGCCGTGAGATGCAGCAGGATCAGAACGGTCGCCGTGATCATCGTCTCGCGCCAGCTCCACCGGATCGCTGCCGAAAGCAGTGGAAGCAGGAAGAACAGGAAAAACGGGCTGGTGTAGCCATTGGCTGAGAACACGATCGCCGTGAACACAGCCATGTCGATGGCGTGGGCGAGAGCGGCGAGGCGAGCATCGAGCCACCAGTTGCGCCAAGTCAGAAGTGCTAGCGCCGATGCGAATAGAAGATACACCACCAACAGCGCGTAAGTCGGATCGGCGGCCTGGGCCTGGGATCGAGCCAGCACGATCGACAGCAGAAAAAGCGATGCAAGAATGACGCGGCCAAGCGCGATGACGCGGCCGCTTTGATATTTGAACAGGCTCTGCGGCCCGGTGCGGTCCAGAACTAAGCCCCCTCTAGCAAAGCCGGTGAAGCTTAGCTGGAACAGGGGGGCAGCGAAAGGCGCAGCGGATTAGCTTGCAAGCCTTCTGGCAGTGAGGCCGAGAACCATCTGATTGGCGCGCTCGTAGGCCAGCGGCTTCCCGAACAAATAGCCCTGGATAGTGTCGCAACCAAGCTCGCGCATGCGCTCGAAATCCTCGGCAGTTTCGACCCCTTCCGCAGTGACCGACATCCGGAAGCTTTTCGCGAGCTGGACGATCGACTGGATGATCGCGACATTTTCGGGGCGCGAGCCCGCCTCGCGAACGAAGCTGCCGTCGATCTTCAGCTTATGGAACACCGCCTTGTTGAGGTAGCCGATCGAAGAATAGCCCGTACCGAAGTCGTCGAGCGCGATGCCGACACCCAGCGCGCGCAGGCGCTTCAACACGTCGAGAGTTGAGCCATTGTCGCCGAGGAACACACCTTCGGTAACCTCGAGCTCGATCCGGTTGCCCGGAAGCTTGTGGCGCGCGAGGCACTCGCTGACCGTGTTCGGGAGAGCCGGCAATACGATCTGCTTGGGGCTGATGTTGAGCGCGACGGTGATTGGTTCCGGCCAGCTTGCCGCGGCTCGGCAGGCTTCGTCGATGACCCACTCGCCGATTGCGCTCATGAGCCCGGTCTCCTCCGCTACCGGAATGAAGACATTGGGCGGCACGAAGCCTCGCTTCGGGTGGTTCCAGCGGATCAGCGCCTCAAAACCGATCAACTTTTGCGACTTGGAGTTGATGAGCGGCTGATAGACGAGGTGGAACTGCTTCGTCGCAATCGCGCTCCTCAGATCCGCCTCGAGCCGCACTCGGTCGTCCTGCTCCGACTGGAGCTCGGAGGAGAAGTAGCGTGCGCATCCGCGCCCGGCATCCTTTGCCTGGTAGAGCGCGAGATCGGCCTTGAGGATCAAGTCGTCCACTGTTGCTCCGTCGATCGGCCCAAACGCGCAACCGATGGAAACGCCGATCCGGATTTCGATCTGATCGATAAGATACGGCTCCTTGATCGTGCCGATGATCCGGTCGGCGAGCTTCTCGACGTTGCGTCGGCTCTGCCCGTCCCCAACGAGGATTGCGAACTCGTCACCGCCCATTCGGCCGACATGGCCATTGGCACCGACCTCGTCGACGAGCCGCTTCGCGACAGCGCGAAGGACAGCATCGCCCTTGGGGTGGCCGAACGTGTCGTTGACCGGTTTGAATCCGTCGAGGTCCAGGAACATGATCGCGCACGGAACATTGCTGGTCGTTGCAGCTCGCAACGCCTCGCCGAGGAGCTGGCGGACCCGGCCGCGGTTGGGAAGCCCGGACAGGACATCGACGTTGGCGAGATGGGTTAAACGCTCCTGTGTCTGGCGAATTTCGGTAATGTCCGAGCCGACGCCCCGGAAACCCTCGAAACGTCCCGGCGGTGTCGACGATTGGGTCGCCGGCAATCGAAATCCAGCGAGTTCCGCGACCCGTCTTGAGCTCCATCTCCAGTGCGTTGAAGGGCTTCTTCTCGAGGAGGACGCGACCGAGCTCCGCGTGGCCGCCGAGCAGCGCCGGGAGCGAATGCCCGATGAGCTGGCCGGCGGGCTTGCCGAGCAGCGCGGTCATCCGCGAGCTGATGTAGCTGACGCGGTTTTCGGGGTCGATCTGCCACAGCCAGCCGACACCGCGTTGCTCATATTCCTGGAGCAGCAGGCTCGCGCTCTCGCTCTGGCTGCCGACGTCGGCATTGGTCTTGAGCTGGTGGAAAGCCCAGCGAGCGACCGTCAGGACACCGAAGATCGATACTCCAAGAGTGAATACGATTGACAGCATGTGCTGGAACGGAACCGTGTCGCGACCGATCAGGAGCGCTCCACCGACACCGGCTGTGAAAGCAATCATCCAGGCGCTTGCGCAAGGCGGGATCACGACCAGGCCAAGAGCGCCCACGCCGAGCCCTGCCATGACCGATGCCGCAATGACCTGAGTGCCCGGGTCCATCGATGGAAAGAGATAGAGTGGAAGGCTGAGCCAGACGATTGCGCGCAAAGCGACCTCGCCGACCATGGTCCACATCGGGACCCTGCGGCCCGAGCGCCCAACGCCGGTGACGGACTGGTTGCGCGCGATCTGCATTGCTCCGAAGTTCACCGAGGGCAACGGCGATGCCCCACCCAAGCAGCCACGTCGGCGGAGCGGATCCCCACAGGTCGACCGCCATGATCGCGGCGGCAACGAAATTGGCCGCAGCGAAGAACGGCGCGAGATGGGCGCGCGAAATCAGCTGTTTGTCGCGCAGCGGCGAGCTATCCGATTCGGCCTCCGCAGCGGCGAGCCCAGCAGACTCACCGCCCGGAAGTCGAGCGGAAATCAATCGCTTATATCGATCTGGAGCTTCGTACATCCGGTCGCCATTCCACGTGTCGAGCCCCGGAGTATCCAAAGAGGATTGAAGCGTGGTTAAGCTCAACTACGATTTTTCGAACAATCCCCGTCGGGTTATTAGCGCAGGTTAGTTTTTACAGCGGTGACGTGCGCTCGCATTGAAGATGCACCACCTCTATATGGTGGTGGATGGCGACCGACAGCGCGACCCTGAACCGGCGGGTGACAGCGTCGAGACGCGAATCCGAAGCTCCCAAGATCCATTCCCCCGCGGACCCGATCGCTCGCGGCATGGGGCTCGATCGACCGTTTTTCGACGATAAGAACCGCGCGTTCTGGATTTTGCAGTCGATCGGCTGGTCGGGATATTTCTTCCTAAGAACCCTTTCCGGCTTCGCCAACAATCTTGGCTGGATGCTCCTCGTCCACACGCTTCTGCTGACGGCGACGGGCTATTCGCTCACTTTGCTGATGGGCTCGCTGTTCCGACGGCTGATCAAGCTCAAGCCGATCTGGACAGTCATCCTTTCGCTCGCAGCCGTGATTCTCGCCTCTGCGGTCTTTTCGATCATCGAGACATGGAGCGTTGCGACGTTCCTCAAGCCCGAATTCAAGCCGCAGGGCTTGGCCTATCTCGGCGCTCTGCCGCTTAACTTCGCGCTGCTCGCAGCGTGGACCGCGCTCTATTATGGAATCAACTATTTCCTCCTGCTCGAGGACCAGATCCGCCTTCGCGAGCGGCTCGAGAGCCAGGCGTCGAGCGCTCAGCTGGCAATGCTTCGTTACCAGCTGAACCCCCATTTCCTGTTTAACACTCTGAACTCGATCTCGACGCTCGTTCTCCTGAAGCAAACCGAGCGCGCCAATGCGATGCTTGCGCGGCTCTCGTCCTTCCTCCGTTACACGCTCGTTAATGAGCCGACGGCGAAGGTCACGCTCGCGCAGGAGATCGAGACTCTGAAGCTCTACCTGGAGATCGAGAAGATGCGGTTCGAGGACCGGTTAAGACCCCACTTCCGGATCGAGCCCGACACGATCGGCGCGAGGCTTCCTTCGCTTCTCCTCCAGCCGCTGATCGAGAATGCGATCAAATATGCGGTGACCGCTTCGGAAGTCGGCGCGGACATCTGGATCACGGCCACCCGCGAGGGGCAGGCGGTGCGGATCGAGGTCGCCGATAATGGTTCAGCTGATGGAACCGATATCGCGGCCAATCCTTCCACAGGAGTGGGGCTGCCGAACATCCGCGATCGGCTGTCTCAAGCCTACAGCGGCTCGCATCGCTTCGAGACCCGACAGAACGAGCGAGGGGGCTATAGCGTTATCATTGAAATCCCCTTCGAAACCGGAGAGAGTGCCTGATGACAATCCGGACTATTTTGGTCGACGACGAGCCGCTTGCGACGCAGGGCCTTCAGCTGAGGCTGCAAGCGCATGAGGATATCGAGATCGTCGCGACCGCTGCGAACGGACGCGAGGCGATCCGGCAGGTCAAGACCCAAAAGCCCGACCTCGTCTTCCTCGACATCCAGATGCCCGGCTTCGATGGCTTCTCGGTGATCCAGGGATTGATGGACGTCGAGCTTCCGCTTTTCGTGTTCGTAACCGCCTTTGGTGACCACGCGCTGCGCGCATTCGACGCGCAAGCGGTCGATTATCTGATGAAACCCGTCGACGAGGACCGGCTCGCTGCGACCATGGACCGGGTTCGCCAGCGTTTATCCGAGAGGCGAAGCGCGGAAGAGGCCGGGCGCCTGAAGGAGGCGCTGGCCGAGCACGCACCCGAAGCGGCTGAGGAGCTTGCCGACAGCGTCTCGGACACCCCGGCGTCCAACCGCTACGAGAAGATGATCAATATCAAGGATCAGGGCCAGATCTTCCGGGTCGACGTGGATACGATCGAGCGCATCGATGCCGCCGGTGATTACATGTGCATCCAGACCGGCGATAATACCTTGATCCTCCGTGAAACCATGAAGGACCTTGAGAAAAGGCTCGATCCGCGCCGTTTCCAGCGCGTTCACCGCTCGACGATCGTCAACCTTGACCTCGTCCGTCAGGTGAAGCCGCATACCAACGGCGAATGCTTTCTCGTGCTCGATTCGGGAGCGCAGGTGAAGGTTTCGCGTTCCTATCGTGATGTCGTCGCGAGATTCGTCCATTAAAATCGGCCCGAAGGCGGGCGAGACGGGCCTTGAGGGCTGCCGGATCCTGATCGTCGAGGATTCCCCGGTGGTCGGCCCGTTCACCGCCGACATGCTCGCCGATCTGGGATGCGAGGTGATCGGGCCGGCGCCAAACATGGCGGCAGCGCGCGAGATGGTCGTAGCGGGCGGCTTCGACGCAGCGCTGATGGATGTTCATATTCGCGGCGACCTTGTTTTCCCATTGTGCGACATCCTCGCCTCGAAAGGCGTGCCGTTCATCCTGACCAGCGGTTATGCCGACTGGCAATCCGCCGACGAAATGGAGCGACCGCCCGAGGCTTCAGAAACCCTATACGATCGAACAGGTCGAAAACGCCCTGACCGAACTCCTGCGCGGCTGATTTCAGGCGATCGGAAGGCGGACCGTGACGCTTGTTGCCGATACCGAGCGTGCTCTTGATTTCGATCGAACCCTTATGGCGCTCGACGATGTGCTTGACGATCGCAAGCCCAAGGCCGGTGCCACCGGATTCGCGGCTCCGAGCAGCGTCGACGCGATAGAATCGCTCGGTCAGCCGCGGCAGATGCTCGCGCGGAATTCCAGGACCGTGATCGGTGACCGTCACGGAAATTCGCCTTCCTTCGGAGGCAAGGCGGATCTCGATCGTGGAATCGGGCCTGTCGCAGCCGTAGCGAAGCGCGTTGCTGAGCAAATTATCGACCATCTGGACGAGCTGGGAACGGTCGCCACGGACCGGCGGGAGATCGTCCGCGGCGTCGAGCATCAATCGCGATGGTGGCTCGCTTAACGCGATGGTGGCGAGGCTGGCCTTGATCACCTCTGTCAGCGACACCCGCTCGAGCGGAGCGACGAACCGGTCCGCCTGGATTCGCGAGAGGCTCATTAGATCCTCGATGATCCGGAGCATGCGCCGGGATTCGTCGCGGATGATCCTCCCGAAGCTCGACCGCGTCTCGGCGGGGAGATCGTGTTCCTCGGCCAGAGTCTCGGCGTAGCCGCCGATGGTCGAGAGGGGCGTCCTCAGCTCGTGGCTTGCGTTGGCAACGAAATCGACGCGTATCCTTTCGGCAGCGACGATCTCGGCCGTGTCGAACATTCGAACCAGGATTGCCTCATCTGACAAAGGGCGAATCGAAACTCGCCACGGTCGCCCCGAACTCGGCAATGCCGGTCACCTCGAGGTCCGCGGGACGATTGGCGAGCATCTGCTCGAGCGCCTGTGGGTGGCGGATGGCGAGCCGCACGTCCTTTCCCTCGACCCGGCCGAGCAGGTTTCGGGCCCTTAGGTTCGCAAGCGCAACCGTGCCGCGTTCGACCAGGAGCGCGGGTTCATCGAGTGCTTCGATCAACGCGCGCGCGCCAGCTGAATTCATTCGCCATCGGCAGATCAGTAGCGGAATGATCAGTCACTTTTCCATCCGGGTGATGAGAAGCCCCCTCGCGCGAAGCGAGGGGGCAGCCTTTCGGGCCGAAGGGGAGAGAGGCCGAAAGGCAATCAGAAGGCGAGCTGACCGAACAGGCCGATCTCGCTGTAGGTGCCGTGATCGAGACCGCCGATGGTGCCGTTGGAAGTCGAGATCGTCCCGTTGTTCGCGCGATCGCGCTTGTAGACGAGCGCGAAATCGAGCGGCGTGATCGGCTTATAGTCGACGCCCAGGTTGAAATAATGGTCGCGGACCGGACCGTCCGTAAGCGCGATCACATTCCTCGTCGGCTTCACCATGTCATAACGGGCGAAGGCGGCAATCTGCGGCGTGAAGGCGAAGGAGCCAAACGCCGACCAGCCGTGAGCGCTGTCGTTACTCGTTTGCACCGGTACGCCGGGCGCTGCCGCGACCTGTATGTTGTTCCAGTTCCTGGCGCTGAAATATTCGACGCCGGCGCGGATGCGCTTGTTGGTGTAAGCGGCGACCGCATTGAAGCGAGTGGCGCGATGTTCGGTATTCACCGTGTCGTTGCTCTTGCCGAGCTTGCCAGAGTAACCGCCAATGCCGATCGTGATTTCCTTGATCGGGTTCACACTGACGCGGCCTTCGAGGTCGATCGTGTTTGAGCTTCGTGACAGTGTCTTGTAGCCCGCGCCGTCGATCGCCGAGACCTGGTAGCTCAATAAGCCCTTGCCGAACGAGCCCAGAACGTGGACGCCCCAATCGGTTGAGGTCCCGAACTTGGTCCGGTCGATCAGCGTATTTTCGACAAAGCGATAGCCGTAGAGGCTCTCGGCGAAGGGCACCCACGGCAAGTCGGCAGCGCCGATACGAACCGCGAACGCGTCGCTGAGCTTTGCCTGCACGAAGGCCTTCTTCACATAGACGAGAACGTCCTTGGTCGTGCCATTGGCATTATAGCGGAAGTCGGTCGTGAGGTTGGCCGAGAAGACGTCGTTAAACTTGTGGTCGACGCCGAGGTAGAAGCGCTTGAGCTCCGTCTGCGTGCCGTTCTGGATATTTTCGGTCGTGTTGCCGGCAAGATCCCTCGACGTCTGGTGGATGTTGCTGACGTTGAAGAACGCCTTGCCGGTGACCTTGGTGTCCGCGAACCAACCGGTCTTGATCGCCTTTTCAAGCGGCGGAACCGCCTTCTGGACGCTCGCGACCTCGGTCTGCGCAGTCTGCGACTGGGTCAGCGCACTCGCCGCCTGCGACTGCGCTGCGGCAGCCGCGGCCTGTGCGTTCACGGCCTGTGCCTGCGCCATCTCGACGGCTTGCGCTGCTTGCCTCTGCGAAGCTTCCTGTGCGTCCATCCGCGCTGTCAGCGCCCGGACCTCAGCCTTCAGCTCGCGGATTTGTGAATCGCGTGTATCGAGGGCGTGCCTGCCCTCGACCATGTGCTTCTTCGGCCTGGCTAGGGCCGGCTCGGCCGACACCATTACGATGGCGCCAAGTGCAGCTCCGGCGGCGAGCCGATGAGAGACTTTCATTCACGTAGCCCCTTCCTGTTTTCGCCCCCCCATGGGGCGTCTCCAAAGGCGAGTTCGTGCAAACTCTGAGGGCCGCGCTAATCGGGCTGAGCAAACAATTCTGTGACGGCCGATGGACAGATTTGTGACAGCCGTCCCGGACCCGCTAATTCACTCTCTGATCTGTGTTATTTGGGCATCAGTGTTGAAGGCCGTCACGCTCCCGCGCTGAAACAGAACGGCAATGATCTCGTCACCTTCAAGTCACCCCCCGGGCGTAGCTGGACGATGGGGGCGGCGGCACGGGTGCCGCGGCCCGTTTCCACCCTCGGGGGTATTTTCAAATGAATATGTTCTCTCGTTCCATCGTCTTTCTGGCGGCATCGGCGAGCCTTCCAATGGCAACCGGCACCGCCGCCAATATCACCGGCGCGGGATCGACATTCGTCTATCCGGTCCTTGCCAAATGGGCGTCCGACTTCAAGGCCGCCGGCGGCGATGAAATCAATTATCAATCGATCGGCTCGGGCGGCGGTATAGCGCAGATCAAGGCGGGCACCGTTGACTTCGGCGCGACCGACAAGCCGCTTTCGAGTGAGGAGCTCGAGGCATCGGGCCTCGCTCAATTCCCGGTCGTGATCGGCGGCATCGTTCCGGTCATCAATATCCCGGGCGCTCGTCCCGGCCAGGTCAAGATGAGTGGCTCAGTCCTCGCCGACATCTACGCCGGCACGATCAAGACCTGGAACGATCCGCGCATCGCCAGGATCAATCCGGGCCTGCATTTCCCGGCCAAGCCGATCACGGCCGTTCACCGCGCCGACGATTCGGGTACAACCTTCAACTTCACCCATTACCTCAGCCAGGTCAGCCCCGGCTGGAAGTCCAAATTCGGCGAAGGCAAAAGTGTGTCCTGGAATGGGGGCATCGGCGGCAAGGGCAACGAGGGCGTCGCGGGCTACGTGAAGCAGCTCCCTTATTCGATCGGCTATGTCGAATATGCCTATGTGAAGCAGAACAACCTTGCTTACACGATGATGCAGAACTCGACCGGCAAGTTCGTCGCTCCGAATGCGAAGAGCTTCGCGGCCGCTGCAGCGACCGCGGACTGGGCGCATTCGAAGGATTTCAACCTGGTGATGACCAATGCGCCGGGTGCGGCCTCCTACCCGCTCGCGGCGACAACCTTCGTGCTGATGTACAAGCAGCCGAAAAATGCGGCCGCGAGCCAGCAGGCGCGAAGGTTCTTCGGATGGGCGCTGACCAAGGGCCAGCCGCAGGCGAGCAGCCTCGATTATGTCCCGCTACCCGCAGCGCTCGTGAAACGCATCCAGGGTTATGTCGGATCGAGTATCCGCTAGGCTTCGCGATCCAAAAGCGGTTGCATAGAACGGCCCGCCGGATTTCGGCGGGCCTTTTTTCGCGCCGAACTTCAGCTGTCCGTGTCGAGCGAATAGCCGGCCGACCTCACAGTGCGGATGATATCAGGCCGGTCTTCCGAATTCAGTGCCTGGCGAAGCCGGCGGACGTGGACGTCTACGGTCCTGGTATCGATGTCGGGATCGTGCGACCATACCGCATCCAGCAGCCGCTCACGCGAGAACACCCGGCCCGGATGCTCCAGAAAATGCTTGAGCAGACGGAACTCGGTCGGTCCGAGCGGCACGGGTCTTCCGTCGCGGCGAACGCGATGCCCGGCAACGTCCATTTCGACATCAGCGTATGCCAGCTGTTCGCCGGCGAGGGCGGGCCGAACGCGCCGAAGCACGGCACCGACGCGGGCGACAAGCTCGCGCGGGCTGAACGGCTTCGTCACATAATCATCGGCGCCGGTCTCGAGCCCTCGGATTCGGTCGCTTTCCTCGCCGCGGGCCGTCAGCATCATGATCGGAACATTCGCCGTCGTCGCCCGGCGGCGGAGCCGGCGGCAGACCTCAATGCCGCTGACGCCCTCGATCATCCAATCGAGCAGGATGACGTCCGGCATCACCTCGTCGACAAGGATCAAGGCCTCTTCGCCGTCGCCCGTTCGGGTCACCTCGTAGCCGGCACGCTCGAAGTGGAACATCACCAGGTCCGCGAGGGCGCGATCGTCCTCGACGAGGAGGAGGCGCTTTACCGACATTGGTCCTAGCTCCCCGATTTGCCTGGGCGATCGGTCATGTGGGCCCCCGTCGCTGCGTAATAGACCATTTCCGCGATATTGGTCGCATGGTCGCCGACCCGCTCCAAATTCTTGGCAACGAACAGGAGGTGCGCCGATTGTCCGATGGATTGTGGGTTTTCCATCATGTGCGTGAGCAGAGTCCGAAAGATCGAATCGTAGAAATCGTCGACCGCAGAATCGCGTTCGCATACTCGAACGGCAGCTTCGGGATCACGTTCCAGGAATGCATCGAGGACATCGTGAACCATTTCGGTCGCAATCCGAGCCATTTCCGGAAGCAGTGATAAGGGCTCGTTTTTGCCCATGTTCTCGAGCAGCGGGACGCGCTTGGCGATATTCTTGGCATAGTCGCCGATGCGCTCAACGACACCGGAGATCTTGAGCGCGGCGACGACGTCGCGAAGGTCGCTCGCCATGGGCGCCCGAAGCGCGATTAGCTGGACGGCTTGGCGTTCAGTCTCGACCTCGAGCACGTCGAGTTTCTTGTCGCCTTCGACGACCTCTGCCGCGCCTTCGACGTCGCGCTGGACGAGGCAGCGCATCGCTTCCCCGATCGCATGTTCGGCGAAACCGCCCATCTGCGAGATCAGCGCGCGCAGGCGCTCGAGATCTTCATCGAAGGCCTTGAGCGTATGTTCACGGGCTTGCTGCATGATCGCTCCAATCAGCCGAAACGGCCGGTGATATAGTCTTTCGTTCGCTGCTTGCGCGGGTTGGTAAAGATATCGCTGGTGCTTCCGAACTCAACGAGCTCGCCGAGATGGAAGAAGGCCGTGCTCTGCGAAACGCGAGCAGCCTGCTGCATGTTGTGAGTGACGATGACGATCGTGAACTGCTCGCGAAGCTCATGGATCAGCTCCTCGACCTTCGCAGTGGAGATCGGGTCGAGCGCTGAGGTTGCTTCATCAAGGAGGAGGATTTCCGGACGGACGGCGATCGTTCGGGCGATGCACAGGCGCTGCTGCTGCCCGCCCGACAGGCCGAGCGCGCTCTGGTTGAGCTTGTCCTTGACCTCGTCCCACAGCGCCGCCTGACGAAGGGCGGCCTCGATGCGGTCGTTCATTTCCGACTTCGAGAGACGCTCATAATAAGACAAAGCGAAGCCGACATTTGCGCGGATCGACGATGGAAAAGGAGTTGGCTTCTGGAATACCATGCCGACCAGCCGCCGAAGATCCGACAGCGGATATTTGCGGTCCAGGACGTTGCGGCCCTGGATCGCGATCGAGCCTCCGGCATATTGCTCGGGATAGAGCTCGTAGATGCGGTTGATGGCGCGAAGCAGGGTCGACTTGCCGCAGCCCGACGGACCAATGATCGCGGTGACGCTATTGGCGGCGATTCTCATGCTCACGTCTTTGAGAGCGTGGCCTTTGCCATAGTAGAAATTGAGGTCGCGGATATCGACCGAGACCGCGGCAGAGGCTGACGGAGCTTCAAGTTCGGCGGGCGCAATATGAAGCGCCGGGGCGATGTCGTTCATCTTTGTCTGCCTTTCCGGGCGAGCAGCCGGACGAGGATATTGAGAGTGAGCACGAACGCGGTGAGCACGAAAGCGGCGGCCCAAGCGAGCGTGTGCCATTCGTCATAAGGGCTCATTGCATATTGAAAGATCACCACCGGCAGGTTCGCGAGCGGGGCATTGATGTCCGCGCTCCAGAACTGGTTGTTGAGCGCGGTAAATAGAAGCGGGGCCGTCTCACCCGCGATGCGCGCAACTCCGAGCAGAATCCCGGTCAGAATCGCACTCATCGCCGTCTTGTAGAGGATCTGGCGAGTGACGCGCCAACGCGGAAGGCCGAGCGCGAAGCCCGCCTCACGCATCGTGTCGGGGATCAGGAGCAGGGATTCCTGCGTGGTCCGGACCACGATTGGAACCAGGATGATGGCAAGCGAAAGCGCGCCTGCGAAGCCTGAGAAGTGGCCCACTTTGCGAACCACCAGCTCGTAGACGAAGAGGCCGATGACGATCGACGGGGCGCTGAGGAGGATATCGTTGATGAAGCTGGCGACGGCGGCAACGCGCGTGTTGCGCCCGTGTTCGGCCAGATAGGTTCCGGCAGCCACTCCGATCGGCGTGCCGATCATAATTGCAAGGAAGATCATGACGAGGCTGCCGTAAAGGGCATTGAGGATGCCGCCCGACGAACCTGGCGGCGGAGTCATTTGAGTGAACAGGGTCGGGCTCAAGGCAGAAGCGCCTTGGCTCAGCGTCGTCCACAGGATCCAGAACAGCCAGACAAGGCCGAACAGGGTCGCGGCCGTCGCGAAGGCGAAGGCGAGGACATCGGCGATCCGGCGACGCGCGGGAATCGCCATCAGTGCGTCCTTCCCATCTGCTTGTTGACCTTGAGGAGAAGCAGCTTGGCGATCGTGAGCACGATGAAGGTGACGACGAACAGGAGGAAACCGAGAGCGATCAGCGACGAGCGGTAAAGGTCGGTGTCGGCCTCGGTAAATTCATTGGCGATCGCCGCAGCGATCGAATTGCTGGGCATCAGCAGCGAGGCTGAAAGGTCGTGCGCATTGCCGAGCACAAAAGTGACAGCCATGGTCTCGCCGAGCGCCCGCCCGAGCCCGAGGAAGATCGCGCCGATCACCGCCGAGCGCGTGTACGGGAGGGTGACGTACCTCAACACTTCCCACCGCGTCGAGCCCAGAGCCACAGCCGATTCGCGCAGCGGCGCCGGGACCGCGTTGAACACCTCGCGCGCAACTGCGGCGATGAACGGAATCACCATGATTCCAAGGACGATGCCCGCGGTCAGCATGCCGATCCCGATCGGCGGGCCGCTGAACAGGGCGCCGACGATCGCCTTGTTTCCGAGATGATCGGCTAATTCGGGCTCCACTCGTGTCGCCATGAAGGGGGCGAGTACGAACAGGCCCCACATGCCGTAGATGATGCTCGGAATGGCGGCGAGCAACTCGATCGCGATGGCGATCGGAGCGCGGGTCCAGCGCGGTGCGATGTCGGTGAGGAACAAGGCGATGCCGATGCTGACCGGGACCGCGATGATGAGGGCGATAGCCGAGGTCACCAGCGTTCCGTAGATCGGCACCAGCGCTCCGAAATGCCCCTTGACGGCATCCCAATCCGAACTGGTGATGAAGCGCCAGCCGAACGTCTGAAAGGCAAGACGGCCGCCCCACGCCATCGACAAGGCGATTGCACCAAGCAGGAAGAGGACGAACCAGGCTGCGCCGGCGGTGATCAGCTGAAAGGCGCGATCAGCGCCGGCGCCGCTCTTGCGGATATCCCTTGCGGGCTCGATCGAGGCGGCCGTCGAGTTCAATTCACATTCTTGGAAATGTAGCTTTCGATCTGTTGGACCAGGTCGGATGGCAATGGAACATAGTCGAGCTTCTTGGCCCGATCCTGACCCTTTTCGAGCGCATATTTGAAGAAGGTGACACCGGCATCCGACTTCGCCTTGTCCTTCGGCTGCTTGGGCAGAAGGATGAAGGTGCTCGCAGCGATCGGATAGGCCTCAGCGCCCGGCGCATTGGTCATCACCAAGTTGAAGTCCCTGGCGTTCTTCCAGTCCGCAGTAGCCGCAGCCGCGGCGAAAGAGCCCGCGCTCGGAGCGACAAACTGACCGGCAGAATTTTGGACAAGCGCATAAGTCATCTTGTTCTGGACGACATAGGCATATTCGACATAGCCGATCGAGTTCGGGAGCTGCTTCACATAGCCCGCGACGCCTTCGTTGCCCTTGCCCCCGACGCCGCCGGTCCAATTGACCGTCTTGCCCTCGCCCGGGCCCGCCTTCCAGGTCGGGCTGACCTGGCTGAGATAATGAGTGAAGTTAAAGGTCGTCCCCGAACCATCCGAGCGGTGAACCGCGGCAATCGCCGAACTGGGGAGGTTCAGGCCCGGGTTGATCTTAGCGATTGCCGGGTCGTTCCAGGTCTTGATCTTGGCTTGATAGATGTCGGCGAGGATCGGGCCAGTGAGCTTGAGCTTGGCGGCGGCGAGGCCGGCGATGTTGACCACTGGAACGATTCCGCCGACGACAAGCGGGAATTGCGCGAGATTGTTCTTGGCAAGCTCGTCGGCCGCGAGCGGCTGGTCGGTCGCGCCGAAGTCGACGGTGCCGGCCTCAACTTGCGAAATGCCGCCGCCGGAGCCGATCGACTGATAGTTGACCGCGGTTCCGGACTGCTTCTGATAATCGGCCGCCCAGGCGGACAGGACCGGATAGACAAAGGTCGAACCCGCGCCCGTGATCTGCGCTCCAGAAGCAGAACCGCCGGCATTGTCGTCTGTCTTCCCGCCGTGGCAAGCCCCAACCAGCGCAAGGGCTGGGAGCGCAATGAGAAATCCTGTTCATGAGGGCTGGCCTCCTGTTACTGTCCGAATGAACCCTGGGTCGCCCTAGCGAAGGTTCCGCGAATCCATTGTGACGGGGGTGTTGCACTTTCATGACAGCGGAGGTGGTGATTGCGCGCGCGCGGTCACGGGCGTAGGCGAACCCGCATCATGGCGAGCAAGTTCGAGACATTCGCCGCACTTCATGTGCCCGGCGATCCGGTGATCCTTTTTAATATCTGGGATTCGGGAAGCGCGGAGGCGGTCGCCAAGGCTGGCGCACTGGCGCTCGCGACCGGGAGCCACCCGGTCGGCGATGCGTCGGGATTCGGCGACGGCCAGCAGGTTCCGCTCGACTTCGTCTTCGCCAATGCGCGGCGGATCATGAGCGTGGTCGATCTGCCGCTAACGGTCGATTTTGAAGGCGCTTATTCAGCCGATCCTGAGCTTGGTGCTGCAAATGTCGCCAAGCTCAAGGAAACCGGAGCGGTCGGCTGCAATTTCGAGGATCAGCTGGTCGGGGGCGAAGGGCTTCATCCGCTCGATCTTCAAGTGCGCCGGATCGCGGCCATCCGCGGCTCGGTCGGAACGGATTTCTATATCAACGCGCGCACGGATCTGTTTCTCAAGACCGAGATCTATGATGATAGGCTGGTCGATCAGGTCGTCGAGCGCGGCAAGGCATTTGCGGCTGCCGGCGCGAGCGGCTTCTTCGTTCCGCGTCTCTCGGATCCAAAGCAGATCGAGCGCGTCGCCCGCGAAGTTCCCCTGCCCCTCAACGTGATCGCGTTCCCGGGAGCGCCGGAAAAGAAAGTCTGGGCGGAAGCCGGCGTCGCTCGGATCAGCCACGGCCCTTTCCCGCATCGCGCGCTGATGGCGAAGCTCACCGAAATGGCGCGCGAAGCCATAGGCTAGGCGCTTTGCGCCTTCTTCCTGTTGCGCTTCCACCAGCTGCTGCGGGGGCCCGACTTTAGCACGGTCTTGCGGAACAGTTGCGAACCCAGGCGCAGAATCAGCGCGACCCACAGCGCCTGCCAGAAAATCGCGGCGATGTGAGGCCACCATTGCGGTTCCTGCGCGGCCCGGGCGAGCATCGCCATCGGCGAGGACAAAGGAAAGATTGTGGCAGCAAGCGCGGTCGGCAAATCTGGCGAGCCGATCACCGTCGATGCGAAGCCGAAGATAATTACCTGGCCGAACGTGACCGGCATCGACATGGTCTGAACCTCACGGACCGTCGACGCCTGCGCACCAATGGTCAGGAACGCGGCGCCGAGCAGCAGATAGTTCATTGCGAAATAGACGACCGACAGGATGAGGAACCCGGACCAGCCGACCGCGGGCGCGGGCAAGGTCGCAACTCCGCCATGCTTCACGAGCTGGATCAGGAGCGCTCCGGCACTTATCCAGACAAGGATCCCGACGACCGAGGCCGCAAGCATCGCAAACAGCTTCCCGACGAATAAGGCGTCGATCGGAACAGCGGCTGCAATCACCTCGATGATCTTGTTGGATTTCTCCTCAATCAGCTGGCTGAGCAGCATTCCGGAGAGGAGGATCGTCAGGAAAAAGAGCAGCATCTCGCCAATTTGAGCGGTCAGCGCTCGATCCTTGACGAGCGATCCGGAAGAGCTTTGCACATTCGTTACGGACACAATCGGGGTTGCCCCGCTGGGGTCGCGAGCGTCGGCGATCAGCAGGCGCAGCTGCCCGAGCGTGGCCGGATCATCGGCGATCGAGCCGGTCAGCTGCGGGCGCTCGAGGTCGCCGCTCAGAACCGCTCGAACCGGTGGATTACGGCTCGCGAGCAAGCGCTGTTCCTCAGCGGCGGCATTGGGCTGCGGCGAATAATGGATGAGACTGACCACCGCATCCTCGCCCATGGCTTGGGCCAGTTGCTCGCGAGCGTTCGAAAGCCGATCGAACTGGGCCTTGCTTGAGACGACGGCGATGACAGGCCGCGAGGTCTGCGTTGCGACGCGCGCGCCGATGCCGCCGAATACTCCACCCAGAAGGAGCGGGAACAGCGGTCCGAGGAGGAAGAAGATGAAGGCCTTGGAGAGGACAGTGGCGGAGAAATCGCGCCGCGCAATGACGAAGGCGGAGCGGACAAAGCGGATCATTGTGCCTCACCCATCGCCTGCGCCGCGCTGGCGCCGGCGATCGCGACGAAAGCGTCATGCAGGCCCGGCCGCTCGATCGCCAGCGTTTCGATGCCTGCGCCGCCATCGATCAGGGCCCGGAGCAGCGGCTCGGGGCCGCCTTCCGGAAGCTCGAACACCCATTCGTCGCCTTCGAGGCGTGCGTTAGCGGGAATCGCTGAGAGCCATTCGCCGTCGGTCGCGCGGGTGCCCAGTCGAACAACCGGGCGAAGCTTCGCCCGCGCCTCGTCAACTCGGCCGTCGAACGCAACCCTGCCCTTGGCGATGATTGCGATCTCCTCGCACAGCCGCTCCGCGTGGGCGATCACGTGGGTCGAGAAGATGACCGTCACTCCAGCGCGCGTCTCGCGCCGAATCAGTTCCTCGAGACGGCCCTGGTTGATCGCGTCGAGCCCGGCGAAAGGCTCATCGAGCACGAGCAGCTTGGGCTTGTGGACGATGGTGCCGAGCAGCTGGACGGTCTGAGCCATCCCTTTTGAGAGCGAGCGGATCGGCCGCTTCGCCCACTCGCCAAGGTTATGCTCGGCGAGCAAGGCATCGGCTCGGCGGCGGCCTTCGGCGTGCGGCAATCCCCTTAGCGCGCCCATGAAGGCGATCGCCTCGCGCGCATGCATCGAGGGATAGAGACCGCGCTCTTCGGGGAGGTAGCCAACCTCTGCCGCGGCCTCGAGCGGCCGCTCGCGCCCGAGTATCCGGCGGCAACCGCTCGAGGGATCGATGATCCCGATCAACATCCTCAGGATCGTCGTCTTGCCGGCGCCGTTCGGGCCTAGAAGCCCGTAGATCGAGCCGCTCGGAACCTTCAAGGTGATACCGTCGACGGCGCGAGTTTCCCCGAAATCCTTGACGAGGTCTTGAACCTCGACCGCATTCTGCATCGAAGCGACGGATTGAGAAACCTGCTGGAGCACTGAATTTCCTACGAAACTATCCGCCGCCGATGTAGAGCGCACCCGTGCATAAGGGGCAACGCCTTGAGGAAGCAATAAGGTCGAAAGCCGCCGAGCTCGGCTTCGCGGCCTGCGGCTTCGCGCGAGCCGACGCGGCGGAAGGTGCCGGACTCGACCTTTCCCGCTGGCTCGAGGCTGGACACCACGGCACGATGGAGTGGATGGAGACTCGCGCTCATCACCGCGCCTCGCCGCTCGCGCTGTGGCCGGAGGCGAGGTCGGCGATCGCTTTGGGGATGAGCTATGCCCCGGCCGCGAACCCGCTCGCACTCGCGGAGCGACCCGAGCTTTGCCGAATCTCAGCCTATGCGCAGGGCGGTGATTATCACAAGACGGTCAAGAAGGCGCTGAAGGCGCTTGCCCGCTTCATCGTCAACGAGGCTCCGTCCGAGCTGAAGGTCTTCGTCGATACCGCACCGGTAATGGAAAAACCGATCGCGGGCGCGGCGGGCATCGGTTGGCAGGGAAAGCACAGCAATCTCGTCAGCCGCGAGCATGGTAGCTGGCTGTTCCTCGGGGTGATCCTCACCAGCCTCGAGCTGGAGCCGGATGAGCCGGCAAGCCAGGGACAGCATTGCGGATCGTGCACCCGATGCCTCGAACTCATGCCCAACGAGCGCCTTCGTCGGGCCGCACCGGATCGATGCCCGCCGCTGCATCTCCTATCTCACAATCGAGCACGATGGACCGATCCCCGAGGAGTTCCGGGCTGCGATTGGCAATCGCATCTATGGCTGCGACGATTGTCTCGCAGCTTGCCCGTGGAACCGCTTCGCCGATGCTGCTTCCGCCAACCGCGCGTTCCTGCCCCGAGCAGAGCTGGCTGCGCCGCGGCTCGTCGATATGCTCGCGCTCGACGGAGCCTCATTCCGGGAGCTGTTCGCCGGGTCGCCGATCAAGCGGATCGGAGTGAAGCGGATGATCCGCAACTGCCTGATCGCCGCCGGTAACAGCGGCGATGCAGAGCTCCTCCCGTCAGTCGAGAGGCATAGTGGCGATCCCGACCCGGTGATCGCAGAGGCAGCGCGATGGGCTCGTACTCAGCTCGCGACCTCGAGGCTCGAGAGGCAGGTCGCCTGATCAACATCGGCCCCTGAAGGAAGCCGCGTATCGACGTGGGTCACTCGAAGCGCGCCATTGGACCCGGGGTATAGATAGGCATCGAGGATGCAGAAGCGGCCACGAAATTGCAGCTTGAGGCTCGTACCTTCGCGGATCTGGAGCGCGGGTCGGCCAAGATGGGACGTGAGCTCCGCCACGCTGAGCCCGGCCAGCCCGGTTGACTGTCGTTCAACCGGAACCACCGGCGGTGGCGGTGGAGCGGGAGTGGCTGTCTGCTCCGGAGTGGTGGCGCAGGCGGCGAGCGAAAGGGTGGTTGCAAGAATTAATCGGCGCATGAGCCGAGGATGCCTAATCGCGCGTGTCGACGCAATGTTGCCCGACCATCCGCAGGTCGCTAGGCGCGCGACTTTCCCCGCAATTTCGGAGTCCCCATGACCGACCGCCGCCTCGACGTGCTCGCTATCGGCAATGCTATCGTTGACGTCATCGCCAACGCCGACGACGCGTTCCTTGAAGCGGAGGCCATGCACAAGGGCGCGATGCGCCTGATCGACGAAACCGAAGCCACTCGGCTCTACGCAGCCATGGGGCCGGCCCGCGAGCTTAGCGGCGGATCGGCGGCGAACACGGTCGCTGGGATTGCATCGCTCGGTTTGAAATCGGGTTTCATCGGTCAGCTTGCGGACGACCAGCTCGGCGGCATTTTCGCACACGACATCCAGAGCCTCGGGGTCGAGTTCGGAACGGCTCTTCGGACCGACGTCGGAGCAACGGCGCGTTGCCTGATCCTCGTCACCCCCGATGCGCAGCGAACCATGAACACCTTCCTCGGCGCGGCGCAGATGCTCGGCCCCGAAGCGGTCAGCGCGGCGCAGGTCGCCGAATTCGAAGATTCTCTATCTCGAGGGCTATTTGTGGGACCCGGCGGAACCGCGCGCTGCGATGCACAAGGCCATGGACGCAGCCCGCGAGGCCGGTACGAAGGTGGCTTTCACGCTCTCAGATTCGTTCGTCGTCGAGCGGCATCGCGACGACCTCTGGGAGCTGCTCAGTGAGCGCCGGGTCGACATCCTTTTCGCCAACGAAGCAGAGATCATGAGTTCTCGCCGGCAACGAAAGCGCCGAGGAAGCGGCGCTGGCGGTGGCCGCGGAGGTGACGACGGTTGTCGTCACTCGAAGCGAGAAAGGCGCTTTCGCGCTTTCCAATGGGCAAAGCTCCTTCGTCCCGGCTGAGCCGATCGACGCGCTCGTCGATACTACGGGCGCGGGCGACCTGTTCGCCGCCGGATACCTTGCGGGCGAAGCACGGGGACTTGGTCTCGAGCGCTCGCTGAAGCTCGGCGCGATCTGCGCCGCCGAAGTAATCCAGCATTATGGTGCACGCCCCGAAGCGGACCTCAAAGCGCTAGCGCGAAACCTGATCGCTTAGTCTTCGATGTCCTGCGGCGGTGCCGGCGCACGGGGCATTGGCGCAATGCCGACGGAGCCGGGTGCCTCAGCTGCAAGCTCGGGAACCTCGACAATTCCGCGGGCGACGTGGCTATTGCGGTACCCATAGATGAAATAGACGATGAGGCCGATCACCGTCCAGCTGACGAACAGCAGCTTCGATTCCACGTTGAGGTTGACGAACAAAAGCACGCAGCCGGCGATCGATAGCGGTGCGACCAGGAAAACTGCCGGCGTCCGGAACGGTCGCGGACGGGATGGATCTTTCTTGCGCAGGATCATCACGCCGAGTGATACCGCTGCGAACGCGAACAAGGTTCCGGCGTTCGAATAATCCGCGAGCGTGCCGACTGGCAGGAACGCAGCAGCGATTGCCACAAAAATGCCCGTGATGATGGTCACGATATGCGGCGTCCGGAACCGCGGATGCACCGTCGACAGCCAATCCGGAAGTAAGCCGTCGCGCGCCATCACGAAGAAGATCCGGGTCTGGCCGTACATCATCAGAAGCACGACCGAGGGAAGCGCGATTGCCGCAGCGAGGCCGACCAGATTGCCAAATAGCGGGTTGGAGACTTCACGCAGGATGTGAGCCAGCGCTTCCTTCGAGCAAACGGTCGGAGCATGCGCCGCCTGGCAGGCGGCGGACGCATAAAGCGCCGGCGAGCCTTCCTTGAGGAAGGCGCCCGTCGCCGGGTCGATTACCGGCTGGGCGCCGTAGGCGCCGATCACGCCGGCGGCGACGAGCAGGTAGAAGACCGTGCAGATCAACAAGCTGCCGATCAGTCCGATTGGGACGTTGCGCTGCGGGTTCTTGGTTTCTTCAGCCGCGGTCGAGACAGCGTCGAAACCGACATAAGCGAAGAAGATCGAGGCAGCGGCGCCAAGGATGCCGGTCCCCGACGAGCTCAACGGATTGCCCCAACCGCGCGGCGCGAACGGATGGAAATTGGCGGCGTGACCGCTGATCATCGGCAGGGTGATGATCAGGAACATGGTGAGCGCAGTCACCTTGATGACAACGAGCACGGCGTTGAACGTCGCGCTTTCCTTCGTCCCGATCACGAGCAAGGTCGTGACGAAGGCAACGACGAGCACTGCCGGCAGGTTGATGAGGCCGCCGGCCTCGCCGCCCTGGAGAAAGCCCCACTGGATCGGCGGGCCGACCTTCAAGGAATGGGGTATGTGGACCCCGATGGAATCGAGAAGGCCGCTGATGAAGCCTGACCACCCCACTGCGACCGCACTGGCACCCAGCGCATATTCAAGGATCAGCGCCCAGCCGACCGTCCAGGCCACGATCTCGCCCATTACGGCGTAGGAGTAGGTGTAGGCGGAGCCAGCGACCGGGACCATCGAGGCAAGCTCCGAATAGCAGAGCGCAGCCACGGCGCAGACCGCGCCGGCGACCATGAAGCTGACCATCATGCCCGGCCCCGCCTTCTGCGCGGCGGTCGCGGTCAGAACGAAAATTCCGGTGCCGATGACGGCGCCGATCCCGAGCAATGTCAGCTGGAAGGCGCCGAGCGAGCGCTTGAGCGCTTTCTTTTCGGCAACAGCGAGGATGTCTTCCAGCGGCTTAATTCGGCCGCGACCCGGTGCCCGCGGTGCTACAGTAGCCATGGTCTTCCCCTCTGAAGGCTGGTTCGTGCGCGACCCTAACGGTTAGGGGCGAGAGGGCAATCCCAATTCGATAAGCGCCCCTTCTAGCGCGCGAGCATGGGCCCGAGCGCGCGTCCCGCGAAAATGTGCGCATGGAGATGGGGCACTTCCTGCCCTGAGTCTCGGCCGACGTTGGCAAGGACCCGGTAACCCGGTTTGACCATCTTCAAGTCACGCGCGATGCGGCCGATGGCCCTGACGAAGCCCGCGATCTCGGCGTCCGAGGCCTTTTGCGAGAAGTCGTCCCACGAGACATAAGGTCCTTTGGGGATCACCAGGACGTGGGCGGGCGCGAGCGGGTTGATGTCGTCAAATGCAAGGACATGCTCGTCCTCGTAGACCTTCCTCGAAGGCAGCTCTCCGCGAAGGATCCGTGCGAAGATGTTGTTGTCGTCATAGGGTTGGGTTGCGTCGATGGGCATGCTCGACTCCGCTTGACCGGGCTCGCTCGCCCGCTACCACGAAAGCCATGACGGACGAGACCCCCGAAAGCCTGATCCCGTACGACGAGATCGTGCAGGATGCGCTAAGGGCAGTCGTCGGGCGCGTGCTCGGCGAGGTCGAGGAGACCGGCGCACTTCCGGGCGAGCACCATTTCTACATCACCTTCAAGACTCGATATCCAGGCGTCTCCATCCCCAAGCATTTGATGGAGCGCTTCCCCGACGAGATGACGATCGTCATTCAGCACCGCTTCTGGGACTTGAAGGTCGAGGAGGATAATTTTTCGGTCGGTCTGTCTTTTGGCGGTGTTCCGGCAACGCTTCACGTGCCGTTCGCGGCCGTTACTCAGTTCCACGACCCCGCAGTCGAATTTGCGTTGACCTTCCAGGCTGGCTCGGAGGAAGCGCCGCACGAGGATCACGAAATAGCTGAGAACGACGCACCCGAAACCGAGAAGAACGACACGGGCGACAAGGGCGACAAGGAGGATGGCTCCAACGTCGTCAGCGTCGACTTCACGCGGAAAAAGTGAAGCATCGGACGGTTACCTTTGGGTCTTAGTTGCGCGGCGTCCAGTGTGCCCGTGATCAGGATGGATTTCGAAATAGGTTCAGCGTGACGAAAGGGGGATGATGCCCATCGCGACCCGTACCGAAAGCGACAGCCTCGGCTCGATCGAGGTTCCCGCCGACGCTTATTGGGGCGCCCAGACCGCGCGTTCGATCGAGAATTTCCCGTTCGGCCCGAGCGAGCAGATGCCGCTCGAGATCGTCCATGCGCTGGGCCTCATCAAGCAAGCTGCGGCTCGCGTGAACGCACGCATTGGCGGCCTCGATCCCAAGATCGCCGAGGTCATTCAGCAGGCCGCGAGCGAGGTCGCGCGTGGAGATCTCGACAGCCAGTTCCCGCTGGTCATCTGGCAGACCGGTTCAGGCACTCAGTCCAACATGAATGCAAACGAGGTGATCGCCGGCCGTGCGAACGAAATCCTGACCGGCAAGCGCGGTGGCAAGGACCCGGTCCATCCCAACGACCATGTGAACAAGAGCCAGTCCTCGAATGACAGCTTCCCGACAGCGATGCACATCTCGGCGGCACGGGCCGTGGATGAGCGACTGCTGCCGGCGCTCAGGATCATGCACGGCTGCCTCGCGGACCGTTCGAGGCGCTGGGATTCGATTGTCAAAATCGGCCGCACTCACCTCCAGGATGCAACTCCGCTGACGCTGGGGCAGGAATTCTCGGGCTACGCCCAGCAAATCGCGGACTGCATCGAGCGGGTCGGAAGCGTGATGCCGCGCCTGCTTCGCTTGGCGCAAGGCGGGACCGCGGTCGGCACCGGTCTCAATTCGCCCAGCGGCTTTGCCGAGGCGTTCGCGGATGAGGTGGCCAAGCTCACTCGACTTCCATTCACTTCAGCGCCCAACAAATTCGCCGAGCTCGCTGCACACGACACGCTGGTCGAGTTGTCGGGCGTGCTCAACGTCATCGCGGTCGCGCTCACAAAGATCGCGAACGATGTTCGACTGCTCGGCTCTGGCCCGCGCTGCGGAATTGGCGAGCTCAAGCTGCCCGAGAACGAGCCCGGAAGTTCGATCATGCCGGGCAAAGTGAACCCCACCCAGGCCGAGATGCTGACGATGGTCGCCGCTCAGGTGATGGGCAATCAAGTCGCAGTCACGGTCGGCGGAATGCAGGGCCATTTCGAGCTCAACGTGTTCAAGCCGCTGATCAGCGCCAATCTGATTCGGTCGATCAACCTTCTTTCGATCGGCATGGAGAGCTTTACATCGAGGATGCTCGAGGGGGCCGAGCCCAATATCGAGCGCATCAACGAGCTAATGAATCGGTCGCTGATGCTTGTCACAGCTCTGGCCCCCGAGATCGGCTACGACAATGCAGCCACCATCGCCAAGCATGCGCACAAGACCGGCAAGACGCTCAGGGAAGCGGGACTTGAGCTCGGTCTTGTCGACGAGAAGACGTTCGACCGGGTGGTCAAGCCGGAAGTGATGATCGGGCGCTAAAGCGCAAGGTTCAGCCGCACGCCGAGGTTGTCGATGCCGGGGTTCTCGTGACTGAAGAGCTGGGCGTGGCTCATGTGGACCCAGCTCGCTTCGATGCTCAGGCGGTCATTGACCTTTGTCCCGATGGCGAGCTCGGGCTCGAACAGGACCCGGCTACCGAAGGCAATTCTGTCGGTCCGATAATATCTGGCGGCTGATCCGTTGTGGATGGCGAGCCCAAGGCCCGGTCGGATATAGATATTCCGCCCGAATTTGGCCGACACGCCGGCGGCGGCGTAGCTCGTCTCGCCGGCTGTGTTCAGAGCGCCGAAAATATAGGGCTGGAGAGGCGTGTGGCCAATCGGGCCGCCGCGATAGCCGAGCGTGATATCCGCTCCATTCTCGATGCCGCTCTTGTCGGTCGGAAGCTTCACGTCATGCACGAAGAGGCCGCCGAACAGCTCGCCCGCGTGCGCGGGAGCGCATGCAAGCAATAACGATGCGGGTAACGCCAATATTGCAGATCTCACTGGGCTCTCCGGGGCAGCAACCTCACCATGGGTGAGCAACGAAAATAGAGCCGCTAGTGTCCCGCCTGCCACGCGGCGACGTGCGCGTTGGGCGCGAGCAGGTTCCAGATGTTGAGCGCCAGATTGTCGCGGATCACGAAGAGCGGGATCAGCTCGAGCACAAGAATCGCAAGCACAGAGCCCCAAAACGGCAATCTGCGCGCCACCAGGAATCCCGCGCACATCATCAGCATGTCGGAGACCGAATTGACGACGCTATCGCCGCTGTAGCCGAGCGCTGCTGTGGTTTCGCGATAGCGGTCGATGACCATCGGTGTGTTCTCGAACACCTCCCAACTGGCTTCGACGAGCAAGGCTGCGAGAAACCGCCATTCGATGGGCCGGCCCCCGAACAGGAGCCGAAGAGCGGCATAAAAGAGCAATCCATGAACAATGTGGCTGAGGCTGTACCAATCGACAAGCATCTGGCTGGTCTTCGGGCTGTCTCGAGCTCCGATCCACAGCTCAATCGTTCCACATGTGCAGATGGGATGTCGGCCCATCGCAAGCTCGATCGCGGCGGCGGCTGCAACGATTGAGAATGCCGCGAACGCGGCTTTGCGACGGGTCATCGCCAGAAGCTTAGCAAAGCCTCGCTGCTTGCAAAGAAATGTCGTTCAGCCGAGACACGCTCGAATGCTTCGAACTTACGGCCCCGGCTGCGACGGACGCATCATCGACCCCAAGGTCGAGCAAATTCCCGACGATGCCGCGTGGATCGACCTCGAGGAGCCGACCCATGAGGAGGAGAGGCTTGTCGAGCGCTGCGTCCGCGTCAATGTACCGACCCAGGACGAGATGGCCGAGATCGAGCCGTCTAGCCGCCTCTACGAGAGAAACGGCGCTCTCTACATGACGATCAGCGCATTGCGCGGTGTCGACGAGCAGCACCCGACGACGACACCGATCAGCTTCGTTTTGGCTGGCAACCGGCTCGTCACCGTTCGCTATGCAACGCCCAAACCGGTGCGCACGTTTGAAAATCATGCGCGGCGCGAGCCAGAAATCGTCAAGGACGGACCGACTGCGCTGGTCCGTCTCCTCGATGCGATCATCGACCGCCTCGCCGACGAGATCGAGCGGGTGAGCACGACGATGGAAGAATTGTCGCGGGAGATCTTCCAGAGCAATCAGCAGGAACGACGAATTCCGGTCGAGAAGCTGAGAACGCTACTCACGCGCATCGGAAGGGTGCAGACGCTTCTCACGAAGATACGCTACTCGGCAGTGACGACCATTCGGATGCTGAGCTTCCTCGGCGGCTCCAACCGCTTCCATGCCGAGGACCAACGAGAGATCCGCCACCATCTCGTCAGCCTGACCACCGACGTGACCTCACTGAGCGAGCATGCGAGCTATTTGGTCGATAGCCTCACCTTCCAGCTGGACGCTTCGCTGGGATTGATCAGCATTGAGCAGAATGCGGCGATGAAGCTCTTTTCATGGGCGGCGGTGGTGTTCCTGCCGCCGACGTTGATCGCCGGAATCTTCGGCATGAACTTCCACTACATGCCCGAGCTAAGCTGGCACTACGGATATCCGATCTCGCTTGCGCTGATGCTCGCGAGCGCGATCGGGCCCTACCTTTACTTCAAGAAGCGCGGCTGGATTTAAGCGGTTTCGGAAAGCGGGATCGCCGGAGTCGCTATCTCGGCGTCGGCAGCAGCCCGGCGGCGCGCAAGCGCGGCATAAGCAAGCGCAAGCTCGCCGGCAACGGCCGCATCATCGCTGCGGCCCTTGCTTGATGCAGCAGCGCGAGCTTCGGCGGCGCGGCGGCGGAAATAGTCGCTGTCGTGAGCGTCGGCCGTCACTGTCGTTGCTCCTCCCATAAAATCCCAGAAATCCGTGATTATTACACCTCTGAGATGATGTGGAGGGGGCGCCCGGCAATCCGGCCCGGCGCCATTTCAGTTCATCGCAAAGCAATATGGTCAATGCCTCGGTTTGCCGCGCTGGGGCCGGATTGCTAAGGGCACGCGCATCCCCATTTTGCGGCGTGTAGACCTCGCACGTTCACAGGCGAAGAGAACCATGATCCCCACTGGCCACGACAGCCTCAACACCCGCTCGACCCTTGAGGTCGAGGGCAAGAATTATGCGTATTTCTCGATATCGAAGGCCGCCCAAGCGCTCGGCGACCTGTCGCGGCTGCCATTCTCGATGAAAGTCCTGCTCGAGAATTTGCTTCGCTTCGAGGATGGCGAGACGGTCACTCGCGACGATCTCCAGTGCATGGTCGACTGGCTGAAGGAACGGCGGATCAACCGCGAGATCCAATACCGTCCGGCGCGCGTGCTGATGCAGGACTTCACCGGCGTTCCCGCCGTTGTCGACCTTGCGGCGATGCGCGACGCCATGGCGAAGCTCGGTGGCGATCCGCAGAAGATCAATCCGCTCGTTCCGGTTCACCTGGTGATCGATCATAGCGTGATGGTCGACGAATTCGGAAATGCGACGGCGTTCGAGAAGAACGTCGAGTTCGAATATCAACGCAACGGCGAGCGCTACGAATTCCTCAAGTGGGGCAGCAAGGCTTTCGATAATTTCAAGGTCGTCCCGCCCGGGACGGGCATCTGCCACCAGGTCAACCTCGAGCATATCGCTCAGTGCGTCTGGATCGACGCGGACCCGAATGGCGAAACCCTTGCCTATCCCGACACCCTCGTCGGCACCGACAGCCATACGACCATGGTCAACGGGCTCGGCGTGCTCGGCTGGGGAGTGGGGGGGATCGAGGCCGAGGCGGCAGTGCTCGGCCAGCCGGTCAGCATGCTGATTCCCGAGGTTGTCGGCTTTCGCCTCGAGGGCAAGCTCAACGACGGGATCACTGCAACCGACCTTGTTCTGACGGTCACTCAAATGCTTCGGCAGAAGGGCGTCGTCGGTCGCTTCGTCGAATTCTATGGGCCGGGCCTCGAGAACCTGCCGCTGGCCGACCGCGCGACGATCGCGAATATGGCACCGGAATATGGCGCGACCTGCGGCTTCTTCCCGATCGATGAGCGAACCATTGACTATCTGAAGCTCACCGGTCGCGACGAGGAGCGAATCGCGCTGGTGCGCGCCTATGCCAAGGCTCAGGGGCTATGGCGCGACCCGAGCTCGGCGGATCCCCTCTTTACCGATACCCTCGAGCTGGACATGAACTCGATCGAGCCGTCGCTCGCCGGTCCGAAGCGGCCTCAGGATCGCGTCCTTCTGGGCGACGTCGATGAGCAGTTCAATGCCGAGCTCGACGGCACCTACCACAAGGCGAACGAACCGCGCGTTTCGGTCGAGGGCGAACAGTTCGACTTCGGCAACGGCGACGTTGCGATCGCCGCGATCACGAGTTGTACCAATACGTCGAACCCGTCGGTGCTGATCGGCGCTGGCCTCGTCGCCCGAAAAGCGCGCGAGAAGGGCCTGCAGGTGAAGCCATGGGTGAAGACCAGCCTTGCTCCGGGAAGCCAGGTGGTGACCGATTATCTCAACGAGAGCGGCCTCAGCGATGATTTGAACGCGCTCGGATTCGACCTGGTCGGTTATGGCTGCACGACCTGCATCGGCAATTCGGGACCCCTGGCCGAGACAATCAGCAAGGCGATCAACGATAACGACCTCGTTGCAGTCAGCGTCCTTTCCGGAAACCGCAATTTCGAAGGCCGAGTGTCGCCCGACTGCCGCGCCAATTATCTCGCGTCGCCGCCGTTGGTCGTCGCTTATGCGCTGAAGGGCACTGTCCGCTCGGACATGATCAACGAGCCGCTCGGAACAGGCTCGAACGGCGAACCGGTCTACCTCAAGGACATCTGGCCTTCGAACGAAGAGATCCGCTCTCTCATCGACGCGCACGTCCATTCGGAAATGTTCCGTCGTCGCTATGCCGACGTCTATCGCGGTGATGAGCGCTGGCAGAAGATCGAGATCAAGGGCGGCGAAACCTATGGCTGGCCGGCCGGTTCGACCTACATCCAGAACCCGCCCTATTTTACCGGCATGACGATGCAGCCAGCGGAGCCGGCCGACATCGAGCGCGCTCGGCCGCTGGCGATCTTCGGGGACTCAATCACGACCGATCACATCTCGCCCGCCGGCGCAATCAAGCCCGACAGCCCGGCCGGACGCTATCTGCTCGAGCGGCAGGTGAGCCGGGGCGAGTTCAACAGCTACGGCTCGCGCCGCGGAAATCACGAAGTGATGATGCGCGGCACCTTCGCCAACATCCGAATTCGAAACCGGATGCTGGACAATGTCGAGGGCGGCTTCAGCCGCTACGCGCCAACCGAAGAGGTCATGCCGATCTACGACGCTGCGATGCTCTACGAGCGGGACGGACGGCCCCTCGTCGTCATCGCCGGAAAGGAATATGGCACCGGTAGCTCGCGCGACTGGGCAGCGAAAGGAACGGTCCTGCTCGGCGTCCGAGCGGTCATCGCCGAAAGCTTCGAGCGAATCCACCGCTCCAACCTCGTCGGCATGGGCGTTCTTCCGCTGCAATTTCACGATGGGGAGAATGCAGCAACCTACCGCCTGACCGGCAAGGAAAAATATACGATCAAGGGCATCTCCAGCCTGACGCCGCGCCAGGACCTCGAGGTAATAGTAACGCCTGACGAAGGCGAGGAGTTCACGTTCACCGCGCGCTGCCGGATCGATACCTTCAACGAGCTCGAATATTTCAAGGCTGGCGGCATCCTGCAGTACGTCCTTCGGAGGCTCGCGGCGGCGTGACCGCCGTCGAAGTCGGGGTCGAGGTCGTCGGCTGGGCCGGTGCGACCCTGATCCTGCTTGCATATCTGTTGCTGTCGGCCGGCCGGCTGACGGGGCAGTCGCTCGTCTACCAGGCCATGAACATCGTCGGCGCCGCAGGCTTCGTCATCAACGGATGGTGGCACCGCGCCATCCCGTCCGCATCGCTCAATGTTCTTTGGCTGCTTATCGGAGCTCTCGCATCATGGCGGATCATCAGGAGAAGAGGATCGTCGACCTCAGCCATGTGATCGAGCATGGCATGACGACCTATCCGGGACTCCCGGGCCCGCAAATCTGCGACTTTTGGGAGCGGGAAAGCACGGCCGCGAATTATGAGGACGGCTCGACCTTCCAAATGGGCCGAATCGACATGGTCGCGAACACCGGCACCTATCTGAACTCGCCGTTCCATCGCTACGCCGACGGCAAGGATCTTGCCGACCTGCAGCTCGAAATCACTTGCGGATTTGCGCGGCGTTGTGGTTCGGCAGCCATGGGATCGTGAGATCGCGGTCGACCTGGCAGCGTTCGGCGGCCTGGACGTCGCGGGGAAGGCCGTGCTGGTGCACACCGGCTGGGATCGTCATTGGCGGACTGATCGCTACGGCAAGGACCATTCTTTCCTGACCAAGGACGCGGCCGAATGGCTGGCCAAAGAGGGCGCGGCACTAGTCGGGATCGACAGCAACAATATCGACGACACGCGGGTTCGAGCCCGGCCTGTGCATACGAAGCTGTTGGCTGCCGGCATTTTGATCTGCGAGCATATGACCGGGCTCGGCCAGCTTCCCGACGAAGGTTTCCGATTTTCGGCAGTACCCCCGAAGGTTCGCGGCATGGGAACCTTTCCGGTGCGTGCCTACGCTGTGCTCGAATGAGCGAGCGCTTCCTTCAGCCATTCGGGCAGGATCGAGCCATCAGGGATAAAATCGACGCGGGCGTGAACGACAGCAAGACCAAGCTCGGGATAGTCAACCCGGGAGCGCTCATTGCCTCCCCGAACTACGAGGAGCCGACGATTGACCTTCTGCCGCCAATTCATCCTGGCGGTATTCTCCTGGCCGACGAAGCAGCCCTTGGTGAAACTGACCCCATTCAGCTCGGCGGCATTGCATTCAAGCCAGAGAAGGTCGCCGAGTTCGGCTCGGCCTTCGCAGATGCCAAGGCGAAGGCGATGCTCGAGCCACCCGTTCGCGGGCTCGGCGGCACAGCCAAGCCAGCGCTGACCGAGCTCGGGCAGCCTTGGGTCGGCGATGCCTTCTTCAGAGTCGACTGACCAGTGCACAGCCAGCGCGGCATCATGCTCGATGCCGATTGAGCGACGCAGCCGGTAGATCGAGAGCCGCTTGACGAGATCGCCCACAGCCTCCGCTTCGCAGTCAATCAGGAAGCCGTCGCCATTCGACCAGACGAGGAAGTCGAACAGGCATTTCCCCTGCGGTGTCAAAAGCCCGGTCCAAACCGGCAGTGCTCCCGTCACGTCGCTGGTCACAAGGCCCTGCAGGAAGCCGCCGACGTCCTCGCCTGAGAGCCGGATGACGGCGCGGTCGGCCAGGGTCGTCGAGCGCTGGGTGGTCGCGGCCATGGGTCTCAGTTAGGGAGCAGCTCGTGGCTTCGCAAACCCTGACCATCCGCCGACCCGACGACTGGCACGTGCACCTGCGCGACGGCGACATGCTGCGCTCGGTCGCCCCCTATACAGCTCGGCAGTTCGCTCGGGCGATCGTGATGCCAAACCTGATCCCGCCGGTGACTGCTCCAGAAGCGGCGGCGGCCTATCGCGAGCGCATCATCGCTGCATCGGGCACCGGCTTCACGCCGCTCATGACCTGCTATCTGACCGACGAGGCCAGGCCGGGCGATATCGCGCACGGTTTCGAGGATGGCATCTGGATCGCGGCCAAGCTTTATCCCGCGGGAGCGACGACCAACAGCTCGAGCGGCGTGACTGACCTGCACAACATCTATCCAGCGCTCGAGCGGATGCAGAAGATCGGAATGGTGCTGTGCGTTCACGGCGAGGTGACCGATCCGGTGATCGACGTATTCGACCGCGAGGCTGTGTTCATCGAGCGGATATTGTCTCGAATCGTCCACGATTTTCCCGCTCTGAAAATCGTGCTTGAGCATATCACGACGGCCGAGGCTGCAGATTTCGTTCTCGCCATTGGCCCGAACGTCGCAGCGACGGTGACGCCCCAGCATCTCGTCATGAACCGCAACGCGATCTTCGCCGGCGGGCTGCGACCGCACGCTTATTGTCTTCCGGTCGCAAAGCGCGAGCAGCACCGGCTTGCCGTGCGCAGGGCCGCAACGTCCGGCGCGCCGAATATCTTTCTTGGCACCGACAGTGCTCCCCACGCTCGCGAGGCGAAAAAGTCCGGCTGCGGCTGCGCGGGCATCTTCAACGCGCCATTCGCGCTCGAAAGCTACGCCACCGTGTTCGAGGAAGATGGCGCGCTCGATCATTTCGAGGCCTTCGCTTCGTTGAACGGGCCGCGCTTCTACGGACTGCCGCTGAACAATGGCACGATCACACTCGAGCGTGGTGAGGCTCAGGTGCCCGAACGGATACGGTCGAATGGGATCGAGCTGGTGCCGTTCCACGCCGGCGAGACGCTCAACTGGAATTTTGCCGGCTGATCAGCTGCTGCTTTGGGCTCCGCGGCCGTCCACGCCTATCACCGCGGCATAATGCTCCTGCAGCCGGTCATAACATTCGCACGCGCGACGCTTGAGGCCGGCTCGGTCGATCACCCGGACGATGCCCCGCCCGGTCGCAATCACGCCTTCAGACGAGAGCTCCTGAATGACGGCGTTCACGGTCGTTCGCTGGACTCCGAGAAGCTGGGCCAGCGCCTCCTGGGTAAGCTCGATCCGGTCGCCGGCGCGTTCCTGAACGTAGAGCAGCCAGCGCGCTGTGCGCTCCGGGATGGAATGGAAGGCGTTGCAGGCAACCGATTGCATCACGGTCGAGAGCAAATAATCCGAATAGCGGCAGAAAATGTTGCCGATGAAGTTCGAGCGCGACTTCGCGTGCTCGAGCGCCGCCATCGAGACGCTGTAGGCCGGGCCCCCGACGAGCACCTCGGCGCGCGTGAAGGCCGGCGCGTGGCCGCAGCTGACAATTCCGCCCACTGCGCCACCCTTGCCGACTGAAGCAACCTCGATCGATCGGCCGCCGATCAATTCGATCATCATCGTCACCATCGTCGGACCGACCGGGAAGAGACTGGACCGAACCTGCTCTCCGCGCCGGAGGACCAATTCGCCCGGCGCGAGCTCGACCATGGTGCCGAACGGTTCGATGAGGGCTCGCGCCTCTCGCGGGAAGGTCGAAAGCAAGCGGTTGCCTGCGAACGCTTCGTCAGCCTGGGTAAGTTCGTCTGTCTTCACCTGAGCCACGTCCAAATTCCAAAGGTCGCCCGCATGTCGTTTCGAAAGCGAGCCAAGGAGAATAATGTTTGCAGGCCCAAGTTGCTCCATCAGCCGCTGAACGGCTCGACCTCCGTTCGGCGACCGACGAGGAGGCAATCAGCAACGAGTCGGAGCGGCGCAACGTCGACAAGGGTTCGCCTTTCATCGATCAAATCGACGAAGGCCCGGTAGATATCGGGATATTCGCCGATGCCATCGTCCATGCTCTGCTCGCCGTTGAGGAGCAGGCGCGCGCCGCCGTCCTCGAGGCACAATTTCATCCCCTCGCTGGTCTCGACGGAGATCGTCCATTCCTCCCCCTCGGTCCCCCGCCAGTCGAGGCTCGCGGTAAGCGGACCGCCCGCTTGAGGGCTGTAGAAGGTGACGTCCGCGGCAATCGGAGTCTGGGCATTCGACGGATAAGTGAGACTGGCTGCCTGTACGAACAGGCCGCCGGGGAAAATCTTGGTCGTGATCGAGAAGGCGTTGATTCCGGGGTCGAACACGCCGAAGCCGCCTGGCTCCCAAATCCACTGCTGGCCTGGATGCCATTTGCGGACGTCCTCGTGCCAGCGGATCTGCATCGACTTGATCCGCTTGCCTGCAAGCGCTCGCGCAGCCGCCTCCACGGTCGAATGATGCTGCGCGTGCCAGGTAGTGAAGAGTGTCACGCCATGGACCTGTGCCACGCAATCAAGGTCCGCAATCTCGGCAAGCCCGGTCGTCGGAGGCTTTTCGAGCAGGCAATGAAGGCCGGCCTGAATGCATTCTCTCGCGATCGCATAGCGCGGCTCCGGCGGCGTGGTGATCGCCACCGCTTCCAAACCCTCGACCTTTCGGATCAGCTCGCGCCAGTCGGCGAATTTCTCGCCGACACCCTGACCCGAGCGGCTCGACGATGCGACCAGCTCGAAACGCGGATTGGCCTTGATCGAGGGAACGTGCTGATCCTCGGCGATCTTGCCGTAGCCGATGATTGCGATCCGGATCGGTGTCATGCCTTCAGCCCCTCGACATAAGCCCGCGCCTTTTCAAGCGTCGCGGCGCTGGATTGGCCCGGTTTGTAAAGGCCGCCGCCAAGCCCGAAGCCGGTCGCTCCGGCATCGAGCCACGGACGCATATTGTCTGGCTTCACACCTCCGACCACGAGCACTGGAACGTCGCTCGGAAGGACGGCGAGCTGGGCCTTCAGGACCGATGGGCTCGCGCCTTCGGCTGGAAACAGCTTGAGCGCATCAGCGCCGGCCCGGATCGCTGCAAACGCCTCCGATGGCGTGAAATAGCCAGGTGACGAGACCATCCCAGCTGCCGCCGCGGCGGCAATCACGTCGGTGTTGGTGTCAGGCGAGACGATGATCCGCCCACCCGCATCCTTGACCTGCTGTACCTGCTTTGGGTCGAGCACGGTCCCCGCCCCGACCAGCGCCTGCTCGCCCAGGCGCCGAGCAATGAGCTCGATGCTTCTCAACGGGTCGGGCGAATTGAGCGGCACCTCGACGATCCTTATGCCGGCCTCGAAGATCGCATCGCTAATGGCCCCGGCCTCATCCGAGGTGACCCCGCGGATGATGCCGACGAGCGGGCATTGGTCGAGATAGCGGTTCAGCAGGTCCTTGGCGCTCACTTCATCCCCTTCGCAATTTCGTGAATGCCGGCGAGAAAACATTGCTCACCATCGAGCTCGACGGTGTCGCGGCTCGCCTCCTTGAGCGCTGCCACGTAGAGCTTGGTGAGCTGAGGCCGGCCCATCACCATGATCTGCGCGCCGGTCGGAACCTCGAGCCCGATGCGGACGTCGGTGCCGATCAAAAGGCCGCTCGCGTAGGACGCCGCGTCTTCCTTCTTCATCTGGCCCAGAAGCACACTCGCACGGATCGAGAACAGGCCTGCAGGTAGAGTCTCGTTGAAGACGGCGTACCTCGCGGCATCGCGGAACACCTGATTGTCGGACACCTTGCCTTTGAGCAGGTCTGCAAGGATGCTGTGCTCCTTCAGCAGGCTGAAAAGCTCGCCGGTCATCACCGTTCGGAAGCTCTGGATTCGGCCTTGGTGGAGAGCGGCCCATTTATTGTGAGTGCCGGGATGGCAGACGAGCCCGTCGGAATCGACGAATTTGGCAGCGACCGCACCGAGCAGCTGCACCTCCTCGCCGCGCATCACGTCCGCTCGTCCCTGGCCGATATAGGAGACACCGGGAACGATCGCTTCGCGCTCACCCGCCCAGACGAGCTTTGAAGCAAGCTCGTCGATCCCCGCGGGACAGGGCACGTAAGGCGCCTCTTTCCATCCGCGGTTCGATCCGATCATCCCGGCAAGCAGCAGCGGCTTGTCGCCGAGCCGCGTTCGGATTTCGGCGATCGCGGCAGGAAAGCCGCCTTCCGGGACCGACAGGACGCCCTTCCCGTCCTCGAATTCCTGGCGGCACTTACCGAGAGAATCGATGAGATAGGCACGACGGTTGGTCGTGCCCCAGTCGACTGCAATGAAACCATCTGCCCAGTGCATGCTTTTTCCTGTCCATAGCGGAAAACCTCGGCGAGGCGACTTGGCTCCCTAGGTTTTCGTTTGTCTCCAAGGCCGCTATCGGTGCAGCCGCGCCGGTTCGTCTCGGAACTGGAAATGCATGACACTCCAAGGAGACTGACCCATCGCCAACTTCATGTTCGCGACCGGGATCGAAAACAGCATCCCGACGATCAACCACGGCAAGACCCGTGTCGATGAGATGGCGGTCTGCGGTCACTATGAGCGCTGGCGCGAGGATTTTGACTGCGTCCAGGAAGTAGGGATCAATTTCCTCCGCTATGGACCGCCGATCCACAAGACGTATCTGGGGCCCAACAAGTTCGACTGGGAATTCGCCGACCAGACCTTCGCCGAGCTGAAACGCCGTGACATCACGCCGATCGTCGACCTGTGCCACTTCGGCGTCTCCGATTGGATCGGGAATTTCCAAAATCCCGATTTCCCGCGACTGTTCGCAGCCTATGCTGGAGAGTTTGCCGAACGCTTTCCCTGGGTCCAGCTCTACACCCCGATCAACGAGATGTTCATTTGCGCGGTCTTCTCCGCGAAATACGGCTGGTGGAACGAGCAGAAGAAGGACGACAAATCATTCGTCACGGCGCTGAAACACCTGGTGAAGGCGAACGTCATGGGGATGATCGAGATTCTCAAGCGACGCCACGATGCGATCTTCATCCAGTCGGAATCGTCGGAATATTATCACGCGGATTTGCCCGGGGCGATCGGCCGCGCCGAAGTGCTGAACCAGATGCGGTTCCTGAGCCTCGACCTCAATTACGGTCGACGCGTAGACAGCGGGATGTACCAGTATCTGCTCGACAACGGCATGACCCGCGAGGAATATGCGTGGTTCCTGGAGCACCAGCTCAAGCAGCACTGCATCTTCGGGAATGATTATTATCAGCTCAACGAGCATCGCGTGTTCGCCGACGGACACACGGTCGCTGCGGGCGAGACCTTCGGCTACACCGAAATCACGCGGCAATATTATAACCGCTATCGCCTCCCGGTGATGCACACCGAAACCAACCTCTGGGAAGGATCCCACGGCGACGAGGCGGTCAAGTGGCTGTGGAAGGAATGGGCCAACGTGCTTCGCCTCCGCAACGTCGGCATCCCGACCGTCGGCTTCACCTGGTACAGTCTCACCGACCAGGTCGACTGGGACACCGCGCTTCGCGAGCAAAACGGTAATGTGAACCCGCTTGGGCTGTTCGATCTGGACCGAAAGATCCGCAACGTTGGGCGGGCCTACAAGCAGCTGATCGCCGACTGGCGCAACGTGTTGCCGGCGTCGAGTGTCTGCCTGGTTGTTCCAATCAAGAAGATTGGCGAGATCCCGGATGACGATGATGCTGCCGGCCGTAAGGTTGGAGCCAATGGGAGCGCGCAGGCCAACGAGGCGGGAGCATGAGCTCGCGCAAGATCGGCAAGATCGAGACTTTCCTGGTGCCGCCGCGCTGGCTGTTTGTGCGTGTCGAGAGCGAAGACGGCGCGTTTGGTTGGGGCGAAGCGAGCCTCGAGGGCTGGGCCGAAGCGGTCGAAGGCGTGTTCGAAGCCTATCGCGACCGGTTCATCGGCACGGACCCCTTCAACATCGAGGCCATCTGGCAGATCGGCTATCGCGGTGGATTCTATCGCGGCGGGGCGGTGATCATGTCCGCTCTGGCGGGTCTCGAGCAGGCGCTGTGGGATTTGAAGGGACGAGCGCTCGGGCTGCCGGCCTGGCAGATGCTCGGTGGCAAGGTGCGCGACAAGGTCCGCTCCTACGCCTGGATCGGAGGCGATCGGCCGCATGAGATCGGCGAGGCCGCGGCCGGGCGCAAGGCCCAAGGCTTCAACGCGGTCAAGATGAACGCGACCGCCGAGCTCAACTGGATCGGAACGAACAAGCAGTTCGGAGATGTCGTCAAGCGGGTCGAAGCGGCCCAGGCGCATGGCATGGACGTCGGGCTCGATTTCCACGGGCGCGTCCATCGGCCGCTCGCCAAGCAGCTGGCCAAAGTGCTGGAGCCGCTGGGGCTGCTGTTCATCGAGGAGCCGCTCCTGTCCGAGAACATGGACGGACTTCCAGAGATTGCGGCGTGCACCACGACTCCGATCGCGCTTGGCGAGCGGCTCTATTCAAGATGGGAATTCAAGCCGTTCTTCGAGCAAGGCGCGGTGGATATCATCCAGCCCGACCTCAGCCACGCCGGCGGAATTCTCGAGGTGCGCAAGATCGCAGCGATGGCGGAAGCCTATGACATCGCGGTTGCCCCCCATTGCCCGCTCGGACCGCTCGCGCTCGGCGCCTGCCTGCAAATCGCGACATGCACGCCCAACCACGCGATCCAGGAGATCAGCCTCGGGATCCACTACAACACCGGCGGGCATGACCTTCTCAACTTCGTCACCAACAAGGAAGCACTGTCGCCTGTCGACGGCTATCTTCCAGTGCCCGAGCGACCCGGCCTTGGTGTCGATGTTGACGAGGCCGCGGTGCGCGAGGCCGACAAGGACCGCCATCGCTGGCGCAATCCTATCTTCAGGACGAAGGACGGAAGCTTTGCGGAATGGTGATGCTGATGCTTCTTGCCGTTGCCGCTGCGCAGCCCTCCCCCGAAGCGCTTCGGCTCGGGCGACAGCTTGCTGAGGTCGGCACCTTGTCGACGCTTCTTCCAATGATGAAGAAGAGCGAGGTCGAGGAGCTGATCAACGATCATCCCGAGCTTAGTCCGAACGACCAGGCCAAGCTCCGGGCGAGCGCGGATCGCGTCTTCGAGGCAGGACGCGAGAGGCTGCTTTCTGCAACAGGCCGAGCTTATGCCGAGCATCTCAGCATCGCCGACCTTCGATCGGTCTTGGCCTTCCAGTCGAGTGCGGCGGCGACACGGTATCGATCAGTGACGCCAGAAGTCATCGCCGAGACGATTAAGAGTGTCGGAAAGCTCGATTTCAAGGGCGACGTTCTTGCCGCTTATTGCAAGGAAACCGGGAAGCTCTGCCGCAAATAGCGGCTAGTGGCACTTGAAGCGTTCGAACGGTTCCAGGCAGGATTTGCATCGCCACTGCGCCTTGCACGGGGTCGATCCGAAGCGGCTGACCTCCTCGGTATCATTGGATCCGCACTGCGGGCATTCGGCGGTCGCCGACGGGGTCGGCGGCGCGATTCCATAGGCCTTGAGTTTTGCTCGTCCGGCGTTGCTAATCCAATCCGTCGTCCACGGCGGAAACAATACGCGCTCGATGTGGACGTCTTCGAAGCCGGCATCGTCCAGCGCTTGGCGGATCAGGATCTCGATCGCGACGGTCGCGGGGCAGCCGGTATAAGTCGGGCTTATCAATACTCGCGGCGGCTCGCGCGCGAATCCGCGCACGATGCCGAGGTCGGTAATCGTCAGGACCGGGATTTCCGGATCGGGAACCGTGTTGAGCACGGCCATGACCGCAGCCTCGTCCAGGACCTTCTCCGCGACCGCTCCCATGACGGGATATTACACCCGTTCGAGCGCCAGCGCGATTCCCTGGCCGACACCGATGCACATGGTCGCAAGCGCAAACTTTCCATCGGTGCGCTGCAGCTGCTCGGTTGCAGTGAGCGCAAGCCGAGCACCGGACATGCCGAGCGGATGGCCGAGCGCGATAGCGCCGCCGTTGGGGTTCACCCGCGGGTCGTCGTCAGCTAACCCAAGCTGGCGAAGGACGGCAAGGCCCTGGGCCGCGAACGCCTCGTTCAATTCGATCACGTCAAAATCGCCGATCTTGAGGCCAAGACGCTTCATCAGCTTCTCTGACGCGGGTGCTGGACCAATGCCCATGATGCGCGGCGGAACGCCCGCTACTGCCGTCCCGAGGATACGTGCCTTGGGCGTCAATCCATTGCGCTTGGCGGCCTCCTTGGAAGCGACAATCAGCGCAGCAGCGCCGTCGTTCACGCCCGAAGCATTGCCGGCGGTCACGGTGCCGTCGGAGCGAACGATCGGCCGAAGCTTCGCAAGCGCTTCGATGCTCGTTGCGCGCGGATGCTCGTCCTTGTCGACAATGACCGGATCGCCCTTGCGCTGAGCAATCTCGACCCCGACGATTTCTGCCGCAAGACGTCCGCTCGCTTGCGCCGCCGACGCCTTTTCCTGGCTTCGAACCGCAAAGCCATCCTGGTCGTTGCGGCTGATCTGGAACTCCTGTGCGACATTCTCACCCGTGCTCGGCATCGTGTCGTCGCCGTAGGCCGATTTCATCTTTGGATTGACGAAGCGCCAGCCGATAGTGGTGTCGTACATTTCGGCGTTTCGGTCGAAAGCGCTGGTTGCCTTGGCCATGACGAATGGCGCTCGGCTCATGCTCTCGGAACCGCCGGCGATGATCAGCTCAAATTCGCCGCTTCGGATCGTGCGCGCAGCCATTGCGACAGCATCGAGGCCCGAGCCGCAGAGCCGGTTGAGAGTGACACCGCCCGAGCTTTCCGGAAGTCCCGCAAGCAGGCCGGCCATGCGGGCGAGGTTGCGATTGTCCTCACCCGCCTGGTTCGCGCAGCCAAGGATGACGTCGTCAAGCTCGGACCAGTCGACACCTGGGTTGCGCTCGATCAGCGCCTTGATCGGGATCGCCGCAAGGTCATCGGCGCGGACCTGGGCAAGGGCGCCGCCGTAGCGGCCGATCGGCGTTCGAATGTAATCGCAGATATAAGCTTCTCTCAGAGGACACCCCTTCGCATCTGGTCGAGCTCGATCGACTCGAACAGCGCCTTGAAATTGCCTTCGCCGAAGCCCTCGTTGCCCTTGCGCTGAATGATCTCGAAGAAGATCGGCCCGATCACGTTCTGGGTAAAGATCTGAAGCAGCAAGCCCTGGCCCTCGGTCGGCGCGCCGTCCATCATGATGCCGCGCTTCTCAAGCTCGGGAATGCTCTCCTCATGGCCTGTGATGCGCTGGGGAAGGAGCTCGTAATAGGTGTCGGGAGTGTCCTGGAATGCGACTCCGCGGCCGCTCAGGATGTCGACCGCTTCGTAGATGTCGGTCGTGCCGAGCGCGATGTGCTGGATGCCCTCGCCCTTATATTCGCGCAGGAACTCCTCGATTTGGCTCTTGTCGTCCTGGCTCTCGTTCAGCGGGATTCGGATCTTGCCGCAGGGCGAGGTCATCGCCTTCGAGAACAGCCCCGTCTGCTTGCCCTCGATGTCGAAGTAGCGAATTTCGCGGAAGTTGAAGAGCCGCTCGTAAAAATCCGCCCAGACCGACATCCGGCCCCGGTGCACGTTGTGGGTCAGATGGTCGACGTAAGTTAGTCGACTGTCGAGATCTTTGAGGCGGCTGTCGGCATCGGGGAAGAAGTCGAAATCAACCTCATAGATCGAGCCCTTGCTTCCATAGGTGTCGACGAAGAACAAGCGCGATCCGCCAATGCCTTCGATTGAGGGAATGTCCATCTCCCCGTGCGCGAAATCGCTGATCACCGGTGTGGCGCCGAGACTGACCGCGCGCTCGAACGCGGCCTTCGCGTTCTTCACTCTGAAAGCCATCGCGCAGGCGCTCGGGCCATGGTCCTTTGCATATTGCTCGGCGTAGCTGCCGTGTTCCGCGTTGATGATGAAGTTGATCTCGCCCTGGCGGTGAAGGGTCACGTCCTTGCGCTTGTGCTGCGCGACCGCCGGAAAACCCATCTTCGTGAACAGGTCGCGAAGAAGCGCCGGATCGGGCGCGGTATATTCGACGAACTCGAACCCATCGGTTCCCATCGGATTTTCAAGACCAAGCACGCCCTTGTTCTCGGCTAGCTGGGTGGCCATGGCTATGCTCCTTCGTCGCCCAACTGCTCCTGGAAGGGCGGCATTTCAAGGGAGGTGAGAGATGGTGACACCCGCAGGCTGGACGCTCGAGGGCGGCGGCAAGGCCCTGGTCCGGACCTTCAACTTCGCCAATTTCAGCGAGGCGTTCGGTTTCCTCACGCGAGTGGCGCTGCACTCGGAAAAGGTCGATCATCACCCCGAATTCACAAGCGTATGGAACCGCGTCGACTTTCGGCTGACCAGCCACGACTTCGGGCGGAGTAACGGATCGGGACCTGAAGCTCGCCGAAGCGATCAACCGCCTCGGCGATTAACCATGTTGCGCAAGCATTTGGAAGCTTGCGAAGAGGAAAAGGCGAGTTCGCCGACTGCGTCTGGCCGGCAGGATGTTAACCAGGAGTGTCCTATGCTGAGGTTAACGCAAATTCTTCGGTGCGAGCGCGGCGCCAACGCGATCGAATATGCGCTTGTTGCTTCGTTGATCTCGATCGCGGCCCTGCTCGCGTTCGAGAACCTCGGAACCAAGATCGGCACGATGTACACCAACGTGTCGAGCCTCCTTTGACCGGCTCCTTGCCGGACATTGATCCTTGAGGCGGAAGCTGAGATAAGGATTGCGATGACACGCCCGCCTGCCTTCGCCGAGATGATGCGCGCCACCGCGGCAGCGCCGACAAGCTATTATTATCGCCTCGGGGCTGGGATTAGCTGACGCGCACCTGAGCGACACTTCCCCAGCCTCCGACCCGCCAGAGCCAAGCTCGGCGGGTTTTTTATTGACCCGAACAGAAGGACGACCCGACTGATGCTCCAGCAAATGGTCACCAAAGACGATCGAGCCCGGCGTTGGGAAGACTATATCGTCCTCCAGAACTGGAACTCATTCACCGATGACGATCATGCGGTCTGGGATTTACTGTTCGCCCGCCAGGTCGAGCTCCTCGGCACGCGCGTCGTCTCGGCGTTCCTCGAAGGTATTGACCTTCTGAAGCTGTCGCACCCGGGTGTTCCCGACGTCGAAGGGCTGAACGCCACGCTGGAGCCGCGGACCGGCTGGCGCACGGTCGCGGTGCCGGGACTGGTTCCTGACGATGTCTTTTTCGCGATGCTGTCGGCGCGAGTCTTCCCGGTCGGCAATTTCATCCGCAAGCGCGAGCAGCTCGACTATCTCGAGGCGCCGGACTGCTTCCACGACATGTTCGGCCATATTCCGATGCTCGCGAACCACGATTATGCCGAGATGACCCGGCATGTAGGAGAATTGGGCAGTGCAGCGATTGCTGCCGGCGAGGGCTTTCGGGCAGCATGCCTTTATTGGCATAGCGTCGAGTTCGGGCTCGCGAAGGAGCTTGGCGAGCTCAAGATCCTCGGCGCTGGCCTCGCGTCGAGTTTCGGCGAAGCGCATTTCAGCCTGGAAAGCGACGAGGTTGAGCGGTTGCCCTTCTCGATAGGGCGCGCTGTCCATACGCCATACCGCCACGATGCTTTCCAGCCGCGCTACCTGGTTTCCGAATCGCTGGAAGCGACCATCGGTGCGGTGCTTGAACTGACCCCGGAAAGGCTGCTGGCGCTCTAGGCCGTCCGGGTTATAGATCGGCCATGGCCGAAATGCCGGACAAGGGCGAGTATCGCAGCGGGCACGATCCGCGGACGCTTCGCGACGCTCTCGGTTGCTTCGCGACCGGGGTGACCGTTGTCACCTGCGCAGATGACGGGCGCGGGCCTACCGGCCTGACCGTCAACAGCTTCACCTCGGTCTCGCTCGAGCCGCCGCTGCTTCTGGTGTGCCTGCACAAGATGGCGGCGAGTTCGACCTCGCTGATCAGCGCGGCCAATTTCGCGATCAATGTCCTCCAGACCGAGCAGCAGCCTGCCTCGATCACGTTCTCGACGCGGGTCGAGGACCGCTTCGGCACGACGCCCTGGTCTTGCGGGGAAGCCGGCGCGCCGATCCTCAAGGATTCGCTCTGCGTGTTCGAGTGCGAGCGGTTCGCGGTCTACGATGGCGGCGACCATCACATTCTCGTCGGCCAGGTCATCAAGGCGAGCTTCGACGCGAGCCTCGATCCCCTGCTCTATTTCCGTGGAAGCTACCGCCGGTTGCACTTCGACTAGCTTGCGCTAGGCAAGCGCCCATGCTGGCAATGGATTTCGTCAAGGCGAACCGCGAGACCGTCGAGCGCGCCATCCGGGACAAGGGCGTAAAGCTGGATATCGATGCGCTGCTTGCGCTGGACGGCGAAGTTCGAGCAGCGAAGACCGCGATCGATCGGCTGCGTGCCGAGCGCAATGCAGTCAGCGCCAAGTTCAAGGATGCAACGCCGGAGGAGAAAGCGGAGCTCGGGCGGCAGGCGAAAGAAGCTGGTGCGCAGGCTTCCGCTCTGGAAGGCGAGTTTTCGGCGAAGGACGCCGACTTAAAAGCGCTCATGCTGAAGCTGCCGGGCATTCCTTATGAAGGTGCGCCGGTTGGCCCCGACGAGAGCTACAATGTGGTCATTCGAACCGTTGGCGACCCGCCCAAATTCGATTTCGACCCGCTCGATCACGTCGCACTGATCGAGAAGAACGACTGGGGCGATCTGTCGCGGGTCACCCAGGTGTCCGGGAGCCGAACCTATTGCCTCAAGGGCGGCCTGGCGTTGCTCGAGACCAAGCTGATGGGCTGGGCGCTCTCGCGCATCGCCGAAGCGGGCTTCACACCGATCACTGTGCCCGCCATCGCCCGAGAGCAGGCGTTTCTCAACCAGGGCCAGTTCCCGGGACACCGCGAAGAGACATATGAGCTTCCGAACGATGATTTGTGGCTCGCAGGGACCGCCGAGGTGGTTCTGACCTCGCTCCATTCGGGCGAGATCGTCGAGGCCGACAAGCTGCCGATCCTCTACGCGGGGTTTTCACCTTGCTTCCGCCGCGAGGCAGGGAGCGCCGGAAAGGACGTGCGCGGCCTGCTTCGAGTGCATCAGTTCGTGAAGGTCGAGCAATATGTTGTGTGCGAAGCGGACGAGGCGCGGTCGGCCAAATGGCACGCGACCTTGCTGCGCCTTGCCGAGGAGATGCTGGAGGCGCTCGAAATCCCCTACCAGGTGATCGAGACTTCGACTGGCGACATGGGCCTTGGCAAATATCGCATGAACGACATCGAGAGCTGGGTGCCTTCGCTCGGCAAGTATCGCGAAACTCACAGTTGCTCGACGCTTCACGACTGGCAGGCGCGGCGCTCGAATATTCGCTATCGCGGGTCGGACGGGAAGGTTCGATTCGCGCACACGCTGAACAACACCGCGCTGGCGAGCCCGCGAATCCTCGTGCCGTTGCTGGAGAACCACCAGACCGCTGACGGCCGAGTGAAACTGCCCAAAGCTATGCAGGAGCTGATGGGGAGCGAGTTCCTCTGAACGAGGACGGTGCGCCTGGCGCGTTCTCGCGGCTGAAGGAAGCCGCCGCGCTTGGGTCGCGCTCCTGGCGTGGGTTTGGACACAACGGGCCGCGCGGACCAAAGAGCGGCATTCCAGTCATGGTGATTCCTGGCTTCATTGCGAACGACCGAACTACGATGGAGCTACGGCGCGCGCTCGCTGAGGCGGGCTTTCGAGTTCATCGTGGCGACAGGGGATGGAACTTGGGCGCCAGGGCCGATACGCTGGAGCGACTTAAGCGCGCGGTCGATCCTTGCGGCCATGAAGTGCCGATTCTGCTGGTCGGCTGGAGCCTCGGCGGGCTTTACGCCCGTGAGGTCGCACGAGCGGAGCCGGAGCCTTTCGGGCGGTCGTCACCCTAGGATCGCCGGTGTCGGGCGATCGCCGCCGTTATACGAACGTCTGGAGACTTTACGAGTGGATTGCGGGGCATCCGGTCGACGACCCTCCGATCCCGGACATTGACGAAAAGCCGCCGGTTCCAATCTCGCGATCTGGTCGCGACGGGACGGCATCGTCGGGGCTCCACCGCCCGCGGTGGCGAGGAGTCTCGCGACAAGGCGGTCGAGGTGAGCTCGACACACATGGGTTTTGCGGTGTCGAGGAAGGGAACGCGGGCCGCAGTGCGCGAGATAGTGCGGTTTTTGAACGAGGTTGAAGCCTCCCGAGACGCGCAGGCCGACGAAGCACGGCTGATATAAGAAGGGACTGCCTGAAGCGCTTCGAGCTGCCGCGCCGTGGGGTACGGACCCCTTCAGAGGCCCACGAAGGATTCGACTCTTCCCTCCGACTCACTGGATAAAGAACAAAAGTAGAACAAAAACGTTGTGAGTCGTGTGGCAAGAGGCTTGTCTCTGGTTGCCGGCGGAGCTGTCTCTGCGCAGGTCCAGCCGACCGCATTTAGCCGTCTCCCCAGCGGGTTGGGCGAGCGTTGGCATTTGCCTGCGCCGCTCAGCCCCACCCTCTGCGAGCTTTTCGCCGCGCATCCGCGCGATGGCGGCTGGGCGGGATTCCTGCTCGCCCAGCTCGATGCGGAGAAACCGCTGTTGTGGGTGCAGGAGCGCATGGCGATCCTCGAAAGCGGCCGGATCTACCCGCCGGGAATTCCGATCTCGAACCTCATCCATGTCGAAGCGCGCGACGCCCGCGATGCGCTGTGGGCGATGGAGGAAGGCTTAAGATGCGCCGCGCTCTCAGCCGTGATCGGGGAGATCTGGGGCGATCCACGAGCACTCGATTTCACCGCTACGCGGCGGCTCGCCGTTGCGTCCGAGCGGTTTGGCGTGGCCGCCTTTTTGATTCGGCTCGGCGGCCAAGCCAATTTGAGCGGAGCGCGGATGCGCTGGCGGATCGTGAGCGCTCCGTCGCTGATCAACGATCTCGACGGACGCGCGCCGGGCGTGCCGGCATGGAATGCCGAGCTATTCCGCGCGCGCGGCTCACCGCCCGGCCGCTGGCGCCTCGCTCATGAAGCGGGTTTGTTCCATTTGGTTGCCGGCGCTGGCGGTGGAGCGTTGGGCGAAATCGAGCGCCTACACGCCTGACGATCCGGTTGTCCTCACCGTCGAAGGCGCGCACGGGCCGATCATCCATGCCGCCACCGAGGTCGCGGCGACACGAGGCGCGAAAGCCGGCGCCCGGCTGACCGATGCGCGCGCGCTCGACCCGGCGCTGGTGGCGGTTCCCGCTGATCCGGAGGGCGATGCGGCGCTGGTCCGGCGGCTGGCGCGCTGGGCCGGCCGCTGGTCGCCGCTCGTGGAAGTAGATGACGACGGCTTGAGGCTCGACATCACTGGAGTTGCGCACTTGTTCGGCGGAGAACGCGGCCTCGGACACGATGTCCACCGGCGGTTCGCTGAAATTGGGCTCACGACCCGCATCGCCATCGCGCCCACCGCCGCGGCGGCCTGGGCACTCAGTCATTATGCTCCGGCCATCGTCTCCGAGAATATCGAGACCAGCCTCGCAGCGCTTCATGTTTCCGCCCTCCGTCTCGACCCAGACACGGTGCGTACGCTCGAACGACTTGGCCTGAAAACGATTGGCGCACTCATCGGCGTTCCGAGGCTCGCGTTGGCACGGCGATTCAGGAACTCGGAAAACGTCGCTGAGGCACTCGACCGAGCGCTCGGTCGAAAGCCGGAACCGCTGACCGCCACCCCGTCCAATCCGATACCTCGGGCGCTGGTTCGGCTCGAAGAGCCAGCGACGCACCTCGAAGCGCCGAGCAAGGCGCTCGAACGGTTGATCCCCGAACTGGTGCGGCAGCTAGAGGAAGGGCATCTTGGCGCTCGTCGGCTATCGCTGACTGGATTTCGAGTCGACGGGAGCATCGCCATTGCCTCGGTCGCGACCGCGATTGCCAGCCGCGAGCCAAAGCACCTTGCGCGACTGCTCGCTGACAAGGCAACGACGCTCGATCCGGAATTCGGATTTGATGCCTTCGCCCTGACTGCCGACTGGACCGAGGATTTGAGCGCGGCACAGGAGAGCCTGGTCGAGGAGCCCTCCGGCAAGCGCGAGCTCGCTCGGCTGGTCGACCGGCTAACGGTGAAGCTCGGTCAAAAACGCATTAGGCGGCCGCAACCATTCGAAAGCCATTTGCCCGAATGCGCGAGCGGTTGGGTGGCTGCTGTAAATTCCTCTCTGCCGCCAAGCGAGTGGAAGGGATTGAACCGTCCGCAACGCCTCCTCGATCGGCCCGAGGCGATCGACGTCATTTATGCGACTCCCGAAGGCATGCCGCGGCGGTTCGTTTGGCGGCGGGCGGTGCATGACATCGCGCGTTCCGAAGGGCCTGAACGGATCGCTCCGGAATGGTGGCGGCAGCCGTCGAACGCACGCCTGCGCGATTATTATTGCGTCGAGGACCGACAGGGCCGCCGTTATTGGATCTATCGCGAGGGGATGGTCGGGGACGGCCGGGGCGGACCGCCGAGCTGGTTCATCCATGGGCTTTTCGGCTGATGCCCGAAAGAGAAGGCTTCTCCCGGATCAAGCTCGTGCGGGGCGACGACATGCCACCGCCGCCGGTGACGCCCTCGCCTTATGTGGAGCTTGGCGTCGCCTCGCCATTCTCCTTCCTTCGCGGCGCGTCGGATGCGATTGAACTTGTGCTGACGGCCCTGCCGCTCGGCTATGATGCGATCGGGATTGCCGACCGAAACACGCTGGCCGGCGTGGTTCGGATGCATAGCGCATGCACCGGCGCGGGAATCCGGCCGCTGATCGGGTGCCGGTTAGATCTCTTCGATGCGCCGTCGCTGCTCGCCTACCCGATCGATCGCGATGGCTACGGGCGGCTGTCGCGTTTGCTCAGCCTCGGCAAGATGCGGGCCGAGAAAGGCGATTGCGAGCTGAGCCTCGCCGATGTTGCAGAGTATCAGAAGGGCATCGCCTTCATCGCTTGGCCGCAGGACGATCTCGCTGTTTTCGAAACAGAATTGCCGCGCCTGCGTGAAGCCTTGACGTCACTTCGGCATGTCGCGGCGAGCTGGCTCTACCGCGGCGGTGACAATGCTCGGATCGAGCGGCTCGACAGGCTGGCGCATAAATATGGCTGCACGATCCTTGCGACGAATGACGTCCATTATCACGCGCCCGACCGGCGACCGTTGCAGGATGTGGTTACCTGCATTCGCGAGAAGACGACCATCGTCAACGCCGGCTACCTCTTGAACCCGAATTCCGAACGGCATTTGAAATCACCGGCGGAGATGGCGCGGCTGTTCGAGCGCTGGCCGCACGCGATCTTAGCGACGCGCGACTTTGCGGATTTGCTTCACTTCAGCCTAGACGAGCTCAGGTACGAATATCCCAAGGAGACGGTTCCCGAAGGCCGCTCGCCGCAAGGGCATCTCGCGCATCTCACCTGGAAAGGCGCCGAGGAGCGCTGGCCCGACGGCATTCCCGACAAAGTGGCGAAGCAGCTCAATTACGAGCTGCCGTTGATCGAGCGTCTCGACTTCGCTCGTTATTTCCTGACCGTCCACGACATCGTCGCCTTCGCGCGCGGGCTCGATCCACCGATCCTTTGCCAAGGTCGCGGCTCGGCGGCAAACAGCGCGGTCTGCTATTGCCTCGGGATCACCGCGGTCGATCCGTCGGTGAATGACCTCTTATTCGAGCGTTTCATCTCCGAGGAGCGACGCGAGCCACCCGACATCGACGTCGATTTCGAGCATGAGCGTCGCGAGGAAGTGATCCAGCACATCTATAACAAATATACGCGAGCGCGCGCAGGGATCGCCGCGACCGTGATCCATTATCGTCCGCGCTCGGCGATCCGCGAGGTCGGCAAGGTGATGGGCCTTAGCGAGGACGTCTGTGCCGCGCTCGCTTCGACCGTCTGGGGAAGCATGGAGGCCGAGCTCGACGGCGGCACGCGGGCGAAGGACGCAGGACTCGACCTTAGCGATCCGCACTTCAAGCGCACAGTGAAGCTCGCCGAGCAGCTGGTCGGAATGCCGCGCCACTTGTCGCAACATGTCGGCGGCTTCATCCTCACCGAGCGACCGCTGACCGAGACCGTGCCGATCGGCAACGGCGCGATGGACGACCGCACCTTCATCGAATGGGACAAGGACGACATCGACGAGCTCGGGATCCTCAAGATCGACGTGCTTGCGCTCGGAATGCTGACTTGCATCCGCAAATGCTTCGATCTGATCGAGCAGCATCACGGCGAGCGATGGCAGCTGGCGACAATCCCGCGGGAAGTGCCGGAGGTCTACGACATGCTCTGCCGAGGGGATTCGCTCGGCGTATTCCAGGTCGAGAGCCGGGCGCAGATGAACATGCTTCCAAGGCTAAGGCCGCGTTGCTTCTACGATCTCGTCATCGAGGTCGCGATCGTTCGTCCAGGACCGATCCAGGGCGACATGGTCCATCCCTATCTGAAGCGCCGCGGCGGAAAGGAACCAGTGACCTTCCCCTGCCCCCATCCAGAGCAGGGGCCGCCGGACGAGCTCGAAAAAATCCTCGGGCGAACGCTCGGAGTGCCCATTTTCCAGGAACAAGCGATGAAGATCGCGCTCGATGCGGCTCGGTTCAGCTCGGAGGAAGCAAACCAGCTTAGGAAGGCAATGGCAACCTTCCGCTCCAAGGGCGACATCGGCGCTCTCGAAGAGAAGATGGTCGGACGAATGGTCGATCGTGGTTACGATCCCGATTTCGCGCAACGCTGCTTCGATCAAATCAAGGGGTTCGGGGAATATGGCTTTCCCGAGAGCCACGCGGCGAGCTTCGCGCACCTCGTTTATGTCTCGAGCTGGCTCAGGTGGAAATATCCGGCGGCCTTCGCTTGTGCTCTCCTCAACTCGCAACCGATGGGTTTCTATGCCCCCGCGCAGATCGTCCGCGATGCGCGTGAACATGGCGTCGAGGTGCGAGAGGTCGATGTGAATTGCAGCGATTGGGATTGCACGCTGGAACAAGGCGCACTCCGCCTCGGCCTGCGCCAGGTTGATGGATTGCCGCGGGAAGTCGCGGAGCGCCTGGCAACTCGCAGATCCTATGGCACCGTCGAGGAGCTTCAGTCGCGCGGCCGGGTCCCGGTCCACGCGATCCAGCGGCTTGCGGCCGCCGATGCATTCCGGTCGATGGGTCTCGACCGACGAGCGGCACTTTGGGATTCAAGAGCACTCAGGCAGGCGCCGGACCTGCCGCTGTTCACTTATGCCGAAGAGCGCGAGGAAGGACTGGAGGATATGCCTGCGCAGCTTCCAGCGATGTCGCTCGCCGAACATGTGATCAGCGATTACCAGACAGTCCGATTGAGTCTCAAAGCGCATCCGATGCAATTCCTGCGCGCGCATTATGCCGCGCAAAAGTTCGTCACCGCCGAGCAACTGACGCAGTTTCGCGACGGCAGGCGCGTGTCGATGGCGGGCGTAGTATTGATCCGGCAGCGGCCCGGTACGTCCAAGGGCGTCGTCTTCATCACCATCGAGGACGAGACCGGAATCGCCAATTTGGTCGTCTGGCCGAAGCTGTTCGAGAAGCAGCGCAAGATCGTCATGGGTGCGCGGCTGATGACGGTGCACGGAATCGTCCAGCGCGATTCCGACAGTAGTGTGATCCACGTCGTCGCCGGTGGCCTGGAGGACCACACGTTCCTGCTCGGCCGCCTCAGCGACGATTCAATACTGCCAAAGCGGCTCGAAAAACCGGATGGTCACGGCAGCTGGGGCAGTCCCCCAAACCGTCACCCACGCAACGCCGAAATCATTCCAAAAAGCCGCGATTTTCATTGAGTCGCAATCCGCTGGCAACGTCGGTCACGCAACAGCATCGCGATGTCCAAGCTCCTCTCGCTCTTGATGCTGATGTCCGCTCAGGCCGCGCCTGCCTCCATAGAAGGCCCGTGGAAGAACCCGATCGGAAGCGCAGTCATCGCCATCTCGCCGTGCGGTGATGCCCTTTGCGGACGGGTCGTTTGGGCGTCCGCGCGAGGGCAGCAAGAAGTGGCGAAAACCACCTCAAACATTGTCGGCACGATCGTTCTGACTGACCTCCAGCCGAAGGGGCGAGGGTGGATAGGGAAGCTATTCATCCCGGACGACAACATCCACGTCTCGGCAAAGCTGCAACTCCTTGGCAACGAAACGCTCAAGCTCACCGGGTGCGGCCTGTTAGGCCTGATCTGCCGAACGCAGATTTGGACACGGAGCAAGGACCAGTTGCACCGTTGAGGCAGGCGCATGTGTTCATCCGAGCGCAAGCTAAAGGCACGATTCTCGCCGCAAATCAGTGCTACGCGGATCCCATGAAACGGATTTTGCTTGCATTTGCGGGGCTCGCAGTCGCGTTGACGCCCGCGGCGGCGCTCTCCAAGACTGGCCTTGAAGGCCGTTGGAAGAACGGCGCGATGGAGATCGTCATCGCGCCCTGCGGCCAATCCTTGTGCGGCCGAGTTGTGAGGGCGTCAGTCAAACAGCAGGTGAAGGCCGAGATCGGAAGCGGCACCCGCCTGCTCGGAGCGCGCGTGATCGACAATATCCAGCCCTCGGGACACCGCACGTGGCGAGCAGACGTGTTCGTCGCGAGCCGTAACATGAACGCGCGTGGCACGATCGAGCAAATCGCGTCGGATCGGCTCACCGTCCACGGCTGCTTGTTCGGCATCCTGTGCAAGACGCAGCATTGGGACCGGATCGGCTAGCTGAACTCCGGAGTGGGCTCCAGGAGCTACTTCGCGAAAAAAATCTTCTCTGCTCGGACACCGCTGCGGCGGGCTCGCCGGGCCATTACTTCCTAACATTGAAGACGGCTCGGCCGCTTGATTCATCACATCAGAAATACGGACGTCACTAGGATGCCCCTAGAAGCTTGCTCCTTCCGATCTGTCCCGAAAGTACCGCCGCCTGCAGCGCAGCCATCTCGTCGGCCCAATAGCGGTCGGCGGTAAAGTGCGGCGAAAGCGCACGAACAGCGGCGTGAACCTGCTCCAGCCCGGATGAGGTCTTGAGCGGGGAGTGATAGTCGATGCCCTCGGCCCCAGCCATCAACTCGACCGCGATTACCCCGGCCGTGTTGCGGGCGATCTGGCCGGCCTTGCGCGCAGCGATCGGGGCCATGGAGACGTGGTCCTCCTGGCCCGCAGAGGTGGGAATAGAATTCGATGCTCGCCGGAAAGGCGAGGCTCTTGTTCTCGCTGACCAAAGCGGCGGCGGTGACCTGCGGGATCATCAACCCCGAATTTACCCCAGAATCCGGTGTCAGGAAGGCGGGCAAGCCGCTCATCTTCGGATCGACGAGCACACTGACGCGCCGCTCGGACATCGATCCCACTTCGCATAGCGCGATCGCAATCGTATCGGCAGCAAAGGCGACCGGCTGAGCATGAAAGTTGCCGCCGGAGATCGCACTATCCTCGTCGGCGAACACGATCGGATTGTCCGTCACCGCTCCCGCTTCGATCGTCAGAGTGCGCGCAGCATTTTCGAGGAGGTCGAGTGCGGCACCCATCACCTGTGGCTGACAGCGAAAGCTGTAAGGATCCTGGACACGGCTGCATTTGACGTGGCTGACGAGAATTTCGCTGCCCTGAAGAAGGTCGAGGATCGCCGCTGCGACGCGAATCTGTCCGGGCTGGCCGCGCAGCTCCGATAGCCGCGGGTCGAAGGGCTTGGCACTACCTTTCAGAGCATCAACGGAAAGTGCCCCCGCTGCGATCGCAGCCGCGAACACGCGCTCTCCTGAAAAGAGAGCGTCGAGCGCGAGCGCTGTGCTCGCTTGGGTTCCGTTGATGAGCGCGAGACCCTCCTTGGGGCCGAGCTGGAGCGGTTCGAGCCCGAGTCGCTCGAGCGCCGCAGCGGCGCCGACGATTTCGCCGGCAACATCGATCCGCCCGTAACCCATCAACGCTGCGATCAGGTGTGCGAGCGGCGCGAGGTCGCCTGAAGCTCCGACGCTGCCCTGCGCCGGAATCAGCGGCATCGCGTTGGCGTCGAGCAGGCGCTGAAGAGCTTCGATGACGAGGGGACGGACGCCAGAATGCCCGCGACCCAGCCCGAGCAGCTTCAGGATGATCATGAGCCGCGTGACATGGCGTGGGAACGGGTCGCCAAGGCCCGCGCTGTGCGAGAGAATGAGGTTGGTCTGAAGCTCCGCGAGACGGTCGTTCGGGATCCGCGTGTTGGCGAGCAGGCCAAAGCCGGTGTTGACTCCGTAGACGGTATCGCCGCTAGCGACGATGCGCTCCACGGCGGCCGCCGACTGGGCAATGCGCTGCATCGACGCGTCGTCGAGCCGCGCATTGGCGCCGACCCACAATTGTCTCAAGTCGTCTAACGCGACTTTCTGAGGGTTCAGCTTCAAGCGTTCACCATCGGCAGGTCCAGACCCTGCTCGAGCGCGCAATCGATGGCGATGTCATAGCCTGCGTCGGCGTGCCGCATGACGCCCGTGCCCGGATCGTTCCACAGAACGCGCCCCAGTCGCCGCGCTGCCTCGTCGGTGCCGTCAGCGACGATCACCATTCCGGCGTGCTGCGAATAGCCCATGCCAACCCCGCCGCCGTGGTGGAAGGACACCCAGGTTGCACCCGAGGCGGTGTTGAGGAGCGCGTTGAGCAGCGGCCAATCAGAGACCATGTCGCTGCCGTCCATCATGCTTTCCGTCTCGCGGTTCGGTGAGGCGACACTGCCGCTGTCGAGATGGTCGCGGCCGATCACGATCGGCGCCGAAACCTCGCCGTTTTTCACCATCTCGTTGAAGGCGAGGCCGAGGCGATCGCGGTGGCCGAGCCCGACCCAGCAAATGCGTGCGGGCAATCCCTGGAAGGCTATCCTTTCGCGAGCCATGTCGAGCCAGCGGTGCAGGTGCGGATCGTCGGGGATCAGTTCTTTGACGCGTTGATCGGTGCGGTAGATATCGTCAGGGTCGCCCGACAGTGCAGCCCATCGGAATGGGCCGACCCCGCGGCAGAAGAGCGGACGGACATAAGCCGGAACGAAGCCCGGGAAATCGAAAGCGTGAGCAACGCCCATGTCCTTCGCTTCCTGGCGGATGTTGTTGCCGTAGTCGAAGGTTGGAACGCCCATCGCCTTGAAGGCGAGCATCGCCTCGACATGCTGAGCGATCGAGACTCGCGCGGCTTGCGCGACCGCGGCGGGGTCGCGCTCGCGCATCTCCTGCCATTTCGCGACGGTCCAGCCGGCAGGGCAATAGCCGTTCGAAGGGTCATGCGCACTGGTCTGATCGGTGAGCGCATCCGGCCGTATTCCACGCTTCAACATGTCGGGCAGGATTTCGGCGGCGTTGCCGAGCAAGCCGACGCTCATCGGCTCCGAAGCGCCGCTGATGATCTCCAGCGCTTCATCGATGGTGGCGGCCCGGCGGTCCAGGTAGCGCGTCTCGAGCCGCTTCTCGATGCGGCTCTCCTGGCATTCGATCGCGATACAGTGCGCACCCGCCATCACCGCGGCAAGCGGCTGGGCGCCGCCCATTCCGCCGAGACCAGCAGTGAGGATCCAACGCCCCTTGAGATCGCCGCCGAAATGCTGACGACCCATCTCGGCGAAGGTCTCGTAAGTGCCTTGGACGATGCCCTGGCTGCCGATGTAGATCCAGCTCCCTGCCGTCATCTGGCCGTACATCATGAGCCCTTCGCGATCGAGCGCGTTGAAGACCTCCCAAGTCGCCCACCTCGGAACGAGGTTCGAATTGGCGAGCAGCACCCGCGGCGCGTCCGGGTGGGTGCGAAACACGCCAACAGGCTTTCCCGATTGAACCAGGAGCGTCTGATCTTCCTCGAGCCGTTCGAGAGTCTCGACGATTTTGTCGTAGCATTCCCAGTTGCGCGCCGCGCGGCCGATACCGCCGTAGACGACCAGGTTCTGCGGGTCTTCTGCGACCTCGTCGTCGAGATTGTTCATGAGCATTCGGACGGCGGCCTCAGTAGTCCAGTGCTTGGCTCTGAGCTCGCTTCCCCGCCGGGCGCGTATGTGGCGGCTGTTGTCGCGTCGTTGTTGGTCCGTCATGTTGGGTCGCTCTAGCGGCTCGAGCGGCGCGACCCAAGAGGACGCCAACTCGCCACCGGCGCTGCTGCGGCCCTATCCATCGATTCCACCGAAGATCCTTCGTTCGGGACCAGGCAAGCCGATCCAGTAGCCGAGCTCGGAGAGCGAGCCGACGCGCCATGCGCAGAGGTCCGCTTGCTTCCCCGCCGCGATGCTCCCGTTCGAATGCGCGAGCCCGAGCGCGCGGGCCGCGTTGATGGTCATTCCGGTTAGCGCCTCTTCAGGCGTCAAACCGAACAAAGTGCACGCCATGTTCATCGCCAGAGTCGGCGAGAGAAGCGGGGACGTTCCCGGGTTGCAGTCAGTCGCTATTGCGATCGCGACCTTGTGCTTGCGCAGCATTGCGATCGGCGGCTTGCGTGTTTCCTGGAGCGCATAGAAGGCGCCCGGCAGGAGCACGGCGACCGTTCCGGCAGCGGCCATCGCCTTCGCTCCCGCCTCGTCGAGATGTTCGAGATGATCCCCCGACAATGCGCGATATTTCGCCGCGAGCGCTGCGCCGTGACTGTTCGACAATTGTTCGGCGTGGAGGCGAACACGTAGGCCATGATGGGCAGCGGCCTTGAACAGACGCTCCACTTCTTCCGGCGTGAACGCGATCGTTTCGCAGAATGCATCAACGCTGGTCGCGAGGCCGCGCTCTGCAACGACAGGTAATCAGCTTGTCGATGATTTCGCCGACATAATGCGCGCGGCGGTCGCGCTGGTCGGCAGGAAGCGCATGCAGCGCAAGCAAAGTTGGGACGATGCGCACCGACTGACCTTCGCCAAGCTCGCGCGTAATCCGGAGTAGCCTGAGCTCGCTTTCCGGATCGAGGCCGTAACCTGACTTGATTTCGACTGTGGTGCAGCCGCCACGCATCAGCGCGTTGAGACGACTCCGGCTTTGCTCGAGCAGTTCTTCATCCGAAGCCTCCGCAGTGGACTTCACAGTGGCTGAGATGCCGCCTCCCGCCACGGCGATTTCTTCATAGGTCGCGCCTGAGCGACGCATCGCATGCTCGTCCGCGCGCGTGCCCCCGAAAACCAGATGCGTGTGACAATCAATCAGTCCAGGAGTCACCCAGGCACCGCCGAGCGCGTCCACCGTCCTCGCTCGAAAACCCGCGAGCTCGGCGCGCTTTCCCGCGCGCACCACCTTTCCATCGAGAATTCCGATCGCGCCATTTTCGATGATTCCCAGCGGGTTGCCCGGACGCTCTTCAATGGTCGCGATATTGCAGTCGACGAGCAGGCGATCCCACATGATTTGCCCTTAGGCGAGGCTCGTTGCTACGGCAAAGCGATGAGTGGTTGGCCGAACGTCTTCGAGCTTCTGACATATGACGACACCGAGGTTCCGATCGGGTTCCTGGGAGCGCCGCTCGCCGCTGGCTCGGTGACACCTGGGGGATGCGACAGGGCCCCCGCCCTGCTACGCCGGACCCTGAAGCGGATTGGACGTTATGACGTCGAAACGGGCGACTCGCTTTTCACCCCAATCCGCGACCGCGGCGACGTCGAGCTCAACGGCCTGACGGTCGAGGAAGCAACCCAGCCGATCCGCGACGCTGTCGAAGCAAGCCTTCAAGACCACGCCCTGACGCTTCTTGCCGGCGGCAACAATGCGATCACAAGGCCAGCCGTGCTCGCGCTCGCCTTGCCACTCGACAAGGTCGGCTTGATCACGCTCGACGCCCATTTCGACATGCGCGATCTCGAAACCGGCTTGAGCAACGGCAATCCGGTGCGCGCGCTGATGCAGGACGGACTGCCAGGCCGCAACATCGCGCAGATTGGCCTCGCGAGCTTTGCCAACACCGCTCAGATGCATCGCGACGCGATCGCCGCGGGCAATTTGGTGGTGAGCGTGGAACAGCTTCGCCGCGCAGGAATCGACAAGGCGGTACAGTCAGCAATCGCGCATCTGGCGCACGTGGATACGATCGTCGTCGATTGCGACATCGACGTGATCGACCGGGCCCAAATGCCAGGGGCGCCTGGCGCCCGGCCAGGCGGGGTGTCGGTCAGCGATTTCTTCGCTGCGGTACGCCTCGTCGCGGCCGATTCGCGGGTGCGAGTCATCGATCTTACCGAATGGGATCCTTCGCTGGACCCGACCGACCTTAGCGCCTTGACCGCCGCTCGCTGGCTTGCGGAGTGCGTCGCCGGGTTCGAGAACCGCCAGGTTTCGGCTGATCGAGCGCGACCGTGATTTGGCCGCGCTCAACCCGCTTCACACACTCCCAGGGAATTCGACGGCCTTTCTGGTGAGCGGTGAGCCGCTCGATCAGGCTCAGCGGGCCGCAGATGATCGCCACCACTTGGCCGCGCTCGCAATGAACCTCATGAACGCGTCCTAGCTTGTCGCCGTCGAGCGTGCGGACGGCCGCGTTCTGAAAATCGCTGAGGCGCATCAGAGCGCTCCCCAGTGCGGAATTTTCTGCCCAACTCTGTCCTCGACGATGTGCAGCTTCAGTTCCTCCGCCGTGCAATTGAGGTGCACGGCGCTGGCGATCTGGTCGATCCTTTCGACGGGCACGCGCGTTATGCGATCTCCGGCAATCAGGCGCACGAGAGCGAACATCCACACTGGCATGCGAGCTTCATAGGCGCCGGGGCCGACCAACAGTGACTTGATTCGGGTTTGCTTGCCAGCGCTGCCCTGGAACTCGACATCGTCGACGACGCCGCACCAACGGCCGTCCTTGTCGATCAGCGGCAGATCCAGAAGCTGGCTGACAAGCTTGATCGGCGCGTCGGGCTTCACGACTGCCCTCCCGATGTGAGCAAATAAAGCGGGATGGCAGCGACTGCCGCGACCGTGATGACTACGAAGAAGGTCCAGCCGAGTCCCTTGGCGAGCCACCTGTTCGCATATTTGCGCATGTAGCTCTTGTCGTTCGCGAGGAGCAGCAACGGCAAATAAGTGAGCGGCAGAACGATGATCGAGAAGAGCACGGCATATTCGACGAGGCTCAAGACGTTCACCCCGGTCAAGACTATCGCGAGCGGGATCATCAGGAAGACGATCCACGCCAGCGTGAAGCGCGGCGCTTCCCACGGCTTCTTGTGGCGGCCCCATTCCCAGCCAAAGAACTGGGCGACGGAATAAGCGTTGGCCATGCAGGTCTCAACGCCCGCGCCGGCGATCGCGATCAGCATTCCAAGTAGCGCTATCAGGAGGCCGGTGCTTCCGAAGGGAATGGCGGCCTCTAATGCTGATGTGCCAAGAATCTGAGGTCCGACGTTGGTCGATCTGAACAATTGGGCCGAGCTCGAAAGGATGGCGATTGCAAGGAGCGAGCCGAGCGCGAATCCGATGGTCGTCGTGATCCGGTTCAGCGACATGTCCTTAGGTCCCCATTGCTCCTCAATTCCGCCCGATGAGTAGAAATAGGCTTCGTAAGGGAACAGCACCGCGCTTGTGATCGCGACCATGAAGTAGCCAAACTTGAGCAGTTCCTTGGTGCTGAGGCCCGAGGGGACCTGAGGAACGAAGCCGCCGGCGAGTTGGCGCCACGGCGGATGGATCGCGACCAGCGCGGCCGCAAACACGAGCATCAACAATCCCAGCAGCCCGTAGGTTCGCTCGATCCATTTGAACGGAAGAATCCACATGGAGGCGGCGAGCGCGAACGAACTCAAGATTGCCATCAGCAAATAGGGAGCGCCGGTCAGGTAATGAAGAATGAGCCCGAGGCCGCCGATCTCGGCTGCGGTCGTGATCACTGTGCTGATGACCGATGCGACGAGCGCGATCAGGCCCAGCTTCAATCCCAGGCGATGGCGCATGAGGTTGACCACCGGCTGCCGCGCGACGGCAGCGACACGGCCGCACATTTCGCCGAAGGCCATCATCCCAATCGTTCCGAACGCGAAGACCCAAATCAGGGCGTAGCCGAAATTCGACCCGGCCTGCGCGGCAAACACCAGCTCGCTGATATCCACGAATCCGCCGACCGCGGTCATAATGCCGAGGGTGATCTCAAGCGGATTCAAGGCCATCCTCGATGTGTCTGAGCTTGTCGGCGTGCGCTCGAAGCTGGGCCGGGGGCGCGTCGTCGGGTTCTCTTAGAAGAGCCGCGATTTCCGCGCCGTACGCCGACTGAGGCTCGGTCAGAGACTTCGCGTTCGTTTTCAGCTGCTCGCGCACGGCCGCGCGCATCGTCCTGGAAAAGGCGGCGGTGACATGCCCCTCGCTCGATTGCTCGTTGATCAGCGCCCATTCAGCCGCGAGCGACCGCGCCTCGCTGATGTTCGGGAGGTCCGCCTGCGGTCCCTTCGAGCATGACGCGAGCGCGACGATAAAGAGCAGGACTTTACGCGCCATGGTCGAACAAACCGGTCGGTGGGCGAACCGTTCCGCTAGCTTTGATGCGCAATTCCTTTGTCGGAGAGCGTCCGGAAGGTGATCGAGAACCGCAGCTGGGCGCCGGGCGTGATGCGGTGTTCCCACGCCCACCGGACCTCGCCCGAAATCAGATAGGCAGAGCGCGGAGCGACAGCGAGACTAGCGCGATCGAAGCCGCCGGGCTTCCTGCGCCGGAAGCGGAGCGTTGCGGGGGTCGCCAGCGAGACCCCGACAACCTTGTCGAACAGGTCGCGGTCACGGTGCCAGCCGATCCCCGCACCGGGGTCATAACGAGCAAGGAGGACGTGCACGAAGTCTTGCGGCTGCAGGCTTGCGAAGTCCGCCGCAGCCTCTCGCAACGGTTGCAGCCAGTCTGGAATCGGCTCGGCGGGTGCAAAGCTCGAATCATCGAAATCGTAGCGCCAGCCAAAGCTCTTCGTCTTGCGGTTGCCGAGCCACCCATGGAATCGAAACGGCGAAAGATCGGTCGCGGCGACATGCTCGATCAGCGCCTTCTCCTGCGTCGAATCGATAAGTGACTCGCGATAATCGAGCCCTTCGATCAGCGGCTCATCGATCAGCAGGCTCACAGCGCGAACAGCTCCTTAAGCTGCGAGGGTCGAAGGTCGGGCGCGAGCTGCTCGAATGTGCACTGCTTGGGGGCCTTGTCGGGGCGCCAGCGAAGAAAGCCGGTGCCGTGCCGGAAGCGGCGACCGGTAACCTGGTCGTAGCGAACCTCGACGACGAGGACCGATTTCAACGGCTTCCACGCCATCGAGCGCTCCGTGTTCCAGCGGCTCGGTCCGCCCGGCGCGCTGCCGGTAAATCCGGGCGGCTCGATCAACGCTTCGAGATCCTTCGTCAGCTGCACTCGCGCCCGAGCGGGGATCGCCGAAGTGAAACCGACATGGTTGAGCTTCCCCACATCGTCGTAGAGGCCGAGCAGCAGCGAGCCCACGACCGGCTCCTTCTCGGCATAGCGGAAGCCGCCGACAATGCAGTCTGCCGTGCGCTGCTGCTTGACCTTGATCATCGCACGCTCGCCCGAACGATATTCAAGATCCGAGCGTTTCGCGATGACGCCGTCGAGCGCGCCGCCGCTATGCTTCAGCCACCGCGCCGCAACGTCTCGATCGTTCGTAATGGGCGAGAGGTGCAGGCTGGGCGCCTCATTCTTGGCGAAGAATCTCTCGAGCGCGGCGCGGCGCTTGGCGAATGGCTCGTGGGTCAAATCCCTGCCGGCAACATCGAGCGCGTCGAACAG
>CAWBIC010000002.1:0-18591 GCA_963788765.1 uncultured Alphaproteobacteria bacterium | reverse complement strand
AGGCAATTGAGAGCCTGGGTTCGCGCGGTGTCGGTGCCCGTGAAGGCGAACGGGATGGCGGCTGGATTAGGGCCTGTTGCAACCGGGATTTCAGCATTGACCGCAAGCGCTTGCTGGGGCGCGATCTGCTTCAGGATCAGAGGTGGCGGGGCTGGGCGCAGCATTCAAGGCAGGTCCAGCGGCCGGCTCTCGAACAGCCACGCTGCCGATCGCTACCGCGGAGATGAAACTCAGAAAGCCAAGGCCGATCGCTCCGCGCGGATGGGCGCTCACGAGCGTGCGCACGCGCTCCCCCCAAAGCTGAAGGGTCTCACGAAGGTCGTCGAGCGGCCGGAGGATGTTAGTGCCTGAGCCATCAGCGGTGATATAGTAACCCAATACAGTCAGTTCAAATGGACGACTATTGCGGAGCTCGGAAGCGACCGGTCTCAATCCAGCGGATCAACGGTTTCAACGGCATAGCCCACGCTAGTCCAACGAAGAGGTAATAGGGCGCCTGCACGAGTGCAGGCCATTTGCCGACGAACGGCGCCAGGCTTGCGACCAACGCCGCCCAGAGGACAATCAACGCCAGGATCACGGCAATTCCAACGAGCTTTCGAGGGGAGGGTTCGCGCATTGGCGCGCCAATAGGCGTTTCCGGTCACGGCTTCCACAGCCGTTAAACCCGTTAGCGCTTTGCGATCACGGCCGGGTCGAAGCTCCGGTGACCGCGCCCCCATCGAGTTTGTAGACATCGTCGGCAAAAGCGATCGTGGTTCCGTCGGGCCGGGCGGTCAGATAGCTGATGTAGACAGGCACTCCGGGTCCGATCGGGACATTCTGCTCGGCATCGTCCCCGGGAACCGGCATCTCGTGGCCGAACAGCCACTCAGCCAGTTTTTCCGGATGCTCAACCCGCACGCAGCCAAGGCTGAGGTTGCGCTTCGCCTTCGCGAACAGGTCCTTGTGCGGGGTGTCGTGAAGGAAAACGCCGTAATCGTTGAAGAAGCCGAACTTCATCTTGCCCATCATGTTGTAAGGGCCGGTCAGCTGGCGGATATTTACTTCGACGTCGCCCTTCGCGACAGCCTTCCAATCGATGCTGGTTGGATCGATCGGCTCTTCCTTGTCATGGCCGAAGGCGGCCACGGTCTGGTAGCGGGCGGCCTTGAGATAGGAGACGCCGCGCTTGAGGACGATCGGAGCGACCTTCCGCTTCGCGACGTCCTGCGGGATGTGCCGATAGGGGTTCAGGGTTACGTACCAGATCTTGCCCGCGAGCAGCGGTGTCGGAAAACCAGGCTGGCCGACGATGACCTTCATGGTGTCGACGATCTTGCCGTCCTCGAGCTCCATCAGCTGAGCATTGGCGGCGTCCACCAGGATCGAATGACCCTTGGCTGGGATCAGCCGAAGTCGATCCAGAGTTGCGCGAACATGTGGATCGCCATCCTTGCCGCTGGAAATCGCATCGTCGCGAAGCTCGGAATAAAGGGGGTTCACGCTGGCGACCGAATCGAGATGTGCCTCGAGCGAAAGAGCGGCCAACGCGTCCACGAGAATCGAGGTTGCGTTAGGGACCCGAAGCTGGAGCGTCGGATCGCCGAAGCTGATCCCGTCGACGGGCTTCCTTAGCGCCTGGACATAACGAACCCACGCGGTCGAGATCGTCTGATCGTCCGCTGCCGTACCGCTGGCCAGTGCGGTTTCCACGCTAGAAGCAAGCGCCGGGCCTTCGGCAAGGCCGTCAATCGGAGCGCGCTTCAAAATCTCGACCAGTCTCATCGCAGCAGCTCTGCTGGTCGCATCGCGCAGCCACATGAGAGTCGATGGCCGTGAAGCATAGAAGGGCCCGACGTTGCTGTCGGCGACAGGCGCTGCTGTCGCTACAGCCGCCGGCTTTACGGCAGCTTCGGGCGCGACATCCTGCGCGATGGCGGGCATGGCGAGGCAGGAAAGCGCCGGCGCCAGCAACAAACCCCACCGCGACATGACCACTCTCCTTGCTTAACTAACGCGAAAAATCGCCAGTAAACCAACATTTTGAAGCGCGGGAGTGGTTTTGTCTCGAGCTTGCGATGAATTGATGGCGATTAGTTCCCGCCCCGCGAGCCGCTGGTTGAACCGATTGTGGCCGAAGCCACCACGAAAACCGGTTTCCCATCCTTGTTGCCCGGCGGCGAATAGCGGCAGATCAGATAATCCCAGTCAGCGGAGAAGATCGCGCACCCGACATGCGTCGTCGTCGGCCATACCATCTGCGTATAATGAGCGACGTCTTCCCACTGACCGGTCCGGCTCACGTTCGGGAATAATCCCGGAGTGAGCAGCAGCTTCTCCCTGCTCCACATGTCAACGAGCTGTTCGGGGCTGAGAGTGCCGTGCCAGGCCATGGCGAGATTTTCGCGCTCTCCTGGCCGCGTTTCTCGCGGCGAATGAACCAAATGCTTCAGGCTCGCGAGCACCGGACCATAGGAAGCCGCATCGTCGGCAAGCTTTAAATCCCATTGAAGCATGGGTGCGCCAACCTCGGCCCGCTCGCGGTTGTGCGCTTCGAGCAGCCTTTGCGCGAGCGCGCCCGAAGCGCCCCCGAGCGGCTGGCTCGATGCAGCAACGGCCGACACCATGAATGTGATGGCAAGAAGGGTGCGTGCCCCGATCATGAGCCGCATTGTCGGGACAAGATGCTAAGCTTCAGTCTCAGGCGATGGTTAACGCCTCCGTTGCGCCTGCCTTTCACCGCTGCGACAAGCCTGACGATGAACTCGAGGGTTATTGTGCGCGAAGCACGGCCAGAGGATGAAGCCGCGATGGGCGCCCTTGGCGCGATGCTGGTGGAGGAGCATCACGATTTTGAATTCGAGGCGCTTCATCGCGCCGCTTCAAAATCTTGCTGAGCGCTATGGCCAGTTCCTCTCCTCGCAGATCGATCGACCGGAGAGAATTGTGCTCATCGCCGACCATGAAGGCGCGGTCGTCGGCTATGCTTATGCCGGGCTCGAGGGAAACGATTACATGGCGCTCCGCGGACCTGCGGGCGTGCTCTATGATCTCGTCGTCGATCCGGGTCATCGGCGCCGAGGTGTCGGGACCTTGCTGATGGAAGCCGCGCTCGAAGCGCTCGAGGATCTGGGAGCGCTGCGGGCTGTGCTTTTCACGGCCCAAAAAAATTCTGGTGCCCAGACGATGTTCGAACGCGCAGGATTTAGGCGGACGATGGTCGAAATGACCCGTGAGTTTGCTGGCTAGAGCCGTCAAGGGGTCCTGAGGCATCCTGATCAGCGCCCATGGGCGCTATCAGGAGGGGAAGGCTGGGGTCAGTTGGAGCGACTTCAATCCCATCTCGGGTCAGCCGCATTTCGTGGCTGGTTAACGGGCCGAACTCCATGTTAACAAATAACAATGCGGGGGTTCGCTACTACCGTCTGGTTCCTTGGTGTCATGTCTGTTGGCGCGATCGCCGGCGTCGAGCTCGCTCATTACCGTCAGCAACAGCTGATCGAAGGAGCAAGGGCCAGAGCCGGCCAACCGGCGCCCGGTGAACTGGCGAAGACCAAGGCTCCCGAAGTTACTTTTGGGAAGAAACTCGACGCACTACCTAAGCCCCCGATCCCGCCGCTGGCACCTGCACAGCCCAAGCCCGATTTCCAGATCGCTTCCTCAAAGGTCGCCGCTCCGCCGCAAAGGCCAGCGCCGCAACCATCGCCGAGACCGGAAATGCCGGTGCCATCTCCAGCACTTCCGCCGCCGCCTGCCGCACCTTCGCCTCCTTCACTGGGCTCGTCTCCGCCATTGAAGGCGGTGACGGAAGCACCGCCTTCGCCGCTTGCGCCGGAGCTCCCCTTGAAAGGAAACATCCGGATCGTGATCAGCCTGCCGACCCAGCGAGCCTATGTGTTCAAGGACGGCGAATTATGGGATTCCTCGAGGGTTTCGACCGGCAGGAAGGGCAAGAGGACGCCCGTCGGCACCTACACAATTCTCGAGAAGGCCCTGCATCACCGCTCGAACAAATATTCCAACGCGCCGATGCCCTTCATGCAGCGGATCACCTGGGGCGGAGTGGCGCTCCATGCCGGCGTGGTACCCGGCTATCCAGCGTCGCACGGCTGCATCCGGCTTCCCCGTTCCTTCGCCAAGAGGCTGTACGGAATCACGAACTTCTCCTCGACGGTTGTGGTAACCGACAAGGCGATCGGCTCTGCGAAAGAGGCGCGGACCGCTTCCTGATCGTATCTCGCCGAACGCACAGTTCCAGAATATGAGCGGCTCGTGCTCTACCTTGTCCTGAAAATCGGGATCTCGGCGGTGATTGTCGGCGCCGTCTCCGAAATCGCGCGGCGCTACCCGACCTGGGGCGGCCTCGTCGCGTCGCTGCCCCTGACCTCTTTGCTCGCGATGCTCTGGCTGTGGCGGGACACCGGCGACACCGAGCGAATCGCCGAGCTGTCGACCAGCATCATCTGGTTCATCATGGCTTCCTTGCCCTTGTTCGTTGCTTTGCCATTGCTGCTGAGGTCCGGAGTGGGATTTTGGACGAGCATGACGATCACTGTCGTCGGCACTCTCGCCCTCTACGCGCTGATGTTCTGGGCAGGCCCGCGCATAGGATTGAAGATGTGACCCGAAGCGCGGTCGTTCTCCTCTCCGGCGGGCTCGAATTCGATGGTCTGCGCAGGAATTGCGCTTGGCGAGGGCTATGATGTGATTGCCCTCACCATTGACTATAATCAGCGGCATCGGGCCGAGCTCGATGCTGCGCACGCGATTGCCGCTCGTCTTGCACTCCGACACATCGTTCTTCCACTCGACTTGCGGGCGTTCGGGGGGTCGGCGCTGACCGCCGATATCGAGGTCCCGAAGGGTGGGTCGGGTAAAGGCATTCCGGTCACTTACGTTCCGGCGCGCAACACGATCTTTCTCAGCCTTGCGCTCGGTCTCGCCGAAGCGAGCGGCGCACGCCACCTCTTCATTGGAGTTAACGCTCTCGATTATTCCGGATATCCCGACTGCCGGCCCGATTTCATCGCGAAATTTCAGGAGCTCGCCGACCTTGCAACAAAGGCCGGAGTGGAAGGGCAGGGTTTCACGATCCACGCTCCGCTCCAGCATTTGAGCAAAGCCGAGATCGCGCTCGAGGCACAGCGCCTCGGCCTCGACGCCGGTCTCAGCCACAGCTGCTACGATCCGCTTCCCGACGGCCGCCATTGCGGCCGCTGCGACGCCTGCCTGCTTCGCTCGAGGGGCTTTTCCCGAGGCGGGCCTTCGCGACCCAACCGCCTACGCATGACCTATTCGGTCAAGGAATGCTTCCTGACCCTGCAGGGCGAGGGAATCCAGTCGGGACAGCGCGCGGTTTTCCTGCGCTTTGCAGGGTGCAATCTGTGGTCGGGGCGCGAACTGGATCGCGCCACCGCCCAGTGCAGCTTCTGTGACACGGATTTCGTCGGGACTGACGGCGAGGGCGGGGGCAAGTTCGCTGAAGCCGAAATGCTTGCGGCGCATGTCGAAAAGCTATGGGGCCGCGGACCCGAGAGGAGGTTGGTGGTCATCACCGGCGGAGAGCCGATGCTCCAGCTCGACGTCGCGCTCGTCGATGCGCTTCATTCGCGTGGCTTTCGGGTATCGGTCGAAACCAACGGGACCTTGCCCGCGACCGCAGGCATCGACTGGATCTGCGTCAGCCCCAAGGCCGGGACCAAAGTCGTCCAACGCTCCGGAGACGAGTTGAAATTGGTCTGGCCTCAGGAGGGCATCGAGCCGAGCGAGCTCGAGCAGTGGGATTTCGACCATTTCCTCGTTCAGCCAATGGACTGCGAGGCGCGCTCGGAAGCGATCGAAGCTGCGATCGAATTGGCGATGGACAGTCCGAAGTGGCGCCTGACCCTCCAGGCGCACAAGATCGTCGGACTTCCCTGATTATTCGCCGTTCGTGGTCGCGTTCGAGACGCTGTTGGCGACTGGTGGCGGCGCGGATTTCTTCGCTGGGCTGACCGTCTTGGGCTCGCTCTTCGAAGGCTGGGCCGCGTTTCCGCTATCGTTCGAGACGTTGCCAACATCGTTGACCGCCGAATCTGCCGCCATGTTGGCAGCATCGCCAGTGACCGCGTCGATCGCAGTCACGTCGTTCGAGACGATGTTCTCGGCAGTGAGGTTCTCATCAACATTCTGGGTGTTGTCGATTTGGTCGTTGTTCTTGCACGCAGTGAGCGTGAGGGCGGCAGCGGCAACAAGGATCAGCGCGCGCATTGAAGACTCCGGGGGCCAAAAAAAGAGGCTGCCGGAGTTACCGGCAGCCTCTTGAAAAGCCAACGCCCCCGTGACGGGGGCGCGACAATTACATTGCGTTGTTCGACGCCGCATTCGCGTTGGCAGCAGCGGCATTCGCATTGGCAGCCGCCGAATTGGCAGCGTCCGCAGCGTTCATGTCCGTTGCGTTCATGTCCGTCGCGTTCATGTCAACCGCGTTCATGTCCGTCGCATTCATGTCCGTCGTCGTGAGGTTCTCATCGACGTTCATCGTGTTGTTGGCGTTGTCGTTGCTGCTGCAAGCCGCAACCGCCAGGGCCGCACCAGCGACCAGGATAAGAGCACGCATTCAAGAACTCCCTAATTATTTGTGATCTGCGAGGGTCTCCCCAGGCGCAAATCGCGCGAACCATAGTCTGAAGCATGAGTATCCTTCAAGACTCTTTGCGCTGAGACCCCAAAGCCTTGAGAAAGGACAAGAAACTCCGCTTCAGGGCGGCATCAACCCCTGAAACCGCAATTTGTTTCCCTTGCTTGGCAAGGCTCGTGACCCCGAAATCGGCGATCCCGCAGGGCACAATGCCGCTGAAATGCGACAAGTCGGGGGCAACGTTTATGGCGAAGCCATGAAGTGTGACCCAGCGCTTCACGCGCACTCCAAGAGCTCCGATCTTGGCCTCATCCTCACCTTCACCGACCCAGATTCCGATGCGTCCAGAAGCTCGATGAGCAGCGAGGCCAAGCTCGGCGAGCGCGTCGATCATCCACCCTTCCAGGGCATTCACGAAACAACGGATGTCCTTCCCGCGCTTTTCGAGATCGAGCATCACGTAGCCAACGCGCTGTCCTGGCCCATGGTAAGTGTAGCGGCCGCCGCGGCCGGCTTCGTGGACCGGAAAATTCTGCGGGTTGAAGAGCTCGGCAGGATCGGCACTGGTGCCCGCGGTGAACAGCGATGGATGCTCGAGCAACCAGACGCATTCTCCGGCCGTTCCATCGCGAATCGCGGCAACGCGCTGTTCCATGAAGCGAAGTGCGTCTTCGTAAGCGACGGGTACGTCGCTGGTTCGCCACTCGATGCCCTCGATGCACTCCATCGCGCCCGTCACATGGGCGCCGAGACCAAGCGCAGCAAGCGCCGTTGCGCGATCGCCGGCGCACCCGCATAAAGCGCGGCCAGGTGATGAGGGGATGTTGATGTCGAAATTGTCGCTTTCTCGAGCATGGGAGGAGACCAACCAGGTCCTGGCGCGCGAAGGCAGGCTGCTATTGCCCGTTGCGCTGGCGATGTTTGTGTTTCCTGGTCTCGTCATGGGAGTCAGCATTCCGGTCGCCGCTCCGGGCCAATTTCCGCCGGCGGGTCCGTGGATAGCACTCGCTTTTGCGGCGATTTTGGTGTCGCTGGTGGGGCAGCTCGCCGTCATCCGTCTTTCGATGGAGCCGCATGTGGCTGTAGGCGAAGCGCTCATTCATGCTCTGAAGCGCCTGTTGCCCTATATCGGTGCAGCGCTCCTGTGGCTGATTCCGATCCTGGTCATCGGTTCGATATTGTACGGAGTGCTCGCGATGGACCAGACCCATCCTTCGCTCCCGGCCGCGCTCGCGCTCCTTGTCCTCACCCTCATTGGAATCTTTCTCGCAGTCCGGCTCATGCTGTCCTCGCCCGTTGCGAGCGCGGAGAATGTGGGCTCGGTCGCGATCCTCCGCCGCAGCTGGCAGCTTTCGAGCGGTAGTTGGTGGCGGCTCCTCATATTCCTGTTGCTGTTTGGCATCGGCGCGATCTGCCTCATCTGGGCGATCGACAGCGTTGCCGGTGTGCTCATCCACCTGGTTGTCGAAGATTCCGGCCCCCGTTCGCTTGGGGGATTGCTGATCGCGATCGTCAGCCAGCTGGTCAGCGCCACGCTTTCCGTGGTGTTCTTTGTGATGCTGGCGCGGATTTACGCCCAGCGCTCCGCTCAGCCCTCGGTCCCCAGCAGCGGGACCTGAGGAGCGCAGTCGTTGGGGAGATAACCAAGGTGACGCGGGTCGATGAAGCGCTCGATCGCTCGCTTGTAGGGCTCAAAGCCAGCGCGGAGATAGGCCGGCAGTGCGGCGGGATGGTCGAGCGAGCAGGTATGGACATGCACTCGGCTTATGCCCTCTCGCCATGCGCGCGAGACGGTCTCGGCGAGAAGCCAGCCTCCATTGCCCTTGCCTGATAGCTCCGGAACGAGGCCGATGAAGGCGAGCTCGCATTCGTTCGGCTCGCGAAAGTCGAGCTCGACAATGCCGACCTCGCGACGATCGAGGTCCCGCACACAATAAAGCTCGACCCGAGGATGCTGGATGATTTCGGCAAGATGCGCGTCGTCGAGGGTCAGTCTCGAGAACCACAGCCAGCGAGCTCCGATCATCTGGAACAGGTCTTTGTAGTGCCGGGGCTCTGGAACCTGGACCCGATCCAGGGTCAGCTCCGAGAAGGGAACCAGTTCTCCGGGCGGGGACCGCATTTCGAGATAGGTCACAACCGCCGCGATTTCGCGTTCCTGGAGGACCTCGTAGCTCATCCGCTCATCTCCACTTGGCGAGCGGCGGCAGGCTCATCAGGACCGCGTCGACGTTGCCGCCGGTTTTCAGACCGAAGAGCGTTCCTCGGTCGTAGAGAAGGTTGAACTCGACGTAGCGGCCGCGAAACTCGAGCAGGCGTTCCATGTCTTCGTCGGTGAAAGGCTCGTTCATTCGCTTTCGGATGAGCTTGGGCACGATGTCGAGGAGAGCGTTTCCGACATCCCGAGTAAAGGCGAAATGAGCGTCGAAATGGTCCTCGAGATAATCGTAGAAGATCCCGCCTGCGCCGCGCGAGACGCCGCGATGGGGAAGCCAGAAATATTCGTCCGCCCATTTCGAGAAGCGCGGATAGAAAGTCGGGTCGTGAGCAGCGCAGGCGGCGCGCAATCGCGCGTGGAAGGCCTCGGTGTCTTCCGCATAGGGAATGGCCGGGTTGAGGTCGGCGCCGCCGCCGAACCAGCGTTTGGTCGTGGCGAGGAACCGGGTGTTCATGTGGACCGCGGGAACGTGCGGGTTGGCCATGTGAGCGACGAGGCTGATGCCGGTTGCGAAGAAGCTCGGGTCCTCGGCCGCGCCCGGGATGCTCTTGGCGAATTCTGGACTGAACTGGCCCCCGACGGTCGACACGTTGACCCCGACCTTCTCGAACACCTTGCCTTCCATCGCTCCGCGAACGCCGCCCCCGCCGGGATCTCCATTTGAGTCCAGGCGCTCCCACGGGGTGTAGATGAAGCTCGCATCCGAGCCCGCCTCTCGCTCGATCTCCTCGAATGCAGCGCAGATCCGGTCGCGGAGCGTCACGAACCAGTCGCGAGCGGCCTGTTGCTGGTCGTCGAGTTCGAGCATCGGCATCTCATCGCGGCCGAGCGGCCAAGAGGCAAGTCGCGACATGGCAACGATGTAATGTCTTCATAAAGCTGCGGTTCACCGCCCTCCGGCCACCGCCATCGCCGGCAGGGGCCAGGGTCCGCCATCGGCGGCAAATCGAGGATCAAGCAAGCATGAGAACGTTCCTTGCCATAATCGCGCTCGGCGCGACGGTGATTTCGAGCCAGGCGCTTGCCCAGCACGAGCACGGTGGTCCCAGCGGCGACTGGGCCCAGAAGGACATGACCCGACAAGAGGCCCAGCAAAAGGCCAATTCGATGTTCCAGCGTTTCGACCTCAACCATGACGGCGTCGTGACCCGGCAGGAGGCGGAGCAGGCCGCGTCGAAGTTCGGCGCCGGCGATCGCGCCGAGCGGATGATCGATCGTTTGTTCGGCGACGCTCAATCGCTCACGGTTCAACAGGCCGAAGTGCAGGCCCTCGCGCGCTTCGATCGCGACGATCTCAATCATGACGAAGTGGTGACCTCTGTGGAGCGGCAGCAGGCACGGACGGCCCTAAAGGCGGAGCGCGGCGAGACCCCGGGTCAGTAAGCTCGGCGCTGGGCCGCGACCAGCATTCGCAAAAGCATTGCGACCGGGCGAGGAACTCCAACCTTGCCCTCGAGCCACAGGCTAACTGCCGAGCGCGACACTCCGATCGCCTGGGCGAGATCGTTCTGCGTCCGGTAGCCCAGGATCCGCATCGACGAGCGCAACTCGTCGGGCGACATGGAGGCAAGCCGCTCGTCCATTTGCGAGGCCATCAGATCGCGTCCGCTCCGCGGTCGCCAGTGCGAATTCGGATCGCCTGGTCGACGTCGATCACGAAAATCTTCCCATCGCCGATCCGCCCGGTTCGAGCGGCATTCTCGATCGCTTCGACGACATTGTCGGCCAGGCCGTCCTCGACCACGACCTCGATCTTCACCTTGGGCAGGAAGTCGATGACATATTCGGCGCCCCGGTAGAGCTCGGTATGCCCTTTCTGGCGACCGAAGCCTTTGACTTCGGTCACTGTGATGCCCGACACTCCGACGTCGTGAAGAGCGTCTTTCACGTCGTCGAGCTTGAACGGCTTGATGATCGCTTCGATCTTCTTCACGCCGGCGGACCCCTCGAGCAATTGGCTGAAAGGCTAATGCCCAATCCCGGCCCCATTTGGAAGGCAGACGCGCGCTCGAAATGAAGGCAATCATCCTTTCCGCCGGTCAGGGCTCGCGCCTCGGCCATCTCGTCGACCACCTGCCCAAGTGCCTGATCGACTTCAACGGGCGGACCTTGCTCGACCGCCAGCTCGATACGCTCGAAGCGAGCGGCGTTCGCGAAGCGGTCGTCGTCACCGGCTTCCACGACGAGCTCGTCAACCAGGCGATCGCTGCGAGGAGCGGTGGCCTCAGCGTCCGGACGATCTTTAATCCTTTCTACAAGGTCGCTGACAACACCGGCTCGCTGTTCATGGCGCGCGAGGAGCTGGCCGGCGATTGCCTCGTCTGGAATGGCGACACGCTTGTTTCGCGAGCGCTGATGGGGCGGGTGTTGACGAGTGACCAGGCGGGCATCTGCGTGACGGTCGATTGCAAGGATCGATATGACGAGGACGACATGAAGGTCATCCGCGACGAGGAAAACGGGCGGCTGCGCGGCATCGGAAAGCGAATCAGCGACGGCGTCAACGCCGAGTCGATCGGGCTGCTCGCTTTCCGCTCCGGCGGCTCCGAGCGTTTCCGCGAAGCGATCGAGCGGGCGATGCGCACAAGCGAAGGCACGACGATCTGGTATCTTCGAGTGATCCACCATCTGGCACAGAACGGCGAAGTGTGGACGCTCGACATAAAGGGTGAGGAGTGGGGAGAGGTCGATTTTCCGGCCGACGTCGAAGCCGCGCTCGCGCTGACGGCTCGGTGGGACTCGGCTGAGAAGGCCGCGGCGGCTTAGTCGATGCAGGCGCTCAAGCTTGGCATTCCGGTCGGTGAAGGGCGGGTCTCGGGCCTTCTGCTTCGACCGGACGATGCGAAGGCCCTCTACCTTTTCGCTCATGGCGCTGGCGTTGGAATGGCGCACCCCAGCATGGAAACCAATGCCCGAGGCCTTGCGCAGCGGGGAATCGCGACCCTGCGTTATCAATTTCCCTACATGGAGAAGGGCGGTGGGCGCCCGGACCCGCCGCGGATCGCCCATTCGACCGTTCGCGCAGCAGCGGCTGCTTCAGCAAAGTTTGCGGGCGACTTGCCCTTGTTTGCGGGCGGCCGCAGTTACGGAGGCCGAATGACCTCGCAGGCGCAGGCGATTGAACCGATTGCCGGAGTGCGCGGTCTGGTGTTCCTCGGCTTTCCGCTTCACCCCGCAGGAGCACCGGCGACCGATCGCGCCGACCATCTCGATAAAGTCCAGGTCCCGATGCTGTTCGTATCGGGCGATCGGGATTCTCTAGCCGATATGAGCTTGCTTCAACCGCTGGTCGAAGGATTGGGCGAGCGCGCGACGCTGTGCGTGATCAAGGATGGCGATCATAGTTTAAGGGTGCCGGCAAAGAGCAGCCGAACGCCCGCCGAGGCCCAGTCGGAGGCCCTCGACGCGGTCGCGAGCTGGATTGGAGAACGCGTCTAGTAAGGCGGCTTGTCCCGGCCCATGGGGCTCTTCGTGAAGATCTCGCAGCCATCCTCGGTGATCCCGATCGAATGCTCGAACTGCGCCGAAAGCGAGCGATCGCGAGTGACTGCGGTCCAACCGTCGTCGAGCACTTTCACGTCGGGGCGGCCGATGTTGATCATCGGTTCGATCGTGAAGATCATTCCCGGCCTCAGCTCCGGCCCGGTACCGGGGCGGCCGGCGTGAACGACCTCGGGGCTGTCGTGGAACAGGCGCCCGACGCCATGCCCGCAGAAGTCGCGAACGACGCTGTAGCGGTGACCTTCGGCATAACGCTGGATCGCATGGCCGACGTCGCCAAGGTGATTGCCGGGCCTTGCCTGCTCGATGCCCAGCATCAGGCAGTCGTAGGTGATGTCGACGAGCTTTCGAGCGCGTAGCGAGACGTCGCCAACCAGATACATCCGGCTGGTGTCGCCGTGCCATCCATCAACAATCGGGGTCACGTCGATATTGACGATGTCGCCGTCCTTCAGCGAGCGTTGATCGCTCGGGATTCCGTGACAGACGACATGGTTGATCGAGATGCAGCAGCTCTTGGTATATCCGCGGTAGCCGAGCGTCGCCGGAATCCCGCCGCCATCGACCGTCATCCGGTAAACGAGATCGTCCAGATCCTGGGTCGAGGCACCATGAACGACATGCGGCGCGAGCGCATCGAGGATCTCGGCCGCGAGCCGGCCCGCGCGGCGCATTCCTTCGAACGCCTCGGGCCCGTGAAGCTTGATCACTCCGTTTCGAGATTCGGCGCGGTCGTCGTTGGCCGCGACTTCGATATATTGGGTCATTGGCTCCTAGATACCCATTCGACGGTCGGTTTGCACGTGCTGGTTCGAGCGAAGGCGTCCCTTTAGCGGTTCACTGCTTCCATCCCTCGTGCATGATAGCGTTCGCCGGCCGCTGCTCCAGGAGGCATGATGGAATCGAGGCGCTTCAAATCCTCCTCGCCGAGCTTTACCTCCAGCGCGCCGATATTCTGGTCGAGATATTTGACATGCTTGGTACCGGGGATTGGGACGATGTCTTCACCCTGGGCGAGCACCCAGGCGAGGGCGAGCTGCGCCGTCGTGCAGCCTTTCTCCTGGGCCATCGCCTCAACCTCGTTCACGAGATCGAGATTCTTCTGAAATTCTCGCCCTGGAAGCGCGGGTGGTTGCTTCGAAAATCGCCTTCGGGAAAGTCGTCCGGCGACTTGAATTGGCCGGTCAGGAAACCGCGGCCGAGCGGAGAATAAGCGACATAGCCGACGCCGAGCTCGCGGATCGTTGGAAGAACCTCGGCCTCCGCGTCGCGGCTCCAGAGCGATAGCTCGGTCTGGACGGCGGTGATGGCGAGGTCGCGTAAGCGGCGCGGATCGTTCGCGGCGCAGCTTCGGAGAGGCCGAGGAAGCGGACCTTGCCCTCTTCCTTGAGGCGCGACATCTCGCCGACCGTGTCCTCGATCGGCACGCTCGTGTCGACGCGATGCTGGTAATAGAGGTCGATCACCTCGACGTTCAGGCGCTTGAGGCTCGCTTCGCACGAAGAGCGGACATATTCGGGATCGCCGCGAACCCCCAGGAATTCACCGTTGGGGCCACGGACGTTGCCGAACTTGGTGGCCAGGAACACCTCGTCGCGGCGGCCGGCAATCGCCCGGCCGACCAGCTCTTCATTCGCGCCCCAGCCGTACATGTCGGCGGTGTCGAGAAAGGTTGCACCGCGGTCGAGCGCGTGATGGATGGTCGCAATCGATTCCGCCTCGCTTCCTCCGACGTAGAATTCGCTCATGCCCATGCAGCCAAGCCCGATCGCCGAGACTTCCGGGCCATTCTTGCCGAGGCGCCGCTTTTCCATTCCGAACATGGTCTTCTCCTTTAATCCATGTGAACCGGCGGTCCGCTGCCACCGATCTTTTTGCCGCGCTTCATGAAGAACAGTAGCGGCAGGATCGCGAACGTGATGATCATCATCAGCTTGAAATCGTCGAGATAGGCGATGAACAGCGCCTGCCGCGTAATTTCGCCGTTGATTACCGCGAGCGCGACATTTCCATAAGGTGCGAGGTTCTCGAGCAACTGCGGATTGATCGTCGGAAGCACATTTTGAGTGATGTTCTGAGCCATGTCGGCGTGCGAGATCTGGGTCAGTCGAACGAGCTCGGTGCTGACCACCGAAATTCCGACCGAGCCGCCGATGTTTCGTGAAAGGTTGAGAAGCGCGGCAGCGGTCGTTCGAGCGGTCGCTGGGAGAAGTCTCGAACGCAAGGCTCTGAAGGGGACGAAGATGAGTCCCAATCCCGAGGCCCTGGACGACACCGCTGATAATCACCGGGCGCGACGGCTGGTCGATCGCAAAGCCCGTCATGAGGTGCAGCGAGACGCCCATCAGGACCACGCCCAGTCCGACAAGCAGTCGAGCATCGATCTTGCCGGTGAGACGTCCAGCAACGAGCATGGATATGAGAGTTCCGACGCCGCGCGGCGCAGTGAGGAAGCCCGACTGGAGGACCGAATAGCCGTAAAGGTTCTGAAGGAGCGGTGGAAGCAGCGCCAGACCCGCAAGCAGAAGGACGCCGGTCACCGCCATGAATATCATCCCGGTTGCGAAATTGCGGTCCTTGAACATGGCGCGGTCGAACAGAGGATGCTTGGCGGTGATCATATGGACGAGGAACATCCAGGCAGTGCCGATTGCGAGACCCGCCTCGATCCTCGTTTCCCAGCTCGAGAACCAGTCGTTCTGCTGGCCGCGATCGAGGCAGAACTGGAGTGCGGCGACGGCAACCGCCAAGAGGATGAAACCGAACATGTCGAACTTGCGCTCATGGGTTTCGGTCTTGGGCATGAACCGGGCCATGATCAGGATGCAGAGGATCCCGACGGGCAAGTTGACGAGGAACACCCAGCGCCAGTTGTAATTGTCGGTCAGCCAGCCTCCGAGCACGGGCCCGAGGATCGGACCGATCATGACCCCGCCGCCGAACAGAGCCATTGCCTGGCCGTGCTTTTCGCGCGGATTGATGTCGAACAGGGTCGCCTGCGCAAGGGGCACGATGAATGCGCCGCCGACACCCTGAAGCGCCCGGAACAGCACCATTTCCGGAAGCGAGACGGCGGTGGCGCAAAGGACCGAGGCGACTGTGAACAGGACGACCGAAATCAGGAGCAGTCGCTTGCGTCCGACGCGATCGGCGAGCCAGCCACTGATCGGAAGCGCGATCGCCGAGGCCACGATATAGCTCGTGAGGACCCAGTTGATCGTGTCCTGAGTAGCGCTGAGGCTGGCCTGCATGTGCGGTAGCGCGACGTTTGCGATCGTCGTGTCCAGCACCTGAAGAAGAACCGCCGTCATCACCCCGATGGTGACGATCAGCCGAAGCCCCGAGGGTAGCGGATGGGTTGCTTCGGCCGCGCTGGCCATCGGAGCGGCTTACTTCTTGCCGTCGTCGAAATAGACGGTCGCGTTGACCGAGAGACCTGCGATCATCGGCTTTTCCGGAATGCCGTTGAACGCGATCCGAACCGGCACTCGCTGAGTAACCTTGACCCAATTGCCATTCGCGTTCTGCGCCGGAAGCAGTGAAAATTGGCTACCCGTTCCTGCGCCGATGCTCTCGACGTGCCCCGGGAATTTCTTGCCCGGATAGGCATCGACCTTGATCTCCGCGCGCTGGCCCGGAATCATCCGGCCGACGTCCTTCTCCTTGAAATTGGCTTCGACCCAGGCGGTCTTGCTGTGGACCAGCGAAAGCAGGCCGATGCCTTCCGCCGCCATTTGGCCGGCGAGGAGCTTGTCGGCGTTCTCGACGGTGCCGTCCATTGGCGCGCGGACCTCGGTCCTTGAAAGATCGAGCTTCGCCTTATCGACTGCTGCCCTTGCCGATGCGATCTGCGGCTGCTCTCCAGGAGAGATAGCAGCGCGCGCATTGGCGGCGCGGGCTTTTGCATCCTCGAGCTGCTGCTCGGCAGTCTTCACGTCGTTGAAGGCGTCGTCATAATCGGACCGCGTGGTGAAGCCCTGCTTGAGCAAAGCGGTCTGGCGGGCAAGGGCGTTCTGCTTGATCTTGAGATTGGCGTCCGACCCCGTGATATCGGCGCCGGTCCCCGCCGCCTGGGTCCTTAGCTGAGTGGTCTGGAGCTCAGCCTGAGCGAGCTCGGCCTCAGCATTTTCAAGCGCGACCCGGAAGGGCGCCGGGTCGATCGTGAAGATGACGTCGCCTCTCTTCACCTCCTGGCCGTTGCGAACGAAGACTTGCTGGACTGGGCCAGTCACCTGCGCGCTGACCGAGACGATGTCCTGCTTCACCTGAGCATCGTCGGTCCCAACGCTGCCTCCGCTGGTCAGCCAATAATAAGCGCCGCCGATAATCAGGAACGCCGGAACGATCAGCATCAGGATCGTTCGAAGCGAGCCCTTGCCGGCTGGAAGCTTTGCTTTCCGCCTGGTTTTCGGAGCCTCGTCGGCCGCTTCGCCGGTCATCGGCTCTGTTGCCATCTTGTTCATTGATTCGATGCCCTGTTCATTATTCCGCACCGGCCAGCATTCTCCCGCGCCTGCGCAAGTACCTATCCTGGTTGTTTCAATGTCTGCGGGGTCGATTCCAGCAAACGCCTGGTCGACCAGCGCGGCACCGACCGTCTGCAGCTTCTCGACCAACGGCTGCGCCTGCGCGGTGACATGAAGGCGCCAGGCACGGCGATCTTCGGGATCGCGCGTTCGTTCGACCAGGCCCGCCTCCTCGAGCCGGTCGACAATCCGGCACAAGGTGATCGGCTCAAGCTCAAGCATGTCCGCGAGCTCGACCTGGCGAAGGCCGGGGATCCGAGTGAGCTTGAACAGCACCTTCCATTGCGCACGAGTGACGCCGAGGCCGACCGCCATTCGGTCGAACGCCTTGCGAAGCGAGTGTGCAGTCTCGGCAATCTCGAAGGGAAGCGTTTCCATCGGAAACCTATATAATAAGCATGCTTATATTAAGCAATGCCTTAAAGATCGCCTGGTTCCGCCCAAACTCAAATTCCGCTTCGACTTGCGTCCAGCGCACGACTGGTGCTTTGGGGCAATGCAAGGAGATGCTCCCATGCTGTTCGTGTGGCTTGGCTTCCTCAAAGACCCTTCGGCTCCGATTCCACAATCGGTGCAGCAGCAGACCAATGATTTCCTTGAGCAGCCGTATATTCCCATCAGAAGCGCCGGCCAGCTTCGCGACGAAGAAGGGAGACGCGCCGGGATGATGATGGTCTTCGAAGCCGAAGACCGGCCCGCTGCGGAGGGGCTGGTGAAGAACAGCCCTTACCTGTCCGCCGGGCTTTACGAGCGGCACCACTTGTTCGAGTTCCTGGACGAAATCAGCTGATCAGTGTCGCCAGTCTCTCGAACGGGGAGACGTATCGCGTTTCACCATTCCTTCGATTTGTCCCCTTTGCCGATTGGCGAATTGACGGTCATCCGAGCGATAGAGGGCTTTGAGAAAGCTCAGGTCCCAAGTCGTGAGCGTCAGCGGGATTGGAGTTCCCATTGGAGCGTCGAGAATTCCAAGGATGCTTGAAGCGCTCGGCATCAGCTTCGTGGGATCGCTGGTCGCGTACAGCCGCATCGCTGCATAATCCGCAAGCTGGGTCGTGGTCAGTCCAGACAGCGATCTTGCTTCGACGACGAGCACGCCCGCGAGGAAATGCGGAATTCGCGGCGGAATGAGTCTTGAAGCATCCATCGACGATGAAACATAATAGGTTCCTGGAACGCCGGTCGCGCCGGGGTGATTGACCGTCGTTGGAATATGGTCGGAGCTCATCGAGCCGGTGATGTGCCAGGCCGTCGCCGGTCCAGGTTCCTTCGGCGGCTTCATTGCGCCGTTGATCATATCGGAGAAGTAGGCCGGGTAGCGCTTATCGAGGGCGGCAAGAAAATCGTCCTTGCGGTCAACGACAATTACGAGAGCGTTCGGCCCGCAGTTTTTTTTGGCGAGTGGAACACCCGCAGCAGCGGCAACCTCCCGAAGTCGCTGGGTGACGCGAAAATTCTGTGCCTCCGAAAGTCCAACCGATGCAGGGCATGCCTCGATATCGTAGCGGCTAAGCTGTCCTCCGACCCGGGATGGCGTCACTGCCTTGACGAAGTCGTGGATGGCGCGATCACGTCCCCGCTGCCCCTCGACGATGATTTGCTGCGACTGGTCGCCAGTACGGCTTGCCGGGGAAGGTGGTGAAGACGCGGCGACGGCGGTGAGAAGAATCCATTCCAGCATCTTGGATCTCCTTTCGCCCGAATTTCTTCCTCTGCCCTACGGAATGCAATGGTTTTCGACGGAA
>CAWBIC010000001.1:0-11141 GCA_963788765.1 uncultured Alphaproteobacteria bacterium | reverse complement strand
TCCCCCTTGAAACCAAAAACGGTTTTTGTAATTTCTAAGTCGCCACCGCAAGGTGGCTCCCGGGCGCCTGATGGGCCCGGGAAATTCAGACGGGCACCGGTCGTGTCCGGTGCCGCTATTAACCATTTTGCTCTTTGGAGGATCTGGCTATGCGCACTTACGACTTCTCTCCCCTCTTCCGGTCGACCATCGGTTTCGATCGCCTTTTCGACCTCGCCGAAACCGCCCAGCGCGGCGACCGAGGAAAACTATCCGCCCTACAACATCGAACGGCTGGCCGAAGACCGTTACCAGATCTCGCTGGCGGTCGCGGGCTTCTCGCCCGATGAAATCTCGATCACTGCAGAGCAGAACGTCGTGACGATCGAAGGCGGCAAGACCGAGAAAGCCGAGCGCGAGTTCCTGTATCAGCGGCATCTCGACCCGGCACTTCAAGCGGCAGTTCAACCTGGCCGACTACGTCCAGGTCAAGAACGCGTCGTTCGACAACGGCCTGCTGAAGATCGAACTGGTCCGGGAAATCCCCGAAGCCATGAAGCCGCGGCGGATCGCCATCAACGGCGCGGCGCAGGCCAACGTGCACCAGCTCGAAGTCCAAGGCGGCCTGAGCGAACACCTACGCGGCGGCCCGGCACGTTGCTCGGGCTGCCGCCCCACTCGTCTTCGAATGGAGGAAACCATGCGGCCGACGACCGCCACCGACGACAACGTTTTCGACTTTCAAGCGCTCCTGCACCCCGGCACCGTCTTCGAGCACCCCAAGGACGTGGTGATGCATCCGTCCCTGACGCTGGCCGAGAAGCGGGCAATCCTCGCCTCCTGGGCTTCCGACGCTTCGGCGATCGCCTCTTGTCCTGCGCTACGCGCTCCGGAAGGACTGAAGGCGCCCGTCAGCATCGACGCCATCCTCGAAGCCTTATGCGAACTCGATGGCGGCCCACGGAACCCGCCCGGCGGAAAGCCGCAGCGCCGCTTTTCAACGGCGCGCGCGCAGGCCGCCTGAAGGTCCAGGTCGAACCGTCTACCTGCAGGTGCACGCCGGCCACTGAGCGGCATTCAGAAACCATCCCTTCCATCCGGCAGGAGGTGCGCGATCTCCGTGGCAAGTTGAGCTTGCGTGTAAGGTTTCGCGAGACGTGCGACGTCTACCACTTCACTTCCTTCCAGCTCAGCGAACCCCGTCGCAAGCAAGATCGGAAGTCGAGGATATTGGCGGCGCACTTCTCGGGCCAGTTCGATTCCTGTCATCCCTGGCATCGCGTGGTCCGTTATCAAAAGATCAGCAGCCAATCCACCTTCAAGAAGCCGCAACGCCTCTATGGCGGAGTGCGCTTCAATCACCTGATGTCCGAGGTCTTCCAGTAGATCGACAGTACTGCCGGCGATCAGAAGATCGTCGTCTACAAAGAGAATCCTCGCTGGGCCCGAGGCTTGAGTGACGATGTTCGGCGTGCGTCCGGAAGGCAGCGTCGTTTCGCTGGCAACGGGAAGCCAAAGTCTGGCGGTTGTTCCGCTTGAGGGGGCGCTTTCGAGCCGCAGGGCACCGCCGGATTGTTGCGCCAGGCCGAACACCATGGACAAACCCAAACCCGTGCCCTTGCCCACTCCCTTCGTTGAGAAGAACGGTTCTACGGCTCTGGCCAGCGTTTCTGCGTCCATTCCTTCTCCAGTATCTCGCACCGAAAGCACCACGTATCGGCCCGGCTGGACACCAAGCTGATCGTCGACCTCGACAATTTGCTCGGACAGCCCGATCGTGAGGACGCCGCCCGTAATCATCGCGTCCCGGGCATTCACGGCGAGATTGAGCAGAGCCATTTCGAGCTGGTTCGGGTCGACGTCGACGACCGGCATTTTGTCTTCGGCGTGAAGCTCGATCCGAACCATCGGACCCACCGAGCGATCTATGAGGCCTATCATGTCCTCCACAAGGCTTCGGACATCTGTGGCTTGCGCCTTCAGTTCCTGCTTGCGCGCAAAGGCGAGCAGCCTTTGCGTCAAAGTGGCGCCACGGCGGGCCCCCTCCATGGCGCCATCCAGGAGCCTGTGAAGTCGCGCATCTTCGCCTAGTTTTTTGGAAAGCAGGTCGAGGTTGCCGATGACAGCCATAAGCAGGTTATTGAAATCGTGCGCTACCCCGCCGACAAGCTGGCCCAACGCCTCGATTTTCTGTGCCTGCAGCAACGCTGCCTGGGCCCGCTCGCGACCCGCAATTTCTTCCCGGAGTTGACTGTTCGCCCGCTCAAGGTCAGCCGTTCTCTCCGCCACCAATCGCTCCAGTTCGGCAGCGGCGCCGCGCTGGGCTTCAAGGTACGCACGAGTTTGATACTGTCGTCTTCGAGCGCGCTCTGCGGAAAGTACCGTGGCCTGAAGCGTGATGGCCTGCAACGGGCGCTCGAGAAAGCCCACGTTACGCAGGCGAATGACCAACTCGCGCCTGAACGCGGCAAACTTGCCACCTTCATTGTGGTTGGTCAGTACGACAAAGGGTTGATCGGACCACGGTGGCTGACGGCCCACCCAGTCCTCCAAAACGCGGGCATTATTGCCGTAGAGCGCCTCCTCCGCCACAAGCACGACTTCGATGACCCACTCGAGATTCTCTATCACTTCCTGAAGCGTGTTGCAGACCACGGGACGTAAGCCGGCCCTTTCGATCAACTTGGCAACCGTTGCGGCGTCACGTCCGACGGGCATCAGGACCAAAACCACGCCTTTTGGCGTTTCAGCCCCGACCATCGGTGTCCCGAGACATCAGAGGTGCCTCCTCTCCCTTGTACACCGGCGTACCGCCGAAAATGCCGCTAAAGCCCTTGAGCGGAGGGCCGACGGTGATGCCTTGGTGGCTGAGTTTGAATTCACGGATCGAATGCTCATGATTGCCGCTTCGTTTCTTCACAACGGACAGTGCGCGCCGCACGCTGCCATCGAACTCGAAATAGCGCAGCATCAGCACGCCATCGGCGAGATAGCTAATATCGAGCGGCGTATCCATCGGTCCGACGAGACCATGCTGCGCCAGCACCAGGATGGTTAAGACGCCGCGCTGACTGAGATAGCTCAGCAGTTCGTGCATCTGAAGAATCAAAAAGCGCTCGTCCGGCATCGCATTGAGATAGCCGTTGAGGCTGTCGATAATCACGACCCGCGCGTTATCACTTTCTACGCTGCTTCGCACGGCGTCGGCGAACTCGCCCGGCGCCATTTCAGCAGGGTCGATTTGCTGAATATCGATCAGGCCTTTTTCGAGCCCCTCCTGAAGCGGAAGCCCCAGCGTCTTGGCACGCGCACTCATGGTGCCGCGCCCTTCGTCGAAGGCAAAAATCACGGAGCGCTCGTTCCGAGATGCGGCTGCGATCGCGTAGGTAAGCGCCATGGATGATTTTCCAACGCCCGCTGAGCCGATCAGGAGCGCATTTGTTCCGCGCTCGAGGCCGCCGCCCAGCAGAGCGTCCAGTTCCGCATTTCCGCTTAAGACGACATCGGTGTCGAAATCCTTATGATGCTCGGCTGCAACAAGTCGGGGGTAAACTTTGAGACCCCCATGCCTGATGGTAAAGTCGTGAAATCCGCCCTTGAAATCGATGCCACGCATCTTCACGACGCGAAGGCGCCGCCGCTGCGCACCGTAGTCGATCGCCAACTGCTCAAGCAGCACGACGCCATGGGCGATCGAGTGCAGTTGCAGATCGTTCTGCTGTGATGAAAGGTCATCGAGCAGGACCACGGTAGACTTTCGACCTGAAAAGAAGTGTTTCAGCGCGAGGATCTGACGACGGTATCTAAGCGGGCTTTGTGCCAGCAGCCGAAGCTCCGACAGGCTGTCGAGCACAATACGAGCCGGGGCCAAAGCCTCAACCCGGTCGAAGATCATTTGCGTGGTTTCGCTGAGCTCCATATCTGCAGGATGCAGCACCGTGAGTTCCTGGCTTGGATCCAGAGTGGTCTCAGGCGGGATTAATTCAAAGATCGTGATGCCGTTGAGCGACCACCCATGACGCTTCGCGACCAGACGCAGTTCTCGCTCGGTCTCCGATAGCGTGATGTAAAGTGTCGGTTCGCCGGCGCGAACTCCTTCAAGCAAAAATTCCAAAGCCAGGGTTGTCTTGCCCGAACCGGGTTGCCCTTCGAATAGATACATCCTCTCGGGGTCGATGCCGCCCCCGAGTATGTCGTCTAAACCGGCATTTCCAGTGGAAATCCTCGGAAGCTCATCCCCGTCGGGCAACTGCTTATCATCATCCATGTCAAACCCCCGTTTCGCCGCAGGCGAACCCTCGACATTGATTTACGGAAACTTTTACCCCCGGGGCTCGGTTCCCGGCTCGAGCTGCTCGGATGTGTTTGACAGGGCGAACGCTCAGATGCCACACGCCCAGCTCTTTCAGTGAGCATTCCATCCACTGGCTGGCAACGACGGCGCATTTATCTCAGTGGACGGTGTTTGAGATATGGAACCAATGCGCATTCTGCTACGTTGGGTCTGTTTGGGAGCGCTCGACCCGTTGGATAAACCACAATCAAAGCTCGACGGGGTCGCCGACGCGCGGCGACTTCAACTGCTCATAGACGCCATCGTGGATTACGCAATCTACATGATCGATGTAGATGGCACTGTGCGTAGTTGGAACGCCGGAGCGGAGCGACTGAAGGGCTACTCGGCCGACGAGATTATCGGCAAACCATTCTCATCGTTTTATTCGCCGGAGGATCGCGCTAAAGGGCTTCCCCAAACCGCATTGAGGATTGCAGCCGAAACTGGCCGTTTCAGTTCCGAAGGGTGGCGCGTCCGCAAAGACGGGAGCCGCTTTTGGGCGCTCGTCGTCGTTGATGCAATTCGCGACGAGCAAGGTCAGGTGATCGGCTTTGCAAAGGTAACGCGCGACATCACAGAACGTCAGCAAGCCCACAACGAACTTCTGGAGAGCGAGCGACGATACCGTCGATTGATCGAGGCTGTCGTCGATTATGCGATTTTTCAGCTGGACCCTGCCGGCAACGTAACTACCTGGAATCCGGGTGCACAGCGCATCAAAGGTTACGATCCGGACGAAATTATCGGCCAGCACTTCAGCCGATTTTACACGCCTGAAGATATTCAACTTGGCGTGCCTAAACTGGCGCTCGCCGAGGCGGCCAAACAAGGACGCTTCGAGGCTGAAGGCTGGAGAATGCGAAAGGATGGCAGTCGCTTTTGGGCGTCAGTTGTCATCGATCGCATCACAGATGAGGCTGGCGAACTGGTCGGTTTTGCAAAAGTAACTCGCGACGTAACGGAGCGAAAGCAGGCCCAGGACGAACTTCAGCGCGTTCAGCAGCAGTTGGCCGCTTCTCAGAAGCTCGAAGCGGTAGGCCAGCTCAGCGGTGGGATTGCGCACGACTTCAATAATCTCCTGATGATCGTGCTTGGCAACCTTGAGACCGCCGAGCGAAACAGCCGCGGCTTGGCTAACAGCATGAATCTTCAGCGCGCACTGGCCAATGCCAAGCGGGGCGCTCAACGGGCGGCAGCACTGACCAGCCGCCTGCTCGCATTCTCGCGTCGGCAAGCGCTCGACCCGCAACCCATCAATCTGAATAATTTCCTGAATGGTTTGCAAGAGTTTCTGCAGCGTACCCTCGGTGAACGTATCGAAGTTCAGACCGTCGGAAGTGCAGGTCTCTGGTCGATCGAGGCCGATACCAACCATCTCGAATCCGCCATCATCAATCTCGGTATCAACGCACGCGATGCAATGCCGGATGGCGGCAAACTCACGGTCGAAGCTGTGAACGTCTTAGCTGACGAGGACTATTGCCGGGTAAATCCTGAGCTCTCCCCGGGCCAGTATGTCATCGTTTGCGTGACCGATACGGGTACCGGGATGACCGCGGACGTTCTCAATCATGCTTTCGAGCCTTTTTTTACGACAAAAGAACCCGGGCAAGGCACGGGCCTTGGCCTGAGCCAGGTCTATGGTTTCGTAAAACAGTCTGGCGGGCACGTGAAGATCTACAGCGAAGTCGGCCAAGGTACCAGCATCAGAATGTATTTCCCCCGGTACCATGGGGATGCTCGACCGGTCGAAAGTGATGCAGACGAATTTCGCCCGGAAGGCGAGAAACTGGAGACGATACTCGTCGTCGAAGATGATGCGGACCTGCGTGCATATGTTTCTGAGCTTCTGCGAGACTTGAATTATCGCGTCGTTCCGGCTTCCAGCGCCCAAGCTGCCTTGACCATCCTCCTGCAGGAAGAGCCGAAGGTTGATCTCTTACTGACCGATGTCGTCATGCCTGGAATCAATGGACGGGAGCTTGGTCGGCGCGCACAGCAGATCCGCCCAGGCATCAAGATCCTGTATATGACAGGGTACTCGCGAAACGCCGTGGTCCACCAAGGACGCCTGGACGAGGGAGTCGAGTTATTAGAGAAGCCTGATCTCTCAGGCAAAACTCGCTTTGCGTGTGCGCGAAATGTTAGACCGGCTTGAACCAAACTCATGAATTGAGCCCGGTGTACAGCGGACAGTGCACGTTCTTCATCTTTGTTGGCTGCCCTCAGCTATGCGGTACATGGTCGAAACGCCGAGATCCATCCCTTCGGTGCGAGGGCCTCGCGCAGGTGTGTCTCGACTTCCGGCACTTAATCCGGCTTGGCCAGTTGCCAGTAGCGCCTTTTGCCGACGAACTATGCTCAAGATGGCTTGATTTTCGGACAGCACTCCGCCGGAGGCCTCACTTGTCAATTTGCAGACTTCACCAGGCTTGAGATTCTAGCTTTTCCAGCGACGCTTGTTGCTGTTGCGTCACGCGGTCAGTCACGAGTTCCGCCGTCCAGCCCTCCGGGACGGCTGCAAGCACTAACGTCAGCGCTTGACTTGGTTTGGCTGCCGCGACCCAAAACTCCTTCCTTGGTCGCCCGCCGCCCAATCGTCTGCCGTCACTTCAACGATGGTAAATGCGCTTCCGAACGACTCTGCCATGGACAACTAATACTGCGGCCAGTCGCTTGTTCAATTGGCCACTCCCAAATCAACTTAGACCATAAGGTTTAATGCAGGGCTAGCGCCTGCGCGCTGTGAGAACTCAAGCTGAATTCGGGTAACCGAGAACAAGTTGTCGCAGGCGCTCCGGAACCTTACGGGCCAATCTGAGTTACGTGCTCATTATCCAAGGAGGAGCCTATGGACTGGAATCGCGTCGAAGGAAACTGGAAGCAGGTCAAAGGCAAGGTCAAGGAGCAATGGGGTAAACTCACGGACGATGACCTGGACGTCATCGCCGGGAAGGGAGACCAGCTCGAAGGCAAGCTCCAACAGCGCTACGGCTATCAGAAAGATCAGGCCAAAAAAGAAATCGATGATTGGTACGGGCGCCAGAAATGGTGACGCCGACATAAGTCGGGAAACAAAAGCCCCGCACTGCGGGGCTTTTGCGTAGATCGCTGGTTCCACCGTAGCCCCTTCCGATTTTTCGGAACGAAGCGTCCCAGAGGACGCAGAAACGGAACCTGTCTCGGTTTTTCTCAAGTCATTCGGTCATCGAAATGCCGCCGCTTAGCCTTCGCGGCGCGGGTCGTCGTTCTTCTATGTCAGCGCCATAGAGGCGAGTAAGCACTAAGAATGCGGCCGAACAGTTATCGCGAATGATCCGGCCAGCCAAAGATCAGGGCCGAGCTGTTTGCGCCTAAGCCAAAGGAGAATGAGCGCCGACAAACTCACAAGCCGCGCCGATCTCGATCGGCATGAGGATATCATGACCTGTGTGAGCCAGCGGAGTCAGCACGATAGCGGCCCGCCGGCTAGGAAACGTCATTTGAGCGCCTGACGTTCCATCCACCCGGTGATGCAGCATTCGGGCGGATTGCCGGCCGGTCGGCTGTCAGACCGGTAGAGCGATGATTTTCTGAAGGTGGCGATTGCAAATTGGGCCCGCATCTTTGCCGCCGAAAAGTGGTCGACCCGGCGGATCAGCGGAGCTTCCGCTTTGCAAATTTCCGCAGGAACTTTCGTTCCATCTGCGCATTTTGGAGGCAGCGAAACCGATGGCTGTGAGGAACAAATGGAACAGGCTTATCCACAAACCGCGCAAGAATTGATGGAACCGTCAGTACCAGGGGTGTCGTGGACGGCCGTGCTCGCAGGCGCGGTTGCTTCTGTGGCACTGACGCTTGTCCTTCTTTCTTTCGGTGCCGGCATGGGGTTTGCGGTCATCTCGCCGTGGGGAAATTCCGGCGTCTCGGCAACTACATTCAAGATCGGTACGGGGCTGTACTTCATCGTGATGGCGATGATCTCGTCAGCTATCGGTGGCTATCTTGCTGGCCGCCTGCGGACAAAGTGGGTGGGAGTGCAGACCACCGAGGTGCACTTCCGCGATACCGCGCATGGCTTTCTGGCCTGGGCGGCGGCATCCGTTCTCGGTGCCGTGCTGCTGGCCTCTCCGGCAAGTTCGCTTGTGGGCGGAACACTTGCCGGCGCCACCCAGGCGGCGGCCAACGCCGCACAGTCATCGCCGATGAACAGCTACGTCGACACGCTGCTGCGCTCCGATAATTCGTCTACTCAAGGTCAACAGAACCCCTCCGACACGCGGGGCGAGATGGTCCGCCTGTTCACCACCAGCTTCCACAATGGCAGCGATCTCAATCCCGCTGACCGCGCCTACGTGGCTAAGGTCGTCTCTGCCCGCACTGGCTTAAGCCAGGCCGATGCCGAGAAGCGCGTCAATGACGTCGTCACCCAGGTCAAGACGGACCTGGATGAGGCGCGCAAGGCGGCGATGCAGAACGCGATCTGGCTGACGCTGTCGCTGTTCATCGGCGCGTTCTCCGCGTCGCTCGCCGCGACCGAGGGTGGCGGTCTTCGCGACGGCACCTGGGGCAGGAAGGCTTACGGAACCCCCGCGATCAATCGCTAACCCTCGAAACGAAAGGAGAGACATCATGCCTATTCTGCTTTGGCTCCTCGGAATTCCGATCCCGCTGATCATTCTCATCATGCTGCTGCACCACTGAGCACGACGCGCTCGTTTGGAACCGTCAACTTAACTCGCCAAATCAATGGAGGCCACATGACCAAGTATCTCGCCGCCGCTTTGCTGACCACGGCACTGTTCACGTGCACAGCATCGGCGCAAACTGCCTCGAACAAGACCGCCGCCGCCGATAGTGCCGTGTCAGCGCACAGGGAAGGCGAATGGCGGGCTTCCAAGCTCGTCGGCGTCAACGTCTACAACGATGCCAATGAAAAGATCGGCGACATCAACGATGTCATCCTGGACAAGGCGGGAAGGGTCGAGAACGTCGTCCTGGGCGTTGGCGGCTTCCTCGGCATGGGCGAACACTACGTCGCCGTCGCCTACGACAAGTTGAAATGGTCGAATGAGCCGCCGCGGTCCACGACCGCTAGCACCACGACTTCCTATACAACGAACCGTCCGGCGACGAACGTTGACAGCAGCGCGCGCACTGCCGCGGACGGTACGGCCCGGACCACGGGCTCAGCAACGACGACGGCGGAGGATCGGAAGGCTAACGGATATTGGTATCCCGACCACGCCATCTACAATGCAACCAAGGACCAGTTGAAGGCGATGCCGCAGTTCAAATACTGAACCGAATCCTGCCGCCTCGGTAAATGCGTATCGGGGCGGCAGACCAACTGATGCACACATGGCCTTCGAAATCGAGCAGCCCGTCGATGCCGGTCCGAGCCCGGTCGTGGAGCCGACCAAGCCGCGGTTGCTCGGGGTCCTGGGCCCCGGCCTGATCACCGGGGCATCCGATGACGACCCTAGCGGGATCGCGACCTACTCGCAGGCCGGCGCGCAGTTCGGGTATGCGCTGACCTGGACGATGCTATTCACCTATCCTTTGATGACGGCGGTGCAGATCGTGAGCGCCCGCATGGGGCGCACCACCGGCCGCGGCATCGCCGGCAACTTGCGTCAGCACTGCCCACCCTGGTTGCTTACCGGGATCGTGGTGCTGCTGTTGATCGCCAATGCCATCAATATCGGAGCAGATCTCGGCGCGATGGCCGACGCCTCAAGGTTGGTTGTTGGCGGTCCGCAGATTTTCTTCGTGCTGTTGTTCGCGGCCATCTGCATCGCGCTTCAGATTTTCCTGCAGTACACCCGTTATGTCGCGGTTTTGAAATGGCTGACGCTGTTTCTGTTCGCCTATGTGGCCTGCATGTTCATGGTGAAGGTGCCGTGGTCGGAGGCAGCAAAAAGCCTGGTCATCCCCTCGCTGCGTTGGGAGAAGGATTATCTCACGACCGTGGTGGCCGTCCTCGGCACCACCATCAGTCCTTACCTGTTCTTTTGGCAGGCCTCCCAGGAAGCCGAAGACGTCCGCACCGTCCCGGCCCGGCAGATACTAAAGCGCGCGCCTCATCAGGGTGAGAAAGCGCTCAACCGGATTCATCCTCGACACCTTCGTAGGAATGGCGCTTTCGAACTTCATCGCCCTTGCGATCATGATCACGGCGGCTGCTACGCTGCACGCCAACAACGTCACCGACATCCAGACCTCGGCCCAGGCAGCCGAAGCCTTGCGGCCCATTGCAGGGCCTCTTGCCGAGACGATATTTGCCCTTGGCGTCATCGGCACCGGCATGTCTGTCCGTCCCCGTCCTCGCCGGATCGGCGGCATACGCCGTCGGCGAAGCGCGGAAGTGGCCGACCGGGCTCGCCCGCCAGCCGATGGAAGCCAAGGCCTTCTACGCAGTCATTTGCATCGCGACGATCGTCGGCATGATCATGAATTTCACTCCGATCGATCCGATCCGGGCCTTGTACTGGAGCGCTGTGATCAATGGCGTGGTCGCCGTTCCCGTCATGGCGATCATGATGTGGCTGGTCGCCGCGCCCAAGGTCATGGGCGAGTTCGTCGTTTCCGGAGGGGTCAAGGCGCTCGGTTGGACGGCAACCGCAGTCATGGCGCTCGCCGTGGCGGCAATGCTGGCGACTTCGTAAGAAATCGCGAGCTCCCTGGACTTGCGCCGGCGTGGTTACGTGAGGCGATCAACGGCTGGAACGAATGCTTGAAATCTAAGTTGGGAGCGCATCGTAACGCGGCTTATGAGGGAGAGAAGAAATGGCCGACAAGGACCTGAACGACCTGTTCCTGGACACGCTGAAAGACATCTACTTCG